>NZ_JAMKFE010000009.1 GCF_023721835.1 Caldimonas mangrovi | reverse complement strand
GCATCGCCTTGCCCGTCTGGAATCACTTTTACAACTGGCACCGTCCGCACCATGGCATCGGCTGCCTGCCGCCTATGTCCCGGATCAAAAAATCACGAAAGAACCTCTTGACTCTTCACACCTAGGGCCTGTTCACACGACGAAGGGCTGTGCGGGCGAGCCTGCCAGGGCGCAGAGCGAGGCGGGCAAGGCCGCCCAGACTGGGCGTCTGGGCGAGGCGCCCTACGACGCGCTGCGCCCTGGCAGGCCCGCTCCCTGCGGGTTGTTGTCCAAAAGGCCGTGCGCGGCGTTGCAAAGCCTCGCCGGGTGCCGCGCGCAGCCGTCCGGTCTGCGCAGCGAACCAGGCGTAGCGCGGCAAATGGCGTTGCTGCGCTGTACAGCTATCGCGCACGGACGCTTCCCAACGCCCCACCCGGCTTCGTTTTGCGCCTTGCTCACGGCCTTTTGGACAACAACGCATCAGCCCTCCGTCGTGTGAACAGGCCTTAGCAGGCTGTTGAAAAACCATCACCGAACCCGACAAGGGCATCGAACGCGAAGCAATTTCGAGTCATCGATCGGTGCCGAGATGCGTTCGGTTTGTGTTCTGGCAGCGGGACGGTACTCCGCAGCCCCTTTGCGGCGCTCATTGCGCCACTCCTTGCGGCGGCAAGGTCAGTATTCGAGCCATGCGCACGATGTTGCTCGCTGTCATCGTCAGTTTGAAGTGCTGGTCGACCCGTTTGATTCCTCGGTACACCGTCTGACGAATGCGTCCGATGGTCTTGCCCCAGCCGAAGTGCTCCTCGATGCGTTTTCGGACCACCTGGCTTGCGGCATAACCGCTGTGCCGCATCGTGCGCCCGTCGATCGCGCTGCCACCGATGTGAGTGACGTTGCTCGCCACGTGCGGGGTGACGCGACGCTGGCGGCACGCCTGTACGAAGTCGCGCAGATCGTAGGCCTTGTCTGCGCCGAGCGTCTTCAGGTGCCGGCCCGGCAGCCTGTCGAGCATCGCCAATGCAGCCGCCCGCTCCCCTTTGCCGTCCGCGTGCGTGACCACGGCGCTGACCACCAGCCCCGAGCGGTTCTCCATCAGCACGTGGCCTTGGTAGCAAAGCGTGGCGGCCGTGTTGTGGCTCTTCCTGAACAGCCGCGAATCCGGGTCGGTCGTGCTGGCGTGCGTGTCGTTGCCGCGCGGCTTGCCCTTCCAGTTGGCCTGCGCGTTGCGACCGCTCCCACCTCCGTTGGCATCGTCGCTGCCACCGTCCTTGCGCGCAAAGCTCTTGTGACTGGCCCAGGCCTGGATTAGAGTGCCATCCACCGAGAAGTGCTCGCGCGACAGCAGGCCCTGTCGGTCGGCCACTGTCATGACCTCGGTGAAGAAGTTCTCCACCACCGCATGCTCCAACAGCCGGTCGCGGTTCTTGGAGAACGTGGAGTGGTCCCACACCTCGTCGTCGATCGCCAAGCCGATGAACCATCGGTACAGCAGGTTGTAGCGCACCTGTTCCATCAACTGCCGCTCGCTGCGCACCGAGAAGAACACCTGGATCAGCATCGCCCGCAGCAGCTTCTCAGGAGCGATCGAGGCACGGCCGTTATCGGCGTATATCGTGTTGAACAGGCCGTTCAGGCGCACCAGGGCTGCGTTGACCAGCAGGCGGATCGGACGCAGCGGATGGTCTGCCGGCACGAAGTCTTCGAGCTTGGCCACCGTGAACAGCGCCTCTTGCATCCCGTCGCTTCCGCGCATCGTCTTCGCTCCCCTGTTGATCGGCGCTCTACCGTATCAACTTCCGTGCCCCTGCAACACAGCATTTGTGCGGGGGAAATTCAACAGCCTGCTAGGCCGTGACCGCCTCGGGACCGGCGTCGGACATCGGGGCGGTCACCTCTGCCTCGACGCGGTTGCGCCCACTGTTCTTGGCGCGATACATCGCGACATCGGCGCGGTGCAACAGTTGCGCCAACGGCTCGCCCGGGGCCTGCAACATCGCCACGCCGATGCTGACGGTGGTCTTGAGCGGGAACTCGCGGTGATGGAGTTGCAACGCGGCCACGGTCTCGCGCAGACGCTCGGCCGCGGCCAGTGCTGACGGCAGGTCGGTCTCGGGCAGGATGACCGCGAACTCCTCACCGCCGAGCCGGCCCAGGCAGTCGCAGTGACGCACCGCCAGCGCGCAGGCGTCCGACACCGCCTTGAGCACCCGGTCGCCTACCAGATGGCCGTGCGTGTCGTTGATCTCCTTGAAGTGGTCGATGTCCAGCATCAGCAGGGCCATCGCATGGCCAAAGCGCGAAGCGCGCCGGATCTCGGCGTTGCCGGTCGCGAGCAGGTGGCTGCGATTCGCCACGCCGGTCAATCCGTCCAGCCGGGCCTGGTGCTCGAGCTTCGAGATCAGCTCTTCGTTGCGCAACCTGAGTTCGATCGCTTCGGCGGTCGTGCCGTGGATCTTGAATGCGACGCACAGCATCAGCATGCAGTAGAACACCCCGAGCAGTGCCAGTCCCGCATTGAAGCCGCCCGCGCTGAGCAGCGGCGGCGCCAGCAGCGCGACGATCGGTATGCTCATGTCCGACATCAACAACCGCCGGTGGGGGTTGCTCATCGCGGCCGTCAGCGAGACCAGGCCGAGATGGATCATCATCGTGAACATCAGGTTGCCGGCGTCGCCCGGCACCCAGCCCCAGACGATGATCGATGACCAGCTGAGCATGTGCGCGCCATGCGCCCAGGCAATGCGGCGCCTCCAGACACGTTCGTCGGCCACCTGCACCTTCGCTGCGCGGAAGCGCCGGTAACAGGTGATGTAGATCGCGATGATGGCCAGCTCGACCACTGCCCAGATCGTCACCCGCTCCACCGGCAGCCAACGGGTCAGCAAGGCGGCAGCCACCACCGTCAACGCCGGCGCGAGGAACTGGTCGTTGATGTGGTTGTCGACGTAGAGGTGGAGTTGCGCCAGCCGGATGCGGGCGCTTCGGTCTGGGTCCATCGGAAACTGCAGCGATAAACGTCCTCGGCCTGAACACGCGATTGTCTCGCGAGAGCGCCAGCCCGGGAAACCTCGATCTGCGCGACAAAGCTCACGAACAGGGCACACCCTCGGCAGGCAGCGAGGCCACATGTTTCATACGTGAAATATCTACACATTGACACTGCAGGAGCCGCGCTTCTATAACTGCGCCTTCGCCCTTCTTGCCACCCATTTTTTCTCCCCGACTGCCTGTGAGCCTGCTGTCCCGCCGCCGCTTCGTTGCCGCCCTTGCCTCCACGCCCGCACTGGCGGCACCCGCCTGGGCAACGGCTTCCGTGTCCGAGCCCCGCGCGCTCAGCTTCAGCCACCTGCATACAGGCGAGCACCTGCGCAACATCGAGTACTTCAGCGGCGGCCGCTACGTGCTCGACGCCCTGTCCGAAATCAATCACGTTTTGCGTGATTTCCGCACGGGCGCGGTCGCCGAGATCGACCGCGGCCTGCTCGACCTGCTGCATCGCCTGCACGGCTTGACCGGCAGCTCACGCCCCTTCGAGATCATCTCGGGCTATCGCTCGCCGCAGACCAACCAGATGCTGCACCGGCGCAGCAGCGGCGTCGCGACCAAGAGCCTGCACATGGTCGGCCAGGCGGTCGACATCCGGGTGGCCGACGTACCGCTCGCTCAGTTGCGCAAGGCCGCACTCGCCATGAAGGCCGGCGGGGTCGGTTATTACCCCGGCTCGAACTTCGTGCACGTCGACACGGGCCGCGTGCGGCAGTGGTAGCCGGCGGCCGCCGGCTCAGCCGGGCGCCCGCTGGGCCAGCGCCCGCTCGAGCCTGGCGTCGTGCTTGTAGATGTCCGCGGCGAAGTGCATGCGCCCGTCCTCCGGCATCACGACCGCGGTGACATAGAACAGCAGCACCTGTACCGGTCGCTTCAGGTCGACCCGCACCGAATTCGCCTGCCCCTGCATCGCCCCGACGACCTTCTCGCGCGTCCATTCGGGCTGGTCCTTCAGCACCCATTGCGCCAGCGCGACCGGGTCCTCGACTCGCACGCAGCCGTGACTGAAGTCGCGGCGTATGCGATCGAACAGCCCCTGTGCCGTCGTGCCGTGCAGATAGACCGCCTCGTCGTTCGGAAAGATGAACTTCACCAGACCCAGCGAATTGTGGGTCCCGGGCCGTTGCCTCAACCGCAGCTTGCCTTCGGTGAGTGCCTCGAGGCTCTTCGGTGTGGTCGCCACCGGCTTCGCATCGTCACCCGGGCCGTCGACGATCTCCATCTGCTGCTTGTCGAGGTAGGCCGGGTCCTGCTGCAGCTTGGGCAGGATCTCGCCCAGCACGATGGAGCGCGGCACGTTCCAGTACGGCCGGAAGATCAGGTAGCGCATCTCCTCCATCATCACCGGCGTCTGCGTATCGAGCGCTTTGCCGACGACCACATTCATCGTGGCAGCGGCAACCGGCCCTGACGAGGCCGCGTCCGAGGCCCACAGCCGGTACATCGGGATGTTGATGCCGATGAACGGCTGCCGTCCCAGCTCCGGCAACCAGCGCAATCGCTCCATCGCCAGCTCGATCTGCCGCACACGCTGCTGCGGCGGCACGTTCAGTGCCGACTGCGTCGACCTGCCGAGGACGCCATCGGCCTCCAGGCCGTGGCGCGCCTGGAAACGCTTCACGCCTTCGACGATCTCCCCGTCGTAGCGTTCGGCCGGCACGGCCGCCGAAGGCGGCAGGTCGCCATACGCGACGAGCCGTGCGTGCAAAGCCGCGAGCGCCGGGTAGGAGTCGCCCGGTCGCACGCTGTCCGTCCCCGGCAGCGGCTCCTGCAGTGCGGGTTGCGCGGCAAGCGATCGATAGCGCGCCAGCTCTCCCCGCAGCAGCGGATACTGCGCCAGCTTGGGTTGCAGCGCCTCGACCGCATCGGCCAGGCGACCCTGCCGCAGCGCAACGCGCAGCACGTCTGCGATATCGGTCGCTTCGTCGCGCGCCGGCACACGAAACCCCACCGCTTTCGGCTGTACCCGTCCTGCGTGCAGGTGACGCAGATAGCGCAGCACTGCCTGGCTCAGCTCGAACTCGAAATCCGCCAACACTGCATCGTCGGGTCGTTCGGTGGCGATCTGGCGTGCTTGCAGCGCCAGGGCATCGGCGCGGTACACGGCCGGGTCCAGGCCTTCGGTGTGTGCTGCCCGCAGCAACGCGAGCGCCGCCTCGGCCTGGGGCCCTGGACGGCTGCGCACGTCCAGCCACAAAGGCGACCGTTCGGCATAGAGCCGGCGCACGGCTTGCGGCGAGGACGGGTCGGCCACGCGCTGCCGCAGCGCCGACACGAACGACGGGCCGTCGTCCTTGCGCGTTGTCTCTGTGGCGGCGTCCGGCGCCGTGGCGTGCGGCTGCGACCGGCGCTCGCTGCAGGCCAGCAGGGTCACGGCCAGCGCCAACGCAAACGCTGGCAACAGCGGCCACGGCCGCGCGGAAAGTCGATCGGGCTGGTGCAACAAGATTTGTCGGCTCCTCGACGCAACGCCAATGTCCGCGGGTGCGTCCGGCAGCGCCTTTCTGCTGTCGAGGCAGATTCCGTACCAGGCACTCGGCGGCGCTCGGTGTGCGCAGGTGCCGCAGCAGCCGCACCGGCCCGGCCTGCACGAGCCGCTCGAAGCTCGACTCGCAAGTCGTGCGGCCCTTCATCCCACGTATCGCCCAGTTTGTGCGGCGGCTCTCAGCAGATGACCCCGTTCGGCGTCATCGGCCGTGCTGACGCAACCACTCGACCACGCCCTGCCCCGCCCGTTTGCCGCTGGCGAAGCAACCCGTCAGCAGGTAGCCTCCGGTCGGGGCCTCCCAATCCAGCATTTCACCGGCACAGAACACGCCGGGCAGCACGCGCAGCATCAGTTGCTCGTCCACCGCATCGAAAGACACGCCTCCCGCGGTGCTGATCGCTTCGGCGACCGGTCGGGCGGCGGCCAGCCTCAACGGCAAGGCCTTGATGCCCGCGGCCAGCCGGGCGGGATCGGCATGAGCCTCACGCGTCAGCAGTTCGCGCAGCAGGCTCGCCTTCACGCCGGCGAGGCCCAGGCGACTTTGCAGATGGCTGGCCATCGAACGCGAGCCGCGCGGATGCGCAACCTCGCGCAGCACCTGCTCGTGGCTCTTCGCCGGCAGCAGGTCGATGTGCACCACTGCGCTGCCCCGGGCCTCGATCGCGTCGCGCAATGGCGCTGAAAAAGCATAGATGAGGCTGCCTTCGACGCCCGTGCCGGTCACGACAAATTCGCCCTGGCGCCGCTCGATGTGCCCGTCGGCCGATGGGCAGGACAAGGCCACCGTCTTCAGCGGATGCCCGGCGAAACGCTCGCGGAAGTGTTCGCTCCAGCCCGGCAGCGAACTGCCGTCGGCCTGCGGGCGCGCAACGTCGAACCCGCAGTTGGCCGGCCGCAACGGCGCGACCGGCACGCCGTGCGGCTGCAGCACCCCGACCCACCCACCGTCGGAGCCCAGCCGCGGCCAACTGGCACCGCCGAGTGCCAGCACCGTGGCCGCGGCATCGGTGTCGACCGCTCCGTGCGGCGTCTCGAAGCGCAATGCGCCGTCAGCGTTCCAGCCGACCCAGCGATGCCGCATGTGAAACTGCACCCCTGTCCCGCGCAGGCGGTGCATCCAGGCGCGCAGCATCGGGGCGGCCTTCATGTCCGTGGGAAACACTCGCCCCGAGGTGCCGACGAAGGTGTCGATACCCAACCCGTGCGTCCACTCCTGCAGCGCCTGCGGGCCGAACCCCGCCAGCCAGCGCTCGATCTGAGGCTGGCGCGCGCCGTAGCGTGACAGGAAGGGCTCCAGCGGTTCGGAATGCGTCAGGTTGAGGCCCCCCTTGCCGGCGAGCAGGAACTTGCGGCCGGCGGAAGGCATCGCGTCATGCACATGCACCGGCCAGCCGGCGTTCGCGATGGTTTCGGCCGCCATCAGCCCTGCGGGGCCGGCGCCGACGATGTGTACGGGCACGGAGGAGAACTGCATCGGCGCGAGTGTAGGCGCGCCGCCGCCCGGCTCTACAGCACGCGCGCCACGTCGGCCACGAGGCGATCGTGCGCGCGCAGACTGAAGGCACCGACGAGAACGCTCGCCATCAACACCGCGCCGGCCAGCGCCAGGCTCCAGTTCGGCAATTCGACGGACGTCGTCTGCGCCAACGCATGGCCGCTCACCAGCAGGCCGATCAGCACCGGCGGCAGCCCGGCCAGTGCGTGCAGCAGGCAGTGCCGGTTGACGCCGGCGAGGATGGTCGACTGATGCGGCTGTTCGGGGTCGACGTGCACGGCGATCACCGAACCGGCCTGCAGGCGATTCAGCACACCCTTGTGCAGCACCCGTTTGCCGGACGCGTCGTAGCAATGATGGATGCGCTCGCCGATGTAGCCGTGGTCACCGTCGCGGTAGCGGTAGCTGACGAGCACCCGATAGCGCTCGCTGTTGCCGATGCGCTGCAGCACCATCGCCTGCAGCACCGCCGGCATCTTGCGCCAGCGAGTCGCGCGCCAGGCGTCAATGGCGGCCGGCAGGCGCGCGGCGAGCAGCAACACGCCGGCCGCGGTGAACAGCCCGCCCGACACCCATTGCAGCACGACGCTCGCGTCCATCCGTCTCCTCGTTCGCCCGGGTTGGAAGCCTCTGCGCGAGGCGGCGAATCAGCGATTGTCCCGGGTGCAGCGTGCGCTGCCGAGCCCGGCGGATGTAAGCAAGCGTGGAAGTGCGTGACGTGAGGTTGCAGCCCCGCCGCGCGCTCAGCCTCTGCGCAGCGCGGAGGCCCGAATGGCGCTCAGCGTCGAGCGGCTCGTGCTGACCTCGGCGTCGAGCTTCAGGTGCAGCAAGGTCGGTCGCTCGCTGCGCAAGGCCTTGCGGAACGCCGCTTCGAACTCCTGCGTCTGTGCCACCAGGGTGGCATCCCAGCCGAACGACTGCGCGAACAGCGTGAAATCCGGGTTGAACAGATCGCTGCCCGACACCCGCCCGGGGAACTCTCGCTCCTGGTGCATGCGGATCGTGCCGTAGGTGCCGTTGTCGACCACGATCACGATCGGCCGCCCACCGTAGCCAGTGGCGGTGGCCAGTTCCTGGCCGGTCATCAGGAAGTCGCCATCGCCGGCGATGTTGATGGCGACGCGGCCGGGTTGCAGCAGGCTGGCGGCCACGGCAGCCGGTACCCCATAACCCATCGCGCCAGCCGTCGGCGCCAGCTGGGTGCGGCCGCCGATGTGCAACGCCGGGTACTGGTAGTAGCGGTGCAGCCAGCCCGAGTAGTTGCCGGCACCGTTGGTGAAGACGGCGTCCTCCTTGCCAACTTCGACCAGCAGCCGCTGCATCGTCTTGACGACCTCGGCCATGTCGAGCGGGCCCGGGGCCGCGGTCGGCTCCAGATTGGCTTCGTAGTCGGCATGCGCAGCCTGCGTCCACTCGCCCCACGGCACCGCAGGTGGCGCTGCCAGAGTTTCGAGCGCCTTTGCGGCACAAGCCATCGACGACTGCAGCAACAGGTCGGCGGCGTAGACCCGCCCCAGTTCCTCGGCACCGGCATGGATGTGAATCAGCTTCTGTCTCGGGCGAGGCGCCTCGATCAGCGTGTAGCCGCCGGTCGTCATCTCGCCCAGGCGCGGCCCCACCGCGAGGATCAGGTCGGCGTCCTTGATGCGCTTGGCCAGCCGCGGGTTGATGCCGATGCCGACGTCACCAGCGTAGAGCGGGTGGCGGTTGTCGAAGAGGTCCTGGAAGCGGAAGGCGCAGCCGACCGGCAGTTGCCAGTTCTCGGCGAAGCGTTGCAGTGCCTTGCAAGCCTCGGCGTCCCAGCCGCTGCCGCCAACGATCACCAGCGGACGTTCGGCCTTTACCAGCATCGTGCGCACGTCGCGCAACGCGCCCGGAGCCGGCCACGCCAGCGCCGGCTCGATACGCGGCAGCACCGGCGCCTGGGTCGGCGTCACGAGCATGTCTTCAGGCAGCGCCAGCACCACCGGCCCGGGCCGGCCCTGCATGGCAACGTGAAACGCACGGGCGATGTACTCCGGCAGGCGGTCGGCGCTGTCAATTTCGGCCACCCACTTCGCGAAGGCACCGGTGCTCGGTCCGAACATCGCGCGGTAGTCGACCTCCTGGAAGGCCTCGCGGTCGCGCACGTCAGCGCCCACCTGGCCGATGAACAGGATCATCGGCGTCGAGTCCTGCCAGGCCGTGTGAAGCCCGATGCTGGCGTTGGTGGCTCCAGGGCCGCGGGTCACGAAGCAGATGCCCGGCCGCCCGCTCAGCTTGCCCTGCGCCTCGGCCATGAAGGACGCGCCGCCCTCTTGCCGGCAGGCGATGAAGCGGATGCGGTCACGGTGTTCATAGAAGCCGTCGAGCACGCCGAGAAAGCTCTCGCCCGGCACGCCGAAGGCAGTGTCGACGCCCTGCTCGATGAGGGCCTCGACCAGTGCGTGGCCGGCGATGCGCGGCGTGTTTCGCTCAGTCATGGGCAAAGTCTCCTGTCTGCGATCGGTCGATTATCGCGAGGCCCGGCACCGTCCCGGAAAGAGGGGACAGCGGGCTTCAAACGAGGGGGAACGGATTGACCCTTGCGCAGGCGTCGCCAGAATGGGCAACCGGCATCTCCACCCCCTCCACGAGTCCATGACCCTCCACCATGTCGAAGTCCCCGGCGTCACGCTGCATGTCGACGACATCGGCGCGGGCGAACCGCTGCTGATGTTGCCTGGCATGCTGTGCGACACGCGGCTGTTCGAGTTCCAGGCGCGCGAACTGAGCCGCCATGCCCGCGTGATTCGCATCGATTGGCGCGGCCACGGCTACAGCACGCGGCCGCACACGCCGTGGTCGATGGCTCGGCTGGTCGAAGACGTGCGGGCCGTGTGCAACGTGCTGGAGCTGGACCGGGTCACGCTGGTCGGCTTCAGTCTCGGCGGCATGGTGGGCATGCGCTTCGCGCTGGCCTACCCACAGCGCGTGCGGGCGATGGTGTTGATGAACACCAGCGGCGGCCGCGAGGACACCTGGCGCCGCATCAAATTCCATGCACTGGCCAGCGCTGCCGGCCTGCTCGGCCCGGTCCCGTGGCTGACCGGCGAAGCAGCCAAGGCGATGTTCTGCGGCCCCTTCCGTCGCCGGCAGCCTCGCGCAGTCGCAGCCTGGCGGCAAGCGCTCGGCCGCATGGACGGCAGCGTCGTGCGCCATGTGGTCGAAATGGTGGCCGACCGCGACAGTGTGCTGCCGCGGTTGCGCCAGCTCGACATCCCGTCGCTGGTGATCGCAGCAGAACTCGACGGCAACACGCCACCGGCACACGCGCGCGCCATTGCCCAGCATTTGCCGCGCGCTCGGCTGGCCCTGCTCCGGGGCACCGGGCACGGCGCGCCCATCGAGCAGCCCGTCGCGACGCTGGCCACGATCAGCGAGTTCCTGAAGGAATGTGCCGTGCTCGGCGACAACGGATCGCAGCAGCTGCCGCTGGCCGCCTGAGTTCAATCGACGACGAACAGCCGTGCGCCGGTACCGGTGGACGAGCGGTGCGTCTCGGCCTGGTCGGCCACCTGGTAGCTCATGCCCGGACGCAGCACGAACTGGCGGCCGTCGGCCAGCTCGGTAGAGAGCTCGCCTTCGAGGCACAGCAGGATGTGTCCCTTTTCGCACCAATGGTCGGCGACGTAGCCGGGGGTGTACTCGACCATGCGCACCCGGATGTCGCCGAAGCGGCGCGTGCGCCAGTAGGCGGTGCCGGCCTCGCCCGCATGTTCCGTCTGCTCCACGGCCGACCAGTCTGTCGTGCCGAAGGGGATGTCATTGATCTTCATGGCAGGTCGCTCGCGCAGGAGGGTCAATAGAGCGTTGCGCGCTGTCGCTCGCGCAGGCCCTGGTCGTATTGCGGCCCGTCCACCTGGTCGTCGGTGAGCGCGGCCAGCACGGTCCCCGGCGACGGCAGTTGCGCCAGAACACTGTCGGGAAGCGCCGTCCACAGCTTCGAGCGCAGGACCGCGCGGGCGCACTGGAAGAACACTTCCTCGACGGTGATCTCCAGCACGCACTTGGGCGGCGCCCCGTCGACCGCCAGTGCTTCCAGCAGTGCCGGATCGACCGAAATGCGGGCCTTGCCATTGACTCTCAGCGTCTCCCCGACGCCGGGGATCAGGAACAGCAGGCCGACGCGCGGGTCGTGAAGGATGTTCCTCAGGCTGTCGATGCGGTTGTTGCCGCGGCGCTCCGGCAGCAGCAGCGTCTTGTCGTCCTTCACCCTCACGAACCCGGGCGCGTCGCCACGGGGCGAGGCATCCAGCCCATCCGGCCCGACGGTGGTGAGCACCGCGAACGGCGATGCGGCGATCATCGGCCGGTAGACCGGGTGCAGATGTGCCACCTGCTTGCGCAACGACGGCTCGCCGACCGCGCCGAACAGGGACTCCAGTTGAGACAGCTCATGAACGACGTGCGAGGCATCCATCTTGTTCGGCTTTCAGCGTGGGGAGCAACCGTCGACTATGCCACCTGGACCGACATCTCGATCTCGACGGCGAAGCCTTTGGGCAGCGAGCCGACGCCGATCGCCGAGCGTGCGTGCCGGCCGCGCTCGGCGAAGACGGCCAGCAGCAGGTCGGAGCAGCCGTTGATCACCTCGGTGTGCTGAGTGAAATCGGGCACCGCGTTGACCATCCCCAGCACCTTGACGATACGCGCCACCCGGCGCAGGTCACCGAGCGCGTGCTTCATGACCGCAATCTGGTAGAGCGCGATCTCGCGCGCATGCGCCGCGGCTTCGGCCACCGAGACTTCCCGCCCCACCTTCGGCACCGGCCCGGCATCCTCACGCACGGGCGCGCCCTTGCCGGACAGGTAGAGCGTCGTGCCATGCAGCACGCAGGCGTCGAAACTGCCGCGTGGCGGTGTCACCTGGGGCAGCACCAGCCCGAGCTCATGCAATCGATCTTCCGGAGTCATCGAGCGCTCCTCAGGCGGGGGCCGCGGTTGCCGGCATGCGCGCCCGCTGCCGGCTGCCCACCAGCGTGGCCGACAGCACGCCCATCACCAAAGTCATGGCGGCGCCGTAGAACACCCAACTCGGCTGCCCGCGGTCGAGCAGCATGCCGAACGTCGGCGCAGCCACCGCAAAGCCCAGGTCGAGCCCCGAATAGACGGTGCCGTAGACACGCCCCGTCGCCCCGGGGGGCGCGGCCCGCTTGATCAGCATGTCGCGCGACGGGCCGGCCAGTCCCACGCCGAAACCGGCCAGCGAAGCCACGACGGCCGCCCCGACACCCGGCACCAGCCCGGTGCCCGCCAACGCGAGCAGCGTGGCGCCGATCAGCAGCGCCACGCCGATCGTGAACTCCAGCCGCTCCACCTTCGCCACGAGGAAACCGCCTGCCACCATGCCGGCCGCACCGCACAGCATGAAGCCGGTGACCACCAAAGACGTCAGCGACAGCGGCAGCCCGTACAGCTGCTGCAGCGACGGGCTGGCAAAGCTCTGGACCGCGCTCAGGGCACAGGTCGACCAGAAGAAAAACGAGAAGCAGAGCCACACCGACGGCAGCTTCAGGAAAGCGAGCGGGTGCTCTGGTGCGGCGGGAACGCCAGCCGCCGTCTTTTTCGCCTCGTGCCCCCAGCTGCCGAGGCGGTCGTCCACCGCGTCCCGGTTGAACGCCAGCAGCACCATCACGCCGACGGCGACCGCTGCCGCGCACAGGTAGGCGACCCGCCACGAATCGGCCGCATGCGTGATGCCGGCCAGGAACACCGGCGCCACGGCCCAGCCCAGGTTGCCGGTGATGCCGTGCACCGAGAACGCATGCCCCAGGCGGGGCGCCGACACGCGCTTGTTCAGGATCGTGAAGTCCACCGGGTGGAACGGCGCGTTGCCCAGCCCGGCCAAGCCCGCTGCCAGCATCAGCCCGGCATAACCGTGCGCGGAAGCCGCCGCCAGCGCCGCCCCCACGAAGCACGCGAGCGCGGCGAACAGCACCGGCCGCGCCCCGATCTTGTCGACCAGGAAACCCGACAGCGCCTGCCCGATGCCGGAGATCACGAAGAACATCGTGACCAGCAGGCCCAGCTCGGAATAGCTCAGGGAGAAGTCGCTGATGAACCACGGGAACAGCGGCGGCAGCAGCATGTGAAAAAAGTGCGAGGTGCCGTGCGCCAGGCCGATCAGACCGATGGTGCGGGCGTCCTGGCGCAGTGGGACGGGGTTCGACGAGGCGGGAATGGTCATGGAATGCGAGCGCGTGTCAGCAGGGACTGAACCAATGGTAGGCGGGTGCAGCACGGCGGAGTTACGATAGCGGGACAACTTCTGTCGAGAATATGCCAAGCCGCCCCCGCCGTCCTTCGCCTCGCCCGCCCGAACGGATCGGCCCGCTGACCCCTCACCTGTTCATGCCGACGCCTGAGCGGCCGGTGCGGGCGAAGGCGCACGGCCTGCGCGCCGACGTCCAGGTCACGCCGCATGCACACCCCTGGGCGCAGCTGACCTTCTCGGCCACCGGGGTGCTGCGGTTGAGCACCACGCACAGCACCTACATCGTGCCGCCGTCGCGGGTGGTGTGGGTGCCGCCCGGCGTGGAACATGCCATCACCGTGGTCGAGGACGCCGACATGCGCACGGTCTACTTCCACCAGCCCGACGGACGCTGCGGCCCAGACCCGCAGCAGCAGGACGACGGCGAGTGGCGCCACTGTCGCGTGCTGGAAGTCTCCGACCTGCTGCGCGCCCTGGTGCTCGAACTCGACACCCGCGCCGACGGCCGGGACGGGGCGCCCGACGACGACGGACTGCGTCGCGAACACCATCTGAGCGCCCTGGTCCGCGACGAGCTGCGGCGCGCCCGCGCCGTGCGTCTGGGCGTCGACCTGCCGTCCGACAAGCGACTGCGCACGCTGTGCCAGGCGGTGGTGGACGACCCGACCCGCCATCCGACGCTCGACGCCTGGGCCCGGGACGTCGGCGCCAGTCCACGCACCGTGGCCCGGCTGTTCCGACAGGAGCTGGGAACCAGTTTCGTGCAGTGGCGCCAGCAGGTGCTGCTGGCCAAGGCGCTGTCGCTGGCCGCTCGCCAGTTGCCGATGAGCCACATCGCGGCGGAACTGGGCTATGCCAGTGCCAGCGCCTTCACCGCGATGGTGCGGCGCTCGGTCGGCACGCCCCCCAGCCAGTTCTTCGGGCGGCAGGCCGCGCGTTGAAACCGGCGGCCGCCTCGCGCCGTTCATCGACGCCTGCCGACCGCCCGACCGGGGACCCGGTGCTCCCCACTTCGGGTGGGATGACCGAACGCCCCGGCCTGACTAAACTGCAACCGAATGTCTCACCGGGCCAGGGAAAGGTGCGTTCCCCGGCTCGGCGGCACCCCGCTTGCCACCGCAGCAAGACCGCGCGCCGTGCCGCGCATTGATGGACGAGAGGACGCAGCATGCTCACCTCCCTCTTCGGCGATCTGGGCTCCCCGAACGACCCGCGCGGGCGCGCTCGCCGTGCAGCCGAGGGCCCCGACTTCGCCGCCACCGCGATCCTCGAAAGCACCGCCACCGAGGTCAGCGACCAGGGGCACATGGTCGACAAGCACACGCGTGACCTGTTCGTCACCGGCTCGCCGTCGGAAGCCATACGCCAGCAACTGAAGGCGACGCGCGCCGACCTGGAAACCGCGACGCGGCAGATCACGCTGTTCGACCCCGCCCGCATGTGGGCCAGCAGCGTGATCAAGGCCCTCTCCGATGCTTCCGGCCAGCCGATCGAGCGGCTGCACCTGCGGCACCAGAACACGCTCGCCACCATCGCGCTGATCGAGCGCACCGCGTTGCCGCGCCGGGTGGAAGACCCACTGAAGGTCTACCACACCGACGTCCGCGATTCGAGCAGCGACGCCCAGTCGATCCCGGTGGCCCTGATGGAAAGCAGCCACCTCACGGCGGTGGTCATCGCGCCGATGCCGACCTCGGCCCTGGAGCAGATCGTCGGCATGCTGAACGCCGCCGCACGCGGCGCCAACTGGCGCTGCCCGACGCTGCTGTTCATGCTGTCGACCCCGGTCGCGCAGATGGCGCCCCGCATTGCGGCCATGCCGTGGCCTGAGCGGCTCAACGTGATGGTGACGACCGAGCCGATGACCAGCGCGTCGGCCGTGTGGAACAACGTGCTCAACGTCTGGAACAAGGTCAAGGGTGTGCCGCAGTGGGACGGCGCGGAGTTGCGCGCGACGCTGGGCGAGAACGACTTTCCGATCAAGGTCGCCGACCTGGAGCCCCCCATCACCGGCAAGGTCGCTGCACGCGCTGTCGCCTCATCCCCCGCTGACAAGCCAGCCACCTCGGTGCGGGTCGACGCCGCTCGAGCGTCGCTCGACAGCACCCGGATGCTGCGTGCCCTCGACCAGCTGATGCAGGTCGAGGGCATGCTCGCCTGCTGCGTGGTCGACTCCAGCACCGGCATGGTGTTGGGCAGCCAGCGGGCCGACGAGGCGGACGACCTCAACGTCGAACTGGCCGCCGCCACCCACACCGAAGTGCTGAAGGCGCACCGCCGTGCGTCGCGCGAGATGGGCTGCGGCGACCGCGTCGACGAGATCATCGTCACGCACGCACGCCGCCACCAGGTGCTGCGCACCGTCACGGCACATCCCGAGCTGTTCGTGCTGGCGGTGCTCGACAAGCTGCGTACCAACCTCGCGCTGGCCCGCTTCAAGATCATGGATGCGGAAAAAGCCCTGAGCTGAGCCCCGGGGCAGGCGCCGGAGGCCCCCTCGCCTTTGTCCCTGCTGGCCGGCGCGATCGAGCGCTCGGCTACCATTTCCGTTCCCCGTTGCCGCCCAAGGCAGGCCAACGCAGCCTGCTCGCCCCATGGAACAAGTGATCTTCGACTACACCCGGCAGGACGCTTCCGGCGCCAGCTGCACGGCCCACGCCTGGGCCAAGGTGCCCGAACCCCTGTCCCCTGACCAGCGTCGCCAGTGGAAAGAGCGCGCCAAGACGCTGCTCGCACGGCACAACGCCACGCTGGTGGCGCACTACTACGTCGACGGGGACCTGCAGGACCTGGCACTGGAGACCGGTGGTTGCGTCGCCGACTCGCTCGAAATGGCCCGCTTCGGCCGCGACCACGCGAGCAAGACCCTGGTCGTCGCCGGCGTGCGCTTCATGGGCGAGACGGCCAAGATCCTGTCGCCCGACAAGCGCGTGCTGATGCCCGACCTCGACGCGACCTGCTCGCTCGACCTCGGCTGCCCGCCGCAGGACTTCGCTGCCTTCTGCGACGCTCACCCCGATCGCCGGGTGGTGGTCTACGCCAACACCAGCGCGGCCGTGAAAGCACGCGCCGACTGGATGGTCACCAGTTCCTGTGCGCTGGCCATCGTGCGGCACCTGAAGGAGCAGGGCGAGAAGGTCCTGTGGGCACCCGACAAGCATCTGGGCCGCTACATCCAGGAGCAGACCGGTGCCGACATGCTGATGTGGAACGGCGCATGCATCGTGCATGACGAGTTCAAGGGCATGGAGCTCGAGTTACTGAAGCGCGAACACCCGGGGGCGCTGGTCCTCGTGCACCCCGAATCGCCGCGCAACGTCGTCGAGCAGGCCGACGTGGTCGGCTCCACCTCGCAGCTGCTGCAGGCCGTGGTGCAAGGCGGCGCACGCGAATACATCGTCGCCACCGACAACGGCATCCTGCACCGCATGCGCCAGCTCGCCCCCGACAAGGTGCTGATCGAGGCGCCCACCGCCGGCAACAGCGCCACCTGCAAGAGCTGCGCGCACTGCCCCTGGATGGCGATGAATGCCCTGCAAGGCGTGGTCACCTGCCTCGAACAAGGCAGCGGCGAAATCACCATCCCCGAGTCGACGCGCAGCCAGGCGCTCGGCTGCATCGAGCGCATGCTCGACTTCGTGGCCCGGCATCCGGCCAGCATTGCCAAGCCGGCGCAAGGCTTTGTCCCCAACGTAGGCGCCGCCTGACATGTTTGCATCCGACGAAACGCTCGAACAGGCACGTGAACGCAACGTGCGCGACGCTCTGACGGAAGACATCGGCCGCTGCGACTGGACCGCGCAGCTGGTGCCGGCCGGGCAGCGCGTGAAGGCGCGCGTGCTCGTGCGCGAAGACGCAGTGCTGTGCGGCCGGGAGTGGTTCGAAGGCTGCGTGAAGGCGCTCGACGCACAAGCGCGGGTCGACTGGCACTACGACGAAGGCGCTTGCATGACGGCCGACACCGCGGTCTGCCACATCGAGTCCGACGCGCGCGGGCTGCTCACCGCCGAGCGCCCCGCGCTCAACTTCCTGCAGCTGCTCTCGGCCACCGCCACCCTCACGCGCCGCCACGTCGACGCGATTGCCGGCGCTTCACCCAACCCGCGCGGCTGCGCCATCCTCGACACGCGCAAGACGGTCCCCGGCTTGCGCCTGGCACAGAAGTACGCAGTGCGGGTCGGCGGCGGCCAGAACCAGCGGTTGGCGCTCTACCACGGCATCCTGATCAAGGAAAACCACATTGCGGCCGCCGGCGGCGTGACGCAGGCGCTGCGCAATGCGCAGGCGCTCGACGCCGGCGTCGACATCCAGATCGAGGTCGAATCGATCGAGCAACTGCGCGAAGCGCTGGCGGCGGGCGCCACCAGCGTGCTGCTCGACAACTTCACGTTCGAGCAGATGCGCGAGGCGGTGGCCGTGACCCAGCGCCGTGCGCTGCTGGAAGTGTCCGGCAGCGTGCAACTCGGGCAGGTGCGCGCGATCGCCGAAACCGGCGTCGACCGCATCTCGATCGGCCGGCTCACCAAGGATGTGAAGGCCGTCGACTACTCGATGCGCGTCCTCGAACGCCTGTAGCCTGCGCCCCGGGCCTCTCCTACAATCCCCCGGGCCCGGCAACGGGCGGAGGGGGAGTCGGCGCCTGCCCACTCTCACAAACACAAAGCAATCACATCCCTGAGAGGGGCATCTTGAATCCATCACTCGTCTACAAGCACGAGGGCAAGCTCTCGACCATCTGTCTCGTGCTCTCGTTGATCGTCTGGCTGGCCCTGGTCGTCGGCACGCTGGGCATCGCGCTCATCTACCTGCTGTTCGGCTTCCTCGGTTATCTGTTCGTCCACTCGGCGTTCATCTCCTACCTCAAGGGCACCGGTGTGAAGCTGACGCCCGAACAGTTTCCCGACCTGCACCAGCGCTTCGTCGAGTGCTGCCGCAAGCTGGGCGTGGAGCAGCCGCCCGAGGCCTACGTGCTGCACGGCGACGGCATGTTCAACGCCTTTGCCACGCGCTTCCTCGGCCGTCACTTCGTGATCCTGCTGTCCGACGTCGTCGACGCCTTCGAGCACCAGCCCGAGGCACTGGACTTCTATATCGGACATGAACTCGGCCACATCCGCCGCGGCCATCTGACGGGCATGATCTGGCGTGCACCGGCCAGCGTGCTGCCGCTGCTGGGCGCAGCCTATTCCCGTGCCCGTGAATACACCTGCGATCTGCACGGTCTGGCCTGCTGTCCGCAACCCGAACACGCCGCCCGCGCGCTCGCAGCCATCTCGGCCGGCGGCAAACGCTGGGCCGACGTGAACCTGCGCCAGTTGGCGAACCAGTCGCAGCAAAGCGGCGGCTTCTGGATGTCCTTCCACGAGTTGACCGGCGACTACCCCTGGCTCGTCAAGCGCCTGGCGCGCGTGATCGACGGCGACAACGCACAGTTCCCTCGCCGCCACGGCTTCGCTTGGTTCCTGGCCTGCTTCACGCCACGCGTCGGCGGGCGCGGCAGCGGCGCGGTCGGGCTGGTGCTGATGGTGGCGATCGTCGGCATCCTCGCCGCGGTCGCGATCCCCGCTTACCACGACTATCAGCAGCGTGCCCAGGTCGCCATCGCATACCAGTACGGCGCGCAGGCCGCGGCGCTGGTCGAGGGCTACTACCGCCAGAACGAAGAGGTGCCTGAGACGCTCGAGCAAGCCGGCTTCACCGAAGGCGCCCTGCCCCCCGGCGTCACCGGCATCGAGTACACGGCCGATGGCGCAGTGATCACGCTGGTGCTGGCCGACGACCACCGGCTGGCGCTGGTGCCCAGCAGCCAGGATGACGGCTCCATTCGCTGGGCCTGCGAATCGGACGACATCCCGGGCAAGCACCTGCCCAAGGCCTGCAGCGAAGGCCAGTAAAGCGCTCGTGCCGAGAAGCGGCCGGCTGCGTAGCGCAGCCGGCCGCTTTTGCTTGGGACGCCCTGTATTGACCTGTATATACAAGTCGGTATGATGCCCCACCATGACGGCTCATCCTGCCCCTGAGTACCTCAAGCTCAAGCGCCACATCCTCGGCCGCATCGCTGCCGGCGACTGGCAGCCCGGCGAGCGCATTCCCAGCGAAGGCGAGCTGACGCGAGAGTTCGGCCTGTCGCGCATGACGGTCAACCGTGCGTTGCGCGAGCTGGCCGTCAGCGGGGCGATCACCCGGGTGCAGGGCGTCGGCTCGTTCGTCGCGGGCCCGAAGGCCGAATCGACGATGGTCGAGGTGCACGGCATCCGTGACGAGATCCGCCAGCGCGGACAGCAGCACGCGGCGACCGTGCTGTCGGTCGGTGAGACCCACGCCGATGCAGCGCTGGCCGAAGCGTTCGGCCTGCCGCTCGGCGCGCCGCTCTATCACTCGCTGCTGCTGCACTGCGCCGACGGGCAGCCGCTGCAGCTCGAAGACCGCTATGTCAACCCGGCTGCCGCCCCCGGCTATCTGCAGCAGGACCTCGCCGCCGATACGCCGCACCACTACCTCACGCGCGTCGCGCCGCTGGAACAGGCCGAGCACGTGATCGAAGCCGACACGCCGTCACCCGAGGTCGCACGGCATTTGCAGCTTCAGCCCCATGAGCCGGTGCTGGTGCTGAACCGCCGCACCTGGTCGGGCGGGCGCGTCGCCAGCGTCGCCCGCCTGTTCCATCCGGCCCGCCGCTTCCGGCTGAGCGGTCGCTTCTCGTTCACACAGCCTGACCCCGGCTGAGCGCGCTTCCACAAGGAGACCCCATGAGCACCCCCTATCGCACCGTCCGCGCCCCGCGCGGCAGCGAACTGCACTGCAAGAACTGGCTGATCGAAGCGGCCTACCGCATGATCCAGAACAACCTGGACCCGGACGTGGCAGAGCGCCCCGAGGACCTGGTCGTCTACGGAGGCATCGGCAAAGCCGCGCGCAACTGGCCGGCGTTCGATGCCATCCTCGAGGCCTTGCGCCAGCTCGAAGCCGACGAGACGTTGCTGGTGCAGTCCGGCAAGCCGGTCGCCGTGGTCAAGACTCACCCCGACGCCCCCCGCGTGCTGCTCGCCAACTCCAACCTGGTGCCCAGGTGGGCCACCTGGGAGCACTTCCACGAACTCGACCGCAAGGGCTTGATGATGTACGGCCAGATGACGGCCGGCTCGTGGATCTACATCGGCTCTCAGGGGATCGTGCAAGGCACCTACGAGACCTTCGTCGAACTGGGCCGCCAGCATTACGCTGGCGACTGGTCCGGCAAATGGATCCTGACCGCCGGGCTCGGCGGCATGGGCGGCGCGCAGCCGCTGGCGGCGGCGCTGGCGGGAGCCCACTGCATCGTCATCGAGTGCCAGGAATCGCGCATCGACTTCCGGTTACGCACCCGCTATGTCGACCACAAGGCGCACAGCATCGACGAAGCACTCGCCATCATCGAGAACGCGAAGCAGCCGACCTCGGTGGCGCTGCTCGGCAACGCCGCCGACCTGCTGCCGCAGTTCGCCCAGCGGGCGCGCCAAGGCGGCCCGCGCCCGCACGCAGTGACCGACCAGACCTCGGCCCACGATCTCGTCAACGGCTACCTGCCGCGTGGCTGGTCGGTCGAACAGTGGCAAGCCGCACGCACCGGCACCGACGCGCAACGCCTGCAACTCGTGCAGGCCGCGGCGGCCTCCTGCGCGGAGCACGTGCGCGCGATGCTCGCGTTCCACCAGATCGGGGTGCCGACCATCGACTACGGCAACAACATCCGCCAGGTCGCGCTCGATCAGGGCGTCACCGACGCCTTCGAGTTCCCCGGCTTCGTGCCGGCGTGCATCCGGCCGCTGTTCTGCGAGGGCAAGGGGCCGTTCCGCTGGGTGGCGCTGTCGGGCGACCCCGAGGACATCTACAAGACCGACGCCAAGGTGAAGCAGTTGTTCCCCGAGGACACCCACCTGCACCGCTGGCTCGACCAGGCACGCGAGCGCGTTGCGTTTCAGGGCCTGCCGGCGCGCATCTGCTGGCTGGGGCTGGGCGAGCGGCATCGGGCCGCGCTGGCCTTCAATGAGATGGTGCGCAACGGCGAGCTGAAAGCGCCGATCGTGATCGGTCGTGACCACCTCGACTGCGGCTCGGTTGCCAGCCCCAACCGCGAGACCGAAGCGATGCGCGACGGCTCCGATGCCGTGTCGGACTGGCCGCTGCTCAATGCGCTCACCGCCACCGCAGGCGGAGCCACCTGGGTGAGCCTGCACCACGGCGGCGGAGTGGGCATGGGCTACTCGCAGCATGCAGGGGTCGTGATCGTCTGCGACGGCTCGCGCGACGCCGATGCGCGGCTGGCCCGCGTGCTGTGGAACGACCCCGCACTCGGTGTGGTCCGTCATGCCGATGCCGGCTACGAGCTGGCGGTCCGCACGGCGCGCGAGCAAGGTGTGCACATTCCGATGCTCGGAGATGCACGATGAACCCGGCCAACCGTTTGACTTTGCACCCCGGCCAGCTGGACCTGCCGGCGCTGCGTGAGGTCGCCGCCGGCTTCATGCCGATCGAGCTCGACCTCGAATGCCGCGCCGCGATCGCGGCCAGTGCCGCCACGGTGCAACGCATCGGCGCGGGCAGCGAACCGGCCTACGGCATCAACACCGGTTTCGGCAAACTCGCCAAGGTGCAGATCCCGCGCGACCAGTTGGCAAGACTGCAGGCCAACCTCGTGCGCTCGCATGCGGTAGGCGTCGGCCCGCTGCTGGATGACAACACCGTGCGCGTGATCCTGCTGCTGAAGATCGCGTCGCTCGCGCGCGGCTATTCGGGCGTGCGCCCGGAAGTCATCGATGCCGCGATCGCGATGTACAACGCGCAGATCTGGCCCTGCATTCCGTCGCAGGGATCGGTCGGCGCCTCCGGCGACCTGGCGCCGCTGGCCCACCTGACGCTTCCGCTGATGGGTGAAGGCGAGGTGCGCGTCGAAGGCCGCATGATGGATGCCGCGCAGGCGCTGAAGCAGGCCGGGTTGCAGCCGGTCACGCTGGCGGCCAAGGAAGGCCTGGCGCTGCTGAACGGCACGCAGGTGTCGACCGGCATCGCGCTGATCGGCCTGCTGCGTGCCGAGCAGGTCTTCGCCGCAGCGGTGGTGGCAGGTGCGCTGAGCGTCGATGCCGCCAAGGGCTCCGATGCGCCGTTCGATCACCGCATCCATCAGGTGCGCGGCCATGCCGGCCAGATCGAGGTGGCAGCGCTGTACCGCAAGTTGCTGACCGGCAGCGCCATCCGCGCCTCGCACCGCATCGGCGACGATCGCGTGCAGGACCCGTATTCGCTGCGCTGCCAGCCGCAAGTCATGGGCGCCTGCCTGGAGTTGATCCGCAACGCGGCGAAAACCCTGGTGATCGAGGCGAATGCGGTGTCGGACAACCCGCTGGTGTTCTCGGACAGCGGCGAGGTGCTGTCCGGCGGCAACTTCCATGCGGAGCCGGTCGCCTTCGCCGCCGACACGCTGGCGCTGGCGATCGCCGAGGTCGGCGCGCTCTCAGAGCGTCGCATCGCACTGCTGATCGACGCCACGCTGTCGGGCCTGCCGCCTTTCCTCGTCGCCGACCCCGGCATCAACTCCGGCTTCATGATCGCGCACGTGACCGCCGCCGCGCTGGCCAGCGAGAACAAGACGCTCGCCCACCCGGCCAGCGTGGATTCGCTGCCGACCTCGGCGAACCAGGAAGATCATGTCAGCATGGCCACTTTCGCCGCCCGCAAGCTCGCCGACATGGCACTCAACGTGCGTCACATCATCGCCATCGAGTTGCTGGCGGCCGCGCAGGGCATCGACTTCCATCGCCCGCTCGCCTCTTCAGCGCCGCTGGAAGAAGTGCACGCTGCGATCCGCAGCCGCGTGCCGCACTATGCCGAAGACCGCTATTTCGCGCCCGACATCGCCGCCGTCGAGCAATTGATCGACGCGGGCAGCTTCACCCGCCATGCCGGCGGCGTGCTGCCGTCGTGGAGCGCCGCGTGAGCAACGAACCCGGCTCGCAGTGGCGGCAGCCTTGGCAGGGCCGCGTGGACACGCTCGACGGCGAAGCCGGTCACCGCTGGCACCAGGTGGTGCAGCCGTGGCACGCCCACGCTGCACCCGGCGTGGCACTGCTCGGCCTGGCCAGCGACGAAGGCGTGCGCCGCAACCACGGCCGCGTCGGTGCGGCGCAAGGCCCGCAGGCGCTACGCCGCATGCTCGCCAACCTGCCGGTGCACCGGCCGCTCGCGTTGTACGACGCGGGCGACGTGCCTTGCCTCGACCAACAGCTGGAAGCCGCTCAGCGGGAGTACGCTGCGCGCGCCGCTCGCATGCTCGACGCCGGACAGCTCGTGCTTGGGCTGGGCGGGGGCCACGAAATCGCCTGGGCGAGCTACCAGGCACTGGCCGCCTCGCGTTGGGCGCCGGGCGAAGGACAGCGCCTGGCGATCGTGAACTTCGACGCGCACTTCGACATCCGCCGGGATGCGCAGTCGACCTCCGGCACGGGCTTCCGGCAAGCGCTGGATCATGCTCGCGCACAGGGTTGCGACGTGGCCTACCACTGCCTCGGCATCAGCGTCACGTCGAACACACGCGCCCTGTTCGAGCAGGCGGGCGAATGCGGCATCTCGTGGCGGCACGACGACGCGCTGACCTCGGCCGCACTGCCTCGTCACTGCGACGAGCTGCGCGAGTGGCTCGGCGGCTTCGATCACGTCTATCTCACGATCTGCCTCGACGTACTGCCCGCGAGCGTGGCTCCGGGCGTCAGCGCCCCCGCCGCGCGCGGCGTGCCGGTGGACGTGATCGAGCCGATGGTCGCCTGCGTGGCCGGCTGCGGGCGCTTGCGTCTGGCCGACATCGCGGAGCTGTGCCCGCCACTGGACATCGACCAGCGCACCGCGCGCACAGCCGCTCGACTGGCGTGGCGCATCGTGGACGCCTGGCAGGAGGCTGCGGCATGAAAGCAGACCTCCTGATCCGCCACGTGCATCTCGCGACACTGGCCGACGAGAGCGGCTATGGCGAGGTGCCCGACGCCGCACTCGCCGTCGCGTCCGGGCGTATCGCCTGGATGGGCCCCGAGCGGGAGCGGCCCCCCGGACTGCAGGCAGATCGCGAGGTCGACGGCCACGGCGGCTGGCTCACCCCGGGGCTGATCGACTGCCACACCCACCTGGTCTGGGCCGGCAGCCGCGCCGCCGAGATCGAACGACGCTGGCAAGGCGCCAGCTACGAGGAGATCGCGCGCGCCGGCGGCGGCATCGTCTCCACGGTGAGCGCCACGCGCGCCGCCTCGCTGGACGAACTGGTCGATGCGGCCACGCCGCGCCTGCGGGCGCTGATGCGCGAAGGCGTCACCACGGTCGAGATCAAGTCCGGCTACGGCCTGGACACCGAGACCGAATTGCGGCTGCTGCGCGCCGCGCGCCGCCTCGGGGAGACCCACGCCGTCCGTGTAACGACCACCTTCCTGGGCGCGCATGCGTTGCCGCCCGAGTACCGCGGCCGGCCGGAGGCTTACATCGAGCAGGTCTGCTCCGAGATGCTGCCAACCGCCCACCAGGAAGGCCTGGTCGATGCCGTGGACGCCTACTGCGAAGGCATCGGCTTCACGCCCGCACAGACGCGCCGGGTCTTCGACTCCGCCCGCGCGCTCGGCCTGCCCGTCAAGCTGCACGCCGACCAGCTCAGCGACCTGGGGGGCGCCGCGCTGGCGGCGGAATTCCAGGCGCTCTCCGCCGATCACATCGAGTACAGCTCGCGCGAGTCGATCGCTGCGATGGCTCGCGCCGGCACGGTCGCCGTGCTGCTGCCCGGTGCCTACTACTGCCTGCGCGAGCAGCAGTTGCCCGACATGCAGGCCTTGCGCGATCACCGCGTGCCCATCGCGTTGTCGACCGACTGCAACCCGGGCACCAGCCCGTGCACCTCGCTGCTGCTGATGCTGCACATGGGCTGCACGCTGTTCGGGCTGACGCCCTCGGAAGCGCTGGCCGGCGTCACCCGCCATGCGGCACGTGCGCTCGGGCTGCACCATCACACCGGCCGCCTGGCGACCGGCCTGCAAGCCGACCTGGCGCTGTGGGCCATCGATCACCCGCGCGACCTGGCATGCCGCTTCGGCTTCAACCCGCTGGCCGCCTCCTGGCTGGCCGGCCGCAGTGTGATTTAGGGCGCACCAGACGCGTATTTCCGCCCGCAGCCTGGCACGTGGCGGCCGATACTCCGGTTCAGGAGCCCCGCCCATGCGCATCACCGACGACTTCGCCTCGATCCACAACTACTATGAGCGTCCCGTGATGCAAGCCATCGCGGACGCCACGGCACGCTACCCGCAGTTGCGCCAGGACCTGCTGCCCGACGTGCTGTGCGTCGCGCTGAATCGCCTGCCGCCGCGGTACATCCGCCACGAAGTCGATCTGGTGTTTTACCTGACCGAGAAAGAGCGCGCCGAGATCGAGCGGGCGGTCGACGAAGCCGTCACTTTCGCATTCGAGTTCGTGCAGGCGCGCCAGGCCATGCGGGCCCGCGGCTGACCTCCGGAAACCTCACATCCCCAGGAAGTTCGGCACCGGCGCCCCGTTGCCGCCGCGGCGCCCGGCCGGGCGCACCAGGATGGTCGGGAAGCTCGCCGGCAGCGTCTGCGGGAAATCGCGGCTGTAGTGCAGCCCGCGGCTTTCGTGCCGAACCAGCGCCGAGCGCACGATGAGTTCGGCGCAATCGACCAGGTTGCGCAGCTCCAGCAGGTCGCGCGAGACGCGAAAATTCGCGTAGTAGTCGTCGATCTCGCTGCGCAGCAGCTTGATGCGGTGCAGGGCGCGCTCCAGCCGGCGCGTCGTGCGCACGATGCCGACATAGTTCCACATCAGCAGCCGCAGCTCGTCCCAGTTGTGCGAGATGACCACCTGCTCGTCCGCATCCTCCACCTGGCTTTCGTCCCAGGCCGGCAGCGCCATCGCCGCTTCGCCGTCATGTCCGCAGATGTGTGCGGCGACCGTCCGTCCAAGCACCACGCATTCCAGCAGCGAGTTGCTGGCCAGGCGGTTCGCGCCGTGCAGGCCGGTATAGCTGGCCTCGCCCACCGCATACAACCCGGGCAGGTCGGCGCGTCCCTGCAGGTCGGTCACGATGCCGCCGCAGGTGTAGTGCGCAGCCGGCACCACCGGGATGGGCTGGCGCGTGATGTCGATCCCCAGCTTCAGGCAACGCGCATGGATGGTCGGGAAGTGCTCCTTCAGGAACTCCGCGCCCAGGTGGGTGGCATCGAGCCACACGTGGTCGAGCCCGTGCTTCTTCATCTCGAAGTCGATGGCGCGAGCCACGATGTCGCGCGGCGCCAGTTCACCGCGCGCGTCGTGCGCAGGCATGAAGCGCGTGCCGTCGGGCAGCTTGAGCTGCGCACCTTCGCCGCGCAGGGCTTCGGTGATCAGGAAGCTGCGCTCCTGCGGGTGGTACAGGCAGGTCGGATGGAACTGCACGAATTCCATGTTGCCGACCCGGCAGCCGGCGCGCCATGCCATCGCGATGCCGTCGCCGGTGGCGGTCTCGGGGTTGCTGGTGTAGCGATAGACCTTGCCCACCCCGCCGGTCGCGAGCACCACGGCCGCAGCCGGCAGCGTCTCGACCCGGCCGCGATCGATGTCGAGCGCGTAGACCCCGTAGCAGCGGGCCGGCTCATCGCGCTTCAGGTGGCGTGAAGTGATCAGGTCAACCGCCATCCAGCGCTCACGCAGGTCCACGTTCGGGTGCGCCTTCACCTGTCCCAGCAGCACATCGTGGATGGCCTTGCCGGTGGCGTCGGCCGCATGCGCGATGCGGCGCACCGCGTGCCCGCCTTCGCGTGTCAGGTGCAGGCCCAGCGGGCCGGACGGGTCGGCCGAGAAAGGCACGCCGCGCTGCACCAGCCATGCGACCGCATGAGCGCTGTGCTCGGCGATGAAGCGCGCAGCTTGTTCGTCTACCAGGCCGGCGCCAGCATCCTGCGTGTCGCGCACGTGGCTGTCGACGCTGTCGTCGCTGCCCAGCACGCCGACGATGCCGCCTTGCGCCCACGCCGTCGCTGCTTCCTCGAGATTGCGCTTGGCCAGCACGATGACCGGCTGATGATCGGCCAGGTGCAACGCCACGGTCAGCCCGGCGAGCCCGGCGCCGACGATGACGACGGGGGCTTGTGCAGTCGCTTGCATGCGCATCCTGTGCAGTACGAGGAAATGGAGGGCAGATTCTATCGGCCACCCTTCCTGCGGTCGGTCCACCGCCTCCCGCCGGCCACACGGGGGCAAAGAGCGAATACCGCACGGCCCCGTGGCACACCCCCAATCGGGTGGCACACAGGGGCGACACATGTGGTTACACTGTGTTTCATCACCCCAGCCGCCCTCGACGTCATGTACCAGCCCCTTTCCCCGGACAAGACCGGCCCGGTGTCGCGCGGCAACGGCGGGCCCGGCCCCGCGCAGACCCGCGAATGGCCGGTCACGCGGCCCACGGAGGTCGCGAACACCGCCGTCATGGGTGGCGAGAACGAGTACCTGAGCAGCGATCCGAAGGACATCGGCCGCGCCGTCGGCGACAACACCTGGGAACTGTTCGTGTCCTGCGATGCTGCCGAAGCGTTGCGGCAACAGTTCACCCATCTCGAGAGCCGCTACATCGCGTTGCACGACCTGGGAGACACACATTCGCGCCAGTTGCTGCGCCAATTGACGGCGCTCGGCTGCAGCGCCGTGCAGCGCCTGGTGATCCGCCAACAGGGCTACGGCACGACGCTCGCCTCCGTCGAATACGTCAGTTTCCGGGCAGAAGACGGCGAAACGGTCTGCGTCTATTCCACTGCCGTCGAGAGCACGCCGTCAGCGCAGCAGGCCGTTGCCCGCGCGTTGCTCGAGATGAGCCAGGCCAGCGTGCTGCTGCTCGGCGAGATGGCCGGACAAGGCAGTGCGAACGCGTTGCGCACGATGATGCAGGCCGTTCACACCGGCGGCTGGACCTGCCCGAACCTGCTTGTGCTGCCGCTCGGCAGTCACGCCGCGACCGCCGCTGCCGCGCAATGCAACCAGGTGGTCCAACGCCACGGCTTGCTGGTGCGCGCCGCCCCTGCTCCGGGCCGCCCGGCGGACGCCTGGAATTACATCGCCGGCTTCTGGCAGAAGAACCATATGCGCGGACGGCTGGCGCCGCTGAATCCGAGCAGCGAACTGCGCCCGTTGACGTTGGACCTCGACCCGCCCGCTTCTGGGCTCGCTCCCCTCCGATCGCCGGCTTTCACCACGGCGCCGAGAACAGCTTCGGCCACCGCGCTCCCGCCGGAGCTGGCCACCTACCTCCGGCTGGTCTCGCAGATGGCCGGCGTGCAGGCCTGCTGCGTGTTCGACATCGACCAGAGCACAGCGCTCGGGCATGCCGGCAGCGGCCCCTCGGCGGCGCAAATGGCGCAGCAAGGCGCTGCCCTTTTCAAGGCCCAGCAGCTCGCCCGCATGTCGATGAGCCTGGCCGAGCCGCTGCAGGAAATGCTGCTGTCGTCAGAGCGCCACCACCAGGTGCTGCGTCCATTGCCGGGCGAGCGTACGCTGGCGCTGCATTGCCTGTTCGAGCGCGGCAAGACCAACCAGTCGCTGATCCGCTTCCAGCTGCAAAAGCTCGACACCTGGCTGCAGAGTCAGCAGGGGTAAGAAACAAGGGCCGCTCGCTGCAGAAGCGGCCCCGTGCCCGATGACAGCCGCGCCGTCAGTGCACCACGCGTTCGAACGAGAACTCGCTGCCTGGCTCGGCACCCTGCACGTCTACCGGGATCACGTCCTTCGGCCCGAAGCGACCCTGCAGGATCAGCTTCGCCACCGGGTTCTCGATGCGGTGCTGGATCGCCCGCTTCAACGGCCGAGCCCCGAACACCGGGTCGAAGCCGACCTTGGCCAGTTCGGTCAAGGCCGCGGGTGAGACGTCGAGCTTCATCTCCATCTTTTCCAGCCGCTGCTCGAGGTTCCTGAGCTGGATCTTCGCGATCGACTCGATGTGCTTCTGGTCGAGCGCGTGGAACACCACCGCCTCGTCGATACGGTTCAGGAACTCGGGCCGGAAGTGGCCCTTGACCTCGGCCCACACCGCTTCGCGGATCAACTCCGGGTCTTGGCCCGCCATCTGCATGATGACGTGCGAGCCCAGGTTGCTGGTCATCACGATCACGGTGTTCTTGAAGTCCACCGTGCGGCCCTGGCCGTCGGTCAGACGGCCATCGTCCAGCACTTGCAGCAACACGTTGAACACATCCGGGTGCGCCTTCTCGACCTCGTCGAGCAGCAGCACGCTGTACGGCTTGCGCCGCACCGCCTCGGTCAGATAGCCGCCCTCGTCGTAGCCGACGTAGCCCGGCGGCGCGCCGATCAGGCGTGACACCGAGTGCTTCTCCATGAACTCGCTCATGTCGATGCGGATCATGTGCTCCTCGCTGTCGAACAGGAAGCCGGCCAGCGCCTTGCACAGCTCGGTCTTGCCAACGCCCGTGGGCCCGAGGAACAGGAACGAACCCAGCGGCCGGTTCGGGTCGGACAGGCCGGCGCGCGAACGGCGGATGGCATCGGCCACAGCGACGATGGCCTCGTCCTGGCCCACCACGCGCTCATGCAGCTTCGCTTCCATCTGCAGCAGCTTGTCGCGTTCGCCCTGCATCAGCTTGCTCACCGGAATGCCCGTGGCACGCGCGACGACCTCGGCGATCTCCTCGGCGCCGACCAGCGTGCGCAGCAACTGCGGCTTGCTACCGTCCTTGGCCTTGCCCGCTTCCTTCGCCTGCGCGTCCTTGAGCTTCTTCTCCAGCTCGGGCAGCTTGCCGTATTGCAGCTCGGCGACCTTGTTGAAGTCGCCCTTGCGCTTCAGTTCCTCCATCTGGAAGCGCATGCGATCGATCTCTTCCTTGATCTGCGCCGAGCCCTGCGCAGTGGCCTTCTCGGACTTCCAGATCTCTTCCAGGTCGGCGTACTCGCGCTCCAGCCGGCCGATCTCTTCCTCGATCAGCGACAGTCGCTTCTGCGAGGCCTCGTCCTTTTCCTTCTTGACCGCCTCGCGCTCGATCTTCAACTGGATCAGCCGGCGGTCGAGCCGGTCCATCGCCTCGGGCTTGGAGTCGATCTCGATCTTGATCTTGGCCGCCGCCTCGTCGATCAGGTCGATCGCCTTGTCGGGCAGGAAGCGGTCGGTGATGTAGCGGTTCGAAAGCTCCGCCGCCGCCACGATCGCCGGGTCGGTGATCTCGACGCCATGGTGCACCTCGTACTTCTCCTGCAGGCCGCGCAGGATGGCGATGGTCGCTTCCACCGTCGGCTCGTCGACCAGGATCTTCTGGAAGCGCCGCTCCAGCGCCGCATCCTTCTCGATGTACTTGCGGTACTCGTCCAGCGTGGTCGCGCCGATGCAGTGCAACTCGCCGCGCGCCAACGCCGGCTTCAGCATGTTGCCGGCGTCAATGGCACCTTCGGCCTTGCCCGCGCCAACCATCGTGTGGATCTCGTCGATGAACAGGATGATGCGCCCCTCGTCGTGCGCCACCTCCTTCAGCACCGACTTCAACCGCTCCTCGAATTCGCCGCGGTACTTGGCACCGGCCAGCAGCCCTGCCATGTCGAGCACCAGCACGCGCTTGTTCTTCAGCGTCTCCGGTACTTCGCCGGCGACGATGCGCTGTGCCAGGCCTTCGACGATGGCCGTCTTGCCGACGCCCGGCTCGCCGATCAGTACCGGGTTGTTCTTCGTGCGGCGCTGCAGCACCTGGATCGCCCGGCGGATCTCGTCATCGCGGCCGATCACCGGGTCGAGCTTGCCCCGGCGTGCGCGCTCGGTCAGGTCGAGCGTGTACTTCTTCAGCGCTTCGCGCTGGCCCTCGGCCTCGGCGTTGTCCACGGGCTGTCCGCCGCGCACGGCCTCGATGGCGGACTCCAGCGACTTGCGGGTGACGCCGAATTCCTTTGCGATCTGGCCGATGTCAGCCTTGGTCTCGGTCAGCGCCAGCAGGAACATCTCGCTGGCGACGAACTGGTCGCCTCGTTTCAGCGCTTCCTTCTCGGCCGCCTGCAGCAGCGATACGGTGTCGCGGCCGGCTTGTACCTGCTCGGCGCCCTGCACCTGCGGCAGGCGCTTGATGGCAGCTTCGACCGCCTTCTGCAACCCGCCAGTGTTGACGCCCGCGCGCGCCAGCAGCGCCTTCGGGCCCTCGTCCTGCTGCAGCATCGCCAGCACGATGTGCGGCGGCTCGATGTACGGGTTGTCGTGCGCCAGCGCCAGGCTCTGGGCATCGCCCAGGGCTTCCTGGAACTTGGTGGTGAGCTTGTCGAGTCGCATGGGAAATCCTCCGAATTGCGAAGGAAATGAGGCAGCCGCCGCACATTTCAAGTGCAAACCGCGTGCCCCGACGTGCGCTGGATCAAGCCGGCGCTCGGGCGCTCACCCCAGCAGCAGCCTCAGGCCCCGGAACCCGAGCGCAGCGCAGCCCAGCGCGCCCGCCACGTGGGCCGCAGTATGGGCCGCGGCCATCCCCCACTCGTCCTGTTGCAGCAGGTGCAGCGATTCCAGCGAAAAGGCCGAGAAGGTGGTCAGCCCACCGAGGAAACCGGTGACGAACAGCAAGCGCCAGAATTCGTCCGGGAAGCGGCTGAACCACATCAACGCGGCGCCGATCAGCAGCCCCCCCACGCAGTTGACCAGCAGCGTTCCGAGAGGAAAGCCCGACCAGCTCGGATTCAGCCACATGCTGGCCAGCCAGCGCAGCAGGGCCCCGCCCGCCGCACCGACAGCCACCGCCACCGCGTGGAGCAGCGTGAGTTGCTGCATCAGCTTGGCGGCTCGCTGGCGTTGGCCGCGTGGATGCCCCAGCGCGCCAAGGCGGCATCGTCGCTGCTGCGCGCATCGACCCAGCGCGCGCCTTCCGGCGTGTGCTCCTTTTTCCAGAACGGTGCCTGTGTCTTCAGGTAGTCCATCAGAAACTCGCAGGCCTGGAAGGCGTCGCCACGGTGCGCGGAAGTCACCGCCACCATCACGATCTGGTCGGCCGGCGCCAACGCGCCGACGCGATGGATCACCCGGGCTGCACGGATGCGAAAGCGCTGCTGCGCTTCGTCGATCATGGCCTCGATCGACTTCTCGGTCATGCCCGGGTAGTGCTCCAGCTCCATGCGCTGCACGCCCTGCCCTTCGCTGACGTCGCGCACGGTGCCGACGAAGGCCGCAACCGCGCCGACCCCGGTGTCGCCGGCACGCAGTTGTGCGACTTCGGCCGACAAGTCGAAATCTTCAGTCTGGATGCTGACGCGCGACGTGCTCATGTCTCAGCCGCCGGTCACGGGCGGGAAGAAGGCCACTTCGGCATTCTCCGGCACCACGGCGTTCTCGTCACACAGTGCCTGGTCGAGCGCCGCGCGCACCGCACGGCCGCGGGCCAGCGCCTCGGCATGCGGCGACGACGCGGCGATGAGCCGGTCGCGCAGTGCGCCGATCGTCGAGCCGGCCGGCAGTTCGACCACCTCGCCCGGTCCCAGCGCCTCCCGGATGGACGCAAAGTACTTCACCGTCACCTTCATTGCATCCACTCCGCCAACGACAGATAGCGCACGATGTCGCCGCTCGCGATCGCCTGCCCGGGCGGGTTGTCCACCACGCCATCGGCCCAGACCGTCGAAGTCAGCACGCCTGAACTCTGATTCGGGAACAGTTCCACCCGCCCGTCTGCGGTACGGCGCACCCGCAGGAACTCGCGCCGCTTGTCCGGCTTTGGCCAGTCGAAGGCCGCACGCATCGGCAGGGTCTGCGGCGGCTCGACCCGGCTGCCTTGCAGCGCCAGCAGGAAGGGCCGCACCGCCAGCAGGAAGGTCACAAAGCTCGACACCGGGTTGCCCGGCAACCCGATGAACCAGGCGTCGCGCACTTGCCCGAACGCCAGTGGCTTGCCCGGCTTGATCGCGATCTGCCACAGATCGAGCTGGCCTTCCGCCTGTACCGCCGGCTTGATGTGGTCTTCCTCGCCCACCGAGACGCCGCCCGAGGTCAGGATGAGGTCATGCCCGGCAGCCGCCCGGCGCAGCGCATCGCGCGTCGCTTCCAGGGTGTCCGGCACGATGCCGAGGTCCGTGCAGTCGCAGCCAAGCTGCGCCAGCAACGCCCGCAGCGTGTAGCGGTTCGAGTTGTAGATCGCGCCAGGACGCAGCGGCTCGCCGGGCATCACCAGTTCGTCGCCCGTCGAGAACAATGCAACGCGCGGCTTGCGCGCCACCGGCAGCGTCGCGGCGCCCACCGTGGCCGCCAGGCCGATGGCCTGCGGCGTCAGCCGCGTGCCGCGCGGCAGCACCACGGTGCCACGCCGTACATCCTCGCCCTGCTCACGGATCCATTGCCGCGCCATCGGTACCGTGTTCAGACGCACCCGGCCGTCGTCCAGCAGTTCGCATTGCTCCTGCATCACGATCGCATCGGCGCCGTCCGGCACCGGTGCGCCGGTGAAGATGCGCGCGGCCGTGCCCGGCTGGAGCACCGTGCCGACCTGCCCCGCGGCCACCCGCTGGGAAACCGGCAATGCCACGCCCTCGTCGGGAATGTTGGACCGACACACCGCGTAGCCGTCCATCGAACTGTTCGCCAGCGGCGGCACATCCAGCGGCGACACCAAGTCCTCGGCCAGCACGCGGCCGAGCGCTTGCGCGGTCGGCAGTTGCTCGCGCTCGGCGAAGGGTCGGACGCAAGTCAGCAGGCGGCCGAGCGCCTCCTCCAGGCTCAGCATGGGGCTACGTGGCGGTGTACTCATAGCGGGAAGCATTCTGCAGCAGATGCTCGACCACGGCGTCGGGGTCGTTGAGGTTCAGCACCGGCCGCAGGGTGGACTGGGGCAGCCGGTCGGGGCTGTCGGTCGCGATCGCAAAGACGAAAGGGTCTTCGACATACTGCACACGCTGCCCGGTGTCGGCGCGCCAGACCTCGATCTTGCCGATGTCGGCGTGCTTGAAACCTTCGACCAGCACCCAGTCGCATTCGACGAGCTCAGCGATCAGCTGGTGGACGGTCGGTTCGCACACAGCCTCGTACTCGCGGATCTTCGCCAGCCGGCGGTCGGAGGCCACGACCACCTCGAAAGCCCCGGCCTGACGGTGTCGCCAGGAGTCTTTGCCCTCATGGTCGATGTCGAATTTGTGATGCGCATGCTTGACCACCGAAATGCGCAGGCCTTCGTACTTCATACGCACGATGAGCTGCTCGACCAGCGTGGTCTTGCCCGAGCCCGAGTAACCGCAAAAACCGACGACCTTCATGAACTGCCGATCCGTGGAGGGATCAGCAATTCTGCGCGATGTAGTCCTTGATCGCCTGGGGCGATGGCGGCATCACCGTGTAGCGCTTGGGCAGGTCCTCGATGCCCTGCAGGGCTGCGGGCCGCTCCGGTTCGCGCCCCAGGGCCTCGACAATCGTCGCAGCGAACTTCACCGGCAAGGCCGTCTCGAGCACCAGCATGGGCACATCGGGCTGACGGCGCTCGCGCGCCACCTTCAGGCCATCGGCGGTGTGGGTATCGATCATCACGCCGCAACGCTCGAAGGTATCGCGGATCGTCGCCAGGCGATCGGCATGGGTGCTCTTGCCCGAGACAAAGCCATAGTCGGCAATACGGGCGAACTCGTGCGGCAGCAGCTGGAACGAACCGTGCAGCTCGACCTCCTCCTTGAACAGGCGGCGCGTGCGCTCTGCGTCGCGACCGAGCAGGTCGAACACGAAGCGCTCGAAGTTCGAGGCCTTGGAGATGTCCATCGACGGGCTCGACGTCTCGTGGGTCTCGGCGCTTTTGCGCACGCGGTAGGTGCCGGTGCGGAAGAACTCGTCGAGCACGTCGTTCTCGTTCGTCGCCAGCACCAGCTGCCGGATCGGCAGCCCCATCATGCGTGCGACGTGCCCCGCGCAGATGTTGCCGAAATTACCCGACGGCACCGCGAAGCTGACGACCTCTTCATTCGAGCTCGTTGCCTGGAAGTAGCCGGCGAAGTAGTAGACGACCTGCGCGACCAGCCGCGCCCAGTTGATCGAGTTGACGGTGCCGATGCGGTGACGGCGCTTGAATTCCAGGTCGTTCGAAACCGCCTTGACGATGTCCTGGCAGTCGTCGAACACGCCTTCGACGGCCAGATTGTGGATGTTGGCGTCCTGCAGGCTGAACATCTGCGCCTGCTGGAAAGGGCTCATGCGACGGTGGGGCGACAGCATGAACACCCGCACCCCCTGCTTGCCACGCATCGCGTACTCGGCAGCGCTGCCGGTGTCGCCCGACGTCGCACCGAGAATGTTCAGCTGCTCGCCACGGCGGCCCAGTTCGTACTCGAACAGGTTGCCGAGCAGTTGCATCGCCATGTCCTTGAAGGCCAGCGTCGGTCCGTTGGACAAGGCTTCGAGGCACAGGCCGGGCTCCAGCCGCTTCAGCGGCACGATCTCCGCGGTACCGAACACCTCCTGGCGATAGGTACGGACCGCGATGTCGCGCAGGTCGGCCGACGGAATGTCGTCGATGTAAAGCGACAACACCTCGAACGCCAGCTCGGCATACGGCAGCTTGCGCCAGCGTGCGAGCGTGGCGGCGTCGACCTTCGGGTACTCGGCCGGCAGGTACAGGCCGCCATCCGGCGCCAGCCCCTCGAGCAGGATCTCGGAAAAACCGCGCAAGGTCCGGTCGCCCCGGGTGCTGATGTACTTCAAATCCGTCTCCGACGATGGGCTGCGTTCAGTTCAGTTCTTCCTTGCGGATGCGCACGATCGGCTGCAGCACGGTGGTCAGCGCCTGCATCTGCGCCATCGCGCGGTTCATGCGGCCTTCTTCGGTGTCGTGCGTCAGGATGATCAGGTCCGTCTGATTCTCGTTGTCGCCGGCTTCCCGCTGCAGCACTGCGTCGATCGAGATGTCGTGCTCGGCCAGGATGCCGGTGATGCGTGCCAGCACACCGGTCTGGTCGGCGACGCGCAGGCGCAGATAGAACGAAGTGACGACCCGGTCGATCGACAGGATCGGCGTGTTGTCGAGCGCGTCCGGCTGGAACGCCAGGTGCGGCACGCGGTGATCCGGGTCGGCCGTGTGCAAGCGCGTCACGTCCACGAGGTCCGCCACCACCGCCGAGGCGGTTGGCTCGGAGCCCGCGCCCTTGCCGTAGTACAGGGTCGAGCCCACCGCATCGCCGTGCACCACGACCGCGTTCATCGCCCCCTCGACGTTGGCCACCAGCCGCTTCTCCGGCACCAGCGTCGGGTGCACGCGCAGCTCGATGCCTTGCTCACGCCACTTGGTGATGCCCAGCAGCTTGATGCGGTAGCCGAGTTGTTCGGCATAGGTGATGTCGGCCGCCTGCAGCTTCGTAATGCCCTCGACATAGGCCTTGTCGAACTGGACCGGGATGCCGAACGCGATCGCGCTCATGATGGTTGCCTTGTGCGCCGCATCGACCCCTTCGATGTCGAAGGTCGGGTCAGCTTCGGCATAGCCGAGACGCTGGGCCTCCTTCAGGACCGTGTCGAAGTCCAGGCCCTTGGAGCGCATTTCGCTCAAGATGAAGTTCGTCGTGCCGTTGATGATGCCGGCGATCCACTGGATGCGGTTGGCCGTCAGCCCCTCGCGCAGCGCCTTGATGATCGGCACACCACCGGCCACCGCCGCTTCGAACGCGACCATCACGCCCTTTGCGCTGGCCGCGGCAAAGATCTCGGTGCCGTGCACGGCCAGCAACGCCTTGTTGGCAGTCACGACATGCTTGCCTGCCCCGATGGCTTTCAGCACGAGTTCCTTGGCGCGGGTGGTGCCGCCGATCAGCTCGACGACGATGTCGATGGCCGGGTCGGTCACGAGTGCATCGAAATCGGTGGTGAGTTCGATGTCCGAGCCGAGCGAGGCGCGCGCCTTCTCGGCATTACGCGCGGCAATGCGCGCGACCTCGATGCCACGCCCGGCACGGCGCTTGATTTCGGCCTGATTCCGGCTGAGGACGTTCACGACACCGCTGGCGACGACGCCGGCGCCCAGCAACCCGATGCGGATGGGATTCATAGGAACTCGATCAGTGATTCAGTAGGAATGACGTTTGCGGTAGTGCTCGAGGAAACGTGCGATGCGGCCAACGGCCTCCGTGAGGTCGTCCGAGTTCGGCAGGAACACCAGCCGGAAGTGGTCGGGCTGCGGCCAGTTGAAGCCGGTGCCCTGCACGATCAGTACCTTCTCCTCGGCCAGCAGCTCGTAGGCGAACTGCTGGTCGTCCTCGATCGGATACAGCTTCGGGTCGAGCCGCGGGAACATGTACAACGCGGCCTTCGGCTTGACGCAGCTGACGCCTGGGATGTCGGTCAGCAACTGGTGCGCCAGATCACGTTGGCGGCACAGTCGGCCGCCCGGCGCCACCAGGTCCTTGATGCTCTGGTAGCCCCCGAGCGCCGTCTGGATCGCCAACTGCCCCGGCGTGTTCGCACACAGGCGCATCGAAGCCAGCATGTTCAGGCCCTCGATGTAGTCGCGCGCATGCTTCTTTTCGCCCGACACCACCATCCAGCCGGCGCGATAGCCGCAGGAACGGTAGTTCTTCGACAGGCCGTTGAACGTGACGCACAGCACGTCGTCGGCCAGCGAAGCGATGCTGGTATGCGTGTGGCCGTCGTACAGCGTCTTGTCGTAGATCTCATCGGCGAACACGATCAGCTGGTGCTCACGAGCGATCTCGACCAGTTCGAGCAGCAGCGTATCGGGGTACAGCGCGCCGGTCGGGTTGTTCGGATTGATGACGACGATGGCCTTCGTGTTGGACGTGAGCTTGCTCTTGATGTCGGCAACGTCCGGCATCCAGTCTGCCTGCTCGTCGCACATGTAGTGCACCGGCTTGCCGCCCGACAGCGCCACCACCGCCGTGTACAGCGGATAGTCCGGCGCCGGGATCAGCACCTCGTCACCGTCGTTGAGCAGCGCGTTCATCGACATGCCGATCAACTCCGACGCCCCGTTGCCGAGGAACACGTCGTCGACCGTCACGCCACGCACGTTCTTCTCCTGCGTGTAGTGCACCACCGCCTTGCGTGGCGCGAAGAGACCCTTCGAATCGGTATAGCCGGCCGTATGCGGCACGTTACGGATCATGTCCTGCACGATCTCGTCGGGCGGCTCCAGGCCGAACACGGCCAGATTGCCGATGTTCAGCTTGATGATCTTCTGGCCCTCTTCTTCCATCTGGCGAGCCTTCTCCAGCACCGGCCCCCGGATGTCGTAGCAGACATTGGCCAGCTTGGCGGATTTGGAGACGGGTTTCAAAAGAACCTCCGCAGACGGAAAAATCGGTGGCAGCAAGGATTTACAGGTTTGCTGCAGTGCAAAACCTATAATTTAACCACACGCTTCGCTCGTCACCGGCCCGAAATGGACACGCGTGTCCGGCCGCAGTACTTCACCCCAGTTGCAATCTCGACGTGAAACTTCAGCCCGACCGCATCGATTCAGCCAACGTCATAGGCGCCCACGGCCCGGGCGGCGTGACGATCAACGGGCGGGTGCACCACGCCAGCGTGGTCGTGCCATCCAAGGGCGACGTGGTCGATTGGTCCTGCAAGCGGATCGAGGACCTCCGCGCAGAGCACTTCGAGCAGGTGGCACGGCTGGAACCCGAAGTCGTGCTGTTCGGCAGCGGCGCGCGACTGCGCTTCGCAAGCCCGGAAGCGTTGCGCCCGCTCATCGAGCGGGGCATCGGTGTCGAGACGATGGACACAGGCGCGGCGTGCCGTACCTACAACATCCTCGTGTCGGAAGGCCGCACCGTGGTGGCGGCACTGCTGATCGCAAGTTGAAACGCCCGCGCAACTGGCGTTTCTGGCAGGCCTGCAAAGGGCCCGCACGTCGGGGGAATTGACAGGTGCCCGTATAATGAGGGGCTACGCCTACCGGGCGCACCACTTCCAAAATCTACATGACGCCAGCTCTCAATAAACCCCTCCCGGAATTTGAAGCGCTCGCGACCGGCGGTGTGAAGTACACCCCGCAGGGTTTTGCGGGGCAAACCGTCGTCCTGTACTTCTACCCCAAAGACAATACCCCAGGCTGCACCACCGAGGCGATGCAATTCCGCGACAAGCACAAGGACTTCTTGAAGGCCGGTGCGGTGGTATTTGGCGTTTCGCGCGACAACATGGCCTCGCACGACAAGTTCAAGCAAAGCCTGGAACTGCCGTTCGACCTGATCGCCGACACGGAAGAAAAGATGTGTCACATGTTCGGCGTGGTCAAGAACAAGATCATGTACGGCAAGAAGGTCAAGGGGATCGAGCGCAGCACGTTTGTGGTCGACAGTGATGGAGTCCTGCGCCACGAATGGCGTGGCATCAAGGTCGCAGGCCATGTCGACGACGTGCTGAAGGCCGTCAAGGCACTCAAGAAGTCGGCCTGATACCGCGCAGGCAACCGCTGTCGCGGTCCCCGCCGACACCATCGTTGATCAGCCATCTGACTTGTGCATAATGGGTCCATGCCGTTGAGTTGGACTCCTGCATAAACCGCGAAGCCGCACAGCTTGCTGTGCGGCTTTTTGTTTTCGCAGCCTGACGTTAGCCACGTCGCCCCGCAATGCCACTGCCGAAGCCACCCGCCAAGAAAGCCACCGTCCTTTCCCTCGCCGACATCGACGCGCAAGCTGCCCCCCGGCCGGCGAAACGCTCCTCCAAGGCCGAGCCTGCTTCGCCGGCCGTGCTCGATCTGTTCGACCCCCAAGACAAACCAGCTCCCGCGACCGCCAAGCCTCAGGCGAAGACGGTCACCGCGGTCCCGGCACGCCCTGCACCGAACAAGGCAGTGACTCCCAGACGTTCCACGCCGGCCGGGCCGAAACGCCTGTTCGTGCTGGACACCAATGTGCTGATGCACGACCCGATGTCGCTGTTCCGCTTCGACGAGCACGACATCTATCTGCCGATGATCACGCTGGAGGAGCTCGACAGCCACAAGCGCGGCATGTCGGAAGTGGCCCGCAATGCCCGGCAGGTCAGCCGCGAGCTGGACGCGCTCGTCGCCGACAGCCCGCGAGCGATGCCGGACGGCATCCCGCTGGCCAAGACCGGCCATCGCGAAGCCGCTGGCAGCCTGTTCTTCCAGACGCAGTTGCTGAAGATCGAATTGCCGGAAGGGCTGCCACAGGGCAAGGCCGACAACCAGATACTCGGCGTGGTGCAGGCCTTGCGCGCGCAGCATCCTGAGCGCGATGTCGCGCTGGTGTCCAAGGACATCAACATGCGCATCAAGGCGCGTGCGCTCGGGCTGCCTGCAGAGGACTACTACAACGACAAGACGCTCGACGACGTCGACCTGCTCTATACCGGCGTGCTTGCGTTGCCTGGGGACTTCTGGGAGCGGCACGGCAAGACCATGGAAAGCTGGCAGCAAGGCGGCCTGACCTTCTACCGCATCAGCGGACCGCTGGTGCCGGCATTGCTCGTCAACCAGTTCGTCTACCTTGAAGCGCCAGGCGTTGCGCCGTTGTATGCCAAGGTCACCGAGATCACCGGCAAGACCGCCGTACTGCGCACGGTGAAGGAATACACCCACCAGAAGAACGCGGTCTGGGGCGTGGTGGGTCGCAACCGCGAGCAAAACTTCGCGCTGAACCTGCTGATGGATCCTGAGTGCGATTTCGTGACTCTGACAGGCACGGCCGGCACCGGCAAGACGCTGATGACACTGGCCTCCGGCCTGAGCCAGGTGCTCGACGAGCGGCGCTACACCGAGATCATCGTGACGCGCGTCACGGTGCCGGTCGGTGAGGACATCGGCTATCTGCCCGGTACCGAGGAGGAAAAGATGTCGCCCTGGATGGGCGCGCTCGATGACAACCTCGAAGTGCTGGCACGCTCGGACTCCGGTGCCGGCGAATGGGGACGTGCGGCCACCAACGAACTGGTGCGCTCGAAGATCAAGATCAAAAGCCTGAACTTCATGCGCGGCCGCACCTTTCTGAACAAGTTCGTGATCATCGACGAGGCGCAGAACCTGACGCCCAAGCAGATGAAGACGCTGATCACCCGCGCCGGGCCCGGCACCAAGATCGTCTGCCTGGGCAATTTGGCTCAGATCGACACGCCCTACCTCACCGAGGGCAGCTCGGGCCTTACCTACGCGGTAGACCGTTTCAAGGGTTGGCCGCACAGCGGCCACGTCACCCTCGCGCGCGGCGAACGCTCGCGGCTGGCGGACTTCGCCAGCGAGGTGCTCTGAGCAAGGCCACGTCGGCCGAAAAGAAAGCGGCTCCGAGGGAGCCGCTTTTTTCTTGTCCGGGAGCGATCGCAACGCTCAGTATTCGTCGCCGCCGAAGCTGCCCGGCGCCAGGTTCTCGAACTTCGTCAACGGCTTCAGGAAGGCGAGCTTCACCGTCCCGACAGGGCCGTTACGCTGCTTGCCGATGATGATCTCCGACACCCCGGGCTCCTTGCAGGCTTCCTTGGTGTAGTACTCGTCGCGGTAGATGAACATGATGACGTCCGCGTCCTGCTCGATGGCGCCGGATTCGCGCAGGTCACTCATCATCGGACGCTTGTCGGTGCGGGTTTCGACACTGCGGTTCAGCTGCGACAGCGCGATCACCGGGCAGCGCAGCTCCTTGGCCAGCGCTTTGAGGCCGCGCGAGATCTCGCCGATCACGGTGGCCCGGTTTTCTTCGCTGGCCCCGCCGCTGCCGCTCATCAGCTGCAGATAGTCGACGATGATCAGGCCCAGCTGCCCGCATTGCCGCGCCTGCCGTCGCGCGCGGGCGCGCAGCTCGCTCGGTGACAGGCCGGGGGTCTCGTCGATGAAAATGCTGGCATTGCGCAGCTTCTCGACCGCCTCGGAAAGGCGCGACCATTCGTCGTCGCGCAATGCACCGGTGCGCAGGTGCTGTTGGTCGATGCGGCCTAGGGAGCCGACCACACGCAGCGCGAGCTGTGAAGCCCCCATTTCCATCGAGAACACCACCACCGGCAAGCCTTCGCTCACCGCGACATGCTCACCGATGTTGAGCGCAAAGGCCGTCTTGCCCATCGACGGGCGGGCAGCGAGGACGATCAGGTCGCCCGGCTGCAGCCCCGCCGTCATGCGGTCCAGGTCGAAGAAGCCGGTGCGAACGCCGGTCACGTCTTCCGCGCCGTTCTCGGCCAGCTCCTGCACGCGGTCGAGCAGGTCGACCACCAGCGAGTCCATCGAGTGAAAGCCCTGCTTGGAGCGCGAGCCTTCCTCGCCGATCTTGAAGATCTTGCCCTCGGCCTCGTCGAGGATCTGCGAGACCGGCCGCCCCTGAGGGTTGAAGGCGGCCGTCGCGATCTCGTCGCTGGCGGCGACCAGTTTGCGCAGCACGGCGCGCTCTCGGACGATCTCGGCGTAGCGGCGCAGGTTGGCGGCGCTCGGCACGCTTTGGGCGAGCGCGTTCAGGTACTGCAGCCCGCCGCATTCGTCCGCCTTGCCGAGGCTCTGCAGCTGTTCGTAGACAGTGATCACGTCGGCAGGCTTGGTCGCGTTGATCAGGTTGCCGATCGCCGCGTAGATCATGCGGTGCTCGAACCGATAGAAGTCGCTGTCTGTGAGCAGATCGCCGGCACGGTCCCAGGCGCCATTGTCGAGCAGCAGGCCACCGAGCACGCTCTGCTCAGCCTCGATCGAGTGCGGCGGCACGCGCAGGCGTGCAACTTCGTCGTCGACCCGCCGTGGGGCCCCGGAAAACTCTGAACCGCTCAGAATGGCAGACATAAGCGACGAAGATTAGGGCGGCCCCCCGCCCAAGGCAAGGGACAAGTCTGTGGAAAACCGCTGGACAGCCAGGGGACGGCGGAGGACAACTCCGACGCCATGAAAAAAGACAAAAGGCCGGTCTTTCGACCGGCCTTCATCGCGGAACAACGCCGCTGCCGGCTTCAGTCGGCTTCGGCCACCACGTTGACGGTGATGTCGACGACGACGTCGGTGTGCAGTGCCACCGACACCGGGTGCTCGCCGACGGTCTTCACCGGACCGTTGGGCAGCCGCACCTGCGACTTGGCCACTTCGAAGCCCAGCTTGGCCAGGCCTTGAGCGATGTCGAAGTTGGTCACAGAGCCGAACAGGCGGCCGTCGACACCGGCCTTCTGCGCGATCTGGACCGTCTTGCCAGCCAGCTTCTCGCCTTGCGCTTGGGCAGCGCCCAGCTTGTCGGCGGCGGCCTTCTCGAGTTCGGCGCGCTTGGCTTCGAACTGCTTGATGGCGGCTTCCGTCGCGCGACGGGCATGGCCAGTCGGGATCAGGTAGTTGCGCGCGTAGCCGTCCTTGACCTTGACGACATCACCGAGGTTGCCGAGGTTGGCCACTTTTTCGAGCAGGATCACTTGCATGTTCTGGCTCCTCAGACCTTGTGCTGGTCGCTGTACGGCAGCATGGCGAGGAAGCGGGCACGCTTGATCGCGGTGGACAGCTGGCGCTGGTAGATCGCACGGGTGCCGGTCAGGCGGGCCGGGATGATCTTGCCGTTCTCGCCGACGAAGTCACGCAGCGTGTCGACATCCTTGTAGTCGATCTCTTCAACACCGGCGACGGTGAAGCGGCAGAAGCGCTTGCGCTTGAACAGCAGCGATTGCTGGTTGCGCTTGCCTTTACGGTCCTTGGAAAACTTACCACGGGGCGGGGGCATGATGACCTCCTTAAATGTCTATCGATCCGAATACAAAACGAACGTTCTAGGGCAGCTCGGTGATGTGAAACACCACACCTCGGCCGTTGCGCTGCGAAGCGAGGAAACCGGCGAAATCCCGGGCGACGCCCAGTTCCACACGGTTCAGTTGCTCCGCCATCGGCCCGATCACCACCGACCTCAGTTCCATGCGAACCTGTCGTTGGTGCCCGGCTTCCGCAGCCATCGACTCGTGCGCCAGGCGCAGGTCCAGGGCCGCAAGGCCGGCGGGCGTGTAGCGCATCGCACTGCGTTCGACGATCGCCGCGGTCAGAACCAGGCGGTTCATTCAGCGAGGTCGTGCAGGCGAACGGCCGCGAACACCTTTAAGCCGTAGTTTCCTGTTGCGCCTTCTTGGCTTCTTCCTTCTCCACCATCTTCATCATGACGGACGGAGTGGTTTCGGCCTTGCTCTTCTGCACCGTCAGATGGCGCAGCACGGCGTCGTTGAAGCGGAAGCCGGTCTCGAGCTCTTCCAGCGTTTCCTTGCTGCATTCGATGTTGATGCAGATGTAATGGGCTTTTGCAAGCTTCTGGATCATGTAGGCCAGCTGACGGCGGCCCCAGTCTTCCACGCGGTGGACCTTGCCACCGGCCGCGGTCACGGCGCCCTTGTAGCGCTCGACCATGGCGTTGACCTGCTCGCTTTGATCCGGATGGATCAGCAAAATGATTTCATAGTGACGCATCGACACTCCTTGTGGGTTCACGCGACGAGAAATCGCCGCGCATGAAGCCGCCCCGGGGCGTCGCATCGCTTGGCAGACCCGTCCTCCCTTCAGGGGAACGACAAGGCACAAGCAATACCGGGTGCGGCAAGGAAAGCCCGAAAGTATAGCGCATCGGAAGCAAAAAAGCCCGCTCCGGGTGGAGCGGGCCTCAGGAGCCGCCTTCAAACTCGGGCGGCCAGGGGTGCGCGCGTCGGTGTCAGGCCGACTTGAGGTTCGGATAGCGGACGTGTTCGACCAGCTCCTGAACGTCCTTCTTCGGTGCCGGGGTCACCAGGCTCACCAGCACGATGACCGCGAAGCCCAGCGGCACGCCGAAGACGCCGGCCGAAATCGGCTGGATGTCGAACCACAGTTCGACCGGCGAGGTGACGCCGAAGATGCTGCGCAGCCAGGGCTGGGTCGTCGCCATGTAGTAGAAGGTGATGCCCAGGCCGCTGACCATGCCCAACACCGCGCCGATGCTCGAAGCCCGTTTCCAGAAGATGCCGAGCACGAGCGCCGGGAAGAACGCTGCCGCAGCAAACGAGAACGCCGCAGAGACCAAGAACAGGATGTCCGCCGGCTTCTGCGCTGCCACGTATGCAGCGCACAGGGCCACCACCAGCAGCAGGATCTTGGAGATCATGACGCGGCGGGAGGTGGGTGCGTTCGGGTCGATCATCTTGTAGTACAGGTCGTGCGACAGCGCATTGGCGATCGTCAGCAGCAGGCCGTCGGCAGTCGACAACGCAGCCGCCAGGCCGCCCGCAGCGACCATGCCCGAAACCACGTACGGCAGGCCGCCGATCGCGGGCGTCGCCAGCACGATGATGTCGCCACCGATCTTCATCTCGCCGAGCTGGAAGATGCCGTCCTTGTTGATGTCGGTCACCGACAGCAGCGCCGGGTCGACCTTGTTCCAGGCAGCGATCCAGTCAGGCAATCTGTCGAACGGCGTACCGACCAGCGCCGTGAAGATCTCGTACTTGACGAGCACGGCCAGCGCAGGCGCGGTGAAATACAGCAAGAAGATGAAGAACAACGACCAGAACACCGACTCGCGGGCCTGCTTCACCGATGGCGTCGTGTAGTAGCGCATCAAGATGTGTGGCAGGGCCGCAGTACCGACCATCAGACAGAAGATCAGCGCCAGGAAGTTCCGCCGCGACGTGTCGAACGCTTTTTGCGCTGCCGCGTCTCCGTTCGGGTCTCCTGCGAAGATCTGTGCATGGGCCGGCATGCCGGCCAGCGGCTTGGCACGTCCTTCGGCCCCCGTCTTCGCCGCGGTATAGGCCTTGCGGGCGTCAGCTTCCGTCTGCGGCAAGCCGGCAAGTGCCTTTTCCGCCGCTTGAATGTCTGCCAGGGCGGCGTTCTGTGCCTTCAGGTCGGCCAGCTTCTGCTCGGCAGCAGCCTTGTCGGCCGCCATCGCGGCCGGCACGTCCTTCAGCTTGGCGTCGGCCGCGGCGGCCTGCTGCTTGAACAGCTCGATGACTTCGAGTTCCTTCGGGTCCTCACGCAGCCGCTTCTCCGCCGCAGATACCTTCTCGAGCTGGTAGCCGTAGATGGCCTGCGGCACCGGCACGCTGGTCTGCTTGACCGACAGCCAGACCACCGGGAGGAGGTAGGCAATGATCAGGATGATGTACTGGGCGACCTGCGTCCAGGTGACGGCACGCATGCCGCCGAGGAAGGAACACACCAGAATGCCGCCCAGACCGACAAAGATGCCGATCTCGAATGCCAGGCCGGACAAGCGTGCAGTGATGATGCCCACCCCGTAGATCTGCGCCACCACGTAGGTGAAGGAGCACAGGATCGCCGCACAGATGCCGATGAAGCGGGCCAGATTGCCGCCGTACCGTGCCCCCAGGAAGTCAGGAATCGTGAACTGCCCGAACTTGCGAAGGAAGGGCGCGAGGAACAGCGCGACCAGGCAGTAGCCGCCGGTCCAGCCCATGATGAAGGCCAGGCCGTTGTAGCCGGTGAGGTAGAGCGTGCCGGCCATGCCGATGAAGGAGGCCGCCGACATCCAGTCGGCACCGGTCGCCATGCCGTTGTAGATCGCCGGCACCCGGCGGCCTGCCACGTAGTACTCGGCGGCGTCGCTGGTGCGACTCATGATGCCGATGCCGGCATACAGGGCCACGGTCGCGAGCAGGAAGATGAAACCGATCCAGTTCCGCGGCAGCCCCATCTGCTCGAGGATGGCGAGGACGACCACGAAGATGACGAAGCCGCCGGTGTACCAGCCGTACACCTTGTTGAGCTGCTTCTTGAACGCGGCATTGGCCGCTGCCCCCGATGTGCCGCTTGCGGCGGGTGAGAATCCAGCCATGCTCATTCCTCCTCGGCAACGCCGTGTTCCTGATCCAGCCGGTTCATGTACCGTGCATAGAACCAGATGATCACGACATAGACGATCAGCGCACCTTGCGCGCCGACCCAAAAGCTGAATGGCCAGCCGAAGAAGCTGAAATTCAGATCCCGTGCGAAATAGCCGATCACGAAGGTGACGAAGAACCACAGGGCCAGCAAGATGCCGGTGATCCTCAAGTTCTTTCGCCAGTACTCCTCATGCTTGCTCGTCAACTGCATGGCAGTGGTCTCCTCTGATGCACACCCCGGGCGGTGAACCCGAAGCACGAAAACAGCCCGCTTGCGTCTCCTTTGCAAACCTGCAGCCGGGCTGTCGCTGGGCGGCCGCCGCACCGTCGCCGGTGCAGCCAGCCGCCACGTCACACGGCCAAGCCCGTTTCGCGCTCGAGCTGAGCTGCGACCTTGGGCTCGAAACCCTTGAGATGGCGAATGATCTTCGTCGCCTCTTCGGGCTCGTGACGATCCACATGGACCCGCGCCAGTTGGTACCAGGCGTACGGACTCATGGGCTGCAGTTCGGTGTTGCGTTTCAGGGCCGCAACGGCTTCGTCAAAGCGGTGCGCACGGATAAGCACCAGACCCAGGCCGTACCATGCACGATCAAGCTTCGGATCGAGTTCGACCGCCCGGCGGAAGCACTGCTCCGCCTCGTCATAGCGGCCGGCCTCATCGAGCAGGAAGGCTTGGTTGAACCAGGCTGCGGCGCTGTGCTGTGGATGCCGACTGGTCAGTTCTCGGTAATCGGCCAGGGCCGCGTCGCGCCTCCCGGAGCTTGCCAGCAGGTGGCCCCTGCTCGACAACCCATAGGCATCGCCCGGATATTCGTCGAGCATGCGATCGAACAGCGCCCGCGCCCGGGCATTGCGCCCGACCACGAGCCACAGGATCGCCCGCCACCTGAGAAGCCGGTATCGAAGGCTGCGACGCGAACTCGTCGCGGTGTTCATCGACATGCCTGCACTCCGATCTCGATACAGATGCTGATGACCGTCAGCGTCGCCGCCACCCACGCAATTGAAAGCAGGAGGAACGCCACCAACGGGACATGCGCGTCGATCACCACCTTGGGCGTGATGAATCGCGCCGCTTTCACGAAAGGACGGGTCAGGATGCTCAGCAGCTGATAAAACAGGTTGGTCTCACGATGACGACCGGCGATGAGACCGAGCACCCATTGCCCCAAGAACGCCAGCAAGGCGATCTCCGCGATCAATTTGACCGCCGAGGCCAGCAGCAGCATTAGAAACCTTTCTTTACGTGAACCTTGCAAGCCATTCTTGGCGGGGGCCTTACGCCTTTCTGACAGAACCGCTCCGCGGAAGGAAAGCCCGATCAGGACTTACCCTAGAGCCACAAATGCAAATGGCTCCCGTGGGAGCCATTTGCAGGAAGGAAGAAAAAGCGAAACTACTTGCGTTCGGCCAGCCGCTGCCAGGTGTCGACGACCGTATCCGGGTTCAGCGAGATCGAGACGATGCCTTCCTGGGCCAGCCAATCGGCGAAATCGGGGTGATCGCTGGGGCCCTGCCCGCAGATGCCGACATACTTGCCGACGGCACGACACGCGGCGATCGCACGCGAAATCATCGCCTTGACAGCGGGGTCGCGCTCGTCGAAATCCCGTGCGAGCAGTTCGAGGCCCGAATCTCGGTCGAGTCCCAACGTCAACTGGGTCAAGTCGTTCGAGCCGATGGACATGCCATCGAAGTACTCGAGGAACTGCTCGGCCAGGATCGCGTTGCTCGGCACCTCGCACATCATGATGACCCGCACGTTGTCCTTGCCTCGCTGCAAGCCATGGCCTGCCAGCATCTGCGTCACGCGCTCCGCCTGCTTCAGCGTGCGCACAAAAGGCACCATGATCTCGACGTTGTCGAGGCCCATGTCGTTGCGAACGCGTTTGATCGCCTCGCACTCCATCGCGAAGGCTTCGGCGAAGTCGCCGCTGATGTAGCGCGACGCCCCCCGGAAACCCAGCATCGGGTTCTCCTCCTCGGGCTCGTAGCGCGAGCCGCCGATCAGCTTGCGGTACTCGTTGGACTTGAAATCCGACAACCGCACGATCACCGGCTTGGGCCAGAAGGCTGCCGCGATGGTGGCCACGCCTTCCGCGAGCTTGTCAACATAGAAAGCACGCGGCGATGCATGGCCGCGAGCGACCGACTCGACCGCCTTCTTCAGTTCGCTGTCAACGTTCGGATAGTCGAGGATGGCCTTCGGGTGCACGCCAATGTTGTTGTTGATGATGAACTCGAGCCGCGCGAGGCCGACGCCTGAGTTGGGCATCTGTGCGAAGTCGAATGCGAGCTGCGGGTTGCCGACGTTCATCATGATTTTGACCGGGCAGTACGGCATCTCGCCGCGACGCACTTCGGTCACCTCGGTTTCCAGCAAACCGTCGTAGATGTAGCCGGTATCGCCTTCCGAGCAGGCAACGGTGACCAGAGCCCCGTCCTTCAGCACCTCGGTCGCGTCGCCGCAGCCGACCACCGCCGGGATACCGAGCTCGCGTGCAATGATGGCCGCATGGCAGGTGCGCCCGCCTCGGTTGGTGACGATCGCGCTGGCACGCTTCATCACCGGCTCCCAGTTCGGGTCGGTCATGTCGGTGACCAGCACGTCACCGGCCTGCACACGGTCCATATCGGAGATCGAGTGCACCAGGCGCACGGGGCCGGTGCCGATCTTCTGCCCGATCGCGCGACCTTCGGCCAGCACCGTGCCGTGCCCCTTGAGCTTGTAGCGCTGTTCGACGGCGCCGTCGGACTGGCTCTTGACTGTCTCCGGCCGCGCCTGGAGGATGTAGAGCTGGCCATCGCCACCGTCCTTGCCCCACTCGATGTCCATCGGGCGCCCGTAGTGCTGCTCGATGATCAGCGCATACTTCGCCAACTCGATCACGTCGGCATCGTTGAGCGAGTAGCGGTTGCGCAGCTCCGGCGGCGTGTTGACCGTCTTCACCAGCTTGCCGGCCGAAGCCCTCTCCTCCGCAGAGGCAAATTCCATCTTGATCAGCTTGGAGCCGAGGTTGCGGCGGATCACCGGGAATTTGCCGTTCTTCAGCGCCGGCTTGTGGACGTAGAACTCGTCGGGGTTCACCGCGCCCTGCACCACCGTCTCGCCCAAGCCGTAGCTGGACGTGATGAACACCACATCCTTGAAGCCTGATTCGGTGTCGATCGTGAACATCACGCCAGCGGCCCCGAGGTCGGAGCGCACCATGCGCTGGATGCCCGCCGACAAGGCCACGTCGCTGTGAGCGAAACCCTTGTGTACGCGATAGCTGATGGCACGGTCGTTGTAGAGCGACGCGAAGACTTCCTTGATCTTGTGCAACACATCGTCGATGCCGACGACATTGAGAAAGGTTTCCTGCTGGCCGGCGAAGGACGCATCCGGCAGATCCTCTGCCGTGGCGGACGACCGCACGGCGAACGACGCACCGGGGTTCCCGGCCGTCAGCTTCTCGAATTCACCGCGGATCGCCAGTTCCAGCGTGGCAGGAAGCGGCGTGTCGACCATCCATTGGCGGATCTGGGCACCGGCTTCCGCCAGAGCACGCACGTCTTCGGTATCGAGTTTCGCCAGTTTCGCGTTGATCCTGTCCGCCAACCCATCGTGGCGCAGGAACTCCCGGAAGGCGTGCGCCGTGGTGGCAAAGCCGCCAGGCACTCGCACGCCGGAAGCGGCCAGCTGGCTGATCATCTCGCCGAGGGAGGCGTTCTTGCCGCCCACCGACTCGACGTCGGTCATCCTCAGGTTTTCAAGCGGTACGACCAGGGTGGTCGCCAATGCGGTCGATGACATGGGAAAGCTCCGTGATGTTGAGAAACCGGTGCTCCCGAGTCCCCGCGCGGTGCCGTTTCCGGCCGCCGAGGCGCACGCTGGCCGACCCACTTTGTGGATTCTGGTTCGTGTGGTGTGGCGCGCATGCGTATGGACGAGAGGTAATCCAGAGAATTCTACGGGGCTTTTCCGGCCGGGCGCTGAACAAAGGCTAAACAATCCGCGACATGCCTACCCGCACCGTCTTTTTCGTTTCCGATGGCACCGGCATCACCGCCGAAACGTTTGGAAATTCGATTCTCAAACAATTTGCCATCCAGCCTCGGCACGTCCGAATGCCTTTCATCGACTCGGTGGAAAAGGCGAATCAGGCGGTCAACGAGATCAACCGAACCGCGGACGTCGAAGGGCGCAAGCCGATCGTCTTCACGACACTCGTCGACGAAGAAGTGCTGTCGGTCGTGAAGCTCGGGTGCAAGGGCCTGGTGCTCGACATGTTCATGACCTTCGTCGAACCGCTCGAGCTCGAGTTCGCGATGAAGTCCAACCACCGCGTGGGTCGATTTTCCGACATCGCCAAGAGCCAGGAGTATCACAACCGGATCGAGGCCATCAACTTCTCGTTGGCTCACGATGACGGTCAATCGGCAAAAAACCTGCAGGAAGCCGACGTGATTCTGGTCGGCGTAAGCCGCAGCGGCAAAACGCCGACGTCGCTGTATCTGGCAATGCAGCACGGCATCAAAGCCGCGAACTACCCGCTGATTCCCGAGGACTTCGAACGCAACTGCCTGCCGTCGTCGCTCGTGCCGCACAAGATGAAGTGCTTCGGGTTGACGATCGCGCCGGACCGGCTCGCCGAAATACGGCACGAGCGACGGCCTGGCAGCAAGTACGCCAGCCTTGAGAACTGTCGCTATGAAGTGGCCGCTGCCGAGGCGTTGATGCGACGCGAAGGCATCTCCTGGTTGTCGTCGACGCACAAGTCCATCGAAGAGATCGCAACCACCATCCTGCGCGACATACGCCCGGACAGGCTCATCTATTGAGTTGCTGCCGCAAGCCCTCGTAGAAGCAGATGGCGGCGGCGGCCGCGACGTTCAGCGATTCTTCTCCGCCAGGCTGTGGGATACGCACGGTCCATTGGCAGCGCTGCTGTACGGCCGGATCGACCCCCTGCCCTTCGTGGCCCAGCACCCAGGCACATGGTGACGGCAGCCGCGTCGCATGCAGTTCGGTTTCGGTGTGCGAACTGGTGCCGATGAGCGGGAGGCCAAGGCTATCCAGAGCATCGGCGCCTGCTGCCTCCACCAGCCGCAGGCCGAAATGCGCCCCCATGCCGGCGCGCAGTACCTTCTGCGACCACAGCGCAGCGGTTCCACGCAGAGCGATCACCTGACCGATGCCCAGGGCCGCGGCGCTACGCAAAATGGAGCCCACGTTGCCCGCGTCCTGCAAGCGGTCGAGCACCACCGTCGCGATGCCGGACTGCGGGGCCACGGGGCCGCTCCACGGGACGACAAAGCCCACACGCCCCGGCGACTCCAGGCCGCTGACCGACTTGAACAAGCTGTCCGGCAACAGCGTGACCTTGCCAACCGCGGCGCACAGCCCGCGGACGCTCGCGTCTTCCCAACTTGCCTGCGATGCCACCGCCAGCATCACCTGCCCTCCGCGCTGCCGGTAGGCAGAGCACAGGTGCTCGCCTTCCAGCCAGACTTCGCCGAGCTTGCGGTAGGCCGCTGCCTCCTGCACAAGCTTGCGCAGCCTGACAACCAGTGGGTTGTCTCGTGATGTGACTTGCTGCACCAACATCAGTCCACCCGGAGCACCGCACGCACCGGCGCGAAGCTGCGGCGGTGCACCGCACAAGCGCCGTGGGCCTGCAGTGCTGCAAGATGCTCAGGCGTCGGATAGCCCTTGTGCTCGGCAAAGCCATATTGAGGGTGAAGCTCGTGCAGCTGCAGGCACAGCCGGTCGCGGTGCACCTTGGCGAGGATGGACGCAGCCGAAATCGCCTGGACCTTTGCATCGCCCTGCACGATGGCCTCGGCTGCCACCTTCAATACCGGCAGGCGGTTGCCGTCGACCAGCACCTTCGCGGGTTTGAGACGCAACGACTCGACCGCACGCCTCATCGCGAGCATCGTCGCCTGCAGAATGTTGAGCCGATCGATCTCCTCGACGCTCGCCTCGGCGATCGCGCAGCACAAAGCCCTGGCACGGATCTCGTCGAACAGACGCTCACGCGTACGCTCGCTCAGTTGCTTGGAGTCGGCCAAGCCCTCGATGCGGTTCTCGTCATCGAGGATCACTGCGGCGGCCACGACCGGCCCCGCCAGAGGTCCGCGACCGGCCTCGTCGACCCCCGCCAGCAAGCCGGGAACGTCCCAGCTCAGCGGCAGTTGTTCAAGCTTGGAGGACTTTCGCGATCGCATGGGTGGCGGCTTGCGCAGTGTCGCAACGCAGGCGTTGGTGCAGTTCTGTAAAGCGCCCGACCAGCGCCTGGCAGCGAGCCGGGTCGTCGAGCCATGCAAGCGTAGCATCCGCGAGTGTCGTCGGCGTGGCTGCTTCCTGCAGCAATTCGGGCACGACGAAGTCCTTGCACAGGATGTTGGGCAGCCCGACCCATGGCAGGTATCCCATGCGCCGCATCATCATCGCGCTGAGCCAGTGCATGCTGTAAGTGATGACCATCGGCTTCTTGAACAGGGCGGCCTCCAGCGTCGCGGTTCCGCTGGCGATGACCACCACGTCGCTTGCGGCCATCACCTCGTGCGAGCGACCGTCCAGCAGCCTGATAGGTGACCCCGCACCATATTCGGCGAGCAGCGGTTCGAGCATGCTGCGCAAGCCGGGTACGACCGGCAGCAGGAAGTTCAGACCGGGCCGGCGACGGTGCAGTTCGGCCGCCGCAGCGATGATCTTGGGAGCGTTGTACTGGATCTCGCTACGCCGACTGCCAGGCAGCAGGGCCACCACCGCGGCTTCGAGATCGATGCCCAACACCTCGCGCGACGCAGCACGTGGTACGTCGAGTGCGATGCTGTCGGCCAGCGGATGCCCCACGTACGTCGCCTCGATGCCATGACCGGCGAGGAGTTCGGGCTCGAACGGAAACAGACACAGCACGTGATCGGCCGAGCGCCGGATCTTGTGCACGCGCTTGCCGCGCCAGGCCCAGATCGACGGGCAGACAAACTGTATCGTGCGGACGCCGGCGGCTCGCAGCCGTTCCTCAAGACCGAGGTTGAAGTCGGGTGCGTCCACGCCGATGAAGGCATCGGGCTTGTCACACAGCAACCGCTCGCACAGCTGGGAACGGATGCCCGCGATCTCCCGGTAGTGCCGCAGCACCTCCACATAGCCCCGGACCGCCAGCTTCTCGTGCGGCCACCAGGCGGCGAATCCATGCTCTGCCATGCGCGGCCCGCCGATGCCATAGGTCGACGCGTCGGGCCAACGCTGCTTGAGGCCGCCCATCAGCAAGCCAGCGAGCAAGTCGCCCGAGGCCTCACCGGCCACCATGGCCAGACGGGGAAAGGTCGGCATGGCGGGAGGTTCAGCGGACGATGCCGCGCGACGACTGGGCGAGGAAGGCAAGCATCGTCTCGACGTCGCCTCGCATCTCGGCATCGCCACCCGGCAAGCCTGCAATCTGCTGCTTGGCCTCTTCGAGCGTCAGCCCTTGTCGGTAGAGCAGCCGGTGGATCTGCTTCAGATGCGCAATCCGCTCGCGCGAGAAGCCGCGGCGGCGCAGGCCCTCGACATTCAGCCCATGCACCGACAGCGGGTTGCCTGCGACCGTCATGAACGGGGGGATGTCCTGCGACACATGGCTGCCGAAGCCGGCCATCGCATGAGCACCCACCTTCACGAACTGATGTATGCCGGTCAGTCCGCCGATGAACACCCAGTCGCCCAGATGAACGTGCCCGGCAAGCGTCGCGTTGTTCGCAAGGATGGTCCGGTTGCCGACAGCGCAGTCGTGCGCGATATGGACATAAGCCATGATCCAGTTGTCGTCGCCGATCGATGTCACGCCGGTGTCCTGCACGGTGCCGCGGCTGAAGGTGCAGAACTCGCGTATCGTGTTGCGATCGCCAATATGCAGTTCGGTCGGCTCGCCGCGGTACTTCATGTCCTGCGGCGCCGAACCGAGCGACGCGAACTGGAAGATGCGGTTGTCGCGACCGATGGTCGTCGGACCTTCAATCGTGCAATGTGCACCGACGCTCGTGCCTTCGCCGATGCGCACGCCGGCACCGATCACGGCATACGGGCCGACGGCAACGCCAGCGGCAAGCTCGGCTTTGGGATCGACGATTGCAGTAGGGTGAACCTCAGCCATCGACTGCCCCTGGTCAGTCCTCGACGATGCGCATCGTGCACATCAACTCGGCCTCGACCGCCAGCTCGCCATCGACGAGCGCCTGGCATTTGAACTTGTAGATGCCCGCACGCGCGCGTTCCAGCGAGACCTCGAGCACCAGTTGATCGCCTGGCTCGACCGGGCGCTTGAATCTTGCACCGTCGATGCCGACGAAGTAGTACACCGCGCGTGGATCGAGTTCGGCATCGCCGGCATCGAAGGCCAGCAGCGCAGAAGCCTGCGCGAGCGCCTCGAGCATCAGCACGCCCGGCATCACCGGCCGGTTCGGAAAGTGCCCCATGAAGAACGGTTCGTTGATCGTGACGTTCTTCAGCGCCCGGATGCGCTTGCCCTTCTCGAGTTCGAGCACACGGTCCACCAGCAGGATGGGATAGCGGTGCGGCAGCTTCTTCAGTATCTTGTGGATGTCCATCATCACTTGAGCTTCTTTTCCAGTGCGCGCACTCGTTCGCGCAGCGCATGGAGTTGCCGCAGTGTCGCGGCATTCTTCTCCCAGTCCTTATTGTCGTCGATGGGAAACGCGCCGCTGTAGACGCCGGCCTTGAGCAGCGAACGGCTCACGAGGCTCATGGCGGTCACATGCACGTTGTCGGCAATCGTCAGGTGCCCGGCGATACCGACCCCGCCGGCGATGGTGCAATGCGCACCAACCCGCGTGCTGCCCGAAACGCCGACGCAGCCCGCCATCGCGGTGTGCGCGCCAATGTGCACGTTGTGCGCGATCTGGATGAGGTTGTCGAGCTTGACGCCGTCCTCGATCACGGTATCGCCGAGTGCGCCACGGTCGACGCAGGTGTTCGCGCCGATCTCGACATCGTTGCCGATGCGCACGCCGCCCAGCTGCTCGATCTTGACCCAGCGGCCTTGCTCTTGAGCGAAGCCGAAGCCGTCCGCGCCGATCACGACGCCCGAGTGCACAATGCAACGCTCGCCGAGCGAGCAGCCGTCCAGCACCGACACATGGGGCGCCAGTCGTGTCCTCGCACCGATGCGGGTGCCCCGCCCGACCACGCTGTGCGCGCCGATGATGGCACCGTCACCGATTTCCGCTTCGTCATCGATCACCGCGAGCGCCTCGATGCGAACGTTCTGCCCGATCCTCGCCGTAGCAGCCACCACCGCCGACGGGTGGATGCCTGCCGGCACGGTGGGCAGCATCCGACGCGCCCACCACTGCGTCAGCTTGGCGAAATAGACGTACGGGTCGTCGGCCACGATGGCCGCACCACGCTGCACCGCCTGCTCGCGAAACGCCGGCGCAACGATGACGCAGCCGGCTTGGGAAGCCGCCAACTGTGAGGTGTATCGCGGGTTGGAAAGGAAACAGAGCGTGGAAGGCGTTGCGCCTTCCAGGGGGCCGATCCGGGTGATGCGCAATGCGGCGGAGCCGATCAGTTCTCCGCCAAGTGCTTGCGCGATTTCGCCGAGGGCAACATCGTTCACGGCCGAAGATTCACTTGCCACCGTTGGCGTTCAACGCCTTGATGACCTTGTCGGTGATATCGACGCGTGGGCTCCAGTGGACGGCCTCCTGGATGATCAGGTCGTACTTCTCTTGCTCGGCGATGCGCTTGATCACCCCGTTGGCGCGGTCGATGATCGCAGACAACTCCTCGTTGCGCCGCCGGCTGGCGTCTTCCTGGTACTCGCGGCGCTTGCGCTGGAATTCGCGGTCCATGTCGACCAGATCACGCTGGCGCCGTCCACGCTCCGATTCGGCCAGGGTCGGAGCTTCCTTGTCGAGCTTGTCGGAAGCGGTCTTGAGCTTCGCGGCCATGTCGGCAAGTTCCTTCTCCTGACGGGAGAACTCCTGGCGCAGACGTGCCTCGGCAGCCTTGGCAAGCTCCGAGTCGCGCATCACACGATCGCTGCTCACATAGCCGATCTTCAGTTCCTGGGCCTGCGCCCCTTGCATCGTCAGCGCGAGCAAGCCGGCACACAGCGCAGACTTCATGTAAATCTTCTTCATCAGAAGGCAGTCCCAATCTGAAATTGCAGACGTTCGATTCTATCTCCGGACTTTGCACGCACCGGAATGCCGTAGGCGAGCTTCAACGGGCCGACCGGTGAAACCCAGCTGAAGCCGATGCCTGTTGAGGCCCGAAGGTTGTCGACGCTCACCTTTTCGAACTTGTCGTCGAAGACGTTTCCTACGTCAAAGTATCCAAACAGGCGAAGCGTGCGGTCGGTTCCGGAGCCCGGAAACGGAACATACAGTTCGGTATTCAGATTCAGCCGCTTGTGTCCACCCACACGCCCACCGGTAGTGTTGTCAAGCGCCCCGAACGAATTCTGCTCGAATCCGCGGACTGATCCCAACCCTCCACCCGTGAAATTCTTGAACACGGGAAACGGTCTTCCTGACAACCCCTTCCCCCAACCCAGTTCAGCATTGAACGCCAAAGTGAATGACTGGCTCAGTGGAATATATTGTTGGAATTGATAGTTCGTCTTGATGTAGCGCGCGTCTCCGGCCAAGCTCATCTCGGCGTTCAACCGCTGATACCTGCCTCGCGTCGGCACCAAAGCGCTGTCGCGGCCGTCTCGGGTCCACCCCAGTGTCAATGGCAAAGCAACACTCTTCGCCCCGAACTTGTCACGATACTCGGAGTACGCGAACGGCATGCCACTTTCGTCACCTTTAATTTCGGTGCTTTCCACGCCGATACCAAAATACACCGTGTCGTATTCGGTGAAAGGCACTCCGAATCGAATGGCGACACCGGGGGTCACTAACTTGTAGTCCGAGCCTTGGCTCGACAAAGGCTGCGTCGTGCGGTAGTAAAGGTCGAACGAACGCGAAATTCCGTCAATCGTAAAGTAGGGATCGATCGTGCTGATGACGAAGTTCTGGTTGTACTTGCTTGTATTGAACTCGACGCCAAGATAGTTGCCCGAGCCGAAGATGTTGTCCTGCTTGATCGACGCCGTCAGCGTCAGCTTTTCAGCGCTCGAAAAGCCCGCGCCGAGCAGCAGGTTGCCGGTAGGCTTCTCGACGACGTTGAGCGTCAAGTCGACCTGGTCGTTGGTGCCGGGCACTTCATTGGTCTCGACGTTGACCTCATTGAAGTAGCCGAGCCGGTCGACCCGGTCGCGCGACAGGCGGATCCGCTCTCCGTCGTACCAGGACGACTCGAACTGCCGGAACTCGCGCCGGATGACCTCGTCACGCGTACGTGCGTTGCCGGAAAGGTTGATGCGACGCACATAGACCCGCCGCTGGGGTTCTGCCACCAAGGCCACCGAAACACGGCCCGTCTCACGATTGATGTCGGTGCGCGGCTCGATGCGCGCGAAGGCGTACCCGAAGGCGCCGAAACGCTCGGTAAAGGCACGAACGGTCTCGGCCACGTCCTCGGCCCGGTAGGGCTCGCCCGGCTTGATCGTCACCAGCGACTTGAAGTCCGCCTCCTTGTCGAGGTATTCGCCTTCGAGCTCGACGGCAGTGACCACATAGGGCTGCCCCTCACGGATGTTCACCGTGATGGAGATGTCCTGCTTGTCCGGCGAGATCGCCACCTGCGTCGATTCCACCGCAAATTCGAGGTAGCCGCGATTCAAGTAGAACGAACGCAGCTGTTCGAGGTCGGCGTTCAGCTTGGCGCGTGAGTAGCGGTCCGACTTGGTGTACCAGGTCAGCCAACCGCCGTCGGTCAGCGAGAACAGACTCCGGAGCCGGCTTTCAGAGAAGGCCTTGGCACCGGCAATGTGTATCTCCCGGATCTTGGCAACCCCGCCTTCTGTCACGGTGAACGTGACGTTGACGCGGTTGCGTTCCAGCGGGGTGATGGTGGTGATCACCTCGGCGCCGTAAAGGCTCTTGGCCAGGTACTGCCGTTTCAGTTCCTGCTCGGCGCGATCGACGAGCGCCTTGTCGAAAGGGCGTCCTTCGGCAATACCGACATCACGCAACGCCTTCGTGAGCACGTCCTTGTCGAACTCCTTGGTGCCGACGAACTCCACCATCGAGACAATCGGACGTTCCTCGACCAGTACCACAACGATATTGCCGTCGACTTCGATACGAACATCGGAGAACAGGCCCGTCGCGAACAATGCGCGCAACGCGGCCGCCCCCTTCTCGTCGTTGTAGGTATCGCCGATGCGAAAGGGCAGCGACCCGAAGACCGTTCCCGGCTCGGTGCGCTGCAGACCTTCGACGCGGATGTCGCTGAGGGTGAACGGCTCGACCGCCCAAGCCCATCCCGCATGAAGAGCGGCGACAACGGCAGCAGCGATGAGAGTAGGGGTGCGAAGCGAAGACGGACGCAGGCGCGAACGGGAGGAAGGCAGCATGGAACTCAGTGCAGACCCAGGAATCGGGCCACGTCGTTGTAGAGAGCGAGTGACATCATCACGAGCATGATCGCCACCCCACCACGCTGCAGCCGATCAAGCCACGCGTCGGAGATCGGCCGCCCAGTCACTCCCTCGAAAAGATAATACATCAGGTGCCCCCCATCGAGGACGGGCAGCGGAAGCAGATTCAGCACGCCAAGGCTGACGCTGACGAGCGCCAGAAAGCCCAGGTAGTAGGACAGCCCGAGCTGCACCGACTGCCCCGCGAAGTCCGCGATCGTCAGCGGCCCGCTCAAATTCTTGATCGATGCTTCGCCGATCAACATCTTGCCCAGCATGCGCAGGCTCAGCGCAGCGACCTCCCAGGTGCGGCGCATCCCATAGACCACGCCTTCCCAAGGCCCGTAGGAGACGGTGACGAACTCGATCGGTCGCCCGACCTCGGCCTCGATACGTGCGAAACGCTTGCCCTGCTCTTCGACGAGCGTGGGCTCGACCATCAGGTCCATGGCCTGGCCACCGCGCTCGACGCGCCACTTCATGGGGACGGCAGCGTCGCCCCGCACTGCCGATCGGATGCGCTGTCGCAGCCGCGCCGCATCGAACACCGGTTCACCATCGATCGAAAGCACACTGTCTCCGGTACGCAAACCGGCCCTCTCGGCCGGTCCCCCCGGAATCACACGACCAAGCACCGGCTCGCTGTACGGCAGGCCGATGCCGATCTTCTGCAACAGCCCTGCGTCGACAGAACGGGAACCGAGTTCGGCCAGCGACAGGGTCACGTCACGCGGGCGATGCCCTTGTGCATCCGTCAGTTGCAGCGTCAGGTCGCGGCCGTGCACGGTGGCGTCGGTGACGTACCAGCGCAGATCGTTGTACGAGCGGATCTCCACCGTATCGCCATCGGGCTCCTGCGCCGCTTGCACCCAGTCGCCGGCGCGCATGCCGGCACGGTCGGCCAGACTGGCGGCCACCGGCGCGCCCAGCACCGCTTTCGGTTCGTCGGTTCCGATCCAGCCGGCCACCGCATAGAGCGCCACCGCGAGGACCAGGTTGGCCGCCGGGCCCGCAGCGACGATCAGAGCGCGAGAGCGCAGTGGCTTGCGATTGAAGGCCTGGTGCGCCAGCGCCGGCGGCACTGCTCCTTCGCGCTCGTCCAGCATGCGCACATAGCCGCCCAGCGGCAGTGCGCAGACGACGAATTCCGTGCTGTCCGGCGTCCGCTGGCGGCGCCACAGCACCTGGCCGAAACCCACGGAGAAACGCAGCACCTTGACGCCGCAGGCAAGCGCCATGCGGTAGTGACCCCATTCGTGCACGACGATCAGGATTGCAATGGTCAGCAAGAAGGCGAGAACGGTGATCATGCGGCCAACCCTTTCACGAAGTCTCGCGCACGGCGACGGGCGCCGGCGTCGAGCTCCAGAAGTGCTTCAAGGGAGCCGGCGGCATCCGCCCCCGGGACGACTTCGTCCAGTGTGCGCGCGTTCACCGTGTGAATCTGGTCGAAGCGGATGGTTCCCGCAAGGAAAGCGGCGACCGCTTCTTCATTGGCGGCATTCAGCACTGCCGTACTGCCCGCTGCCGCACGCAAAGTGTCCCAGGCCAGTTGCAGCCCCGGAAAGCGGCGCCGATCGAGGGCCTCGAAGGTGAGCCCGGACAATCGAGTGAAGTCCAGGTGGGCCGCCCCTGACTCGATGCGCTCGGGGTAGGCCAAGCCGAATGCGATCGGCACCCGCATGTCGGGCGTGCCCAACTGAGCCAGCACCGACCGGTCGCGGCACACCACCATCGAGTGCACGATGCTTTGCGGGTGGATCACGACCTCGATGTCCTCGGGCTCGAGGCTGAACAGCCATCGGGCCTCGATCACCTCGAGCGCTTTGTTCATCATGGTTGCCGAATCGACCGAGATCTTGCGTCCCATGACCCAGTTGGGGTGCGCGCAGGCCTGCTCGGGCGTGACGTCGCACAGACTCGCGGGGTCTCGGTCGCGGAACGGCCCGCCGGACGCCGTGAGGATGATGCGTTCGATGCGTTCGCGCCAGGTCGCCGGGTCCTCGGGCAAACATTGGAAGATCGCCGAGTGTTCGCTATCGATCGGCAGCAGTTGTGCCCCGCCGGCACGCACCGCCTGCATGAAGAAGCCGCCGCCGACGACGAGCGCCTCCTTGTTGGCCAGCAGCAGCCGCTTGCCCGCACGTGCGGCAGCGAGGCAAGGCGCCAGCCCGGCAGCACCGACGATGGCGGCCATCACCGTGTCGACGTCCGGGTGAGCCGCGATCTCGGTCAGCGCGTCCACCCCGCCCAGCACTTCGGTGGGGCTTCCGGCGCTGCGTAGACGCGCTCGCAGAGACGCGGCGGCCGGTTCGTCGGACATGACCGCGTAGCGAGGCTGAAAGCGCAGACACTGCCCCTCCAAGTCGTCGACGCGGCGGTGCGCAGTGAGCGCGAAGACCTGGTAGCGCTGTGGGTGGCGTGCAATGACGTCCAGCGTGTTGGCGCCGACCGACCCCGTCGAGCCGAGAATGCACACCTGCTGGCGCGCCGTGGACGGTCCGGTCATCGGAACAGGCTCAAGGTCAAAGCAATCGGGAACACCGGCAGCAAGGCGTCGATGCGATCGAGCACGCCACCGTGGCCCGGCAACAGCTGGCTGCTGTCCTTGGCGCCCACGCTACGCTTCATCAGGGATTCGAAGAGGTCACCGACCACGCTCATTGCCGCCAGGAAGGCACAGGCGACGATCAGGCCCACCCAACCGAAGCTCGACCGCACCCCGGTGAACAGGCTGTCGCCGCCGAGATCCCAGCGCCCGTCGGCCGCGATCCAGGCGACTGCCAGCACCAGCACGCCCACCATGCCACTCCAGACGCCCTCCCAGCTCTTGCCCGGGCTGATCGCAGGCGCCAGCTTGCGGCGTCCGAAGGCTCGCCCGCCAAAGTAGGCCGCGATGTCCGCTGCCCAGACGAGGCAGAACACCGACAACAGGAAATTCAGGCCCAGCGCCTTCGACTGGGTCAGTGCGGTCCACGTCAACCAGAGTGCAACGACGCCCAACGACAGCCTCAGAGCTGCCGGCAACTCCGGCCACTTCGCAGGCCCGCAACTCAGCACATAGGCCCCGCCCAGCACCCAGGCACCGGTCACGAGCCACCATAGCGGCGCGGACTGCAAGACCGGGAACCCGACCCACCAGGTGGCAAGGCAAACGAGCACGACCGCGCCTCCCATGACGGCCGCAGGCGCGAAGCCCAGCCCGTTCAGGCGCCCCCATTCCCAGCCCGCCGTGGCAACCACGACCAGGCTGAGCACCGCGAACGGCCACACCGGCCGCGCGAACAAGGCGGGCAGCAGCACGGCCAGCAGCAGCACAGCGGTGATCACGCGCTGCTTGAGCATGGTTTCAGGCCTCCTCGGGGGCTGACGCAGGAGCCGCCGCCTGCACGTCGCCGAAACGACGCTCGCGAGCGGCAAATGCTGCCAGAGCGGCGTCGAGCTGAGCAGCGTCGAAATCGGGCCATAAACAGTCGGTGAAGTACAGCTCGGAATACGCCGCCTGCCAAAGGAGGAAATTGCTGATGCGCAACTCGCCGCCTGTGCGGATGAAAAGGTCTGGGTCGGGCGCATGGCTCAACGCCATATAGCGCGAGAGCGCCGCTTCGGTCAGCGTGTCCGACGTGAGCCCGTCGGCAACGGCACGGCGACAGGCCTGGACGATGTCCCAGCGTCCGCCGTAGTTGAACGCGACCGAAAGAACCAGGCGATGGTTGTCGCGCGTGGCGGCTTCGGCCTTGTCCCAGGAGGCACGCACCTTCTCGGATACCGCCGTTCGGTCGCCGACGATACGGATGCGCACGCCCTCCTCCGCCAGCTTGGCGACGTGCCTGGAGACCGCGACAAGCACCAGGCTCATCAAGCCGGAGACTTCTTCTTCGGGCCGCTTCCAGTTCTCGGAAGAGAAGGCGAATACCGTCAGGTACTCGATGCCTCGCTCAACGCAGGCACGCACGGTGCGCACCAGCGCCTCGACGCCCTGCTCGTGGCCGAACACGCGCGGCCTCTTGCGCCGGTTGGCCCAGCGGCCATTGCCATCCATCACGATGGCCACATGTCGAGGGATGACGCCGCTCACGGCTGCAGCATGCGGTGACGAATCAGACCGCAAGGATCTCGGCTTCCTTGCCGGCGATCAGCTTGTCGATCTCGGCGATCGTCCGGTCGGTCAGTTTCTGCACTTCGTCCTGAGACCGGCGCTCGTCGTCCTCGGTGATCTGCTTGTCCTTCGTCAGCTTCTTCGCCTGCTCGTTGGCATCGCGGCGCAGATTGCGCACGGCCACCTTGGCCTCCTCGCCGGCATGCTTGACCACCTTGGTGAGTTCCTTGCGGCGTTCCTCGGTCAACGCCGGCATCGGCACCCGCAGCAAATCGCCTTGCGACGACGGGTTGAGGCCGAGGTCGGACTCTCGAATGGCCTTTTCGATCTTGGGCCCCATGCCCTTTTCCCACGGCTGCACGCTGATCGTACGCGCGTCGAGCAGCGTGACGTTGGCCACCTGGCTGATGGGCACCGGCGAGCCGTAGTATTCGACGTGCACTTGATCCAGCAAACCGGGGTGAGCGCGGCCGGTGCGGATCTTGGTCAGTTCATGCTTGAAGGCCTCGACCGACTTCTGCATCTTCTGTTCGGTCGTCTTCTTGATGTCTGCAATGCTCATGTGCTTCATACTCCTCAAACGTGGACGAGGGTCCCCTCGTCTTCGCCGAGCACCACACGCTTGAGCGCGCCCGGCTTGAAGATGCTGAACACCTTGATCGGCAACTTCTGGTCGCGGCACAGCGCAAAGGCGGTGGCGTCCAGCACCTGCAGATTCCTGATGATGGCTTCGTCGAAGCTGATGTTCGTGTAGCGGGTTGCGCTGGCGTCCTTCTTCGGGTCGGCGCTGTAGACACCGTCCACCTTGGTTGCCTTCAGCATGATCTGCGCACCGATCTCGGCCCCACGCAACGCAGCCGCCGTATCGGTGGTGAAGAACGGGTTGCCGGTGCCGGCGGCGAAGATCACCACCTTGCCTTCCTCGAGGTACTGCAACGCCTTCGGCCGAACATAAGGCTCGACGATCTGTTCGATGCCGATGGCCGACATCACCCGCGCGGTCATGCCTTCCTGGCGCATCGTGTCGGCCAGCGCCAACGCGTTCATCACGGTGGCCAACATGCCCATGTAGTCGGCGGTGGCCCGGTCCATGCCGACCGAGCCGCCGGCCACGCCACGGAAAATGTTGCCCCCGCCGATCACCACTGCCACTTCGCAGCCCAGCGCGGTCACGTCCTGGATCTCGCGCACCATCCGGACGATGGTGGCACGGTTGATGCCGTACGCATCGTCGCCCATCAGGGCTTCACCCGAAAGCTTCAGCAGGATGCGCTTGTAGGCCGGCATGCAATTCTCTCCAGTGGTGCAGCGCTGAGGTTGAGTGAAAGTGTAGTTCGAAGCGACTTACTGACCCTTGGCTGCAGCCACCTGGGCAGCCACCTCGGCGGCGAAGTCGTCCTGCTTCTTCTCGATGCCCTCGCCGACCACATAGAGCGTGAAGCCCTTGACCGCGGTGTTCGCAGCCTTGAGCATCTGCTCGACGGTCTGCTTGTCGTTCTTCACGAACGTCTGGTTCAGCAGCGAGACCTCCTTGAGGTACTTCTGCACCGAACCTTCGATGCGCTTGGCCACGATCTCGGCAGATTGGGGCGCCTTTCCAGCAGCTTCGGCCGCTTTCGCGTCCTCGGCTGCCTTGCCGGCAGCGACATTGCGCTCCTTCTCGATCAACTCGGCAGGCACTTCGCTGGCGGCCAGCGACACCGGCTTCATTGCCGCAACGTGCATGGCGACATCCTTGGCGGCCACGTCGTCGCCTTCGTACTCGACCATCACGCCGATGCGGGTGCCATGCAGGTAGCTCACCAGCTTGCCACCGCCGGCAAAGCGCTTGAAGCGGCGGATCGACATGTTCTCGCCGATCTTGCCGATCAGCGTGGTGCGGGTCACCTCGACGGTGTTGCCGCTCAGGTCGAGCGCGGACAGCGCGGCGACGTCGGCCGGGTTCTGCTTCGCGACCAGCTCGGCCAGGGACTTGCCGAAGGCCAGGAAGTCGTCGTTCTTCGAAACGAAGTCGGTCTCGCAGTTCAGTTCGATCAGGGCGCCGGTCGTACCGTCGATGTAGGCGGCCACGATACCTTCAGCAGTCACGCGCGAGGCGGCCTTGCTCGCCTTGTTGCCGAGCTTCACGCGCAGCAGCTCCTCGGCCTTGGTGATGTCGCCGTCTGCTTCGGTCAGCGCCTTTTTGCATTCCATCATCGGGGCATCGGTCTTGGCACGCAGTTCGGCGACCATGCTTGCGGTAATTGCGGGCATCTCGTATCTCCAGTTCTTCAGGGACCCCGGGCCGTTCGGAGGACCGGTATCAGCATCAATTCGGACCGCGTTGAAAAAAAGGGGCTGTAGCAGCCCCCTCTTTCAGCACCGCGGCAGGGCTCAGGCGGTTTCGTTGACTTCCACGAACTCGTCTTCACCGCCGGGCGACGCGGCTTGCACCACCTCGTTCACGGCGTTGGCCTTGCCTTCGAGCACGGCGTCGGCCACGGCACGGGCGTAGAGCGCGACGGCCTTGGAGGAGTCGTCGTTGCCCGGGATCACGTAGTCGATCTCGGCCGGCGAGTGGTTGCTGTCAACCACGCCGATCACCGGGATGCCGAGTTTCTTGGCTTCGGCAATGGCGATCTTGTGATAGCCGACGTCGATCACGAAGATGGCGTCAGGCAGCGCGTTCATGTCCTGAATGCCGCCGATGTCCTTTTCGAGCTTGGCGATCTCGCGCTGGAACAGCAGGGCTTCCTTCTTGCTCATTTGCTCGAGGCCGGCTTCTGCCTGGGCCTGCATGTCCTTGAGCTTCTTCAGCGAGGTCTTGACCGTCTTGAAGTTGGTCAGCATGCCACCCAGCCAACGCTGGTCGACAAAGGGCACGCCAGCGCGCTGTGCCTCCTGGGCGACCACTTCACGGGCCTGGCGCTTGGTACCCACCATCAGAACCGTGCCACGCTTGGCCGAGAGCTGGCGGATGTACTTCATCGCGTCCTCGAAGAGCGGCAGCGTCTTCTCGAGGTTGATGATGTGGATCTTGTTGCGATGGCCGAAGATATATGGGGCCATCTTGGGGTTCCAGAAGCGGGTCTGGTGCCCGAAATGGACACCGGCTTCCAGCATTTCGCGCATGGTGACGGACATGGAGTACTCCAAAGGTTGGGTCTAGAATCCGGCGCAGATTGCAACCGCACTTACAAGAGAACGCGCGCTGCAACACCTTCAAACCGCCGGGTTCGCGATTTGCTCATCTGGCCGCCACGGCCCTGCGATGCTATGCATCGGTACCCTGGCGCAAGAGGACCGCAAGACGACAGTCCATCGGCCTCCAGATAAACCCGAAGAGTATATCACTCCCATGCACTTCGATCTGATCGCGGCGCGTTCCGCGGTGCACTCCGGCGAGCGCAGCGCCGTGGGCCTGCTGGACGCAGCGCGCATGGCGTCCGACACTCCCGCGAACCGGCATACCTTCGTGCGCACCTTCTGGGAGCAGGCCGAGGCTGCCGCCAGGGCCGCGGATCTTGCTGCCGGCAGCGCCGCACTGCCCTGCCTACCGCTTGCCGGCCTCGCCGTGAGCGTGAAGGATCTGTTCGACGTGGCCGGCCAGCCGACGACCGGCGGCTCACGGGTGCTGCAAGACGGTGCACCCGCGGCGCAAGACGCTGCAGCCGTCGCACGCCTGCGAGCCGCAGGCGCGGCACTCACCGGTCACACCAACATGACGGAGTTCGCGTTCTCCGGCGTCGGCTGGAACCCGCACCACGGCACACCGCCAAACCCGGCCGATCCTGATGTGCCCCGCATCCCGGGCGGCTCGACCTCGGGCGGAGCGGTCTCGGTCGCGACCGGCGCCGCCTGGGCAGCGCTCGGCTCGGACACCGGCGGCTCGATCCGCATCCCGGCCGCACTGCAGGGCTTGGTCGGATTCAAGAACACCGCCCGGCTGACGCCGCTCGAAGGCGCAATTCCGTTGTCGACCACACTCGATACCGCCTGCGCCATCACGAAAAGCGTGCGCGATGCGGTCCTGTTGCATGAAGTACTGGCCGCAAGGCAGGTGCGCGCCAACCGCCGCCCGTTGCGCGCCTGGCGCCTGGCCATCGCACGCGACACGATGCAGGACGGGCTCGATGGCACCGTCGCAAACGCCTTCGACTCGACGCTGCAACGGCTGCGCAATCAAGGCGCCCAGATCGAGCAGATCGGCCTCCCCGAACTGTCTCAGCTGAGCCGGATCCAGGCGACCGGGGGTTTTTCAGCCGCCGAAAGCTGGGCCTGGCACCGAGTGCGTCTGGAAGTCGACGGCGAACGCTATGACCCGCGCGTCGCACAGCGGATCCGGCGCGGCGCCCAGATGAGCGCGGCGGACTACATCGACCTTGTGCACGCGCGGCGTGCATGGATTGCGCAGGTCGAACGGCAGCTCGAAGGTTTTGACGCCGTCCTTTCGCCCACCGTGCCGATCGTCGCTCCACCGATCGCCGCAATCGCCGATGACGACGCCGAATTCTTTCGGGTCAACGCGCTGTTGCTGCGCAATCCGTCCATCGTCAATATGCTCGACGGGTGCGCCTTGTCACTGCCCTGTCATGCCCCCGACCAACTGCCCGTCGGACTGATGGTTTGGTCGTCGGCCCTGCACGACGACACGGTGCTGGCCGTGTCGCTCGCCATCGAGGCCGCCCTCTTGCTGGAAGGCGCCTGATCATGCGTGTCGCGATTGTCGGCGCCGGCATCGCCGGAGTCAGCGCTGCGCACGTGTTGGCCAGCGAAGGCCATCAGGTGACGGTGTATGAACGCCGCGGCAGCGTCGCGGCGGAAGCCAGCTATGCGCAGTTGGGACTGGTGGCGCCCAGCCTCGCGGGCCCGGGCCTGCTGTCGCCCTTCGCATCGATCGCGTCGCGAAGCTGGTGGAGGTTGCCTCGCGAAGCCCATGTCCGTCCTGGCTGGCGGCTCGCGAACTGGCGTTGGCTCTGGCAGACGCGGCAGTCCATGGCGCGGCGATCCGAACTGCAGCCGGCACTGCGCGAGCTGGCGGCCTGCGGGCACCGCGAGCACGCCCGCTTCGTCGCGATGCAGCGGGTCGAGTTTGAGGCGTGCCGAGGCCATATCGTGCTGCTGCGCTACCCGGCTCAGCTTCCGGGCGCCCGCCAGACTTTCGACGCGCTGCGTGCACAAGGGCACGCGGCGCAATGGCTCAGCGCCGAGGAGTGCCGCGCCATGGAGCCCGGCCTCGAGCGCGAAGCGAGACTGTCGGCGGCCATCCTGTTTCCTTCGGACGAGGCCGCGAACTGCCGTCAGATCGCCCACCTGATGAAGGAAGCATGCGAGCGCATGGGCGCCGAGTTCCGCTTCGCCACCGAAGTCACCCGCATCGAAACCGGCCGATCACCGAGGGTGCACAGCGCGGCACAGGCCGCAGCCACGAGCTTCGTCAGTCGGCATGCCCCCGGCGGCAGTTCTCGATCTTCGGCACCTGTGAACCACCCGGACCAGGACGACTTCGACGTCGTGATGCTGTGCACCGGGGCGCAGTCGACCAGGTTGTTGAGTGCACTCGGCCTGTCCTTGCCGCTGATGCCGGTGCACGGCTACACCGTCACCGCCAATCTGCGCCACCTGGAACGGTGCCCGCGCGCGGCGATCACCGACGCGGATCGCGGCGTCAGCATCGTGCGGTTCGGGCAACGCGTGCGCATCGGCGGCGGCCTGGAAATCGGCACCCCGGTGCACGATCACCACGAATCGATGCTGCGCTCGCTGTATGCCGTGCTCGACCGCTGGTTCCCAGGGGCAGCTCACAAGGCGCACGCACAGACCTGGAAAGGAACGTGCCTGCAACTGCCCGATGGCCTGCCCTTGATCGGCGAAAGCGGTGCGACAGGGGTGTGGCTGAATCTCGGCCACGCCAACCAGGGCTGGGCCACGGCTTGCGCCGCGGCACGGCTGCTGGCAGACGCACTTGCTGGCCGAGGCACTGAGCTGCCGCTGACGGGTTTCGGCCTGCAACGGCTGCGCGCGACCTGAACAACGCGCGTCCTCGCTTGGACAGCCGGACGCTTGGCGCTATCGTTCGCCCACCATGGATGATTGTTCCGCAGGCACCGCTCCCGCCTCCCGCGCGCCGCTGCGCGTCGCGGCCCATGGTCGACCTCCGTGGCCACTGCATGGCGCGGCGCTCAGCCGGCTGATCGAGCAACACGCACAGCAGGGCCTGCCCACTCATACCTTGATGCAGCGCGCCGGCGCATCGGTCGCCCGGTTTGCGCTGGCGATCGCGCCGCATGCGAGGGGCATCTGGGTCGCGTGCGGCCCCGGCAACAATGGCGGAGACGGCCTCGAAGCGGCGATGCACCTGCACCGGGCGGGCAAGCGGGTACAGGTCGGCCTGCTCGGCGACCCGACGCGCCTGCCCCCGGATGCGGCGGCGTCGCTGCGGCGGGCGCAGGCTGCCGGCGTGCCGATCACCGACAGCGCCAGCCCCCCGACTGTCCCCAGCTGCCACGATCTCGCGATCGATGCGCTGCTCGGCGTGGGCGGCGCCCGTGCGCCCCAAGGCGCACTGGCGGCAGCAGTCATGCATTTGCGCCACTGGCCCGGCACGGTGCTGTGCGTCGACTTGCCAAGTGGTCTGCACCCCGACACGGGGCAAGCTTTCGAGGAGAGCGGCGATGTCGTGCGTGGCCACCATACGGTGTCGCTGCTGACGTTGAAACCGGGCCTCTTCACCGGCTCGGGGCGTGACCACGCTGGACAGGTGTGGTTCGACGACCTGCAGACGGGTCTGCGCGAGCCGCCCACGGCGTGGCTGTTCTCGAAAAGTGCGTCGATCGAACCCGGGCGGCGGCATTCACAACACAAGGGCAGCTTCGGCGACGTGCTGGTGCTCGGTGGTGCAGCAGGCATGACGGGCGCAGCATTGCTGGCCGGCCGAGCCGCTCTCGTGGCGGGGGCGGGGCGGGTCTTCGTTCACACGCTCGGTGATCCGGCATGGCCCGTCGACACGATGACGCCAGAACTCATGTTCCGCGATGCCGCCGCCGTTGAAGCGATGAACTGGGCGCCGCTGACGCTGGTGTGCGGCTGCGGCGGCGGCACCGTCGTGCGCGCGATGCTGCCACGTGCGCTGAGTCACGCCGGCCGGCTCGTTCTCGACGCCGACGCGCTCAATGCCATCGCCGCCGACCCGATGCTGCAGTCGCTGCTCGAGGGCCGCGGCCGGCGTGGCGCAGCCACTATCCTCACCCCCCATCCGCTGGAAGCCGCACGACTGCTTGGCGTCGAGGAAGCGGCAACGGTGCAGAGCGATCGCTTGCGAGCGGCGCGTCAACTGGCCGATCGCTACCGCAGCGTCGTGGTGCTCAAGGGTTCAGGCAGCGTTGTCGCCGCTCCGGACACCGTGCCATCGATCAACTTCACGGGCAATGCGGCGCTGGCAAGCGCTGGCACCGGCGACGTGCTGGCCGGCTGGATGGCCGGGTTGTGGCCTCAGGGACGGGACGCGCTGCTCGCTGCACAGCTCGCGACACACGCCCATGGTGCGGCAGCCGACCGCTGGGTAGCGTCACACGGACACCAAGGCCCCCTCCCGGCCAGTCGCCTGATCGAGCTGCTGGCCGGGTACCCTCCATGAAGCAGCACCTCAGCTGCGCCGCGGGCGCGACTTCTTGGCGGCGCTTTTTGCCGCTTTCACCGGATGAGCTTTCGCATTCGTGCGGCCTGGGCTCTTGCGTGCCGTGGCACGCGTGCGTGACTTGACCTCACGATCGGCCTCCTGGACGCCCTTCAGCTCGGCCACCTTGCCGGTGGCCCCCTTGTCCCGCAACGCACGTGCCACGAGCCGCTCGTCCGCGGTGTCCCGCACCATGCGGAAGTCGATCTTGCGTCCGTCGAGGTCGACCCGACTGACCTGTACGCGCACCCGGCCGCCGACGACGTAGCGCACCCCCGTGCGCTCGCCGCGCAGCTCCTGTCGCACCTCGTCGAAGCGGTAGTACTCGCCGCCAAGCTCGGTGATGTGAATCAGTCCCTCGACATACAGCGCATCGAGTTGCACGAACAGCCCGAAGCTCGTGACAGCACTGATGGTGCCGCTGTACTCCTCGCCGAGATGCTCGCGCATGAAGCGGCACTTCAACCAGGCTTCAACATCGCGCGAGGCTTCGTCGGCGCGCCGCTCGCACGCACTGCAATGGATGCCGGCGGCCTCCCATTGCGCGAGTTCATTCACGGCCGCCGGCTTGCGGCCTGTCCGCTTCGGATGCTCTTCCTCGGCCACCCCGATCAGTTGATAGCGCTTGCCGATGAGCAACGCCTTGATGACACGGTGCACCAGCAAGTCCGGATAGCGCCGGATCGGGCTCGTGAAGTGGGTGTAGGCCTCGTAGGCCAGCCCGAAGTGGCCGCTGTTGGCAGGCGTGTAGATCGCCTGCTGCATCGAGCGCAACAGCATCATGTGGATCTGCGCCGAGTCGGGCCGCTCCTTGGTGGCAGCTGCAATTGCCTGGAACTCGCCGGGCTTCGGGTCGTCACTGATCCCCATGCCGATGCCGAGCGCGCGCAGATAGTTCTGCAGGATGGTGCGCTTCTCGGGCGTGGGGCCCTCGTGTACCCGGTACAGCGCCGGGTGGTTGGCACGCGCGATGAAATCGGCCGAGCAGACGTTGGCCGCGAGCATCGCCTCCTCGATCAGCCGGTGCGCCTCTGTGCGCACGCGTGGCACGATCTTCTCGATGCGGCCGTTGTCGTCGCAGACGATCTGGGTCTCGGTGGTCTCGAAGTCGACGGCACCGCGCTCGCCGCGCTCACGCAGCAGCGCCCGGTAGACCTCATGCAGGTTCAGCAGGTGCGGTACCAGCACTTCGCGTCGCGTCGCTTCAGGGCCGCGCGTATTCGCCAGGATCGCCGCGACCTCGGTGTACGTGAGCCGCGCATGCGAGCGGATCACGGCGGGGAAGAACTGGTAGGCGTGAATCTCGCCCTTCGCATTGACGAGCATGTCGCACACCATCGAGAGCCGATCTTCCTCGGGGTTGAGCGAGCACAGGCCGTTCGAGAGCTTCTCGGGCAGCATCGGAATCACCCGGCGCGGGAAGTACACCGACGTCGCGCGCTCGTAGGCGTCGACGTCGAGCGGCTCGCCAGGTTTCACGTAGTGGCTGACGTCGGCAATCGCGACCACCAGCCGCCAGCCCTTGCCTCGAGCTACCTTCACCGGCTCGCAGTACACGGCGTCGTCGAAGTCGCGGGCGTCCTCGCCATCGATGGTGACGAGCGGCACGTCGGTCAGGTCAACGCGATGCTTGCAATCGACAGGGCGAACGCTGTCGGGCAGCTTCGCGGTCTCGGCTATCGTCTCGGGCGAGAACTGGTGCGGCACTTCGTACTTGCGTACAGCGATCTCGATTTCCATGCCGGGATCGTCGATCTCACCCAGCACCTCGGTGACGCGACCCACCGGCTGCGAATACAGCGATGGCGGTTCGGTCAGTTCGACTGCCACCACCTGCCCCGCCTGCGCCTTCGCAGTGGCGTTCTTTGGGATCAGGATGTCCTGGCCATAGCGCTTGTCCTCCGGGGCCACAACCCAGACGCCGTTCTCGTGCAACAGTCGCCCGATGATCGGCGCCTTGCGGCGATCGAGGATTTCCAGGACACGACCCTCGGGGCGCCCCTTGCGGTCATAGCGGATGATGCGCACCCGCACGCGGTCGCGGTGCAGTACCGCACGCATTTCCTGCGGCGACAGGTAGACGTCGGCTTCACGATCGTCGCGCAACAGGAAACCATGCCCGTCTCGATGGCCTTGCACGGTGCCTTCGACTTCGCTCATCAGCGAGGGGCCGGCGGGAGGACTTGATACGTTTGAATTTTTGATGATAGAATCTCCTTCTCTGTTCGGCACTAGAGATATTCGAATTGTCGGTCAGGCAAAAGCCCAGGTGGCGGAATTGGTAGACGCACTAGTTTCAGGTACTAGCGGGTAACTCCGTGGAGGTTCGAGTCCTCTCCTGGGCACCAGATACGAAGGCCTCGCATCGCAAGATGCGAGGCCTTTCCGCTTGGGCCCTTCCCATCCGGCGATTGCTGCGAGCCTCGGTTCGGCATCGTGGCACATGCGCATCGACATGCATCCATCGTGCCCCAGGAGTTCCGCCCAAAGCAAGCAAAGCCGGTGCCCCCTGCGGGGACGGCCAGCTTTGCGACGACTGGCAGATGCAACGTGTTGCGTGGCAGACGATGTTGGGGCGATGGCGGCTCAGACCTCGTACTTCTTCGCCAGCCCTTCGGGGCGAAGATTGTCGTACTCCTCGAAAGGCTGGTGAATCCAGGGGCTCGTAGGCAAGGTCTCGACGAAATAGTCGGGCGTGTAGCTGGACACCCCCTTCACCCAGATCACCGAGGAACGCAGTTCGGCGATCGCCGGCATGCCGCGCAAGCGGTCGACCACCGCGCGCAACGTGATCCCCGAATCGGCGAGGTCGTCGACGAGCAGCACTCGGCCCGCAAGCTCGCCCTTGGGCATCGTGATGTACTTTGCCATGTCGAGCCGGCCCTGGATGGTGCCTGCTTCGGCCCGGTAGGAACTGGTCGACATGATGGCCAGTGGCTTGTCGAACACGCGTGACAGCACATCCCCTGGACGCATGCCCCCGCGTGCCAGGCACAAGATCTGATCGAATTGCCAGCCCGAGTTGTGGACCTTGAGCGCAAGGCGCTCGATCAGCATGTGGTACTCGTCCCAGGAGACATAAAGGTGTTTGCCGTCATCGGTCAGCATGCGAGTTCCTAGCGCGGGGCGTAAAGCCGTGATGTTCAAGCGATCAAAGCAGCCACCCGATCAGGCCTTGTACGGATGGCGCAACAGGATGGTGTCCTCCCGGTCGGGTCCGGTGGAGACCATGTCTATCGGCGCGCCTATGCATTCCTGAACCCTTTCGAGGTAGCGGCGTGCATTCAGCGGCAAGTGATCCCATTGCGTGAGGCCCGCCGTGCTGTCGCTCCAGCCCGGGAACGTCTCATAAACGGGCTTGCATGCCACGATCTCGTCAGCGTCCAAGGGAAGGATGTCGATGCGCCGCCCGTCGAGTTCGTAGCCGACGCACATCTTGATTTCCTGCAGCCCGTCGAGCACGTCGAGCTTGGTGATGCACAGGCCGGAGACGCCATTGATCAGAATAGAGCGCTTCAGGGCGGCGGCGTCGAGCCAGCCGCAACGTCGTGCACGACCCGTCACCGTACCGCGCTCCTGACCTACGGTCGACAGATGATGCCCCACGGTTCCCGGTGCGTCGATCGGCAGCTCGGTCGGGAAGGGGCCGCTGCCGACGCGCGTGGTGTAAGCCTTGGTGATACCGAGGATGTAGTGCAGCTTGTCAGGCCCCACTCCCGAGCCCGCTGCCGCATTGCCGGCCACGCAGTTGCTCGAGGTGACGTACGGGTAGGTTCCGTGGTCGATGTCGAGCAGCGTGCCTTGCGCACCCTCGAACAACACGTTGCCGCCTTCGAGGTTGGTCTGATCGATGCGCACGCCAACGTCGGCCAGCATCGGGCGCAGTTGCTCGGCCACCTTCATCGCGTGGTCGAAGATCGGCTGGAACTCCAGCGGCTGGCCCTTCAGGTAGCCCTGAAGCACGAAGTTGTGCAGCTCGAGCAGTTCATGCAGTTTCTTGGCGAAGCGCTCGGGGTGCTTCAGGTCCTGCACACGCAGCGCACGGCGCGCCACCTTGTCCTCATAGGCCGGGCCGATGCCCTTGCCGGTGGTGCCGATCTTGCCGGCGCCGCTCGACTCACGCAGCGCCTCGCGCGCACGATCGACCTCGACGTGGAAAGGCAGGATCAGCGGGCAGGATTCACTGATGAACAGCCGGGAGCGCACATCGACGCCAGCCGCTTCAAGGCGCTCGATCTCGGACAGCAGGTGCGAGGGATCGACCACGACGCCGTTGCCGATGTAGCAGGCAACACCATCGCGCATCACCCCTGAGGGAATCAGTTGCAACGCGGTCTTCTTGCCCTTGATCACCAAGGTATGACCGGCGTTGTGGCCACCCTGGAAGCGCGCCACGGCTGCAGCATGGTCGGTCAGCCAGTCCACCACCTTGCCCTTGCCCTCGTCGCCCCACTGGGTGCCGATCACGACGACGTTGCGCCCACGGTTTTGCTGCGTCATGGAAATGTTCCTGGATACTTTTGAAACTTGAAAGGCGTGCGACCGCCGCGTGTGGCGCGGGTCGAAGGCGTCAGAGCGCCTTCACGACCCACTGCCCCGTGACCTGCGTCAACTCGCGGTCACAGTCGAATTCCTGCACCTCGTGCTCGTGTCCTGGCAGTACACACACGACGGTTTGCCCCTGTTCGCGCAAACGCCGGATCGCCTCGCGCAGCGCCGGTGCTTCGCCCCACGGCGCACGGATGGCAGCGCGGGTTCCATCAACGCGGGTCCAGCGCACCAGCTCCTTGAGATCGGTGCTGAAGCCGACAGCCGGCCGGTTGCGACCGAAAACCGCACCAACCTCGTCATAGCGGCCACCGCGCACCAGCGAATCAGCACCGCCTTCGGCATAGACGGCGAACCGAGTACCGCTGTAGTAGGCATAACCGCTCAGATCTGCGAGATCGAAGCCGATGCGCACCTCCGGGTGCGCGCGGCCGAGATGCTCGGCCAGCCAGCGCAGGTCGGACAGTGCAGCCGTGATGCCTGCGTGCGCCGGCAAAACCTTGCCAGCATCGTCGAGCACTTCGGCACCACCGTACAGGTGGATCAATGCCAGCAAACCCTGGCGGCTGTCCCGAGGGAAGCCACGCGTCAGGTCGTCGAGGCAGGCCGCATCCTTGGAGGCAAGACACGCATACACCTGGTCCAATACCGCGGCGTCAACAGCAACACCCGCAAGCAGGTCGCGCACGATGCGCGCATCGGCCATGTCGAGCGTCAAACGCGCCATCCCGATGCGATGCAAACCTTCAAGGGCCAGTTCCTGGGCCTCGAGGTCGGCCTCGAGCCCGGCATGGCCATAGATTTCGGCACCGAACTGCAGCGGCTCACGCGTCGCATGCAGACCGGACGGGCGGGTGTGCAGGACCGGCCCGCAATAGCACAGGCGGGTGACTCCCCGGCGATTGAGCAGATGGGCATCGATGCGCGCAACTTGAGGCGTCGCGTCAGCGCGCACTCCCATGGTGCGGCCGCTGAGCTGGTCGACCAGCTTGAAGGTGCGCAGATCGAGTTCGCGGCCGGTGCCCGACAGCAGCGACTCGAGGTACTCGAGCAGGGGCGGCATCACCAGCTCGTAGCCGTAGCCCCGTGCCGCATCGAGCAGCGCCCGGCGCAGTTCCTCGATCCGCCGCGCCTCGGAGGGCAAGACATCGGCAATGTGCTCGGGCAGCAGCCAAGCAGACGACATAAAAACCACCGGGGGATTAAAACCGCGATTGTACCGGCGTGCCGGAAGCCAGCCGCCTCACCTGGCGCATCTTCAAGTTAGGAAAGGCGCACTCAAGACGCAAGCAGCCACAGCAACAGCAAGCCGCTCAGCAGGCTGGCGAGTCCCAGGAAGCGCAACTGGCCGTCGGTGAGCCGCAGCGCCTGCTCGAACACCCGCCGCCAGCTGCCCGGGCTCAGGAAAGGCAGCAGTCCTTCCAGAACGAACACCAACGCAACTGCCGTCCAGAGCACCTCGCTCATCGGGCGCGTGTCACTTGCGCGGTACTGGTGAGCCGCCGCGCATGGCCCGGAAGAAATCGTTCGTGGCCGGGTCGAGCACCAGCACGTCTGAACGGTTGCGGAAGCTCTGACGGTAGGCTTCCAGGCTGCGGTAGAACTGGGCGAACTGCGGGTCGCGGCCAAAGGCGCCCGCGTAAAGAGCTGACGCCTTGGCGTCGCCCTCACCCTTGATCTTTTGCGCGTCGCGGTAGGCCTGAGCGATGATGACGTCGCGCTGCCTGTCGGCGTCGGCACGGATCTGCTCGCCTTCGGCCGCCCCCGTCGAGCGCAGTTCGCTGGCCACGCGCTTGCGCTCCGATTCCATGCGCCGGTACACCGACTCGGTGATGTTGGTATGGAAGTCGACACGCTTGGTGCGCACATCCACGATCTCGATGCCGAAGCTCTTGGCGTCATCGGCCAAGCGCGCGTGCACCCCTTGCATGACTTGCTCACGCTGCGTCGCCAACACCTCGCGCACGGTGCGCTTCGTCACCTCTTCGTTGAAAGCAGCCTGGACGATCGGCGCCAACCGGATCTCGGCGTTGCGCATGTCGACGCCGTTGTTGCGAATGAACTGCCGCGGGTCGACGATGCGCCACTTCACCAGCCAGTCGATCACCAGGCTTTTCTTTTCAGCGGTAAAGATGGGGCGGGTTTCAGGGCTGTCGAGTGTCTGGATGCGGCGGTCCAGGAACACGACGTTCTGGAACGGCGGCGGCATCTTGACCTTCAGACCCGGGTCCACCACGACCTCCTTGATCTCGCCGAGGGCGTAGACCACTGCCGCCTGGCGCTGGTCGACGACGAACAGCGTCGAGCCGGCAATGACGACGAGCAGCAGGAAGGTCGAAACAATCAATCCGATGCGGTTCATGAGGAGCGCCTCTGTATCTTGGTCTTGTTCTGGCGGGTCAGCGGCTCTCGCGCTCGCGGCTGCGCTGATTGTCGCGTGAGCGGATGTCGCCCCCCGACGGCACTGCCGTGGGATCCGTCGACGCAGGCGAGGAGCCACCGGGCGGAGCGTAGGTGGCGCCGCCGTCGGTCCCTGCGGCCTGCTGCATCAGCCGGTCGAGCGGCAGATACAGCAGATTGCTGTTGCTGCGCGTGTCGATCAGCACTTTGGTCGCGTTCGAGTAGATCTGCTGCATGGTCTCGATGTAGAGGCGGTCACGGGTGACACCCGGTGCCTTCTCGTATTCGACCAACACACTGCGAAAGCGGTCTGCATCGCCCTCAGCTTGCGAAACGACGCGCGCCCGATAGCCCTCGGCTTCTTCCCGCAACCTCGAGGCGGAGCCCTGCGCACGCGGGATCACCTCGTTGGCATAGGCTTGCGCCTCGTTTTTCAGGCGCTCGCGGTCGGCCGTCGCACGGAAGGCGTCGTCGAAGGCAGATTGAACCTGCTCCGGCGGCTGCACGCTCTGGACGTTGACATTGGAAATCAGGATGCCGGCATTGAGCCGGTCGAGCTGGGCTTGAATGGACTTCACCAAGTCCGCGGCGATGGCATCACGCTGCTCGTACAGCACCGAATCCATCTGGCTGCGGCCGACGATTTCGCGCACGGCAGACTCGGCCGCCTGCACGACCGCGTCGTCAGGGCGGCGGTTCTCGAAGACGTACTGCTTCACGTCCTTCAGACGGTACTGCACGGTGAAGCGGATATCGACGATGTTCTCGTCCTGCGTCAGCATCGACGAATCGCGCAACCCTGTCTGCTGCACAACCGACGACGTGCCCACGTCCACGGAGCGCAGTTGCGTGACCGGCACCACTTCGTGCGACTGGAACGGATAGGGCATGCGCCACTTGAACCCCGCTTCGGCCGTGTGGCTGTACTTGCCGAAGGACATCACCACCGCCTGGTGACCTTCCTGCACGATGAAAAAGCCGCTGCCCAGCCAGATCAGCACGACGACACCGATGATCAGCACCGCTCCCAGGCCGGCGCCCTTCATGTCCGGCTGGAACGATCCGCCACCGTCCGGCCCTCCAGGACGCGAGCCACCGCCCTTGCCGCCGAACAGACCGGAGAGCTTGCGGTTGAAGTCGCGCCACAGCTCGTCGAGATCCGGCGGGCCGTCATTGCGGCCGCCGCCACCCGACCCCTGGTTGCGCGTGGGTTCGTTCTCTTGCGGCTCGATCCTGCGACCCCAGCGCGAGTCGTTGAGATTGAACATGCGCTGGGCGCCGCGGCTCGCGGTCGCACCGACGGCTCTCACGAAGGAGACGGCAACGTCCGACAGTCGCGCGGGAAAACCGCTGTCTGCGGGACCGGGGGTTGCGTGAGAGGTGCTTGTGTTCATGCTCGTGCAAAAGAAACGGAATTCTGCGTCGCGGCGTTGGAGTCTTGCGTCACGGCGATTTCTTGTGAACTGCCTTCGGTGGCGGAGGTTCCCTCGTCGGCATGACCGGCCAGCGCCGAGAACGCCCCCACTGCCGCCTGCGCAATGATATGGCGCAATTCATCCAGGCCCTCGCCCTTGGCCGCGCTGAGGAAGACACGTGGCACGGAGCGGCCGCCCTCGATCTCGAAGGCGTCCACGAGGTTGCGTGGCCGCTGCGTGGCCTCCAACGCGTCCAGCTTGTTGAACACCAGAAGCTGCGGCACCCGTTCAGCGCCGATCTCGTGCAGCACTCGCTGCACCTCGTCGAGCTGTTCACGCCAAGTCGAACTGGCGGCATCGACGACGTGCAGCAGCAAGTCGGCATCGGCGGCCTCCTGCAAGGTCGCCTGGAAGGCTTCGACCAAGGTGTGCGGCAGGTCGCGGATGAAGCCGACCGTGTCGGACAGAGACACGGAGCGCGCAGCTTCCGACAAATAGAGCTGGCGAGTGGTGGTGTCCAGCGTTGCGAACAGCTGGTCGGCCGCATAGGTGCGCGCCTTGACCAGTGCATTGAACAGCGTCGACTTGCCGGCGTTCGTATAGCCGACCAGCGAAACGCTGTAGGTGTTGTTGCGAGCGCGTGAGCGCCGCTGCGTGCTGCGCTGGCGCTTGACCTTCTCGAGCTGCAGCTTCAGCGCCTTGATACGCTGCCCGATCATGCGACGGTCGAGTTCGATCTGGGTTTCGCCCGGGCCACCGCGGTGGCCCACGCCGCCGCGTTGACGTTCCAGGTGGGTCCACCTGCGCACCAGGCGAGTGGAAAGATATTGAAGCCGTGCAAGCTCGACCTGCAGCTTGCCTTCATGGCTCTTGGCGCGCTGCCCGAAGATCTCCAGGATCAGCATCGTGCGATCGGCCACTGGCACACCGAGGTGGCGCTCGAGATTGCGCTGCTGCGCGGGCGACAGCGCCTGGTCGAACAGCACCGATGCAGCGTCATGTTCGCTGACCAGCAGCTTGATCTCGTCGGCCTTGCCCTCGCCGACGAACAGCGCGGCATCTGGGGCCTTGCGCCGCGCCGTCAGGCGGGCCACGGGCTCGTCGCCGGCCGATTCGGCCAGCAACGCGAGTTCGTCTAGGGTGGGGTCGAACGGCGAGCCGGGACCAAGGTCCACGCCCACCAGGATGGTACGGGGAAGGCTCTCGTTGTCGGAAGGAGTCAAAGTCTTTGCCGCCGCCAGGCGTTCGCATGGAGGGTCCGTCGCCGGACCCTCATGCACTTCAGTTGGAGTCGGCCGATTCACCGGCGTGGAAATTCACCGCCCGGCCGGGGACCACCGTGGAAATGGCGTGCTTGTACACCATCTGGGTCACGGTATTGCGCAAAAGCACCACATACTGATCAAAAGACTCGATGTGGCCCTGCAGCTTGATGCCGTTGACGAGGTAGATCGACACCGGCACGTGTTCCTTGCGCAGCAGGTTCAGAAAGGGGTCTTGTAAAAGCTGCCCTTTATTGCTCACGATATGCTCCGTGTTGAAAGTTTTGGAACCTGCACGTTAACACAGCCCTACAGGGGCCGGGTAAAAGTCAGGAATCCTTGTCCGTGAAGGGGTTGCGGGACGAACGCATCTCCACACGCAAGGGGGTGCCGACCAGCTTGAAGTGCTCGCGGAAGCGGCCCTCCAGGAAGCGCTTGTAGGCATCGGTGACGTGTTCCAGCGAGTTGCCGTGGATCACGATGATCGGAGGGTTCATGCCGCCCTGGTGTGCATAGCGCAACTTGGGCCGGAACATGCCGGCACGCTTCGGCGCCTGGAACTCCACCGCCTCGTGCACCAGACGCGTGAGCACCGGTGTGGACATCTTCTTGAAGGCAGAGGCATGCGCCTCGCTGATCGCCTTCCACAGCGGCCCGAGCCCTTGGCGCTTGAGCGCCGAGATATGCAGGATGGGCGCAAACTTCAGGAAAGCCAGCCGCTGCTCGATCGACCGCTGCAGCATCTGCCGCTGGTAGTCGTCCACCGCATCCCACTTGTTGACGGCCAGCACCACGGCGCGGCCGTTGTCGAGGATGTAGCCGGCGATATGAGCGTCCTGGTCGGTGACGCCCTGCGTCGCATCGAGCAACAGCACGACGACGTTGGATTCGGCGATCGCCTGGAGCGTCTTGACCACCGAGAACTTCTCGATGGCCTCGAACACCTTGCCTTTGCGGCGCAGCCCGGCAGTGTCGATCAGCTCGAAGCGCTGGCCGTTGCGCTCGAAAGGCACCGAGATTGCGTCGCGCGTCGTGCCCGGCATGTCGAAGGCGACCAGGCGCTCCTCACCCAGCCACGTGTTGATCAGCGTGGACTTGCCGACATTGGGCCGGCCAGCCACGGCCAGCCGGACGACAAGCGCGCGCTCTTCGTCCGATACGTCCTCGTCGGGCTCGTCGAACACGAATGGCTCGAGCGCAGTCTCGATCAGGCTGCGCACGCCCTGCCCGTGTGCGGCCGATACGGCCATCGGCTCGCCCATGCCCAGTTCGAAGAACTCGGCCAGTTGCGGCGCGTCTTTCATGCCCTCGGCCTTGTTGGCGGCGAGGATCACATGCTTGTTCACGGTCCGCAGGTAACGCGCGATGTCGTGGTCCTGGGCCGATAAACCGGCACGCACGTCGACGACGAAGACCACCGCGTCAGCCTCGGCCACGGCCTGGCGCGTCTGCTTGGCCATTTCCTTGACGATGCCGGTCGACGAATCGGGCTCGAAGCCGCCGGTGTCGATGACGATGAAGTCGTGCTCGCCGAGGCGGCCATCGCCATAGTGACGGTCGCGGGTCAGCCCGGCGAAGTCGGCGACGATCGCGTCGCGCGATTTCGTCATGCGGTTGAACAACGTCGACTTGCCGACGTTGGGCCGTCCGACCAGGGCGATGACGGGTTTCATGGAATCAGCCTCGATGCTGCGCCGCGGCAGTCACTGCGCCCGCAGCGCATGGACGCTGCCTGAGCTGGTCACGACGATGAGCAGACCGGCGGCCAGCACCGGCTGAGCGATGATGCGAGAACCGTCCGTCGCGACGCGCGCCAGCGGTGTACCGTCATGGGCCGACAGGAAGTGCACATAGCCTTCGGCGTCGCCGACAACGACGCTGCGCCCGACCGCAAAAGGCGCGCTCAGCCCTCGAAAACGGTAGCTCTCGACATTCCACGCCACCTCGCCGTCGGCACGTCGATAGGCGGTCACCTTGTCGGTCGCATCGACGCCGTAGAGGTGGCGGTCGTCCAGGGAGACGCCCAGCCCGCCGCTGCTCGTCTTGCTCCACAGCAGGCCGCCGCGCAGCGCGTCGACACAGCCGACAGCAGACTGGAAGGCACGCACGCACACCGTGTCGCCGTCGCGTCCCGCGGGCCCGACCAGGTCTGCCAACCGTTCCACCTCGTTGGTCCCGCGCGGAGACGCCACCGACGCTTCCCAGCGGACCGAACCGCGCAGGGGGTCGAGTCCCGCCAACCGCGGCCCTTGTCCGACCACCAGGGTGTCACGCACGGGCAGCAGCACACCCGGCTGCGACAGGGTCAGCGGGTCGCCGGGTCGGCGTTGCGTCCAGAGCTTGCCGCCGGCCTGGGCATCGTAGGCGTGCACGGAACGATCGGAGCCGTAGACGAACACGCGCTCGCCCGCGACCAGCGGCGCGGTGACGACGCGTGACCCGATGCGTTCGCGCCAGAGCAGCCTGCCCTGCTCCAGCACCGCGACTTCGTTGCCCTCGGTAACGACGGCCGTGAAGCGCCCATCGCTGCCGACTCCGGCAACGAGCGTCGCATCGATGTGGCCGCGCCAGCGCACTTTGCCGGTGGCAGCATCGAAGTGGACCACGCTACCGTCGCTGGCGGCGACGGTCACGCCGTCACCGGCCACCGCAACGCGCAGCGGCAGCTTGACGTCGCCGATGCGCTCGCTCCAGACCGTCTGCACGGGCATGGCGCTCGGCGCCGGCGAGATCAGAGGCGCCGGATCGGGCTTCTTCGGCGCGCTCGAACATGCCGCCAGCGCAAGCAACGCCACGGCCCCCACCAGGCGCACGACCGCGATGCGCCCACCCTGTCCCGCTGCGCGACCGTTCACTGCGTCACCTCCGAGGCGGGGGTCTCTGGTGCGGGCGCCTTGCCGAGCGCGGTCAGCTTGGCCTCGACCAGACGGCGGTACTCTGCGGTGGCCGGCATGCCCTTGTAGGCCTTTTCGTATTCAGCCTGCGCCTCGGCCTGCTGACCCTGCGCCAGGTAGACATCACCGCGGCGGTCGGCGGCCAGCGCCTCGAACTCCTTCGGCATCGAGCCAGACAGCCGTTTCAGCGCGTCGTCGTACGCTTTCTGATCGAGCAGCAAGCCGGCCAGGCGCAGCCGTGCGATGGCACCGTATGCATCCTGGCTCGCGTGGTCACTGACCCAGGCGAGCGCCGTGCGCGCCTCTTCGCTCTTGTCCTGGTCATGCAGCACCTTGGCGGCCAGCAGCCCCGCCTGCGCTGCGAAAACGGTGCGGGGATAGCGGTCTTTCAGATCATTGAAGGCGCGCAAAGCCTGGTCGGCGCTGTTGCCTTGCGCCGCCTTGTCGACTTCGTCGTACAGCGCGCTGGCCTTGACTGCCTGGTCCCGCTGCCACCAGTTCCAGCCGTTCCATCCGGCAAAGGCGGCCAGGACCAGGATCACCACCCAGGTGATCAGGCTGCCGTACTGCTTCCAGAAGTGCTTGATGTTCTCAAGCTGCTCTTGTTCTTCGAGGTCGAGTTGGGTGGCCATACAGGGCGTTCCAGAGAAAGAGGCGGGACCGCAGGACGCGGCCGAAAGGCGGAATTATGCGTCGAGCAGTTCGCGCGCCCAGGCGCCTGCATCGGCAATCGGCCGGATGACTTGGGGCGCGGCCGCGTCGCGCAGCGGTTTCACGGCCACCATGCCTTGCGCGACCTCCGCCTCGCCGAATACGAGTGCGTAGCGGGCTCCACTGGTGTCAGCCTTCTTGAACTGCGATTTCATGCTGCCGCCGCCGGCATGCATCTGCACCGACACCCCCGCGGCGCGCAGCGTTTCCAGCGCGGGCAGGATTTGCGGCATCTGCTGCGGCGACGGCACGACCGCATACGCGACCGGCGCAGCTGCCGGCACGGGCAACGCCAGCTCTTGAACCAGCAGAAGCAGCCGTTCAATGCCCAGACCGAAGCCTACCGCGGGCGCCGGCTTGCCACCCAACTGCTCAATCAGCCCGTCGTAACGGCCACCGCCGCACACCGTCCCCTGGGATCCGAGTTGATCGGTTACCCACTCGAACACGGTGAGGTTGTAGTAGTCCATGCCGCGCACCAGGCGCGGGTTCACGCGGTATTCGAGACCGGCTGCATCCAGCGCGGAACGCACCCCGTCGAAGTGCGCAAGCGAGGCGTCGCCGAGGAAGTCCATCAGCTTCGGCGCCGCTTCGATCAGCGCCTGCATTGCCGGATTCTTGCTGTCGAGAATACGCAGCGGATTGCTGTGCAGCCGGCGCTGTGAATCGGCGTCCAGTTGGACGGCGTGGCGCTCAAAGTAGGACACCAGCGCATCGCGGTGCTGCTTGCGCTCCTCCAGTTGGCCAAGGCTGTTGAGTTCCAGGCGGACATGCCGCCCTTCGAGCAGCCCCAACTCGCGCCAGAGGCTACGTATCATCAGGATCATTTCGGCGTCCACGTCGGGGCCCGGAAACCCCAACGCCTCCACGTCGAGCTGGTGGAACTGCCGGTAACGTCCCTTCTGCGGCTTCTCGTGACGGAACATCGGGCCCATGGTCCATACGCGCAGCGGCCCGTTGTAGAGCGCGTTGTGCTCGATCATCGCGCGCACGATGCCGGCAGTCGCCTCAGGGCGCAGCGTGAGCTTGTCACCGTTCATTGAGTCGACGAAGGAGTACATCTCTTTCTCGACGATGTCGGTCACCTCTCCGAGGCCCCGCACGAACAGCGCGGTCGGCTCCACGATCGGCATCAGCGCGTACTGGTAGCCATAGCGCGAGAGCACCTTGCGCACGGTAACCTCGAACCATTGCCACAGCGCGGAATCGGGCAGCTTCTCGGTGCGCGGCACGCTGGCCGGCAGGATGTCGTTCATGCCTTTGACGGCACGCAGGATTTCAGCCATGTCGTAGGCAGCCATGTGGGCCGCGTTGGAAGTTGGAAGGCAGGGACGGTCTCGGCGGCGCCTGGTTCAATGCGCGGCCGTGACGCTGCCATAGCGCCGCTCGATGTAATCCTCGACGATCTTCTGGAATTCCCGCGCAATGCCTTCGCCGCGCAGCGTCAACGCCTTCTCGCCATCGATGAATACCGGTGCGGCGGGGCTTTCGCCCGTGCCCGGCAGGCTGATGCCGATGTCGGCATGCTTGCTCTCGCCGGGGCCATTGACGATGCAGCCCATCACCGCGACCTTCATCGTCTCGACGCCGGGATAGCGCGCCTTCCACAGCGGCATCTGTGCGCGCAGGTAGTCGTCGATCTGCTTGGCGAGTACCTGGAACACGGTGCTGGTGGTCCGCCCGCAGCCCGGGCAGGCGGTCACGCTCGGCACGAACGCGCGCAGGCCCAGCGACTGCAGAATCTCCATGGCGACGACCACCTCTTGTGTACGCGCCTCGCCCGGCTGCGGCGTCAGCGACACGCGTATCGTGTCGCCGATGCCCTCTTGCAGCAGGATCGCCAAGGCGGCGGTGGACGCCACGGTGCCCTTGGTACCCATGCCGGCCTCGGTCAGGCCGAGATGCAGCGGATAGTCGCAACGCCGAGCCAGCCCGCGATAGACCGAGACCAGATCCTGCACGCCGCTGACCTTGCACGACAGGATGATCTGGTCGCCGTTCATGCCCAGCGCCTCGGCGCGGCGGGCCGACTCGATGGCCGAGGTGATCAGCGCCTGGTACATCACCTGCTGCGCGTCCCATGGCTTGGCACGGCCGGCGTTCTCGTCCATCAGTTCAGCCAGCAGCTCCTGGTCGAGGCTGCCCCAATTGACGCCGATGCGCACCGGCTTGTCGTGCCGCATCGCGACTTCGATCATCTGCGCGAACTGGCGGTCGCGCTTGTCGCCCTTGCCGACGTTGCCGGGGTTGATGCGGTACTTCGACAACGCCTCGGCGCAGCCGGGGAACTGCGTCAGCAGCGTGTGGCCGTTGTAGTGGAAGTCGCCGACCAGGGGCACGTCCACACCCATGCGATCGAGCTGCTCGCGGATCGCCGGTACCGCCTGAGCCGCCTCCGGTGTGTTGACCGTGATGCGCACCATCTCGGAGCCGGCCAGCGCCAACTCCTTGACCTGCACCGCTGTCTCGATCACGTCGACGGTGTCGGTGTTCGTCATCGACTGCACCCGCACCGGGGCGTCACCGCCGATCGTCACGATCCGCTCACCCCAGCGCACGACCGCCTGGCGCGCGCGCCTCGGCGCCGGGGACGCGGCTTCGGTGAAATGGTCGAGGTCGGGAGTGAGCGGCTGCATGGAATGGAACCTGATGGCGTACAGGCGTTGCGACTACTTGACGTCGAATCGCGCCACGTTGTCGCGCACGAACGGAGCGATGTCGAAGGGCTGGCCGCGCACGACGAGCTGCGTCGCTCCCGCGTTGCCGACACGCACGCGCATCGGGAAACTGCCGCTCAGCGCGAGCGTTTCGCCGGGAGCCACCAGACGCGACACCAGCACGCGGCCGTTCGCGTCGCGCACCTCCAGCCAGCTTTCGGCCGTTGTGCGCACGACCAGGGGGGCGTCCGTCGAAACGGGCGCTGCCGGCGCGGCAGACGTCGGTGCAGCAGCAGCCGCAGGTTCGGACGCGGCTTCCTGCAGCGGCGGGGCCACCACCAGCGGCGCGGAATGAACCGTCTCGGAGGCGGCTTCCGCCGGCGGCATCACCGGCACCGGCGTCGTGACGGTCGTCCCCTCGCCGCGGGGCGCAGCCGTTTCGCTGGAACCCCAGCCCTGCGGCAGCTTCAGCATCCCGGGTGGCAGCAGCCACAGCACGACCGCGGCGACGACGATCAGCAGCGGCAGCCACACCGTCGGTCGCGACAGCGCTGACAGCTTCACGCCGTCGCCCGCGCGCGACGTGCTGTCGCGGAAGGGCTGGTTCAGCCCGCGCGCAACGTGTTCGAGCTTGGACGGTGTGCCCGGCTCAGGCAGGCGCGCGAGCACCGGCACCGGATCGATCTTGAGGAAGCGACACACGGTCTGTGCCAGCGCACGCGCGAAGGTCGGATCGGGCAGTTCGTCGAAACGATCGGCCTCGAGCAGCTCGAGCTTCTGTATCGACACCTTGATCGACGCCGCCAACGCGGCGATGTGCACGCCATGCGCCAGCCGCGCGGCCTTCAGCATTTCGCCGGCGGTCTGCCCCCCTGCCGCCGTCTCGGCGGTCGACACCGTGCTGCGGTCCGCCTCAGTCATTGAACGCTCCTCGCTCGAACGCCGCGGCCTCGCGTGAATTCGGGTAGCGCCGCTTCAGCTGATTGCCGTAATCCATCGCGCCAGAGGTGTTGCCAATCTTGTGCTCGATGCGCGCGGCCAGCCACAGCGTCTCGGCGTTGGTGAACTGGGGCGAGTTGTTGACGCGACGGATATAGAAGCGCGCACGCTCGAGCTCGCCACGGCGATACAGCACGTCGGCGAGGTTGACCGCGATAGCGGGACTGGCAGGGTCGAGTTCGTAGGCCCGCATCAGGCTCTTCTCGGCCTCACCGAGTGCGCCGGCACGTGCCTGGCACACGCCCTTGACGAACAGCGTGCGTGTGGTGTCGCGGTATTGCGGCACGGCAAGCGTCGCGTCGAACTGCGCATACGCTTCGGGATAGCGGTTGCGCTGGCACAAGAACCAGCCATAGTTGTGCATCACGTCGGCATCGCGGCTGTCGAGCTGCAGCGCACGGCGAAAGCTCTCCTCGGCAAGGCGATCCTCGCTGAGGCTGGCGTAGATCAGGCCGCGCAGGTTGTAGGCCTGCGGCATCGAAGGATCGGCTTGCAGCGCCTGCTTGACTTCGTCCAGCGCGGTGGTCGCCTGGCCTTGTGCAAAGTACGCCGACGCCAGCTCCAGCCGGATGCGTGCGCGCTTCTGCGCATCGGTCTGGTCTGAAGCGGTGGGAATCTCGCGCGACTCGCCGGCCGACGGCGACGTCGCGCAGCCCGTTGCCAGCGCGCTCGCAACGATCCATGCGGCCAGATGCCATACCCCCCGGGACCCGGACCGACCCAACGTGATCATTTCGTCTCCTGCCGGCTCGAGCCGGTCGTTGCGTGGATGCGAATCGGCTGGCGCGTCAGACGCTGCTGCACGTTGGTGCGGTCCTGCACTTCGCCGGCCAACTGACCGCAAGCCGCGTCGATGTCGTCCCCGCGCGTCTTGCGAACGGTGGTGACGATACCAGCATCCATCAGCACCTTGGCAAAAGCCTGCACCTGCCCGCGCGAAGAACGCTTCAAGCCGGACGCCGGGAAAGGATTGAACGGAATCAGGTTCAGCTTGCACGACACGCGCCCCTTCAGCAACGCGACCAGCTCGCGAGCATGCCGCTCGGTGTCGTTGACGCCGTCGAGCATGCAGTACTCGAAGGTGATGAAGTCGCGCGGAGCGGTGTCCAGGTAGCGGTTGCAGGCATCGAGCAATTCGCTGGTCGGGTACTTGCGGTTCAGCGGCACGAGCTCATCGCGCAGCGGATCGTTCGGCGCATGCAGCGACACGGCGAGCGCCACCGGGCAGTCCTGACGCAGACGGTCGATCATAGGCACGACACCCGAAGTGGAAACCGTCACCCGGCGCCGCGAGAGCCCGTAGCCATGGTCGTCAAGCATCACACGCAGCGCTGGCACGAGCGCGGCGTAGTTCTGCAGCGGCTCGCCCATGCCCATCATCACGACGTTCGTGATCGCGCGCTCACCCGGTGCGAGCCGGAGGCGGCGGCGCAACTGGTGCTCCGCGTACCAGAGCTGCGCGACGATCTCGCCGGTCGTGAGATTGCGGCTGAAGCCCTGATGGCCCGTGGAGCAGAAGCGGCAGCCGACCGCGCAGCCCGCTTGCGAGGACACGCACAGTGTGCCGCGATCGTCCTCGGGAATGAACACCGATTCGACGGCGTTGCCGCTGCCGACGTCGAACAGCCACTTGACCGTGCCGTCGGCGGACGCCTGCTCGGTCAGTACCGACAGCGGCCGCACCTCAGCGGCACCGGCGAGTTTCTCGCGCAGCGACTTGGCGAGATCGGACATCTGCGAGAAGTCCGACGCGCCTTTCTGATGGATCCAGCGGAACAGCTGCGTGGCGCGGAAGCGCTTTTCGCCCAGCTGCTCGCAGTAGGCCGCCAGCCCGTCGAGATCGAAGTCGAGAAGGTTGGCGGCCACGTGCATTCCTCGTTCGAGGACGCGAAAGCTACAACCGCGCTCAGCGGCTGTAGACGTTCATGCCCGGGAAGAAGAAAGCCACTTCGACGGCAGCCGTCTCGGGGGCGTCGGAACCGTGCACGGCATTGGCATCGATGCTGTCGGCGAAGTCGGCGCGGATGGTGCCCTTCTCGGCCTTCTTGGGGTCGGTAGCACCCATCAGCTCGCGGTTCTTCGCGATGGCGTTGTCGCCTTCGAGCACCTGGATCATGACCGGGCCGGAGATCATGAAGTCGACCAGATCCTTGAAGAAAGGACGAGCCTTGTGGACAGCATAGAACTGCTCGGCCTCACCACGGGACAGATGCGCCATCCGGGCCGCGACGATCTTGAGACCCGCGCCTTCGAAGCGCGAGTAGATCTGGCCGATCACGTTCTTGGCCACGGCATCGGGTTTGATGATCGACAGAGTGCGTTCGACCGCCATGAAAGTTCTCCTGAATCAAGTACTTGGCAAAGCCTTCGATTGTAGCTCTCGAACCGGGGTTTTCCCCAGCCCGGCCCGCTAATTCCAATGGCTCGAAAGGGCATGAAGCCGTCGGGCCTCAGCGTCCCCGGCCGCCGCGCTTCGGGCCACCGCCACCGCCGAAGCCTTTGTTGCGGCCACCGCCTCCCCCGCCACCGCCCCCACCCTTGTTGCCATGGGTCTTGCGGTAGAACGCGTCGCCACCGATGTAACCGACGCTGGTCTGCATTGGATCGGGCTGGCGCGGAGTGTTGCCCGCCGCCTTGGCCTTGGTTGACTGCGCGAATCGCTTGTCGTAGGTCTGCTCCAGCGGGTCAGGGCCGGAATTGCCGCGGCCTCCGACCGGCCCGCTGCCCGCCGAACGAAAGCGTTTGTCGAATGTTTGCTGCAACGGGTCCGGCCCGGCGGGACGGCCGGGGCCCCGTTCCTTGCTGCCTCGACGGTCTTTGCCGCCGCCCTGCCGCTTGTTTCCACCCTTGGCGCCCCTGCCGTCGCCTTCGGCCGGACGAGTGACGTCGCCGCCGGCCAGGCGCCGGATGGTACGAACGTCGTTGTCTTCCAGCTCGACCCAGACGCCGCGCTTGAGACCACGTGGAAGCACGACCGTGCCGTAGCGGATACGGATCAGGCGGCTGACCGTCAGGCCGACGGCGTCGAACAGCTTGCGCACCTCACGGTTGCGCCCTTCGGTAATGATCACGCGATACCAGTGATTGGCACCCTCGCCGCCGCCATCCTCGATCGATTTGAAACTCGCCGGCTGGCCATCGATCTTGACCCCTTCGAGCAGCTTGGCGCGCGAACCGTCGTCCAGCGTGCCGAGCACGCGCACCGCGTACTCTCGCTCGACGCCGAAGCGCGGGTGCATCAGTTGGTTGGCCAGCTCGCCGGAATTGCTGAACAGCAGCAACCCCTCGGTGTTGATATCGAGGCGACCGACCGACTGCCATTTCCCCTGTTGCAATTTCGGCAAGCGGCGGAACACCGTCGGCCGGTTCTGCGGGTCGTCGTGCGAGACGACCTCGCCGGCCGGCTTGTGATAGGCCAGCACGCGGGGTGGCGGCGGCGCAATGCGCACCTTGATCGGTTTGCCGTTGACGCGCACTTGGTCACCGAAGGAAATGCGCTGGCCGATATGCGCCGGCTCGCCATTGACCGAGATGCGCCCCTCGAGGATCAATTGCTCCATGTCGCGTCGCGAGCCGATGCCGGCCTGGGCCAGCACCTTGTGCAGCTTCGGCGCGTCGGGCTCCGGCTGCAGCACGCGCTTGGCTGGCTGCGCTTCGGCGTCTTCCGGCTCGTCCTCGGTGTCGAAATGGCCGGCGAGCACCTCGGCGAAACGCTCCTGCACCGCCTGCTGCGCCGCCGGCGGCTGGCCCGGTTTCGGCCCCTTGCGACCATGTTGCGCGCCCCCAGCGCGGTCGTCGTTGCGGGCCTCCTGCGGGGCCTCGCTCGTGCCTCGCTCGCCCCGCTCGCCGCGGCGCCCACGCCGGTCGCGGCGGCGACGCGGGCCGCCTTCGTTGCCGGGCTCAGCAGCCGCTTCGTCCTCTGGCCGCGATGCCGCAATGGTCTGTGCGACCACCTCCGGCGACGCGGCGGCGTCCACCCCCACCATGGCGGCCGACGGCTCAGCCGGGAGCGAGGCCCGGGCCTCGCCCGCTTCCGCATCGACCGCCTGCTCAGCGGCCTGCGCAACCGGCTTGCGACGGCGCGGGGTCTTCTTCGCGGCTGGCGGGAGCGCTTCAGCTGGCGCGTCCTCGGCCGCCATGGCCGCTGCGGAACCTTCGGCCGAAGCTTCGCTCGGTGCCGGCACGGCCTTCGGCTTGCGAGGGCTGCGACGCTTCGGCTTTTCGCCGGCGGTCTCGTTGGGAGAGGCGACGGCGTTGTCCGGCTCGGGCGTCGAAGGCAGGTCGTGCGGATCAGAATTCATGGCGAGTCGCTTCAGGAGCGCTGGGGTCTTGGTCGTTCGGGTCGCTGCGGTCGTTCTCCGTAGCGGGTTCGGTCACGGCAATCTCGTTCGCCGATTCGTCTGCCACCGGATGCGGTTCGGCGTCTGGCTCGGAGCCCTCGGCGTGGGCGTATGAAACCGCCGGATCGGCAACGGGTTCGTCACCGGAGCCGGGAGGCTCGCCGGGGACCATGGAGGTCGCACGCACGATGGCTGGCTCGCCATGGTCGACGCTCTTGCCCGGCGCAACGGCGCCATCTTCGGTCGCCGCATCCGCTGACACCCGGACTCCGGCATCATCCGTGCCCAGCAGGTGCTCCTGCCCGGAAATGTCTGCGTCCGCGTCCGGCGCCGGCTCGACAGTCGCGGATGTTTCGCCGTCCGCGCCCGCCGCCTGTGCTGCGTCCAGCAGCGAAGCCTGCTCCGGCAAGCCCTCGGTGAGCAGCTCGGCGTGGATGGGCGCCCCTTCCAGGGCCGGCAACTGATCGAGCGAGGCAAGCCCGAGGTCGTCGAGGAATTGCTTGGTGGTTGCATACAGCGCGGGGCGGCCGGGCGCCTCGCGGTAGCCGATCGCATCGATCCAGCCCCGGTCTTCGAGTTGCTTGACGATCTGGCTGCTGACGGTCACGCCGCGGATGTCCTCGATGTCGCCCCGCGTGACCGGTTGACGGTAGGCAATGATCGCCAGCGTCTCCATCGTCGCCCGGGAGTACTTCGGCGGCTTCTCGGGGTTCAGGCGGTCGAGGTACTCGCGCATTTCCGGCCGGCTCTGGAAGCGCCAACCGGTCGACAGCGCCACCAGTTCGACCCCTCGGTCCTCCCAGTCGCGCGTCAGCTCGTCGAGCAGCATGCGGATCGTGTCGGCGCCGAGCTCGTCGTCGAACAGGGTCCGCATGTCGCGCAGCGGCAAGGGCTGGTGAGCACAGATCAGCGCGGTCTCGAGGACGCGCTTTGCATCCTGCGTGTTCATGGATAGTCGTTTGTCGTCCTCAACCGGGTCGTGCGGCCGGGCGCGCCTTGCGCAGAGGTTGCAGCGAGCGTCCAACGTGCCGCGCGCTGGTGCGTAAGGTCTGCGATGCGTGCCAGGGATCCGCCGCGACGCGCCAAGGCTGTTGGCGGTCGCCCTCGCCTCGCAAGGCCTGCCGGGTCTTTTCCGGATGGCTGCGGGCTGGCGGTGAATGAATACCTCGGCCCCATTGTATCCAAGCCTGACCCGCGGCGAGACACTTCTTGCCGAATGTGTCCCATGTGTCACACAGTCGCACCGGCCACGGTCGCCCACGCCAGAGCGAAATCGTCCGGTGGAGCCGCCTCGAAAGCCAGCGGCTCGCCCGTCACGGGGTGGGCCAGGCCGAGCCGGAATGCATGCAGCGCCTGCCGCTGCATGCCAAGCGCCGGTCGCCCGCCGTAGAGCGGATCGCCGATCAACGGAAACCCCCGCGCGGCCAGATGCACCCGGATCTGGTGCGTGCGTCCGGTGTGCAGCTTGCACAGCACGGCGGAACAGCCTTGCGACGCGGCCACCAGCACGACTTCGGTGCGGGCCGGCTTGCCGCCCGCGACGACCGCCATTCGGACCCGTGACTGCGGGTCGCGGCCGATGGGTGCCTCGATCGTGGCCAGCGCCGCTGGCTGACGAATCTCGCCCTGAGCCACCGCCAGATATTCGCGGCGCACCTCGCGCGCAGCGATCGCGCGCACCAGTTGCGTCACTGCCTCGAGGGTCTTGCCGACCACCATCAGGCCGCTGGTGTCCTTGTCGAGCCGGTGCACGACCCCGGCGCGCGGCAGACGGGCTGCAGCGGCATGATGGGCGAGCAGACCGTTGAGCAGCGTGCCGGACCAGTGCCCGGCCGCAGGATGCACGACCAGGCCGGCCGGCTTGTGCAGCACCAGCAAATGCTCGTCCTCGAAGCGAACGTCGAGCGGTATTGCCTCAGGACGGAACGCCCGGCTCTCGGGCGTCGGGCGCAACTCCACCACCACCCGCTGCCCCACGTGCACCTTGCGGCTGGCGGTCTGCGTGACACGCCCGTCGACCTGCACGCAGGCTTCATCGATCAGGTGCTGCAGGTGACTGCGCGAGAACTCGCCGGCGATTTCGACCAGCAGCTTGTCGAGCCGCAGCCCGTGTTGGGGGATGCCGACCTCGACCTCGCGCCGCTCGACCGCGGCCGCGTCCGGCTGATCCTCTTCGGCTTCGGTGTCCAAGCCCTCCGGTGCGCCGGGGCGATCAGGGGGAAGCATATAAAATCCGCGATCCTTCTTTGACGGCGGCAAAGCCTGCCGCCTGCGTGGTGCATATGGGTGATGTGAAACGGGTGCCTGGCGTGTCGATTTCCGCCTGGAGCGCCGTCCTCGCGCTGGCCTTGCTGGCAGGCTGCTCGACCACGGCCAAGGACGAGACGGCCGGCATGTCGAACGAGAAATTGTATTCAGAGGCACGCGACGAGGCCGCAGCGGGCAATTACGAGCGCGCGATCAGGTTCTACGAGCGCCTGGAAGGCCGCGCTGCCGGCACGCTGCTGTCGCAGCAGGCGCAGCTCGAACTGGCCTACGCCTACTACCGCGGCAACGAGAGGGCGCAGGCGCTCGCGACGCTCGACCGCTTCATCAAGCTGCATCCGGGCAGCCCGGCGCTCGACTATGCGCTGTACCTGCGCGGGCTCGTGAACTTCAACGACAACCTCGGCCTGTTCGGCAGTCTGTCCCGTCAGGACTTGTCCGAACGCGATCAGCAAGCCGCGAAAGAGGCGTACCAGTCGTTCAAGCAGCTGGTCGAGCAGTTTCCGGCCTCGACCTATGCCTCCGATGCGCGACTGCGCATGAACTACATCGTCAACTCGCTGGCGGCGTACGAGGTGCATGTGGCTCGCTATTACTACCGGCGTGGCGCCTATCTCGCCGCCGCCAACCGTGCCCAGGCTGCTGTGCAGGGCTACCAGGAGTCGCCGGCGATCGAGGAAGCGCTCTACATCATGGCGCGCAGCTACGAGCGCCTCGGCCTGACGCAACTGCGCGACGATGCGGAGCGCGTGCTGAAGACCAGCTTCCCGGACAGTGCCTACCTGACGCGCGGCTTCCAGGCCAAAGACAAGCCCTGGTGGCAGCTCTGGTGAACGGTTTCAAGCAGCGTCTTCGCGCAATCGGGTAAGCCACTCGAGCGCCTCGTCCTCCGAAGCGAGGCGTTGCATCGGCGGCAAGGCCGCGAGCAGGCGGCGGCCATAGCCCATGCCCACCATGCGCGGATCGCAAACCACGAGCAGGCCGCGGTCGCTCTCGGTGCGTATCAGCCGCCCCGCCCCCTGCTTCAATGCCACCGCCGCCTCGGCGACGAAATACTCGTTGAACGCATTGCGGCCCTCGCTCTCCAGCCGCTTCACCCGCGCCTCGACCAGCGGGTCGTTCGGTGGCGGAAACGGCAGTTTGTCGATCACGACACATTGCAGCGCATCGCCCGGCACGTCGATGCCTTCCCAGAAGGTCTGGGACCCGACCAGCACCGCACCGCGGCGCTGAGCGTCGGCGATCACTGGAACGCCGGGCCATGCGCTCAGATGCACCGCGTGAGCCGGGGCATGCTGCTCCAGAAAGCGCTGCATCAACTGCCGCTTCGGCGCTGCGCCCTGCACCAGTACGTCGATCGGCTGGCCTTCGGCCTCGAAGCGTTCACGCAGCTGGTCGCCGATCTGCTGCAGCGCGCGCAGGGTGGTCGTCAGCACGAAGGTGCGCCCACCGAGCGCTCCTGCCAGGCGGGCGGCCAACGCGGCGACTGCACGCGGATGCCCCGGCTCGTTCGGCTTCGGGAAGGTGCGCGGTACATAGACGCGCGCGTGCTCCGGGTAGTCGAAAGGGCTGCCGACGCGCAGCGTCTGCGCGTCGTCCAGCCCCGTCGGCTCGGTGAACCAGCTCAGCCTCTCGTCGTCGCCCAGCGTCGCCGAGGTGAACACCCAGGCCTTGGGCTGGGCCTCGATCTGCTCGCGCATGGTCTCGCGTATGTCCAGCGGTGACTCGACCAACCGTGCCTGCTGCGGGCTGATGTCGATCCAGCGCACCGAGCCGGTGGGTGCGTCCTTCAGGAAGGCGCTTGCGCGGCCTACCAACTGGTCGGCGCGCTCTTGCAGCTTGGGGAAGTCGGGAGCTGTCTCGCTGACCCGTTCGAGCGCGGCAGACGCCTCCCGGAGTTGACCGGCCAGCGATTGCAAGCCGTCAGTAAACTCTGGACGCCCGGCGCGTTCCTGCCAGCGCAGCTTGACAATGCCGCGCACGTCGCGCAATGGGCCGGCAGCCGACAGCCGCAGATCTCGCGCCGCGCGATCGCAGGCGCCGGCCAAGTCCGACCATGGCGCAAGCCCGCGGGCATGCTGGAGGCCCGCCGCCAGCATGTCGCGGCCGAAGTCGATCACCTGCGCCGTGCCGAGGGTCGCGCCGAGAAACTGCACGCCGGCTTCGGCCAGTTGGTGCGCTTCGTCGAAGATGACCACGTCGACGTTCGGCAGCAGCTCCGCCATGCCGGTCTCGCGCAGGGCCAGATCGGCGAAGAAGAGGTGGTGGTTGACGACCACGACGTCGGCCGCGAGCGCGTCTCGCCGGGCCTTCATCACATGGCAGTTTCGATAACTGGGACACTCGGAGCCGAGACAGTTGTCGCGTGACGACGTGACCAGTGGGATGACAGGCGAGCGGTCATCCAGCCCCTCGAGCTCCGCGAGGTCGCCGCTGCGCGTCGATTGCGACCATTGCTCGATCTTGGCGAGCGTGCGCACGGCGAAGCGATCAGGCAGCATCGCAGACTGTCTGGCCTGCTGCAGCCGGTGCACGCAGAGGTAGCTGCCGCGCCCCTTCAGCAGCGCCAGCTGCACGGGCATCTGCAACGCGTCGCGCACGTGAGGCAGGTCGCGCAGGAACAGCTGATCCTGCAAGCTCTTGGTGGCCGTGCTCACCAGCACCCGCCCGTCGGCCAACAGCGCCGGCACAAGGTAGGCGTAGGTCTTGCCCACGCCGGTACCGGCCTCGGCGACGATCGGGCGTCGGCCTTCGACGGCCCGGGAGATCTCGCGGGCCAGTTCGGTCTGCTGGCCGCGCTCTCGGTAGCCAGGGTCGGCGTGCGCCAGCGCGCCGTCGGCCGAAAATGCCTCCAGGACCGCCTGGACCAGCGGGCCGTCGGACGGCCGGGCGGCGCTGGTCGGAACACCCTGGGCGCTTTGCGCCTGTCCCTCCGAGAGGGATCTCGCGCCTTCGGACGGCCGGGCGGCGCTGGTCGGGACACCCTGGGCGCTTTGCGCCTGTCCCTCCGAGAGGGATCTCGCGCCTTCGGACGGCCGGGCGGCGCTCATGCAGGCTCTTGCGGGTTCAGTTGCGCCTCCAGGCGCGCGATCTGGTCGCGCAGCAGCAGGCGCCGCTTCTTCAGGCGCCGCAATGACAGTTCGTCCAGCGGGCGCTGGCCTTCGGTCTGGTCGATGAGGCAGTCTAGGTCGGCGTGCTCCATGCGCAGCTCGATCAGGCGCCGCTGCGGGGAATGCAGGTTTTCGTCCATGGAAGCCGGTGGGTGAGGAACCGCGCGGGCCCCGGGCGGGAATCCGAGGGGGCGGAACAGGGGGTGGCGTCGATTATAGTTTTGGTCCATCTTCATGGGCATGAAATGAACCACCCCCTACGCACTTCGTGCACCCCCTCGAGGGGGCGGTGCCGGCGAACCGGCAAAGCCGGCTTCACGGCGCCATTCGGCCATCTCCGGTTCTCGCCACCCGGACCTCCCCTCGCCGGGCGCAGCGGGGAATGCTCATGAACGCCCCCTCCAAAGTTTCGAAGGGTTATCGCCTGACGGCGGCCACCGGCATACACCGCGGTGACCGCATGTACCAGCAGGACCAGGTCGAGGTGCTGGCACACCCGCGCGTGCCGGGCTGCGTGATGGCCGTGGTCGCCGACGGCATGGGCGGCAAGAGCGGCGGGCGCAAGGCCTCGGACCAGGTGGTTCTGACAGCGAAGCAGCTGTTCGACCGTTACGCTCCGTCGATCGATGAACCGACCGAGACGCTGAAACAGCTGGTGCTCGAATCGCACCTGATGATCAAGCTGACGGCGATCACCGCAGAAGAGGAGCCGCACAGCACGGTGGCTGCCTTTTTGATCAACCCCAACCGAGAATGCGAGGTGATCCACGCCGGTGATTCGCGCGTGTACCACTTTCGCGGCGCCGAGATGGTCACCCGCACGAAGGACCACTCCTATGTGCAGCGCTTGGTCGAGGAAGGCCAGATCACCGAGGACGAGGCCAATGTGCACCCCCAGTCCAACTTGCTGACAGGCTGCCTCGGCACCTTCCAGGATCCGCCGCTGACCCTCCACCACATCGACCGGCTCGAGATCGGCGACACCGTGATGGCGTGCAGCGACGGCCTGTGGCACTACTTCAGTCCACGCGAGCTGGGCGCCATCGTGAACACACTGCCGCCGCGCGATGCGAGCGAAATGCTCGTCAGCAAGGCGCGGCAACGGGCCCGCGGCGGCGGCGACAACCTGTCGCTTGCGATCGTGCGCGTGGAGCTGCTGAGCAACTGAAGTGGCTCAGGTCAAGCGCGTATCGACGTCGCGCTTGGCTTCCGACAGGAACTCCTTCGACTGCATCTCGTGCAGGCGCGAGACGGTGCGCGGGAACTCGTGCGCGAGCGGGCCTTCGGTGTAGAGCTGTTCGGCCGGCACCTCGGACGACATGATCAGCTTGACGCGGCGATCGTAGAGCACGTCGACCAGCCAGGTGAAACGCCGTGCCTCCGACGCCAGCCGCGGCGGCATGCGCGGCACGTTGGACAGCAGCAGCGTGTGGAACTGGGTCGCCAGCTCCAGGTAGTCGTTCTGCGAACGCGGACCGCCGCACAGCGTCTGGAAGTCGAACCACACGACGCCGCCGGCTCGGCGGCGCGCGTGGATCTCGCGGTGCTCGATGTGCAGCACCGGGTCATCGTCGCGCACCTCGGCCAGCTGCTCGAAAGCCTGCTCCATCGCCGCATCCGCGGCCGTGCCGAGCGGCGTGTGGTACAGCGTGACCTGCTCCAGCGTGCGGCGGCGGTAGTCGGTGCCGTTGTCGACGTTGATGATCTCCAGTCCGTCCTTCAGCAGCTCGATCGCCGGCAGGATGCGGTCTCGATGCAGGCCGTGGGGATACAGCTCGTCCGGGTGGAAATTCGAGGTCGTGACGATGCTGACGCGGTTGTCGAACAATGCCTTCAGCAGCCGATGCAGGATCATCGCGTCGGTCACGTCGGCCACGTGGAACTCGTCGAAGCAGATCAGCCGGTGCTTGCGCGCGATACGCTTGCCGAGTTCGTCGAGCGGGTTGACGGTGCCCTTGAGGTCTGCGAGTTCCCGGTGCACTTCACGCATGAACTCATGGAAGTGCAGACGTGTCTTGCGCTGCAGCGGCACGGCGTTGAAGAAGCAGTCCATCAGGAAGCTCTTGCCGCGCCCCACCCCGCCGTACATGTAGACGCCGCGAGGCAGCGGCGGGTGCCGCAGCAGCTTGGTGATCGCATTGGAACGGCGGGCCTTGTAATCCAGCCATTCTTCGTAGCAGCGCTGCAGCGCCTCGATGGCGCGTTGCTGTGCCGGGTCGCTGCGGTAGCCGCGCGCCTTCAGCATCTGCTCGTACAGCTCGGTGACCGTCAACATCCGCCTCGCATCTCAAGAAAAAGGGCGACGGTGAAGTCGCCCTGATTCGTCAGCACCGTCTGGTCATCAGAAGTTCAGCGTGCGCTTGTCCACCGCCAGCGCTGCCTCTTTCGTGGCTTCGCTCAGCGACGGGTGGGCATGGCAGATCCGGGCGATGTCCTCGGCGCTGGCCTTGAACTCCATCGCGACGACGCTCTCGGCGATCAGTTCGGACGCATACGGACCGATGATGTGCACACCGAGAATTTCGTCGGTCTTCGCATCGGCCAGGAACTTCACCATGCCGGTCGTGTCGCCCAGTGCACGGGCTCGGCCATTGGCCATGAACGGGAAGGTACCGGCCTTGTAGGCCCGCCCGGCCGCCTTGAGCTGCTGTTCGGTCTGGCCGACCCAGGCGATCTCCGGGCTGGTGTAGATCACCCACGGGATGGTGTTGAAGTTGACGTGTCCATGCTGACCGGCAATACGCTCGGCCACCGCCACCCCCTCCTCCTCGGCCTTGTGCGCGAGCATCGGGCCGCGCACGACGTCGCCCACGGCCCAGACGTTCGGCAGGTTCGTGCGACATTCGTCGTCGACGACGATGGCGCCGCGCTCGTCGAGCTTCAGACCGACGGCGTCGGGGTTCAGGCCGGTCGTGTTCGGCACGCGGCCGATCGAGACGATCAGCTTGTCGACGTCCAGCGTCTGCGCTTCGCCCTTGGCGTCGGTGTAGCTGACGCTGACGCCCTTCTTGCCGTTCTTGACCTCGCTGATCTTCACACCGAGCTGGATCTTGAGGCCCTGCTTCGTGAAGACCTTCTGCGCTTCCTTGGCGATCTGTTCGTCGACGGCGCCGAGGAACGCCGGCAGCGCCTCCAGCACCGTCACGTCGGCGCCCAGGCGGCGCCACACCGAGCCCATTTCGAGACCGATGACGCCGGAGCCGATGACCCCCAGCTTCTTCGGGACCTCGGGGATGCGCAGCGCGCCGTCGTTCGAAAGAACGTTTTCCTCGTCGAACGGTGCGCCGGGCAGCGCACGTGCGTTGGACCCGGTGGCGACGATCACGTGCCTGGCTTCGATCGCTTCCTCGTTCGCGCCGCTGACCTTGATCTCGTAGCCCGCACCGCCAGCCTTGACGAACGAGCCGCGGCCATGGAAGAACGTGACCTTGTTCTTCTTGAACAGATACAGGATGCCGTCGTTGTTCTGTTTCACGACGGTGTCCTTGCGGCCCAGCATCTTGGCGACGTCCATCGACAGGTTGGACAGCGAGATGCCGTGGTCGGCGAAGTGGTGGCCGGCGTGCTCGAAGTGCTCTGAAGATTGCAGCAGCGCCTTGGACGGGATGCAGCCGACGTTGGTGCAGGTGCCGCCCGGTGCCGGACCGCCCTTGCCGTTCTTCCAGTCGTCGATGCAGGCCGTGTTGAAGCCCAGCTGTGCCGCGCGGATCGCCGCGATGTAGCCACCGGGGCCGCCGCCGATGACGACGACGTCGAATTGCTTGTTGCTCATCGTGTTCCCCCGGCTCAGATGTCGAACAGCAGGCGGGCCGGGTCTTCCAGCGCTTCTTTCATCGCCACCAGGCCCAGCACGGCTTCGCGGCCGTCGATGATGCGGTGGTCGTAAGACATCGCGAGGTAGTTGATCGGACGCACCACGACCTGGCCGTTCTCGACCACGGCGCGGTCCTTGGTGGCATGCACGCCGAGGATGGCCGACTGCGGCGGGTTGATGATGGGCGTCGACAGCATCGAGCCGAACACGCCGCCGTTGGAGATCGAAAACGTGCCGCCGGAGAGTTCCTCGAGGCCCAGCTTGCCGTCCTTGGCCTTCTGGCCGAACTCGGCGATCTTCTTCTCGATCTCGGCGAAGGTCATCTGGTCGCAGTTGCGCAGGATGGGCACGACCAGGCCGCGCGGCGAGCCGACGGCGATGCCGATGTCGAAGTAGCCGTGGTAGACGATGTCGTTGCCGTCGACCGAAGCGTTCAGGACCGGGTACTTCTTCAGGGCGTGCACCGCCGCCTTCACGAAGAAGCTCATGAAGCCGAGCTTGACGCCGTGTTCCTTCTCGAACTTCTCCTGGAACTTCTTGCGCATCTCCATCAGCGGCGCCATGTTCACTTCGTTGAACGTGGTCAGGATGGCGTTGGTCGATTGCGACTGCACCAGGCGCTCGGCAATGCGCGCGCGCAGGCGGCTCATCGGCACGCGTTGCTCGGGACGATCCCCCAGGTTCTGCGCCACCGGCGCAGCCACGGCCGGCAGCGGCTTCGCGGCGGCGGGCGCCGGCGCAGGCGCGGCGGCAGGCTTGACGCCGGCCTCTATCGCGCCGAGCACGTCGCCCTTGGTGACGCGACCGTCCTTGCCGGTGCCGGCAACGGACCCGGCCGGCAGCTTGTTGTCGGCCATCAACTTCGCGGCGGCGGGCATCGCGACGTCGGATTTCGACGTGCTGGCCGGGGCGGCGGCAGCAGCAACTGGTGCAGGTGCAGGTGCGGCAGCTGCCGCAGGAGCCGGCGCCGCAGCGGCAGCGCCGGCGGAGGCTTCGGTATCGATCTTCGCGATGAGCTGGTCGGAGACGACCGTGCCGCCGTCAGCGACGACGAGCTCGGTCAGCACGCCGGCCGACGGCGCCGGCACTTCGAGCACGACCTTGTCGGTCTCGATCTCGATCAGGATTTCGTCGATCGCGACCGCTTCACCGGCCTTCTTCTTCCATTGCAGCAGGGTGGCTTCGGCCACCGACTCGGAGAGCTGCGGAACCTTGACTTCTACGATTGCCATGTCTTGTCTTTCGATGTTCTTTGCCACGCAGCGGCCGGCACGCGCGCCGGCCGCATGCGCACAGTCGTCGCAGCGCGCGGCGCTTGCGACGACAGACGGGTGCTACTTGGTGAGGATGAAGCCCTTGAGCTTGCCGAACGCCTGGTCGAGCAGCGCCTTCTGCTGCTCCTGGTGCAGGTGGGCGTAGCCGACGGCCGGCGAGGCCGAAGCCGGGCGCCCGGCGTAGCCGAGCTTCTGGCCTTCGGACATGTTCTCGTGGATGTAGTGCTGCACGAAGAACCAGGCGCCCTGGTTCTGCGGCTCGTCCTGGCACCACACGAGTTCGGTCAGGTTCGGGTACTTCTTCAGCTCTGCGGCGAAGGCCTTGTGCGGGAAGGGGTAGAGCTGCTCGACGCGCACGATCGCGACGTCGGTCGACTTCTTCTCTTCGCGCTTCTTGATCAGGTCGTAGTAGACCTTGCCGGAGCAGGCGACCACGCGTTTCACCTTGGCGGCATCGATCTCGGCGTTCAGTTCGCCGATCACGGTACGGAATTCGCCCTTCGTGAACTCGGTCAGCGGCGAGGTCGCGTCCTTGTTCCGCAGCAGCGACTTGGGCGTCATGATGACCAGCGGCTTGCGGAACATGCGCACCTGCTGGCGGCGCAGCACGTGGAAGATCTGGCTGGCCGTGGTGGGCTGCACCACCTGCATGTTGTTGTCGGCCGCGAGCTGCATGAAGCGCTCGAGACGCGCCGACGAGTGCTCCGGGCCCTGACCTTCGTAGCCGTGCGGCAGCATCAGCGTGATGCCGTTGGCACGGCCCCACTTCACCTCGCCCGAGGCGATGAACTGGTCGATCACGACCTGCGCGCCGTTGGCGAAGTCGCCGAACTGCGCTTCCCAGATCACCAGGGTGTTCGGATCGGCGGACGCGTAGCCGTACTCGAAACCGAGCACCGCCTCTTCGGACAGGATGGAGTCGATCACGACGAACGGGGCCTGATTGTCTGCCACGTTCTGCAGCGGGATGTAGGTGCCTTCGTCCCACTTCTCGCGTTTCTGGTCGTGCAGCACGGCATGGCGGTGCACGAAGGTACCGCGCCCGCAGTCTTCACCCGACAGGCGCACCGGGTAGCCGCTGGCGACCAGCGACGCGTAGGCGAGGTGCTCGCCCATGCCCCAGTCGACGTTGATCTCCCCGCGGCCCATCGCAGCGCGGTCGGCGATCACCTTCTCGACCAGCGGATGCAGCTTGAAGCTGCTCGGGATGGTGGTGATGCGTTCGGCCAGACGCTTGACCTCGGCCAGCGGCAGCGCGGTGTCCGCCGCGTCCGTCCACTTCTTGCCCAGGAAAGGCGCCCAGTCGACGGCGTACTTGCTCTTGTAGTTGGTCAGCACCGGATCGACGGTGTGCTTGCCGGCGTCCATCGCGGCGCGATAGGCTTTGGCCATCTCGTCCGGCGCTTCAGGGCTCAGGGCGCCCTGCGCCACCAGCTTGTCGGCGTACAGCTTGCGGGTGCCGGGATGCTGGCTGATCTTCTTGTACATCAGCGGCTGCGTCAGTGCAGGCGTGTCCTGCTCGTTGTGACCCAGCTTGCGGAAGCAGACGATGTCGACGACGACGTCCTTGTTGAACTCCTGGCGGTAATCGAGCGCGAGCTGCGTCGCGAACACCACGGCTTCGGGGTCGTCGCCGTTCACGTGCAGCACCGGCGCTTCGATCATCTTGACGACGTCGGTGCAGTACAGCGTCGAGCGGCTGTCGCGCGGGTCGGAGGTCGTGAAGCCGATCTGGTTGTTGATGACCAGGTGGACGGTGCCGCCGGTGTAGTAGCCGCGCGTCTGCGCGAGCGCCAGCGTTTCCATCACGACACCCTGGCCTGCAAAGGCCGCATCGCCATGCACCAGCACCGGCAGGACCTGGTCGCCTTCGACGTCACCGCGGCGGTCGAGGCGGGCCTTCACCGAGCCTTCGACGACCGGGTTGACGATCTCGAGGTGCGAAGGGTTGAACGCCAAGCTCAGATGCACCGGACCGCCGGCGGTCGACACGTCGCTCGAGAAGCCCTGGTGGTACTTCACGTCACCGGCCGGCAGGTCTTCGGGAGCGGTATGTTCGAACTCGGAGAACAGGCCCTTGGGCGTCTTGCCGAGGGTGTTGACCAGCACGTTGAGGCGGCCGCGGTGGGCCATCCCGATCACGATCTCCTGCACGCCCTTGCTGCCGCCGCGCTGGATCACTTCGTCCATCGACGCGATGAAGCTTTCGCCGCCTTCGAGCGAGAAGCGCTTCTGGCCGACATATTTGGTGTGCAGGAAGCGCTCGAGACCTTCCGCGGCGGTCAGCCGGTCAAGGATGTGACGCTTCTGCTCCACCGTGAAGCTCGGCTTGGCGCGCGCGCTTTCGAGCTTTTCCTGCCACCACCGCTTCTCGGCCGGGTCGGTGATGTGCATGAACTCGGCACCGATCGAGCCGCAATAGGTTTCACGCAGAGCCTGCACGATCTCGCGCAGGGTCATTTGCTCGGCCTTCGTGAAGTAGGTGTTCGTCGCGCTGAAAGTGATGTCCATGTCACTTTCAGTCAGGTCGTAGAACGCCGGCTCGAGCTCGGGAATCTTGGGGCGCTCCTGGCGCTTGAGCGGATCGAGGTCGGCCCAGCGGGAACCGAGGAAGCGATAGGCAGCAATCAGCGATTGAACGTGGACCTGCTTGCGCGCGACCGCGAGGTCGGTGCTGCTCGCCTTGACCGCGAAGGCGTTGGACTTGGCACGCTGCGCGAACGACTCGATGACCGGCGCATGGGCCACGTCACGGGACTCGCTGCCGTCGACGGCGGGAACGTTCTGGAGGGCGTCGAAGTAGGCGCGCCAGTTGTCGGGCACCGACCCGGGATTGTCGAGGTAGGCCTCGTACAACTCCTCGACATAGGGAGCATTGCCCCCGAACAGGTACGAATTCGCCCTGTATTGCTGCATCATCTCGCTCACCTTTCGTCCCGGTTTCCAGGACTTTGGCTGGTTGAACAACCTTCCGCGACACGGCTTGACCGGTTGGCGGATTGCGACCCGCCTTTAATCTGGGTTCAGGGCAGAAACCAGCAAAGGGGACGGGAAGGACCTAAGTCAGAGTGGCGACTCTAACACCGTTGTAACTCGCACGTCATGTGGTTTGTGCATGGCCTGCGCGGCCCAGCGAACCATCGGAGCCGGCACGGTAGAAGCCGCGGACGGCGTCATGGCGAGGTGTCGAGCGGTGCCGCGGGCGGCTGGCGACCTGGATCCTTGTCGTTGCGCGGCAGCGACATCGTGCCGCCGACCCCTACCCCGGTGCCACCGCGACCGACGCCCACCGAGCCGCCGACACGGCCGTCGGAGCTGACCGAAACGCCGACGCCACCGAAGCCGATCGGCACCGACATCCCCACCCGAGCCCCGGCGCACGCTGTGACGCCCAGGGTGCAGAAAACCATGAGAAGCAGAGTCCGCCGCATGGGCGCACTCTAGGCCAAACCCGCATTGCCCTCCATGCCCACGAGCCGAGGCTGGTTAAGCCGGCGCAGGGCAACGGTGCGCTGGTCTTTCAACCACGCCTCGACAACCTCCCAGATGGGCGGGCCACTGTCCTTGGCGGCCTCGCCCACCGGTGCCCAGCCGGCCACCTTGTAGATCTTGGTGGCGTCGATCGGGCGCCCGCCCAGCCGCATGTCGCTGATGCGCCGGCCGGCCCCCGCCAGCGGATCGCAGGTGTAGGTCAATCCGCCGACACGCACCATGTCGCCGCCCTGCTGGTAGTACGGGTCGGGGTTGAACAGGTTGTCGGCCACGTCCTCCAGCACGGTCTTGATCATCTCGCCGCTCATCTCGGTCAGCGTCGACCAAGGGTAGGTGATCGCGGTCTGGTCCATCACGTGCTCGCGCGTGATGGCTTGGCCGGGCAGCACCGAGGTGCCCCACCGGAAGCCCGGCGAGAACGCGATCTGCGCGCCGCGCACGTCCATCATCGCGTCAAGGATCAGCTGGTCGAAGCTGCCGTTGAAGTTGCCGCGCCGGTACAGCAGGCCCTCGCTGACCGCGAGCGGCTCGGCCAGCTTCGCCGCGAACGGCGCGCGGACCTTGGCGATGTACCCGGCCATCTCGGCGTCGGCCGGCAACAGCCCGGCGAACACCGGCAGCAGCTTGTAGCGCAGGCCGGTCACCCGGCCTTGCTGCACATCGAGATCGAGCACGCCGAGGAACTTGCCGTTCGAGCCCGCGTTGGTCACCAGGGTCTGGCCGCCAGCGTTTTTCACGGTCACCGGCACCGGCATGCCGTCGTGGGTGTGCCCGCCGAGAATCACGTCGATGCCGGTGACACGCGACGCGAGCTTGAGGTCGACGTCCATGCCGTTGTGCGACAGCAGCACGACCGCCTGGGCGCCGGCGGCGCGCGCCTGGTCGACCACCTGCTGCAACTCGGTCTCCTGGATGCCGAAAGTCCAGTCGGCGACCTGCCACCGCGGGTTGGCGATCGGCGTATACGGGAACGCTTGGCCCACGATGGCCACCGTCGCGCCGTTCATCTGCTTGAGAGCGTAGGGCTTGAAGACCGGGTCGCCGAAGTCGGCCGTCTTGATGTTCTGGGCGAGGAAGTCGATGCGGCCCGCAAAGTCCTTTTCGACGATCTGCTTGACGCGTTCGATGCCGTAGGTGAATTCCCAATGGCCGGTCATCACGTCGACACCAAGCAGTTTGGCGGCGTCGACCATGTCCTGCGCTCCGGTCCACAACGCCGTGGCAGAACCCTGCCACGTGTCGCCGCCGTCGAGCAGCAGCGCGCCGGGACGGCCGGCTTTCAGCCGCTTGACCAGCGTCGCCAGGTGCGCGAAGCCGCCGACCTTGCCGTACTGCCGCGCGGCACGCTCGAAGTCGAGGCAGGTGTAGGCATAGGCTTCTCGGGTGCCGCGCCCGAAGCCGGCGAGCTTCAGAAGTTTTTCGCCGACGACGTGCGGCAACTGCCCGCTGGCCGGACCGACGCCGAGGTTGACGCTCGGCTCGCGAAAGTAGACTGGCAGCAGCTGCGCGTGGCAGTCGGTCAGATGCAGCAGATGCACGTTGCCGTAACGGGGCACGTCGTACAGCGCGTCGACCTCGGCCGCGTTCGCTTCGCGGCCGAGCGGGAAGCCGGCAGCCGCAGCGGCGCCGAGCACGCTCAGGAATTCACGGCGAGACAAATCCATGCGGGGGGTCTCCCACGGAGCACAGGTCCGAATGTGACACCGGGCGCCGTGGCGCCCGGTGCGAGGGTCGCGCCTACTGCGCGTTGACGGGCGACTTCGGGTCGAGCAGCAGCGCCATCACGTCCTTGAGCTGTGACTCGGTCAGGATGCCCGCGTCGCCGAAGCGAGGCATGTTCGAGCACGCGTTGTAGGCGTGGCTGTTCCAGACCTTGCCCCAGGTGTACTTGACGACTTCTGCGCTGGCCGGGTCCACCGGGTTGGCGACACCGCGCAGCTTGCCGTAGTGGTAAAGGCTGGGGCCGATGTTGCCGAACGAGATCTCGGCCTTGCTGAGCTGGTGACAGGCGTAGCAGTTGCCGCCAGCCACCGTCTGCGCCGTGTCGTTGAACTGCAGGCCGCGGCCGCTCTGCGCCACCTTCTCGCCTTCCTTCCAGTCGCCGAGGTATTGCCCGTCGGCCGGATACTTCACCGACGCCAGCGCGGCCTTCTCCAGCTGCGCCCGCTCCGCCTTGTCGAGGTCCTTGCCGGCGGCTGCGGCCTCGCTGCAGGCCTTCTGCAGCGGGCTTTGCTCGAGCCGGTCGAGCTTGGCGATTCCACGCTCCTTGAACGAAGCCTGAAGCACCTCGGTGACTTCAGGGCCGCGGCTCATCGAAGCGCAGCCGGCGGCCAGGGCCGCCGCGGCGAACACGCCCATCGTGATGCGAATCTTGTTCATCAGCGGCTCCTCAACGCTTGATCGCCGGCGCGGCCATCGTGCCGCCATTGGCATTGACGCCCAGGAAGGTGATCAGGTCCACCGACGCCTGGCTCAGGTACTTCAGCTCGGGAAAGCGCTGCTGGCGGAAGCAGTCGTACAGCCGCCATTGCATGGTGCGCACCGCGCCTTGCGAGACGCGATAGGCCGGCCAAGACGCAAACGCCGCTTGCGCCGGCGCCTTCTGCGTCAGGTTCGGCAGATCCTGCAGGCGAATCCGCTGGCCGTCGGCCGAGTGGCAGGATGCGCACGAGAAATCGTACGGGCCGCCGCGGAAGAAGAAGATCTTCTTGCCGCGCTCGTATGCCTGCTTCTCCTTGGCGTGCGACTGCGGAACCTTGACCTGCACGTCACGCGATTCGTCGTAGATGAACGCGACCAGGTCCTCGATGTCGGTGGCCTTCTCGGCCGTGCCGGAATACGGCTTGGCCACGAGCGCGTCCCGCTCGAAGCCCTGCAGCGCAACCATGCAGTGCACCAGCCGCGACTCGACATCCATCACCGCGCCCACGTCGGCGAAATGGCGCGGCAGTTGCGCGGCGGCCCCCGCCACCACGCCAGGGCCCTTGCCCAGGTCGCACTTCTCCAGCGAAACGTTCTTTGGCCCACGTGCCTTGCGCCACAGCTCGGCCCCGCGCGCGGCGTTCAGGTCGGCAGGATTGCCGTCCTGCAGCGACGCGCGATAGTCGGCGATGGCTTCGGCCGCGGACTTCTGTGCCGCCGCCGGCAGGCTTACCAGCAAGGCGGCGCACAGACCGCTCAGGGCTACCCATTTCATCGTGGTCTCTCCTCGTGTTGTCGTGGCGGTGCGCGCTCAGGCGATCGTCGCTTCGTCGGTGCGCTTGTCGCCCTTGTTGTCGACCCAGGTGATCGTGATCTTGTCGCCCGGCTTGCCGCCCGCAAAGCTGAACTGCAGGTACGGGTTCTTCGACACCGCCGGTCCCCATTGGGCCGACATCACCGTCTTGCCGTTGTGCTGAGCGGTCACGTCCTGGATGAACCAGGCAGGGATCGTCTTGCCGGCCGCGTCCTTGCGCTGGCCGCTTTCCATCTCGTGCGCCATCAGAACGCGCACCGTCGTCTTGTCGCCCTGTGCCTGGGCACGGATGCGCATGGGATCTGCCATCTCGATACTCCTCGTGTTCGGTTTCGTTTGCCGTCGTCCGCCGCCGGCTTCAGCCGCCGCAGCCGCCCAGCGTGACCTTCACTTCCTTGGTGGCGTAGTAGTACTTGTCGCCCGCCTTGACCAGCGCGTAGACGTTGGACGACTGCCCCATCTTGATATTGGTGGCAACGTTCGGGTCGGTGCCGGCCGGCACGTCGAACAGCGCGGCGAGCGTGTTCGGGTTCTTTTCCACCAGGATGGCGACCTGCGTCGTCCCCGGCAGGTTGCTGACCGCCCCCACCCGCACCACGCTGCCGTTCTCGGCGATCTCGGGTGCGTTGAGCTGCACGTCCTTGCTCTCGACCGGTGCCGCGCCCCCAAGGGCTTTCACCACTTCGGCCATGCCCTTGGCCTCGAAAGCCCCCTTGTTCCACGCTGCCTGGGCAGCCGTGGGCAGAAGACCTGCCGATGCGGCCAAGCCGAGCACCGCCGTGCTGGCGCTCGTGTGCAGAAACTGCCTGCGGTTACCCATAGCGATCAACCTCCAACGATGAACATGTGCAAGAAAAGGCGGCACGATACCGCCAAACGAGAAACCCGGGGACCGCAATACTGCCTATTTTTCACTGTTCAGGTTTGCGATCCACTTCGCGAGCGCCTGCGCCTCGGCCTCGCTGAGCTGTGTCTGTGCCGGCATGGGGATGGCCCCCCAGCTGCCCTGAGCGCCGCCGCGGATCTTGCCGGCCAGGTACTCGACCCGGTCGGCCCGGCCGGCATAGCGCGCAGCCACCTCCTTGAACGCAGGGCCGACCAGTTTCACGTCGTTGGCGTGGCATGCCAGGCACGCGTTCTTCTGGAGCAGTTGCAGCGGCGAGGCGTTCGTGCTCGCCGCCGGCGCCGCGGCGGTCGTCCGGACGGTGACGGCGCCGCGCATCGGGCCGACCCGGCGTTGCTGATCCGCCAAATTGCCGTGCGCGTCGCGCGCGTGTTCGGGCAAATAGGACGCCAGCTTGGGCTCACCTGCGCAGCCGCTCATGCAGGCCCCGGCCTGCACGTCGGGACGTGTCGTGCCGCCCAGCCCCGAGCCCGGCCACAGGGCGTGGGCGGTGGTCATGCCGTTGCGGTTGGGCAGACGCTGCTGCACCTCGGCGATGTTGCGGTCGGACAGCACGAAATCGTCCGGGACGATGTCACCGAGATGCAGGATGTAGGCAGTGACCGCGTAGACCTCCTCGGTCGTCAGCGTCTTCGGCGCCGTCCATGGCATCGCCCGGTTGATGTAGTCCCACAGCGACGAGACGGTCGACAGCTTCATCAGCGTGGTGCGCTGCGGGTAGGCCGGATCGGCCAGCCGCGCCACACGGCCGCTGACGATGTCCTGCCGGGTCGTGCCGCCCACGATGGGGAAGAACACGTCGTTCGATTCGCCGAACACGCCGTGGCACGAAGCGCACTTCGCTTCCCATACTTCCAGGCCGAGGGCGACGCTGCCCTGCCCCTTCGGCAGGCCCTTGAAGTCGGCTCGCACGTCGATGTCCCAGGCCCGCACCTCGGCCTCGGTGGCGCTGCGGCCGATGCCGGGAAAGCGCTGTTGTGCCGAGGCCGCCACGGCGGCGAACACCAGCGCACAGGCCGCCCACCTAGGAAAGCTGGACATTCTTCACCTCCCCGCTCTCCTCGACCAGCCATGACTGGATCGCGTTGTTGTGATAGATCGAGCGGCGCCCGCGCACGGCACGCAACTGCGCGTAGGTCGGTTGCACGTAGCCGGTCTCGTCGGTCGCGCGGCTTTGCACGATGGCCGGCTTGCCGTCCCAGGCCCAGTCGATGTTGAAGCGCGTCAGGCATTTGCTCAACACCGGGGTCTGCAGCCGTGCGCTTGCCCAGTTGCGCCCGCCGTCGAAGCTGACGTCCACCTTGACGATCTTGCCGCGCCCGCTCCATGCCAGCCCGGTGACGTTGTAGTAGCCCTTGTCGAGCAACACCTGTCCGCCCGAGGGCGTCGTGACGACGCTCTTGCATTCCTGGATCGATGTGTACTGGCGGTGCGTGCCGTCCGGCATCAAGTCGACGTAGTGCATGACTTCGTCCTTGGTCGCGTAAGGCTGATCGCCGAGCTCGATGCGGCGCAGGTACTTGACCCAGCTGACGCCCTGGACGCCGGGCACCACCAGCCGCAGCGGGTAGCCGTTCTCGGGCCGCAGCATCTCGCCGTTCTGTCCGTAGGCCAGCAACACCTCGCCACTCATCACCAGCTCCATCGGGATGGTGCGCGTCATGCTGGAGCCATCGCCGCCTTCGGCCAGCACGAATTTCCCTCGCTTGAAGTCGGCGCCGCACATTTCGAGCACGGTGCGAAGCGGCACGCCGGTGAACTCGCAGCAACTGAGCATGCCGTGCGTGTACTGGACCGTGGGGACCGCCACGTTGCCCCATTCCATGCCGGTGTTGGCACCACACTCGATGAAGTGGATGCGGCTCACGCTGGGCAGCCGCATCAGCTCGTCCATCGTGAACACCATCGGGCGCTCGAGCATCTTCGGGTCCGAGCCGTTGACCATCAGCCGGTGCTTCGACGGGTCGATGTCCCACCAGCCCTGATGGTGGCGCTCGAAATGCAACCCGCTGGGCGTGATGATGCCGAACAGTCCCTGCAGCGGGCAGAAGCTGACGCTCGCCTGGCGCACCCGCGTGAGGCCGGGGCTCTCACGGCGCTGGAGATTCGTTTCGTACTTCGACGGCTGGCCGTAGCCCCGCGCCGCCACCGCCTGGCCCAGCGCCATGCTGTGCTCGGGCAGCTGCACGATGTGGGGGTCGCCGCCCTTCGGCTCGGCCAGCGCAGCGCCGGCGGCAGCCGCACTGGCCGCCGCGAGCGCGCCGCGCAGGAACCTGCGGCGCCCGGCCTTCACGTCCTCGATCTGCTCGGGCGTCAGAAAGCCCTCGGGCGCGCGCTTCAACGGTGCCGGTTGCGTCATCACGCGACCCTCCCGACCAGCCGTTCCTGCAACGGCAGTTGCGCCCGGTCGTCGAGTTCGATCGCGACCTGCGTGCAGACGCTGCGGCACAGCGCTGCCGCCTTTTCGCTCTGCACCCGGTAGTAGACCTGAGCACCCTCCTTGCGGCGCGCGAGAATGCCGGCGCGGTAGAGCACGGTGAGGTGCTGCGAGAGATTCGGCTGCGTCGTGTCGATTTCGGCCAGCAGTTGCGAAACCGTCTTTTCTTCGTTGCACAGCGCGCTCAGCACCCGCAGCCGCAGGGGGGTCGACAACACGCCGAACAGCTCGGCAGCGAGCTCGAAGACGCGGGCCGCCTGGGGCTCCTGCAGCGATGGGGGGACAGCGGACATGATCTGAATCAGCAAATAAGCAATTGCTTATATGCTGATTCACGAGTGCGACCTGCGATACCAGGGAATACCCGGACCGCGTGCACCCCGGTGAGCACACGGCGGGCTCAGGCAGCATGTCACCGCAACAACTGCAGTTCCGATCGCTCCCGTGCCGGTGCCATCGAAACCCGGCACAGCACTTCTTCGAGTTCGGTGCTGGCCACCGCCGGGGAAAACAGGAAACCTTGGAACTCGTCGCAGCCGGCCTGTACCAGGAACTCTCGCTGCGCCTCGGTCTCGACGCCTTCGGCGATCACGGTCAGGTGCAGCGCTCGCGCGAGGTTGACGATCGCATGGACGATGCCGGCATCGCTTTCGTCGCCTGGCAGTCCCTGGATGAAAGAGCGGTCGATCTTCAGCTTCTCGATCGGGAAACGCTTCAGGTAGCCGAGGCTCGAGTAGCCGGTGCCGAAATCGTCGATCGCAAGCCGCACGCCGAGCGCCGCCAATGCGTTCAGTCTCAGCAGTGCTTCGTCGGCATCCTGGATCAGGATCGACTCCGTCAGCTCCAGCTCGAGGCTGCGCGGCGGCAGGCCAGCCGCCCCGATCACAGCGGCGACCTGTTCGACAAAATGAGCCTGCTGGAACTGCAGCGCCGAGACGTTGATCGACACCACCAGTCCCAGGCCTTGGCGATGCCATGCAGCCGCCTGCTGCACCGCCTCGCCGAGCACCCATTCGCCGAGGGCGACGATGAATCCGCTCTCTTCGGCCACCGGAATGAAACGGCCGGGAGACACCTCGCCGAGTTCTTCGTCACGCCACCGCAGCAAGGCCTCGGCCCCGATGACGGCGCCACTGTGCACGTCGATCTGCGGCTGGTAGTGCAGCCGGAAGTCGCCGCGGCCAAGCGCTTGGCGCATCGCGTGGTCGATCTTCATGCGCGACAGCAGGTCGACATTCATCTGCGGCTGGTAGAAGCGGAAGCTCGCCCGGCCCCGTTCCTTGACGCGGTACATGGCCGCGTCCGCGTTCTTGATCAGGTCGTTCAGTGACGCACCGTCGTTCGGATACAGCGCGATGCCGATGCTGCACGTCATCGTGAAGCTCATCTCGTCAAGCGTCAGAGGTTCGCTCAACGCGGCGATCACCCGGCGCGCCGCCTGCTCGGCACCGCGGGCGTCGGCCTGGTGGATCAGCAGCACGAACTCGTCGCCGCCCAGGCGCGACACGATGTCGACCTCGCGCAGACAGCTTCGGATGCGGTGCGCCACCTCGACCAGCACACGGTCGCCGAACAGGTGCCCGAGCGAATCGTTGATGTGCTTGAAGCGGTCGAGGTCGACGAACAGCACCGCGAACGGCTGGCTGTCGCGCCGGGCCAGCGCGATCGCGAACTCGACCCGCTCGCCGAGCACCAGCCGGTTCGGCAAGCCCGTCAGCGCGTCGGTATAGGCCAGCTCCTCGATGCGGCGCTTGGCGGCCATCTTGTCGGTCAGGTCCTTGACGAAGGCAATGTAGTGCAACGTGCGCCCCGACTCGTCGGGCAGCCGCACCATGGCGACGTGGCACGGCCCGCCCACGCCCTGCTGCTGGAAATGGCGCAGCTCGCCCTCCCAGTAGCCCTGCACCTTCAGTCGCTCGCGCACTTGCTCGAGCACATCGCGGTTGTCCGGCTCCAGCAGCAGCTCGCGCAAGTGGCGCCCCGTCATCGATTGGCGAGAGCAGCCGATCAGCCGCTCGCAACTCGGATTGGCCGCCACCACGCGGCCTGCGGCATCGGCCACGATGATCGCGTCCAGGCTGGCCTCGAACACCTTGGCTGCAAGCTGCAATCGCGACTCGCTCGCGAGCCGCTGCGTGATGTCCCTGAACGAATACACCCGGCCAATGGGCTGGCCGCGGCTGTACTGCGGCAGCGTGCTGCGTTCGAGCACTTTGCCTGAGCGCAGCACCAGGGTGTCGCTGGCCTCCACCAACGGCGATTGCGCGATCAGCGCCAGCCTCTGCTCGTAGCCCTCGCGGTCGACGACGCCATGCTGCATCCATGCATACACCGCCTGGTCGTCGCGTCGGGTCAGCAGCGCGCGCGGCAACCCCCACAGCTCGGCGAAGCGCTGGTTGTAGCCGCGAATGGCGCCGTGCATGTCGAGTGCGAGAATGCCGTCAGCGGTCGACTCCAGCGTGGCCCGCAGCTCGGCAATGAGCTTTTCCAGCTCGTCCTCGGCCTGCTGCTGTTCGCTGCGATCACGCAGTGCAACCAGATAGGCCGACCAGTCAGGCCCCAGCCACAGCCGGCTGATGCGCCGCTCGACCGGCACGCTGCGGCCGTCGGCATGCGTCACCAGCGTTTCCGACAGGATGCGGTCGCCCAAACCGGCGGCTGCATCCTCCCAGAAAGCCTGGTCTTCGGGCGTCGCGATCAGATCGACCGCCGGGCGGCCGTGCAAGGAGCCGGCGGGGACGCCGAGCAGCATTTCCGCGGCCTGGTTGGCCGCGACGACACGCAGGTCGATGGTGTCAACCAGCCACACGGCTTCGAGCATGCCGTCGATCAGCGGCTGCACCTGCGCCGGAATCATGCAGCCAGCCCGTCGCCCTCGGCAGCGCTTTCACGGGCGCGTTCGAAGAAGTAGCACACCCGCTGGCGCGGCGAAAGATAGTCGAGGGATGCCTTGGGCAGCTGCAGCGGCTTCAGGCTGCGGCGGATGCCGAGCTGCGGTTCGTCCTCGAGGTCGACGATCAGCGCCTCCTCGCGCGGCACACGCGCGTCATGCACCACCACGCGCGGTTTCAACGGACGCGCCGAATTCACCGACACCACCAGCGCGTAGCGCTCGTCGGTCAACTGCACCACGGAGCCCGGCGGGTACACGCCCATCATGCGGATGAAAGCGCTGAGCATCGCCGCGTCGAAGCGCGATTTCATCTGCGCAAACATCAGCGACAGCGCTTCGTGCGGTGTCAGCGCCTTGGCGGGGTTCTGCGGGTTGCACAGGTTGTCGTATCGGTTGACCAGCGCCACGATGCGCGCCGGCATGCTGATGCGTTCTGCCGACAGGCGCTGCGGGAAGCCGGTGCCGTCGACGTGTTCGTGGTGCTGTGCGATCACCTGCGCCGCGCCGACGCCGAGTTGCATCTTGCGCGCCAGGTTCACGCCATGCGCCACATGCTCCTGGTAGAACTGGATCTCGGCCACCGTGAAGTGCTCGTCCTTCCAGCGCACGCGATCTGGCAGGTCGACCTTGCCGATATCGTGCAGCAGGGCGCCTATGCCCAGATCCGACAGGTCCTGCTCCGACAGGCCGGCGGCGCGGCCCAGCAGCATCGAGATGACCGTGACATTGACGCTGTGGAAAGACGCGCGGTCACCCGCCACCTCCGTCAGCAGGCGGATGCAGGTCTCGTGCTTGCCGGCCAGAGCTTCGAGAAACCCGTCGATCAGTGCCTGCGATTTCTCGCGCGATTCCAGCGGCTGCGCATGCACCTGCTCGGCCAGTTGCTTGAAGGTGCGGTTCGCCTGGGCATACTGCCGTTCACACTGCGCCAGGCTTGCGTTCTGAGCCGCCAGCTGCTCACGCCGCAGGCGGCGCTGCTCGGCCTCGGCCACTTCAGCCGGCGTCATCTGGTACACGGGCTTCGGCGGGGCGGTCAGGGCGGCCAGCACCGCCGTGTCGCTGCGCTCCGGATCCCAGCGCACTCGCACCACGCCCAGGCTGCGCAGCGTCTCGATCTGGTCGGGCGAGCCGATGCGAAAGCTGTTCAGCGCGAACGGATGGTCGAGCCACCCCAGATCGAGATGCACATGCATGCCGACCCGAAGCTCCTGAACCGTCACGAATTGGGTGTTCTTGCCTTCATTCATCCCTGGTCGACCGGTTACGTGGATGTAACCGGCCTCCCAGGTCTTCGGCAGGTCCCTGATGATCTTAAGTGCGACCACCCCCCGTCAAAAAGCACAGGTGCGGCCGCCGGCGAACTCAGGCAGGGCTCACCAACGCCTTGATCTGCTCCAGCGCCAAGGGGTCTTCGATCGTGGTCAAGTCACCCGGATCGCGGTGTTCGCACACGGCCTGGATGGCGCGGCGCAGCAACTTCCCCGAACGCGTCTTCGGCAAGACCGTGACGAATCTCACGCGCGCCGGTCGACCGACCGCCCCGAGCTGCGCGTCGACAACCTTCATGATCTCGCCCTCGAGCTTCAGTTGCTGCTCGGGTGTCGCAACCGACGCGGCGTCCTTCGGCACCGCAAAGGCCATTGCAACCTGTCCCTTCAGCGCGTCGGCCACGCCGACGACCGCCACCTCGGCGACATGGGGGTGGCTGGAGATGCTCTCCTCGATCTCGCGTGTGCCGAGCCGGTGGCCGGCCACGTTGATCACGTCGTCGGTGCGACCGAGGATGAAGTAGTAACCGTCCTCGTCGCGTACGCCCCAGTCGAAAGTGCTGTAGGCCATGCGACCGGGGAAGCTGTTCCAGTAGGTGCTGACGAAGCGGGCGTCGTCACCCCAGACGGTCTGCATGCAGCCGGGCGGCAGCGGCCCCTCGAGCGCGACCACGCCCTTCTGGCCGGGACTGGTCAGTTCCTCGCCGGTGCCTTCGTGCAGCAGCTTCACGTCGTAGCCGTACATCGGTACCCCGGGCGAACCGAACTTGCTGCCGCGTGGCTCGACGCCGTTGGCGACGGTGAGGATCGGCCACCCCGTCTCGGTTTGCCAGTAGTTGTCGACGATCGGCCGGCCCAGGCCGTCGGCAATCCATTTGGCAGTCGGCTCATCGAGCGGTTCACCGGCCAGGAACAGCGCGCGCAGCGACGACAGGTCGTATTTCGAGAGCCAGGCCGGGTCCTGCTTCTTCAGCACCCGCACCGCGGTCGGGGCGCTGAACATCACCGTCACCTGGTACTTCTCGACCAGGCTCCACCAGATGCCGGCATCGGGCCGGATCGGCAGGCCCTCGTAGAGCAGCGTGGCCATGCCGGCCAGCAGCGGCCCATAGACGATGTAGCTGTGGCCGACGACCCAGCCGATGTCACTGGTGGAGAAATACGTCTCGCCGGGGTTGCCGCAGAAGATGTGACGTATGCTGGCGGCGAGCGCCACCGCGTAGCCGCCGGTGTCGCGCTGCACGCCCTTGGGCCGGCCGGTGGTGCCGCTCGTGTAGAGGGTGTAGCTCGGGTGACCGGACTCCACCCACTCGCACGGCACGCTGGCGTCCAGGTGCCGCTCGCGTAACGTCGCATAGTCGATGTCGCGACCTTCGACGCGAATCATCGGCGCCAGGCCCCGGTCGACCAGCAGCACGCGCGACGGCTGGTGCTGCGCCAACCGCATGGCTTCGTCGAGCAGCGGCTTGTAGGCCACCACCTTGCCGCCGCGGCTGCCGGCATCGGCGCTGACGATCACGACAGGCCTCGCGTCGTCGATGCGGCTGGCCAGGCTGACGCTGGCAAAACCGCCGAACACGACCGAGTGGATCGCACCGATGCGCACGCAGGCCAGCATCGCAAACACGGCCTGCGGCACCATCGGCATGTAAATCAGCACACGGTCGCCGCGCCCCACGCCGAGCGATTGCAGTGCCGCCGCCATGCGTTGCACCTCCGCATGAAGTTCCCGGAAACTGTAGGTGCACTCTTCGCCGGTTTCGGTGGAAACGTAGATCAGCGCGTTCTGGTCAGCCCGTTCGTGCAGGTGGCGGTCGACCGCGTTGTGACAGAGGTTGGTGCGCCCGCCGACGAACCAGCGCGCGAACGGCGGGTTGCTGTAGTCGCAGATGGTCTGCGGCGGCGTCTGCCAGTCGATCAACGCGGCCTGTTCGGCCCAGAAGCCGTCGCGGTCGTGGATCGAGCGCCGGTAGAAATCCTCGTAACGCATGCCGTTGTCTCCTTGCTGCGCATGGCTGGACAGTCTTATGTCTTATACAAGAGCCAATGCACGCATTGAAGGCCGGGGAACTGACGCCGTGCTGACGAAGCGCTGCACGTCGACGCTGCTGCAAAGCCTGATGGTCGAACCGTACGTTGGCCGCTCCAAGGGGGGCAACCCTCGCCCGGAATGTGCAAGCCGTTTCGACGAAGCCCGCCTAAGCTCTTGTCATTGCGGGATTTTTCCATTGACGCCACACGGGCGGTCGTCTATGGTCGCGGCCATGCCGCGCTGCGCCGCCCTGATGCTCCCCCGCTGGTTCCTCTGCCTGCTCATCGCGCTGTCGGTGCCTGCCTGCGCATCGCCCGGCGCGCCGGCCGATCCGGTGACCGAGCTGTTGCAAACGCGCGGGTGGGTGTCCGGCCCGCAGACCTCACCCGCCGAGGGCCAGCCGGGCCTGTTGTCGAAGGTGCGCGACCGCGCCTCCGAGATGGTGATGACGGCGATGAACTTCCTGGGGGTGCCCTATCGCCGCGGCGGCGACTCCGCCGAGGAAGGCTTCGACTGCAGCGGTTTCACGCGCCACATTTTCGAGATGAGCCTCGGCCTGGTACTGCCTCGCCGCGTCGACGAGCAGGCCCACGCGCCGGGCCTGTTCTCGGTCAAGCGCGACGAACTCCAGCCCGGCGATCTAGTGTTCTTCAACACGCTGCGGCGCACCTTTTCGCACGTCGGCATCTACGTCGGCGACGGCAAGTTCATCCACTCGCCGCGCACCGGTGCTGAAGTGCGGATCGAAGACATGCGCATGGCCTACTGGACCAAGCGCTACACAGGCGCGCGCCGGCCTGCCACCCTGGCCGAGTCGCCGGCCTCCACCGAGGCGGCAGCGGTTGCGTCACCGGCCATTGATCTGCATCAACCCTGAGCCACGCGGCCCGGCCGCACCGCCTTGTCCGGCGCGGCTTTACGGCCCTGCCGTGTTCATGCGCACGCCGGTCGGGGCACAATCGCCGGATGGCCGAGAAAGTCATCCCCCTGGCGGACCACCGGTACGCGGCGAGCGTGCCGGTGGTGCCGGCTTCGCCCGCTCGCCCGAACGGCCTGTTGTCCGACCGCCTGGGCCGGCCGCTGCGCGATCTGCGCATCTCGGTGACCGACCGCTGCAACTTCCGTTGCAGCTACTGCATGCCCAAGGAAGTGTTCGACAAGGACTACCACTTCCTGCCCCACAGTTCGCTGCTCAGCTTTGAGGAACTGACCCGCGTCACGCGGCTGTTCGTTGCGCACGGCGTGCGCAAGATCCGGTTGACCGGCGGCGAGCCGCTGCTGCGCAAGAACGTCGAGCGCCTGATCGAGATGCTGGCACCGCTGCGCACACCGGATGGCGAGCCGCTCGACCTGACACTCACCACCAACGGCTCGCTGCTCGAGCGCAAGGCGCAGGCGTTGAAGGACGCCGGCCTGCGCCGCGTCACGGTCAGCCTGGACGCAATGGACGACGCGATCTTCCGCCGCATGAACGATGTCGACTTCCCGGTCGCCGACGTGCTGCGCGGCATCGAGCAGGCCGCGCGTGTCGGACTGGGACCGATCAAGGTCAACATGGTGGTCAAGCGCGGCACCAACGACCATGAAATCCTGCCGATGGCGCGCCACTTTCGCGGCACCCCGGTCGTGCTGCGTTTCATCGAGTACATGGATGTCGGTGCCTCCAACGGCTGGCGCATGGACGAGGTGCTGCCCTCTGCCGCAGTGATCGAGCGCATCCATGCCGAGATGCCGCTGGCACCGCTCGACGCAAGCCAGCCGGGCGAAACCGCCGAGCGCTGGCGCTACCTCGACGGTACCGGCGAGATCGGAGTGATCTCCAGCGTCACGCAGGCCTTCTGCCACGACTGCAACCGCGCGCGACTGTCGACCGAAGGCAAGCTGTTCCTGTGCCTGTTCGCGAGCCGCGGCCACGACCTGCGCGCGCTGCTGCGCGGCAGCTATTCCGACGAGCAGATCGCCGGCGCCATCGGCCTGATCTGGCAGGGCCGCGACGACCGCTATTCCGAGTTGCGGGGCGCGATGCAGCCCGATGCCTCCGAAGGGCAGCGTCGCGTCGAGATGCACTACATCGGAGGCTAGCGCCTGCCTCGACCCGTTCCAGAAGGACCGTGCATGACGATTTCATCCGAACAAATCAGCGGCCTGGTCCTGGCGGGCGGGCGCGGAAGCCGCATGGGCGGCGTCGACAAGGGGCTGCAGAACTTCCGCGGCCTGCCGCTCGCGCTGCAGGCGATGCTGCGGCTCGGCCCCCAGGTCGGCAACGTGATGATCAACGCCAACCGCAACCTCGGTGCGTATGAATCCTTCGGTGCGCCGGTCTGGCCCGACGCCCTGCCCGACTTCGCCGGGCCACTGGCCGGCTTCCTGACCGGCTTCGAGCACTGCGAGACGCCCTATCTTGTCACGGTGCCGTGCGATACGCCGCTGTTTCCGCCCACGCTGGTCGCACAGCTTGCCCAGGCGCTCGAAACCGCTGACGCCGAGATCGCAATGGCATGCACCGGCGGGCAGGTACAGCCGGTGTTCTGCCTGATGAAAAGCTCACTGATGGAAAGCCTGGTCCGCTACACGCAAGGCGGCGGGCGCAAGATCGACCACTGGACCGCCCAACACCGTTGCATCGAGGTGCCTTTCGACGATGAGTCTGCTTTCTTCAACGCCAACACGCTGGAAGAGCTCCGGCAACTCGAAGCCTCGCATGACTGACACGGCCCCTGCGCTGATTCGCCGCCTGGAACCGCAGGACCTGCCGGCCTACAAGGCGCTGCGCGACGAGGCGTTGGAACGCCATCCGGAATCCTTCACCTCCGACCCGCGCACCGAGCGCATTCGCTCGCCGGAAAGCTATCTCGGCCGGCTCGGCTGGTCCGAGGCCATGGGCGGTACCTTCCTGCTCGGCGCCTGGTCTGGCAATGAACTCGCCGGCAGCGTGGCCTGCGAGCGCGAGCTGATGCCCAAGGTGCGTCACCGCGCCAACATCGTCGGGATGTACGTGCGTGAACGACACACGCGCCAGGGCATCGGCCGGCAGTTGCTGGGCGCCTGCATCGGGCTGGCTCGGCAGGCCGAAGGCCTGGAGATGCTGGTGCTGACGGTGACCGCCTCGAACGAACGCACCGTGCGCATGTACGAGCGCGCCGGCTTTCGCATGTACGGCCTGCTGCCGCGCGCGATCCGCATCGAGACCGGCCCACGCGTGCGCTACTTCGACAAGGCGCACATGCTGCTCGAGCTATGAGCGAGCGACTGCTTCCGCCATCCCTGCAGCAGGTGGCCTCCTGCCTGAGCGGCTACGACCCGAGCGCGCTGCCGGTGGCGCAGGCGCAGGAGTTCATCGCCCGTTTCGTGCCGCGCGTCCGGACGGTCGAGAAGGTCGCGCTGCGCGCGGCGCTCGGCCGCTCGCTGGCAGCGGACGTGGTCTCACCGATCGACGTGCCGTCCCACGACAACTCGGCCATGGACGGCTATGCGCTGCGCGGCGCCGAGCTGGCAAGCGATGGCCCGACGCGCCTGCGGATCGCCGGCAGCGGGCTCGCGGGCCAGCAGTTCGCCGGTGCGGCCGGCCCTGGCGAATGCGTGCGCATCATGACCGGCGCCGTGATGCCCGTCGGTCTGGATACCGTGGTGCCGCAGGAATTCACCGCGCTCGAAGGCGACCAGGTCGTCATCCCGGCGGGTGCCGTGCGCACCGGCGACAACCGTCGCCTGCGCGGCGAGGATCTCGCGCTCGGGCAACCGGCCCTGCGGCGCGGCAAGCTGCTGCGCCCGGCCGACCTGGGTATGCTCGCATCACTCGGCCAGGCCGAAGTGCCGGTGTGGCGCCGCCTGCGCGTCGCGTTCTTCTCCACCGGCGACGAACTGCGCTCCATAGGTGAGCCGCTCGACGCAGGCTGCGTCTACGACAGCAACCGCTACACCCTGCACGGCATGCTCCAGCGGCTGGGGGTCGAACTGCTCGACCTCGGCGTCGTGCGCGACGACGCGCACGCCCTGGAAGCCGCGTTCCGGGAAGCGGCCGACAGTGCAGACGCGATCATCACCTCGGGCGGCGTCTCGGTCGGCGAAGCCGACTACACCAAGCAGGTCATGAAGCAGCTCGGCGAGGTCGCGTTCTGGAAGATCGCGATGCGCCCGGGCCGCCCGATGGCCTTCGGGCGCATCTCGACCGGCGGGCCGGGCTCGAAATCAGCAGTCCTGTTCGGCCTGCCAGGCAACCCGGTGGCCGTGATGGTGACGTTCTATGCATTCGTGCGCGATGCGCTACTGGCGATGAGCGGCGCCGCATCGGCCCCTCTACCGCTGCTGCGTGCCCGCGCGGTCGAAGCGATCCGCAAAAAGCCGGGCCGCACCGAATACCAGCGTGGCGTCGTCGAGCGCGACGGCACCGACTGGCGCGTGCGCATCACTGGCTCGCAGGGCTCGGGCATTCTGCGCTCCATGTCCGAGGCAAACGGCCTCGTGGTACTGCACCACGAGCAGGGCTCGGTTGCAGCGGGCGACTGGGTCGAAGTGCTGCCGTTCGAAGGGCTGGTCTGACGCTCAGCCACCGACCAGGCGGCGCAGGGCATCCCACACCGCGGGTGGCGTCGCCCGTTTCGCCGCCTGCTTCAGGCGGGCGTGTCGTTCGCTGAACAGGAACACCGATGTGTTGCGATGCTCGCGTGCGCGGCGCGCGAGGCTGTACGAATAGTAGTAAGACGCCACCGAGCGCCGGCTGCGTCCGTCCGGCACGTCCAGTGGCGCCGGGTGGCCATGAAAGCTCGCCGCTCCGTGGCGCAGCAGCACCGACCGGCCGAACACCGGCTCTACCGCACTGACGCAGCGTTTCGCCTGCCCGTCCCACAGCTCCAGCGCGCCGCCCCACAGCGGATTCCAGTTTTCGTTGAGATAGGTGATGAACACCATTTCGTTGTCCAGACCGGAACAGGGATGGCGGTCGAAATCGCGATGGATGCCGAAGTGCCCGCCCTTGCGGGTCTCGTGGAGCCCGCCACCGTAGAGGCCCGGGTCGGTGATCAGGTCGTCGACGCCGGAGACCGCCGACAGAAGTTGCACGAACCAGCGTGAGTTGACGAGGCCGAAGTACAACTCGGACGCCGGCCCCAGTGCAGCCTGCGGTAGCGAACGGTGAGTGGTTTCCTGCGGGCTGTGAACGACACGCCACTGGCGCTGTCCGTAGAGGTCGAACTCTTCGTGCACCAGTCGCAGCAGCTCGGGATTGAAGAGCCGGTCGAGCACCAGGTGCGGGAAAGGCTTGGCCGCCGCCATCGCCTGCCGCCACTCGCCCTGACGCGCTGCGGTGAAGGCTCCCGGGTCGAACAACTCGCGCAGGCCGAGGCGGCGGCCCCGGATGACGACAAAGTCGGGGTCGTGCGGCTGCGCCCGCGACGGCTCCGCGGGAGCCGATTCGGGAGGCGTGACGAGTTCGGGAGAGGAGGTCCGCAGCACGGCGATCGGGACGTATGCAAAGGTCTCAATCGTGACAGCTTCCCGCCGGCTGCGGTAGTTGGCAGTCGTCACTTTCAGCCGTATCTGGCACCGGTCCCCCTCATCCACGGGATGGGCACGCCGTCGGTCATTGCCTTTGAAGCAACGGTCGTGCCGCTACCGCCTGAGAAAGTTGTCAGGAGGGTGCTGAAACATCCGTCCCGTGCGCCGGCACCGGGGTCGTGATCGGCCCCGGCGTACTGCCGCGCGCGAACAGCGTGTACATCGTGGGCACCACGAAGATCGTCAGCAGCGTGCCGAGCGTCATGCCGCCGACGATGACCCAGCCGATCTGCTGCCGGCTCTCCGCGCCCGCACCATCGGCCAGCGCCAGCGGCAGCGCGCCCAGCACCATGGCGCCCGTGGTCATCAGGATGGGGCGCAGGCGCAGCGCGGCGGCGTGCTTCACCGCGATCAGCACCGCCTCGCCCTGCTGCCGCTGCTGGTTCGCGAACTCGACGATCAGGATGCCGTGTTTGGTGATCAGCCCGACCAGCGTGATCAGGCCGATCTGCGAGTAGACGTTCAACGTGCCGCCTGCCAGCTTCAGCGCCAGCAACGCACCGACCATGGACAGCGGCACCGACAGCATGATCACGAACGGGTCGACGAAGCTCTCGAACTGGGCCGACAACACCAGGAAGATGAACAGCAGCGCCAGCACGAACACCAGGCCCAGCGCCCCGCTGGAAGAGCGGAACTCACGCGACACGCCGTTGAGTTCGGTCGAGTATCCCTGCGGCAACAATTCAGCCGCCTTGGCGTCGAGAAAGTCGAGCGCCTCGCCGAGCGCGAAGCCGGGTGCCAGGTTGGCAGTGACCGACACCGAACGCCGCTGGTTGAAGTGGTTCAGCTCGCGGGGTGCAACCGCCTCACGCACCTTGACCAGCGACGACAGCGGAATCATCCGTTCATCGCGCCCGCGCACGAACAACCGCTCGATGTCGTCAGGGCGGCTGCGTCCACGCGCCTGGGTCTGCACGATCACGTCGTACTGCTCGGCGTCGCGCTTGTAACGCGTGACGTTACGCCCGCCCAGCATGGTCTCGATGGTGCGCGCGACCTGGTCGACCGCGACGCTCGCGTCGGCGGCGCGCTCGCGATCGACCTCGATGTAGATCTCGGGCTTGTTCAGTTCCAGATCGGTGTCCGGCTGCACGAAACCACCATGGCGATTCATCTCGTCGACGAAGCGCCCGGCCACCTCGGCGAGATTGGCGTAGCTGTCGGAGGTGAGGATCACGAAGTTGACCGACCGCTCGCGGAATCCCTGGCCCAACGACGCCGGGGTGATCGGGAAGGCGCTGACACCCGGCAGCTTCGACAACTTCGGCTGCAGATCGCGCGCCAGCTCGACGGTCGAGCGTTCGCGCTCGTCCCAGTCGAGGGTGCGCAGGAAGGAGATGCCCTGCGTCACTGTCGGGTTGCCCGCGACGACAAACACGCGATCGAACTCCGGCACCTGCAGGCCGATGCGCTCGATCTCCTGCATGTACTTCTCGGTGTAGCCGATCGTCGAGCCGTCCGGCGCTCGCACGTTGACCAGCACGACCCCGCGGTCCTCCATCGGCGCCAGCTCGCTGCGCATGCTCTGGAACAGCCACCAGCTGCCCGCGCCGCTGGCCAGCATCAGCACGACGATCAACCAGCGGCGGCCCAGCGTCCAGCCGAGTGCTGCCTCGTAGGCTTCGACCAGTTTGTCGAGCGCACGCTCCATGCCGCGGTCGAAGCGAGTCGGCTTCGGGTTGTGGCGCAGCAGCTTGGAGCACATCATCGGCGACAAGGTCAGCGCGACGAAGCCCGACACCAGCACGGCGCCGGCCAGGGTCAACGCGAACTCGACGAACAGCCGGCCGGTGCGCCCGGGCGTGAAGGCCAGCGGCGCGTACACGGCCACCAGCGTCAGCGTCATGGCGACAACGGCAAAGCCGATCTCACGCGAGCCGCGTATCGCCGCCGCGAACGGCGTCATGCCCTCTTCGATGTGGCGGTAGATGTTCTCCAGCACGACGATCGCGTCGTCGACCACCAGGCCGATCGCCAGCACCAGTGCCAGCAGCGTCAGCGTGTTGATCGTGAAGCCGGCCACCGACATGAGCGCAAACGCACCGATCAGGCTGACCGGGATCGTGACCAGCGGGATGATGGACGCGCGCAGCGTGCGCAGGAACACGAACACCACCAGCGCAACCAGCACCACGGCCTCGGTGATCGTCGAATAGACCGACTTGACCGAGCGGTCGATGAACACCGAGTTGTCGTTCGCGACCTGTACCTTCATGCCGGGCGGCAGTTCCTCCTGGATGCGCGGCATCATGGCCTGCACGCCGGCCGACACTTCCAGCGGGTTGGCCGTGGCCTGACGGACCACTCCGAGCGATACAGAACGCGTGCCGTTGAGCCGCGTGCTCGAACGCTCGCTGGCCGGCGCCTGCTCGACACGCGCGACGTCGCGCAGCCGCACCGTGTAGCCATTGACCTGGCGCAGCGCGACGTCTTCAAACTGCGCCGGCGTATACAGGTTGGTCTGCGCGGTGACGCTGAACTCGCGCGCCTGGCCCTCGATGCGCCCCGCCGGTATCTCGAGGTTCTGCTTGCGCAGCGCGTCTTCGACGTCTTGTACCGTCACCTGGTAGGCCGCGAGCTGGTCCGGGTCGAGCCAGACCCGCATCGCGAAGACCCGCTCTCCTCGCACCAGCACGTCGGCCACGCCTGGCACCGTCTGCAGCCGCGGCTTGATGATGCGGTTGGCGATGTCGGTGATGTCCAGTGGCGTGATGTCGGCGGAGGTGTTCGTGAAGGCCAGCCAGATGGTCGGCGAGGCGTCGGCCTCGACCTTGGAGATCACCGGCTCCTCGGCCTCTTCGGGCAGCCGCCCGCGCACGCGCGAGACGCGGTCGCGCACGTCGGCAGCCGCGTCGTCGGGGTTCTTCTCGAGCTTGAAGCGCACCGAGATCTGGCTGCGCTCCTGGCGCGAGATCGACGTGATGATGTCGACGCCGTCGATGCCAGCGATGGAGTCTTCCAGCGGCTTGGTGATTTGCGATTCGATCACCTCGGAGGACGCGCCCGCCAGCGTCGTGCTGACGGTCACCACCGGCTCGTCGATGCGCGGATACTCGCGCACTTGCAGCCGCGTGAAGCTCACCAGACCGATCAGCACCAGCAGCAAGGACAACACGGTCGCGAAGACCGGGCGGCGGACGGAGGTCTCGGGCAGTTGCATTGCGCTTCCCTTCGAGCACCTGCTCAGCGCGTGCCGATCTGGCGAGCCGCGACGCGAGCATCGGCCGGCGCACCCGCGGGAGCCGAGGCAGCAGGCCCAGACGCGGCCGGAGTGACCTCGCTTGCGGCACTTGCACCGCCCAGGTCGACGACTTGCAGCATCGTGCCGTCACGGGCTACCCGCTGGTGACCCGCGGTGACGACCACGTCGCCGGCCTCGACCCCTTTCAGGATCTCGACCCGGCCCTGCCGCCGTGCGCCGGTCTGCACCTCGCTGCGCTGGGACACCCGCGCTGGCTGTCCTTGCGCGTCCTGCACCGGCACCACCTTGATCACGTACTGCTTGCCCGCGTCCGGCAGCACCGCTTCCTCGGGCACCACCAGCGCCTTGGCGCGGGTCGACAGCACGGTATCGACGCGCGCAAACATGCCAGGCCGCAACATGCCGTCCGGATTGTCGAGCGAGGCGCGCACCAGCACCGAGCGGCCGGACGCGTCGACCAGCGGGTCCATGGCTTCGATGCGACCCTGAAAGCGGCGCTGGGGCAGCGCATCGAGCGTGACTTGCACCGACTGGCCGATGCGCAGCTGCGGCAGATAGCGCTCGGGCAGCCGGAAGTCGACGTAGACCCGACTCAGGTCCTCGAGGTTGACGATGTCGGCACCAGCGGCCAGATAGTCACCGACGTTGACGAGGCGTATGCCCGCCGTGCCATTGAAGGGCGCGACGATCTTCATGCGTTCCAGCTGGGCTCGCGCCAGCGCAAGTTGGGCTTCGGCCACCTGCAGGTTGGCGGCGGTCTGGTCGACCGCCGCCTGGCTGACGAAGTTTTCGGCCAGCAGCTCGCGGTTGCGCTGGTCGTTGGCCCGCGCAATGCTCACCTCGGCCTGCGCCTGCTTCACCTGCGCGGCCACCAGCGTGTCGTCCAGTTGCACCAGCAACTGGCCTTTGCGCACCTGCTGGCCGTCCCGGAAACCGAGCGCCGCGATGCGGCCGGCCACTTCGGGACGGACAACCACCCCTTGACGGGAGCGCAGGGTACCGACGGCCTGCGCCTCGTCGGTGAGCGCCGTGGTCTCGACCTTGCCGACTTCCACCGCGACCGTGCCCGCCGGGCCGGCGCGGCCCGCAGGCGCTGCTGCACGCGAGGGCGCAGGCGTCGAGGCAGCCTGCGGAGACGAACCGGCGCCTTTGTGCTGGTACCAGTACGCGGCCAGGCTGGCGACTGCGATACCGACAACGGCCACCGCGGCATGCAACTGCTTCATGTGTGTATCGGTCGTGGAGTCCAGCAGTCAATGTAACGTCAAGCGCTTCCACGCAATTCACATTTCTTCACACGCCCATCGACATCGACCCGATGGCGCGGAGCTTCAGCTGACGCTTGCAACCCCGCGGTTGGCCAGCGCGTCGGCCCGTTCGTTGCCGGGGTCGCCGGCGTGGCCCTTCACCCAGTGCCAGCGCACGTGGTGCAGCGAGGCCAGCGCCTCCAGCCGTTGCCACAACTCGGCGTTCTTGACCGGCTTCTTGTCGGCCGTCTTCCAGCCGCGGGTCTTCCAGCCGTGGATCCATTCGGTGATGCCCTTGCGCACGTATTCGCTGTCGGTGTAGACCTCGACGTCGCAGGTACGTTTCAGGCTGGACAGGGCCTCGATCACCGCGGTCAGCTCCATTCGGTTGTTCGTGGTGGTGGCCTCGCCGCCGAACAATTCCTTCTCGTGCTCGCCGGAGCGCAGCCATACGCCCCAGCCGCCCGGTCCCGGATTGCCCTTGCAGGCGCCGTCGGTATAGATCACCACCTTGGGACGTGAAATGCCTGTGGCCATGAATGTCGAAGATGTGAAGAAGTAGATGAAAAACGAGAGGCGGCCACGCCCTCAGGCGCCGTTGCCGTCCTGCTTGTGCAGCCGCTGCTTGCGCGACGCCGCGACGGCCGGCGCTGCCTTGGGCTTCTGGCGCTTCCAGGCGGGGCCGATCAGCCGCATCCCGCGCACGCGCTTGACCGCCACCAGGATGTAGACGGCACCGAGTACCGGCCACCAGCGGTCACCCCACGGTTCGATCCAGCGGAAACGGTCCAGCCACAGCTCGGTGCGCGCCGCGGGCCTGTAGCACCCGAACCGGCCGTGCTCGATGTCGAAACTGAGCAACCGCAACCAGTCGCGCAGACGCCAGTACCCGATCGGATCGCCGGTGTCCGGCAACACGCCGCGCCCGAACCCCAAGTGCATGCACAGCCCCGACACGCGCTGCTGCAGCCACCAGAGGCTGGCCGGGTTCAGACCGACGACCACCACGCGGCCGTCAGGCACCAGCACCCGCTCGACCTCACGCAACGCCTGGTGCGGGTCGCGGGCCAGTTCCAGCGTGTGCGGCAGCACGACGAGGTCCAGGCTCTGCGTCTCGAAGGGCAGCGCGTCGAAATCCGTCAGCAAGGCCCGGGGAATCACCGCCGCAGCAGGCGGCCCTTGTGTGGCATTGTCGGGGGCAGCAGGAGGCGCAAACGGCCGGTCGAGCGCCACCCAGCGATGCGGCATGCGGTTCTGTGCCAGCCCCTCCATCTGCGGCAAGCCGAGCTGCACCGCATGGAAGCCGAACAGGTCGCCGACCGCCAGATCGATTTGTTGTTGCTCCCACGCCAACAAGTACCGGCCTGTCGGCGTGAGCAACCACTCATCCAAACCTATAATTTGCGCGCTTTGCGTCATGAAACTGGTTGCCCTGCCCGCCTTTACCGACAACTACATCTGGATGATTCACGACGGCCGCCAGGCCCTCGTCGTCGATCCGGGTGAAGCGACGCCAGTGGCGGACGCCCTGCGAACACAAGGCCTCCGGTTGACGGGCATTCTAGTGACCCACCACCACGGCGACCATGTCGGCGGCCTGGTCGAGCTGCACAGCCTGCTGGAAGGCTGTGTCTACGGGCCGGCGCACGAAAACATCCCGGGCCCCTGCGTGCCGCTGAACGAAGGCGACGAAGCCGTCTGGAACGGCCTGCACTTTCGCGTCATCGATGTGCCGGGCCACACCGCCGGGCACATCGCCTACTGGTGCGACGACCTCGACGGCGTGCCGGTGCTGTTCTGTGGCGACACGCTGTTCTCGGCCGGCTGCGGCCGCCTGTTCGAAGGCACACCGGCGCAGATGCATGCCTCGCTCGCCAAGCTCGCGTCGCTGCCACCCGCCACGCGGGTGTGCTGCGCCCACGAATACACGCTGAGCAACCTGCGCTTCGCCCAGGCGGTGGAGCCCGGCAATGCCGACATCGCCCGCCACGTCGCGCATTGCGAGGCCGTGCGCACTCGCGGCGAGCCGACGCTGCCCAGTTCTGTCGGCCTCGAGTCGCGGATCAACCCCTTCATGCGGTGCGACCAGCCCGCGGTCATCGCACAGATGCGCTCCCGCGGCGCCCCCGTCGACCACCCCGTTTCGGTGCTGGCCGCCCTCAGACAATGGAAGAACGAATTCCGATGAAGCACCCGCTGATGCGCTTGAGCGCGGCCTTCGGCCTTGCAGCCGCCCTCCTCGCCGCCGGCTGCGCCACCGCCCCCGGCCCCACTGACGCCCCGGCGCCCGGCCCCCACGCGGCGGCCTCTGCACCGGCCGCCGCCCAGCCCGAACTCACCAGCAAGCCCAGCGAAGCTGCGCTGAAGGCGCTCGAACCCGCCGCATCGGCGCCGGCCGGTGCTGCCGATGCGGCGGTCATCGTGGCCGACCCGGAGGCGACGCCCGCGTCCGCGACCAGCCCGCTGCAAACGCCCGAGTCCGAGCAGATCGCGCAAAGCGACCTCTGGGACCGCATTCGCCGCGGCTTCGCGATGCCCGATCTCGAAGGTGACCTGGTGCGCAACCGTGAGCAGTACTACGCATCGCGGCCCGACTACATGCAGCGCATGACCGAGCGCGCGAGCCGGTACCTGTTCCACATCGTCGAGGAAGTCGAGTACCGCGGCATGCCGACCGAACTGGCGCTGCTGCCTTTCATCGAGAGTGCCTTCAACCCGCAAGCCATGTCGGTGGCCAAAGCATCGGGCATGTGGCAGTTCATTCCGTCGACCGGCAAGCATTTCGACCTGACCCAGAACATCTTCCGCGACGAGCGCCGCGACGTGCTGGCGTCGACGCGTGCCGCGCTCGACTATCTCGGCAAGCTGTACGGCATGTTCGGCGACTGGCACCTCGCACTGGCCGCCTACAACTGGGGAGAAGGCAGCGTGCAGCGCGCCATCGCGCGCAACAAGAAAGCCGGCCGGCCGACCGACTACGCCAGCCTGCGCATGCCCGCTGAAACCCGCTACTACGTGCCCAAGCTGCAGGCGGTCAAGAACATCGTCGGCAATCCCGAATCCTTTGGCCTGTCGCTGAGCGCGATCGAGAACCACCCCTACTTCCTGACGGTCGCGATCCAGCGCGACATGGACGTCGACGTTGCGGTCGAGCTTGCCGGGCTGCACAAGGACGAATTCCGTGCACTGAATCCGCAGATGAACAAGCCGGTGATCCTCGCAGCCGGCACGCCGCAGATCCTGCTGCCCTACGACAACGCGCGCCGCTTCATCCGCAATCTGGGCGATCACCAGGGCCCGCTGGCGAGTTGGACGGCCTGGGTCGTGCCGTCGACGATGAAGGCAGCCGATGCGGCCGAGCGTGTGGGCATGACCGAGAGCGAACTGCGCGAGGTCAACAAGATTCCGCCGCGCATGCTGATCCGCGCCGGCTCGACGTTGCTCGTGCCGCGCAGCGAGACCCAGCATGCGCAGGACGTCTCCGCCGAGGTGGCGGACAACGCGGTCATGTCGCTTGCGCCAGAAGCCTCGGCCGGGCGCCGTGTCGTCGTGCGTGCGCGTTCACGCGAGAGCGTCACCTCGCTGGCGCGACGTATAGGCGTGCGCGCTGCCGACCTGGCCCTGTGGAACGGCGTGAGCCCGTCAGCGCGCTTCGCGTCCGGACAGCGGGTCGTGGTCTACCGTGCCGTCAAGGGCAAACGCTCGACCGCGGTCGCGAAATCGGGCGGCAAGAACGCCAAGGGGTCGACACGCACCGCATCGAAGAAGAAAGCCGGCACCCGCACAGCCTCGCGTCACAACGGCAAGGACTCGACCAAGCGCGCAGCGGCGAAGACACGGGTCAACGTCGCGAAGACCCAGAATTGAAGCCAGCGCGGCGCATCAGGCCTTGCTGAGCTTGAGGCGCGCCTTTTGCGCGAACTCGTTGGTGTAGCTGCGCTCGAGCACCGCTTGCGCGTCGGCCTCGCGAACGTCCCCCAGGCGGCTCGCGACACTCCAGGCTGTTTGCACCGCGTCTTCGCCGAGCAGGCCATCAGGAGAATAGGACTCGCGCAGCCGGTAGAACGAGGCCAGATACAGTGCCCTGTCGCCCATCATGTGGGTTTCGGGCACCGTCATGATGATGTCCTGCGGTTGCGCCGTCTGCAGCCACTTGAGGCCGCGCGCGATGCCGTTCACCAGCGCCTGGCAGGTCTGCGGATGGCGCGCGACAAAGCGCTGCGGCGCGAACAGGCAGGTACCGGGTAGCGGGCCGCCGAACACTTCCTGCGAGCCCTTCAGCGTGCGCGGATCGGCGATCGTGCGTAACTCCCCCTTCTGCTCCAGCTGCGTCATGCCGGGGTCGACATGGCTCAGCGCATCCACCTCGCCGGAGCGCAAGGCCAGCACCGCACGCCGCACCGAGCCGAGCGGGACCCAGTGCACGTCGGCGGGCCGGATCGCCGCCTTCGACAGCATCACCCTTGCCAACACGTCGCTCATGGCGCCGGTCGACGACATGCCGATGCGCTTGCCGCGCAGGTCTGGCAACTCGCGATAGCCCGGCAACTGCCGCAGCGACACACCGAGCGACACCTGCGGCGCACGCCCCTGCAGCACGATCAGCTGCAACGCCTGCCCCCGCAACTGCTGGTGCAACACCGAGAGATAGGAACCCGATACCGCCTCTACCTGCGCAGCCTTCACGGCGTCCAGCGCTTGTTCGCCCCCCGCCAGCTCGACCAGTTGCACGTCCAGCCCTTCGCCGCGAAAGTAGCCCAGCTGCTGGGCGACGACCAGCGGCAGGTGGCACAGCGACTCTTCGCGCCCCATGGCAACTCGCACCCGCGCGAGTTCGGGCTGCGCACGCAGTGCCAGCGGCGCACCGCCCACCCAGGCAGCCGCCCCCAGCGCCCGCAGCACGGTGCGGCGGCGTAGCGGAGGTGTGACGGAAGGCAGAAAGGAACGCGCCATGGGTTGGAGCGTAGTGCGCCGCAGGACGCCCTCCAATCGGGGGCGTTCCGGGCAGGGAAACTCCTCAGCCCGAAGAAACTCTCGGTAACCAGGCCGAAGAACCCGACGTTCGCAGGGGCATGATGCCGCCTCGGACGAAACTCAGCGACGGTCCACCAAGGCGTGCGCAATGGTGCCGAGATCGACGTATTCGAGCTCGCTGCCGACCGGCACGCCACGCGCCAACCGTGTCACTTTCAGGTCGCGGGCCTTCAGGCCTTCACTGAGCACATGGGCAGTCGCCTCGCCTTCGGCCGTGAAATTCGTCGCGACGATCACCTCGCGCACGTGGCCGTCGGTGGCGCGCTCGAACAGCCGCTGCATGCCGATGTCGCGCGGCCCGACGCCGTCCAGCGGGCTGAGTCGGCCCATCAGCACGAAATACAGGCCCTTGTAACTGCCGGTGCGCTCGACCGCGGCCTGGTCCGCCGGCGTCTCGATGACGCACAGCTGGGACGCATCGCGTTGCGGGTCGAGACAGGTCTCGCAGATCTCGTTCTCGGTAAAGGTGTTGCAACGCCGACAGTGATGCACTTGCTGCACCGCCGACTCCAGCGCCCGCGCAATGAGGCGCGCGCCCTCCTGGTCGTGCTGGAGCAGGTGAAAGGCCATGCGCGAAGCCGACTTCGGCCCCACGCCGGGCAGCCGGCGCAGCGCCTCCACCAGAGCGTCGAGCGACGATCTGCTCACGGCCGGCCCCCTGACGCAACCACTTCAGAACGGGAACTTCATGCCCGCCGGCAGCGGCATGCCGGCCGTCAGCTTGCCCATCTTTTCCTGGCTCACCTCTTCAGCGCGGCGCACGGCGTCATTGAAAGCGGCCGCCACCAGGTCCTCGAGCATGTCCTTGTCGTCGGCCAGCAGGCTCGGGTCGATCGTCACGCGCTTCACGTCGTGCTTGCAGGTCATCTGCACCTTGACCAGCCCGGCGCCGGACTGGCCTTCCACCTCCAGCAGCGCCAGCTCGTCCTGCGCGCGCTTGAGGTTTTCCTGCATCTGCTGCGCCTGCTTCATCAGGCCAGCCAGTTGACCTTTCATCATTGCGTCGTCCTTTCTCGTGATCGGGATGGAAGCGGGCATTGCGGCCCGCTGTTTGAAAGTCTTTCGTGCAGATCAAACGGGCCGGATCGAACCGGGCACGATGCGAGCCGTGCTGAACTGCTGCATCAGCGACACCACCAACGGGTCGTTCTGGATCGCCTGCTCGGCTTCGCGCTGCCGCAGAGCGCGCAGCACCGCGTCACGCCGCGCCGGCGTGTCCTCGGTGGCGCCGACCTCGAGTGCCAGTTTCAGCGGCCGGCCCAGCACTTCGGACAGCGCCGCCTCGAGCTTGGTGCGGGCCGAGTCGGACGCAAGGGTCTCGCGTTCCACACGCAAACGCCACGGTGTCGTGTCGCCGGGTTCGTCGGCGGTCAGCAGTTGAGACTGCATCGCCAGCTCTCGCACCAAGGCGGCGACCAGCTCGCGCTCGCACATCTGCCGCACCAGCGCTTGCCAGCGGTCGCCCAGCTCGGATGCCGGCATGCTGACGGGCGCCGGCGTGATCGGCTGCGGCACGGGAGGCTGGGCCCGCGGCGCCGAGGCTGGCGCCTGCGGCGGCTCGTCCTCCCTAGGGGGAGGCTCTTGCGATGCAGCAGCACGCGCCGGTGCACGCACGGCGGTCGGGGCGGCTGCGACAGGTCGGACCGCCTCGCGCGCGGCGGGTTGAGGCGCAGCCGCTCGGGCGGGCACCGGGATCGCAGGACGCGCCGCCACACGCGTCGCGGCATGGGGCGTGCGCTGCAGCGCAGCGGAGGCCTGCTTGGCCGCGCCGCCCTGCACCGGCTTGAAGGCCAGCATCCGCAGCAGCGCCATCGTCATGCCGCTGTACTCGTCGGGCGCCAGGCCGAGCTCGTTGCGGCCGTGCAGCGCGATGCTGTAGAGCAGTTGCGTTTCTTCCGGCAGCAGCAGCCCGGCCAGCCGCTGCAGCGTCTCGTTCTCGGGGTCGCTTTCGTCGGCGGCGTCGGGCACCACCTGCAGCACCGCCATCTGCTGCAGCACGGTCGCCATCTCCTCCAACGCACCGGGCGCCGAGAGGCCCTGCGCGCGCAATTCATGCACAGTGCCCACCACCGCGGCGCCGTCGCCGGCCGCCAGGCTTTCGATCAGGCGGTAGACGTGCCCGCGGTCGACGGCACCGAGCATCTGCCGCACGCCGGCTTCCTGCAGCACGCCGGAGCCGAAGGCGATGGCCTGGTCGGCGAGCGACAAGGCGTCGCGCATCGAGCCGCGTGCCGCACGCGAGAGCAGGCGCAGCGCACCGGTCTCGGCCTCGATGCGCTCGGCCTCCAGCACGCGCTGCAGGTGCTCGAGCACGGTCTCAGGCGCCATCGGCCTCAGGTTGAACTGCAAGCAACGCGACAGTACCGTGACCGGCACCTTCTGCGGGTCAGTGGTCGCGAGCACGAACTTGAGGTACTCGGGCGGCTCTTCCAGCGTCTTCAACATCGCGTTGAACGCGGTGTTGGAGAGCATGTGCACCTCGTCGATCATGTAGACCTTGAAGCGGCCGACGACCGGCTTGTAGACCGCCTGGTCGAGCAGTTGAGAGATTTCCTCGACACCACGGTTGGAGGCCGCGTCGAGTTCGACATAGTCGACGAAGCGCCCGGCGTCGATGTCACGGCAGGCCTGGCACACCCCGCACGGTGTGGCGGTGATACCGCCCTGCCCGTCCTCGCCCTGGCAGTTCAGCGACTTCGCGAGGATGCGGGACACGGTGGTCTTGCCGACTCCGCGCGTGCCGGTGAACAGATAGGCATGGTGCAGCCGCTGCTGCGTCAACGCGTTCGACAGCGCCTGCACGACGTGCTCTTGCCCCACCATCTCTTCGAAGGTGCGCGGCCGGTACTTGCGGGCAAGAACGAGGTAACTCATCGGTGCGATTCTACGGGCCGGGCCGGGCCTTCCGCGGCCGCAGCGCGCACGAGAAAAAACACCGAGAGTCAGCACCCCGCCCAGGGCCATGCGCGCAGTGGCCTACAATCCGGCGCTGACGGGCCTCCCCGCATGGAAGCGCGGCCAACCGGGTCAGGTCGGGAACGAAGCAGCCCCAACCGTTGCGACCAGTGCCGGGGTTAAGGCTCGTCAACCCTCCTCACATGAGCCCCGGCGGCACGTGAGGCGTCTGCTTCAAGCGCCGACGCTTTTCAGTGCTCACAGCCGCCAGCACGGCAAGCCCTGCCAACATCAGCACGTACGAGCCAGGCTCCGGAATCGGAGGACGGTGGCTGCCGTACATGTTGATGCCGACTCCCAGCGTCAGCCAGTGCGTGTCCGTCGTGTAGTTGGTGAAAGTCACGCTGGGTTTCTCCTCCGGCGCGAAGAGGAAGACCGCGGACCTGCTGCCGTCGAAGACGGCCAGCGTTTCGTCCCATCCGGGGGCGTTGGGGTCGGGATCCATCTTGTAGTCCACCGTGAAAACCATCCTGATGACAGCACTGACGCCTTGCGCCAGGTCGAAGAAGCTGTCTCCCGTCACCGTGACCGACGACCGAGGGGCCACCTCGAGCTGGCTGGGACTGTGGTTCGCGTTGGTACGCTCCAGCGCGAGATCGAATGGGGCCCGACTGTTGCCGTCCGTCCGCAGGCGCATGTCGACTGTCCCGTCCGGGTTGAAGCGGCCTTCCCTTCGCAAGACGTAGTCCTCCCTCTCGTCGGTTCTCACCATGCCGCCGCCGTTCAGCAGGCTCTCGCCTTCGCACCCGAGATCGTGCCCGGAGCATCCTGGTGTGAAGTGGATCCAGTCCTCCGGCCACGGCGATTTGCCCCAGTGCTGAGCGCCACGGGGCGTCCATGGATCGTTCGCGTCGAGATCAGCCCACTCGAGTCGCAGCCTGTCGAGCTGGGCGATGCTGGTCTGAGCAGCCGCTGGAACGACCGAGCCGAGGAGCGCGGCGAACGCCGCGGACACAAAAAACCTGAACATGGCGTCCTCCTGTTCAAGCCGCCACGGGTGCAGATCGACCCACGCCCATCTCGACACGCTAGTGCACGCCGATGGCCATGTCGGAGCAAGATGAAAAGAAACGCATCGGCGTTGCGCCGGGTTTCGGCAAGGGTTGTTGCCCGGCTTACGCCGGTGCAGGCAGCGTGGGCGCGATCGCCCGTTGCAGCTCGTCTCGCAACGCGCGCAGCAGCGACAGCTCGCGCTCCTGCACCTTGAAACCATCGGGCGTCGGCTTGTCGGCATAGAGCAAACCGACGGCCTGCCCACCGTTCATCAACGGCAGCAGCATGAAGGTGGAAGCCGCGACATGACGCCGGTACCAATGCGGCAGGCGCGATTCGAAGGTCGGCACGGTGGCGTCGCGGATCAGCGTGTCGGCGCCTTTGCTGCACAGCGCGCTGAACAGGTCGCGCTCGTCGCGCAGGCTGAATCGGAAATGCTGCCGCAGCGCCGCTGCGTCGGCCCCCCAGGCGTGCCGGGTGGCGAAATGGTCGCTGTCAGGCTCGCGCAGCACGATGACGACGTGGCGGCACTGCAGCGCGTTGAACACCGCGTCGCCGGCCGAAAGCAGCAGCGCGTTCAGGTCGTAGGGCAAGGCCAGCGCAGCGCGCAGCTGGTACACGGTGCGCGCCAGCAGGTCGGCACCGGCAGGTGCCGCGGGCGGCTGGGCGGAAGCCGTTGCGGCTTTCACGTCCTCGGTCTCCAGCGTCGCCGGCGGTGCTGCGTCGGCCGCCTGCCAGATCTGGTTGCCGGTGACGCCCAGCGCCTTCGCATAGCGCTCGACCAAGGCGTGATTGCGTGCCGCGCGCTCGCGGCGGTCCGGGCGCAACTGCATCTCGGTGAGCTCGTTGCCCAGCCCCGCCAGCAGGCGGAACCAGTCACCACGGCGTTCCGGCGGGCGCAGCGGCGCGTCGTCCGCGGGCCGGCGCATCGCAACGACGAGGCCGTCGGGCAAGCCCCAGGTGCGCGCCACACTGACGCCGAGCTCTTCGAAGCTCATGCCGAGCACCGACAGCGCCGCGGCGGCCTCGCTGCCGCCCTGGCTGTGCGAGAGCTGGCGCACCTGGGCGGCCTGCTCGGGCAGATAGAACTGCACCAGCGTGCGGCCGAGGTTCTGCAACACCGCGGTGATGAAGGACTCCTCCTCCTCGGCCTGGGTCGGGCACAGCCGTGCGGCGAATCGCCCGGCGTTGCGACTGCGCAGGTATTCCTCGCGCAGCGCTGCGGCGTGGGTCCGGTCCCGCATGTCTTCGAGCGTCGGCAGAGAACCGGCCAGGTCGCGCACGGCCATGAAGCCCATCAGTGCGACGGCGCGCGATACGGTCGTGATGGTGCCGCCCCCCACCGAGCTGAAATACGCCGCGTTGGTCATGCGCAGCAGCTTCTGGGTCAGTGCCATGTCATCAAGCACGGCGCGCGAAATCTCGTCGAGATTGACCTTCTCGGCCGCAGCCAAGCGTCGCACACGACGCACCACCTCGGTCTGCACAGGCATGTCCGGCTGGTTGGCTGCACGCCGCATCAGGTTGTTGAGGGTCTGCGTGGCACGGCTGTCGGCGGAGCCTTCGAGCAGCGAAGGCGTGAGCCATTGCTGCAACGCATCCCGCAGTTCGATGGCGCTGGCAAAGCGATGCGCCGGATCGAGTGCCAGGCAACGTGCGACCAGCGCGCGCAGTTGCGCCTCGCCGTGCTCGGTCGCGGCCGCAAAGCCGGGCGACAGATCGAGCTCTTCCTGCAGCATCCGGGCGGCCGCACGCTGCGGGTGGCCGTCCTGCACAGCGGCACGTCCGGTGAGCAGTTCGTACAGCACCAGGCCCACCGCATGCAGGTCGGAGCGCACGTCGGGGGCCGCCCCCTGCAACACCTCGGGCGCCACATACAGCCCGCCCGCCGTGGGCAGGCTCGGCACGTCGACGGGGCCGGACAGCAGCGCGAACTCGGTCAACCGGGGCCGTCCCACCACGTCGAGCACCAGGCTGGACGGTTCGATGCGGCCGTGTACGACACCGGCGGCGTGCGCATGCGCCAGGCCGTCCAGCACGCCGATCACCGTGAGCACCGCCTGGCGTGGCGCCATCGACTCGTGCTCGGCGATCCACTGCGCCAGGTTCAAGCCCTGCACCGGCTCGACGATCGCCACCGGCTGGCCCTGTTCGACACTGGCGTCGAGCAGGGTCACGAGGTTCGGGTGCCGCAGCGCCATCACGGGCTCCGCGGCCTTGCGCCATACCGCCGTGTTCAGCCCGGGCCAAGGCGCACGGTGCCGCATCTGCAGGTGCACCTCGCGCAGGCTCGGGTCCTGCGCCACCCACCAGCTGCTCGCCGGCGAACGCCACAGCGGCCGCAGCAGTCGAAACCGCCCCAGCGTCTGCACATCGTCGGTAATCCGGTCGTCCTCGGTGGCCACGTCAGCTCATGTCCTGGTCTGGGTCGGCACCGCCATCCTGGGCCTTGCGACCGCAACGGGCAAGACGGCCGGCGCCACCGACGTTATCGCCGCGAGGGGCCGCGGGAAGCCAGACGCGGCGCCCCGGGCGCGCCATTTCGGCATCGGAACACACGCCGAGGCCATTCACGCCACCTGCTTGAAGGCCATCACCGCCTGGTTGCGCAACGTGCGCAGCAGCGACAGTTCGCGCTCGTTGACGACGATCGCGTTCGGCTGCGCCTTGTCGGCGTAGATGAGGCCCAGCGGCGCATTGCGCAGCGTCAACGGCAACAGCAGAAAGGTCGGCGCATCGATGCCGGTCTTGAACCACGGCGGCAGGCGCGTCGCGATGTTGCCGGTCGTAGCGTCATGAATCAGCGTGTCGGCCCCCTTGGCACAAACGGCGGCGAACAGGTCGGTGGCACCGGTCAGCTGCAACTTGAAAGCGGCCGCCACCCGTTCGGCATCGGCGCCCAGGCCGAAGCGTCCGGTCAGCACGCCGGTGCGCGCGTCGCGCAGGCAGAAGATGACGCGCTGGAAACCATGGGCGCGGTACATCGTCTCCAGGATCATGCGCAGCACTTCGTTGAGCTTGAAGTTCTCGACGAGCGTGTTGCTGATGTCCTGAATGCCGGCAGCCAATGCCTTGGCCGGGTCGTCGGCAGGAACGATGCCGCCGCCGGCCGCCATCTCCAGCGGTGCCGGCTGCGTCTGCACCAGCGTGTCGAGCTGGTGCGGTGTGAGCGTATCGGCATCCGCGTCGTGCGCGCCCGCACTGGCGCCCTGGAGCATGCGCGCGGCCGGCGTGCCGGGCTTGGGGCTCAGCTGCAACGCGGGCGCCAGGTCGGCCATCTGCTCGCGCGACTGCTGCACGGCCGATTGCAGGTCCTTGAGGCTGAGGTTCAGGTGGGCGCCGAAGCGCTGCGTGATCTCTTGCAGCCGCTTCCCGTGCTCGGCCACCGGACTGTTGAGCAGCGCATCGGCCACGTCGTTGGCAGCGGACGCCAGCATGCGGATGCGCTCGCCTGGCTGGTCGGGCTTCTTCAACGCAGCGTCGGCCGGCAGCCGACGCATGGCTTTTTGCAAGCTGTCCGGCAGGCCCCAGGTGCGAGCGACGCCGACGCCCAGGTCCTCGAAGCTGATACCCAGGACCGACAGCGCGGCGCTGTTCTCACCGGCACCGTCGCCGTTGCGCGGTTCCATCGCGCGCCGGATCTGCTCGGCCTCTTCGGGAAAATAGAACTGAGTCAGCATCCGGCCGAGATTCTGGAACAGCGCGGCAATGAAGGACTCCTCGGAATCTCGCGCCGTGGTCGACAGCTGAGCGGCCAAGGTGCCCGCCATCAGCGACCGCAGGAACTCTTCCTTCAGTACGTTGGCATGCGACTTGTCCTGCATGTGCTCGAGCAGGATCAGCGACAGCGCCAGATTGCGAATGCCGGCAAAGCCGATCACGGCCGCTGCTCGCGAGACGGTGCTGATGGTGCCGCCGCCTGCGTTGCGGAAGTGGGCCGAGTTGACCATGCGCAGCAGCTTGTTGGTCAGCGCAACGTCTTTCAATATTTCGTTGCTCAGGCTGTGCAGGCTTTCGTTCTCGGACGCCGCGATACGCTGGATGCGGCCGACCGAATCCGACATCGCCGGGAAGTCGCTCTTGTGCCGCATGCGACGCAGCAGGAACTCCAGTGTCCCGTTGCGACCGCCTTCGCCGGCCTCGGCGTCCTCGTTCGGTCGCATCCACACCTGCAAGGCCCCGTGCATATCCTTCGCGCCCGTGTAGCGCACCGAGGTGTCGCGCGCCGTGGCCCTGTGCACGATCGCGCGCAGTCCGTCGTCGACCGGGTGCGGCGTCTGCATCGGCAAGGTCACGTCCTCGTGTGCATTACGGTAGATCGCGCGATACGGGTCGCGCTCGGACACCGCCGCCTGACCCATCAGCATTTCGTAGAGCACCAGGCCGGCCGCGTAGACATCGACCTGCGGTGAAGGCGGACGCCCATGCGTCGCTTCCGGCGCGAGGTAGCCCGGCGTGCCGACCAGCCCGCCATCGGCGCCGCCATGGCGCTGGCTGGCGGCAATGCCGAAATCCATCACGCGAGCTCGGCCGGCACCGTCGATCAGAATGTTCGAAGGTTTCAGGTCGCGATGGATCACGCCGCCCTCGTGCGCATGCATCAGCGCCTCCAGCACACCGAGCAGCAGCTTGACCGCGTCGGCCGCCTGCATGGCGCCCTGGTTGCGCAAGCGCTGCGCGAGCGTGGGGCCCTCGACCAGCTCGAACACCAGGTAAGGGTGCTGCTCGTGGACGTCGGCCTCGAAGATCGGCACGATGTGCGGGTGACTCAGCCGGCTCACCGCGCGCGCCTCGCGCAACCACTGTCCCAGCGCCTGCGGGTCGGACGCCTGTGCGCGGTGCAGCTTCAACGCGACCTCGCGGTCCAGACGCGGGTCGAAAGCCCGCCAGACCGAACTCTGCGCGCCCTGCCCCAGCGCTTGGCGCAACTCGTAGCGGCCGAGTGTGCGGGCAGGCGGCTTGTGGGTCGAGGAAGATGCAGGCATGAAGACGGCGCCAGTGGCGGTAACTTGCGGTAATTGGACACCGCCCGCGGGCACTGGATGCCGCAATCTGGCGGGCAAATTCCTCGCAATTCGGGCTTGCGTGCAAAGCCCGTCACGGCTTGGTCATCAAAGGTCCGGCTCGATCACCTCGCCCCGGCCCGTGACAAAAGCCGCGCGCACCTGAGCCTGCGGCTCGGCGCCTGCCACCGCTTGCCGTACGGCCTCGCGATAGCGTGCCAATTGCTCACGGTAGGCGGCCAGCTCGTGCGGCGCATGATCGAGCTTGTAGTCCAGCACCCACCACAGGCTGCCCCGCTCGCCCGCCAGTTGCACCAGTCGATCGATGCGCAGCACCTGCCCTGCATGGGCCATGGGCACCTCGTTGCCGGCCCAGCGCAGGTGGTCGCCGGGAAGAAAGGGGCGGAAGGCGGGGCTGGACAGCACCTGGCCGACGACGAGTTCGGCGTGGGCGCGCTGCGCCCCATCGAGCTTGAAGGCCAGCGCGGCAGCAGCCACTGCGTCGCGCCAGCCGGTGATCGGATCGGCGCGTGCGGTGAGCCACTCCAGCGCACGGTGCACGGCCTCGCCGACGCGGGCCGTGCCGGCTGCGCGGTCCCGCGACGGGCTCGGGACTTCCGCCTCGGCGGGCGCGCCGCCGGGGCGAGGCAAAACAGGCAGTTCGGGTAGCAGGACTGGTTCGGTTCCGATGCGGGCCGCCGACATGTGCGCCGGCAGCGCGTCCTCGGCCCACGACTCGACGTCGGGCACATCGTCGCCCAGACGCTGCCACCAGGACCGCTCGCTGCCGCGGCGGTGAGGGCTGGTCGCACTGAAGACGAGCTGCTCGCGCGCACGCGTCATCGCGACGTACAGACCGTTCAGTTCCTCACGAGCACGGGCGAAGCGCTCACGCTCCATCGCCTCTGCCAGGCTGGGCGGCACCTGAGCCTCCGACGCGACGAAAGCGAAGCAGGTCGGGTGATCCTGTTCGGCCGGCCAGTCGATCAGGGCGGTCGCGTTCTCGCCACGCTCGTTGACGCTGTCCGCGTCCATCACGAACACGATCGGCGCCTCCAGGCCCTTGGCGCCATGGATCGTCAGCAACTGCACGGCCTGGGCGTCGGTGCGCGCCTTCACGCACAAGGGCCGCCGACGCAGCGCACGCACCAGCTTGTAAGGCGTTGCATAGCGGCCGCCGTCGAGTTCGAGCGACAGCGCGAGCAACGCGTCGAGGTGCCCAAGCGCAGCGGCACGCAGCTCCGGCGGCACCGCGGCGGCATAGCGCGCGCGCAGTCCGCCCTGCGCCACGATGCGGTCAAGCAGATCATGCGGCGGCAGTCGCCGGGCATCGGCAGCCCAGGTGGCAAGCAGCGCCCGCGCACGCAGCAAGGCCGGGCTCAGCGCCTGGCTGACCTGCAGCGCCTGCATCCAGCTGCAGCGTCGCTCGCGCGCGACGCCTGCCAGCGCCACCAGGTCGTCGTCGTCGCCGCCGAAGATCGGCGAGCGCAAGGCATGCGCCAGCGAAAGGTCGTGCTGCGGCGAGACCAGCGCATCGAGCAGCGCGACCAGGTCACGCACCTCCAGGGCGTCCATCAACACGCTGTCTTCTGGGGTCGCGAATGGCAGGTGCCGTTCGCGCAGCGCATCCGCCAGCACGCGCAGGCTGGCACGCCGGCGGCTCAGCACGTAGATGTCGGACGGGGCGCGGCCCTCCCGCAACAGCATGGCAATACGATCGGCCACGCGGCGTGCCTCCTGCAGCCGCAGCAGCACGTCCGGTTCGTGGCGCGGCATGGTCAGGCTGTCACGCCAGGGTTCGGCAGCGTCGTCCTTGCCGGCCTTCGGCGGGCGCTCGACACGCTCGATCGCCGCCACGCGGCCACCGACACCGGCAACCGCTTCGGTGGTGTGCGGCCGAAAATTGTCGTAGCAGCCTTCTGCCTGCGCCGACGTGAACACCGCGTTCACGGCCTGCAGCACCGCCGGCGCGTTGCGCCGCGTATGGTCGCATGCCAGTACGGCGCCGCCGAGCGTGCGCAGCAGGTCCTTGGCCGCCTCGAACACGCGCGGCTCCGCGCGGCGGAAGCGGTAGATGCTTTGCTTCGGGTCGCCGACCACGAAGATGCCCGGCGGCCGCTGCCCGCTCGCGCCGCCGCCAGCGCCGGCATACGACCCGAGCCAGCTCGACAGGGCCTGCCACTGCAGCGGGTTGGTGTCCTGGAATTCGTCGATCAGTACCTGGCGGATGCGTGCGTCGAGTCGCTCCTGCAGCCAGCCGGCAAGCTGCGCATCGCGCAGCAGTCGCAGCGCACAACGCTCGAGATCGGCCATGTCGGCCAAACCGCGCGAGCGCTTGACCTGGGCGTACTGGACCAGCAGCACCCGCGCGAGGCGTACCACGCACTGGTGTTCGAGGTGCGCCTCGTGCTGCGCCGCCGCGGCACGAATGTCGCGCAGGAAGGCAATCGCCTCGTCCAGTTCGGGAGCCTGCAGGTGCTTGCGGGGCTCGCCCTCCTTGGTGCACAGCGCGGCGAACGCGGCATCGAGGCAGTGCTGATCGTCCGTCGCGTCCAGCGCCAGTTGCAGCGCGGCCGCCTGCTTCTGCGCAATGGCCTTCGACTGCTGACCCAGTGCTCGCGCCACGCGTTGCAGCAGGCCATGAACGACCGCCGCGCGCACGCGCTGCACCGGGTGGTCGAACCCGGCGAAGGCCGGGTCCAGCGTGGCAGGCGCGGGCACGCTGCTGTCGAGCACGCCGGCAGCCGCCGCGAGTTCGAACTCGATGCGCTTGTCCAACACGCTCATCAGCCACGTTTGCGCGATGTACCGGCGCCGCCGGCGCACCAGGGCCTCGAAATCCTCGCGCAGCGCCGCGTCGGCCGACACGGCGGCGAGGAACTGGCGCCACGCCTGGGGCTTCAGCTCCTCGATGTCTTCGACCAACTCAGCCTGCGGGGGCAGACCCAGCTCGTCGAGCACCTCCAGCGGTGCCGCGCGCATCAGCTGCGAAAACCACGCGTGGAAGGTCCGGATCTCGACCACGTGCGTCCCGGCCAGCAACGTCTCGTAGAGCATGCCGAGCGCAGGTGCGAGCCGGCGCGCCTCGGCCGCGTCGAGGCCGCGGTCGATCAGCCCTTGCGTGCGCAGCTCGTCGTCGCAATCGGCGAACTCGGCCAGCCACTGCATCAGCCGGTGGCGCATCTCGGCCGCCGCCTTTTTGGTGAAAGTGATCGCGAGGATCTGTTGCGGCTGCACGCCGTCGAGCAAGGCGCGCAGGATGCGCGAGACCAGCATCCAGGTCTTTCCCGCGCCGGCGCAGGCCTCGACGACGACGCTGCGAGCCGGGTCGCAGGCGACGCGGTAGAACTGCTCGCGTGCGACGAGTTCGCCGTCGACGCGGTAGGCCGGCCCGTTCACGACTCAGCTCCCTCGACGGGCGTCAGCACCCAGTGGTCCTTGCGGCACAAGCCGCGCGCTTCGCAGTGCTCGCAGACCGCCCCTTCGCCGAGCGGCGGCAGCGCCGCGCCCTGCGCGATGCGCCGCAGATCGTCCGCCATGCCGGTGAGCAGTTGCTGCGCGCTCGCCTCGACCGCCGGATGCTCGGTGGTGTCGATCTCGCGGCCATCGAGCGCCAGGTAGATTGCACGCAGCGGACGGCCGCCGCCCGGCGCTCCATCGGCCAGCTGCAGCAACGCGGCATAGAAGGCAAGCTGAGTGTCTTCGAGCGGCTGGCGCTGCTTGCGTTTCAGATTCTCGATGTTGCCCGTCTTGTAGTCGATCACCAGCGTCTCGGCGCCGTCGCCCGCCTGCACGGTATCGATGCGATCGACCTTGCCCTGCAGCAGGACGCCGGGTTGCCCCGGCAGCGCGGCGCTGAGCTTGACCTCGCTGGCCAGCACTTGCGCGCCGCTGCGCTCATGTTCGAGCATCCAGCCGACATACATTTGAGCCACCTGCCGGAAGCGCAACGCGTAGGGCAGAAACGCCGCCTCGTCGAGCTTCATCGCCGCCTGCTCCTGTGCGCCGATCGCGATCAGGCGCTCGACCTCCTCGAGCATGCCGAGCGGGCGCTCGCTCCGTTCGGCATGGAAGCGCTGCAGCACTGCATGCAGCCACGTGCCGTAGTCGCGCCGCTCGATCTCGTCGTCCAGCTCCGGCGCTTCGGCCAGATCGAGCATGCGCAGCGCGAAAAAGCGATAGGGGCAGTCGCGCAAGGCCTCGTAACTGGTCGCGCTCAGCAAGCCGGGCAGCAGTTGAGGGGCTCGCGGAGCCTTTGCTCCTTCCGGGTTCACGGCGATCGGTGTCAGGATGCGCGGGTCCTCTGCTGGCACCTGCAACGCGCCCTGACGCGAGCGCACGAGCTGCAGCCGCTCGATCAGCACGCTCGGGTTCAGCGGTTCGCCATCGTGCGAGCGACGCCACAGCAGGCTGATGCGCGGATGGCGTAGCAGGTGCGCAAAGGCCAGCGACTGCTGCCGCAACATCCGGGCACGTGTCGTCAGCGACAAGGCGGCGCGTTCCCCATCGCCCAGCCAAGCCGGCATCGGGACCGGCCCGAGCCGCTGGTCGTCGCAGCCCGGCATCACGACCGCCGCAAACGGCCGCAACATCGCCCGCGACAGCGGCGTGATGATCACTTCGGCATCAGTCGCGGCAGCCGGCGCAAAGGCACCGCCCTCGAGCAGGCTGTCGACCCATGCGACGTAGTCCACCAAGTCCATCGTTGCAGCGTGCGCCTGCCGCATGAAACTGCCGTCATCCGCGGTCGACTCCGGCAGGCGCAGTGCCTGCAGCACCTGCTGCCCCGCCTCGTCCGCGTCCAGTTCGGCCCAGGCGCCGCAGCCCTGCAAGGCCGCACGCAGCCGCTCGTTCCAGTTCGCCACCGAGGTGCGTCGCGGAGACGCTCCGAGTGCATCGCCCGTTTTCCCGACCGCCTGCCACAAGAGGCGTGCAGACGGCGGCAGCCGGCGCTCATCGACCTCGTGCAGGGCCACCCATTGATGCTGCCGGAAGGCCTGCTCGAGCGACTCGGCACCGTCGGCATACGAGGCGCCATGCCACCCAGCGAAACCGGACTTCAGCCAATCCAGCAGGTCGTCGGTGCTTGCGCGCGCGCGCGCAAGCCGCAGCAGTCCGGCGACGCAGGCGCCGGCACGGGTGGTGGACAGACGCCAGCCGGTCTCGTCGCGCAAGGCCACATGCTGCCGTTCGAGCAGGGCCCGCACCCTGCGCACCAGCACCCGGTCCTGCGCGATCAGCGCAACCGGCACCTGTCCTGCCGCCAGGTGGTGCAGCACCTGCGCCGCAGCCGCCTGGGCTTCGTCCTCGAAATCCTGGCACACCAGCACCTGAGCGTCGGGCGAGGCCGCGTCGAACAGGCTCGCCTCCTGGGGGTCGGTGTCGATCTCCAGCACCGGTGCGTCGGCCTCATCGAGCAGGGACCGCACCAGGGCATCCGGTCCGCCCGCATGCACCGCGACCCAGCCTGCGGGCCGCAGTCCGAACAGCGCATCGGCGGTGCCGGCCTCATACACCGCGCTCCATTCGAGCGCGACACGCGCCAACGCTGCCTCGACCACGCCTGGTCCGGACAGCGCGGCCAGCACGCCGCGGGCGCGGTCCCACCACGGCTCCCGGCCCGCGGGCGGCACAGCCTGCGCGGCATGCATGAACTCGTGCGCCATCTCGACCACCCCTCGCACCCAATGCTGAAACGCCGCCGGGTCTCGCCGGCGCATCGGGTCGGCCCACGACAGCCGGGCCAGCAACTGCGCAGCAGCAAGCCGATCGGTCGCTGCGTCGCCAGAGGGACCTTCAGGGTCGGCCGGCACCGCAGGCAAGGCCTCGCGCAGTGTCTGGGTGGTCTCGAAACGCGGCATCCATCCCGGCGGGCATGCCCGCGCCCACGCCTCGCGAGCCAGCGGAAGGTGTTGCGCGAAAGGCAGCAGCACCAGCACCCCCTGCAACGCCAGGCCGTGGTCGTGCGCAAACTGCTGCACTCGCTGCACGATCGGCAGCCAGGGATCGGGGGTCGGGCGTGGCGTCCAGCGCTCTCGTCGGGTCATGCGGTGTAAGGAAGTGGATATCCCTGCGATAGAAAAGCTTGTGGGTGCCTCCATCAGGGCCCGCGGGGCTTTGTGTCAGAATCATTGTGCCTTTTGTCGGGCGGCGACCCCGACGCCTCAGAGGATCCAACAATGAGCAGCGAGCTGATCAAACACATCTCCGACGCATCCTTCGACACCGACGTGTTGCAGGCCGACAAGCCTGTGCTGGTGGACTACTGGGCTGAATGGTGCGGTCCCTGCAAGATGATCGCCCCGATCCTCGACGAAGTCGCGAAGGACTACGACGGGCGCCTGAACATCGCGAAGATGAACGTCGACGAGAACCGCGAGGTGCCCGCGAAGTTCGGCATCCGCGGCATTCCGACGCTGATGCTCTTCAAAGGCGGGCAGCTCGCCGCGACGAAAGTCGGCGCACTGTCGAAAGCCCAGTTGACGGCCTTCCTCGACGGTCATCTATAATCCGCTTCAATGCGTCCGGAATCCTGAGCCACAAGCCAAGATTCCGGGCAGCACAAGTTTCGCCACTACGCATTTTTTTCGCCGCGTAGTTTCGGCCCCCAAAAACTCCAGCGTTCTTCCGAACACGCGTTTGTCGCGGTTCATGCGCAAGTTCTCGCGTCAGGTCTGAGCCAGGCAGCGAGCTTTGCCGAAGTCCATCCAGCCCGGCGCCACCACAGCGGCACAACGGGAACCGACAAGGGTATTCGCCCATGCATCTCTCCGAACTCAAAGTCCTTCACGTCTCGGAACTCATTCAGATGGCCGAGTCGTTGGAGATCGAAAACACCAGCCGTATGCGCAAGCAGGAGCTGATGTTCGCGATCATGAAGCGCCGCGCCAAACAGGGCGAGCAGATCTTCGGCGATGGCGTGCTCGAGGTGCTGCCCGACGGCTTCGGCTTCCTGCGCTCGCCGGAGACCAGCTACCTGGCAAGCACCGACGACATCTATCTGTCGCCGAGCCAGATCCGCCGTTTCAACCTGCACACCGGCGATGCGATCGAAGGTGAGGTCCGCGTACCCAAGGACGGCGAGCGCTACTTCGCGCTGGTGAAGGTCGACCGCGTCAACGGCCTGACCCCCGAGGAGAACAAGCACAAGATCATGTTCGAGAACTTGACGCCGCTCTTCCCGAAAGAGCAGTTCAAGCTCGAACGCGAACTCCGCGCCGAAGAGAACATCACCAGCCGCATCATCGACCTGATCGCCCCCATCGGCAAAGGCCAGCGCGCGCTGCTGGTGGCGCCGCCCAAGAGCGGCAAGACGGTGATGATGCAGCACCTGGCGCATGCCATCGTCGCCAACCACCCCGACGTCTACCTCATCGTGCTGCTTGTTGACGAGCGCCCGGAGGAAGTGACCGAGATGCAGCGGACCGTGCGCGGCGAGGTGATCAGTTCGACCTTCGACGAACCGGCGGCGCGCCATGTGCAGGTGGCCGAGATGGTGATCGAGCGTGCCAAGCGGCTGGTCGAGCTGAAAAAGGACGTTGTGATCCTGCTCGACTCGATCACCCGGCTGGCCCGTGCCTACAACAACGTGCTGCCCTCTTCCGGCAAGGTGCTGACCGGGGGCGTGGATGCCAACGCGCTGCAGCGGCCCAAGCGCTTCTTCGGCGCGGCCCGCAACATCGAGGAAGGCGGCTCGCTGACCATCATCGGCACGGCACTGGTCGACACCGGCAGCCGGATGGACGAGGTGATCTACGAAGAGTTCAAGGGCACCGGCAACTGCGAGATCCACATGGATCGCCGCATGGCCGAAAAGCGCGTCTACCCGTCCATCCTGCTGAACAAGTCCGGCACCCGCCGCGAAGAGCTGCTGCTGAAGCCCGAGATCCTCCAGAAGACCTGGATCCTGCGCAAGCTGCTCTACCCGATGGACGAAATCGAGGCGATGGAGTTCATCCTCGACAAGATGAAGTCGACGAAGAACAACCACGACTTCTTCGACATGATGCGCCGCGGCGGCTGAGACCTCCGCGCGTCATCGGGGCCTCGGCCCCACCGTTAGGGCCGGCTTTGCCGGCCCTAAGCACTTGAATCCATGGCATAATCCGCGGTTTTTCCGCTTCCGGAAAGTGTCTCGAAGGGTTCGAGGTGGCTCCCGGCGCATAGACCAGCGATAGGCTCGACCATGAAAGAAGGCATCCACCCCAACTACCGCGAAGTGTGCTTCGTGGATCTGTCCAACGGCTTCAAGTTCGTCACCCGTTCCTGCGCCCAGACCAAGGAAACCGTGAAGATGGACGACGGCCGCGAACTGCCGCTGTTCAAGTTGGAGACCACCAGCGAATCGCATCCGTTCTACACCGGTACGCAAAAGAGTGTGGACTCGCTGGGCGGCCGCGTCGAGAAGTTCCGCAACAAGTTCGCTCGCGTGGGCCTGAAGAAATAATTCGTCGGCCGACGCCACCGAAGGGCAGCCTGGGCAACCGGCTGCCCTTTTTGCTGGGCCTCGGCGTTTTTCCTGCATGATCGCGGGTTCAGCGTTTGGCCGATCTCTCCCACGTGAATCACCTCACCCCCGCCATCGTTACGCAGCGGGCCGCACAGCGGCTGCCACGCATGGCACTGCTGCTTTTTTGCGCTGCCTATGTGCTCCCGGGCCTGTTCGGCCGCGACCCGTGGCGCAGCGCCGACGTGACGGCCTTCGGCTTCATGCACAGCCTCACGCGCGGTGACACCGACCTGTGGCATCCGGTGGTAGGCGGCGTTCCGCCGGAAGTCGGGCTCTTCCCCTACTGGCTCGGCGCGGGCTTCATCGAGCTGTTCGACGGCCTGCTCGCCCCGGCCCCGGCGGCACGCATCCCGTTTGCACTGCTGCTGGTCGCCGTGCTGATGCTCACCTGGTACACCAGCTACCACCTCGCCCGCTCCGAGGCCGCACAACCCGTGGCTTTCGCCTTCGGCGGCGAAGCCCACCCGGTCGACTACGCCCGTGCGATCGCCGATGGCGCGCTGCTGGCCCTGGTCGCGACACTCGGACTGCTGCAACTTGGGCACGAGACCACGCCGGAGCTGTTGCAGCTGACCGGCGTGGCGCTGTTCACCTACGGGCTTGCCGCCAGCCACCACCGCGGCATCCAGGCGCGGCTGGCCATGCTGGCCGCGCTGCCGCTGATGGCCGGTAGCGGCGCACCCAGCGTCGCTGTCGTACTGGGCGCCGTAGGGCTGGCGATCTGCCTGCGCTCGGAGTTCGAGCAGACGCGGCGCTTCACGTTCTGGGTCGGCGGCTCGCTGCTGATTGCCGTGCTGACGGCCACCGCTTTCGATGCCTGGCTTTGGCGGGTATCGACACCGTCGATCCGGCAAGTGACCCGGCTGCTGGCCTGGTTCACCTGGCCAGCCTGGCCGCTGGTGGCATGGACGCTGTGGCGCTGGCGCGGGCACCTGCTGAAGCGCCATATCGCCGTGCCCTTGTTCACCGCTCTCCCCATGGTGGTCGCGTGTGTGCTGATGAACGGCTCTGACCGCACGCTGCTGCTCGCGCTGCCGTCCATGGCCGTGCTCGCGGCCTTCTCGCTGCCCACGCTGCGACGCGGGGTCGCGTCGGCGGTGGACTGGTTTTCGGTGTTCTTCTTCAGCATCTGCGCGCTCGCGCTGTGGGTCATCTACGCGTCGATGCAGCTTGGCGTGCCGGCCAAGCCGGCGGCCAACATACAAAAGCTCGCGCCTGGCTTCGAGCCGCACTTCTCGTTGCTTGCACTCACTGCCGCCGCGCTGGGCACGCTGGCCTGGGTGTGGCTGGTGCGCTGGCGCGCCGGCCGCAATCGCGAGGCGTTGTGGCGCAGCCTGGTGCTGCCGGCCAGCGGCGTGGCGCTGTGCTGGTTGCTGCTGATGACACTCGGCCTGCCGGTGCTTGACTACGCGCGCAGCGACCGGCCGCTGCTCGAAAAGCTGAGTCGCCACCTGCCCCCTGCGGCCTGCATCGCGGCGCGCGATCTGCCACGCCACCAGATCGCCGGCCTGGAGGCCCTGGGGGGCTACCGCGTGTACGAGGAAGGCGTGGCTCCGGCGACTCGCTGCGAATTTCTCCTGACGCAGGGCCGCCGTGCGCGCGCAACACCCGACGGCTGGCATTTCGTCGCACGCGAGCGCCGGCCGACCGACCGCAGCGAGTTCACCTACGTCTACCGCCGCAGCCCGGCGTCCCGCTGATGGCGCCGTGGCAGCGCATCGCCCGCGACGCGGGCGCGATCCTGCTCGGGCAACTGGCCACGATCGGCTTCGGCGTGGCGGACACCATCATGGCGGGCCGCTATGCCAGCACTGACCTGGCCGCCTTGTCGATCGGCATGGCGATCTACGTCAGCCTGCATGTCGGGTTGGCCGGCGTGGTGCAGGCGCTGATCCCCATGGTTGGCCAGCACCACGGTGCACGTGAACCGGAACAGGTCGGCCAAGCCTTCCGCCAGGGTCTGTGGCTCGCATTGATGGTCTCGCTACCCGGCAGCTTGCTGCTGTCGCAGCCCGACCTGCTGCTCGGGCTGGCTCGCAGCACCCCGGAGATGGCGGCGCAGGTCCGGGACTACCTGGGCGTGCTCGCGTGGGGCTTGCCGTTGTCGCTGCTGTTTCGCTGCTACAGCGGGCTGAACCAGGGCATCTCGCGTCCGCTGCTGGTCACCACGCTGCAGCTCGGCGCGCTCGCCATGAAGCTGCCGCTGAACGCATGGTTCATTTTCGGCGGTGCCGGCGTGCCGGCCCTCGGTGTGGTCGGCTGTGCGTATGCCACCGTGCTGATCCACGCGGCGCTGCTGCTGTTCGCCGCAGTGATGCTGCGGCTGCATCCGATCTACCGGCCGTTCCGGCTATGGCAGTGTTGGCGGGGCCCGAGCTGGGCGTCGCAGCGCGAGCTGCTGCGGTTGGGGCTACCCACCGGCGCGTCTTACTTCTTCGAAGTGACGGCCTTCACGCTGATGGCGGTCTTCATCTCGCATTTCGGCACCACCGCGTTGGCCGGGCACCAGATCGTCGCCAATCTGGCCAGCGTGATGTACATGCTGCCGCTGTCGGTCGCCATTGCGACCGGCGCGCGCGTGGCGCAGCTGCGCGGAGCAGGCAACGCATGGCTCGCGCGCCGCGCCGGCTGGCAGGGCATTGCGCTGTCGGTGGGGCTGGCCGTCGGGCTCGGGTTGCTGCTGTACCTGTCGCGGACGATCTTGCTGGGCCTGTATACCGAAGACCCGGCGGTACGAACGGCCGCTTCCGCGCTGTTCGCGTACATCGCGCTGTACCAGGTGTTCGACGCCGCCCAGGTGGCCGCGGCCTTTGCGCTGCGCTCCTATCGGGTGGCGCTGGTGCCCGCCCTCGGCTACGCCGTCGGGTTGTGGGGTTTCGGTCTGGCCGGCGGCTACGCGCTGGCCTTCGACGTTACCGGCGACGCGCCCGACTGGCTGCACGGCGCAAGCGGCTTCTGGTTCGGCAACGCCGCCGCGCTGGCGCTGGTCGCTGTCTTGCTCACCTGGCTCTACGGCATGGTGTCGAGGCACGGGCTTCAGCCTGCGTCGCGTTGAGCAGCGGCACGCACTCGCAGCGGCGGCAGGACGAAACGGAACTGCGAGCCCTTGCCGGGCTCGCTTTGTACGTCGAGTTCGCCGCTATGACGTTGCACAACGTGCTTGACGATGGACAGGCCCAGCCCGGTGCCGCCGGTCTCGCGCGAGCGGCTGCCGTCGACGCGGTAGAACCGCTCGGTCAAACGGGGGATGTGCTCCTTCTCGATACCGATGCCGGTGTCCCTGATCAGGAACTCCCCGGAGCCGTTCGGCCGCATCTTCCAGCTCACGTCGATACGCCCGCCCTGCGGCGTATAGCGCACGGCATTGGTCACCAGGTTCGTCAACGCGCTGAGCAGCTCGCTTTCCGCCCCGGCCACCTCGGCCGGCCCGTCGCTCGAGAAACTCAGCTCGTGTTTGCCCTGCGACAGCGTGCGAGCATCGCTCTCGGCCATCTGCAGCAGCTTGCCCACCGACACCCACTGGTCCGGTGCCGGGCGCGGGCTGCCTTCGAGCTGCGCCAGCGTCAGCAGATCGCTCACCAGCGTCTGCATGCGCTGCGTCTGCTGTCCCATCAGGTCGAGTACCCTGCGGCGCTCGACGTCAGTCAGCGGCAGATTGGCCAGCGTCTCGATGAAACCGGACAGCACCGTGAGCGGCGTGCGAAGTTCGTGCGACACGTTGGCGACGAAGTCGCGCCGCATCGTGTCGGCACGTTCGCGTTCCGTGATGTCCTGCGACAGCACCAGCTTCATGCCCTCGCCATAGACGCGCATGCTCACCGACAACGTCACCTTGCCTCGCACGTAGGGCAGCACGACCGGTTGGTCGAAATCGCTGGCCTGAAGGTAGCGCACGAAGGCGGGCGTGCGCACCAGGTTGGTGATGTGCTGGCGCACGTCGCGTTGGGGGTCGAGCCCGAAATGCTCGGCAGAGATGCGGTTGCACCAGACAATCTGGTCGTCGGCGTCGAGCATCATCACGCCGTTCGGCGAGGCTTCGATCGCCGACAGGAATTGCGCCAGCCGGGTGCGCTCCTGCGCAGCAGACAGCTCTCGATTGCGGATCGCGCGCTCGATTCGATAGGCCAGTTCGCCCCACAGCCCTGCATCGCGCGGCGCGATACCGTGCTGCGGCCCACGCAGCCAGTTGAGCAGCCGATAGCCGCGCAGCGTGTCGAGAAACAGCGCCAGACTGACGCCACCCACCGCGCCGAGCATCATCGCGAACAGCGGCGAGCCGAGCGGCTTGCCCGCGAGATAGCCCGCCGCTCCGCCCATCAGCATCGTCACGATACCGGCGAAGATCCGGGGGAAAAGCCAGCTCATCAGGCGGCGGCCGGAACCTGCTGCGTCAGGCGATAACCCGCCCCGCGGACGGTCTCGATCATCTGCGAGCAGCGCACCGGCGCCAGTGCCTCACGCAGGCGCTTGACGTGCACGTCGACGGTGCGCTCCTCGATGAAGACATGATCACCCCAGACCCGGTCGAGCAGTTGCGCCCGGCTGTGCACGCGCTCGGGATGGGTCATGAAGAAGTGCAGCAACTTGAACTCGGTCGGGCCGACCTTGACCTCCTGATCGCCGCGGGACACACGCCGCGTTGCCGGGTCGAGCCGCAGGCCGCCGACCTCGACCGCCGAGTCGAGCGCTTCAGGCGCCTTGCGCCGCAGCACCGCACGGATGCGGGCCATCAGTTCATTGGTCGAGAACGGCTTGGTGAGGTAGTCGTCGGCCCCGGCATCGAGCCCGGCGATCTTGTCCGGTTCGTCGCTGCGCGCCGTCAGCATGATGATCGGCATGTCTTTCGTGCGGGCCTCGGTGCGCCACCGCTTGGCGAGCGACAGCCCGGTCTGCCCGGGCAGCATCCAGTCGAGGATGACCAGGTCGGGAAGCACGCGGTCGACCTCGCCCGAGGCGCGAATCGCGTCCGACGCGACGGTCACCTCGTAGCCCGCATGACGGAGGTTGATCGAGATCAGCTCGGCGATCGCGCTTTCGTCCTCAACCACCAGAACTCGGCTCATGCAAACGCTCCTGTGTCAGTTCACCACCGACTCGACGCTTTCCATCGGGATGTGGCGAACGTCGGTGCCCTTGACGATGTAGATGATCTGCTCGGCGAGGTTTTTTGCATGGTCGCCGACGCGCTCGATCGCCTTGGCGACGAAGACCAGGTCGATGCTCGCGGAAATGGTGCGCGGGTCTTCCATCATGTAGGTGATGAGCTTGCGCATCAGGCCGTCGAACTCCTGGTCGATCTGGTTGTCCTGCTTCAGGACTTCGAGCGCCTTGTTGACGTCCAGCCGCGCGAACGCGTCGAGTGTCTTGCGCAACTGGTCGGTCGCCAGGCTGGCTTCGAAGGACACGTCGGACACCGGGAGCCGCAACCGGCTGAAGACGCCGGTGTTGATCAGTCGCTGCACGGTGCGGGCAATGCGCGCTGCCTCGTCGCCGACGCGCTCGAGGTTGCCGATGGTCTTCGAGATCGCGATCAGCAGGCGCAGATCGCGCGCGGTCGGCTGGCGCCGCGCGATGATGGTCGACAGGTCCCTGTCGATGTCGACTTCCATGTGGTTGACGCGCTCTTCGGTCGCGATCACCTGGCTGGCCACTTCGCCGCTGAAGTTGGTCAGTGCGTAGATCGCCTGCGCGACCTGCGACTCCACCAGGCCGCCCATTTCGAGCACGCGAGTGGAAATGCCGCTCAGTTCGGCATCGAATTGGGTCGAGAGATGCTTGTCCGTCATGGCGGGTTCTCCTGGAGGGCACCGCTCAGCCGAAGCGGCCGGTGATGTAGTCCTCAGTGTCCTTCTTCCTGGGCTTCATGAACAGGTCGGACGTGGGCCCGAACTCGATCAGGTCGCCCAGGTACATGTAGGCGGTGTAGTCCGAGCAGCGCGCCGCCTGCTGCATGTTGTGGGTGACGATGACGACCGTGTAGTCGTTCTTCAGCTCGTGGATCAGTTCCTCGATCTTGCCGGTGGAGATCGGATCGAGCGCCGAGCACGGTTCGTCGAGCAGCAGCACCTCGGGCTTGATGGCGATGCCGCGCGCGATGCACAGGCGCTGCTGCTGGCCGCCGGACAGGCCGGAGCCGCTTTGCGTCAGCTTGTCCTTGACCTCGTTCCACAGTGCCGCCTTTTTCAGCGCCCACTCCACGCGCTCGTCCATCTCGGCACGCGGCAACGTCTCGAACAGACGCACGCCGAAGGCGATGTTGTCGTAGATCGACATCGGGAATGGCGTGGGCTTCTGGAACACCATGCCGACCTTCGCGCGGATCAGCGAGACGTCGAGCCGCGAGCGCAGGATGTTCTCGCCGTCGAGCAGGATCTCGCCCTCGGCGCGCTGCTCGGGATACAGCTCGAACATCCGGTTGAAGGTGCGCAGCAGCGTCGACTTGCCGCAACCTGACGGCCCGATGAAGGCCGTGACCTTCTTCTCGGGAATGTCCAGGTTGATGTTCTTCAGCGCGTGGAAGCTGCCGTAGTAGAAGTTCAAGGCACGGACCGAAAGCTTCGCCTTCTCGGTGACCGGCAGTTCGACTTTTGCGTCCATCAGGAGAGCCTTCGATCAATGTTTGTTGCGGAACAGCACGCGCGCCAGGATGTTGAGCAGCAGCACGCCGATGGTGATCAGGAACACGCCGGCCCAGGCCAGCTTCTGCCAGTTCTCGTACGGACTCATCGCGAACTTGAAGATCGTCACCGGCAGGCTCGCCATCGGCTCGCTGAGGCTGGCGGTCCAGAACTGGTTCGACAGCGCCGTGAACAGCAGCGGAGCGGTTTCACCCGAGATGCGCGCCAGCGCCAGCAGCACACCGGTCAGCACGCCGGCGCGCGCAGCCTTCAACGTGATCGACGAGATCACCTTCCACTTGGGCGTGCCGAGCGCATAGGCCGCCTCGCGCAGTGCATTGGGGATCAGCGACAGCATGTTCTCGGTGGTACGGATCACCACCGGGATCACGATCAGCGCCAGCGCCAACACCCCGGCCCCGCCGGAAAAGCTCTTGACCTGCGCGACCACCACCGCATAGATGAACAGGCCGATGACGATCGACGGTGCCGACAGCAGGATGTCGTTGATGAAGCGGGTCGTACTGCCGAGCCAGCTGCGCTGGCCGTATTCGGCCAGGTAGACGCCGGCCAGGATGCCGACCGGCGTACCGATCAGCGTGGCCAACCCCACCATCATCAGCGAGCCGAAGATCGCGTTGGCAAGGCCGCCGATTTCCTCCTGTGGGGGCGGCGTCATCTCGGTGAACAGCGACAGCGCCATGCCGCCGGCTCCCAGGCGCACGGTCTCGAACAGGATCCACAGCAACCAGAACACGCCGAAAGCCATCGCCAGCAGCGACAGCGTCAGCGCGATTGCGTTGACCCGTTTGCGCCGGCGGTGCATCGCGACGTGGCCGGCATCGAGCGTCTGGGCGTTCATGTGCGCACTCCCTCACGCTTCTTGAGCTGCATCAGCAGAACTTTCGACAGCGCGAGCACGACGAAGGTGATGAAGAACAGCACCAGGCCGAGATAGATCAGCGAGGATTGGTGCAGCCCTTCGGCGGCTTCCGCGAACTCGTTCGCGAGCGCCGATGTGATGCTGTTGGCCGGCTCGAACAGCGACAGCGAACTGAGCTGGTTCATGTTGCCGATGATGAAGGTCACTGCCATCGTCTCGCCCAGGGCCCGGCCGAGACCCAGCATGATGCCGCCGATGACACCCGTCTTGGTGTACGGCAGCACGACCTTCCAGACGACCTCCCAGGTGGTCGATCCGAGCCCGTAGGCCGATTCCTTGAGCATCGGCGGCGTGACTTCGAACACGTCGCGCATCACCGAAGCGATGAAGGGAATGATCATGATCGCCAGGATGATGCCGGCCGCCAGAATGCCGATGCCGACCGGCGGGCCGGAGAACAGCGCGCCGAGATAGGGCACGTCGTTGAACGCCGCCTGCAGCGGCTGCTGCACGAAGGTCGCCAGGATGGGCCCGAACACCAGCAGGCCCCACATGCCGTAGACGATGGACGGCACGGCCGCCAGCAGCTCGATCGCGATGCCGAGCGGCCGGCGCAGCCACTTTGGCGACAGCTCGGTGAGGAACAGCGCGATGCCGAAGCTCACCGGCACGGCGATCAGCAGCGCAATGAACGAGGTCATCAGCGTGCCGTAGATCATCACCAGGCCGCCGTACTTGTCCTGTACCGGGTCCCAGTCGGAGCTCCATAGAAAGCCGAGTCCGAATTCCTCGATCGCCGGCGCAGCGCCGATGACGAGAGAGACGATGATGCCGGCCAGCAGCGCCAGCGTCAGCAGCGCAGCGCCATGGGCCAGCGCAGAAAACAGCGTGTCCGCCCAGGGCGAGGCGCGCCTCGCGATCGGCGGTTCCCCCGTCGGGTCCGTTCGTTCCATCTGTCCAGGCTTGTAATCGGATGCGGGGAGTGTAGCGGCCACGATGCCCTCTTCGATGTGCGGGCGGGGTGGCAAGCCACCCCGCGTCGAGCGTCAATCGGACGTTGCGCTCACTTGTAGGCGACGGTCTTGCCGGCACCGTCTTTCATCTCGGCCCACTGCTTGCGGATCAGGTCCTTGACAGCGTCGGGCAGCGGCACGTATTCCAGGTCGGAAGCCATCTTGTCGCCGCTCTTGTAGGCCCAGTCGAAGAACTTCAGAGCATTGGCAGACTGCTGGGGCTTCTCCGGCACCTTGTGCATCAGGATGAAGGTCGCACCGGTGATCGGCCAGGCGTCCTTGCCCGGCTGCTCCGTCAGCACCTGGTAGAAGCTCTTCGCCCACTCGGCGCCGGCAGCGGCCGCCTTGAAATTGGCTTCGTCCGGCGACACGTAGTTGCCGTCCTTGTTGCGCAGCTGGACATGCGACATCTTGTTTTGCTTGGCATAGGCGTACTCGACATACCCGATCGAGTTCGGCAGGCGCTGCACGAACGCCGACACGCCTTCATTGCCCTTGCCGCCGGCGCCGGTCGGCCAGTTGACGGCCGTGCCCTCGCCGACTTTGGTCTTCCATTCGGCGTTCACCTTCGAAAGATAGTTGGTGAACAGGAAGCTGGTGCCCGAGCCGTCGGCCCGGCGCACGACCGAGATCTGCGCGTCCGGCAGCGACACACCGGGATTCAACGACGCAATGGCCGGATCGCTCCACTTGGTGACCTTGCCCAGGTAGATGTCACCCAGCAACTGGCCCGTCATCTTGATTTGACCGGGGGCGATGCCCTTGATGTTGACCACCGGCACCACACCGCCGATGACGGTCGGGAACTGCATCAGGCCTTCTTTGGCCAGTTCCTCATCCTTCAGCGGAGCGTCCGAGGCGCCGAAGTCGACTGTCTTGGCCTTGATCTGGCGAATGCCGGCACCGGAGCCGACCGATTGGTAGTTGATGCGCGCGCCGGTCGCCTTGTTATAGGCATCGGCCCACTTTGCGTACACCGGGGCAGGGAACGACGCGCCGGCGCCGGTCACATCCTGGGCCAGGGCAACGCCGGTGACGCCGGCCAGCGCCGCGGCGGCCAGCCCGGAACGGATCAAAGTGAAGTTCATGTATGCACCTTTCAGCAGGAATGGACACAGAAGGAAACGCTTCTGACGGGGCGGACTGTAAGAGCCGCGTGTGACAAGTCCGTGACATCCATCGCCGCAACCTGCATTCCTGAAGGGCTGCCCCGAGGCGACACGCCGGTGTCACACGGGATTCACTGTTTTGTCATGCGTCACTTCTAAGCTCCGCGGCGCTGAATCCTCTTGGTTGAAGGCCTGCGTGTGGCCATCGACCGATACAGCTAGAAACCATTTCCACTGGAGCTCACATGAACAAACGGACCTGGTTGCTCGCATCCGGCGCTGCGCTGCTCACCGCCTTCGCCGGCTGCGCCTCGACCTCCGGCACCCGCACGGTGGCCGACACCGCCGCCGCGGACCCCCAACTCTCGACGCTGAACCGGCTCATCCGGGAAGCGGGGCTCGACGAGACGCTGCGGACTGCCGGCCCTTACACAGTGTTCGCGCCGTCCGACGACGCCTTCAAGGCCGTCCCGCCTGCCACGCTGGCAGCGCTGGCCAAGGACAAGCAGCAGCTCAGGGCCGTCCTCAGCTACCACGTCGTGCCGGGCAAGATGGCCGCTGCCGACGTCAAGAACGGCAGCGTGAAGACCGTACTGGGCGAGAACATCGCGCTGGCGAAGGCCGGCTCTTTCGTCACGGTCGAAGACGCGATGGTGACCCGTGGCGATGCCGTCGCCACCAATGGCGTTGTCCACGTGATCGACCGCGTCCTGATGCCGCCCAAGAAGAAGTGATCCTGGCAGGCCGCGGCCTGCCAGGCATGACGAGCGGCCACCAGAACGCCGCCGTGCTCGAAGAAGAGCGAATTCCAGGGAGAGCGTCTTGCACACCGGCCACGCCCATAGCGGCGCGGCCATTTTTTTGCCCTTCGGTCGCACCGCCATGCCCTATCCCCTCGACCCTTCCCCTCTCGATCGCCCGCGCCGCCGTCTGCTGCACGCCGCCGCGCTGGCGCCCCTGAGTGCCTTGAGCGGGACCCCTGCCGCGGCGCGGTCACAGGCGGCAGGTGTTTCGGCACGGGCCGTCCAGATCCTCGACATGTCCACCGAGCAGCAGGAGCTGTCGCGCGACTACTCCACCGGCGTCCGGCTGGCATGGACGGAACTTGCGCGCAGCGATACGTCGGCAGCTGGCATTTCGCTCGCCACGGTACAGACAGACGGCTCGCCTGCCGGCCTTGAACAAGCCCTCGCGGAGCTGCGAGACGATGCGGCCACATGCGTGCTGATCGGCAGCGTTGGCGACCGCCTCGCGGTGCAAAGCGTCACGATGGCTCGCAAGCTGCGGCTTTCGATTGCCCACGTCGGCCCGTGGATGGCCGATTCACGGCACGACGGCCACGACGAAGTGTTCTGTCTGTTCGCGTCGCGCGAACAGCAGATGCGGCATGCACTGCAGAGCCTGGAGGGCATGGGCCTGGCCGAACTGGGCATCGTGTATCCCCGTGCGTCCGAACAGGCGGCGTACCAGAACGAGTTGCAGGTGCTGCTGCAGAAATTGAAGCTGCGCGCGAAGGCCTTCGTGCCGCGGGTCGGAGATGACTGGGCCGCGCTGGCTGAGCAGTTGCCGGGCTCCGCGCCGGCCGTACTGCTGTTCCTCGGTGGAACGCTGGAACTGGCCCGCTTCAGCCAGGCATTGGCGCGCCGCGGCCTGCAGCGCTACGTGGTGAGCCTCTCCGACGTCGATGTGCCGACCTTGATGCAGGTCGGCTCCGGGCCCTCGGTGCCGCTCATCCTGACGCAAGTGGTCCCCAACCCCCAAACCAGCAGCATTCCCGTGGTACGGCACTACCGGCACCTGCTGCGGCAATTGTTCGAGGAAGCGCCGTCCCACATCAGCTTGGCAGGCTACCTGGCCGGGCGCTATGCCGCGCAGGTGCTGCAGCGCATGCGCGGGGGATATGCACGTGACAGCGTGCTGGCAGAGTTCAGACGCCGGCCGGCGGTCGATCTGGACGGCTATCGTTTCAACTTCGCCGTGAAGAACAGGGGCAGCGCCTATGTGACACAAACGCTGCTGACGCGTGAAGGCAAGCTGATCGGCTGAGCGTGAAGCGCGCCCGCCTCAGCCCGCGCGCACGGCTTCGGCAAGCCGCTCTGCGCAACGCCGCGCGAGCGCGGCTTCCTCTGCCTCCACCATCACGCGCAACAGCGGCTCGGTTCCCGACGGGCGAATCAGCACCCGCCCGCGGCCGGAAAGTTCAGCGTCGACAGCCTCCTGCTCGGCGGCCAACCGCGTGTTGCCCTTCCAGTCCTGGCCAGGCTGCAAGCGCACATTGATCAGTGTCTGCGGGAACAACGCAACGCCGTCCAGCTGATCCGACAACGGACGCCCGGAGCGGATCACCGCCTGCAACACCTGCAACGCGCTGACGATGCCGTCACCGGTGGTGTGCTTGTCGAGCGCGAGCAGGTGGCCCGAGCCCTCGCCGCCGAGCTGCCAGCCGCGCGCGACCAGTTCCTCCAGCACGTAGCGGTCGCCGACTTTGGTGCGCACGAAGCTGATCCCGCGGCGCTGCAGTGCCAGTTCGACCGCCATGTTGGTCATCAGCGTGCCGACTGCGCCTGGCACGTGCTGCTCGTTGGCGAGCCGGTCGGCCACCATCACGTAGAGCAGTTCGTCGCCGTTGTAAAGGCGGCCATCGCCGTCGACCAACTGCAGGCGGTCGGCATCGCCGTCGAGCGCGATACCGTAGTCGGCTCCACGCTCCTTGACGGCAGCCACCAACGCATCGGGTGCCGTGGCCCCAAAGCCGTCGTTGATGTTGTAGCCGTCCGGCGCACAACCGATCGAGACGACGTCGGCCCCCAGTTCATGGAACACCCTCGGCGCCACATGGTAGGCCGCACCGTGCGCACCATCCACGACCACCTTGAGCCCCTTCAGCGACAACTCGCCGCCGAAGGTGCTCTTGCAGAACTCGATGTAGCGTCCCTGTGCATCGTCCAGACGACGCGCCTTGCCCAGGTTCGCCGAATCGACCCACTGCGCCGACTCCTCGAGCGCGGCTTCGACCTGTCGCTCCCATTCGTCTGGCAGCTTTTCGCCGCGCGCCGAGAAGAACTTGATGCCGTTGTCGGGAAAAGGATTGTGCGACGCGCTGATCACGACACCCAGATCCAGCCGCAGCGCGCGGGTGAGGTAGGCGACGCCCGGGGTCGGCAGCGGCCCGCTGAGCAGCACGTCGACGCCCGCGGAGGCAAAGCCCGCTTCCAGTGCGGACTCGAGCATGTAACCGGAGATCCGGGTGTCCTTGCCGATCAGCACGGTGGGGCGGGATTGCGTCTTGCGCAACACCCGACCGACTGCGTGGCCGAGCCGCAAGACGAAATCCGGCGTGATCGGCGCCTGCCCCACGGTGCCTCGTATGCCGTCTGTCCCGAAATAGTTTCTGCTCATGCCGCCTCCTCCTCGTGTCGTGTGCGTGTTACCGCTTGTATTTTCGCCGCTTCATGCACCCGGTAGGCCCGCCCGGCGCCACACTTTCAGGGCATCGACAGTCGCCGCGACATCGTGTACACGCACGATGCGCGCGCCCCGCAGAACGGCCGCAAGGGCAGCCGCCACGCTGGCAGCAAGCCGCTCGTGCACCGGGCGCCCGGTCACCGTGCCCAGCGACGACTTGCGCGACCACCCGGCCAGCACCGGATAGCCCAACGTCAGCAATTCGGGTTGGCGCGCCAGCAGCTCGAAGTTGTGGTCGACGCTCTTGCCGAAGCCAATGCCCGGGTCCAGCACGATGCGCTCGCCTGACACGCCCGCCGCAGCCAGTATCGCCGCCCGCTCAGAGAGGTAGCGCGTCACGTCGCGCACGACGTCGCCGTAGCGCGGGTCCGCCTGCATCGACTTCGGCTCACCACGCATGTGCATCAAACACACCCCGCACGTCGGGTGGGTCGCGACGGCCTCGACCGCTCCCGGCGCACGCAGCGCATTGATGTCGTTGACGACGTCGGCGCCAAGGTCGAGGGCCGCACGCATGACCTCGGTCTTGTAGGTGTCGACCGAAACCGGTACGCCGAGCGCGACGGCCTCCTTCACGACGGGCAGCACCCGGGCCAGTTCCAGGTCGAGCGGCACCGCATCGGCACCGGGCCGGCTCGATTCGCCGCCGATGTCGAGGATGTCGGCGCCCTCGCTCAGCAGTTGTTCGCAGTGCCGAAGCGCGGCTGTCGTCCCGGCATGCTCTCCACCGTCCGAAAAGGAATCGGGCGTCGCATTCACGATGCCCATCACCTGTGGCCGCGACAGGTCGATGCGAAAGCGGGTGGTCTGCCAGTAAGGGTGCATGGGATCGACGCAATAGAACGGAAAACGGGGCCGTAGCCCCGTTGTTCGATGCCAGGCGCGGCGTTCAGGCCGTCGCCGGCGCGCCGTCGGTGTTGACCGACGGCGCGCTGCCACCGCCACCGGACTTGTTGTTCGACGGCGTCCAGTCCTTGGGGGGGCGCGGCGGCTTGCCAGACATGATGTCCTCGATCTGCTCGGCATCGATGGTTTCCCACTCGAGCAAGGCCTTGGCCATCGCGTGCATCTTGTCCTGGTTGTCCTCGATCAGCTTGCGGGCGGTCGTGTACTGGTCGTCGATGATCTTGCGGATCTCGTGGTCCACCTTCTGCATCGTCTGCTCGGACACGTTCACCTGCTTGGTGATCGACCGGCCGAGGAACACCTCGCCTTCGTTTTCGGCATAGACCATCGGACCCAGTTCGTCGGTCATGCCGTAGCGAGTGACCATGTCGCGAGCAATCTGCGTCGCACGCTCGAAGTCGTTACTGGCACCGGTGGTCATCTGATGCATGAACACTTCTTCAGCGATGCGACCGCCGAACAGCACCGAGATGGTGTTGAGCATCCGCTCCTTGTCCATGCTGTAGCGGTCGCCCTCGGGCAACTGCATCGTCACGCCCAGCGCACGACCGCGCGGGATGATCGTCACCTTGTGCACCGGGTCGGTCTTCGGCAGCATCCGCGCGACCAACGCGTGACCTGCCTCGTGGTACGCCGTGTTGCGGCGCTCTTCCTCGGGCATGACCATCGACTTGCGCTCGGGGCCCATCAGGATCTTGTCCTTGGCCTTCTCGAAGTCCTGCATTTCGACGACACGACCGTTGCGTCGTGCGGCGAACAGTGCCGACTCGTTGACCAGGTTCGCGAGATCGGCGCCCGAGAATCCCGGTGTGCCGCGCGCGAGAATATCGGGGCGCACATCGGTGCCGATCGGCACCTTGCGCATGTGCACGCTCAGGATCTGTTCGCGGCCGCGCACGTCGGGCAATGTCACGTAGACCTGCCGGTCGAAGCGCCCGGGGCGCAGCAGCGCAGGGTCGAGGATGTCCGGCCGGTTGGTCGCGGCGATCACGATAACGCCGAGGTTGGTCTCGAAGCCGTCCATCTCGACCAGCATCTGGTTCAGCGTCTGCTCGCGCTCGTCGTTGCCGCCGCCCAAGCCGGCACCACGATGGCGGCCGACGGCGTCGATCTCGTCGACGAAGATGATGCAAGGCGCGTTCTTCTTGGCTTGCTCGAACATGTCGCGCACACGGGCCGCGCCTACGCCGACGAACATTTCGACGAAGTCTGAGCCCGAGATCGAGAAGAACGGCACCTTGGCCTCACCGGCGATGCTCTTGGCCAGCAGCGTCTTGCCGGTGCCCGGGGGGCCGACCATCAGCACGCCGCGCGGAATGCGGCCGCCGAGCTTCTGGAACTTCTGCGGGTCTTTCAGGAAGTCGACCAGTTCCTTGACTTCTTCCTTCGCTTCGTCGCAACCGGCCACGTCTGCGAAGGTGACGGTGTTGTTCGATTCGTCGAGCATGCGTGCGCGGCTCTTGCCGAAGCTGAACGCCCCGCCCTTGCCGCCACCCTGCATCTGGCGCATGAAGTAGATCCACACGCCGATCAGCAGCAGCATCGGCCCCCAGGAAATGAGGATGCTCATCAACAGCGACGGTTCGTCGCGCGGCTTCACGTCGAACTTGACGTTGTTGTCGATCAGGTCGCCGATCAAGCCGCGATCGAAGTGGGTCGCCGTGGTGCGGATGCGCTTGTCGTCATTCGTGATTGCGATGATCTCGCCGCCGCCCGGCCCTTCCTGCAGCGTGACTTGCTTGACACGCTTGTTGCGCACCTCTTCGAGGAAATCGGAATAACCGATCTGCCCGGCGGTCGTCACCCCGCGGTCGAACTGTTTGAAAACGGTGAACAGCACCAGGGCGATCACCAGCCAAACAGCCACTTTAGAGAACCATTGATTGTTCACCGCGGTTCCTTCTCCGAACTCAGAACGAAAAAAATGCTTGAATGCCGCAAAGATTGGGGCGATTCTAGATCAGTCAAGACACCGTCATCTTTGATGTTTCCCACGCTTGTGACAGGTGTTTCCTATCGGCACGCGGCCATCGCAATGTTGCTGCGTTCACGTCTTCCGCTTGAATCGGCACTCAATCGCTCCGCTTGAGACCCACACCGACCAAAAAGGTTTCTGAGGATTTGTCTCTGGAGGCCTTGGGTTTGATCGGTTTGACGACGCGAAACGTCTGTTTGAACAGCTTCACCAGTTGGCTGTAGCCGCTGCCGTGAAAAACCTTGCACACCAGCGCGCCTTCGGGTCGCAGGTGGTTTTGGGCAAATTCCACCGCCAGCTCCACCAGATGGGAAATTCGCGCTGCGTCGGACACCTCGATCCCCGACAGATTGGGCGCCATGTCGGAAACCACCACGTCGACCGGCCGGCCCGCCACCGCCTCCTGCAACTGGCCCAGTACGGCGTCGTCCCGGAAGTCGCCCTGGATGAAGCTCACGCCTTCGATCGGCTCGAAGTCCAGCAGATCGAGCGCAATGATGGTGCCGTTCAGCTCACCGGCGGCCGCACCGCCCCCACCGGCCTCGCGTGGCGCGAATTTGCGCCGAACGTATTGACTCCAAGCCCCTGGGGCGGCGCCGAGGTCGACCACCAGCTGCCCCGGCCTCAACAGGCGAAGCTCCTCGTCGATCTCCTTGAGCTTGTAGGCAGCCCGGGCCCGATAGCCCTCTTTCTGCGCGAGCTTTACATACGGGTCGGTGAGGTGGTCGTTCAACCACGCCTTGTTGACCTTCTTGCTTTTTGTCTTGATCTTCATTGCGCAACGATAATACGCAGATGCCTGCCATCCAATTGACACCCGCCCAGCGCAAGGAACATCGCGCTGCGGCCCACCACCTTGATCCCGTCGTCCACGTCGGCGGTGACGGCCTGACGCCCGCCGTCGTGAAGGAAGCCGACGCCGCACTGAAGGCTCATGGCCTGATCAAGGTCCGCGTCTTCTCGGACGATCGAGAGGAACGCGAGAACATGCTTGAGGCCTTGAGCGACGCGCTGGGTGCGGCGCCGATTCAGCATATCGGCAAGCTGCTGGTGCTGTGGCGGCCGATTCCGCTGAAGGAAAGGGCGGAAGACGAAGACCGCAAGCCGGGCCCGAAGACGGTGAAGGTCATCAAGTATTCGAAGCGAGGCGGTCAGCGCCCGCAGGTCAAGAAACTGACAGTGCTGGGCAACCAGCGCCTCACTCCGGGCGGCAGCGTCAAGCGCGCCAAGGCCCATACCACCAGCGTCAAGAAAAAGCAGTCGGCCGACTGAAGTCAACGCGCGGTGCAGCGCCACGCCAGGACGGTCAGCACGACCGCCTTGGCGGCGAAGAAGGCGCTCGAAGTACCGTGCAGCACCCCGAACGACCAGTTGCCGTGGCCGGCACGCGCCTGCTCCATCAGCGGCTGGATCGCGAAATACCCGGCCACTGTGCAGAACAGCGCGGTCAGCACGAGCACCAGTTCGGTACTCATGCGGGAACCGCCCTGCCCTTGCTCTGCCCGAGCGCCGGCCACCCGGCGCTCGACGAGCAGCAGCAGGACGGACAGCACCAGGCTCAGCGACGCGTCGACGCGGAACAGCCGCCCCGCCGCCAGGCCGGCCTGGGCACGCTCCAGCACCGCGAACAACGAGGGTGCCGCAATGCCACCGATGCACAACACGGTGCCGGCCCACAGGCCCGACAGCCAGCTGCGCAAGCGGATCAATGACATGCGTGGCGAAAACGATCAGACGTAACGGACCTCGACGATCTCGTAGCGCTTGACGCCGCCCGGCGCCTGCACTTCGGCCACATCTCCCGCTTCCTTGCCGATCAGTGCACGCGCAATCGGTGAACTGACCGAGATCAGCCCGTGCTTCAGGTCGGCCTCGTCGTCGCCGACGATCTGGTACGTCACGGCATCGCCCGACTCCTCCTCCTCCAGGTCGACCGTGGCGCCGAAGACCGCCCGACCGCCGGCATCCAGTGCCGAAGGATCGATCACCTGCGCGGCAGCGAGCTTGCCTTCGATCTCGAGGATGCGGCCTTCGATGAAGCCCTGCTTGTCCTTGGCGGCGTCGTATTCGGCGTTCTCGGACAGGTCGCCCTGGGCGCGAGCCTCGGCAATCGCGTTGATCACGGCCGGGCGCTCGATCGTCTTCAGGCGGTGCAGCTCTTCCTTGAGCTTTTCGGCACCGCGCTTGGTCAATGGGATGGTGGCCATCAGTTTCTCTCCGCCAGCAAAAAATCAGCCGCCGCCACACTCCCTTGCAGGAGGGCGGCGGCGGCCGCTTAGGTTCGATTTGAGGTTAGTTTAGCTCTTTGTGCAGCTCTTGCACCGAATAGACCACCAGGTCGTCCTGGTGCTTCAGCGCTTCGACCGTCGCTTCGCAACCGGCCATCGTCGTGTAATACGTGATGCGGTTGGCCAACGCAGCCGTGCGGATATAGCGGGAGTCGGCGATCGCAGTACGGGTTTCGTCCACCGTCGTGAACACCAGCTGGATGTCACCCGCCTTGACCATGTCCGCGATGTGCGGACGGCCGTCCTTGATCTTGTTGACGGTACGCACCGGCACGCCGGCTTCGGTGATGGCCGCCGCCGTGCCCCGGGTGGCGACGAGTTGGAAGCCCAGTTGGTGCAGCTCGCGTGCGACGGCCACCGCGCGGTGCTTGTCGTTGTCCTTGACGGTGATGCAGACGGTGCCCTTGGTGGGCAGCCGCGAGCCGGCAGCGAGCTGGCTCTTCAGCATGGCTTCGCCGAAGGTCTTGCCGACGCCCATCACCTCGCCGGTAGAGCGCATCTCGGGGCCCAGGATCGGGTCGACACCGGGAAACTTGTTGAACGGGAACACCGCTTCCTTGACGCTGAAGTACGGCGGGATCACTTCACCCGGGGTGCGGCCTCTGAAGCCCTTCTGGTCCTTGAGCCTCTGCCCAGCCATGCAGCGCGCCGCGATCTTGGCCAGCGGCTGGCCGGTGGCCTTGGAAACGAACGGCACGGTACGCGAGGCACGCGGGTTCACTTCGAGCACGTAGACGACCGCCTGCTCGCCTTCGCCCTGGATCGCGAACTGGACATTCATCAGACCGACGACCTTCAAGGCTTTCGCCATCGCGGTGGTCTGACGGCGCAATTCGTCCTGCAACGACTTCGGCAGCGTATAGGGCGGCAGCGAGCACGCCGAGTCGCCGGAATGAACGCCGGCCTGCTCGATGTGCTCCATGATGCCGCCGATCATGACCTCTTCGCCGTCACTGATGCAGTCGACGTCGACCTCGATCGCGTCGTCGAGGAAGCGGTCCAGCAGCACCGGCGACTTCTCGGACACCTTCACGGCTTCGCGCATGTAGCGCTCCAGGTCCTTGTCGCCGTGCACGATCTCCATCGCGCGTCCGCCGAGCACATAGCTCGGGCGTACCACCAGCGGATAGCCGATCTCCTGGGCCAACTGCAGCGCGGCCTCTTCGGTGCGCGCCGTGCGGTTGGGCGGCTGCCTCAGGCCCAGTTCATGCAGCAGCTTCTGGAACCGCTCGCGGTCCTCGGCGATGTCGATGCTGTCGGGCGTGGTGCCGATGATGGGCACGCCGTTGGCCTCGAGATCAAGTGCGAGCTTCAGCGGCGTCTGTCCGCCATATTGCACGATCACGCCAACCGGTTTTTCCTTGTCGACAATCTCCAGCACGTCCTCGAGCGTCACCGGCTCGAAGTACAGACGGTCCGAAGTGTCGTAGTCGGTCGAGACGGTTTCGGGGTTGCAGTTGACCATGATGGTCTCGTAGCCGTCTTCCCGCATCGCGAGCGCCGCATGGACACAGCAGTAGTCGAACTCGATGCCCTGCCCGATGCGGTTCGGACCGCCGCCCAGCACCATGATCTTCTTGGCCGAGGTCGGATCGGCTTCGCACTCCTCGTCGTAGCTGGAGTACATGTAGGCCGTCTGGGTCGCAAACTCGGCCGCACACGTGTCCACGCGCTTGTAGACCGGGCGAATGCCCTGCGCGTGGCGGGCGCGGCGGACGTCGTGCTGGTTGGTTCCCAGCAGTTTCGCGAGGCGCTTGTCCGAGAAGCCCTTTTGCTTGAGATAGCGCAGCTCATCGGTCGACAGGCTGGTCAGCGCACGGCCGGCCAGCTGCTGCTCGGTCCGCACGATCTGCTGGATCTGCGCGAGGAACCACGGGTCGATCGCCGTTTCCTCGAACACCTCCTCGAGGCTCATGCCGATGCGGAAGGCGTCGCCGACGAACAGGATGCGCTCGGGGCCAGGTTCGCCGATCTCCTGCACGATCTCTTCGCGATCGGTGCTGCGTTCGGTCAGGCCGTCGATGCCCGTCTCCAGCCCGCGCAGCGCCTTCTGGAAACTCTCCTGGAAGGTGCGGCCCATCGCCATCACCTCGCCGACGGACTTCATCTGCGTCGTCAGGTGCGGGTCGGCTTCGCGGAATTTCTCGAACGCGAAGCGCGGGATCTTCGTGACAACGTAGTCGATGCTCGGCTCGAAGCTGGCTGGCGTGGCACCGCCCGTGATCTCGTTGCGCAGTTCGTCCAGCGTGTAGCCGACCGCCAGCTTCGCGGCCACCTTCGCGATCGGGAAGCCTGTGGCCTTGGACGCCAGTGCCGACGAACGCGACACGCGCGGGTTCATCTCGATGACGATCATGCGGCCGTTGTCGGGGTTGATCGAGAACTGCACGTTGGAGCCGCCGGTGTCCACGCCGATCTCGCGCAGGATCGCCACCGAGGCGTTGCGCATCAGCTGGTATTCCTTGTCGGTCAGCGTCTGCGCCGGCGCCACGGTGATGGAGTCGCCGGTGTGGATACCCATCGGGTCGAGGTTCTCGATCGAGCAGACGATGATGCAGTTGTCCGCCCTGTCGCGGACCACCTCCATCTCGAACTCCTTCCAACCGATCAGCGACTCCTCGATCAGCAGTTCCTTGGTCGGCGACAGGTCGAGGCCGCGCTTGCAGATCTCTTCGAACTCTTCCGGGTTGTAGGCGATGCCGCCGCCGGTCCCGCCGAGCGTGAAGCTGGGGCGGATCACGGTCGGGAACCCGGTGCCGCCGGTATCGGCAGCGATGCGCTTTTGCACGCTCCAGGCTTCGTCCATCGAATGTGCGATGCCGGACTTTGCGGAGTCGAGACCGATCTTGGTCATCGCCTCCTTGAACTTCAGCCGGTCCTCGGCCTTCTCGATGGCGCGCTCGTTGGCGCCGATCATCTCGACGCCGTACTTGTCGAGCACGCCGTTGCGGTGCAGGTCCAGTGCGCAGTTCAGTGCAGTCTGGCCACCCATCGTCGGCAGGATCGCGTCCGGGCGCTCCTTGGCGATGATGCGCTCGACCACCTGCCAGGTGATGGGCTCGATGTAGGTGACGTCAGCCATCTCCGGGTCGGTCATGATGGTCGCCGGGTTGCTGTTGACCAAAACGACCTTGTAGCCCTCCTGCCGCAGCGCCTTGCAGGCCTGCGCACCGGAGTAGTCGAATTCGCACGCCTGGCCGATGATGATGGGGCCGGCGCCGATGATGAGGATCGATTTCAGGTCTTGCCGCTTAGGCATTCTTGTTCTCCATCAGCGCCACGAAGCGGTCGAAGAGATAGCCGATGTCGCCGGGGCCGGGCGACGCCTCAGGGTGCCCCTGGAAGCAGAAGGCAGGCTTGTCGGTGCGGGCTAGTCCCTGCAGCGTGCCGTCGAACAGGCTCACGTGTGTGGGCCGCAGGTTGGCAGGCAGCGTCTTTTCGTCGACCGCAAAGCCGTGGTTCTGACTTGTGATGCTGACGCGGCCGGAATCGAGGTCCTTCACCGGGTGGTTGGCGCCGTGATGGCCGAACTTCATCTTGAAGGTCTTGGCACCGGAGGCCAGTGCCATGATCTGGTGGCCCAGGCAGATGCCGAAAGTCGGGATGCCCTGCTCGATCAGCTCGCGCGACGCCTGTATGGCGTAATCGCACGGCTCCGGGTCGCCGGGGCCATTGCTCAGGAAGATGCCGTCGGGGTGGTATTGCAGCGCCTCGGCTGCTGGCGTCGTTGCCGGCAATACGGTCACCTTGCAGCCGCGCTCGGCCAGCATGCGAAGAATGTTGCGCTTGACACCGAAATCGTAGGCCACCACGTGGAAGCGCGGCGACTCGACGTGGCCGTAGCCCTCACCGAGCTTCCATTCGCTTTCGGTCCAGTCGTAGCACTGGCCGGTCGTGACGACCCTGGCAAGGTCCTGCCCCGCCATGTTGGGCGCGGCCTTCGCCTTTGCGACGGCATCGTCGATGTGGCGCTGGGTGACACCCTCGCCAGCGGGCAACGCGAGGATGCAACCGTTCTGCGCCCCGCTGGTGCGCAGGATGCGGGTGAGGCGGCGCGTGTCGATGCCGGCGATCGCCACCGTGCCCTGCTCGCGCAGGTACTCGGGCAGCGTCTGGGTCATGCGGAAGTTGGACTCGAGAACCGGCAGGTCCTTGATGATCAAGCCGGCGGCATGGACTTTCGTCGCCTCGATGTCTTCAGGATTCACGCCGACGTTGCCGATGTGCGGATACGTGAGCGTCACGATCTGCTGGCAGTAGCTCGGGTCGGTGAGGATTTCCTGGTAACCGGTGAGCGCCGTGTTGAAGACGACTTCACCGACTGTATGACCGGCAGCGCCGATCGAGGTGCCACGAAAGACCGTGCCGTCTGCGAGTGCGAGGAGTGCTTGGGGCAGTTGCGGCAGCACGGGAAACTCTCCGTTGGGTGTGCGCGCCCAGCTCTGCTCGACAGCATGAGTCCGGAGGAAACGGCCAGGGAGTTTCGCTAGGCGGGGGTGGTTGCGGGTAAACCGCGGGATTATAGCCTGGGGCGCCGCACCGTTTCGCGAGGCAGCCGCGCAAGGTCTGGCCAGCGGCGGCAAACGAGAACGCTTCTGCGTCTCGGGCACAACATGAAACGCGACCGAAGGTCATCGATGCACCTGTTTGGAGAAGCCGTCCAACGGAGACACAATCGCCCTGAAACTGCCAGCAAAGAGAAGGAACAGCGATGAAGGGCGACCCAAAGGTCATCGAGCATTTGAATGCGCAGCTCAAGAACGAGTTGACCGCCACGAACCAGTACTTCCTGCACTATCGCATCCTGAAGCACTGGGGCCTCGACAAGCTGGCCCGCAAGGAATACGAAGAATCGATCGGCGAGATGAAACATGCGGACAAGCTGATGGAGCGCGTCCTGATGCTCGACGGCCTGCCGAATCTGCAGGACCTCGGCAAGCTGCTGGTCGGCGAAGACACGGTGGAGATCCTGCGCTGCGACCTGCAGCTGGAGCAAGGCGCGCAGACCACGATCAAGGACGGCATCGCCTACTGCGAATCGGTGCGCGACTACGTCTCTCGCGACTTGCTGCAGGACATCCTGGACGACACCGAGGAGCACATCGACTTCCTCGAAACGCAACTCGACCTCGTCGACAGGGTGGGGTTGCAGAACTATTTGCAGTCGCAGATGGGCGCAGCCTCCTCCTGACGCTCGGGAAGCCCTCGCCTTCAGCGCGGCCAGATGCGACCGCTGCGCCCCATGTACTCGCGATAGGCGTCGCCGAAAGTCTCGAGCATCAGCCTTTCCTCCTGCGGCACGCGCAGGAAATACAACAGCGCAAAGCCGGGAATCGCCAGAGCCCCGGCTGCCCAGTTGTGCACGAGCAGCGGCTGCGCCAACGCAAACAGCCAGATCGACGCATACATCGGGTGGCGCAAGCGACGATAGACCCCATGCGTGATCAATGCGTGCTCACTGTGCACTTCCAGCGAGGGTGACCATTGCCGGCCGAGATCGGCATGCGAGCGGTGGAACAGCCACAACGAAGCCACCATCAGTGCAGCCCCCGCCCAGGTGGCCTGACCAGGCAGCACGTAGTTGAAGCGGTCGAGCCACGGCGTTGCGACGAACAGCATCGGCAGGCACAGCAAGGTCATGAAGACAACGAACATCAACCATTGCTCCAGCCGGCCGACGCGGCTGCGTTGCACCTGATTGGCGCGGTTGGCCTCGACATGGGGCCAGCGTATCGCTGCCTGCGCGAACGCGCCTAAAGCCCAGCACAGCTCGTACCAGAGCACCCCATCGCCGCGGCGCCAAACGTAGGCGCCGAGCGCGAGCATGAACAGCAACACCGGGAACCACAACCTGAGCCGCGCGCCGTAGACGCCCGCGGTCGCATTGGCACGGCTGCTGTCGGAAGAGGCGTGCAGCGGTTTCATGAGCGCCGCATCCCAAAGCTGCACGAAGGGCTTTGCCGGATGCTAGCGTGCGCAAGGAGCGGGTCTTGTCGGGGCATGTCTCGTCCTTTCGCGGCCGACCGGGCAAGGCACTTGGCTTGCCATAAATACTGAATGCGGTCCAGGCGAGTATCGGGGTGGCAAGACCGCCGCGGGCTCCCCCCAAAGGTGGGGTCTCGGTAACAAAGCTCGCGGTGCCCTTCTTGACCCTACGCCAATCGGGCCCTTCTATTACGAATCATTCTCATTTATACTCGCGGCGTCGATGGAAGAAGGGATTCGCCAAATGATCGTCTGCGTGTGCCGAAGGGTTTCCGACCGGGACATCGAGCGCCTGGCGCGCTCGGGATGCGCGTCTTTCGACGAACTCCAGATGGAACTGGGCGTGGCCACCTGCTGCGGGCAGTGCGCTGATTGCGCACGTAAGACGCTGACCGCGTCCCTGCGGCACGAACCCTCTACCGCCCACCACATGGAGTCGGTTGAGATGGCCCTGGCGTGATGGGCGCCATCTTCTGGCTGCTGAGCCTGCTCGTGGTGTTGCTGGGTGCCTGGTGGGCGTTGTCCCGCCCCTGAAGCAGCCCCGCCGACTCGTTCTTCCGCCTCTCTCAAGACACAGGAACCGACAGATGAAATCTTCCGCTCTCGTCGCCGGCCTCGTGCCATCGTCCATCCCGGCATCGGCACGTCTGCCTTCCGGTGCCCCCGGCAGCGGTTTGCCCGCCGTGGAAGCGGAACCTGCAGTCGCAAGCAGCGCCCTGCTGCGCGGCCGCAAGTCGATCCACATCGAGCACAACGGCGCGCTTTACCAGTTGCGCGCCACCAAGTTCGGCAAGCTGATCCTGACCAAATAGTTCATCGTGGGGCGACACGGACGGCCAAGGGGCCGCCGGGTCGTGTTTGAGCTCAGCCACGAGCCGGCTTGCCGGCCCCCAGCCAAGCGCTTTTTTCCCCCTTGGGCTACAAGCCTAGCGCGGCAATGCCGGCCTTGGCGATCTGGGCGTCCTCGACGGACTTCACGCCGCTGACGCCGACGGCCCCGACACACTGCCCCTCAACCATGATCGGCACGCCGCCCTCCAGCAACCCCTGCAACCCGGGCGCGCTGAGAAAGGAAGCCCGCCCCTGGTTGATCATGTCTTCATAGATCTTGCTTTCGCGGCGCCCCAGGGCGGCCGTGTGCGCCTTGGCCGGTGCGATCTGCGCCGAAGCGGGCGAAGCCCCGTCCAGGCGCTGGAACCACAGCAGATGCCCGCCGTCGTCGACGATGGCAATCGCCACCGCCCAGCCATTGCGCAGCGCCTCGGCTTCGGCGCCCACCGCAATCTTCTTGACGTCTTCCAGCGTCAGCTGCGGCTTGTTCTTCATCGGTAACTCCTTTCGGATCAGGGTTCGAGAAAGCAGATGGTGCCAGGAACCCCGCTTGCGGGGGTAAAGCACCGCAAACCCGGCTGAAGCTCAGGAAAATCGAACGCCGTGTGCGCCGGGAACTAGAATCCGCCGCAAAGGTCGAACCTCGGCCACTTTTTGACAGAGGAGAGCAACGATGAACGAAAGCTTGCAGGCAGCCTACTCCGGTTCCGGCATTCTGACGCAGCAGCGCAACCGGGTGCTGCGTAACACTTACTGGCTGCTGGCGCTGTCGCTCGTACCCACCGTCCTCGGCGCCTGGATCGGCGTGGCGATGGGCTTCACCTTCTTTGCCGGCAGCCCATTGATCGGCTTCGTGGCTTTCATGGGCATTGCCTTCGGCTTCTTCTTCGCGATCGAGAAGTTCAAGAATTCCGGCATCGGCGTTGCACTGCTGCTCGGCTTCACCTTCTTCATGGGCCTGATGCTCTCGCGCCTGATCGGGGCGGTGCTCGGCTTCTCGAACGGTGCGCAGCTCATCATGATGGCCTTCGGCGGCACCGCGCTGGTGTTCTTCGGCATGGCGACGATGGCCACCACGATCAAGCGCGATCTGTCCGGCATGGGCAAGTGGTTGATGGTCGGCGTGATCATGCTGATCGTGGCCTCGTTGGCCAACATCTGGCTGCAGATGCCGGCGCTGATGCTGACGATCTCCTCGCTGGCGATCGTGATCTTCTCGGCCTACATGTTGTACGACATCAAGCGGGTGATCGACGGCGGTGAAACCAACTACGTTACTGCCACGCTGGCGATCTACCTGGACGTCTACCTCGTGTTCCAGAACCTGCTCGCCCTGCTCGGCATCTTCGGCGGCGACGAATAAGCGAACACCCGCGCTCCATGAAAAAGGCCCGCTTCGGCGGGCCTTTGTTTTGCGCGGGACTTCGCGCGGTTGCGGCAGCAGCCGTCAATCGAGTTCGAACACCGCCATGCTCTCGACGTGCGCCGTGTGCGGAAACATGTTCACGGCGCCAGCCGCCACACACCGGTACCCGGCCTGGTGCACCAGCAAGCCCGCATCGCGCGCCAGTGTCGCCGGGTTGCAGGAGACGTAGACAATACGCCGCGGCGGCGCCCAGCCGGGCACAGCGTCAGCCTGCTGCCGAACGTCGGCCAGCGCCTTCACCAGCGCGAATGCGCCTTCGCGCGGCGGATCCACGAGCCACTTGTCCGCGGCACCGTAGGCAACCAGATCGGCGGGCTCCAGTTCGAACAGGTTGCGCGCGTCGAAGCAGGCGTTGGTGATGCCGTTGCATGCGGCGTTCTCGCGCGAACGGCTGACCAGTGCCTCGCTCCCCTCTACACCCCGCACCTTGCGCGCCCCACGCGCGATCGGCAGCGTGAAATTGCCGAGGCCGCAGAACCAGTCGATGACCGTGTCGGCCGGTTGGGGCGCCAGCAGGCGCAGTGCACGACTGACAAGTGTGCGATTGATCTGGTGGTTGACCTGGGTGAAGTCAGTCGGCTTGAACGGCATCGTGATGCCGAATTCCGGCAGCGTATAGGCCAGCGGCGTATCGACCGGATCCAACAGATGCGCGGTGTCGGGCCCCTTGGGCTGCAGCCACCACTGCACGTCGTGTTCCCCAGCAAAACCGCGCAGCCGTCCGAGATCCGCCGCGCTGAGCGGTTCTAGGTGACGCAGCACCAACGCTGTGACGGGTCGCCCGTCGCGGTCACCGATCGCGACTTCGATCTGCGGCAAGCGGTCGCGCGCGTCCATGCCCCCGATCAACTCTCGCAACGGCAGCAGCATCGCACTGACATGCGGCGGCAGCACCTCGCAGCGCGTCATGTCGGCAACATAGCTGGACTTTCGCTCGTGAAAGCCCACGAGCACGCCGCCCTTCTTGGGCACGTAGCGCACCGACAGTCGTGCACGGTAGCGGTAGCCCCAGGTGGGGCCCTCGATCGGACGCAGCACGGTTTCCGGGCGCACCTTGCCCAGATGCCACAGGTTGTCTTCCAGGACCCGTTGCTTGACCGCCAGTTGCGCCGCCACGTGAAAGTGCTGCATCTTGCAACCGCCACAGGTGCCGAAGTGGGCACAGCGGGGCGTGACGCGCTGAGAGCTTTCACGCCGCAGCGCGGTCACGTGAGCCTGCTCCCAGTTGTTCTTGCGCCGCGTCGTCGCAACCTGCACTTCCTCGCCGGGCAGCGCGCCGTCGACGAACACCACTTTTCCCTCGGCGTTGTGAGCCACGCCTTGCGCCTCCAGATCGAGCGACTCGATCCGGAGCCATTCATTCGCTTGAGTCATGGGGACGGATTATCCGTCGGGGACAAGGGACGGTCGGTGGGTCAGAAGATCGAATCGCGGTCGACCCCGTGACGGATCATGCGGCGCTTGAGCTTGAGCAGCGCCTCTTGCTGGATCTGCCGGATGCGCTCACGCGTGAGCCCCAGCCGCTCGGCGAGCACTTCCAGCGTTTCGGGCTCGCGATCGTGCAGTCCGTAGCGGCCCGACAGCACCTCGCGTTCACGGTCGCTCAGTTCACCGAGCCAGGTGTTGAGCAACTGCTCGACCTCGTGCGACAACGTCGTGCCCATCGGGTCAGTCGCCTGCTCGTCGGCCACCATGTCGATCATCGATTCGGAGTTGTCGCGCTCCAGCGGCGCATCGAGCGACGTCGGCGTCTCCGCGAACTTCAGCAGTTCCGCCACCTCCTGCACGGGGCGTCCTAGCACGGCAGCCACGTCCTCGACACGCACCGCCCTCTCGCCGTCCTGCCGTCGCGCTACTTCGGCTTCGAGCTGGCGGCGAGCCTTCAGCACCTGATTGAGTTCGCGTACCACGTGCACCGGCAGCCGCACCAGACGCGCCTGGTGCATGATCGCCCGCTCGATGCTCTGACGGATCCACCATGACGCGTAGGTCGAGAAGCGGAAGCCGCGCTCGGGCTCGAACTTGCCGATCGCATGCATCAGGCCGAGATTGCCCTCTTCGATCAGGTCGGTCAGCGGCAAGCCACGCCCGAGGTAGTTCTTTGCGATGCTGACGACGAGCCGCAGGTTGTGCTCGATCATCGCCTGACGCGCGCCGAAGTCACCCCCGCGTGCAAGCGTGGCGGTGGCGTATTCCTGTTCGGGTGTCAGCAGCGGCGTGCGGCGGATTTCTCGCAGATAAGTCTGCAGCGTGTTGCCGATGTCCGACTCGCCGGCCTCGAATTCGATGCCGTTTCGGCCGTTCGCCGGGGCCACTGCTTCGGCCCCGTCCGGCAGAGCAGCCGGCTCGGAGGCAACCACCGCGTCCGAATCGAGCAGTGGCTCAAGCGCCGACTCAGGAAGCGCATGCCCGTTGGGTTCAGCGTGCTTCCTGGTCATCACGATCGACTCCCGCGGTTGCGCGCCTCAGCGCGGCGGCAGGTACTTGGCCGGGTCGACCGGCTTGCCTTGCCGACGGATCTCGAAGTGCAGCTTCACCCGATCGGTGTCGGTGGAGCCCATTTCGGCGATCTTTTGCCCGCGACGCACGGTTTGATCCTCCTTGACCAAGAGAGTCTGGTTGTGCGCGTAGGCCGTCAGATAGTTGTTGTTGTGCTTGACAATCACCAGGTTGCCGTAACCCCGCAGCCCGGAACCAGCGTACACCACGCGCCCATCAGCCGCAGCGTACACCGGATCGCCCGCCTTGCCACTGATGCCCAAACCCTTGTTACGCGCTTCGTCGAAACCGGCAATGACGCTGCCGGCGGCCGGCCACATCCAGTTGACGTCCTCGTCGCTTTCCTTGCCTTGCACGGGTGGCGGCGGAGGAGCCGCCGGGGTCGGCGTGACAGCGGGCTCGGACGCAGCGGCGGCCGGTGCACTCGCCGCCGTGCCGGGTTTGATGTCCAGCGGCCGGGATTCGACACGCGCTACCGCCACGGGGCGCGTCGACACGCCGGCCGGATCGGCTGCAAGCGGCACCACGCGCAGCACCTGACCGACTTCAAGCACGTTCGGGTTGTCGAGATTGTTCCAGCGCATGATGTCGCGCCAGTTCTGGCCCGTTTCGAGGCCTACGCGGATCAGCGTATCGCCGGGCTTCACCGAGTAGTAGCCGGGCTTGCCGGCGTTCTCGATGCCGGGCGGCGGCGGCTTGGCCGGATCGGCCGGCGCCGTCACGCCATTGGCGACTGCGGCAGGCACGCGCCCACCTGCCACGTTGCGGTCTTCGACCGGAGCGCGGTGCGTCGGGGACGCGCAAGCTGCCAGCAGCAAGGCGGCTGCAATGCAAGCGCCCGTCTTGAAACTCATCAAAACTCCTGAAGTGGACACCATGAGCAACTACGCACGAACTCAGGTCGTGCCGGATTTTAAGGGGACAAAATGAACGGCCTCATGCTCTGAATGCACGAAGCCTCGTTCGTTCCGCTCGACGAGCACCAGCACCTGTCCTGTGCCGCGTGCCACCGGCGCGACCAGACGCCCACCGACAGCGAGTTGCTCGAGCCACGCAGGGGGTATCGCCCCACCTCCTGCGGCCGCGATGATGCCGTCGTACGGCGCGTTGGGCGGGTGACCGCGCATGCCGTCGCCATAGACCAGCCGAACGTTGCCCATGCGCCAGGGCGCGAGCAGGTCGCGCGCCTTGTCGTGCAGCGGTTTCAGCCGCTCGACCGAAATCACCAGCCGCGCCACATGCGCCAGCACCGCAGCCTGGTAGCCGCACCCGGTGCCGATCTCGAGCACACGCGGCAACAGGGCGTCACCCCGCCCGCCGCGCATCAACTCGATCATACGCGCGACCACAGACGGCTTCGAGATCGTCTGCTGCAGGCCGATCGGCAGACTCGTATCCTCGTAGGCCTGGTTTGCAAGCGCGGTGTCTACGAACAGATGGCGCGGCACCGCAAGCATGGCGGCCAGCACCTTTTCATCCCGCACACCTTGCGTGCGCAGCTTGCCGACCATGCGCGAGCGTACGAGCTCGGAGTCGAGGCCCAGTCCCGCCGGGCTCACGCGGCGCTCTCGGTCCTGCGCGGCCTGGTGCAACGGGCGCTGGGGCCGGAGCACGACCGGCTTGCGCTCCGGCACCGCCGCGCGCGACAGATTCGCGGCGGCACTTGCCGCGACGTCGGTTTTGCGACTGGCGATCGTCTTCGCGACCGGCGTCAGTTGGTCGAGGCTCAACGGAAAATTGCGGCCTGCACGCGGCTTGCCGGCGTCGCTCACCGTACCGCCCCTTCGTCCAGCCAGGTCTGCCAGGCCGGCATGCGCGCGTGGTCGGTCAGGTCGACCTGCAGCGGCGTGATGGAGACGTGGCCCTGCATCGCGGCGTGGAAGTCAGTGCCGGGCCCGGCCTCCCGGGCCCCTCCGGACGGGCCGATCCAGTAGATCGGTTCACCACGTGGATTGAGCTGACGGATCACCCCTTCGCTGGCGTGGCGCCGACCCAGGCGCGTGAGCAGCGGCTCGTGCAGTTCTGCCTGTGGCAGGTTCGGAATGTTGACGTTGAGCAGGTAGGCTCCGAGTGAAGGCGGCTGCGCGAGCGTACGCTCGATGATGTCGCGCGCCACCCGGGCCGCGCTGTCGAGATGCGTCCACCCCTTGTCGACCAGCGAGAAAGCGATCGCGGGGATGCCGAACAGGTAGCCTTCCATGGCGGCGGCGACGGTGCCGGAGTACAACGTGTCCTCGCCCATGTTGGCGCCGTTGTTGATGCCTGAGACGACCAGATCGGGCCGATGCTCCAGCAACCCGGTCAGTGCGACGTGCACGCAATCCGATGGCGTGCCGTTGACGAAGGTGTAGCCGTTTGGTGCACGGAATGCACTCAGCGGCCGGTGCAGCGTCAGGGAGTTGGAGGTGCCGCTGGCGTTCTGTTCCGGCGCCACGACGTCGAGGTCGCCCAGGCCCGCGCATGCTTCCACCAGCGCCTGCAACCCGGGGGCGAGGTAGCCGTCGTCATTGGCAACAAGAATCCGCATGGGGCGATTGTATTGACTCGTCACCTCGGTGACGCCCGGTGGCGCGCCGGCTGCCTATCATCGATCAACACTCAGGAGACCCGTATGCAAGCCTGGATCTGCGACAACCCTGTCGGGCCGCAAGCCCTCAGCTGGAAAGACGCCCCCACGCCGACGCCGAAGGCGGGCGAGGTGCTGGTGGCGATCAAGGCGGCAAGCCTGAACTTTCCCGACCTGCTGATCGTGCAGAACAAGTACCAGATGAAGCCGCCGACGCCCTTCGTGCCCGGCGCCGAATTCGCAGGCGTCGTCGAGGTGGTCGGTGAAGGCGTGACCCATCTCCAGCCGGGCGACGCGGTGGCGGCTTTCGCCGGGCTCGGCGGCTTCGGTACGCACGCAGTGGTGTCGGCAGCGCTGCTGATGCCGCTGCCGGGCGGGTTCTCGTTTCCCGACGCGGCGGCCTTCCTTTGCACCTATGGCACCACGTACCACGGTCTGATCGACCGCGCGGCGCTGCAGCCGGGCGAGACGGTGCTGGTGCTGGGTGCTGCGGGCGGTGTCGGCACGGCAGCCATCCAGATTGCCAAGGCCGCGGGCGCACGCGTGATCGCTGCGGCATCGACCGACGAAAAATGCGCGCTGTGCCGCGAGCTGGGTGCCGATGCGACGATCAACTACAGCCACGGCGACCTGCGCGAACAGATCAAGACGCTGACCGACGGCAAAGGTCCGGACGTGGTCTACGACCCGGTGGGCGGCGACCTGGCCGAGCCGGTGTTCCGGTCCATCGCCTGGCGAGGCCGCTACCTGGTGATCGGCTTCGCGCAAGGCAGCATCCCCGCGCTGCCGCTGAACTTGCCGCTGCTCAAGGGCGCCTCGCTGGTCGGGGTGTTCTGGGGCGAGTTCGCCAGACGCGAGCCGAAGAAGAATTCGGCGGCGCTGGCGCAGCTGGCGGGCTGGTATGCGCAGGGCAAGATCAAGCCGGTCATCGAACACCAGTTGCCGATGAGCGAACTGAAACATGCCTTCGACCTGATGGCCGCACGTCAGGTGCGCGGCAAGGTCGTCCTGACCACCTGACCTCGCTTCGGGGGGCCCCGGTCCCCCAAACAGGTGACGCGCCGTCGGCGGCATGGAGGCCTGCGCTACCATTGCATGAATCAAGGGAAGCGCGCACACACCATGGCCGTCAAGGTACTGATCGTCGAAGACAACCCGGTGGCCCGGGCCTTTCTGTGCCGCGTCGTGCGGGACAGCTTCAGCGACGCCATTGCCATCACCGAAGCCGGTGACCTGGAAACCGCGCGCCGTCATATCGGCCTGCAGCCGGGCCGCGCGGCCCATCCTGGGCCGGACCCGTTCAAGCTGATGCTGCTCGACCTGGAACTGCCCGACGGCAACGGGCTGGAGTTGTTGGCGCAACTGACACAGTACCCCGCCACCAAGGTCATCACGACGCTCTATTCCGACGACGATCACCTGTTCCCGGCGCTGCAGTGCGGCGCCGACGGTTACCTGCTGAAGGAAGATCGCTTCGAGGTGCTGGTGGAGGAGTTGCAGAAGATCGTGCGTGGACAGCCTCCGCTGTCCCCGGCCATTGCGCGCCGGCTGCTGTCGCACTTCCGGCACGGCGACTACGGCGGCGGGCGCTACGGCGACTCCGGCTTCAACCCCGAAACCCCGCCCGCGCAGGCGGCGCACCCGCCGATACCGATGGACCCGGCCGACAAGCTCGACTATGAGCGGCTGACGCCACGCGAGAACGAGGTGCTCACGTACCTCAGCAAGGGCTTCACGATCAAGGAGATCGCGAGCCTGATGGGCATCAAGTGGTTCACCGTCAACGACCACATCAAGTCGATCTACAAGAAGCTGAACGTGTCCAGCCGCGCCGAAGCAGCCGTGCTGGCGAGCAAGCAGGGGCTGGTGTAACCGCTCCGACGGTCGCGCGCTGAGGTTCGGCGCAACCGGTCCCCGCCGAAGGCTTCGATGACCTCGCCCTCCACTTTGCCGCCCGACACAGACGCTTCGCCCCTGCCGGGTCAGGACGCGCTGCTGAGTACCGGGCAATGGAATGCCTTCGACCGCAGCCTGGGCCACCGCTCGCCGCCCAGCCGCTGGCTCGGCTGGCGGCTGCGCCTGCTGGTCGGTGCGGCCCTGCTCGGATGCCTGGGCGTTTTCACGCTGGCCTACTGGCTGGCGGGTCAGGCGCAGATGGGCGCCACCTGGCGCACCACCGGCAACGGCAAGGTGGAATTGCATCTCGCGCATGACAGCCTGCTGAAGTCCGCACAGGGCAAGACGCTCGTCGGCTTGTCGACCGAGGATCGGCCCATGGTGCCGGTCGATGCATTGACGCTGCAGCGCTCCGCACGCTGGATCATCGACGATGAGAGCAGCCGCGAGTACCTCGCAACCCAGAAGCAGCTCGCGCGACTGCTGGGCGAACCTGCATTGCACCTGCATTTCGACGACGGCACGATGCTGGAGTTGCGCCCCAAGCCCCGTGGCCTGGCGGGGCTCGGCCTGCTGTTCTGGCTGCTGTGCGCGCTGGCGCTGGTGGTGTACAGCGTTGCGATGGCGGTCGTGCTGTCGCGTCCAGGGCGCCGCAACGGTGTCTACGCCGCCATGGCGCTGTGCCAGGCGGGCAACCTGATCTTCATCGCGATCGAATCGACACTGAACCTGGCCTGGTCGTCGAGCCTCGTGGGTTGGGACCTCTATTGCCGGCTGGCTTTCGATCTGATCACCGGCGCGGCCATTGTCCACGCGACCTCGGTCTATCCGCGGCGGATTCCGCATGCGGCGGCAGCGATCGTGACCGTCTGGACCCTCGTGACGCTGCTGATCGCGCTCGCTGCGGCCGGCTGGCTGCCTGGAGTGTGGTGGTGGGTGCAATCGGTGGGCGCGCTGCTCGGGGCATCGTCGATGGTCGTACTGACCTGGTCGCACCGTTTGGAGCCGAACCCGTTCGCGCTGGTGCTGCGCCGCTTCGGCTCGATTGCGGTCGCCACCTGGGTGCTGTTGAGCGTGGCGGTCGCCGTGGCCGACGGGCAACCCGGCATCCAGCAGAACATCTCGATCATCGGCTCGATGATCTGGTACGTGTTCTTCGCATCCCTGCTGCTGCTGATTCCCTTCCTGTCCAAGTCGCAGCAGGTGATGCGCGAGTTCTCGCTGCTCGCAGCGATCACGACGGTCGCGACCTCGCTGGACCTGCTGTTCGTGGCGGCCTTCTCGCTCGGGCAGGTCACCTCGGTGACGCTGGCGCTGTTCGTCTCGCTGGGCCTGTATGTCGGTGCGCGACAGTGGCTGCTCGACCGTTTGATGGGCAGCAGCGTCGTCACGACGGAACGGATGTTCGAGCAGCTGTACAAGATTGCGCGCGAGGTCGAAGCCCGGCCTGAGCGCACGGCGCCGTTGCTGACACGTCTGCTGCGCGAGTTGTTCGAGCCGCTCGAGATACACGTCGTCGACAAGCTCACCACGAGTTCGCGCGTGGTCACCGACGGCTCGACGCTGGTCGTGCCGATCCCCAACATGGTGAACCCGCACGCAGCGGCACCGACCATGGGATCCATCGTGATCCGTTTCGCGCACCGGGGCCGCAAGGTCTTCACGGCGGAAGACGCGCGGTTGACCGACAGGATCTTCGAGCAACTGCGCCGCGCCGTCGCATTCGACAAGGCCGTCGAGCAAGGTCGGACCGAGGAGCGAACCCGGCTCGCGCAGGACCTGCACGACGACATCGGCGCCCGGCTGTTGACGCTGATGTACAAGTCGCCCTCGCCCGAGATGGAAGACTACATCCGCCACACCTTGCAGGACCTGAAGACGCTGACGCGCGGGCTGGCGGCGCAGAACCATCACCTCGCCGACGCCGCTGCCGAGTGGAAGACCGACCTCGTGCACCGGCTGGACATGGCCGAATGCGAGCTGGGCTGGAACGCCAGCTTCGACCGCAACGTGCCGCTCGGCGTCGTGCAATGGTCGGCGCTGACGCGCGTACTGCGCGAGCTGGCCAACAACGCGATCGCCCATTCGCGCGCTACCCGGGTCGACGTGACTCTCACGCTACAGCAGGACCGGCTGGAACTGGTGGTGCGCGACAACGGCGTCGGCAAGAACCCCGCGTCCTGGTCGCACGGCCTCGGGCTCGGCGGCATCCGCAAACGCGTGAAGCAGCTGGGCGGCGACGTGGAGTGGAAGGAAGTGGCGCCGCAGGGCATCGAATGCCGTGTGCTGATCCAGCATTTCAAGCCGATCGACTGAAGCGCATGTGCCGTGCGGCCGGCATCGCGCCGGCTCTCCGCTTCGACTTACATCACCGACACTTCGACCCGGCGGTTCTTTGCCCGCCCTTCGGCGTCGTCGTTGCTGGCGGCCGGTTGCCCGTCGCCTTGCGCACTGGCCTGCACGACATCGGTCTTCGCACCCAGGCCCACGAGCAGGCGTTTGACGGCATCGGCGCGGGCAGCGCTCAGCGATTGGTTGAGTTCGGGCACACCGCGATTGTCGGCGTGACCCACCACGACGATGTTGCCGCTGCCGGCCGTCGCGACCAGCGCCTGCAATTGCTTGCGTTCGGCGGCGCTCAGGCGGGGGCTGGTGCTGCCGGTGTTGAAGTAGAGCACCAGCGAGCGCACCAAGTCGGCCGCCGCGGGCGCCGGAGCCGGCGCGGGAGCGGGTGCGGGCTCTGCCGCGGGGGCCGCAACCGGGGCGGCGGCGACCGTGGTGGTTGCCGCAGCGCTGGCTTCGGCCGGTGCAGGCGCAGCGGCCACGGCAGCCGCCGGGGCGTCGACCCATTGGAAACTGACCGCCTCGAAGCGGCCCGTGGGCGCCTCGGTCCCGGCAGGTACAGACTTCAACACGATGCGCCCTGGATCCAGCTTTTCCATGAAAAGAATGCTCGCGGCCTCGGCGCGTGCCTGGCCGAGGTCTTCGCCAGTCTCGCTCTTCTCGTTCGCGTAGACGCGGCCGGTCACCTCCAGCAGCTTGCCGTCGCCACCTTGCGCGATCATCTGGTCGCGCCATTCGACGAAGGCGGGCCCGGTGACCGCGACGGTCTGGTTGGCCTCGAACAGCACGGCGTTGCCGGCCGGCGCCGCCGCATCGGCGCCGACCTGCTGAGACGTCGGCGCCTCGGACGGCTTGTCACCGCAGGCGGCCAGGCTGCCGAACAGGCAGGCGGCGGCGACGGCTCGAAGGACGAAGGGTACGCGTGCGTTCATGGTGTTCTCTCCTCTGTGTTCGAGATAACGTGCGTTGGAGCCGGTGCCGCACTCACGCGGGGCTGCCGCCGAACGGGTCCAACCGGGCGATGACGGTGGTTTCGGGGTCGATGGTGCTGTCGGGTTCGGATGCTCCGCGGCCGAAGACGGCCATCAGCCCCGTGAAGTTGTCGCAGTTCTGTGGCGCGCGCTGCTGCACCCAGTGCTCGAAGTACGCGAGATAGCGGTCGCCGTCCTGGTTCAGGCGCAGCACGTCTTGCATTTCATCCTCCTGCACGTACTCCCACAGACCGTCGGTGCACAGCAGCAGCACATCGCCATGCGCTGCGGCGTTCTCCAGTTCATAGACGTAGGGCTCGAGTTCGCCGGGGCTGCCGAGCGAGCTGGTCAGCACGCTGCGCTCCTTGCGGGTACGCATCTGTTCGCGCGCGATCATGCCCGCCTCGACCATCTGTTGCACCAGGCTGTGGTCGCGCGTCTGCAGCAGCAAGGCAGCGTCGTGGAACCAATAGGCACGCGAGTCGCCGACATTGCCGAACACTGCACGGCCCGACTGCAGGTCGATGAGCGCCATCACGACGGTCGAACGCATGTCGGGGTACTGCGAAAATTTGCGCTGGCCCGCCAGCACCACCTGCTGGGCGTGCTGCATCAGTGCTGCAGCGGCCTCGATCGAGCAATGCGGCTGGATCGCGTGCTGCTCGAGGATGGCGCGCACCACCAGCTTCGACGCGAGATCGCCGCCGCCATGCCCACCGGCACCGTCGGCAACGACCAGGCAGGCGATGTCCTGCATCACGCGGTAGCCGTAGGCGTCTTCCTGGTAGGAACGGCCGCCTTGGCTGTGCAACAGGTGCGCGGTCAGTGCGAGCATCACTCTTCCGGCATGTCGCGCCGCAGGGCCTCGACGTGCTCTTCGTAGGCCTTCAGGAAGGCCTGGCCGAACAGCGCATGGAAGTCGTCCTCCGCCTCGCGGGCGATCTCCTTGTAAAGCTCGTTGAACAAGTCCCACAGGCGCGCCTTGCGAGCGGCGGGAATCAGCGACTCGACCAGCCCTTTGCCCGCAAGCCGGCCCTCGAGGCGCTGCGGCTCGAAGCGCTCGAGCACACCTTCGAGCGCAGCCTTGGTGCCGGCCATGAAGCCGAACTGGTGCGAACGCAGGTCGTAGTAGGCGTCACGCATTGCGGTGATCGGCGGCATGAACGCGGGGTTGAGCCGGCCGGAGACGAGATAGAGCATCGCCGTTTTCGCATCGGGCGAAAACTTCAGCGGGTTGTTGTTGCGCTCCATGATCATGGTGGCGCTCGCCTTCACCTCGCGCTTGGTCACGGCACGTGCGTTGAGCAGGTCGACCGTGCCCTGCACCGCCTCGCGCACGAGACCACCCATGCGGTACATGAACTCCTCGGTCACGCCGTCGGGCAAATTCAAGGGGCTGCCGAGACCTTCGCAGAACGCGGCCATCAGCGCATCGACCGAGGCCGCGTCAGCCGGCGCAGCAGGGGCCGCAGGAGGCGGCGTGGGTGCCACTTGGACGGGCTTCGCGGCCTTGAACGACCCGGTGGTGGCCTTGTTCGGGTCGATCGGGCCCACCGAGGCGAGCAGGTCGTCGATCTGTTGAGCGCTCACGCCTCGGGCCGGCGCGGGAGCCGGCTGGGCGGCAGCCGGCGGCAACGGCGCCGGACGGGCCGGTGGGGAGACAGGTGCGACGGCGGCGGGCAGCGGGATCACGGCTTTCTCCGCCGGCGTGTGGTCGGCTTGCGCCGCACCGGCCCCCTGTGTGGCGGGGGGGCCACCGAACAACGCCAGGGGGTCGTCGACCGGTTGTCGCCCGCCGGGCTGGACGGGTTCGACCGCACCCAGCACGTCCAGCGGATTGGCCGGTGCATTGCCAAGGCCGAACAACTCGTCGATGGACGCGGATTTCTCTCCGACCGGGGATATCAGGTCGTCATGCCCGGCCTTCGGGTCGAACGAGATCGGCGGCGGCACACGGCGCGCAGCCGATGCCAGCGGGTTGAAGCCCGGGGCCTGCGCCGGGGTGGGCGCAGCCGGCTTCGCAAGGCTTGCGAACGGATCGAAGTCGTCCGGGATGGCCGCCGCCGACGGGCGAGCGGGCGCCGGCGGAACCGGCGCACCGAGCCCGGCGAATGGATCGACCGGAGCCGCCCCTGCCGGTGCCGCCGGCGACCCGCCGAACAGGTCTGCGAAAGGGTCGTGCGAGGACGCAGCCGGTTGTGCCGCCGCAGGTGCGGGGGCGGGCGGCAACGCAAACGGATCGAAAGCCGGGCCCGGTGGTGCCGCCGGCGCACTCACCTGGGTGCTGTTGGGGTCGAACGCCCGCGCAGCAGCCGGCAACTCGACCGTCAGCACGTAGGGGCCTATCCGCAACTCGTCTCCTGCTGCGAGGATCGCCACCTGCCCCGCCCCCACCGGCGCGTTGTTGCGTATGGTGGGGTTGGCGCCCTTGTCCATCAGCACGTAGCGTTGGCCCTGCATCTGGATCGCTGCATGTTGCCGCGAGATGGTCTTCGCATCGTCGGGCAGCACGAGCGTGTTGCCCTCGTTGCGGCCGATGGTGCCACCCGCCGGCCCGAACTGGGCGGCAATGGGTGTTGCGGGCGCTTGCCCCGCTACGCTCACGACTCGGATCTGAAGCATCTTGAGATGGGTAGGTTCTGGAGCGGCTCGCCGCGTGTTCGTCCGGGGCCCTGGATCAGGCGCCGGTCGAACCGAGGCTAGCGAAGCCCTCAGACAGGCGCAAGGCGGCCCCCCTAATTTGAGGTCGATCCGTTCGCGGTCTGCCGGCCGCTGATTCAGGGTGCGAGCAGCAGCACCTGCACCTGGCTGGGTGCGATACGCATGCCCGGTGCGTTGGTGCTGTTCTGCAGCGACATGCTGGTCATCCGGGTGGCCGGCATGCCGCCCACCAACACGGTGAAAGCAGCGGTCAGGTGCCGCCCGGGCCCCATTACCATGCCCGAGGCCACCCCCGTCGCCACGCCCGCGTTGTCGCCGTTGGTCAGCGGCACCACGGTGCCCATGTTGTGCGCAGGCGCGCAGCTGAACAGGACGTTCACCGCGGGCGGCACGCCCATGGGCCCGGCCGCGATGTTGGGGTAAGGAATTGGCACCGGACCGGCGGGCGTAGGTGTCAGGCAGACGTCGGGAAAGGCGAAGTCCACGCCGCCCATCTGTGTGTTCGCAAACATCGCTCGTCACCCCACCTGGATCTGCTTGCCGTCGATCTTGACCAGCTCGCGCGACTTCATCACGGTGTGCTCGGCGTTCAGGTGCATCACCTGTTCGGCCCGCATGTCGATGTGCCCCGCACGCACCATTTCCATGTCTTCCACATGCCGATGGTGCGACTTCGTCTGCACCGTCCACAGTTCTGCGATCTGCTTCATGCGACAGGCCGTGCTCTCCAGCGTATCGGCCAGCCAGTGCACCGCCTTGCCAACAAGGCTGATGCGCTGCGCCACGGCTTCCACGGCTTCGCCATGCAACGAAACCGTGCCGGTGGCCTCCAGGCGCAGGTCTCCCTGCACCGACAGGCTGGCGCTGCGAGGCAGTTGCATCGCGATCGGTACATCACTCGCGCGCTCGAGTACCGCCAGCACGAACGCCTGCCGCCCCCGCAGAGCCACCAGCACCGTGTCGCCGCACTCCGGCTGGACCAGGCACGACACCGCAAGACGGGCCTGCAGCAATCCTTGCCCGGTGGACACGGCGACGTGCCCCTCGCGGTTGCGCTCGACTTCGCCCATGGCCTGGACGATCGCCTGCGTCACGACCGATTCGGGTTCGCGCTGCACGCCCGCTGCGGGGCCTACGCTTGGCTTCAGCATGTCGATCTCCTGCTTCATCTCGTGGCTGCTCATACTTGCGGCTGCCATTGCTCGGCAGCCAGTTGGTCGGCGTCGTCGGGCGCCGCCTGGGCGCGTTGGGGCATCTGTACTTGCTGCATGCGCACGCCTCGCAGGTTGGCGCGGAACACATCTGCGCCGTTGAATCGGCTGCCTTGCAGATCGCTGTTCGAAAGATCGGCGTATGTCAACGCGGCGCCTTCGAAATCGCATTCGGCCAGCTGGGCCTGCTGCAGCACCGCCTCGGGCAGCCGTGCTTGCCGGAAGCTGGCGCCACGCGCTTTTGCTCCCAGCCAGATGGATTGCGTCAGTTCCGCCGCGTCGAGCCAGGCGCCGTCCAGGCATGCGTCCATCCACAGCGTGTGCATCGCCTGGGCACCGGCAATGCGTGCCTGCTGCAACCGGGCCCCCTTGAAGTTGCTGCCGGTGAGCAAGGCCTGCGTCAGATCGGCACCACGCAGGTCCGCCTCCATGAACTGGGTGCGCAGCCACCGCGCTTGCGCGAACTGCTGCCCGGCCAGATTGCACTCGGTGAACACGCATTGCTCGCCGCGCGGCACCCCGAACCTGGCCTGGCGCAGATCAGCCTTGTAGAACACCGTCTTGAACCACTCTGCGCCGGCCAGCTCGACGACGCCGAACTCGCACTCCATGAAGTTCGCCTGCACCAGCCGGGCGTCGCGCAGCGATGCTTCTGTCAGCAGACATTTGGCCAGCGTGGCGAACTCGAGGTCGCATCGAGCCAGGTCGGCCGACTTGAGCTTGCACTCGTTGAAGGTCGCGCTCACGGCCCCGGCCTGCACCAGCGAGGCCGAGGTCATCGCGCAGCGGTGGAAGGCCGCCAGCCGCAATGCGGCGCCGCCGAACCGGGCATGGTCGAGGCGGCACTCCACGAAGGAACTCTCCTCCAGCATGGCCCCGGTGAAATCGCAGCCGGTGAGGTCGGCACGGTAGAAAACGGCCTTACGCAAGGCCCCACCGGCGAAGCTGTGCCCCGCCAGTTGCACCTCATGGAGGGGTTCGCCCGCACGCACGCGGGCCTGGATGTCTTGCAGGTTCACGCGGCCCCTCCGGTGTTGCCCGCTCCGCGGCCGGCCTTGCGCTGCGGATGCATGCGCGCCTTGGCCATGAAGGCGGCGTCGAATCGCGTGTGCTCATCGACATCGATGCGCATCAGGTCGGCGGCGAACAGGTTGGCTCCCTGCAGGTCGGCCCCCTGCAATTGCGCATGCTGCATCACCGCCTGCATCAGATTGGCGCCCCGCAGCACCGCCTTCTGGAAGTTTCCCTTCATCAGCAGCGCACCCTTCAGGTGGCTGCGGTAGAAGTTGGCGCCCGGGCACTGAGCCTCGCTGAGATCGCTGCCGGCCATCTGCGCGTTCATGAAATTGGCCGCGTCCAGCGGCATGCCTCGCAAGCACGCCTGATCGACCTGCGCGTCCTTGAACGATGTGCGGCGCAGTGACGTGCCGTGCACGAAGCGAGCGTTGTGCGCATGACAGGCATCGAAGCGGCTGCCGTCCGCCGGGCAAGTCACGAAGTCGGCGGACTCGAGTCGCGCCCCGGTGAAGTCGCAGCCGCGCAGCTGCACCTCGATGAACGAGGCGCGCGTCAACGTCGCTTGCGAGAACACGGCGTCGATGAACATCGACTTGAGGATCACCGCTTGCGTCAGATCGACCTGCACCCAATGCGAGCGCGACGCGCGTACTTCCAGCACCGTGGCGCCCGCCAGCTTGCTGCCGAACAGGATCGTGTCCTCGAGCACGGTGTGCTGGAGCGTTGCGCCTTCGAAGTTGCAGCCGACGCAGGAGGCCTTGTTGAGCTTGGCCCGACCCAGGTTCGCCTGCGCGAAGTTGGCGCCATCGAGCTTCGCTTCTTCCAGCACGGCGTGCGCCAGACTGGCCTGGCCGAAGTTGGCGCCCGTCAGCGTGGCGCCCTTGAAGTTCACGCCTTCGAGTTCGGCCCCCGAAAAATCAGCGTGAGCGAGATCGAGGCCGGAGAAGTCGGCCCCCTTCAACTTCATGCCGGCGAAACTGCGTCCCTGAGCCTGTGCCCGCGCGGCACCTTCGCGCCAGCGCAATGCGGTCTCACCTTCCAGCATGGCCGGCGCAGGTTGGAGATGTGCGGAGGCTCGCAGCATCGGCCCCTGCACCTTCTCTGCCTGCGCGGCCAGCGCCTTGAGCCGCGGGTCGACGGGCGCCCCACCACCGGACCTGGCCAGCGCCTGCTCCAGCTGCGCGATTGCCTGCGTCGGGGAAAAGCTAGCGAGCGACGGCTTGGGCTTGAGCATCGCTTCGAGACTGGCGAGCGGCGTGCCTTGGGCGGCCATCTCGCGTTGAGCAGCTTGCACAGCCGCCTGCGTACGGGCTTCGATCGCCGCCTTCCACTGCGCTTTGGGCAGCAGTTGCTTCTCGATGGCCTGCATGGCGTCGATCAGGCCTTTGGGGTCCTGCGGCAGCCGGGCCGGAAGCTCGGGAACGCCCATGGCCTTGCGCACCTCTGCCGCCTTCGTGCCGGCGTGTGCCAGCGACTGCGCCGGTACGGCCTTGGCGAGCTGCGCCTGGAGTTCGTTCTGCGCCGCCTGCAGCCGGGACCCGAGCTCGTCGAGCGCGGCGCCGCTCGGTCCGAGCAATCGCTTGTGACGCAGGATCGCTTCGTTCGGCGTCGCCAGCCCTTCGGGGAGCAGCTCGTGGTCATCGAGCATCTTCAGGGCGCCGGTGTTCTCGTCGAGCCGCGCATCGATCGCCTGCACGTAGGCCTCACGCGGACGAGGCCGATCGCTCCACTCGGCGGCGGCCATCAGCAGGTCGACTTCGTCAGCGAACTCGTTGTCCACTTCGAGCAGCGCGTGCCAGATCATCACCATGCGCTGCAGCCGCGGAAACAGCCACAACGTCGTGAGCCGGCCGTCGACGAAACGCGCCTGCCCTGCCCCCTGCGTGCGTGTGCGCACCGCGATCACCGGCTTGATGCCGGGCAGCCGGCCTTCGATGCGCGGATGATCCGGGTGCATGTGGATCAGCTCGATGCGTTCGTCGCCCTGAAAGGGCTCGGGCTGCCACTGGTCTTCGCTCGCGATGCCGTGGTAGCGCCAATTGAAATCCTGCGGCGGCGCCGGGTACTGCGTCTTCAGCCAGGCGTCGTCGTAGGTGCCGTCAAAGCGCTTTCGTTGCGGCCACTGCCCCGGAATGGGGGCAAAGCTGGCGGGCGGCACCGCCTTGCCCGGCCCCTGGCTCGGTGCATGCGGGTACTCCACCTGCGGCAGCGGCTGCAGCCGGCCATGTGCCGTTTCCTCGAGCTGCGTGCCCTTGCCCAAGGGATTCTCGGGCACTTCGGCGCCACCGTAGGCTAGTCCCCAGCCGAGGGGCAACGACTCGAAAGGCATCGGTGCGGTGGCCCGGCCCGACACCCAGTAGCGCGGCCCGAAAACGTGCAGCGCCTTGTGCAGCCCGCCCACCCGTGCCTCGACCTTCAGGCCCGGCACGGGTTGCCCCTGTGGCGCGCAGGCTTCACCGACCAGCACGAACTCGCCGCCGGTCTTCGGCAATGCGGCATCCAGCGGCACCTGCGGATCGAGCAGCGGCGGGACTTCCTGCCACAGCTCCTGCTCGGGCAGCAGGGCCGGCTCCATCTGCAACGGCACATAGCCGAGCACCGCGATGCCAAGGTACGCCCGTTGCTGCCGCTCGAAGCAGCGATGCAGAACGGACAGGTGCTGGGGCTTGATGACGCGCATCGCTTCAGGCCCCCTCGCTCGCCCAGGGCTCGTCGATCACGATGCGGTCGGGCCGCTGCGGGTCGATCTTGAGCCGGATCACCGCGCCGGGCTGCACCGCAGGTGCATTGACGACCGGCACCACGCGTCGCAGCGTGTGGGCATACGCCGGCTCGCCGGGGCGGGTGATCTCGAGCGCAAGCTCCACTTCCGGGTTGTTGCCGCTCCAGGTCCCGGTCTGCTTGATCGCCACCACCCGCGCGGTCGCGGCAACACCGTTGCGTCGCAGCTGTTCGTCGCGATACCCGACGTGCGCGCTATAGAACGCGACGCCGAGCACCACGACCAGGGCCACCGCGACCCACCACCAGGATTGGGATGTCATGCGCTCGCTTTCAGCCGATGATGGTCATGGCCTTCTTGTGCAACGCGATCGCGCCCTGCGCGATCAGCGTCACGGGGTTGGCGATCTGCAGCACGTTGGCAACCTTGTTGAGCGCCGCCTCGGAGTTCTTGAACGCGACGCTTTCGCCCTTGAAGCCCACCGAGCCGATGTCCACGCCCTTGGTTTCCATGTTCACGCCCTTGGATTCGGTCGACATGCCGGTCACGCCGTACTTGAACGCGCTGAACCAGGATTCCTCGGTCGCATAGCCGTTCAGTTTGGTGCCGCCCAGCAGGAACACGCCCATCGGCGCCGTGATGTTGAGCTTTTGCGTCGTGATCATCTCCAGACCGGCTGTCGCGTTCACGGTCCAGCTGCCGACCGAGATGGTCTGTGTGGACGACCCGGTCGACACGGTCTGCGAGTAGTCCCCCCCGTTGACGTTCTGCGTCACCGCACCGGTGACCGTTTCCTCGATGCCTCCGGTGATGTTGATGGTCTGCCCGCCGGAGCTCACCGTGTGTTGATGACCACCGGTCTTGATCGTGGTCTGCAGGCCGTCGGTGATTTCCTCGATCTCGCCGGCGCCGATGCGGCGCAGGCTGAGGTTGTCGATCAGCAGGTCGCGGAAGTCGCCCTTGACGTGCTCGTAGCGGCTCTTGTCCACGGTGAGCCGGTCGATGCCGTGGATGTCGGTCGTGCGGTCGTTGCCGACATCGCGCAGCTCGTCGACTTCGACCGTCGTGCGCAGATTGCGCTCGGCGTGCAGGAAAACCTCTTCTTCGCCCTTCTTGTCCTCGAACCGCAGCTCGTTGGCGTTGCTCGCCGAGCCGCCTTTGGAACTGCGCGTGACGATGCCGGTGCGCGTCATGTTCCCCGGCAGCTCCCACGGCGGCATCTGCTCGGCGTTGTAGACGCGGCCGGTGATCATCGGCCGGTCGGGGTCGCCTTCGAGGAAGTCAACCACCACTTCCTGGCCGATGCGCGGGATCGCGATCATGCCGAAGTTCTTGCCTGCCCAGGGCTGCGACACGCGCACCCAGCACGAGCTGTTCTCGTCCTGTGCACCGAGGCGGTCCCAGTGGAACTGCACCTTCACGCGACCGTACTTGTCGGTGTAGATCTCGTCGCCGCCAGGCCCCACGACGATGGCGGTCTGAGGGCCCTGGACAAACGGCTTGCGGGTCAGGCGCTCGCTGCGGAAGACCTCGGCGCTGGGCAAGGCACCGAAGCTGCAGTGAAAGCGCGAGCCGCTCGACTCCATCGCCTCGTACTCGGTGTACTCGAGCACGATGTGCGTCGACACGATCAGGTATTCACGGTTCTGGTCGGCTCGCGTGTGGCCGGTCAGCTTGAGCAGACTGCCCGCCGCGACACCGCGTGCATTGCCGGCGGCATGCACGAGTTCGTGGCGCGCCTGCTGTTCTTCGAGCCGCGTGCGCACGTAGTGCTCGCCGTCGCCCGACTGCTCGTACCTGCCGGGGTAGTCGTAGACCTCGTGGGCCGCCTCGGCGTGCTGGCGCTCGCGCTTGGTCGTGACCCGCAGCTCGGTGCTCGGCTTCGTGAAGTCGAAGTCGTCGAGCACATAGGCGCCCGGCTGGATCTCGCGCGAGAACGACCACTCCGCCACGTACTCCTGTTCGAGCCGGCCGCCGCGGTCGTGCGGAACGAAGGGCAGGCTGGCGTAACCGTCGTAGGGCGTATGAGCGCTCGGCCCGTCGGCCAGCACCAGCGTGTGCTTGCCGTCCTCGTGCTCGAAGAAGTAGTAGATGCCCTCCTGCTCCATCAGGCGGCTGACAAAGTTGAAGTCCGTCTCGCGGTACTGGACGCAATACTCCTGCGGACCGTAGCTGCCGGTGAGCCGGTTCTCGAAGGCCGCGACCGGGTACTTGTCGAAGATTTCCTTGATGATGTCCGGCACGCTCTTCTGCTGGAAGATGCGGCAGTCGCTCGCGCGCGTCAGCAGCCAGAGCCAGGGGCGCGCGGTGATCAGGTAGCGGTGGTAGCGGCCGACCACGCCGGCGCTGGCAAACCGCGTCACGAAGCCGTCGAAGGCACGCGGGTCGCCTTCGGGCAGTTCGAGCTTGACAGTGACATTCTTGCCGAGGACGTCGTCCGGATCGACATCGTCGCGCTCGGACAGCACTTCGATGCGGTACTCGAACAACCGGCCGAGTTCCTCGTTTGCGCTCATCGAGCGAAACAGGAGCACGTCGTCGCCCAGGGGCGTGCTGATCTCCATGACGCGGGCCATAGCCTACCTCTCCATCTTGCGGCAACCTTGGTGCGCTGCATTGTCCCGATCCGGGCTGCGCGCCTCCATCCCTAACTACGAGCGGCCACCACCCAGCCGTCGACCGGCTTGCCGTTCTCATTGCGCAGCGGCTCGGCCTCGATCGCCAGCACCTCGAAGCCGGCCTGCTGCAGCACCCGGCGCACGTAATCCCGCGCATGACTGTAGCGGCCGTGCGGGTTCAGGTGAAAGCCCTCGCTGACTTTTTCGCCGGCGAGCGCCTCGACGGTGAACACCAGCGTGCCGTGAGGACGCAGCGCCGCGTGCGCCGCGGCGCTCACGGCCGCCAGGTCGCCGAAATAGCACAGGGTGTCGGCCGAGACGATCAGGTCGTAGGCTGACGGCGCCTGCTCGATGAAGGCGGTCAGTTCCGCTTTCACCAAGCGGTCGTAGACACCGCGTGGCTCGGCCTTGGCGAGCATTTGAGCCGACAGGTCGACGCCTTCGAGCCGTGAGGCATAGGGCGCCAGCAGCGGCCCGCACAGGCCGGTGCCGCAGCCGGCATCGAGCACAGCCAGCGACTTCGCAGGCTCGCCACAGACGCGTGCGACCGCCTCGCCGATCAGTTGCGGCGCGCGGTAGCTCAGGCGCGCCAGCTTGGCGTCGAAGCTGTTGGCAAAGCGGTCGAAGGTGTCCTCCACATACGCGTCGGACGCCCGCTCGGGCACCTGCTCGCCCGAACAGGCAGCCAGGTAGTGTTGCGCGACCGGGTTGTCGGGCTCCTCTTCGAGCCATTCGCGATAGACCTCGGCGGCCTTGTCGATCAGCCCTTGCGCGTAGTAGCCGATGCCGAGCATCTTGCGCGCGCCCGGGTGGCCGGGCTTGAGCTTCAGTGCTTCGCGGTAGAGGTCCAGCGCCTCGGGCACCTGGCCCCGGTCGGACAGCAGGTTGCCGAGGTTGTTGTAAGCGTCGGCGAACTGCGGATTCAGCTCGATCGCACGCCGGTAGGCGGCCTCGGCCTCGCCGCTGCACTTGCGGGCACGCTGCAGCACGCCGATGTTGTTGTGGATGTCGGCCCGCTCCGGTGCGAGTTCGGCACTGTGCTCGTAGGCCCGCGCGGCATCGTCGAGCCGCCCCATCTCGAGCAGCACGTTGCCGGCGTTGCTGTGCCAGTCGGCCAGCTTGCCGTTGAGCGCCAGCGAGCGCTCGATCAGCGGCCAGGCCTCTTCGCTGCGGCCCTTCTGGTGCAGCAGCACACCGAGAAAGTGATTGGCGTCCGCATTGCGCGGCGCAAGCTTCAGCACCCGGCGGTACAGCGTGTGTGCGTCGTCGAGTGCACCGCGGCGGTGCAGTTCGACCGCCAGCCGCAGGGCGTCATGGAGGCTGAGATGCGCCGACGTGGCCGGCGAACTGCGCTTGCCCATCTGCATCCACCTTCAGGCCAGGCCGAGCCGCTTCACGGCCTTGCTCTTGATACGTGCGAAGAAGTCCTTCTTCGCATGGGTGCCCTTGTTCGACGACAGCCCTTCGAGCTGCAGGCGCGATGCGTTGATGTCCTTCGTCGCGATCTTCAGCAGCGGGTCCATCTGCTTTTTCTTCAGTTGCTCGACCTTGTCCATCCAGCCCGGCAGGCCGATGTCGGCGACAAAGAAATTGGCAACCGACGACGTGTCTGCGCAGGTGATGAGGTAGCAACCGAGGATGGGCGACTCCTCGAACACGGTGAGGTCGAGCGTGTCGGGAGTCAGCAAGCGCTTGTTGCCGGCACGCATGTCCTTGATGTCCAGGCCCAGGCCGTAGAGTTGCAGGCCCAGGCTCGCAAGCGCGTTCGCGATGCCGATGCCGGCCGTCGTTCCCGTGCCCAGGTCGGCGAACAGCCCGGCGATCTTCGCACCGGTCGCAGTCGCCTGCTGTGCCAGTTGCACCGAGTGTTTGCCGAGGTCGCGCCGGATGATGCTCTGCACCGCCTCGGCGGCTGCCAGCGGGTCACCGCGCAGGAAACCCTTCTTGTAGTCATTGCACTTGTAGAGGTGGTAGCCGTCTTCCGCCACCGCCTTGCTCGCCTTCGCCAGCTTGACGCCGCTGGCGACCACGCCCAGCACCGGTGTCACCTCGGCGATCAGGTCCTTGAGCGCCTCGGAGGTGACCGCGGCGACGATATCGCTGATGTTGTTGACGTCCGCGCACTCGAGGATAAAGTCCTCGACCAGCTTGTGCATGCCCGGCAGCGACGGCAGCCCTTTGGCTGCCTCCTTGCCGCCGGACGCCAGCTTGCCGGCATTGCTGCGCAGCTTCTTGCCGGTCGACAGCAGGCTCTTGCCCGATTCCAGCGACGACACCACGCCGAACTTCAGCTGCGTGCCGGTGAACATGTTCACCAGCAACGACCTGCGCGCCTTGGCGATCTCACCCAAAGCGATGAATTCCTCTCGGCTCAATGCGGGCATCGCCCCTCCTCGGTACGTTGGTCTCTAGCGCGGACCTGCGACGTCAGGCGAACAGGGTGTGCCCCTGTCGCCGACGATCATTGGCTCCCCTCAGAAGCTGTAGGCGAACTGGCCGTCTTGGACCGACACCTTGACCTGCGACATCTGCCGGCCTTCCATCATCGCGTTCAGGAACTCGCGCGACAGGTCGGGCAGCATGGTGTTGGTCAGAATGGCGTCGATCATGCGGCCGCCGGATTCGCTTTCGGTGCAACGCGAGACCACCAGCTCGATCACGTCGTCGCTGTAGTCGAACGGCACCTTGTGGCGTTCCTCGATGCGCTTCTTGATGCGCCCGAGCTGCAGCTTGACGATGCGGCCCAGCATCTCGTCGGACAACGGGTAGTACGGAATCGTCACCAGCCGGCCCAGCAACGCAGGTGGGAAGATCTTCAGCAACGGCTCGCGCAACGCCTTCGCCAGCCCTTCGGGTTCAGGCATCAGGTCAGGGTCCTTGCACATGCCCGCAATCAGGTCGGTGCCGGCATTGGTGGTCAGCAGGATCAGCGTGTTCTTGAAGTCGATGAAGCGGCCTTCACCGTCTTCCATGAAGCCCTTGTCGAACACCTGGAAGAACATCTCGTGCACATCAGGGTGGGCCTTCTCGACCTCGTCGAGCAACACCACGCTGTAGGGCTTGCGCCGCACCGCTTCGGTCAGCACGCCGCCCTCGCCGTAGCCGACGTAGCCCGGAGGGGCGCCCTTCAGCGTCGAGACGGTGTGCGCCTCCTGGAACTCGCTCATGTTGATCGTGACCAGGTTCTGCTCACCGCCATACAGCGCCTCGGCCAACGCCAGCGCGGTCTCGGTCTTGCCGACGCCGGACGTGCCGGCCAGCATGAACACGCCGATCGGCTTGTTCGGATTGTCGAGGCCGGCGCGGGTGGTCTGGATGCGCTTGGCGATCATCTCCATCGCGTGGTCCTGCCCGATCACGCGCTGGCCGAGCATCTTCGGCAGGTTCAGCACCGTCTCGATTTCGTTGCGCGCCATGCGGCCGACCGGGATGCCGGTCCAGTCGGCGACGACGCTCGCGACCGCCTGGTAGTCCACCGTGGGCAGGATCAGCGGGCTCTCGCCCTGCAGCTCGGTCAGCTGCGTCTGCACCGACTTCAGCTCCTCGAGCAGGCCGGCCCGCTCGGCGTCGCTCAGCGGCGAGACGGCGGCGGGTTCGGCCGAGGCTTCGAGTGCACTGCCGGTGCCTTCGACCGGCTGGGCACCGGCACGCAGCTTGGCACGCAGCGACAGCAGCCGATCGACCAGCCCTTTCTCGGCTTCCCAGCGCTGCGTCAGGCCCGCGAGGCGCTCGCGCTCCGCCGCCAGCGCGGCCTGGCATTCGGCCTGGCGCGCTGCGGTGTCGATGCCGATGGTCTGTTCACGCGAGATGATGCCGAGCTCGGTTTCCAGCGACTCGATGCGCCGTTGGCTGTCGTCCACCTCGGCCGGCGTCGCGTGCAGGCTGACGGCGACGCGGGCACAGGCGGTGTCCAGCAGGCTGACCGACTTGTCCGGCAACTGACGCGCTGGGATGTAGCGGTGCGACAGCTTCACCGAAGCTTCGAGCGCTTCGTCGAGGATCTGCACCTTGTGGTGCTTTTCCATGGTCGAGGCGACACCGCGCATCATCAGGATCGCGCGCCGCTCGTCCGGCTCGTCGACTTGCACGTTCTGGAAACGACGGGTCAGCGCCGGGTCTTTCTCGATGTACTTCTTGTATTCGGCCCAGGTGGTGGCACCCACGGTGCGCAGCGTGCCGCGCGCGAGTGCCGGCTTCAGCAGGTTGGCTGCGTCGCCGGTGCCGGCCTGGCCGCCAGCACCGACCAGCGTATGGGTTTCGTCGACGAACAGGATGATGGGCTTGGGGCTGGCCTGCACCTCCTCGATCACCGAGCGCAGGCGCTGCTCGAACTCGCCCTTCATGCTGGCACCGGCCTGCAGCAGGCCGACGTCGAGCGCGCGCAGCTCCACGTCCTTCAGGGCCGGCGGCACGTCACCGCGCACGATGCGCTGCGCAAAGCCCTCGACCACGGCCGTCTTGCCGACGCCGGCCTCGCCGACCAGGATGGGATTGTTCTGGCGGCGACGCATCAGGATGTCGACCACCTGGCGGATCTCGTCGTCGCGGCCGACGATCGGGTCCATCTTGCCCGAGCGGGCCTGCTCGGTCAGGTCGACCGTGTAGCGTTTCAGGGCCTCCTGCTTGCCCATCTGCGCAGCGGGCATCGCACCGCTGGCCTCACCCGGCGTCGCGCCGGCCATCGACGATCCGTCGGTCGGCGCGAGGCCGTCTTCCGGCGAGCCGGCGACGATCTTCTCGAAGTCCTCGGTCAGGTCGTCCGGGCGGATGCGCTCGAACTGGCGCGAGATCGCCAGCAACGCGTTGCGCAGGAAGGAGGTCTTCAGCAGGCCGACCAGGATGTGGCCGGTGCGCACCTGGGACTCGCCGTATTTGAGCGAGCCGTATACCCAGCCGCGCTCCACCGCGTTCGTGATGTGGTCCGACAGGTCTGAGATGGACGTCGCGCCGCGCGGCAGGCGATCGAGCGCCGCGGTGATGTCCTTGGCCAGCACCGACACGTCGAGTGCGTAGTGCTGGATGATGCGGTGCCAGTCGCTGTCCTGCGCCTGCACGATCTGCGCGACCCAATGCTCCAGCTCGACGTACGGGTTGCCCCGCAGTTTGCAGAAGACAGTGGCACCCTCGACGGCCTTGTAGGCCACGCTGTTGAGCTTGCCGAACAAAGCCACGCGGCTGATTTCACTCATGGTTCTCTCCTTGCGGTCTTTCAGGCCGCCACGGCGGCAGCCGCGGCACCCACGTCGTTTGCGGCGGCCGCGGGGGCCGCCGTGCGGCACATGCGCCGCATGTGTTCAGGGTTGATCGTCAGCGCTTGCGCGTCGCTGTCGTCGCGCCGCTTGCCGGCCCAGGACGTCCAGCCCAGGCGACTGTGGCGACCGAGCCGCGCGCGAGGCACCTCGACGGCGCGCAACACGAGGCGCACGTCCCAGTCGAGTTCGAAGCCGATGTACTGGCGCACCGCCGCGGTCAGCGGCTCGAGGGCGCGGCCCTGCGGCAGAAAGTCGAGATACTGCTCGAACGTCAGCGGGCCGAAGTGGATGCGGAACTTGTGCTGGCGGTCCCACACGCGCTTGCCCAACACGGCGCCCACGCCGAGCTGTTTGCCGGCATGGGGTTCGCGTTGCAACCGCGTGCGCTGTCGGGTCGGCAATGCCATCCAGTGGCCGACGAAGGGTTCAACGCGGGCGCGGATGCCGAAGTAGCCCTGCAGCAGCGCCTCCAGGCCATCCGCATTGCGCGTCTGCCGCACCAGCAGACCGGCATGGTGCAGCTTGGCGTTGTCAGGCAGCGCATCGCGACGGCGCAACGGGGACGTGCCCAGGCCGAACAGCGAGCCGACGTAGCTGGAGAAACGATCGTCTTCCGGGCGGTCCAGCCCCACGGTCGGCTGCGCCTGGGCCCACGCCCGGTAGAACAGCAGCAGCAAGCGGTGATGAAACACGTCGGCAAAGCGCGCGAAGCTGCGGTCGCCATGGTGCAGGATGCGTTCGCGCGCATGGTCGGTCAGGTGCAGCGGTAGCGGCCCGTTGGGCCCGAACAGCCCGAAAAAGCGCACTTCCATGCGTGCCGGCGATTGGGCCGTCGGCAGCTTGAAGCCGGACAGCGACGCCGGGGCGAAATCGAGTGCCGGTTCCTGGCCCAGGCGCAGTGGCTCGTCGATCGGCCGCAATGCCGTGCCGAGTCGCGGCTTGTCGCGGAAGTGGCACTCGATGCGCCGCATCGCCCAGAAGAAGTCGTGGCGATACGGCTCGTGCGCGAGCGACTGCCAGAGCTTCACAGGATCGCCCGGCTTCCGCATCTCGGCACCCAGCGCATCAACTCGCCGCGACCACTGGAGCGCAACGAGGTTTCGACGAAGGAATTGATCGACACGTAGCGCGAGAAGAAGCTCGCGAGCACCGCACCGAACAGGAAGGCACTGGCGCCCTGGAAGGCGAACTCGTCGACTTCGAGTTCGATTTCGATGCCGCGGGCGAACGCTATCGGCCCCGGCACCGGAAAGCGGCGCACGGTCGGTTGGGTGCGCACCGAGCGCAGCCCGTCGATCTGCTTCACGAGGCTGGCGTCGGCGCTTTGCGCGTACAGCACCAGCAGGTCGCGCAAGGCAGCGGCGCCCTCACGCTCGTCGGTGTCCAGCAGCGAGAGGTAGTTCAGCGACAGCTGGTTGATGAACTTCCAGCTGGCCGAGCCGTCGCGGATCGCCGAGTACGGCCTCGAGGGCCCCTTGACCACACGCACCGATTCGACCGGCGCCGCCATATCGAGCACGAAGTCGGTCTTGCCCAGGCCCAGCGGCATGTGCAGCGGCAGGTCGCGGTTGGTGCACAACGCGGTCACGGCGAGCTGGCGCAGGTCTTCGCTGAAAGGCGCCTCCTTGGGGTCGACCAGTGAGACGTAGACCTCGCTGCCGACGTAGCTGGAACGTGCGCCGCGGCGCTTCTGCTCGGCCGACAGCAGCCGCGGCTCGCGCTGCAGGCTGTAGTAGGCCCCATGGCCGTGCCCTTCCTGATGGAAGGCGGCATAAAACGGCAGGAAGCGGTGCTCGCTGTCGGCGCCCACACCGTAGCCGGTGACCGCCGTGACGTCGTAGACCTCGAAATCCATCGGCTTGGTGCGGTCGGGCACCACGTGATAGTCGTGATGGTTGTCGCTGATGTGAATGCGGTCGCAGCGGCGCTCGAACAGGTTGATGGCCGGTGAGCAGTTCAACGCGAAGTTGCCGGCGTCGACGACGTTCTCCAGCGTCGCGTCACCGCGTTCCAGCAGCACCACGATCTCGATCTCGTTGCCCGTGTGGCGCTGTAGCGCGGGGCGCAGCCCGTCGACATCGAACATCAGGAAGCGCTGCGGGAAAGCGTAGTACTCCTGCAGCAGCCGATAGCCCTGGAAGTTGCGCAGGCCGACCGGCAGCAGGGCCTCTTCGTCGCTGAAGCCCACGGGTGCGACGCTGTCGGGCCCCAGGAACTGCTGCCACGGAATCGGTCGCTGCGGCGGCACCACCAGCACACCGAGCGCACTGCCGAGCAACAGCTCGTAGAGCTTGTAGGCCACCTCGTCGCCGCCTGCAAGGTGGACGCGCAGCTTGTCGAGTGCGAGCTGGTGGAAGTTGAGTCCGGCCGTGGAGCGCAGCTTCAACCGCACGCCGCCTTTCACGCGGCGGCCGATCGGCAGCTGGTTGAGCGGCAGGTCGGGCGCGTACGAGAAGTACGACGCCGAGACGACCTCGATGGGCCACAGCGTGACGTCCTGCGCGGTACGGAACTGGCACGGCGTTTCGTCGCCCTTGCCGAGCTGGCTGCGCATCATGCTGCTGCGTGCGATCTTGAAGCCGCGCGCCAGGTTGCCGTCGTTCAGGTCGGGCCGGAACTGCGCCATCAGCATGGCCGGCATCGGCGCCAGGTAATTCGGGTAGACGATCTCGAGCAAGCGCTGCGTGAAGCGCGGAAACTCGGCGTCGATCTTCAACTGCACCCGCGACGCGAGGAAGGCGAAGCCTTCGAGCAGGCGCTCGACATAGGGGTCGGCGACCTCGATGCCGTCGATGCCGAGTCGCGCAGCGATCTTCGGGAAGGACTTCCCGAACTCGGCGCCCATTTCGCGCAGATGCTGGAGTTCCTGGTTGTAGTAGCGAAGCAGGCGGGGATCCATCGGTGAGCTCAGCCCTTCAGTTCCTGGATCTCGACCTGCCCGGTTTCCAGATCGACCTCGGTGCGCAGCAGCAGCTCGAACGGCACCGGTTGTGCCCACAGGTTGCCCGAGATGCGCAGGCTCACGACGTTGTGGTGGTCCATCTGCAGTTCGGAGACGATCGCCTCGACCTTCAGCGTCGAGGCCATGATGCGCGGCTCGAAGTCGAGAATCGCACGCTTGACCTCAGCCTCGAGATTGACGACGTCGAGCGTGGAGGCGGTCTCCCCGGACAGCGCTGGCAGGCCGAAGTTAATGACGGACCGGCTCGCGTACGGCAGGCTGTCCCATTCGACGTGGCCGGACAGCTTGGTGGTGTTGAACAGCCAGGCCAGGTCACGCAGCACCGCCTCGCGCAGCTTGTTCTTGCTGAGCACGCGCTGCTCGCGCGTCTCGGCGGTCTTCGACGGGTCGTCGTCCATCAGCCGGTCGAGCAGGGCCGGCTGCAGGCGCTCCTGGGGCGTCAGTTCGGCCACGCTTTACCCGGCGCTCGCATCGTCGCCGGCGTCGTCTTCCGACGGCGGCGCGGGGTCCCATTCGATGGTGCGCACATCCATCAGCGAGACGTCACCGGTGTCGATGGTCAGCACCCGCTGACCCAGGCCGACATAAAAACCTTGTGAAGGCTCGCTCCACGTGGTCTTGCGCGACAGGGCCACCAGGCCGTCGCCGCTGGCCTCGCTGCCGGGATAACGCGTCGGGATCAGGCCGACGGTTTCACCGCCGTTCTCGAACTGCAGGTGCGCCGGCATCCACACGGCGTCACGCAGGTCTTCCGGTTCCTCGACGGTCAGCTTGGCCAGGCGTGCGAACGGCACCCAGTAATACTTGCCGTTGATGATGACCTCGAGCACCGGCCCCAGGCGCATGTCGGCATCGGCGATCCATTCGAAAGGCTGGCCGCCGAGTCGGCCGGTGCCGGCCGGCGCCTGCTCGAACGCCTGGTCGCGCAAGCTGCGCGCTTCCGAAGCCGCACCCTGGCCTTCGCGCAGCAGGGCCTCGATCAGCAGCGCGATCCACGGCTCGGGCTGGCCGAACAGCATCGGCACCTTGCGCCCGGCAAATACCTCGGCGCGCAACAGTTCGCACTGGATCGCCTCGCGATAGGTCTGCGCCATCGCCAGCGCCGCAACGTCGAGCGTCGCGGCCACATTCAATTGGTTGAGGGCCCGCTCCCATTGCCCCAGCACGCACAGCAGCTGGAACAGGAAGATGCGCTTCTTGGCATCGGCGGGCTTGGCGCGCACTTCGTCCTGCAGGGCTTTCAGCGCCTGCACGGGATCGCCCATGCGCAGATGGTCTTCGGAGGGCAAAGCGGCAGACATGTCAAAGGCTCCTGCGAAAGATGCGCAACCCGCCATGCAGGCAACGTACAGAACCAAGTGAACACCGTGGAACCGGCTTCGCCGGGCCACCGGTGTGGCCCCTTTGAAGGGCACCGCCGAAGGCGGTACGGGGTGAGCCGACCGTCATCAATTCACCTCGGCAGCGAAGTTCATGCCGCCCTTCTTCAGGCCCTTCTCGTCCTGGGCGACGTATTCGACGTTGATCTTCTGGAACGAGAACGTGAGTCTTTCGAGCAGCTTCTCGCTGCCGTCCGCCTGCGTGCCGACGTCATAGGACGTGATGCGGGCGTTCTCGAGCGTGATGATGAGAAAGTCGATCGGCAGGCCGCCGGCCTTGCGCACCGACAAAACGGCCTTTTTGAGCAGTTCGTTGTTCCGCATCACCGACATCAGCGCGGTGGACGCGGAATCCACTTCCTTGGTCAGCAGCAGTGACTCGACCGTCGTTTTCGCAGCCGCCCCGGCGCCGCCCATCGCGCTGGCCGACCGCATGCCCCAGGACCAGCCGGCGACGTCGATTTCTTCGCGGTGCGACTGGTCGTTGGCCTCGCCCTTGATGCTGCCGGAGCGTGTGCCCTCGACCTTGAGAAACATGTCACCGTGAGACATGGCTGGCTTTCCGTCAGGAAGGTTCGGAGCGCAATGCCCCGGACGTGGAGTGCCTCACCGACTCGGTGGTCCCGCACGGGACCACCGGGCCAAGGAGCGGTGAGGGCCGAAAGCGCTACAGGCCCCGCAGGGCCCACAGCGCCATTCGCGGATGAAACGTCAGACCTTGACGTTCTCGGCGATGTTCCAGGCCGCTTCGACGGCCGCGTCGCCCGAGCCGTCCGGCTTCTGCGGCACGTACTCGATCTTGAACTCGGCGAAGTTCAGCGTCACGTTTTCGGTCAGACGGTCTTCGCCACCCGAGCCGCCCGTGCTGATGTTGGAGACGATCACTTCCTTCATCGTGATCTTGATGTATTCCAGCGGCTTCTCGCCGGCCTTGCGCACGACCAGCACCGCTTCCTTGAAGTGCTTGCCGTTGCAGCACGACAGCATCAGCACCGGCGACGACTTGTCGACGTACTTGGTCAGGGAGATGTCCTGCACCGACACCTTGCCGGCGCCGCCCCCACCGCCCACGTGCGTGGTGCCGGACTGGGACATGCCCCAGCTCCAGGCCAGCACGTCGACCTCGCCCTTGTGCTTGGAATCGACGGACTCGCCCTTGACGTCGTCCAGTTTCAGAAACATATCTACAGCCATGTCGCGCTCCTTTTGCGTTGACGTTGAAAAAACTACTACTGCGCCTCGGCCGGCTCATGAAGATGATGAAGAGCCGGCCGTTTCGTTGATAAGCCGCGGTTCGGGCTTACGCCCCCTTGACTGACGGCAGCTTGGACACCAGCCGCAGGGACACGGTCAGGCCTTCAAGCTGGTAGTGCGGTCGCAGGAAGAACTTCGAGGTGTAGTAACCCGGGTTGCCCTCGACCTCTTCGACCACCACCTCGGCCGCTGCGAGCGGCTTGCGGGCCTTGGTCGACTCGGACGAGTGCGCCGGGTCACCATCCACGTATTGCATGATCCAGTTCTGCAGCCAGACCTGCATGTCGTCGCGCTCCTTGAAGGAGCCGATCTTGTCGCGCACGATGCACTTCAGGTAGTGCGCGAAACGGCAGGTGGCGAACAGATAGGGCAGCCGCGCGGCCAGGTTGGCGTTCGCGGTTGCGTCCGGGTCGTCGTACTCGGCCGGCTTCTGCAGCGATTGCGCGCCGATGAAGGCCGCGAAGTCGCTGTTCTTGCGGTGCACCAGCGGCATGAAGCCGTTCTTGGCGAGCTCGGCTTCGCGCCGGTCGGAGATCGCGATCTCGGTCGGGCACTTCATGTCCACGCCGCCGTCGTCGGTCGGGAAGGTGTGCGCAGGCAGGCCCTCGACCGCGCCGCCGGACTCGATGCCGCGGATGCGCGAGCACCAGCCGAATTCCTTGAACGAGCGATTGATGTTCGTGGCCATCGCATACGCCGCGTTGGCCCAGGTGTACTTGTTGTGGTCGGCCGACCCGGTGTCTTCCTCGAAGTCGAACTCCTCGACCGGGTTGGTACGCGAACCATACGGCAGGCGCGACAGGAAGCGCGGCATCGCCAGCCCGATGTAGCGCGCGTCGTCGGACTCGCGCAGCGAACGCCAGGCGGCGTACTCGGGCGTCGTGAAGATCTTGGTCAGGTCGCGCGGGTTGGCCAGTTCCTGCCAGGTGCCCATCTGCATCGTCGTCGGTGACGCGCCGCTGATGAACGGCATGTGCGCGGCAGCGCAGACCTTCGCCATCTCGCCGAGCAGCTCCACGTCGGGCGGGCTGTGGTCGAAGTAGTAGTCGCCGACCATGCAGCCGAACGGCTCGCCGCCGAACTGGCCGTATTCCTCTTCATAGACGCGCTTGAACACCGGGCTCTGGTCCCAGGAAGTGCCCTTGTAGCGCTTGAGCGTCTTGCCGAGATCCTGCTTGGAGATGTTCATCACCCGGATCTTCAGGTGCTCGTCAGTCTCGGTGTTGTTGACCATGTAGTGCAGGCCACGCCACGCACCTTCCAGCTTCTGGAAGTCTTCGTTGTGCAGGATCAGGTTGATCTGCTCGGACAGCTTCTTGTCGATCTCGGCGACCATCGCTTCGATCGACTTGACGACATCACTGCCGATCAGCTTGGTCTGCGACAGCGCCTGTGCGGCCAGCGTCTGCACCGCCTGCTCGACGGCGGACTTCGCTTCATCGGTCTTGGGCTTGAATTCCTTTTGCAGCAGCGACGCGAGTTCGTTGCCTTCGAGGGTGACGCCCTCGAGTTGGGTTTGCTGTTGGGTCTCGGCCATGGAGTTCTCCTGAGTCAATCAGCCGCCGCTTCAGGCAGCGCCGCCTTCTTCGGGTTTCTTGTTCGCCGCGAGCGACTGCAGCAGGGCCGGGTCGTTCAGCACCTTGGCGATCAGCTCTTCGGCACCGGTCTTGCCGTCCATGTAGGTCACCAGGTTGGCGAGCTGCTGGCGCGCTTCGAGCAGCTTGCTCAGCGCGTCGACCTTCTTGGCGACAGCCGCCGGGGAGAAGTCGTCCATGCTCTCGAAGGTGATGTCGACGCTGATGTTGCCCTCGCCCGTCAGCGTGTTCGGCACCTGGAAAGCCACGCGCGGCTTCATCGACTTCATGCGCGAGTCGAAGTTGTCGACGTCGACCTCGAGGAACTTGCGATCGGCCACCGGCGGCAGCGGCTCGCTCGGCTTGCCGGTCAGGTCGGACAGCACGCCCATCACGAAAGGCAGTTGCACCTTCTTTTCGGCGCCATACAGCTCCACGTCGTACTCAATCTGGACGCGCGGCGCACGGTTCCTGGCAATGAATTTCTGGCTGCTGGTGGCCATGGTGTTCTCCTTGGGTTGGCGGGCGGTACCGAGCGCAGCCGCGCGGTCCGTTTCTGGAAATCGCTTAGGGTCGGTTGAGGGTTACTCGCGGATGCCGGCCAGGTTGCGCACCGTGCCGACGCCGTCGGGCGTCATGTCCTCGATGATCTCGAGGAAGCTCATCGTCATCAGCCGCTGCGCGCGGCGCAACAGCAAAGGCGCAGGATTGGTCGGCTCGTTGCGCTCGAGGAACTCGATCATGCGGTCGAGCGCACGCACCACGTCTTCACGCGAGCGCAGCTCGCCGGCCGTGACGACGCGCACCGCGCCTGCCCCCCCGCCTTCGACAGCCTCACCTTCGCCCGACGCGACGGCCGCGTCGGCCACGGCCGCCACCTGGTCGACCAGCTTGGTGATCGCCGTCAGGATGACGCGCAAGGGGCGCAGGTCGACCGCCTGGTCAGAGCCGACACGTTCGTTCAGCCAGCTCTGCAGCGCGTTGGCCTGCTGGCTCGCCAGGCGGATGCCCTCGACGAAGCCCGGGTCGGTGTCGGCCGCCTCGCGGAAGGCTGCCAGGATTTCGGTTTCGGACGGCACGGTCTGTCCGGCCGGCGCCTCGGCCATCGACAACGCGTATTCGATCTGCTTGACGGCGATGCTGCCGCCGCGGGTGCGCACGCAGGGCGCCTCGCGCAGCTCCCTCAACCCTGCCTCAGGGTGGGCCAGCGGCGCCAGCGCGTTCATGCGCATCACGGGATCGAAGTTGTCGTCGGGATCGAGTTGCGGATAGACCGAGTCCCAGTAGGCTTCGCACAGGCCGAGCAGCAACTGAAGGCCGCGCCCGAGACCTGCGGGCCCCGCAGTGCGGGCCAGGCCGCGCGCCAGGTAGGTGGCGACGCGCAAATCCTTGGTGCGACCCATCAACTCGGTCGCCGCATCGACCACGCGGCCCCAGTCGGGCTCTTCGGCGGCCACCACGGTGTCGCCGAACTGCTGCTCGGCCTTGCCGCGCGCAGCTTGCTCCAGCGCCATGAATTGGGCGTCGTATTCGAGATCTTCACCGCAGGGTGCGGTCTCGGACACGGGAGCCAGCAGGGCATCGACATCGATCACGAAGAAACCTCGGCAAGGCGCATGGACGCGCCATTCGTTGAATTGCGGGCAGTCTAGGAGCGCGCTGATGATGCCGCCACCCCAAGGGTTAGGGATCGGGGTCTGCCCCTATGTCGAAGTGCCCGCAGCACGGAAGCCTCCCGCGTTGCAGACGCCCCTGCACCCTGCCACGTCATGGCGCCCCATGGCACGGCACTGCGCGGCGCGCGTCCCCCTAGTTCTTGGTGTTCGCTCCACCCAAAGCTTTCTTCCGCCTCCTGCGCGACCCATAATCGTGCGGCCAAGAGCGGTGCCCGGGTCGACCCGATGACTTCCAGCCGCCCGATGCCGATACACAACCACCAGCTGCCTGAACGGGACACCTCAACATGCGACAACGACCGGGCCCTTTGAACTGGATCCTTTTCGTGGCGTGCGCCGCCGTGCTGTGGGGCTGCGCAAGCGGCCCGAAACCCACGTCAGTGGATATCCAGTTGACCGGCGACGCCACTGTGAACCCTGACAGCCGCAACCGCCCGTCGCCGGTGATGGTGCGCATTTATGAATTGAAGACGCCGGCAACCTTCGAGTCAGCCGACTTCTTCTCGCTGTTCGACAAGGACCGCGAGACACTGGCCGCCGACATGAACACGCGCGACGAGTTCGTGCTGCAGCCGGGCCAGACGCTGTCGCTGAAACGAGAAGCGAAACCCGATACGCGCTTCATCGCCGTGCTGGCCGCGTACCGCGACCTCGAACGCTCGCGCTGGCGTGCGGTCACCGCCCTGAGTCCGGGTAAGTCCCAGGTCGTGAAGATCACCGCCGGGGCACGCGCCGTCGAGGCCTCGACGACCCCGAAGTAAAGGCCACGGGTCTACACCGCAGTTCAACCAACACCGGGACCGGATACATGTCGAGCTTTCGTCGTGTCGTGTGGACGGAGGGCATGTTCCTCCAGCCCCAGCACTTTCAACAGCAGGACCGCCACATCGAACGCTGGGTCGAGCAGCGCGTGTCCAGCAGCGCCGCCTACCGCTGGGGCTGGGTCGAACTGGAACTCGACGACGCGAGCCTGATGCTCGGTCGGGTGCAATTGCTCAAGGTGCGCGGCGTGCTGCCTGACGGCACCCCTATCGATGCACCGGCGCTCGACCCCCTGCCCCCCGCCTTCGACGTCCCCGCCGACGCCAAGGACGCGGTGATCGTACTCGCGGTGCCGAGCCGCCGCCCGGGCGTGCAGGAATCCGGCTACGACAGCGAAGGCGACGCAGCGCTGCTGCGCTATCACGCGCGCGACCTGCAGGCGCCCGACAGCTCCAGCGATGCCGACAGCCCGGCCGACATCCAGGTCGGCGACCTCAACGCGCGGTTGATGCTGCAGCGCGACGCGACACAAGCCTATCAGGCCGCCGGCGTGGTGCGCATCGTCGAACGCAAGGCCGACCACCAGTTGATGGTCGACCGCAACTACATCCCGCCGATGCTGTCGATCGCGGGGCAGCCCAAGCTGGCCGGCTATGCCCGCGAGATCCTGGCGCTGATGTCACAGCGCAGCGAAGCACTCGCATCGCGCATGGGCAAGCCCGGCGCAGGCGGCGTCGCCGAGATCGCCGACTTCCTGATGCTGCAGAGCGTCAACCGCTACGAGCCGCTGTTCGCACACCTGTCGCGCCTGTATCTGGTGCATCCGGAACTGCTGTACCGAACCTGCCTCGAGGCCGCCGGCGACCTGGCGGTGTTCGGCAGCCCGACGCGTCGCCCCCGACCGATGCCCGACTACGTGCACGAGGACCTCGAACGCTGCTTCGGCGAAGTCGTCGCCGAGTTGCGCGCGCTGCTCGGCACCGTGCTCGAGCAGCGCGCGATCCCCATCGAGCTGATCGACCGCAAGTACGGCGTGCGCACGGCGGCCTTCGCCGATCTCGACCTGCTGGCCACGGCGAACCTGGTGCTCGCCGTCAACGCGCAGTTGCCGGGGGAGCAGTTGCGCACGCGCTTCCCGACCCAGGTCAAGCTCGGCCCGGTCGACAAGATCCGCGACCTCGTTAATCTGCAACTGCCCGGCATCAGCCTGCGCGGGCTGCCGGTGGCGCCGCGCGAGATTCCCTATCACGCGGGCTTCCACTACTTCGAACTTGAACGCCACGGCGACCTGTGGGAACAGCTGAAGAAGTCCGGCGCGATGGCGATGCACATCGGCGGCGAGTTCCCCGGTCTGCAACTTGAGTTCTGGGCCATCCGGGAGCGCTGACGCCGCCCGGCTGAACGCACCGCCCTCCCGCCCCCGCCCGCTGCCACCCGAGGTGCCTCGACATGAGCCCATCCAACGACCCCTTTGCAGGCTTTGACTCCGGCCAGACCTTCGTGATGCCGACGCCCGGCGCGCGGCCCGCGGCTGCGCCGCAGGCCGGTACCGGCTTCACGCGCGACGCAGCACAGGACATCGCCTATCACCCGAGCGGCTTCAACCCGCTGATTGCGGCCGCCAACCCGCTGTTGAACATGATCGCGCAGATGCGCTCGATCACCGTCCACCACGACGTGGCCGGGCTGCGCGACAACCTCGCGCAGGGCATCCGCCAGTTCGAGAACACCGCGCGCGGCGCCGGTATCGCCAACGAGAAGGTCATCGCTGCACGCTACATCCTGTGCACGGTGCTCGACGAAACCGCGGCCAGCACGCCGTGGGGCGGCTCAGGTGTCTGGGGCCGTCACAGCCTGCTGGTGATGTTCCACAACGAAGCATGGGGCGGCGAAAAGGTCTTCCAGCTGCTGACCCGCCTGGCACAGAACCCGGCCGACAACATCGACCTGCTGGAACTGCTCTACACGTGCATCGCGCTCGGTTTCGAAGGCCGCTATCGCGTCGTCGAGAACGGCCGCACCGAACTGCAGGTGTTGCGCGAGCGCCTGGCGCAATTGATCCGCCGTCAGCGCGGCGTGTTCGAGCCGGCGCTGGCCAAGCATTGGGCACCTGCGGTGCTGCCCAAGCGCAGATGGTCGACCGCGATGCCGCTGTGGATCTTCACCGCGGTGGTCGCTGTCGTGCTGGTGGGCGGCTACACCGGTTTCAGCTACGCGCTGAACCGCGACTCCGACCCGCTCTTCTCGGCGATCACCGGCATCAAGGCCCGCCCGATCCAGGTCCCCGCTCCGGCGCCGGCGCAACGCCCACGCCTGGCGCAGTTCCTCGCCCCCGAGATCCAGCAAGGGCTGGTCGAGGTGCGCGATTTCGACGATCGCAGCATCGTGACGATCCGCGGCGACGGCCTGTTCGACCCGGGCAGCGCGGCCCTGGCCGCTGCGCGTGAGCCGCTGATGCTGCGCATCGCCGATGCCGTCAACTCGGTGCAGGGCCGCGTGCTGATCACCGGGCACACCGACAACGTCCCGATCCGGTCGCCGCGCTTCCCGTCGAACTGGCACCTGTCGCAGGACCGTGCCAAGTCGGTCGCCGCGCTGTTGGCCCGCAAGGTCACGCAGACCAATCGGCTGCTGGCCGAAGGCCGCGCCGAGAGCGAACCGGTCGCGCCGAACGACACCCCCGCCAATCGCGCGAAGAACCGGCGCGTCGAGATCACCGTGTTCGTCAGCCAGGCCAGCTGAGACTGGCCTGTCGAGGAAAGACCATGAAGAAGCTGTTCGGCTTGATCTTCAACCGCTGGGTGATGCTGGCGTTGGGCCTGATGGCGCTCGCCATCGTCATCTGGATCGTCGGCCCGCTGATCGCGATCGGCGAGTGGCATCCGCTCGACAGTGCGCTGGCACGTGGGGGGCTGATCCTCGCCATCGCTTTGATCGTGATCGGCAGGCAGATCTGGTCGGCATGGCGCGCCCGCAAGGCCAGCGAGAAGCTGGTGCAAGGCTTCGCGCAACAGGCCGCCGAAACTCCCGCACCGAATGCCGGGGCGCAGGAAGTGGCCGTCATCGAAGGCAGGTTCAAGGAAGCGCTCGACACGCTGAAGAAATCCCAGCTCGGCGGCAAGGCCGGCCTGGGCCACAAGCTCGGTCGCGGCTACCTCTACCACCTGCCGTGGTACATCATCATCGGTGCCCCGGGCTCCGGCAAGACCACGGCGTTGATCAATTCGGGGCTCGAGTTCCCATTGGCCGAGAAATTCGGCAAGGAAGCCATCCGCGGCGTCGGCGGCACGCGCAACTGCGACTGGTGGTTCACCAACGAGGCCATCCTGCTCGACACCGCCGGCCGCTACACGACCCAAGACAGCAACCAGCAAGATGATGCCACCGCCTGGAGCGGCTTCCTGCAATTGCTGCGCCGCAACCGCCCGCGCCGCCCGATCAACGGCGTGCTGGTGACCGTCAGCGTCTCGGACATGCTGTCGCACCCCGCACCCGAGCGCGAGCGCTATGCGCAAACGGTGCGCCAGCGCGTCCAGGAACTGTACAAGCAGCTCGGCGTGCGCATTCCGATCTACCTGCTGGTGACCAAGACCGACCTGCTGCCCGGCTTCACCGAATACTTCGATCACCTGAGCAAGGAGGAGCGCGAGCAGGTGCTGGGCTTCACCCTGCCCTACCTGGACAACGCACCCGCACTGGAGAAGGAAAGCCTGGCGAAGACCTTCGGCACCGAGTTCGAGGCGCTGTCCAAGCGCCTGTTCGAAGGCTCGCTCGAACGGCTCGAGGCCGAGCGCGACCCGCAGCGCCGCGCCCTGGTCTACAGCTTCCCGCAACAGTTCACGGCGGTGCGCGAAGTGCTCGGCGAGTTCCTCGTCAACGCCTTCGCCGGCTCGAAGTTCGACGAGGCGATGATCCTGCGCGGCGTCTACTTCACCAGCGGCACTCAGGAAGACTCGCCGATCGACCGCATCATGGGCGTCCTGGCGCGCAGCTTCAAGGTCGAGCGGCGCGCGCTGCCCGCGCAGAAGTCCACCGGCCGCAGCTATTTCCTGACGCGCACGCTGAAAGACGTGATCTTCCAGGAGTCCGAGCTCGCCGGCACCAACCTGAAATGGGAACGCCGCCGCGCGTGGGCGCACCGCGCCGCATATGCCGCCATCGCGCTGCTCGGCGTCGGTCTGCTGGCCGCCTGGAGTCTCAGCTACATCAACAATCGCCAATACCTGGCCAAGGTCGAGGAACGCATCCCCCCTGCAGCGCAGACCGTGCAGGCGATCGACCCCGGCACGGGCGCCGACGTCGTGCAACTGCTGCCTGCGCTCAACGAGCTGCGCCGCTTGGCAGTGGTCGATCCGGTCACTGCCGAACTCGATGCACCGACCAGCTGGCAGTTCGGCCTGTTCCAGGGCGAGAAGATCGACGCAGCGGCGCGCGCAGCCTACCAGCGGCTGCTCGACGACGCCATGCTGCCCAAGGTGGCCCGGCGCATCGAGGACCTGCTGCGCTCCGCGCAAAGCCGCAACCCCGAGCTGATGTACGAGGCGCTGAAGGCCTACGTGATGCTCTACGACAGCGAGCACTACTCTGCCGGCGACCTGAAGGACCTGGTGCTGGCCGACTGGGAGGCCAACCTGCCGCGCGAGGTCAACAACGAGCAGCGCGCCGAACTGGAGCAGCACCTCAATGTGCTGCTCGACCGCGGCGTTGTGCTCTCCCCCGTGCCGCAGGACAAGGCGCTGGTCGAGCAGTCGCGCGCGGCGCTGCAACGCATGTCGCTGGCCCAGCGCGTCTACAGCCGCCTGAAGCGCGTCGGCGTCGGCGCCGACATCCAGGAGTTCAAGATCACCAAGGCCGCCGGGCCGGCGGCGGGCCTGGTGTTCACGCGCGCCAGCGGCGCACCGCTGACCAAGGGTGTGCCTGGGCTGTACACCTACGACGGCTACCACAAGGCCTTCCTGGGCCAGGCCGACAAGGTGGCGCGGCAGTTGTTCGACGAAGAAGGCTGGGTACTGGGCCTTGCCGAACAGCAACGCACGTTCAACCTGCGCGACCAGCAGAGCCTTGCGCGCCTGATCAACGACGTGCGCCGGCTGTACCTGGAGGACTACGCCCGTGTCTGGGAGTTCTTCATCAACGACATCAAGCTGGTCAATCGCGGCACGCTGCAGGACACCATCCAGCTCGTGCGCACACTGTCGGCGCCCGACTCGCCACTGCCGCCGCTGCTGCGTGGCATCGTCAAGGAAACGACGCTGGGCGAAAAGATCGACGGCAACACGCTCGAGCGGGCCGGCGGCACGGTGCGCGACCGCGTCTCGGACACCCGCGAAAGCCTGGCCCGCCTGCTCGGCAACGATCGGCCCGAGCCCGGTGCGTCGGCGCAGCCGCAGAAGATCGAGAGCATCGTCGACGACCGCTTCGAGCCGCTGCGCCGCTACGTGCTGGCCCCGGCGCAGGGCCAGCCAGCGCCGATCGACGGTTCGCTGCAACTGCTCAACGAACTCTACACGCTGATGACCGCGACCGAGACCGCGGTGCGCGGCGGTGGGGCTCCACCGCAGAGCGACGTGCCGAACAAGGTGCGTGCCGAGGCCGGCCGCGTGCCGGAACCGGCGCGTGGACTGATGAGCCAGGTCGTCACCGCCGGCGTCAGCCAGGCGCTGGGCGCGACACGTGACAACCTCAGCAGCCAGCTGCAGGTCGGCATCGCCGACTTCTGCCGTCAGGCCATCGACGGTCGCTACCCGTTCTCGCGCACCAGCGGACGCGACGTGACACAGGACGACTTCGCTCGCCTGTTCTCGCCGGGCGGGCTGATGGACGACTTCTTCCAGCGCAATCTGCTCGCCTTCGTCGACACGACCACGCGGCCGTGGTCCTTCCGCGAGGTCGGCGGCGGCCAGATGGGCAGTTCGCGCGACTCGGCCGCGCTGGTGCAGTTCCAGCGCGCACAGGCGATCCGCGACACCTTCTTCCGCGCGGGCGGCAATGCAGCCGGGCTGAGGCTGGAGTTCAAACCGGTCGAGATGGATGCCACCATCACGCAGTTCATTCTCGACGTCGACGGCCAGATCGTTCGCTACGGCCATGGGCCCTCGGTGCCGATGACCGTGCAGTGGCCCGGCACCGGCGGGCGCGGTCAGGTGCGCATCCAGCTGTCGCCGCCTTCGGCCTCCGGCAGCTCCGGGGCCGTGTTCGAGGGGCCCTGGGCCCTGTTCCGCATGTTCGACAAGGTGCAGATCGAAAGCACGGGACAGCCCGAACGCTTCCGCGCAATTTTCAGCGTCGACGGCCGCCGCGCGGTGTTCGACGTCACAACCAGCAGCGTGCTGAACCCGTTCCGCATGGGCGAGCTGGCCAACTTCAACTGCCCCGGCAAGCTATGAGCGGCCTCGACGATTGGCTGGCGCCCGGCGGTACCGCAGGAAGCGCCACGTCGCCCGCCTGGTTCGGCAAGCTGCCGGCCTTCGGTGACTTTGCCCACCGACGCGGCAACGACCGCTTCAACGGCATGCTCGACGCCTGGCTGCAGCGCGCGCTGACCGCCAGCCGGGCGCAGCTGCAGGACGGCTGGGCGCACGCCTACCTCGGTGCACCGTTGTGGAACTTCGCCTTTTTCCCAGGCGTGTGCGGCGAGGAACCCTATGCCGGCGTGCTGATGTCGAGCGTCGACCGCGTCGGCCGCTACTTCCCGCTCACCGTCTACACGCAGGTGCCCTACGCCCGCGGCCTGCTGCGCGAACTTCAGACCGGTGCGCCGTGGTACGGCTACGTGCAGCAGGCCCTGCCGCAGGTGCTCAACACGCAATTCACGCACGAGCAGTTCGAATCGCTGCTCGCCGCAGCCCCGGCGGCGCCCGGCATGAGCCAATCGCTCGACGACACGCTGAGCGTGCAATGGAACGATGTCTTTCAGCAGAGCCGCGCGCTGGCGTTGCCCAGTCTCGGTGCGGCCATCGACACGCTGTCGCTCGACCTGATGTCGCATTACCTGCGAGGCGCCGCCCTGTGGTGGGCGCCGCTGCCTTCTGGCGGTACCGTGCTGCGGGCGTTCAAAGGCATGCCCGGCGCCGAGGTCTACACCGAGCTGCTGACCGCGGGCACCTGAGCCCGGTATCAGCCGTCGGTCGAACGCTCGTTCTTGGCTACCATGTATTCGCGCCGGCCCGTCTCGGTCAGCTCCAGCTTCGTGCCGCTGCGTTGCAGCAGCCCGCATTGCAGATAGGCGTCCAACGACTCTCGGGGCACCAGCTCGCTGCGCCCTTGCTCGATGTAGTCGACGGCCTGGCTGTAGAGGATGCGGTCTTGTGCGGAATCGAACATGATGTGGCCTGCGGGCTCGATGAAAGGCGCACCGCGCCGAACGCCGCCGCGGGGCGCGGGAGACCGGTTGATTTCACGGAGCACCGCTGCCGTGAAGCGACAGTGCGCAGCCGTGGGTGGGTCCCCCGGAGGAAGGCGGAGCACGCGACACGCAAAGACATCAGATGCCATGAGCTTGCGGTATCCGGCCGCGGCCGCCCGTGACGGGCTGAACTGCATGCGGCGGCCGGAACACGGGTGCAAGATCGGCTTTGCTGCGTTGCGTATCGGTGGCCCTCCGCGTTGTTCGCGTTCGGCGCGATACATCCTCATCGTACGGGGATCGGCTGTTCGATCCTGTCAGCGCCCGAGCCGACCGGTTGTCAGCGCATTTCCTACGTCAGGCCGCCGCGGCCGGCGAGATCAGCGTACGAAACGCCCGTCGTAACTCACCTGCACCAGTTCGACGAAGCGCGAGCCATTGCTTTGTCCGCTCGTGAAATCGACGTCCATCCCGGCCAGCCGCAACTTGAGGTTGCGTAGCACGCCATGCAGACGCGTGCGCGTCAGGTCGCGCCCGCAACGCTTCAGTGCTTCGACCATCACCTGTCCTCCCAGATAGCCCTCGAGGCTCAGGTAGCCGACCGGCACCTTCGATGCAGCCGCGGTGCGCTGGTAGCGGCGCAGCAGCGGCTCTACCTCGCCCCACGGGTACGGCGTGACCTGCGAAATCGCCAGGCCACGGGTCTTGTCGCCGAGCACCTTGGCGGTCACCTCGCCCGGCACGATCGACATGCCGTAGAAGCTTGTCACGCCACCGGCAGTCCAGACCGCCTTCATCAGTTCAGCGCCGAGCGCGCCGCCGAGATACATGATCACCGCCTGCGGCTGGCCGTCCAGCAGCGTGCGGGCGGCGGTGGCCGCATTGCGACCATCGCCGGCAATGGCCGCAGACGCGCGCGTACGCAGCCCGTGCTGGCCCAGCGCTTCATTGACCAACGCCAGCACCTCGGCACCCCCCGGGTTGTCGAGGTGGGCCACTGCGATGCGCGTCAAACCGATCGTCGTCAGATGCTGCACCAGCACCTCGGCCTCCCGGCGCAGCGTGGCGCGCGTGTAGTACGCCGCGCCCTCGGTCTTCGCGCGCGCCGAGTCGGCCACGGCATACGGCGACACCAGCGGCGCGCCGCTCTCGCGCAGCACGGTCGACGCCGCCGCGGTGGTGCCCGAGCCGACACAGCCGAAGAAGGCAAACACCTGGTGTTCGTCGAGCAGGGCGCGGTAGTTCGCGACGGCCTTGTCGGGTTTCAGTTCGTCATCGAGCGACATGACGCGCAGTTTGCGCCCGGCCACGCCACCCTGGTCGTTCAACTCGTCGAAGGCCAGTTGCGCCCCTGACAGGAAAACCTTGACCGGCACGCCGAGCGGCCCACTCAGAACGCCCGTGTGACCAAGGCGGATCTCGCCGTCGGTGACACCCGGCTCGGCCGCTCGAACCGCCGACGCCGCGACCGCCGCGGCGGCGGCCCCCGCCAGAAAAACACGTCGCTGCATCTTTGTCTCACTCATTTAGTGCTTTCAACTAATCAAGTGTCAAACAGAGGAGCAAGGCCTGGCTTCCGGATTAACCCGTGCCGGGACCCTGTGGCGAGGTATTTTTCCCCGATAGGAGCCGTACTTTTTCGACTTCCGGCACGGACGCGAGAAGACCGGACCGAAGAGGCGTGCGGCCAAATCAGTTATTGATCAAAACATTATCAGGACGCATACGCGAAGGAAGCGGGGGCAAACCGCACACCCTCAAGCAGGCGTTGGTCGCTTCAGATGCGCCGGTGACGCGCCACCTTCTGCAGCAGCTCGATCAGCATCCCGCGCTCTGCGTCGCTCAGGTGCTTGAGCACCTCCTGCTCCATCGTCAGCGACACTTCGTGTGCCTTGCGTGCCAGCGTCGCGCCCTTGCGGGTCAGCAGCACGTGTTGCGAGCGGCGATCGGTTTCGTTGCGCACGCGTGTCACGAGTTCGCGTTCGGCCAGCCGGTCGAGCAGGATCGTGATGTTGGGAGCGGACACCGCCAAGGCCTGTGAAAGCTGCTTCTGCGTGACGTTCTCGTTGTTCGCGATCAGCATCAGGATCGTGAACTCGACGGGGCGCAACTGCAGTGGCTGGCCGATGTACTTGAAAAAAATCTTCTTGACCGGCACATCGGCCTGGGCCAGCTGGTAGCCCAGCACGTGGCTGAGGCTGGACTGGTCGAGCCCGTGGGCGGCAGGGTCGGGTTTGGCGTTCGACATGGCGTCGCCAGTGTAGTCGGCGTCTGCCGGCGGCAGCGAGACCGCTGGATACGCATGCATGCTCATGCGTCCGGCAGCGGCGGCAATGCCGCACGGCGCGAGATGATGCGCCGCAACAGCGCGTCGACATCGGGCAGCAGCCATTCGAGACCGAAGAGAGCGCACTGCAGCTTGCGGGCGTACCACGGGTCGTCCTGGTGCGGTGTCGCGACGCGGGCACTGCGCAGCCAGGCCCAGCCGAGCAGCACCAGGCCGGCCGCCCGCAGGTAGTCGTCCGCCAGACGCCACGGCAGTTCAGGTTCGACGGCCGCATCGACGGCCAACGCCCGGGTGGCGTCGCGCAACCCCGCGCTGGCGGTCTGCAGCACGGCAGCAGCTGCGGCAAGGCCCGGCACCTGCTCCGATGCCTCCGCTTCGCTGTCGAGCGCCTCGCACAGCAGGTCGAGCGGCCGCCCGCCGGCCGGGAGCAGCTTGCGCACCAGCAGGTCGATCGCCTGGATCTCGTTGGTGCCCTCGTAGACCATGGCGATGCGCGCATCGCGCACGTGTTGCTCGATGCCTACCTCGTGGATGTAGCCGTGCCCGCCCCAGACTTGCAGCGCCATGCTGGCGCCGGTGTGGCCGTGCTCGGTGAACATCGCCTTGACGATGGGGGTCAGCAACGGCAGCAGCGCAGCGGCGCGCTCGCGGCGCGCAAGGTCGGGCTGGCGCTCGCTCTCGTCGAGCAATTGCGCCGTCCAGTACGCCAGCACGCGCTGGCCTTCGGTCCAGGCTTGCAGCGTCCACAGCGTGCGGCGCATCGCGGGATGCGCAGCGATCGGGTCGGCCGGCTCGTTGTGCGCGCTGCTTGCGCGTTGCGGCGCACGCATCTGGCGCCGCTCGCGAGCGTACAGCAACGCATTCTGCGTGGCGATCTCCAGGTGCCCCAGGCCTTGCAGGGCCACCTGCAGCCTGGCAGCGTTCATCATCACGAACATCGCCGCCAAGCCGCGGTGCGGTTCGCCGATCAACCAGCCGGTCGCGGCATCGAAGCTCATCGTGCAGGTCGCGCTGCCCTTGATGCCCATCTTCTTTTCGATGCCGTTGCAGCGCACCCTGTTCGGCGTGCCGTCGGGCAGAAGTCTGGGTACCAGCACCAGCGACAGCCCCTTGGTGCCGGCGGGCGCATCGGGCAAGCGGCACAGCACCAGGTGCACGATGTTGTCGGTCAGGTCGTGCGCGCCGCCGGAGATGAAGATCTTGGTACCGCTCACCTGCAGCGTGCCGTCGGCCTGCGGCAGTGCACGCGTGCGCAACAGGCCGAGGTCACTGCCGGCATGCGATTCGGTCAGGCACATCGTCGCCAGCCACTCGCCGCTGACGATCTTCGGCAGGTAGCGCTGCTGCAGCTCGGCGTTGGCATGGGCTTTCAGGCATTCGTAGGCACCGTGCGCCAGGCCAGGGTACATCGTCCATGCGTGATTGGCGGCGTTGAGCATCTCGTACAGCGCCACGTTGAGCAACTGCGGCAGGCCCTGCCCGCCCCAGTCCGGGTCGCAGCCGAGCGCCGGCCATCCGGCGTCGACGAAGGCGCGCCACGCGGCGCGAAATCCCGGCGGCGTGTCGACCTGGCCGTCGCTCCAGGTGCAGCCGTGCAGGTCGCCGTCGGCATTGGTCGGTGCCAGCACCTCGCTCGCAAACACCGCGGCCTGTTCGAGCACCTGGGCAGCCGTGTTGGCATCGAGGTCGGTCAGCCCGGGCAGTTGGCTCCAGCCCGCCGGGGCCTGCAGCACTTCGTCGATCACGAAGCGCATGTCGCGCAGCGGCGCACGGTAGGACAAGCCCATCAGCGCCTGGCTCCCAGATACGTCTCGACGACGCGAGGGTCGGTGGCGAGTTGGGCGGCGGGCCCGTGCAGGGCGATCTGGCCGGTTTCCAGCACATAGGCGTGGTCGGCCACCTGCAGCGCTGCA
>NZ_JAMKFE010000008.1 GCF_023721835.1 Caldimonas mangrovi | reverse complement strand
TGTGGCCTTGCATGCGGTACGGCGCGGCCAGCTGTGCGGAGATGATGCGTGCGTCCAGCCCCATCGCTTGCAGCCGGCGGCCCCAGTGGTGGGCGCTTGAGCTGGCCTCCATCGCCACGAGGCAACCAGTGGGCAATTGCGCGCACCATGGCAGGAACTGATCGCGTCGCAGCGCCCGGCTGGTGATCACCCGGCCGCGCCTATCCACCGCGTGCACCTGGATCACCTGCTTGGCCAGGTCCACACCCACCCGGGTGGCTTCCCGGCAACGTTCGCCTCGTGTAATCTGCTCCACGGACTTCCCCTTTCCAAAGCTTCAGATTGATGAATTCGCAACCACCAATCTTGGCGCTCTTTGTCGCCGTTGCAGGACTGGGGATGTCCCTTCGTATTCCCATCGAGCGACAGATCGACACGCAAGCGTCCTCAAAAGAAGCTTCATTGGCCGGGCTGTGCGGCGCGCTGATCGGCATGTCGCTTGTGCCGGGTCTCGTGTGGGGCGCCGTTTATGCAACGTCCGGGCATGTGCACGAAGGGGTCGGAGCGGCCTACTTCCTCCCGCTTTCCCTGTTGTTGTTTCCTATCGCAATCGTCGCGGTAAAGTGCTTCGAGAGAGCTGGTGCATTCGGGACCAAGCGGTTCACGTGGCTTCTCGTCACCCTCGGTGTGTCAGCCGCACTGCTCATTGCCCCATATCTAGCCATGCGAGCCGTGAACTAAGAAGCGCGTCAACGACACGATGCCCAATCATTCCATCGAACGGACGTGGAGCTTGCACCGATTCCGTCGACACTCTCACCGAACGCAAATGGGTGTACCGATGACATCGACGCAAGCTCCGGGCGGAATCGTTCAGCCTCAAGGCTCGCGCCGGTTCCAGCAGTGACCGAGGGCAGCAGATGAAAAGACGGCGGGCGAGAAGCAGCGGCGTGCGCAATCCCGTGCGAAACGCGGCGCTTTTCGGTCTCGCCACCGTCGTCAGCATCGTTCTTGTTCTGCTGGGCGCGATGGACATGCGAGAAACCGGCCGGACCGGGTCCCCGCTGCTGGCGCTGGGGCTGTTCCCTGCACTGCTGTGCCCTGTCTTCTTCGTTCACTACTGGAGCAAGATCCGGGTATTTCGCGAGCTGTACAACGGGCGGAGTGTCATTGCACGCTGGACGGTGCCAGCCGACCAGTTCCATCGCTTTTGCGAAGAAGAACAGCGCATCCCCGCCGGAAGCGTCATGACCAACTTCTACAAACCGCCGCGGACCATTCCCGCGGCAGGCCTGGAAGTGATCTTCGGCGATGACGGCGTGCTGATCGGCGGCGGCTATTTCCCCCTGTCGGCGACGTGCGGCCGGCGCCTTCACAGCGTGCGTTACCTCGCCTCCCGCCCTCCGTCGATCGAATTCGGCATGGTTATGAATACGACGGTCCATACTTCGAGCGCCACGGTCAACACCTATCGCACCGAGGAAACGCTGCGCGTGCCCGTGGCGACGGACGCCACCGCGCCGGCCGGTCAGGTGGTGCGCCGATATCAGGCCATCATCGATGGAAGGTGAGTGGCGGGCCCACGGCCTGGCCATGCGCGCAAGCAGCCGCGCTGGCGGCCGGCCGCCGGCTTTCGCTGTTGAGCCACAACACATCGTCCGGACTCTTTGGAAGGCGCTTGCATGAACTGGTATTTCTTCGCAGCGGCGGTTCTCACCTTCGTGATCGGTGTGGCGCATTCGGTGTTGGGGGAGCGCATGGTCTTTCACCGCATGCGGCGGGCAGGCCCCATTCCCACCGATGGCGGCACGCTCCTGCGCGAGGGTCACGTTCGCATACTGTGGGCGAGCTGGCACGTGGCCACGGCGCTCGGTTGGTGCGTCGCGGCAGCGCTCGTTGGCTTCTCGCTACCTTCGTCCAACGCGCAAGAAGTGCTGATCGTGGCCCGCGCCATCATGGTCGCCATGGTGGCGTGTTCGCTGCTGGTACTGGTGGGGACCAAGGGCCGGCACCTGGGCTGGGCAGGCTTTCTCGGTGTCGCGGTGCTGACGGGCTTGGGGCTTTATGCGTAGCGGTTCTGTGTTTACTGTTGCGCGCGCCCCGTAGACCCAGCGAGTCGACGACATCTCAGCCGAGAAGCCGCCCCATCGAGCAGACGATCCGCAGCCCGCGCCATCGCCCGCCAAGCCCCGCTGAAACTTCATTGAGCCGCCTCATGGATACCGTCGAGGAACATCCTCATTCTTTCCTGCCAGGAGCATGGCCCTTCTCCGAGCCGATCAACAGGCTCGCCTACATCTCGGTGCGCGCACTCCACGGTGGCGACCCCGTGCTGCAGGTCTTCCATGACCACGACGGAGATTGGCAGTTGCTGCATGGCGGGGCCACCGACGAAGACGATTGCAAGATCATCTGCCTCGGCTGCGCCTACGAGCGTGACAGCTCCATCGGCATCCTGTCCGGCCTTCCTGCCGGGTGGGCCGCCTACAGAGAGTCCCCAGACGGCCCCTGGCGTTGTGAGCCGTATGAAGATGACGACTCGGAAGAGGACTGACGGTTCTTTCAAACGCTCGCCATACGTCCATGGAAGTCGCGCTCGCACTGGCTATCGTCGTCATCCCGTTGGGACTCAGTGTCCAAGCCACCCGCCTCGTCGTAGGAGATGTTCTCTGCGAACGCAGGCAGAAGCTCGCACAGCTGCTGCTCGTGTGGCTCGTTCCCCTGATCGGTGCGGCGATCGTCTTGGCCGTGCATCGATCGGCGCAGGCGCCCTCGCGCCGGTATCGGGAGCCGGTGGATCCGGGCGATGACTTCGGGCTCTCGGGCCGCTCCGTCAAGAACATTCAAGAGACCCTCGATGGTGCCGACTAGCTTGCCACAGGGCCTGCAGCGGGCATCGGGCTGCTTTCCGGATCGAAACCTGCAATGAACCTGCTCATCTCTCCCCTGTCAGCCGAAGACCGCTCCAGCTGGGAAGCCCTGGCGCGGGGCTACAAGGCGTTCTACCAGACCGAGGTGTCCGCCGCCGAGTACGACACCGCATGGGGCCGTCTTCTTGAACAAGACGGGGTGTTCGGTATGGGCGCGCGCGCCGATGGCGTGATGGTTGGCATCGCTCACTACCTTTTCCACACGAGCACCTGGGCCCCCGAGATCTGCTATTTGCAAGACCTGTTCGTGTCCCCGCAGGCCCGGGGAAAAGGCGTTGCCCGGGCGCTCATCGAGGCCGTGGCAGCACGGGCCCGGCAGGCGGGGGCCGCGCGCTACTACTGGCTGACGCAAGAGCACAACGCCGCTGCGCGCGCCTTGTACGACAAGGTGGGCAAGTTCAACGGCTTCATCCGCTACGACTTTCCCCTTTGAGCGGCGCGCTGCCGTCTCGGCTTTCCACGCTTCACCGGTGTCCCAGCTGCCCCACCCTGCTGATCGCCAGCCCCGCGGCCGCGGTCCGCGTCTCCACGCCGAGCTTCTCGAACACATGCTCCAGGTGCTTCTTCACGGTGGCCGGGCTCGAGCCCAGGATGTCGGCGATGTCGCGGTTGGTCTTGCCCTTCACCACCCAGTACAGCACCTCGCCTTCCTTGGCGGTCAGCCTGAAGGCATGCGTCAAGGCGTCGATGGCCGACGCATCCGACGCTTCGCGCATCACCAGCAGCCATTCGCCGTCGCCGGTCTGCTCGTGCAGTGCGAACACCAGCCGCCGCGCGCCCTGCACGATGGTCATCGTGACCGGCTCGCGGCTGTCGGGGTGGCGGGCTGACTGCGTGCGCACCCACGCCAGCACGGCTTGCGGCACCACCGGCTCACGGCAGCCCAGGTAGTCCTGCAGGAAGCGGCGCGCCAGCGGCGTCTGCCACACCACGCGACCGTCGCTCGAGCGCACCACCATCGTCGCGTGCCCGAAGGCATCGAGCGCATTGCGGGCCTGCCGTGCCAGCCGTGCGCCTTGCACGTGGGCGACGATGCGCGCCAGGACTTCCTTGGGCTTGATGGGCTTGGTGACGTAGTCGACCCCGCCGGCCTGGAAAGCAGCCACCACATGCTCGGTTTCGGTCAGGCCGGTCATGAAGACGATCGGGATGTGGCCGGTCTCGGGCTGGGCCTTCAGCCGGCGCGCCACCTCGAAACCGTCCATGCCGGGCATCACGGCGTCGAGCAGGATGATGTCGGGCACGGCCTGCGCGGCGCGCTGCAGCGCGCTGTCGCCGTTGGTGGCCACCAGCACGGTGTAGCCCGACTCGTCGAGCGCGTCGTGCAACACAGCCAGGTTGTCGGGCACGTCGTCGACGATCAGCACCACGTCGCTCGCGGTGCGGTCGATGCGGACGGCGTCGGGCGAGGGATCAGAAAGCATGGCTGTCATCGCGGGCCTGGCGCAGAACGTGGGTCATGGCTTCGAGCTGGAACTGTCGCGCCAGCTCGCGCAGGCGGCGAACATAGGCCCCGTGGCGGGCGTCCTCCGCCTCGATCTCGTCGAGCAGCTTGAGAATGCCTCTGAAATAGCCCAGGTCGATCAGCTCCTGCAAGGCCTGCAGGCGGTGTTCGGGCGGCACGGCGTTCTCGGCCACCGTCGGCACTGGTGCGGGCTGCGGCGCTACGCGGGCCGTGTCGGTCCATTCGAGTTGCAGCCGCTGTCCCAGCCAGTCGAGCAGTTCGCTCAGGCGCACCGGCTTGACCAGGAAGTCCGCCGGCGTGATGCCGACGTCGTTGTCCAGCCCCTTGTCGAAGGCGTTGGCCGAGACGATCGCCACGTGCGCACCGCTCAGGCTTTCCCGGCGTATCGTGCGTATCGTCTCCCAGCCGTCGATGCCGGGCATCGCCAGGTCCATGAAGATCGCGTCGGGCTCGAAAGCCGAGGCGCGCAGCAGGTCCAGGCAGGCATGCCCGGACGCCGCCTGCCGCAGCTCGAAGCCCAGCGGTTCCAGCAGGCTCACCAGCAGGCCGCGGTCGTCTTCCTCGTTGTCGACCACCAGGATGCGCCGACGCGGCCCCAGGTAGCCCGTGCGCGGCTTCGGCAACACCTGCTCGGCCACGGCGGCATGCAGCTGCGGCAGGAACAGGCGGATGCGAAACAGCGTGCCCTGCCCCACGGTGCTGCTCACGGTCATCTCGCCGCCCATCAGGTCGGTCAGCATCTTGCTGATCGTCAGCCCCAGGCCGGTGCCGCCGCTCGGGCCGCTGCCGGCGGCCGACCCACGCGCGAAGGGCTCGAAGATGCGGCTGATCTCCTCGGGCGCGATGCCGGGCCCGGTGTCCTCGATCTCGAACAGCGCCAGCTCACGTGCGTATTTCAGGCGGAACACGACGCGGCCGCTGGTGGTGAACTTCACCGCATTGCCCGCCACGTTGAGCAGGATCTGCCGCAAGCGCTTCTCGTCGGCACGCACCACGTCGGGCACGGTGCCGAGAAACTGCGTCTCGAACGCGATGCCCTTGCCGGCCGCCTGCAGCTCGAACATGCGGGCAATCTGCTGCACGCATTCGGCAAAGCGCATCGGCTTGACGTCGAGCGTGAGCTTGCCGCTTTCGATGCGGGCAATGTCCAAGGTGCCCTCGATCAGCGACAGCAGGTGGTCGCCACCGCGGCGGATCACGGTCACGGCCTGCCTGCGGTGCGCCGGCAGGCTGTCGTCCTCGTCGAGCAACTGTGCATAGCCCAGGATGCTGTTGAGCGGCGTACGCAGCTCGTGGCTGATGGCCGAGATGTAGCGGCTCTTGGCCTGGTTGGCCTGCTCGGCCTGGCGCTTGGCCTGCTGCAACTGTTCGTCGGTGCGTCGGTGCGAATCGATCTCGCGCACCAGCAGATGCGTCTGGCGGTTGGATTCCTCCTGCGCCACCTGGCGGCTCTTGTGGGCCAGCACCAGCCACCAGGCCACCACGCCGCCGACCACCACCAGCGACGCATACACCTTCACGAAGGCGAGGCGCAGCGCCGGCTCCAGCTCCGCCGCGCGGGTGCCGAAGGACCGCAGCTCCTGGTGATAGACCAGCATGAACAGCACGCCCAGCGCCGGCACGATCACGCCCATCAGCAGCAGGAAGTGACCCAGCTCGGTGTTCAGCCGTGCCCACACCGGCCGCGGCAGCAAGGCTTTCGCGGCGGCCAGCCATTGCGCCGACAACCGCGCCTGCGGCTTGCACAGGTCGTGGCAGCGCGCGTCGAGCGAGCAGCACAGCGAGCAGATCATGCCCTGGTAGGCCGGGCAGCGCGCCATGTCGTCGCGCTCGTATTCGCCTTCGCACACGGTGCAGCGGTACACGCCCTTCAAGCCGCCGGCCGACGTGGCCAGCGGCGGCTCGGGCCGCCGCGCGAGGTAGTAGCGGCCTTTCGTGATCCAGGCGATCGCCGGTGCGGCGATGAATGCGGTCAACAGGGCGATCAGCGCCGAGAACGCCTCGAACGCGGGACCGAAGAAGCCCAGGTTGGCGGCGACCGACAGCAGCGAAGCAATGCCCATGGCACCGACGCCGACCGGGTTCACGTCGTACAGGTGCGCACGCTTGAACTCGATGCCCGGCGGCGACAGCTTCAGCGGCTTGTTGATCACCAGGTCGGCCACCACGGCCATCATCCACGAGATGGCGATGTTGGAGTACAGCCCCAGCACCTTGCCCAGCGCCTGGAAGACGTTGAGCTCCATCAGCATCAGCGCGATCAGCGTGTTGAACACCACCCACACCACCCGCCCGGGGTGGCTGTGCGTGACGCGAGCGAAGAAGTTGCTCCACGCGAGCGAGCCGGCGTAGGCGTTGGTGACGTTGATCTTGAGCTGCGAGATCACGACGAACACGGCGGTCGCAGCCACGGCCCAACCCACGTGAGAAAAGACATAGCCATACGCCACCAGGTACATCTGGTTCGGGTCCACCGCCCGGTCCACCGGCACCGAATGGCTGATCGCCAGGTACGCGAGCAACGCGCCGCCCAGCATCTTCAACACGCCAGGCACCACCCAGCCGGGGCCGCCGATCAACACGCCGGCCCACCAGCGCACGCGGTTGCGGGGGGTTTTCTCGGGCATGAAGCGCAGGTAGTCGACCTGCTCGCCCATCTGCGTCATCAGCGCCACGCCCACCGTCATCGCGGCACCGAACTGCAGCAGGTCGAACTGCGCCGGCCCGCCGCCCTGGCCGCCGTACCCGATCAGCCCGGTCAGCGCCGCCGGGTTCTGGTCGAACACATAGACGAAGGGCAGCACCAGCATCACCAGCCAGACCGGCTGCGTCCACACCTGCAACCGGCTGATCACGGTGACGCCGTGCGTGACGAGCGGGAGGACGACCAGCGCACAGATCAGGTAACCCCACGCGGGCGGGATGTCGAAGGCGAGTTCGAGGGCGTACGCCATGATGGCCGCCTCGAGCGCGAAGAAAATGAAAGTGAAGCTGGCGTAGATCAGCGAGGTGATGGTCGAGCCGATGTAGCCGAAGCCGGCGCCGCGGGTCAGCAGGTCCATGTCGACGCCGTGCCGGGCGGCGTAGACGCTGATCGGCAGCCCGGCCAGGAAGATGATCAGCCCGGTGGTGACGATGGCCCAGAAGGCATTGAGAAAGCCGTACTCGACCAGCAGCGTGGCGCCCACCGCCTCCAGCACCAGGAACGAGGCGGCACCGAACGCGGTGTTCGCCACCCGCAGTTCCGACCACTTGCGGAAGGCTCGCGGCGTGAAGCGCAGCGCGTAGTCCTCCAGGGTTTCGCTGGCCACCCAGCTGTTGTAGTCTCGCCGGACCTTGATCACGCGTTGCAGCGCCTCGCCGGTGCCGGAGGTGGCACCGGGCGCAGGCAGCGGCGGCGAAGCAATCGGGTCCATGTCTTGCATTGAATGCAGCTAAGGCCTGAGCGGTTCGCAATTTCGATGCCTCGACGACGGCCACGCCAGGAATGCCATGGAACTGACGCCCCGCGAAAAAGACAAGCTGTTGATCTTCACGGCCGCCCTGCTGGCCGAGCGCCGCAAGGCCCGCGGCCTGAAGCTCAATTACCCGGAAGCCGTGGCGCTGATCAGCGCGGCCATCATGGAAGGCGCGCGCGACGGCAAGACCGTCGCGCAGCTGATGAGCGAGGGCAAGAGCGTGCTCGCCAGGGCCGACGTGATGGACGGTGTGGCCGAGATGATTCCCGAGATCCAGGTCGAAGCCACCTTTCCCGACGGCACCAAACTGGTGACGGTGCACCAACCCATTGCATGAACCGCACCGAATGCGTGCAAACAATGCCCCATCGGAGAACCTGATGAAACGAGCCGCGACTTTTCTGCTGCTGGGCTTGACCGGCCTGACTGTTCAAGCGCACGAAGGCCACAGCCTGCCCGGCACGCACCATTGGCATGCCACCGACGTGTTCGGCTACGTGGCGCTGGCCGCCGTGATCGGCGCGGTCTGGTGGTGGTCGGGGAGGAAGTGATGGGCGTGCCCGGTGAACTGCTGACCGACGGCCCCGACCACACGCTCAATCCGGGCCGCCGCACCATCACGCTGGTGATCGAAAACACCGGCGACCGCCCGATCCAGGTCGGCTCGCACTACCACTTCGCCGAGACCAACGGCGCGCTCAAGTTCGACCGCGCCGCGGCACGCGGCATGCGCCTGAACATCGCCTCGGGCACGGCGGTGCGCTTCGAGCCGGGACAGCAGCGCACCGTCGAACTGGTCGACTATGCCGGTGATCGCCTGGTCTACGGTTTCCGCGCACAAGTCCAGGGAGCGCTCTGATGGCCACCGTGCAACGACGTGCCTATGCCGAGATGTTCGGCCCCACGGTGGGCGACCGCGTGCGGCTGGCCGACACCGATCTGGTCATCGAGGTCGAGCGCGACTACACGCTGGCCGCCGGCGGATACGGTGAAGAAGTAAAGTTCGGCGGCGGCAAGACCATCCGCGACGGCATGGGCCAGAGCCAGCGCGTCAACGGCCCCGGCGCGATGGACGCGGTCGACTGCGTGCTGACCAACGCGCTCATCGTCGACCACTGGGGCATCGTGAAGGCCGACATCGGCATCAAGGGCTCACGCATCGTCAAGATCGGCAAGGCCGGCAACCCCGATGTGCAGCCGGGCGTCGATATCGTCGTCGGCCCCGGCACCGAGGTGATCGCTGCCGAGGGCATGATCGTCACGCCGGGCGGCATCGACACCCACATCCACTGGATCTGCCCGCAACAGATCGAAGAAGCGCTGGCCTCGGGCATCACGACCATGCTCGGCGGCGGCACCGGCCCGGCCACCGGCACCTTTGCCACCACCTGCACGCCCGGCCCCGAGAACATCGCGCGCATGCTGCAGGCGGCCGACGCCTTCCCGATGAACCTCGGCTTCTTCGGCAAGGGCAACGCCAGCCGCCCCGAGGCGCTGCGCCAGCAGGTCGAGGCCGGCGCCATTGCACTGAAACTGCACGAGGACTGGGGCACCACGCCGTCGGCCATCGACACCTGCCTGACGGTCGCCGAAGAGACCGACGTGCAGGTGGCCATCCACACCGACACGCTGAACGAGAGCGGCTTCGTCGAGGACACCATCGCCGCCTTCAAGGGCCGCACCATCCACACCTTCCACACCGAAGGCGCGGGCGGCGGCCACGCACCGGACATCCTCAAGGTGGTCGCAGAGGCCAACGTGCTGCCCTCGTCGACCAACCCGACGCGGCCCTACACCGTCAACACCATCGACGAGCACCTCGACATGCTGATGGTGTGCCATCACCTCGACGCCAGCATCGCCGAGGACCTCGCCTTCGCCGAAAGCCGCATCCGCCGCGAGACGATCGCCGCCGAGGACATCCTGCACGACCTGGGCGCGATCAGCATGTTCAGCTCCGACTCGCAGGCCATGGGCCGCGTGGGCGAGGTGATCCTGCGCTGCTGGCAGACCGCGCACAAGATGAAGCAGCAGCGCGGCCCGCTGCCCGGCGACACCGGGCGCCACGACAACGCGCGCGTGAAGCGCTATGTCGCCAAGCTCGGCATCAACCCCGCCATCTCGCACGGCATCTCGCACGAGGTGGGCAGCATCGAGGAAGGCAAATGGGCCGACCTGGTGCTGTGGAAGCCGGCCTTCTTCGGCGTGAAGCCGGCGCTGGTGATGAAGGGCGGCTTCATCGCGATGGCCGCAATGGGCGACCCGAACGCGTCGATCCCGACCCCGCAGCCGGTGCACTACCGCCCGATGTTCGGCAGCTACGGCGGCGCACTGGCACGCACGTCGCTGACCTTCCTGAGCCAGGCCGCGATGGCCGCCGGCGTGGCCGACGCCTACCGGCTGCACAAGACGGTGGCTGCCGTCCGCGGCTGCCGCAGCGTAAAGAAGGCACACATGGTGCACAACGGCTACGCACCCGCGATGCAGGTCGATCCGCAGACCTACGAAGTGCGCGCCGACGGCCAGTTGCTGACCTGCGAGCCGGCCAGCGTGCTGCCGATGGCGCAGCGATACTTCCTGTTCTGACCCGCCCACACCGGGCATCACGCACAGGTGTACCGCATGCTCACCGTCAACAAGCTCCTTTCGCAGGGCCGCGGCCTTGCCCCCGTGCTGCTCAAGCGCGCCGCCACGGTCGAACTCGACTGGGACGTGCGGCAGAAGAGCCGCTTCGACGCCACCGACTCGCAGGGCCGCACGCTCGGCGTTTTCCTGCCCCGCGGCACGGCAGTGCGTGGCGGCGACGTACTGGTGGCCGAAGACGGCTCGCTGGTCCGCGTGCTGGCCGCGCCGCAACCGGTGCTCGTGGTCAGGCACTGTGCCGAGCACGGTAGGCCCTTCGACCTGCTGCGCGCGGCCTATCACCTGGGCAACCGGCATGTGCAACTCGAACTGCAGCCCGACCATCTGAAGCTCGAACCCGATCATGTGCTGGCCGACATGCTGCGGCAGATGCACCTGATCGTCAGCGCAGCCCAGGCGCCCTTCGAGCCGGAAGGCGGGGCCTATGCGGGGGGGCACGCGCACGGACACTCGCATGCGCGCGACGATGATCATGAGCACGGGCACGCTGGCCATCACCATGGCCACTCGCACTCACCGGCCGAGGTAAAGATTCACGTGCACGGCCCGAACTGCAAGCACGACCACTGATGTCCGCCGCCACCCTGCTGCAGTTGATGTGGCTGGCCTCGCCGGCACTGCCGGTGGGCGGCTTCAGCTATTCCGAGGGGCTGGAGGCCTGCGTCGACGACGGCCGAGTGACAAACGAGGCGCAGGCAGGCGACTGGTTGCTCGACCAACTCGCCTTGAGCCTCGGCCGCGGCGATCTGGCTGCGCTGGCGTCGGCGATCGGCGCATGGCGCAGCGGCGACACGCAGCGCATCGGTGTGCTGAACGACTGGGTGCTCGCCACGCGCGAGTCGGCCGAACTGCGCCAGCAGACCGAACAGATGGGCCGCTCGCTGCTCGAATGGTTGCGCAACCGGGGCAACGACGACCGTCTCGCCACGCTCGCGGCCCTGAAACCCGCCCCCGCCTACCCGATCGCCTATGCGCTCGCCGCGGCGCAAACGGCCGCCCCGGTGCACGACGCGCTGCTTTCGTTCGCCTTCGGCTGGGCCGAGAACATGGTGCAGGCGGCGATCAAGGCCGTGCCGCTCGGCCAGAGCGCCGGGCAACGCATCCTCGGCCGGCTGGCCGGCGAGATCCCGGCGGTGGCGGCACACGCCCTGCGCCTCACCGACGCCGAACGGCAGGCGTTCACCCCGATGCTCGCGATCCTCTCGTCGCGGCACGAAACCCAATACTCCCGATTGTTCCGATCATGACCACGACCCTGCACTCCATCGCCGGCCGCACCAAGAAACTGCCGCCGCTGCGCGTCGGCGTGGGCGGCCCCGTCGGTTCAGGCAAGACGACGCTGGTCGAGATGCTTTGCAAGGCGATGCGCGAGCACTACGACCTGGTCGTCGTCACCAACGACATCTACACCAAGGAAGACCAGCGCCTGCTGACCGTGGCCGGTGCGCTGGAGCCCGACCGCATCATGGGCGTCGAGACCGGCGGCTGCCCGCACACCGCGATCCGCGAGGACGCCTCGATCAACCTCGAGGCGGTCGACCGCATGCTCGACAAATTCCCGAACGCGGACATCGTTTTCATCGAGTCGGGCGGAGACAACCTCGCCGCCACCTTCAGCCCGGAATTGTCCGATCTGACGATCTACGTGATCGACGTGGCCGCCGGCGAAAAGATCCCGCGCAAGGGCGGCCCGGGCATCACCAAGAGCGACCTGTTCGTCATCAACAAGACCGACCTCGCACCGCACGTCGGTGCCGACCTGGCCGTGATGGAGGCCGACACGCAGCGCATGCGCCCGTCGCGGCCCTTTGTCATGACCAACCTCAAGACACGGGCCGGCCTGGCCGACGTGATTGCCTTCATCGAACGCAAAGGTCTTTTGACCTCGTCGTGACCGAATCGCCGCCGACCCGCGTTTTCCCTGGTGGAAAGCTGTCGCGCGCGGGACATTTACGATTTGGTACACCCCTCTAGTCTTGCGTCATCGCACCGCAGAGCGCTTCACAATGGCGCCCTTCCGAGGAGACACGATGATCAAGACGCCCCACCGGGGTTCACGCCGGCAACTGCTCAAGGCAGCCGGAGCCGCCGCGGCGGCGTGCGCAGCACCCACCTGGGTGCGCGCGCAATCCGACACGTTGCTGATCGGCCAGACCGCGGCGCTCAGCGGCCCGCTGGCCTTTCCGTTCGTCGAAATGAACAAGGGCATCAAGGCGGCGTTCGACGAGGTCAATGAGCGCGGCGGCGTCGAGGGCCGGCGCCTCGAACTGCGCAGCCTGGACGACGGCGGCGTGCCGCAGAAAGCCACCGAGAACGCGAAGCAACTGGTGGGTGCCGACAACGTGTTCACCTTCTTCGCCTGCGGCGGCACCACCAGCGTGCTGGGCATGATGCCGGTGGCCATGCAGGCCAGGGTGCCTCTCATCGCACCGGCCACGGGCTTCGATGCATTGCGCGCGTTCAACCCGCTGGTGATCCACGCCCGCGCCAGCTACTCCACCGAGATCGCGAAGATCGTGCAGCACCTGGGCACGACCGGCCAGACGAAATGCGCGGTGGCGTACTCCGAGAATCCCTTCGGCAAGGCCACGCTGGCGGCATTCGAAGCGGCGGCCAAGCAGCACAAGAACACCGACTGGAAAGCCTTCCTGCTGGGCGACTCGCCCGAGGACATCCCGAAGCTGGTCGACGAGATCGCCGCGTGGCAGCCGAACTCGCTGACCTCGTTCGCGGTGGGGGCCAGTGGCATTCCGTTCTACCGTTCGCTGCGGCCGCGCATCGCGGGTGCCGCGCCGTTCTCGATCTCTTTCCTCGGCACCAAGCCGCTGCTCGACGCCCTGGGCGAAGCCGCCAAGGGCATCGCCGTGGCCCAGGTCGTGCCGAACCCGGACAGCGTCGTGCTTCCCGTCGTCAAGGCCTACCAGGCCGCGATGAAGAGATCAGGCTTCCCCACCACCGGCCATTCGTCGCTCGAGGGCTACGTCAGTGCGCGTCTGCTGATCGAGGGCCTGCGCCGCGGCGGTCGCGGCGTCACGCGCGAGCGCTTCATCGGCGCCTTCCATTCCATGCGCCCGTACGACATGGGCGGCTTCGAGCTGGCGTACGGCCCCAAGGACCACGAGGGCTCCAACTACGTCGAGCTGACCTACTACAACGGCGAACGCTTCCGCCGCTAGCGAGCGCAGCGGCAGGGCAGGTACCTGCGACCGCCGTGTCTCAGCGCAGTGATCCAGCGCTGCGCAACGCACGCACGGCGCCCTCGCCGATGGACGCACCGAAACGCTTAGCCAGGCGCTCGGCCACGTTCTCGCGCGGGGTGTAGTCGATCACCTCTTCGGCCTTGACCACTTCGCGCGCGACATAGTCGAGCGTGCCGAACTGGTCCACCAGCCCCAGCGCCACGGCCTGTTCGCCGTTCCAGAACAGGCCCGAGAACAGTTCGGGGGTTTCCTTCAGACGGCCTTCGCGGCCCTCTTTCACCACAGCGATGAACTGCTGGTGGATCTGGTCGAGCATCGCCTGTGCATAGGCCTTCTCCTCGTCCGACTGCGGCGAGAACGGGTCGAGGAAGCCCTTGTGCTCGCCGGCCGTCAGCAGGCGGCGCTCGATGCCCAGCCGATCCATCAGCCCGGTGAATCCGAAGCTGTCCATCAGCACGCCGATCGAGCCGACGATGGACGCCTTGTCGACGTAGATTTCGTCGGCGGCCACCGCGATGTAGTAGGCGCCAGAGGCGCACACCTCCTCGATGACGGCATAGACCTTCTTCTTGTGCAAGGCTTTGAGCCGACGGATCTCGTCGTTGATGATGCCTGCCTGCACCGGGCTGCCGCCGGGCGAGTTGATGCGCAGCACCACGGCCCGGGAGCCCGGGTCCTCGAAAGCGCTGCGCAGGGCCGACAACAGGTTCTCGGCACTGGCCTCGGCTTCCAGGGCGATCTCGCCGCGCACTTCGATCAGCGCGGTGTGCGGACCGGCGGGCGCGGTGCTGGCAGCGCCCTGCAGCATCAACGCCACCACCACAAAGGCGGCCAGCAGCAGCCACGACAGCCGGAAGAAGATGCGCCAGCGCCGCTCGCGCTTGCGATCGAGCAGGTAGGCGCGGGCCAGTTCGGCCACCAGGCCGGTGTCGGCCGCCGTCGCCGCTGCAGGTGCCGCCGCGGGCACGGGCGCGGGCGCGGGCGCGGCGTCATCGTACGAGCTCGAAGCGGAGCCAGGGTCGAGGGAACTCATGAGCGTGTCCGGAAGAATGGGGGAAGACGGAAGCGACGCTGGCCGTGTCGGTGGCGTCTCAGGCAAATGCCGGCTGGATATCGTCGGAAGGATACCAATAGACCTTGCCGTTGCGCTCCTCGACCTTCAACGGGATCAACCGCCCCCCGTTGCACGGGCCGCCGACACACCGGCCGTTGCGTGGATCGTAGACCGCGCCATGGATCGAGCAGATGATCCATTCCCGGCTGTCGTCGAGGAATTCGTCGGGCTGCCAGTCCATCTCGGCCGGCACATGGGCGCAGCGATTGACGTAGGCGACCGGCTGGCCGTCGAACCGCAGCGCGAACGCGCGCACGCTGTCGTTCCACAGCAGCACGTCGAAACTCACGGCGCGACCGCGCTCCTCAAGCGCGGCCGCCTCGCACACTTCAAGCCCTGGCTGCTGGTCGCTCATGCATGGTCCCCCAGCCACCGGTGCAGTTCGCCCACCGAGTGCACCACCGTGCGGGGCGCGAATTCGTGGAAGGCCGATGGCTCGTGTGCGCCGTAGCTGACTGCCACGCTCGCAGTGCCGGCATTCGCGGCGAGCTGCAGGTCGTGCGTGGTGTCGCCGATCATCAGCGTGCGCTCGGGCTCGACGCCGAACTCGGCCATCAGCTCGTGCAGCATCAGCGGGTGGGGTTTGGACCGGGTTTCGTCGGCGGTGCGGGTGCCGTCGAACACGCCGCGCAGTTGCACGGTGTTGAGCGCCTCGTCGAGCCCGCGACGCGACTTGCCGGTGGCAACCCCCAGCCAGTGCTGACGCCCCTTGAGGGCCTGCAGCATCGGCAGCACGCCGTCGAACAGGGTCAGTTCGTGCTGCTTGGCGAAATAGTGGTGGCGGTAGCGCAGGCCGAGCTCGGGGTAGCGCTCGCTGGGCAGCCCGGGCACGGCATGGGCCAGCGCCTCGTGCAAGCCCATGCCGATCACATAGGCCGCGGCGTTCTGGCTCGGCACGGGGACCTGCAGGTCGGCGCAGGCCGACTGGATGCACTGGACGATCAGTGCGGTCGAGTCGAACAGCGTGCCGTCCCAGTCGAAGACGACCAGATCGAACTGGCGGGGTCGGGTTCTCATAAATGTTTCAAAAGTTCGCGGCACTCGGCCGGCAATGCGGCTTCGAGCTCGATGGTGGCGCCACTGGCCGGATGCTCGAAGCGCAGCCGGCGCGCGTGCAGGAACATACGCGCAAATCGGTGCCCTTCAAGGCGCTCGCCGCGCGCCCAAGCCTTGTTGAGCGAAAAATCGCCGTATTTCGGGTCGCCGACGATCGGGTGCCCCTCATGCGCCAGGTGCACCCGGATCTGGTGCGTGCGGCCGGTCTTGATGGTCACATCCAGCAGCGTATAGCCTGTGTAGGCGGCAGCCACCTTGACCAGCGTGATCGAGCGCCGGCCCTCGTCCGCGTCGGCCGCCACGGCACGCACGCGCCGCTCGCCCTCGGCGTCGAGGTACTTGTGCAAGGGCACATCGATCACCTTCTTGCCGGCCGGCCAGGCGCCGATGACCAGGGCGGCGTAGGTCTTGCCGGTCTCGCGCTGGCGGAACTGGTCCTGCAGCGCCGTCAGCGCGCTGCGCTTCTTGGCCAGCAGCAGGACGCCTGACGTTTCCTTGTCCAACCGGTGCACCAACTCGAGAAACCGCGCCTGCGGCCTCGCGCGCCGCAACTGCTCGATCACGCCGAAACTGACGCCGCTGCCGCCATGCACCGCAACGCCGGCCGGTTTGTCGACCGCCAGCAGGTGCTCGTCCTCGAACAGCACAGGGAACTCGCGCGCTGGAGCAGCCGGCGTTGCCGCCTTGTCGGGCAACCGTAGCGGCGGCACACGCACCTCGTCGCCCAGTTCGAGCCGGGTGTCGGCCGACGCCCGACCCTTGTTCACACGCACCTCGCCGCTGCGCACGATGCGGTAGACGTGCGTCTTGGGCACGCCCTTGAGCACTTTCAGCAGGAAGTTGTCGAGCCGCTGGCCGGAAGAACCCTCGTCGATGGACAGCCGCTGCACCGCTGCAAGCGAGGAAGCGGGCGCTGACTTGACGGGCGGGGGTGCTGCGGCCGCCGGGGCGCGACGTGTGGTTTCACGCCGTTCCACCTGCATACGCCTTTTCGCGCCTATAATCCGTTGCACCACGTTTGCGTTGTAAGTGTTTGATTTTCAAGAGTTTACCTGTCGCCCTCCGACCCTGATCGCAGGAGTGACGGCAACACGAGCAGGCAAGGTGGTGGTCGGTCTCTCGCGCAGAGCAGTAACAAGCGCGTGAAAAACCGGCCAACGGTGATGCAACGCAGGCCCGGTGGAGCGGGCCGCTTCCCAAGGTGAAGCGGCGGCTCAGGCCCGACCTGCGGCAGAGCAAACGTCGAAAGAACCAAAGAACAAGGTTTTCAGGCAACAGGCCGACCTTGTCCGGAGACATCGCAGCGTCGTCGCTTCCTTGTCGTTCCGGCAACACCTGTTGTCCGCGTCCCATGACCTCCCCCCGGTTGTTGTTCCTCCACTCCCCGCGCTCCCTGGCGTCGTGCGCCCGTCCGGTCATGAACCGTCCGGCTGCGCGCGTGCACGGGTGTGCCGCAGCGCGCTGCGCCTGCGGCACAGCGCGGAGACGGCAACCAGCCTGGGCCGCCCTTCACCCGAAGGGCGCGGTCTTGCGGGCGCACGCGCCAACGCTGTCGCGCTGATCGGTACACGATCACGTCAGTCCAGGGCGATTCCTTCCGGTTCCTCTTCGTTTCTCGTGCATCGATGAGTCGCCCCCGATGCCGCGATCGCGGCATCGGCAAGGCGACGTGTTCGTGTGCCGGCGCCCGCCGAGGTTCCGGCACGAAGGAGTGCACATGAAACGCATGCTGATCAATGCGACGCAGCAGGAAGAGCGGCGTCTCGCCATCGTCGACGGCCAGAAGCTGCTCGACTTCGAGACCGAGATCGAAGGCCGCGAGCAACGCAAGGGCAACATCTACAAGGCGGTCGTCACACGCGTCGAGCCCTCGCTCGAAGCCTGTTTCGTCGACTACGGCGAAGACCGCCACGGCTTCCTGCCGTTCAAGGAAATCTCGCGCCAGTACTTCAAGGAAGGCACCGACGTCCGCAACGCGAAGATCTCCGATGCGATCAAGGAAGGCCAGGAACTGCTGGTCCAGGTCGAGAAGGAAGAACGCGGCAACAAGGGCGCGGCCCTGACCACCTTCGTCTCGCTGGCCGGCCGCTACCTGGTGCTCATGCCCAACAACCCTCGCGGCGGTGGCGTCTCGCGCCGCATCGAAGGCGAGGACCGCGAAGAACTGAAGGACGCGCTCGACCAGCTGCAGTACCCGAAGGGCATGAGCCTGATCGCGCGCACTGCCGGCATCGGTCGCAGCGTCGCCGAGCTGCAATGGGACCTCAACTACATGCTGCAGTTGTGGACCGCGATCGAAGGCGCGTCGCAGGCCGGCAAGGGTGCCTTCCTGATCTACCAGGAATCGTCGCTCGTGATCCGCGCGATCCGCGACTACTTCACCGCGGACATCGGCGAGATCCTGATCGACACCGACGACATCTACGAACAAGCTCGTCAGTTCATGCATCACGTGATGCCGGACAACGAGCACCGGGTGAAGCGCTACCGCGACGATGCGCCGCTGTTCTCGCGCTTCCAGATCGAGCACCAGATTGAGTCGGCCTATTCGCGCACCGTGCAGCTGCCCTCCGGCGGCGCGATCGTGATCGACCATACCGAAGCACTGGTGTCGATCGACGTGAACTCGGCGCGCGCCACGCGTGGCGGCGACATCGAGGAAACCGCGACCCGCACCAATCTGGAAGCGGCCGACGAGATCGCCCGGCAGATGCGCCTGCGCGATCTGGGCGGCCTGATCGTCGTGGACTTCATCGACATGGAGGAGTCCAAGAACCGCCGCGAGGTCGAGACCCGGCTGCGCGACGCGCTCCGCCAGGACCGGGCCCGCGTGCAGTTCAGCTCGATCAGCAAGTTCGGCCTGCTTGAACTGAGCCGCCAGCGCCTGCGCCCCGCACTGAGCGAAGGCTCGCACATCACCTGCCCGCGCTGCAACGGCACCGGCCACATCCGCGACACCGAATCGTCCGCGCTGCAGATCCTGCGCATGGTGCAGGAAGAGGCGATGAAGGAGAACACCGCCGCCGTGCACGTGCAGGTGCCGGTGGAAGTCACGTCCTTCCTGCTGAACGAGAAGCGCACCGAGATCACCAAGATCGAACTGAAGCAGCGCGTGACCGTGCTGCTGGTGCCCAACAAGCACCTCGACACCCCGAACTACAAGCTTGAGCGTCTGCGCCACGACGATCCTCGCCTTGAAGGACTGCAGGCCAGCTACACGATGATCGAGGAGCCGGACGACGAGGTCGGCATCACCCGTCGCGAGAAGGCCGGCAAGGCCAAGCAGGAGCCGGTGATCAAGGGCATCCTGCCCGACCAGCCCGCGCCGATGGCACCGCCCAGGCCCGCCCCCGAACCGGCCGCGGTGTCCGCCGCCGTGCCTGCGCCGGCCCCGGCACCCGCCGCGGCGGCGGCAGCTACCGAGGGTGGATTCTTCGCGTGGCTGAAGAAATTGTTCGTCGGCGAACCGCAATCGGCGCCAGCCCCCGCCCCTGCCGTGTCCCCGGCGGCCCCTGCCGCCAAGGAGGCGCAGGACACGCGCCGCCGCGGCGACCGGGGCGATCGAGGCGAGCGTGGCGAGCGCCGCGGCGGCCGTGATGGCAACCGCGAAGGCGGACGCGACGGCAACCGTGACGGGCGCCGCGACGGCCGCGACCGCAACCGTGCAAAGTCGGCAGAACAGGCTGCCGGCGAGTCGCGCACCGACACGCCCCGCAAAGAGCGTGAACCGCGTGAGCAACGCGAGCCGCGTGAACAGCGCGAGCCGCGCGAAGCCGGCGCCCAAGAGGCGCGCCCGCCGCGCCAGGAAGGCCGCCGCGGGCCGCGCCCCGAGCGTGAAGTGCCTGCCGATGCGATCGAAGCCCCGCCCGAAGTCGGCTTTGCCGACACCGTGCCCCAGGAGGGCGCGGCTGCCGAGTCCGGCGATGCTCAGCGCGACGGGCGCCGCCGTCGCCGTGGCGGCCGCGGCCGTCGCGAGCGCGAAGCCGTCGAGGGCGGTGCCCTGGAAGGTGCAGCCGGCGAGACGCTCGAAAGTACCGAGATCGAGGACACCTTGGGCGCCACCCGGGTGGCCGGCGAGTCGGGCATCACGGGTGAGACCGGCGTGACCGGCGACACCGGCGTCGTCGGTGCCACCGGCATCACTGAAGCCGCGATGGCGGGCGCCGACAGCGGCACCGAGAACGAAGCGGCGCGTGAAGGCGAAGGCCGGCGGCGCGGCCGCGGTCGCGACCGCTATCGCCGCGACCGCCGGGAGCGCGATGGCGAGGTGACCGAGGACTTCGTCTCCGAAGCCGCGGTGGTCGAAGGCGAGACGGCCGAACTGCCGCTCGCACAAGCGGCACCCCTCGAAGCCGAACCGGCGCCTGCCCCTGCACCGGTGCCTGCCGCTGCGCCGGTCCCGGTCGCCGTCGCCCCCCGCCCCTTCGTGCTGCCGTTCGACCAACTGCACGAAATCGCCAGCGGCGCCGGGCTGGAGTGGGTCAACTCCGACGACGAGAAGGTGCGCGCAGCGCAGGAAGCCATCGCCGCCGCGCCGGCGCCTGCACGCGTGCCGCGCGAACCGAAACCGGTGGTGACGCTCGACGAGGGCCCGCTGGTGCTGGTCGAGACGCGCAAGGACTTGTCGCAGTTTTCGCTGCCGCTCGAGGGCGGCCGCTCCGACACCTCGCGCCCGCAGGTCTGAACGCGAGGCCGGGCGACCGGTCTCGCCTCACAGAACAACGCCGCCGCAGGCTGAGCCTGCGGCGGCGTTGTTTTTCATGCGCCGCGGAGGCGCGGTCAGGGCAGGCGAGCCAGCGCCTGCCGGTACGGGGCGTGCAACATCAGCTCGTCCCAGGCGAGCGGCGCAGTCTGCGGCAACAGATCGAGCCGGCGGGCTTCGCTGGCCTCGTTCGCCTGCCAGCCGCCGGTGTTCAACGCGCGTAGCAGGCCATCCAGCAATTCATCGACCGCTGCGCCGCCGTCGAGCGACTGGTTGCACAGCAGCACCATGTCGCAGCCGGCGTTCAGCGCCGCCATGGCGCCCTGCACCGGTGTGCCGGCCACCATCGCACCCTGCATGCTGAGATCGTCGCTGAAGATCGCGCCGGTGAAACCGAGGCGGGTGCGCAGGATGTCCTGCAACCAGCGGCTCGAAAAGCCCGCCGGCTGCGCATCCACCTTCGGATAGATCACGTGCGCCGGCATCACCGACGCCAGCGAGGTGCTCAGCCATTCGTACGGCTTCGCATCGTCTTCGAGGATGGCCTTCAGCGAGCGCTTGTCGACCGGCACATCGACGTGCGAGTCGGCCGCGACGAAGCCGTGCCCCGGGAAGTGCTTGCCGCACGATTGCATGCCCGCCAGCAGCAGGCCGTGCATCACGCTCTTGGCAAGCACCGTGGCAACTCGCGCGTCGCGATGGAAAGCGCGGTCGCCGATCACGCCGCTCGGCCCGTGGTCGAGATCCAGCACCGGCGTGAAGCTGAAATCGACGCCGCACGCGCGCAGCTCGGCAGCCAGCACATAACCGCAAGCGGTGGCAGCGTCGGTGGCGGCCATCGCGTCGCGCATCCACAACTCCCCGAGCACGCGCATCGGCGGCAGGTGGGTGTAGCCGTCGGTGCGAAAACGCTGCACGCGCCCACCCTCATGGTCGACGCAGATCAGCACGTCCGGGCGGATGGTCTTGATTTCGGCCGTCAGTTCGGTGAGCTGCAGCCGGCTCTCCCAGTTGCGGGCAAACAGGATGAGCCCGCCGGTGAGCGGGTGCTGCAACCGCCGGCGGTCGTCGTCGTTCAACGCGGTGCCGGCGATGTCGAGCACCACCGGCGCATGGGGAGCATGTTCGGCAGCAGCCATCAGGTTCATTCCTTGGTTTCGACGACGACGAAACTCGCCGCGTATTCGGATTCATCGGTCACGGTGACGTGGGCCCGCAAGCCGCGGGCGTCGAACCACGCGGCGAGACCGCCGTGCAGGCGTATCTGGGGCTTGCCGCTCGGTGCCTTCACCAGCTCGCAGTCGCGCCAGGTCATCGGCATGCGCATGCCGAGACCGATGGCCTTCGAGAACGCTTCCTTGGCAGAGAAGCGGGTGGCCAGGTAGGCAATGCCACGCGCCGGCACCTTCGCATAGCGGGTGCGGAACACCTCGATCTCGTGCGGGCCGAGCACCTTGAGCGCAAAGCGTTCGCCGCGCCGCTCCCAGGTGGCCCGCATGCGCCGGATATCGCAGATGTCGGTGCCGATGCCGTAGATCATCGGCCCTGGGGCGCAAAAGCGCGTTGAATGCAGCGCAGGTAGTCGTGTACGGTCTCGCGGTAACCGAGCTCAAGCGCATCGGCAATGAACGCGTGGCCGATCGACACCTCCTGCACACCGGGTACCGTGCGCAGGAAATCGGTGAGGTTGTCGCGGTTGAGATCGTGCCCCGCATTGACGCCCAATCCCACGGCGATCGCCGCACGTGCGGCCGCCTCGAAGCTCGGCAGCAGCGCGGCTGCCTTGCCGGCCGCATGAGCCTGAGCGTACGTCTCGGTGTAGAGCTCCACCCGGTCGGCACCACAGGCCCGCGCTGCCGCCATGGCTTCGGGCATCGGATCCATGAACAGGCTCACCCGTACGCCGAGTGCCTGCGCCTCGGCGATCAGCGGTTTCAGCTTCTTGCCATCCTGAGGAAACGTCCAACCGTGGTCGGAGGTGAATTGCCCGACGGTGTCCGGCACGAAAGTGCACTGATGAGGACGCACGGCCCGCACGAAGTCCATCAGGTTGTGGAAGGGGTTGCCTTCGATGTTGAACTCGACATGCGGCCACTCTTTCAGCAGTGCGGCCAGGTCGTGCACATCGTGGGCACGGATGTGGCGCTCGTCGGGCCGCGGGTGCACCGTGAGGCCCTGGGCCCCCGCCTCAAGCACCGCCGTTGCGGCCCGGGTGACGCTCGGGATGCCGAGATGCCGCGTATTGCGCAGCAGCGCCACCTTGTTGAGATTGACCGACAGTGCGGTCACGCCGCCGCGTGCGGATGATTCTGGAGCAACGAGGGGGTTCATCGTTTGAGCAGCGAAGGTCCATCGAGCAGCCGCTGGACGTCCACCATCATCTGACGCGTGCGCAACTGCGGCGAACCCACATGATAGTGAAGCAGTTGGCGCAGCGCCGTCCGGAGTTCGGGCAAGGCGGTCGCACAGGTGGCGCGCAGCATGTCCAGCGAGCCCGCATCGAGCGCCTGCTGCAGCACCTGCAGCGTGCGACCGGCGAGGGCCGCATCCTGGCGTTCGGCATCCACCACGCCGGCTTCCCCGTGCAGGCGATAGCGCGCCTCGGGCTGCACCGGAGCCAGCGTCAGCGTCGCCACGTCGAGCTGGGGCAGCACGCCCAACTCACGCAGCAGCACCAGTTCGAAAGCGCGCAACGTCGACTGCACCTGCTGCTCGTCTTTGGCAGCCAGGTGGGGCAAGGTCTCGGCATACGCACTGAACAGCACCGGATGCGGGTCGGCGCGCGCGAGCAGCTTCATCAGCAATTCGTTGAGATAGAAGCCGGTCAGCAGCGGCGCGCCGGTCAGCATCGCCGCGCCCCCTGCCCACTCGGCCGATTTCAGCGTGTGGACATCGCCACCCTCTTCCTCGCGGCTGCTGAAGCCCACCACCAGCCGCTGGAACGGCAACAGCACGGGGCGCAGTTGTGAGTAGGGCCGCTTGGCCCCCTTCGCCACCACGGCGACACGGCCGTGCTGATGGGTGAACAGGTCGAGAATCAGGCTGGACTCGCTCCAGTCGTAGCGATGCAGCACATAGGCCGCCTCGCCCTGCACCCGGAACGCGGCACGCGCTCCGGAACCGCGGCCCCGGGAGGTGGCCATGGTTCAGACGGCCGGTGCGTGCGAGCGCGGCCCGGCGAACCGCTCACTCGTAGCCATAGCTGCGCAGCCGCTCCTCGTCGTCGGCCCAGCCGGAGCGCACCTTGACCCACAGCTCGAGGAACACCTTCGCGTCCATCAGCTTCTCGAGCTCCTGGCGCGCCTCGGTGCCGATGCGCTTCAACCGCTCTCCGCCGTCGCCGATCACCATGCCCTTGTGGGCGTCGCGCTCGACCACGATGGTCGCCGCGATCCGGCGCAGGTTGCCCTCCTCCTCGAACTTGTCGATCACGACGGTCGAGGTGTAGGGCAACTCGTCGCCTGTCAGGCGGAACAGCTTCTCGCGCACGATCTCGCTGGCCAGGAAACGCTCGCTGCGGTCGGTCAGCGCCTCTTCGTCGTGCCACCACGCCTGTTCGGGCAGGTAAGGCCGCACGATTTCCAGCAGGCGCTTGACGTCGTCGGGGCGCTTGGCGGTCAGCGGCACGAACTCGGCGAACGGGTGACGTTCCTGCATGCTCTTCAGCCAGGGCGCCAGCTCGGCCCGCCGCACCACCTTGTCGAGCTTGTTGGCCACCAGCACCGCGGGTTTGCCTTCGGGGATCAGCGACAGCACCTTGGCATCGTCGAGCCCGAAGCGGCCGGCTTCGACGACGAACAGCACCACGTCGACATCACTCACCGAAGACAACACCGTGCGGTTCAGCGTGCGATTGAGCGGGTTGCTGTGCCGGGTCTGGAAGCCCGGCGTGTCGACAAAGACGTATTGCGCGTCACCCAGCGTGCGGATGCCGGTGATGCGGTGGCGCGTCGTCTGTGCCTTGCGCGACGTGATGCTGACCTTCTGTCCGACGAGGGCGTTCAGCAGCGTCGACTTGCCGACATTGGGCCGCCCGACGATGGCGATCAGCCCGCAACGCTGCCCGCCGGCGGGCAGCGAGGGATCGCCGTCTGCCGGCGAAGGGTTGGAGTCCACGTTCACGTTTTCCATCGCAGCTGAAGCTGCACAAGCAAAATTGACCGCTTTCAGCGGCCCGTTGCCTTGAGTTTAGCGAGCACGGCCTGCGCCGCCACCTGTTCGGCCGCCCGGCGCGAGGGCCCCTCGCCGTTCTGCACGACCGCCAGCGCCGGCACGCTGCAGCTGACGACAAACTGCTGCTGGTGCGCATGCCCGCGCGTCGCGACGATGGCATAGGCCGGCACCGCGATCTTGCGCGCCTGCAGCCATTCCTGCAGCTCGGTCTTGGCGTCCTTGGCGCTGCTGCGCAGGTCGGGTTCGGTCAGCACCGCGCTGAACAGGCGGTGAACCAGCGTCCGGGCTGCGTCGAAGCCACCGTCCAGATAGACCGCACCGAATACCGCTTCCAGCGCATCGGCCAGGATCGAGGGGCGCTGCGCGCCGCCGCTGCGCGCCTCGCCCTCGCCGAGCCGCAGGCAGCCGGGAAGTTCGAGCGTCAGCGCGATGCGATGCAGCGAATCCTGCTTCACGAGGTTGGCTCGCACGCGAGAGAGGTCGCCTTCGTCGGAGCCGGAAAAGCGCTCGTACAGCAAGCCGGAGATCGCCAGCCCCAACACCGAGTCGCCGAGAAACTCGAGCCGTTCGTTGTGGTCGGCCCCAAAGCTGCGGTGCGTCAAGGCCCGCGCGAGCAGCGCCGGGTTGCGAAAGCGGTACTGGAGCCGTTGCTCCAGCGCTTGAACAGCGTCGCTCACACCCGCCGCCTTTCAACGGCCGTCGCAGCGCGCGCGGCGACAGCTCATGGCTTGGAGCGGCCCGAGTACCTGATCAGCAGATAGACCGGCTCGATCAGGACGATCTCCTTGTCGTAGGCGAAGCTGATCACGATGCGATCGTTTTCCTTCGTGACCTCGAGATCCTTGCCGGAGATGGACTCGATCGAGTATTCGATCTGCTTCTGGCGCTCGAACGACGCACGGATCTCGGGCACCGTGGTGCCACCTTCCTGCGCGACCTTGTTCACGGTCCTCTGGATCGTCCAGTATTCGTTCAGTGTCGGAAAGACCTTCATCCCGATCAAGGCCACGGCGCCGATCAGCACGGCCCAGAACAGCAGGCCGATCAAGGTGACGCCGCGCTGTTCGCGCCGGGAAACAAGGGTCATCGTTAGCTCCTGGGGCTTGGAAAGGTCGTGGACAGCAAAGCCGTGTTACTGAAACGAACCGATACGGCCGAGATTACCCAAATTCATCCAGATCAAAAAGGCCTTGCCGACGATGTTCTCGTCCGGCACGAAGCCCCAAAAGCGCGAATCCTGCGAATCGTCGCGGTTGTCGCCCATCGTGAAGTAGTGACCGGCCGGCACCTTGCAGGTCACGCCTTCAGCGCTGTAGCGGCAGTTGTCGCTGTGCGGAAAGTCGTCGGCTGCGATCACGAAGGGTGGTGCATCCTTGTAGTTCAGGATGCGATGCTCCATGGTGCCGAGCTTCTCGGAGAACAGCTGCGCATAGCGACGCCGGTCCTCGTTGTAGAACTCACCGAGCGGCTGCGTCGGCACCGGCTGGCCGTTGATGGTCAGGCGCTTGTTGAGGTAGGCCACCTCGTCGCCCGGCACGCCGACAACCCGCTTGATGTAGTCGACGCGGGTGTCCTTCGGGTAGCGGAACACCATCACGTCGCCGCGCTGCGGCACGTGGTTGTCGATGATCTTCTTGTTGATCACCGGCAGGCGCACGCCGTAGTGGTATTTGTTCACGAGAATCAGGTCACCGACCAGCAAGGTCGGCACCATGGAGCCCGACGGGATCTTGAACGGCTCGAACAGGAAAGACCGCAGCAGGAAGACGATGCAGATGACCGGAAACAGCCCGGCCGTCCAATCCAGCCACCAGGGCTGCATCAGCAGTTTCTCGCGCGCCTCCTGCACATTGCCGTCGACCCGCTCGATGCCCTGGCGCGCGAGTTCCGCACGGCGCTCGGCGTCCTGCGCTTGCAGCGCCTCGGCAGCGCGGCGGCGCGCCGGCAGGAAGTACAGCCGTTCGGCGAGCCAGAACGCGAGGGTGACCACGGTGAGCAGGAACAGCAGCAACGAGAAGTTGCCATGCCATGCATCAAGATACCAGCCTCCCAGATAAACGATCAGGCAGGCGTACAAGGCTCCAGTGAGCAGTCCCATCCAGGCTCCAGAGAAGAGGGATCAGTCGTCGACTTGAAGGATGGCCAGGAAAGCTTCCTGCGGCACTTCGACCGTGCCGATCTGCTTCATCCGTTTCTTGCCGGCTTTTTGTTTTTCCAGCAACTTGCGCTTGCGGCTGATGTCACCGCCGTAGCATTTTGCCAGCACGTTCTTGCGCAGCGCCTTGATCGTCTCGCGCGCGATGATGTTCGCTCCGATCGCGGCCTGGATCGCCACGTCGTACATCTGGCGCGGGATCTGCTCGCGCATCTTGGCGGCCACGGCGCGGCCGCGGTACTGGCTCTGGCTGCGATGCACGATGATCGACAAGGCGTCGACCCGGTCCCCGTTGATCAGGATGTCGACCTTGACGACGTCGGCTGCCCGGTACTCCTTGAACTCGTAGTCCATCGACGCATAGCCGCGCGAAACCGACTTCAGCTTGTCGAAAAAGTCGAGCACGATCTCGGCCAGCGGCAGCTCGTAGGTCAGCATGACCTGGCGACCGTGATAGGCCATGTTGAGCTGCACCCCGCGCTTCTGGTTGGCCAGTGTCATCACCGGCCCGACGTAGTCCTGGGGCATGTACAGATGCACCGTGACGATCGGCTCGCGGATCTCGCGGATGCGGCCGAGATCGGGCATCTTCGACGGATTCTCGACCGGAATCACCTCGCCGCTGTTCAGCTCCACCTCGTAGATGACGCTCGGAGCCGTGGTGATCAGATCCTGGTCGAACTCCCGTTCCAGCCGCTCCTGGACGATCTCCATGTGCAGCAAGCCCAGGAAACCGCATCGGAAGCCGAATCCGAGCGCCTGCGACACCTCGGGTTCATAGCGCAGCGACGAGTCGTTGAGCTTGAGCTTCTCCAGCGCGTCGCGCAGCTGGTCGTACTCGCTCGCTTCGGTGGGATACAGCCCGGCGAACACCTGCGGCTGGATTTCCTTGAAACCCGGCAGCGGCTCGTTCGCCGGACCGTGGTTGTTCGGCAGCTTCTTCTCGAGCGTGATGGTGTCGCCGACCTTTGCGGCCTGCAACTCCTTGATGCCGGCGATGATGAAGCCCACTTCGCCGGCGCTCAGCTCGTCGCGTGACACCGACTTCGGCGTGAAGACGCCCAACTGCTCGGCGTTGTAGACGGCATGGGTCGCCATCATCTTGATGCGCTCGCCCTTTTTCAGCTTGCCGTCCACCACGCGCACCAACATCACGACACCGACGTAGTTGTCGAACCAGGAGTCGATGATGACCGCGCGCAACGGCGCGTCGGACTTGCCTCGCGGCGCCGGCATGCGGGCAATGACGGCCTCGAGAATCTCGTCGATGCCCTCGCCGGTCTTGGCCGAGCAGGGAATTGCATCGGTGGCGTCGATGCCGATCACGTCCTCGATCTCGGCCTTCGCGCGGTCGGGATCGGCCTGCGGCAGATCCATCTTGTTGAGCACCGGCACCACCTCGACGCCCAGCTCGATCGCGGTGTAGCAGTTGGCGACCGTTTGCGCCTCGACACCCTGGCTCGCGTCGACCACCAGCAAGGCGCCTTCGCAGGCCGACAGCGAGCGGCTGACTTCATAGCTGAAGTCGACGTGCCCCGGCGTGTCGATCAGGTTGAGGTTGTAGATCTTGCCGTCGCGCGCGGTGTACTGCAGCGCCGCGGTCTGGGCCTTGATCGTGATGCCGCGTTCGCGCTCGATGTCCATCGAGTCGAGCACCTGCGCTTCCATCTCGCGGTCGCTCAAGCCCCCACAACGATGAATGATGCGATCGGCAAGCGTCGACTTGCCGTGGTCGATGTGGGCAATGATGGAAAAGTTGCGGATGTGGTTCATGAAAGCGAATCGAGTGCGTCACTCGCCACAGGAACGTCCTTGCGTCCTCGAGGCCAGCGTCGCGCGCAGGCTGCACGGACCTCAACGCTGCGTGTCGCCCATGCAGGCGGAGGCCTAAAAAAAAGGCGCGTCGAATCGGCGACGCGCCTTCCAACAAAAAGGTATGGCAACTGCTTTGTTGGACCTTCATTGTAGCGAAATACCCCCCGCTGGAAACCGCACCAGCACTTGCTCTTGCCCCGTTGCAGAGTGCCAACAGGAGTTTTGATCCACAACTTATCCACAAATGCATGTGGACTGTTTGGGGATAGTTTCAAAGCAGGGGGACTACCGCCGCGGTCCAACGATAAAGGGCTGCGCGACCCGTCGATTTTATCGAAATGTACCGAGAATCCTTCGTTTATTCTGATGGTTTGTTAGTGCTCACCAACAAATTTCAGCGTACTTATCAACATGTGACCAGCGATGATTTTTCCTGCTCCTTCCGCGACATGAAAAAACCCGACAACCTAGTTGGTTGCCGGGTTCTCGCCGGATCACGCTCGGTGCAAGCAGGCGCGCGCGGCTAGCGGCCCGGTCGGATCACGGCGTATTGAGCCCACTCGCCACGCCGGAACAGCACGTTGAACGGCTTGCTCTTGTCGAGCTTGCGCAGCACGGCCTCGAACTGCTTGACATCGCGGACCTCGGTGTTCGCCACCGCAAGAATCACATCGTCCTCGCGCAATCCCGCTCGTGCCGCCGGACCGTCGACCGAGGCCACACGTACGCCGCTCTTGAGGCCCAGTTCTCGCTGCTCGGCGGCGCTCAGGTCGGCCACCACCAGACCGAGCCCCTGCGCTGCGCTGGAAGACGCGCCGCCCTGCGGCGGCTCGACGCTGCCGGTGCGCACCGGGCGCTCCGGTTCGAACTCGCCGACGGTGACGGTCAGGTCACGGTAGTTGCCGCGTCGGAAGACCTGCAGGCTCAGCTTGTTGCCGGGCTTGCTGTTGCCAACGATGCGCGGCAGATCCGAGGCGCGCTCGATCGGCTTGCCGTCGAAGCGCGTGATGATGTCGCCGGCTTCGAGGCCGGCCTTCTGTGCCGGGCCGCCGTCCTCGACGCTGCGAACCAGTGCCCCGATCGGCTTGCCGAGCCCGATCGACTCGGCCACCTCCTTGGTCACCTGATCGATCTGCACGCCGATGCGCCCCCGGATCACGCGGCCTGTCGCGCGCAGTTGCTCGGCCACGCGCATCGCCTCGTCGATGGGGATCGCGAACGATATCCCCATGAACCCGCCGGAGCGACTGTAGATCTGCGAGTTGATGCCGACCACTTCGCCGCGCAGGTTCAGCAGCGGGCCGCCGGAATTGCCCGGGTTGATCGCGACGTCGGTCTGGATGAAGGGCAGGTAGTCGCCGGTTTCGCGCCCCTTGGCACTGACGATGCCGGCGGTCACGGTGTTGTCGAGGCCGAAGGGTGAGCCGATCGCCATCACCCACTCGCCGACCTTCAGCCTGCTGACGTCACCGATCTTCACGGCGGGCAGGGCGCTCGCCTCGATCTTCACCACGGCGACGTCGGTGCGCTTGTCGGTGCCGATGATCTTGGCCTTGAACTCGCGCTTGTCGGTCAGCGTGACGTAGACCTCGTCGGCCCCTTCGACCACGTGCGCATTGGTCATCACGTAGCCGTCGGGCGTGATCATGAAGCCGGAGCCGACGCCGCGTGGTTGCTCTTCCTCTTGCCCCGGTCGCTGTGGGCGGCGCGGGTCGGGACGGGGGCCGGGCATCGGCACGCCGAAGAAGCGCCGGAAGAACTCCTGCATCTCTTCGTCCATTTGCGGGCCGCCGGGCAACTGACCTGCGCGCACTCGCTCGGTGGTGCGGATGTTGACCACAGAAGGCCCCACCTGCTCGACCAGCGTCGTGAAGTCCGGCAACTCACGTGCCGGAACCTGGGCAGGCGCAGGCGCCGCGAGCACGAGGCAAGCGCCGGCGACGAACGCCATCACCACGTGACGAAACCGTCCAGTTATATGGATTCTTGCAGTCATCGATCACCTCAATGGAAAGGTGCCGCAGGGGACTGCGGCGCCGGGACAAGAAAGCGCTAGAGCTTGCGCTCCAGGCCCTGCACGAACAGGCGCAAAGTGGCCGGCGGCACTTCGCCGACCGCCGTGATCCACCAGTCCTTGTAGCGACGTACCAAGGTGTGCGTCGCGCCCATGCTCATCAGCATTTCCCTGCGATGCCGGGAAGGGTCGAAGGGTTCCACGAAGATCGAAACATGCGCCAGGCCGTCGGAAAAGATCGTCTGCAGGATCTCGCGCCCGGCATCGCCCTCCGACTCGTGCGAGCTCGATTTCCCCAGCGAGCGCTTGACGCAGTTGACGTGCCGGAAGCCAGGCACCTGCTGCTTGTAGACCCAGCCTTCCTGCTCGTAATGCGTCTTGCTCAGCGCCGGCCGGTCGACGCGGTAGCCACTCAGCTTCTTCATCGGCTTGACCACCGATTCCGGCTGCGACTTCACGCCGATCGAAACTTCGGAGAAAGCCGAGGATTCCAGCACGTCCTCGTCCTCGTTGAGCACTTCGGCGCGCAACAGGAGGCCGCTGTCCTTGTCGGCCCACAAACGGTAGCCGTAACGGTAGGGGTCGCGTGCACTGACCATCAACACGTCGGCCTCGTGCCCGGCAACACGGTCTGCACCCAGCTTGCGCACCTCATAGTGCTCGGAGAGGCGCTCGCCGTCGTTGTGCAGCAATCCAGGAAAGGTGCCCAGTGTTTCCCGATGCTCGAGCACCGCGACGCGTGAAGCAGGCCACAGAGTGGCAACCAGGTCGTTGTGCCGGAACACCCGGCGCATCTGCCCGTCGAGCGACTCGATGCGCTCGAACTGGCTGCCCGCTTCACAGTAGTGCGCGATGCGTGAACTGGCGACCTGTCCGCCGGCACTGACGACGAAGGTGCCCTGGAAGTTGCGCTTCTGCGCTGCATCGTGAATGCGCAGCAGCCAAGCCCGCACCTCCGTCTTCTCCAACGGCACCGGCTCCTGCGGCTGGGCCATCACGCCGCAGCTTGCGAAGGCCAGCATTCCCCACCCCAGCCACGGGGCCACCCAGCGCCATTGCATGCGATTCATCCGATCAACGAGTCGGGCCTTCGTAGGTGGCGCCGCGCAGGAAGCCGGACGGCACCCCCAGGGCCGAACTGCCACCGAACTGCTTGTGAGCCGCGAGGTACTGTTCCAGGCGAGCGTCCCGCAACAGCGGGCCGTTGGCCGTGACGACGATCTGCTCGGCGCCGGCCGGACGCGGCGCCGGCACGGCAGAGGCCGCCGCCACAGTCGCCGCCGCGGGGGCCTGAACCAATGTTGCGCCCGCGCCCGGCAGCACAGAAGGATCGGACAGTCGCGTGACAACCAGCACGCCGGCCACGGCCATCACGCCTGCAGCCGTCGCGACAGGAGCCGTCCACGAGCGGCGGCGCGCCCGGGTTGCCGCCCCGCCGTTGCCGACCAGCACCGCAGGCCCGGCGGCCTCGCCGGGCGTCGCTGACGGTGCCATCACGACCGGTTCCTCGGTCAACCGTTCCCGCAGGCGGCTCAGAAACTCACCGTCGCGCCCTCGGCCCGCCAGATCGTCCGAGCGCATCACGTCACCGATCAGCTGGTAGGCATGCCACACCTCGCAAGTGGCCATGCGCTCGGAAGGATCACGCCAGGCGGCGAGCACGCTGTGCAGATCGTCGGCTTCGACTTCACCGTCGCACAAGGCGGACAGCCTTTGCCTGGCCTGCACGCTGAAACCGGAATCACTCCACCGTTCGGTAGACATCACACACTCCTCAATCACCAACGCTTGCCGTCCGGCGTGTCCAACAACGGGCGCAGCCGCTCGGCGATGGCCTCGCGGGCACGAAAAATGCGCGAACGGACGGTGCCGATCGGGCAATTCATCACATCCGCGATTTCTTCGTAACTCAAACCTTCGATCTCGCGCAAGGTGATGGCCTGCCGGAGGTCGTCCGACAGGGCTTCGATCGCCGCATTGACGGTGGCCGCAATCTCCTTGCTGGCCAGCACCGCCTCCGGCGTTTCACCATCGCTTAGTTCGTTCTCCACCCGGGAAGTTTCGTCTTCGTCGTCCGCAGAGAAACGTGCGGATTCCGTCACGAGCGGGTCGCGCTTGAGTTCGACCAGGGTTTTCTTGGCCGTGTTGACCGCGATCCGGTACAGCCACGTGTAGAAAGCGCTCTCGCCGCGGAATTGCGGCAGCGCGCGGTAGGCACGGATGAACGTCTCCTGGGCGATGTCCTGGATCAGGTCGGTGTCGCGCACCATGCGCGCGATCAGGCGCTCGATCTTGCGCTGGTACTTGATGACCAGCAGTTCGAAGGCTTTCTGGTCACCGCGCTTGACGCGCTCAATCAACAGGGCATCGGCGTCAGCGCTCATGCGTGGGGGAGTTCATCGCGACCGGGGGATCGGTCGCCAAGCGTGGGCGAATATACCGCACAGCGCAGCGCATGCCAGCTTCGTTCGAGGCCTGCGGCCTGCACCGGCAGCCAGCTCGCCCGTGCCCCGGCGCCGGGGCACGGCTGCAGGCGCAGCAGCATCCAGCGGCCGAGGTCCAATGCCACCTCGACCTTGCCGGTGCAGCGGCGGTCGTCCGGCATCTGAGCTGCGCCCCAGTGCCAGAGCTGCCCGTCCCAGTGCAGCACATGGGGCGCTCGACGCCGCTCGGCCCGCCACAACACCACGGACAGCAAGACGCAGAACAGGCACAGCGCCGCACCGGGCAGCCGCGGCACCGAGGAGGTCTGCCACCAAGCTGCGGTGGCGGTCGGCGCAGCGATGGCCGCGCAGGCAAGAGCCGCGCGCCACCGGTCGAACCGGTTGACAGTGACCTGCAGGGCGGGAGCCGTGCGCATGCGGCGCCGGAACCCGGTCAGACCCGCTTGAAGACCAGCGAACCGTTGGTGCCGCCGAAGCCGAAATTGTTCTTCAGCGCGACATCGATGCGCATCTCGCGCGCGGTGTTCGCACAGTAGTCCAGGTCGCACTCGGGGTCCTGGTTGAAGATATTGATCGTCGGCGGGGAAATCTGGTGGTGCACCGCAAGCACGGTGAAGGCCGATTCAATGCCGCCGGCGCCGCCGAGCAAGTGACCAGTCATCGACTTGGTCGAGTTGACCGTCAGCTGACGCGCATGCTCGCCGAATGCGAGCTTGATGGCGTTGGTTTCGTTCGTGTCGCCCAGCGGCGTCGAGGTGCCGTGCGCATTGAGGTATTGCACTTGGTCGGCATTCACGCCGGCGTTGCGCAACGCCGCCTGCATCGAACGACGCGGGCCGTCGACGTTGGGCGCGGTCATGTGGAAGGCATCTGCGCTCATGCCGAAGCCGATCAGCTCGGCGTAGATCTTCGCGCCGCGCTTCTTCGCGTGTTCGTATTCCTCGAGCACCAGCACGCCGGCACCTTCGCCGAGCACGAAGCCATCGCGGTCCTTGTCCCAGGGACGGGAGGCGGTCTTCGGGTCGTCGTTGCGCGTGGACAGCGCACGCGCGGCGGCAAAGCCGCCCACGCCGAGCGGGGAGACCGTCGATTCGGCCCCGCCGGCGATCATCACGTCGGCGTCGCCGTACTCGATCAGACGCCCGGCTTCACCGATCGAATGCAGACCGGTCGTGCACGCAGTGACGATCGCAAGGTTCGGGCCCTTGAAGCCGTACTTGATCGACACGTGGCCGGAGATCATGTTGATGATCGAGGCCGGCACGAAGAACGGCGAGATGCGGCGCGGACCCCGCTGCGTCAGCTCGGCATGGGTGTCCTCGATCAGCGGCAGGCCGCCGATGCCGGAGCCGACAAGACAGCCGATGCGCTCGGCCATCTCCTCGCTGAGCGCATCACCCGTCGGCAGGCCGGCATCCTGTACCGCCTGGATGGACGCCGCCAATCCGTAATGGATGAAGGTGTCCATGTGGCGGGCTTCCTTGCCCGGAATGTAGTCCTCGATGTTGAAGCCCTTGACCTCGCCCGCGAAGCGGCAGGCCAGGTTCGAAGCATCGAACTTGGTGATGTGGTCGATGCCGGACTGGCCGGCAAGGAGGTTCGACCAGGACTCGGTCACCGTGTTGCCCACGGGAGAGACGAGTCCCAGGCCGGTCACGACGACACGACGACGGCTCATGCGCAGATGATGTGTTGGGCGACAGACTCAGAAAGGCCCGGTCAGGCCTTCTGGTGCTTCAGGGCGTAATCGATGGCGAGCTGGACCGTGGTGATCTTCTCGGCCTCTTCATCGGGGATCTCGATGCCGAATTCGTCTTCCAGTGCCATCACCAGTTCGACGGTGTCGAGCGAGTCCGCGCCAAGATCGGCCACGAAAGCCTTCTCGTTGGTGACTTCGGCTTCGGCCACGCCGAGTTGCTCGGCAATGATCTTCTTGACGCGTGCTTCGATATCGCTCATGACTCCTCCAGGAGGGTTTCCAAAACAGCCCGTGATTTTACGGCCGATGGGGTGACAACTCTAAGTCCCCAGTCTGCCGCGATCCCGGACGGGCTCGAACCGGTTCAGCGCCGCTGCTTCGCAGCGCCTCAATTCATGTACATGCCGCCGTTGACGTGCAACTCCACGCCCGTCACGTAGCCGGCTTGCGGCGACGCCACGAAAGCCACCGCATGGGCGATGTCTTCGGCGCGTCCGAGGCGTCCCAGCGGAATCTGTCCCATCAACGCTTCGGTCTGCTGCTCCGACAAGGCCTTCGTCATGTCGGTCTCGATGAACCCCGGAGCGATGCAATTGACCGTGATGCCGCGGCTGCCCAGCTCACGCGCCAGCGAGCGCGTCATGCCGGCGACGCCAGCCTTGGCCGCCGCGTAGTTTGCCTGGCCCGCATTGCCGCTCGCGCCCACCACCGAAGTGATACTGACGATGCGGCCGTAGCGCTGCTTCATCATCGGGCGGATCACCGCGCGGCTGAGGCGGAACACAGCCTTCAAGTTGGTGTCGAGCACCGCATCCCAGTCATCGTCCTTCATGCGCATGGACAGCGTGTCGCGCGTGATGCCGGCGTTGTTGACGAGCACGTGCAGGGCACCGTGCTCCTTGACGATGGCGTCGATCACCGCGTCGACGCCGGCGGCATCGTTGACGTTCAGGCAGACCCCCTTCGACCCTGCATGGGCGGACAAGGCCTCGGTGATGCTCTGGGCACCGGCCTCGGTGGTGGCCGTGCCGATCACTTTGAGCCCCTTGCGCGCCAGCTCCAGCGCAATCGCGCGGCCGATACCTCGGGTGGCGCCCGTCACCAGCGCGATCTGGCCTTCGAAATGCACTTCATTCATGTCAGCAGCCCCTTGACCTCTGCCAGCGACGCCGGGTCGAACACGTTCGCGCTCGCGAGTTCCGCATCGATACGCTTGACCATGCCGGCGAGCACCTTGCCCGGGCCACACTCGACCACCAGCGCGACCCCGCGGGCCTTCAACGCATGCACCGTCTCGACCCAGCGCACCGGGCCGAAGGCCTGACGGTAGAGCGCGTCGCGGATGGCCGCCGGATCGCTCTCGACCTTCACGTCGATATTGTTGACCACCGCGATGCGCGGTGCTTCGAACGCGGTGGCGGCCAGGCGCTCACGCAGCCGCTCGGCCGCCGGCTTCATCAGGCTCGAATGGAACGGCGCAGACACGGGCAGAGGCAGGGCGCGCTTGGCGCCACGTGCCTTGAGGATCTCGCACGCTTGCTCGACCGCCGCCTTCGTGCCGGCGATCACCGTCTGCTTGGGATCATTGAAGTTGACGGCCTCGACCGCCTCTCCGGCCGCCGTGGCGGCTTCTGCGCAGCCGGCCCGCACCTCGGCCGCGTCGAGACCGAGGATGGCAGCCATGCCGCCCGCGCCCACCGGCACGGCTTCCTGCATCGCCTGCGCACGAAAGCGCACCAGCGGCAACGCTGCCGACAGGCTCAGGGCGCCGGCAGCGACCAACGCGGTGTACTCGCCCAGCGAATGGCCGGCCACGACGGCCGGCTCGCGACCGGTTTCCGCGATCCAGGCGCGGTAGCAGGCCACGCCGGCGGCCAGCATCACCGGCTGGGTGTTGGTGGTGAGGTCCAGTGCTTCCTTCGGCCCTGCGGCGATCAGCCGGGCCACGTCTTCGCCGAGCGCCTGCGAGGCTTCCTGCAAAGTCTGACGCACTGCCGGGTGGTCGCCCCAAGCATCGAGCATGCCCACCGATTGGGAGCCCTGCCCAGGAAAAACGAACGCGAATTGACTCATCTCGTTGCTTCGGATCGAAGAATGGGATGGGGAAAACTCAAGAAGGGCGGCCGCGGCTCAGAAATCGAGCAGCACCGCGCCCCAGGTGAAGCCGCCGCCGACGCCTTCGAGCATCAGCGTATCGCCGCGCCGCACCCGGCCGGTGCGCACGGCGTGGTCGAGCGCCAGTGGGATCGACGCCGCCGACGTGTTGCCGTGCTCGTCGACCGTGACGATCAGTTTCTCGAACGGCAGCTGCAGCTTCTTGGCGGTTCCCTGCATGATGCGGATGTTGGCTTGATGAGGGATCAGCCAATCGATCTCGGCATCGCTGCGGCCTGCCTTCGCAAGCACAGAGCGCGCGGCCTCTTCGAGCACCCTGACGGCGAGCTTGAACACTGCCTGGCCGTCCATCTTCAGCAGGGGGTCGCCGAGCACCTGCCCCGCCGACACCGAGCCTGGCGTGCAGAGGATGCCGACATGCCGCCCATCGGCATGCAGGTCGGTCGCCAGCACACCAGGTGTGTCGCTGGCCTCGAGCACCACCGCGCCGGCGCCGTCTCCGAACAGCACGCAGGTGGTGCGGTCATTGAAGTCGAGGATGCGGGAGAAGACTTCCGAGCCGACGACAAGCGCCTTGCTGGCAGCGCCGGTCTTGATCATGCAATCGGCCACCGTCAGCGCGTAGACGAAGCCGGAGCAGACCGCCTGCACGTCGAAGGCTGCGCAACCATGCACGCCGAGCTTCTGCTGCAGCAGACACGCGGTCGACGGAAACACCATGTCGGGCGTCGAGGTCGCGACGATGATCAGGTCGATCTCGCTCGCACTACGGCCTGCCGCCTCAAGTGCGTGACGCGATGCCTGCAGCGCCAGATCGCTCGACGCCACGTGCGGGTCCGCGAAGTGACGCGCACGAATGCCGGTCCGCTCGACGATCCAGGCGTCGGACGTTTCGATCCCGCGTTGCGCCAACTCCGCCGCGAACTCGGCGTTGGTCACGCGCTTCGGCGGCAGGTAGCTGCCGGTCCCGGTGATGCGGGAGTATCTGGAAGAAGGAGCGGTCATGCAGTCTTGGCGACCGGGATCTGCGGCCCGCCGGGCGCGGCCGTGGGCAGCGCCTGCAAGGTTTCCACGATCCGGTCATGGACCCGGTCGAGCAACCGGTTTCGGGCCGCATCATACGCCCGATTCAGGGCCTGCTCGAAGGCGAAGGCATCGGCGGAGCCATGGCTCTTGAACACCAGCCCGCGCAGGCCGAGCAGCGCCGCACCGTTGTAGCGACGATGATCAACGCGGTTTTTGAAGTGATTAAGCACCGGAAGTGCGACGATGGCCGCAGCTTTGGTGAAGATGTTGCGAGTGAATTCTTGCTTGATGAAGCTCGAGAGCATCGAGGCCAGCCCCTCTGCGGTCTTGAGGGCGACGTTCCCGACGAAACCGTCGCAGACGATGATGTCGGCCCGGCCGGTGAAGATGTCGTTGCCTTCGACGTTGCCGCAGAAGTTCAAGTGACCGCCGTTGGCAACCGAACGCAGCAGTTCACCGGCTTTTTTGATGGTTTCGCTGCCCTTGATCGCCTCTTCGCCGATATTTAGCAGACCGACGCTGGGGTTGTGCTTGCCTTCGACCGCCGAGACCAGCGCGCTGCCCATCAGCGCGAACTGCAGCAAGTGCTCGGGCTCGCAGTCGACGTTCGCCCCCAGGTCCAGCACGGTGGTGTAGCCGTCCTTCTGGTTGGGCATGACGGTGGCGATCGCAGGACGGTCGATGCCGTCCAGCGTCTTCAGCACGTAGCGCGACACCGCCATCAGGGCGCCGGTGTTGCCGGCCGACACACAGGCATCGGCGGCAACGACGCCGTCCTCGCGGGGCTTGACCTGGCTGATCGCGACACGCATGGACGAGTCCTTCTTGCGCCGCAAGGCAACCTCGACGGAGTCGTCCATCTCGACGATCTCGCTCGCCGCGACGACGGCACACCGTTGCCAGCCCTGCGCAGCGGCCAACGCATCGGGGCGCCCGACCAGCAGCAATTCGGCTTGGGGATGCGCCGCCAGGAAGGCCTGGCAGGCGGGCAAGGTCACAGATGGCCCGTGGTCGCCTCCCATGCAGTCGACGGCAATGCGCACGATGCCGGACGCGCTGGACAGGACCTGCGGGGAAACTTCAGCAGAGGGATTCATCGCTGGTGACGGAGCGTCGACGCCGATGCCGGCGCTGCCGCGACCCGGGCTCAAAGCCTGCGGGCGCGCCTGAGCAACGACACCGGAAACGGCCACGGCAAAACAGGCGCCTCGCCTGGCGAGCGCCTGCACAGCCTGCCGCCGGTCGCCACGATCGGACGACTCAGGCGTCGGCCTTGGTCTTCAGGACCTTGCGGCCGCGATAGAAGCCGGTGGGGCTGATGTGGTGACGCAGATGGGTTTCGCCGGTTGTCGGCTCAATCGCGGTCGACGGGCTGCCGAGGTGCTGGTGGGCACGATGCATCCCGCGCTTCGACGGCGACTTCTTGTTCTGTTGAACGGCCATGGCTCGCTCCTTGGGAAAACCCGCGATTCTAGCATCGGGCCAAACGCGAAGGCCAGCCCCGGGGTTTTGGCCCACTGGCGCCGCGCGGACGAAAGTCACAAGGCACCCGCGCGGCGGGCGCCCGGGTCAGGACGGACGCCCCTTCTTCAGCTGGGCCAGCACGGCGAACGGGTTGGACTGCTTTTCGGCCCCGGCCGCCGGCGCTTCCGGTGCCGAGGCGGCCGGCAGCGACACCGGACAGCGGTCGTGCCGCGGCACCAGCGGCAAGGCCAGGATCAACTCGTCCTCGATCAGTTCACGCAGGTCGAGCGTGCGCGTCATCGCGAGCACGTCTTCCTCGCTGTCGGCATCCAGGGCCTCGGCTTGGGTTTCGCCCGTCACGAAGCGGAAGCTGCGCTCGGCCTCGATCCGTTCCTCGATCGGCCGCAGGCAGCGCTGGCATTCGAGCGCAACCGCGGTGCGGGCTTCGAGGTGCAGCCAGGTCTGCGCTTCTGCCCCGGTGCGCTCGACGCGCTCGCCGGTCGCAGACCATACGACCTCGCGACCCTGTACCGCCGCGTCCTCGTGCTGCGACGCCGCCAGCCGCGGCATCGACGTCAGCACCCATTGCCCCTGCAGCGAAGCAGCGGCGCGCGCGAACTCCTGCACGTCCAGGCGCAGGGGATCGAATTCTCTTGCCTTCATGCGTGGCAGTGTAGCGGCGCGCCCCGCCCCGCCCGGCGTGGAGGAAAATCGCGCGCATGGTTTTCACGCCCTCCACCGCTACGCCCCGCCGGCGACTGATCCTCGGCTCGACCTCGCGCTATCGACGCGAACTGCTCGAGCGTCTGCACCTGCCGTTCGACGTCGTCTCGCCGAACGTCGACGAGACGCCGCAGGCCGGCGAACTTCCCGCAGCGCTGGCGCGGCGCCTGGCGCTCGCGAAGGCATGGGCCGTGGCTGCGGCCTCCCCCGATGCCATCGTGATCGGGTCGGACCAGGTGGCCGATCTGGCCGGCCGCCCGATCGGCAAACCGGGTACGCACGACAATGCCGTCGCGCAGCTGCGCGAGATGAGCGGTCGCGCCGTGGTGTTCCAGACTGCCGTCGCGGTGGTCTGCCGGAGCAGCGGCTTCGAAGCGGTGCACCTCGTGCCTGTCACCGTGCGCTTTCGGACGCTCGATGACGCCGAGATCGAGCGCTACCTGCAGATCGAACGGCCCTATGACTGCGCCGGCAGCGCCAAGTCCGAAGGGCTGGGGATTGCCTTGCTCGAGGCGATCGAATCGGACGACCCGACCGCGCTGGTCGGCCTGCCGTTGATTCGCACCTGCGCGATGCTGCGCGCCGCCGGGCTCGACGCACTCGGACTTCCGGACGCGTCATGAGCGCGACCGGCAAGCTCTACTTGATGCCGACGCCGCTCGACTTCGGCACCCTGGCAGCCGACGCGGCGCCGCCCGATCTGCAGCAGGTGCTGCCGCTCGACGTGCTGCAAGTCGCCGCGCGCCTGCCGGTCTGGATCGCCGAGAACGCGAAGACGGCCCGCGCTTTCCTGAAGCGTGTCCATGGGGTGGTGCCGCTGCAGCAACCGCTGCAGGCCCTGCTGATCCAGGAATTGCCGCGTCCTGCAAAGGGCGGGCACAAGCCGGTTGCCGCTGTGCCTCTCGATCCGCTGCTCGCGGCAGCGCAAAAGGGGCAGGACACCGGCCTGGTGTCGGAAGCCGGCATGCCGGCCGTGGCCGACCCGGGCGCCCAGGTCGTCCGTCGCGCGCATGAACTGGGCATCGAGGTCGTGCCGCTGGTCGGGCCGTCGTCGCTGCTGCTGGCGCTGGCCGCCAGCGGCATGAATGGGCAGAGCTTTGCGTTCGTCGGCTATTTGCCGGTGGAGGAGGCGGCGCGCGGTGCGCGCATACGCGAGCTGGAGGCCTGTGCCCGGCGCAGCGGCCAGACGCAGATGATGATCGAGACGCCTTACCGCAACACCGCGCTGATGCAGGCACTGCTGACCCACCTGCAGCCCGCGACGCGGCTGTCGGTGGCCTGCGGGCTGACGCTCGCCGGCGGCTGGAACCGCTCGCTCAGCGTGCAGGACTGGAAACGGGGATCACGCGCTCTGCCCTCGGACGTACCGGCCGTCTTCGCGATCCATGGCGGCTGATGGCCGCGTCGGTCAGTTCTTCTTGCTGCCACCGAGCAACGCGGCCACCTTGCGCCGGGGCTTGATGTAGGGCGACAAGGCACGCGGCGCCGATGGCGCGGGCGCAGACGCCGGTGCAGGTGCCGGCGCATGCGACTCCCAGCTGGGATCGGCGTTGGGATCGGCCTCGTACGGCCGGTTGAAGAAGGGATCGTTCGAGGTGGCGGTCGCCAGGTTCACAGGGCTGCGCGGGCGGCGGGATTCGATGCGCTCGCCGTCTTCGTCCTGCCGACGCGGCGGGCGGCGCGGGCGCTCGTCGTCCAGCTCCAGTGGCTCGATCTCGATCTTTTTCTTGATCAGCTTCTCGATCTCGGAGACCAGCCGCTGGTCGCTGCGCGAGACAAAGGAGATCGCCAGCCCCGACGCGCCTGCCCGGCCGGTACGGCCGATGCGGTGGACGTAGTCCTCAGCGCTGAACGGGATGTCGAAGTTGAACACCGCCGGCAGGTCGGCGATGTCGAGGCCGCGTGCAGCCACGTCGGTGGCGACCAGCAGCTCGACCTCGTTGCGCTTGAACGCGGCCAGTGCCTTCAGCCGCTCGTCCTGAGACTTGTCGCCGTGCAGGGCGGCCGTCTTGAGTCCGTCTCGTTCCAGCGAACGCGCCAGGCGGGCCGCGCCGAGCTTGGAGTTGACGAATACGATGGCCTGGGTGAGCGAGCGCTCGCGCAGCAGGTGCCGTACCGCCCGGCGCTTGTCGTCGTCCTCGACGCTGTAGAAGCGCTGCTCGACCGTGGCGGCCGTGGCGTTCGGACGCGCCACCTCGACCAGCACCGGGTCTTGCAGGTAGCTCTGTGCCAGCTTCTTGATCTCGGTCGAGAACGTGGCCGAGAACAGCAGGGTCTGGCGTTGCTTGGGCAGGTAGCTCAGGATGCGCTGCAGGTCGGGCAGGAAGCCGATGTCGAGCATGCGGTCGGCTTCGTCGAGCACGACGTACTCGACCTGGCTGAGCGTGCAGTTCTTGGCCTGGATATGGTCCAGCAGCCGGCCCGGGGTGGCGATCAGCACTTCGACGCCGCGGCGCAGTTCGGCGGTCTGCGGTGCCATGTCGATGCCGCCGAACACGCAGGCCACGCGCAACTGCGTATGGCGGGCATAGGCTTTGACGTTGACGGCCACCTGGTCTGCGAGTTCACGCGTCGGCGCCAGCACCAGCGCGCGCACCGGGTGCCGCGCCGGTGAAGCGCTCGAGTTCTCGTGCTTCAGCATCTTGTGCAGCAGCGGCAGCGAGAACGCGGCTGTCTTGCCGGTGCCGGTCTGGGCGGCGCCCATCACGTCGCGCCCCTCCAGGACGATGGGAATCGCCTTGGCCTGAATGGGCGTCATCGAGGTGTAGCCCTGGTCGGCAATCGCGCGTTGCAGCGTGTCGCCGAGGGGAAGAAGGGAGAACTCGCCGCCCGAGACGGGGGCCTGGGAAGCTTCGGTCATAAGCCGTCGATTATCGTCTACCCGCTTGACAGCGCCGCGAAATCGTCAGATTCGGCCCTTTTCGTCATGTGGAAGCGTGGTATTCCGGCACGATCCGCCGCAGCCACTGCCGGACTTCGTGGTCCGACACCAGGCTGCAGGCAAGCTGCAGCTGCGCCGGCAGGTCAGCATCCAGCTGCAGATGATTGAGTCGCGCGACGCGCAAGCGTGCGATCGGCGTGGCGATGCTGGTGTCCGCGTCGGCCAGCAGTTCCTCGTAGAGCTTTTCGCCCGGGCGCAGCCCGGTGAAGACGATCGGGATCTCGTCGAGCGTGCGGCCGGACAGCCGGATCAGGTCCTGTGCCAGGTCGGCGATGCGCACCGGCTCGCCCATGTCGAGCACGAACACCTGGCCGCCCTCGCCCATCGCGGCGGCCTGGATCACCAGCCGCGCCGCCTCGGGGATGGTCATGAAGTAGCGGGTGATCTGCGGGTGCGTCACGGTCACCGGGCCGCCGCGCGCGATCTGCTCCTTGAACTTCGGAATCACGCTGCCGCTGGAGCCGAGCACATTGCCGAAGCGCACCGCCATGAAGCGCGTCGCATGGCCTTGCGCCGCCATGTGCGAAACCACCATCTCGGCCGCACGTTTGGTCGCGCCCATCACATTGGTCGGGTTGACGGCCTTGTCGGTCGAGATCAGCACGAAACGCTCGACGCCAGCCTCGGCCGCGGCCATCGCCGCACGCCAGGTGCCGAGCGTGTTGTTCTGCAACGCTGCCCAGGTGTTGTCTTCTTCCATCAGCGGCACATGCTTGTAGGCCGCCGCGTGGAACACCACCTGCGGTCGCCATGCGGCGAAGGTGCGGCGCAGGTGTTCGGGGTTCTTCACATCACCGATCAGACGCACCAGGGTCAGGTGCGGGAAATGGATGGTGAGCTCCTGTTCGATCGAATAGAGCGCGAACTCGCTCAGCTCATACAGCACCAGCCGGCTCGGGCCGTAATGCGCCACCTGGCGGCACAGCTCGGAGCCGATGCTGCCGCCGGCGCCGGTGACCAGCACCGTCTTGCCGTTCAGGCATTCGGAGATGCCGCCTTCGTCGAGCTGCACCGGCTCGCGGCCCAGCAGGTCTTCGGGCTCGATCTCGCGCACGCGGCTGACCTGCGAGCCTTCGCGCAGCTCCTCGGCCGACGGCACCGTCAGGACCGGCAAGCCGGTCTGCGCGGCCTGCTCGATCAGCCGGCGCCGGTCGGGCAGGCGCAGCGACGGCATCGCGACGATGAGATGGGTGATGCCCTGCTGCTCGACGTGCCGGGCCAGTCGGTTCAAGGGCCCCAGCACCGGCACGCCCCCGATGCGCGCATGTTGCTTGGCCGGATCGTCGTCGAGCAGGCCGACGATCAGGTAGCCCTGGTGCTGCAAGCCGGCCAGCAGCAGGCGAGCCGCCTCGCCGGCACCGAGCACCAGCGCCCGGCGTGACTCGACGTCACCACCGGCCATGCGTGAGCGCATGTGCTCGTAGAGCATCCGGTAGCCGATGCGCACGGTGCACAGGCCCATCAGCGCAACGACAGGGTGCAGCGCCAGCACAGCGCGCGGCACCTTCGTCAGCTGCGCCATCAGCACGATCACGGCGCCGACCAGCCCCGCCGCGAAACAGCCGGCCGCCAGCCGCTTGGCTTCGCCAAACCCCGAGAAGCGCCACATGCCCCGCGGCACGCCGAGCCCCCAGAAGATCAGCAGGTACAGCGCCACCAGCCCCAGCATCACCAGCGGGTCGTAGGCGGGGCGGGCGCTGAGCCAGCGGTCGAAGCCGAGCCGGAACAGGTAGGTGATGTTCCAGCACAGCGCGATCACCAGGCCGTCGATCAACAGAGCGAGCGGCTGCCGGCGGGGGCGCATGAGCGTCAGGAAGGCGTCGAGCCGTTGCCACACCATCGCGTCACCGGCTCAGCAGGACCTGCAGCGTGCGCGCGAGCAGCCGCAGGTCGGTCCACAAGGTCGCATGCTCGACATATTGCTGCGCGTAGTGCAGCTTGCGCGGCAACACTTCTTGCACATAGGTGCGCTCGGGGTCGGCGGAGCGTGCGAGCAGTTCGCTCTCGCGCCGGTACTCTATCGATGCGAGGTCGGTGATGCCCGGCCGCACCGACAGCACCTTGTCGCGCACCGGCGCGGGGTACTGCTGCACGTAGCGCGGCACTTCGGGGCGCGGGCCGACCAGGCTCATCGTGCCTTGCAGCACGTCGATCAGCTGCGCCAGCTCGTCGAGCTTGGTCCGGCGCAACACCGCGCCGACCCGCGTGATGCGCGGATCGTTGCCCACCGTGATCTCGCGGCCCCGCAAGGCCGGATCGTCGACCATGGTGCGGAACTTGTGGATGCGGAACGGCACGCCGAAACGCCCCACCCGCTCCTGGCGAAAGAACACCGGGCCGCGCGAGTCCAGCCGGATCGCGAGCGCGATCAGGGCGAACAGCGGCCACAGCAGCAGCAAGGCGGCGGTGGACACGACCAGGTCGAACCAGCGTTTGCCCATCGCGCCTCAACCCAGGATGCGTCGCAGCGCATCGACCACGCGCTGCACGTCGGCGTCTGACATGCGCGTGTACAGCGGCAGGCTGAGCATGCGTTCGTAGGCTTGCTGGCTGTGCGGAAACTGCCGCGGGGCAAGACCGTAGCGGTCGCGCCAATACGGATGCAGGTGCAGCGGGATGTAGTGCACACTGCAGCCGATGCCGGCGTCGAACAGCTGCTCGATCACGGCATCTCGATCCACGCGCGCGTCGTCGGCGAGCCGGACCGCGTACAAGTGCCAGGCGTGACGGTCACCCGCCGGTGCGTCGGGCGGCGCCACGAGGGGCAGGCCCCGCAGACCTTCGGTGTACTGCCGCGCGATCTGCTCGCGCCGCTGCTGGAAGGCGTCGGCGCGGCGCAACTGGTGCAGGCCCAGCGCGGCGGCGATGTCGGTCAGGTTGTACTTGAAGCCGGGCGCGACGATCTCGTAGTACCAGCTCGGCACCTTGGCGGTGAAGCGGTCGAAGGCGTCGCGGTTCATGCCGTGCAGGCGCATCACCTTCGCACGCTTCGCCAGCTCGGCGTCGCGGGTGACGAGCATGCCGCCTTCGCCGGTGGTGATCGTCTTGTTGGCATAGAAGCTGAACACGGTCGCGTCGGAGGCGAGCGTGCCGACCAGCGAGCCGCCCACCGTCGTCGGCAGCGCGTGCGCTGCATCCTCGACCACCTTCAGCCCATGCTTCGCAGCAATCGCGAGCAACGCCGGCATGTCGGCCGCGAGGCCGGCGAAATGCACCGGAACGATCGCCTTGGTGCGCGGCGTGATGGCCGCTTCGACGGCGGCCGGGGCAATGCACAGCGTCGCCGGATCGATGTCGACCAGCACGACGTCCGCCCCGAGGTAGCGCACCACCTCGGCAGTGGCCGTGAAGGTGTGCGTCGTCGTGATCACCTCGTCGCCGGAACCGATGCCCAGCGCCTCGAGCGCGAGGTGCAGGCCGGCGGTGGCTGAATTCACCGCGATCGCTTTGAGTCCGGTACCGGCCCCGCCGAGGTAGTCGACGAAGGCCTGTTCGAAGCGCTTGGCCTTGGGGCCGGTCGTGATCCAGCCCGAGCGCAACGTGTCGACGACCTCGGCGATCTCGTCTTCACCGATCTCGGGCAGCGCGAAAGGCAGGAAGTCGGCAGCAGTCATTGCGGTTTCTGGATCCAGGCCAGCACGTGGGTGCGCAGCGGCCAGCGGTTGAACAGGGTGTACAGCGCCGGGTGCATGCGCACCACGGCTCGAGCGAGCGGCGGCGCCAGGGTCAGGCGTTCGGCGCGCAATTGCCCGTGGGGGAACAGTGCGCCTACCCGCGACAACGGCACCCCGCGGACGTCGGGGTTGCGTGGATTGTCCACCGTGAAGTCGTACCACAGCACGCCGCCGCCCGGCCGCACCCAGTGCCACATCGTGTCGGCCAGGCGCTGCTGGAAGGCATCGTCGAGCAGCGACGAGAACACGGTCGACTGGTAGACGATGTCCTGGCTGGCCTCGGGCAGCAGGCGGGGCGCTTGCACGGCATCGGCGCAGTGCACCGCGACGGCTGGCGGCAGCAGGTGGCGCGCCTCGCGGGCACGCTCGGGCAGCAGCTCGATGCCGGACAGATGCTGGGGCGCGAAGCCCATGCGCAGCAGCTCCAGCAGGTTGCCGCCGGTGCCGCAGCCGACCTCGGCCAACCGCAGCGGCGCCGGATCGCACCAGCCCTGCGCGACCAGCACCCGGGCGATCGCACGCTGCCGCTCCTGCGTGGCCAACAGCGCCGCCGGGTTGAGCAGGCTGTAGCGCCACTCACCGCTCGCGCGGCGCGCATAGCGGGTCTGCACGGCGGTGGCTTCGTCGTGAGGAACGGACGTCGGGTCGTGCGGCATGGCGTTTGCAGGCCGTTCAGCGGGTCAGCCGCGCGAAGCGCTCGCGCCCGGCCGCCGCGCCGCGCCATACGTCGAACCAGCCGCACAGCGAGCCGATGCCGTAGCCGAAGTGGTAAGCCGCGATCACCGCCGGCAGGCGCCACCACAGGCCCCAGCCGGTGCGCGACGCGGCGGCGGTGCTCGCCGCCAGCACGGCCCCGGCATAGACGCCGGCGAGCGCTGCAGGCACGCCCGCCGGCATCCCGAACGGCAGCAAGGCCGCCGAGATGCCGAGCGCGAGCACGAACACCGCCGGCACGAGGTGCCGCAAAGCCGCCGGCTGGCCGTGCTTGCGCATCACGAAGGGCTTCCAGTAGCCGTACTGCAGGTACTGGCGGAACAGCGCGCCCAGCGAGCCGCGCGGACGATAGCAGCTGCGGACCGTCGACGACTGCCAGACGCGGCCGCCGCCCTTAACGATGCGCAGGTTGTGCTCGTCGTCCTGATTGCGCACCAGCGTCTCGTCGAAACCACCGAAGCGCTCGAACGTGGCGCGCGGCCAGCAGCCGAGGTAGACCGTGTCGACCGGCCCGTCGTAGCCGAGCTGGCGCGAGCGTGCCCCGCCGGCCAGCCAGCGCGATTGGAACGCCGCAGCGATGGCTCGCTGCATCGGGGTATCGCCTTCGGCACGCCACGGCCCGCCGACGTTGTCGGCCCCGCTCGTCGCCAGGGCATGCAGGCATTGGGCGATGTAGTCGGGCGCGTAGGTGGTGTGCACGTCCATGCGCACGATGACTTGCCCGTGCGCGCATTCCAGCGCGCGGTTGAGGCCGGCCGAGACGATGCCCGCTGGGTTGTCGATCATGCGCATGCGCGCGTCCTGCGCGGCCAGCCGCCGCAAGGTCTGGGCGGTGCCGTCGTCGCTGCAGCCGTCGGCGACCACCACCTCCAGCGACCAGCCATCCGGCAACGCCTGTTGCGCGACGCTGGCACAGAAGGCCTCGATGTACGGGCGCTCGTTGCGACACGGCACGATCACGGAGACGATCCGGCTCATCTGCGCCCCCCGTCGAGCAGGCCCCGATAGAGCGTGTCCACGCGGTCCATCTGGGTTCGCCGTGCGGCATGCGGGTCGACGCGGGCACGGTTGTGACGCCCCATCGCCAAGGCACGGGCGGGGTCGTGCAGCAGCTCGCGCAAGGCCAGCGCCAGCGCGTGCGGGTCGCGCGGCGCCAGCAGCCAGCCGCCCTGCGCGTCGACCCACTGCCGGTTCGCGGGCAGGTCGGATACCACCACCGGCAGCCCCGACGCCATCGACTCGAGCAGCGCGACCGAGGTGGCGTCGCTGTCCGGGATGGACACGCTGACGTGCGAGCGGTTGACGAGCTGCGCGAGCCGGTCCTCGTCGACACGGCCGTGGAAGTGCACCACGTCGTCGAGGCCCAGCGCCTGGGCCGTCGAGCGCAGCCGTGCCTCGAGCGGCCCGCCGCCGAGCAGGTGCAGCTCGATCGCCGCGCCAGGCTCGGCCGCACGCAATCTCGCGGTCGCGTCGAGGATCACGTCGATGTTGTAGTTCGGCTCCCACGCGCGCAGGCTGGCGATGCGGAACACCGGGTCGGTGCTCGGGTAGGGACGGAACTTCTCGGTGTCGGCACCCCAGTAGATCTGGTGCAACGGCGCGCGCGGACGGTAGCGTGCCATCGCGTTGAGCATGTCCTGGCTGTCGGCGGTGATCAGGTCGGCGCGGCGCAGCGTCCAGCCGGTCACCGCGTGCACCAACCGGCTGCGGTGGGGGGACACGAGGATGTCGGAGCCCCAGCCGGTCAGCACCAGCGGCCGCCGCCCGCTCGCCGCGGCCCACAGGCCGTAGGAGGTGACGTAGTGTCCATGCACGATGTCGGGGGCGAGTTCGGCCGCGAGCCGGCGCACGCGCGGGACGGCCGCGAACCAGGGCCAGTTGCCGTCGGGCGTGTCGAGCGGGTGCACGTCAGCACCGGCGATACGCTGGAAGTGCCGCGACAGCACCGAGCAGCGCCAGCCGCGTTCTGCCATCGCGCCGACCCAGCGCTGCGTGTGCACGCTGCACGCATCGGCGCAGAACAGGATGTGGCCGTGGCCGCTCATCGTGGTGCCTGCGGCCAGCCGATGCCGCAGTAGTGCGCAGCGATCTCGGGGTGGCGCTGCAGCCAGGCTGCGTCCATCTCGCGCACGTCACCGACCACCTGTGCCGGCTGGCCGCCGACGATAGCGAAGTCGGGGAATTCGCCGTCGACGTAGCTGTGCGCACGCACCAGCACGCCGCGTCCCAGGCATGCGCCGGGCGCGATGACCGCGCCGGGGCCGATGAAGCAGTATGGGCCGATCACGGTAGCGGCCCGGGTCAGGCCCGCGGGCTCCGGGTGCCCCCAGTAGCGGCGTCCCATCAGCCGCACCGCCACATGGCTGGAATGGCTGAGCACCGACACGTGGTTGGTGATCTGGGTGCCTTCGCCGATGCTCAACCCGCCCGAAGCGTCGATGAAATTGAAGTGGCCGATGAAGACGTGATCCTCGATCTGCAGTTGCTGCGGGCTCTGCAGTTCGGCCGCCGTGCTGACACGCGTGTGCAATAGCCTCGCGCCGTCGTGGCGACGATAGCCATAGGCCATGCGGGGGCCGATCAGGCGGCGCAGCAGCGAATGAGCGAAGAGCTTGAACATCGGTGTCGGGTTGCGGCCAGCAGTCTACCGGGCAGCCCGCTGCAGCGGCGAGACGAGATCGCGCCGCAGGCGCTGCAGGTCGGGCCGCAGTACCTCGCGCCAACTCAAGCCGGCATGCCGGCGGAACAATGCCAGTCCCCAGCCGATCGCCAGCAGGTAAGACGCCGACGTGGCGATCGCCGCGCCGGCGGCGCCCACCCGCGGCACCAGCAGGAAGCAGACCACCACGTTGACCGCCAACGAGGTCGACGCCACCGCCGCCGACAACTGCGGCCGCCCCAGATAGTTGGTATAGAAGGCCGACAGCGTCGACGCGCTGGCGTAGGCCCAGACGCCAGGGAGCAGCCATGCCAGCAGCGGCAACGACGCGGCGTAGGCGGGGCCCAGTACGGCCGGCAGCCCCCACCACGCGAGCGCGACGAGCGCCGGCGAGACGAGCACCAGTACGGCCAGGTTCAGGTGCACGACGCGCACCGTCAAGGCGGCGGCCCGCGCCCGGTCGGGCTGCCCGATACGGGCATAAGCCGCCACGCTGACCGACGAAGAGACGAACCACAGCAGCTCGGCCACCGTCACCGCCACGGAATAGACACCCGCCTGCGCCAGACCCGCGATCCGCTCGACGATGAACAGGTCGACACGGTAGTTCAACCAGCTGATGAGGTTGGTGACGCCGACCACCGCGCAAAACCCCGCCAGCGGCGCCCAATCCGACCAGGCGATGCGGCGCAGCCCGAAGCTTGCGCTTGCATGGACCGCCGCCGCGACGCCGACAACGGCGCGCGCGACGACCCACGTCGTCGCCATCGCCATCGCATCGAAGGCCCCCTTGGCGACCAGCGGCAGCAGGGCCAGCGTCAACAGCGGCGGCCCGACCGTCAGCAGGTTGATCGGGCCCATGCGCCCGCGGCCGAGATGCAGCCCGGACACCGTGGGCGTCAGCAACAGAAAAGGCGCCGCAGCGGCCAGCAGCGGCAGGTAGCGGTAGGCCGGGTCGCCGCCCGACAGATGCGCTGCGCCGGCAAACACACCCGCACCCACCAGGCCGGCCAGCAGGCAAAGCAACAAGGCACTCGTCAGCCACACCCCGGCTTCGTCACCATGGTGCGACACGCGGCGTGCCACCGCGAGACCGATGCCGGAGAACAGCGCCGCATACACCGCCTCGGTGGCGACCAGCAGCGAGAACATGCCCTGCTCCAGCGGCCCCTGGCGCGCGACGATCGCGATGATCGTCATGCCCAGCGCCACGGCCAGGGACTTCGCGACGAAGTGGCTGATCGCGCCGCGGGAGATCGAGGAAGAAGACATGCAGGGGACGCGAAGAGGGGCCGCGCGAAGGTGGCGCGATGATACGTCGGCCCCGCACCTGCCCGCGGCAGCAGGCGCTCGCGACAGCCCCGCCCGGTAAAATCGCCCCTTTTCCACGCCCGAGCCCGTCATGACCGAACGCGCGACGCCTGCCGCCCCCGCGGAGCCGCAAGCCACCGACACCAACCAGCTGATCGCCGAACGCCGCGAGAAGCTCTGTGCCCTGCGCCAGCAGGGCGTCGCCTTCCCGAACAACTTCAAGCCGCACCATCACGCCGACAAGCTGCATGGCCTCTACGGCGAACGCCCGAACGAGGAACTCGAGCCGCTGCGCATCAACGTCTCGGTCGCCGGCCGCATGATGCTCAAGCGCGTGATGGGCAAGGCCAGCTTCTGCACGCTGCAGGACGGCTCGGGCCGCATCCAGCTGTACATCACGCGCGACCAGGTGGGCGAAGAGGTGTACGCGGCGTTCAAGCACTGGGATCTGGGCGACATCCTGGGCGCCGAAGGCGTGCTGTTCAAGACCAAGAGCGGCGAGCTGTCGGTGCAGGTCACGGTGCTGCGCCTGCTGACCAAGAGCCTGCGGCCGCTGCCGGACAAGTTCCACGGCATGACCGACCAGGAGCAGAAGTACCGCCAGCGTTACGTCGACCTGATCACCGACGACGACGCCCGCCAGCGCTTCGCCGCCCGCAGCAAGGCGCTGTCGTCGATGCGCAGCTTCATGATGCAGCACGACTTCCTGGAAGTCGAGACGCCGATGCTGCACCCCATCCCGGGGGGCGCCAACGCCAAGCCGTTCAAGACGCACCACAACGCGCTGGACCAGGAGATGTTCCTGCGCATCGCCCCCGAGCTGTACCTGAAGCGGCTGGTCGTCGGCGGCTTCGAGCGGGTGTTCGAGATCAATCGCAACTTCCGCAACGAGGGGATCTCGGTCCGCCACAACCCCGAGTTCACGATGATGGAGTTCTATGCGGCGTACTGGAACTACCACGACCTGATGGACTTCACCGAAGCCATCCTGCGCCAGGCCGCCAAGGATGCCAGCGGCTCCGCCACCCTCACCTACCAGGGCAAGGTGGTCGACCTCGAGCAGCCGTTCGCGCGGCTGAGCATCCGCGACGCGCTGCTGCGCCACGCGCCGCGCATCGACGACGCGCAGATCGACGACCCGGCCTACCTGCGCGACGAACTGAAGATTCTCGGCAAGGACGCGCCCGCGCACTGGGGCCTGTCGCAGCTGCAGTTCGCCGCCTTCGAGGAGCTGGTCGAGGAAAAGCTGTGGGAGCCGACCTTCATCGTCGACCACCCGGTCGAGGTGTCGCCGCTGGCGCGCGCCTCGGACACCGACCCGGCCATCACCGAGCGCTTCGAGCTCTACATCACCGGCCGCGAGATCGCCAACGGCTTCTCGGAGCTCAATGACCCGGAAGACCAGGCCGCGCGCTTCCAGTCGCAGGTGGCCGCCAAGGACGCCGGCGACGAAGAGGCGATGTACTTCGACGCCGACTACATCCGCGCGCTCGAATACGGCATGCCGCCGGCCGGCGGCTGCGGCATCGGCGTCGACCGCCTGATCATGCTGCTGACCGATTCGCCCAACATCCGCGACGTGATCCTGTTCCCGGCGCTGCGCAAGGAGCAATGACCGGCAACGCACGACTGCTGGACCTGGCAGAGGCCGAACGCGCGCTCTGGCAGGAACTGCAGCGTGCCGCGCAGGCCCGTGGCCATGCGTGGCGCACGCCGGTGCTCGCCACGCGCGACGGCGACGCGGCCGACGCACGCGTGGTGGTGTTGCGCGACGCCCGCCGCGAGGCGCGCGAACTCTTGTTCTACTCCGATGCGCGAGCCGGCAAGCTGGTGCAAATGGCCACCGCACCGGTCGGCACCCTGGTGATGTGGTCGGCCGAGCTGGGCTGGCAGTTGCGCTGCCGCGTCCGGCTCGAGGCCGAGACCAGCGGGCTGGAAGCATCGTCGCGTTGGGCGACGCTGAAGCTGTCGCCGGCTGCACAGGACTATCTGGCGCCGCGGCCGCCCGGCATGCCGCTCGGCACGCCGGCCCCGCCGCGCGAAGAGCGCGGCTACTTCGCGGTGGTCACCGCGCGCATGCTCTCGATGGACTGGCTGGAGCTGCACCCCGACGGGCACCGGCGCGCCCGCTTCGATACCGAAGGGGCGCGCTGGCTGCAGCCTTGAGGCGGGTCCCTACTGCTGCTTGAAGGCCGGCTTGCGCTTGGCGACGAAGGCGTCCATGCCTTCCTTCTGGTCTTCGGTGGCGAACAGCGCATGGAAAGCACGCCGCTCGAACAGCATGCCCTCGTTGAGCGGTGCCTCGAACGCCCGGTTCACGCATTCCTTGGCGGCGAGCAGGCTGGGCAGCGAGTAGCCGCAGATCGACTCGGCCGCCGCATACGCCTCGTCGAGCAGCTTGTCGGCCGGCACCACGCGCGACACCAGGCCGGCGCGCTCGGCTTCGGCGGCGTCCATCATGCGGGCGGTCAGCACCAGGTCCATCGCCTTGGCCTTGGACACGGCGCGCGGCAGCCGTTGTGTGCCGCCGGCCCCGGGGATGATGCCCAGCTTGATCTCGGGCTGGCCGAATTTCGCGTTGTCGGCGGCGATGATGAAGTCGCACATCATCGCCAGCTCGCAGCCACCGCCCAGCGCGTAGCCCGCCACCGCGGCGATCACCGGCTTGCGCACGCTCTTGAGCGTTTCCCAGTTGCGGGTGATGTAGTCGGACTTGTAGACGTCCATGTAGCTCCACGACGCCATCGCCGCAATGTCGGCGCCGGCCGCAAAAGCCTTTTCGCTGCCGGTGATCACGACGCAGCCGATGCCGTCGTCGGCATCGAAACTCTTCAGCGCAGCGCCCAGCTCGTCCATCAGCGCGTCGTTCAGCGCGTTGAGCTGCTTGGGCCGGTTCAGCGTGATCACACCGGCCTTGAGGGGCCCGTCACCTCGCACATCTGTCAGGATCAGTTCATAGCTCACGGGGAAACTCCTTGGGTGGTGCGCAACTATACGAAGCTTCGTAGCCGGGCCGTTATCGGGTCGGAACCGGTAAGACGGCACACAGGCAGGTGCTAGTCTGGATGGCATGTCGGCCCGGCTGACGTTAAGCTGCGCGCCATAACGACCGAAAGCAGCCATAGAGATGGGAACGGTATACCGCAAGACGGAGAAGGGACAGACCGAGATCGCGACCCGCCAGAACCATCTGACGCTCAAGTTGCGCTCCGCGTTGATCATGGTGGACGGCAAGCGCACCGACGAGGAACTGATGCGGATGATCGCCCCGCCGGCCGAAGAGGCGCTGCAAACCTTGCTCGCCGACGGCTACATCGAGGTGATCGGCGTCACCGCGGGGCGTGCGGCATCTGCCCGTCCGGCGGCCGAGGAAGGGCCCAGCACCCTGCCGCCGGCGCCGCACAAGCCGGTCGAGGCGCTGCGTCAGCAGGCCGTGCGCTTCATGAGCGAGCAACTGGGCCCGCTGGGCGACAACCTGGCGGTGAAGATGGAAAAAGCCAAGAGCTGGGAAGAACTGCACCCGCTGCTGGTGATGGCGCACCGCTACATCGCCGACAACCGCGGCGCGGCCACCGCCGACGCCTTCAGGGCGGCGTTCCTGGAGTAGCGCCGGAGGCCGCCGGGGCGGCCACTTCGGGCAGTTTCGAGATCGTCAGGTCGACGTAGTTCTGTTCGTCCTGGCGGATGACGATGCGCACCGGCAGGTACAGCAGCGTCGGCGCGAACCACACGTCGGCCATCAGCTCGTCACGGCGCTTCGTCTCGCGCCGGGGCCGCAGGTGGAAGGCCTGCACCTCGCCGAACGGGGTCGCTAGGTTGTCGGCACCCACGACGTCGTAGTACCAGCGATCCTGTCGCCGCGGCAGCGCGAGCGGAAACTCGATGGCCCGCCCCGGCGTCAGCAGCTCGGGCTGCAGCATCAGGCGGTAGGTCAGCTGCACGAACTGGCTGGCCGTGTCCTGCACGCCCAGCGGTGCCGGCACCTCGCGCCCGTTGTTCAGCGTGATCCATTCCGGGCCGAACCGCACGGCCGCCCGCCGCGTGCGAAAGGCAACCCGCGTTTCCTCCTCGTAGACCTCGGGTGCCAGGCCGTGCGGCGTGATGCGGCCGTCGCTGCTCATGCGGCGTGCCATCAGCGGGGCGAAGCCGGGACCGACGAGGACATCGATGTGCACCTGGTAGCGGTCACCGGCGCGGATCCACTCGACCTGAGCGCTGCCGTGCACCTCGCCGCGGTAGTAACCGTAGAGCGTGTAGCTCATGCGCGTCGACGGCGGCCACTCGAAGGGCATGCCTTGCGCAGCAGGCGGCCCGGCATCGGCCGGCGCGTCGACGAGCCGTGGTTCCTCGGGTTGCGGCAGCGGCTCGGCGGCGGACTCGTCGGTCGGCGGCGCCAAGCCCGCTTCGGGTGCGACCGCATCCTCTGCCACGACGGCTTCCGGCTCGCTCGCTGCCGCCTGGGGCGGTGCGACACGGCGCTGCGGACGCGGTGCCGCCGCGGGCGCCGGCGGCGCCACGACGGGGGGAGCGGCCGGTTGCAGCATGCGTGCGTAGACCGCTTCCAGCCGCTCGACCATCGGTGCAGCGTCGATCTCCGCGAGCATGGTCGCCATCTCTTCGCTGACCCACAGGTGGGCCGCCAGGACCGCCAGCAGCAGGCCCACGAAGGCCGCACCGCGGCGCCCGCGCCGCGGCACCGGGGCCAAGGCGCTCAGCGCCGGCCTATCCATGCCTGCCGCCGCTCTGCAGCCGCTCCAGGCGCCGAAGCGGCCACAGACAAGGCGACGTTCGCCGAGGACACGTCGGCCCCCGGCAGTGCGCCGCGCAAGCGCAGCACGCGCTGGTCGCGGCTGACGAGCAACTCGACCGCCTCGCCTTCGCGGCCATGCAGTGCCATGTCATCGAGCTTGCGCAGGCGCCAGTCGTTGACGGCGAGCACCTCGTCGCCGGCCGCGAGGCCGACGCGCTCGGCCCACTGCCCGCGCATCACCGCCTTGATCTGCACGCCGCCGACACCATCAGCGGTGCGCGCGCCGACGCGCAGCGGCCACGGTGCCGGCTGCGTCTTCCACTGCACGCCAGCCTCGCGCAGCAAGGGCTCGAGCGGCAGCTCCTGCGTGCCGTGCACCCAGCGTGACAGCTCGCGCGAGAACGAGCGGCCGGCAACGTCTTTCAAGGCCGCCGCAATGTCGTTCTCGCCGATCGGACCGCCACCGCTGCGGGTCCACAACAGCCGCATCACGTCGTCCAGCGTGCCGCGCCCTTCGCTGCGCAGGCTCAGGTCCAGCGCCAAGGCCACCAGCGACCCCTTGGTGTAGTAGCTGACGGTGGCATTGACGGTGTTCTCGTCCTGCCGGTAGTACTTCACCCAGGCGTCGAAGCTGGCCTGCGCGACGCTTTGCACCTCGCGGCCCGGCGTTGCCAGCACGCCACTCACCGTCTTGGACAGCAGCTTCAGGTAGCGGGCCTCGTCGATCAGCCCGGCACGCACCAGGAACAGGTCGTCGTAGTAGGACGTGAACCCCTCGAAGAACCACAGCAGCTCGGTGTAGTTCTCGCGGGTGTAGTCATAGCGCGCGAATTCGCGCGGGCGCAGGCGCTTGACGTTCCAGGTATGGAAGTATTCGTGGCTGACGAGGCCGAGCAGGGTCACGTAGCCCTCGCTCTGGCCGTCTTCCCCCGCGCGCGGCAGGTCGCGCCGCGAGCAGATCAGCGCCGTGCTGGCGCGGTGCTCGAGCCCGCCGTAGCCGTCGTCGACCGCGTTCAGCAGGAAGACGTAGCGACCGAACGGCGGCTTGCGGCGCTCGTGCCAGAAGCGGATCTGCGCCTCGCAGATCCGCTTGGCGTCAGCCAGCAGCCGCTCGCCGTTGAAGCCGGGCAGCGCCCCGGCAACAACGAACTCGTGCGCCACGCCGCCGGCCCGGAACTCGCCGCGCCAGAAGTCGCCCATCTCGACCGGGTGGTCGACCAGCTCGTCGTAGCCGGGAGCCTCATAACGCCCTTGCCCGCGTGCATCGGTCTGCACGGCAGGCAACGCCGTCGCGATCTTCCAGCCACGCGGCAATGCACGAATCTCGACCCCGTGCGCTTCGTGCTCGCGCCCTTCGACGCGCAGGAACACGCTGGTGCCGTTGAAGAAGCCGCGCGAGGCGTCGAGCCAGGCCGTGCGCACCGAGTTGTCGAAGGCATACACCTCGTAGCTGACCTCCAGCGCCGTACGGCCGTCGCAGCGCACGTGCCAGCTCGCCTTGTCGAGCTGCTCGACCGGCAGCTCGCGCCGGCCCTGGCGCGCGCTCACGCGCTGCAGATGCCGTGCGAATTCGCGCACCAGGTAGCTGCCGGGGATCCACGCCGGCAGCGACAGCTGCTGCTCCGCGGCCGGCTCGGGAATGCGCAGGCTGACCTTGAACAGGTGGGCGTGGAGATCCAGGGGTTCGATGCGATAGGAAATCATGAAGCGATCACGTTGAGTGAGGCGGCCGGCGTGTCAGACACCACGGCGGCCTGGAAATAACAAGCAGGCGCTGAACGCGGCCGCCACCCGGCAGCGCAGCCCGCGGGCGGGACGTCGAGCCCCCGCCCGACTCAGCGGCCCCCGGGGCAGCCAGGCCGGTTCCCGGGGTCGAAGCGAGGCGCGTCATCACAGGCAGGCGGGCGGGCTGAACGAAAGCGGAGATTGTCGCTTCCAGGGAAGCGCCGACCGATGCGTCCCGTCCGGCAGGGGGCGATTGTTCCACCCCATGCAACGGTGCGTTGAGCAAGATCGTCTTTTTCGGAACCCGGATAAACCCTAATCTTCAGCCATCGGACCAACGAACCCGTCAACGCAACGGCCCCAGCGGCCGGACCGGGCAGGTCGAACAGTCCGAACCCTCATCAACGGTACGAACTGAAAGGATTTGCCATGAACAAGCTTCTTGCCACCGCCATCGTCTCCACCGCCGCCCTGGTGTCCTTCGGCGCCGCCGCTCAGGAAGTCACGCCGACGCCCGAACTGAACGGTCCGTCCACCCTGTCGCGCGCCGAAGTCCGCGCCGAACTGGCCCGTGCCAAGTCGGCCGGCGAACTGAAGGTGTTCTCGTCGACCTACGTGCCGACCGTCGCCACGACCCGCAGCCGCGCCGAAGTGACCGCTGAACTGCGCCAGGCCAAGGCCGACGGCGAGTACGCACTGCTGAACGGCGAAGCGGTCGACCCGGTCGCGGCCCAGCAATTCGCCGCGAAGAAGCAGAACGCCACCCGCGTGGCCACCAACCCGCAATCGGCCACCGTCCGCTGAAGTGCTGGTCGCCCGCAAAAAAGCCGCGCTGTGCAAGCAGCGCGGCTTTTTCTCGTGTGCAGTGCGGGTCAGCGTGGCGAGACTTCTGCCAGTTGTGCTTCGATCTGCTCGGTATTGAGTGCACCGGGGACGCGTGTGCCGTCCTCGAACACCAGCGCCGGCGTGCCATTGACGCGGTGCTTGCGGCCCAGCTCGGTGTTGCGCGCCACCGGCGTTTCGCAGTTTGCGGGCGCCGCGGCCGGCGTCACGCCGCGCAGCATCCAGTCCTGCCAGGCCTTGGTACGGTCCTTCGCACACCAGATCGCGTTCGACTTGGTGGTCGAGTCCGGCGCCAGGATCGGAAACAGGAAGGTGTAGACCGTGACGTCCTTCACCGCCTGCAAGTCGCGCTCGAAGCGCTTGCAGTAGCCGCAGTTCGGGTCGGCGAAGACGGCGATCTTGCGCTTGCCGCTGCCGTTCTTCCAGACGATGGCGTCCTTCAGCGGCAAGCTGGCGAAATCGATCGCGGTGAGCTTGTTGACACGCTCCTCCGTCAGGTTCTTGCGTGACCGGGTGTCGATGATCTGGCCCTGGATCAGGTAGTTGCCCTCCGCGTCGGTGTAGAGCACGTCGTTGCCGACGCGCACCTCGTAGAGGCCCGGCACCTGCGTCTTGGTGATCTCGTCGATCGCCGGCAGGTTGGGCAGGCGCTCGGCCAGGTTCTTGCGAATTGCTGCATCCTGGGCCCAGGCCCCGGCGGCTGCGGCCATCAGTACGGCCGCCATGGCCACCTTGCGCATCGTCATGTGTCGTCCTTGGAAGTGTTTCAGGAATCGAGTGCCCGGCGCGTCAGCCAGCGCTTCACGGGGCTCAGTTGGTTGACTAGACCCAGGCCGCTATTGCGGAGTTCCCGCAACGGGGCGGCCGGCGCTGCAAACAAATGCAGCAAACCGTCGGTGACGCGGCCCATCGCCCAGGTCGGCGCCGCCCGCTCGCGTTCGTAGCGCCGCAACAGCTTCTCGTCGCCGACCGGCCGCCACGGCTCGCGCTCGCGCAGCACCCGTGCCAACGCGTCCACGTCGGCCAGGCCGAGGTTCAAGCCTTGCCCGGCCAACGGGTGCACCACATGGGCGGCATCGCCGAGCAGCACCCAGCCGGGGCCGCTCCAGCGGCTGGCCTGGGCCAGCGACAGCGGCCAGGCAACGCGCGCAGAGCGCAGCGACAAGGCACCGGCCGCGCCGCCGCTCGCTTCCTGCAGCGCCTGCATGAAACCCGCTTCGTCCAGCCCCATCAGCTCGGCGGCGCGTGCCTCGGGCACCGACCAGACCAGGCCGTAGGACCCGCCCGCCTCGGGGCGATCGAACGGCAGCAGCGCCAGCACGTCGGGCGAGCGGAACCACTGCCGCGCAATGCCACGGTGCGGCCGGTCGCTCGCCAGCCGAGCGGCGATCGCCGTCTGCCCATAGGCATGCCGCTGCCACTCGACGCCCAGCGCCTCCCGGGCCGCCGATTCCTTGCCCTCGCAGATGGCGGTCAGTGCGGCCGGCATCGCGGCCTCCACTTCGGTGACGTGGGGCTGGAAGCGCACCAGTTGCGACAGCGCGTCTTCGAGCGCTGCCGCGTCGACGATCCACGCCAGCTCGCCGACTTGCTGCTCCCAGGCGGAAAACTGCAGCACGCCGGGCAGCGTCGTCCCTGCGGCGGCATCGCCCTCGATGCGCATGTCGTAGACCGGCGTCGCGGCATCCGGCGGCAAGGCGTCCCAGGCCTTCACCGAGCGCAGCAGCGCGACCGATCGGGCGCTCAAGGCATAGGTGCGCACGTCTTCAGCTGCCGCCCTGGCCGGCGTGCGGCCCAGCGCTACACCGAGGCCGGCTTTCGCGAGCGCGAGCGCGAGCGCCTTGCCGACGATGCCGCTACCGCGGATGAAGACGTCATAGCGATTCATCCGCGGCATTGTAGGAGCGGGCAGGCGTCACCCGGACTCGGCACAATAGCCCGACCATGAGCCCACACGTCAAACGCTGGATCCGCACCGCTGCCATCGCCTTCGGCGCCGTCTTGCTGCTGCTTGCCGCGGCGGCCGCCTATCTGGTCGCCACCTTCGATGCCAACCGTTACAAGGGCACGCTGATCGAATGGACGCGTGAGCACAAGCAGCGCACGCTCGCGATCGACGGCCCGGTCTCGCTCAGCGTGTTCCCACGGCTGGAGGTGACCCTGCGCCAGGTGTCGCTCAGCGAGCATCGGCGCGCCGATGAATTTCTGCGGCTCGACCAGGCCGCGCTCGCGGTGGAGGTGCTGCCGCTGCTGCGCAAGCAGCTCGTCGTCGACCGTGTGCAGGCCAGCGGCCTGCGGCTGCGCTACACGCGCGACGCGCAGGGGCGTCGCAACATCGACGACCTGCTGCAGTCCGACAAGCAGCCCGACAACAGCGGGAACGACGGCTCCGGTCGCAGCCTGCAATTCGACGTCAACGGCATCGAGCTGCGCAACGTGCGCGTCTCGATGCACGACGTGCCGGCCAAGCTGCAAGGCGAGGTGCACCTGCGTTCGCTCACCACCGGGCGACTCGCCGACGGCGTGGAGTCCCCGGTCGCACTCGACGCAGGCTTCGATCTCGTGCAGCCGTCGGTGCGCGGCGACTTGAAAGGCGACACGCGGCTGCGCCTGGCCCTCGACAGCGGCTCGCTGGCATTGACCGACATGAAGCTCGCCTACGCCGGCAGCGCGCTCGGCATGGAGGCGCTCGACACGCGCGCAAGCGGCAATCTCGCCTATGACGGCAGCCAGGGCGCGCTGCGCGCCGAAGGGCTACGACTGGAAAGCAGCGCCATGCTGGGCGCGCTGAAGCTGGAACCGTCGACCGTGTCCTTGCAGCGCTTCTCGTACGAACCGCAACGCCGCGCGCTCGCCGTCGAGCAACTGGCGGTCGAACTGAAGGCCGTGCGCGACAAGCAGCCGATCGAGGCCCGTCTGCAATGGCCGCAACTGCAGGTCGAAGGCTCGTCGCTGAAGGGCAGCGCGCTGCAGGGCCGCGTGGCGCTCGGCGGTGCACAAGGCTGGAGCGCCGACTTCCGCTCTGCGGCGCCGAGCGGCAGCTTCGACGAAGTGCGTCTGCCCGGCTTCGAGGCGACGCTCGCCGGCAGCGGCGAACGCAAGTTGTCCGGCTCGCTGCGCACCGACCTGCTGCTGCAGATCGCCAAAACCGCCGTCGCGCTCGACAAGCTCGAGTTGCAGGCGCAACTGCAGGACCCGTCGCTGAAACCGCTGCAGATCGCCGTCAAGGGCCGCGCACAAGCCTCGGCCCAGGCCGCCCAGTGGCAGCTTGCCGGCGCACTGAACAACAACGCGTTCGACACGCAGGGCACTGCCGCCTTTGCAGGGACGGTGCCGACGGTGCATGCCAAGGGGCAGTTCGCAAAACTCGACTTGAACACGCTGCTGGCCGAGCCCTCGGCGGCGACCGCCGGCAAACCGGCGGCAACCGGCGGCGCCGACAGCCCGATCGATCTCTCGCCGCTGCGCTCGCTGCAAGGCAGTCTGTCCTTGAAGGCGGGTTCACTGATCTACCGCCCCTACCAACTCGACGACGCCCGCATCGAGGCCACGCTCGATGGCGGCATGCTGCGCGTCGGCACCCTGGCCGGCCGCATCTGGAGCGGCAGCATCGACGCCGATGCGTTTGCCGACGCGCGTGCGCAACGCGTGATGTTCAAGGGGGCGGCGACCAACATCGATATCAACGCCGCGCTGCAGGACGTCGCGCAGAAGGACGTGCTGGAAGGCCGCGGACGCGTCAGCTTCGACCTCGAGTCGGCGGGCAAGACCGTCGGCGAAATGAAGTCCCGCCTCGACGGGCAGGCCGCGCTGCAACTGCGCGACGGCGCGATCAAGGGCATCAACCTCGCGCGCACGCTGCGCGAGGCCAAGGCTGCGCTGACGCTGCAGAAGGACGCGGTGCAGCAGGCGCGCCAGACCGAAAAGACCGACTTCTCGGAGCTGAGTGCCAGCTTCCAGATCGCCGACGGCGTGGCGCGCAACCGGGACCTCGACGTCAAGAGCCCGTTCCTGCGCCTGGGCGGCGAAGGTGCGATCGACATCGGCCGCAGCCGCATCGACTACACCGCGCGCGCCGTGGTCGCCGGCACCTCCAAGGGTCAGGGCGGCGCCGAGCTGGCGGCACTGCGCGGGCTGACCGTGCCGGTGCGGCTGACCGGCCCGCTCGATGCGATCGACTGGCGCGTTCAGTGGTCCGCCGTCGCAGTCGGTGCCGCCGAGAACACCTTGAAGAACAAGCTCGCGGACAAGCTGAAGAAGGAGCTGGGCGTCCCGTCCGCAGAACCGGCCGCGCCCGCCGCTTCCGCTCCCGCGAAACCGACCAAGCCGCGCGACGCGCTCAAGGACAAGCTGAAGGATCTGTTGAAATGACCCGCTCCGCGGCGCCGGCGGCACCGCTCGGCGGCTACGGTGTGCGGCCGCATGGGGAGCCATTGAAGTGAGCGATGTGAGTTTTCTGGTCTCGGGCCTGTACGTGTACCCGGTCAAGTCTTGCGCCGGCGTGCCGCTCGACGAGTCGTTGCTGGTCGAGACGGGGTTGGAGTTCGATCGTGCCTGGATGGTGGTCGACGAGCAGGGCCACTTCGTCACCCAGCGGGAGCTGCCGCGCATGGCGTTGATCCGCCCGCAGTTGCGCCACGCCGACATGGTGCTGCGCGCCCCGGGCATGCTGGCGCTGCACGTGGCCTACGACACCGTCGAGGCGCCGACCACCGTGCAGGTCTGGAACGACAGCGTCAAGGCCTACGACATGGGCGATCTCGCCGCGCACTGGTTCAGCGACTTCCTCGGCCAGCGTGTGCGGCTGGTGCGCTTCGACCCCGAGCAGAAGCGGCTGTCGAGTCTGCGGTGGACCGAGGGCGTCGAGGCCGAGAACCAGTTCAGCGACGGCTACCCGGTGCTGGTGATCTCGCAGCCTTCGCTTGACGGGCTGAACGAGAAGCTGTCCGCACGCGGCGTGGTGCCGGTCGGCATCGAGCGTTTCCGGCCCAACCTGGTGATCGACGGCATCGATGGCTCGCTCGACCCTCACGGCGAGGACTATCTCGACGAGCTGTGGATCGACACCGAGCAGGGCCGCGTCCACCTCAAGCTCGTCAAGCCCTGCCCGCGCTGCCCCATTCCCAATGTCGACCCGGCCACCGGGGAGCGCGGCCACGAGCCGGGCGACACGCTCGCGACCTACCGGGCCGACCCGCGGCTCGACGGCGCGCTCACCTTCGGCATGAATGCCATCATCCTCGGCGGCATCGAACACCTGCTGCGGCGCGGCGCCACCGGCGCCGCCAGCTTCAAGTTCTGATGTCGCGCGCCGGCGGCAAAAGACTGCGTCTGGCGCTCTTCGTCGCCGCGGCGGCAGGTGCGGCCCTGTGGCTGGGCAACCAGTCCGTCTGGGTCGATCCGCCTTCTGCCGGCGCGTGGCTGCTGGCGCACCGCGGCGTGCACCAGACCTTCCCGCTCGACGGGGTCGGCAACGACACCTGCACCGCGACCCGGATCGTGCCGCCGCTGCACGACTACATCGAGAACACGCTGCCGTCGATGGCCGCCGCGATCGCCGCCGGCGCCGAGGTGGTCGAGTTCGACGTCCAGCCGACGGCCGACGGCGATGTCGCGGTGTTCCACGACTGGACGCTGGAGTGCCGCACCGACGGACAGGGCGTGACGCGCGAGGCAACACTGGCGCAATTGAAGGCGCTCGACGTCGGCCACGGCTACAGCGCCGACGGTGGACGCAGCTTCCCGCTGCGCGGCCGAGGCGTGGGCCTGATGCCGTCGCTCGATGAGGTGTTGCGGCGATTCCCGCAGCAGCGTTTCCTGGTGCACGTCAAGAGCCGTGACCCGGCGGAAGGCGCCCTGCTCGCGCGCAAGCTCGCCCATCTACCTGCGGCACAGCTGGCCCGGCTGGTGGTCTACGGCAGCGCCGAGCCGCTGGATGCGCTGCAGGCCGCACTGCCCGCCGCGCGGGTGGCGTCGAGGCGTTCGTTGATGCAGTGCCTGACCCGCTACGCTGCGCTCGGCTGGAGCGGCCATGTCCCGCAGGCCTGCCGCAACTCGCTGATGCTGGTGCCGAGCAACCTGGCGCCGTGGCTATGGGGCTGGCCGCACCGGCTGGTGCGGCGGCTGCGTGCGGCCGGCAGCGATGTGGTCGTGCTCGGGCCCTATACCGGCGGCGATTTCAGCCGCGGCATCGACGACGCCGAGGCGCTTGCGCGGCTGCCGGCCGACTATGCAGGGGGCATCTGGACCAACCGGATCGAGCGGATCGGCCCGCTGCTGCGCCGTCCCGGCGCCGCGGCGGGCTCTTCCTCCGCCCCGTAAAATCCCCCGTTTCCCTTCCTCTCCGGAAAGCCCGCCATGAGCCTCAAATGCGGCATCGTGGGCCTGCCCAACGTCGGCAAGTCCACGCTCTTCAATGCCCTCACGAAAGCCGGCATCGCCGCCGAGAACTATCCGTTCTGCACGATCGAGCCCAACGTCGGCATCGTCGAGCTGCCCGATCCCCGGCTGCAGGCCCTGTCCGACATCGTGAAACCGGAACGGGTGGTACCGGCGATCGTCGAGTTCGTCGACATTGCCGGCCTGGTGGCCGGAGCCTCCAAGGGTGAAGGGCTGGGCAACCAGTTCCTGGCGCACATCCGCGAGACCGACGCCATCGTCAACGTCGTGCGCTGCTTCGAGGACGAGAACGTCATCCACGTGGCCGGCAAGGTCGATCCCATTTCCGACATCGAGGTGATCCAGACCGAACTGTGCCTGGCAGACCTGGCCACTGTCGACAAGAGCCTGCAGCGCTACATCAAGGTGGCCAAGGCCGGGGGCGACAAGGAGGCGCAGCGCCTGGTCGACGTGCTGAACAAGTGCCAGGCCGCGTTGAACGAAGGCAAGCCGGTGCGCACGATCGACTTCAGCAAGGAAGAGCAGCTCGTGCTCAAGCCGCTGTGCCTGATCACCGCCAAGCCGGCGATGTTCGTCGGCAACGTGGCCGAGGACGGTTTCGAGAACAACCCCTATCTCGACCGGCTGAAGGAATATGCCGCCCAACAGGGCGCGCCGGTGGTTGCCATCTGCGCCAAGACAGAAGCCGAGCTGGCCGACATGGGCGACGACGACCGCCTGATGTTCCTGCAGGAGATGGGGCAGGACGAGCCCGGCCTGAACCGCCTGATCCGTGCAGCGTTCAAGCTGCTGGGCCTGCAAACCTACTTCACCGCCGGCGTCAAGGAAGTGCGCGCCTGGACAGTGCCCATCGGCGCCACCGCACCGCAGGCGGCCGGCGTGATCCACACCGATTTCGAGCGCGGCTTCATCCGTGCGCAGACCATTGCCTATGACGACTTCATCGCCTACAAGGGCGAACAGGGCGCCAAGGATGCCGGCAGGATGCGCGCTGAAGGCAAGGAGTACATCGTGAAGGATGGCGACGTGCTGCATTTTCTCTTCAACGTCTGATGTCGGTCGCCGCTCCGGTCGAGCTTTCCCCCGGCGGCCCTCGCCTGTCGCGCATCGTTGCCGGCGCCTGGCGCATGGACAGCTGGGGCTGGACGCCCCGGCAGCGGCTGAACTGGATCGAGCAGTGCCTGGAGCTGGGTGTCACCAGCTTCGACCACGCAGACATCTACGGCGGCTACACCGTCGAAGGCCTGTTCGGCGAGGCGCTGAGGCTTGCCCCGCAGTTGCGGGAACGCCTGCAGCTGGTCAGCAAGTGCGGCATCCAGCTGGTGGCCGGCGCGCGACCGCAGCACCGGCTCAAGGCCTACGACACCTCGTACGGCCACATCGTCGCCTCGGTCGAGAACTCGCTGCGCGAGCTGCGCACCGACCGGCTCGATCTGCTGCTGATCCACCGCCCCGATCCGCTGATGGACGCCGACGAGGTCGCGCGGGCTTTCGACGACCTGCGCCGCGCCGGCAAGGTGCTGCACTTCGGCGTCTCCAACTTCACGCCGGCGCAGTTCGCGCTGCTGGCCAGCCGCACCCTGCTGGTCACCCACCAGGTCGAGCTGTCGCCGCTGCAGATGGCTGCGCTGCACGACGGCACGCTGGACCAGGCGCAGCAACTGCGTTGCAAGCCGATGCTGTGGTCGCCGTTGGCCGGCGGCCGCTTGTTCACCGGGCAGGATGCGCAGGCGGTGCGCGTGCGAGCCTGCCTGGAAGCCATCGCCGCCCGCTGGCATGCGCCGGTCGCGACGGTCGTCTATGCCTGGTTGCTGCGGCACCCGTCGCAGCCGCTGCCCATCGTCGGTTCCAGCCGCGCCGATGCGGTACGCCAGGCCGTCGACGCGCTCGACCGCCCGATGGACGCGCCCACCTGGCACGAAGTCTGGTCGGCTGCGGCCGGCCGCGAAGTGCCCTGAACCCGCCGCCCTGAAGTTTTCGACAGCTCTTGAAACGCGTCCGGCCGTCCTTATAATTCGGGCTGTTAGCACTCTCCATCGGTGAGTGCTAGTGATCCGGGCGACGGCGATTACGTCAGACGCCCAATAATGTAAATGAGCGCTCACATGCGCTCATTCCTGTTCCAGCAGTGCCTTCCTATTCAAAGGAGATGCAATGAAACTTCGTCCGTTGCACGATCGCGTGATCGTCAAGCGCCTCGAGAATGAAACCAAGACCGCTTCGGGCATCGTGATCCCCGACAACGCCGCCGAGAAGCCCGACCAGGGTGAAGTGCTCGCGGTGGGCCCGGGCAAGCGCAACGACAAGGGCGACTTCGTGGCCCTCAATGTCAAGGTGGGTGACCGCGTCCTGTTCGGCAAGTACAGCGGCCAGACCGTCAAGGTCGACGGCGACGAGCTGCTGGTGATGCGCGAGGAAGACCTCTTCGCCGTCATCGAGAAGTAATCCAGGCCTGCCCGGACTTCCACCCCAACAAGTTTCAAGCATACGGAGAATTCAAACATGGCAGCAAAAGACGTGGTCTTCGGCGGCGACGCCCGTGCCCGCATGGTCGAGGGTGTCAACATCCTCGCCAACGCCGTCAAGGTGACCCTGGGCCCGAAGGGCCGCAATGTGGTGCTCGAGCGTTCGTTCGGCGCCCCCACCGTGACCAAGGACGGTGTGTCGGTCGCCAAGGAAATCGAGCTGAAGGACAAGCTCCAGAACATGGGCGCCCAGATGGTCAAGGAAGTCGCTTCCAAGACCTCGGACAACGCCGGTGACGGCACCACCACCGCCACCGTGCTGGCCCAGGCCATCGTGCGCGAAGGCATGAAGTACGTGGCCGCCGGCATGAACCCGATGGACCTGAAGCGCGGCATCGACAAGGCCGTGACGGCCCTGGTCGAGCAGTTGCGCAAGGCCACCAAGCCGACCACCACCTCCAAGGAAATCGCCCAGGTCGGCTCGATCTCCGCCAACTCCGACGAGTCGATCGGCAAGATCATCGCCGACGCAATGGACAAGGTCGGCAAGGAAGGCGTGATCACCGTCGAGGACGGCAAGTCGCTCGACAACGAGCTGGACGTCGTCGAAGGCATGCAGTTCGACCGCGGCTACCTGTCGCCCTACTTCATCAACAACCCGGACAAGCAGTCGGCGATCCTCGAGAACCCGTTCGTGCTGCTGTACGACAAGAAGATCAGCAACATCCGCGACCTGCTGCCCACGCTGGAGCAGGTGGCCAAGGCCGGCCGTCCGCTGCTGATCGTCGCTGAGGAAGTCGAAGGCGAAGCGCTGGCGACCCTGGTGGTCAACACCATCCGCGGCATCCTGAAGGTCGTGGCCGTCAAGGCCCCCGGCTTCGGCGACCGCCGCAAGGCCATGCTGGAAGACATCGCCATCCTGACCGGCGGCAAGGTCATCGCCGAAGAAGTCGGCCTGACGCTCGAGAAGGTCACGCTGGCCGACCTGGGCCAGGCCAAGCGTGTCGAAGTGGGCAAGGAAAACACCACGCTGATCGATGGCGCCGGTGCCGCGGCCGACATCGAAGCCCGTGTCAAGCAGATCCGCATCCAGATCGAGGAAGCGACTTCCGACTACGACCGCGAGAAGCTGCAAGAGCGCGTGGCGAAGCTGGCTGGCGGCGTGGCGGTCATCAAGGTCGGCGCTGCCACCGAAGTCGAGATGAAGGAGAAGAAGGCCCGTGTCGAAGACGCGCTGCACGCCACCCGTGCTGCCGTCGAGGAAGGCATCGTGGCCGGCGGTGGCGTGGCGCTGCTGCGTGCCCGCCAAGCGGCTGGCGAAATCAAGGGCGACAACCCCGACCAGGACGCTGGCGTGAAGCTGGTGCTGAAGGCGATCGAAGCCCCGCTGCGCGAGATCGTGGCCAACGCCGGTGGCGAGCCGAGCGTGGTGGTCAACGCCGTGTTGGGCGGCAAGGGCAACTACGGCTTCAACGCTGCCAACGACACCTACGGCGACATGATCGAGATGGGCATCCTGGACCCGACCAAGGTGACCCGCACCGCGCTGCAGAACGCTGCTTCCGTGGCCTCGCTGATGCTGACGACCGAAGCCATGGTCGCCGAAGCGCCGAAGGACGACGCGCCTGCTGCCGGTGGCATGCCCGGCGGCATGGGCGGCATGGGCATGGACATGTAAGTCCTGCCCGGACCCTGTCCCTGCGCAAAAGGGCCGCCGAAAGGCGGCCCTTTTCTTTTGCCCGTTTCGGCTGGGCCGCTCGATAATGCGGCGCATGCCGACCTCCTCCCTGTTCCAGGCTCACGTCGATCAGGCAGTTGCCGATGCCGGCCCGCTGTCCGCACAGATCGTCAACCGGACGACCGAGCAATTGCGCAGCTCCGGCCTGAGCCTGGCCGTCGCACGCGACCGCCAGGAGTTCTTCAGCCTGATGGAGGCGTTGCAGCGCCAGCACGACATGCTGGTGCAGGCGCTGACCCAAGCCATGGCCGAGCGCATTCTCGAAGCAGCGCGAGAGTCCACGCCGACGCTGGTGCCGCGGCACCAGACGCTGAGCCTGGATGCGCTCACGCTGGTCGACGAACACCAAGCCGAAGAAGACATCGAGGTCTCGCGCACCATCACGCTGATCGAAGCCACCGCCGAGTGGGAGCTCTCCGAGGTGCAGGCCTACACCGCCGCACTGCGCGGCGAAGCAACCATCCGCAAAGAGGCCAACCCGGTGCGCCCCGAGGTGTACGCCCGTGCACTGAGCCAGGCGGCGCGCGCGATCGCGTTGTCTCAACCCAGCCGCATGCTGCTGCTGCGCACGGCCAGCAAACTGCTCGCCGATAGCCTCAAGACCCAGTACGCGGCGCTGTGCCGCAAGCTGTCGCAGCAAGGCATCCAGCCGTTGGCCTTCCGTGCCGTGACGACGCCGACGGCGCCTGCCGTACGGGTGGACATCACCCGCCCCGGGGCATTGCACGGGCTGCTCGACAAGGTACGCCTGGCACCGGCGGGCAGCCCGGCGCTGCCCGGTTCCGGCCAGCCGGCGGCCGCCGCACCGGCAGCGATGGAGCGGGCGCAGGTCGAAGAACTGCTGTCGCGTTTGTTCGGCCAGATCCTGGCCGATCCGCGACTGCTGACGCCGGTGAAGGACGTGCTCGGTCAGTTGCAGCCCTCGGTGCTGCGCGTGGCCCTGCGAGACCCGGCGCTGCTGCAGCAGCACGACCACCCGACCTGGCAGTTGCTCAACCGGGTGGCCTCGCACTGTGCCGGCTACAGCAACCCGTCCGACGAGCGGTTGACCGACTTTCTGCGCTTCCTGCAGGATCTCATCGCCCGCGTGACCTCCGCTCCGCATGCCGACGCGCAGCTCTACCGCGACGCGCTGCAGGAAGTGAACGACTACCTGGACGCGCGCAGCCGCGAAGCATTGGAGCGTTCGCGACAAGCCATGGAAGCCCTGCAGCGGGCGGAACACAAGGAGCGGCTGCGCAGCGTGTTGCGCCAGCAGGTGAGGCAGATGCAAGGCCGACCGCTGAGCGAGCCGTTGCGCGACTTCCTGTTCGGGCCGTGGGTCGATGCCATGACGGAATCCCTCATGCGCCATGGCGAGAACAGCCGGGAGACCGCCGAGCTGCTGCGCACCGTCGACGACCTGCTGTGGAGCGTACAGCCCATGCCCGCGCCGGCCGACCGCGAGCGGCTGCGCGCAATGCTGCCCGATCTGCTGGCACGTGTGCATGGCGGGCTCGATCTGATCGCGTGGCCGAAGCCGCAGCGCGAAGTCTTGTTCACCGAGCTGATGGCACGCCACGCCGAGTCGCTGCGTCCGCCGCCGGGGGCCGCGACTCCTGCCGAGCGTGCCGAGCACGAGCTGACCGCCGAGGAACTCGTGCAGCGCATGCGCGAGGAGTCCAGCCTGCTGCCCTTCGACACCGACGAGCCGGCCGACCGTGGCACCCTGCCCACCGTTCCGGTGGGACTGATGACCGACAGCGACACCCAGGCCGGGCGCGAAGCGCGTGAAGCGTGGATGTCACGGCTGGTGCCTGGCACCTGGTTCCACCTCTTCGTGCAGGGTGTGTGGACCAACGCGCAGTTGATGTGGGCCAGCGACAACGGCCAGTTGTTCATGTTTTCCAGCCAACATGCAGGCCAGTCGCACTCGCTGACACGCCGTGCGGTCGAGCGCCTGCTGGGCGAAGGGCTGATCACGCTGCTGGAAGACCGCTCCCTGGTGCAGCGAGCCGTCGACAGCATGATGCAGGATCTGGACGACCCCGCTTGAGCCGCCTCAGTGGCCGACGAACTCACTCAGCGCGCGGCTGACGAGCCCGGGCTGCTCGTGGACGACCCAGTGGGTGGCTCCCGGCACGCGATGCAGCCGCAACACCGGCACGAATTCCTCCAGCCCGTCGACCAGCGCCGGCGGCAACGCCGTGTCAGCCTCGCCCCACAGCACCAGTGTGGGCACTCGCACCGTCACCTGCTCGGCACTGAACTGCAGCTTCATCGCTGCGGGGTCGTCCGGTGTCGGTGGGCGCATCGGCGAGGCTCGGTAGTAGTTCAGCGGACCGGTCAATCCGGCCTGCCACACCTCGCGGTACTGCTGCTTCACCGTCTCGGTCAGCCACGCCCCGCCGTTCATGCCGGTGAAGAACGGCCACAGCCGGGCAAAGTCGTTCTCGGCCAGCAGCGCCTCGGCGTCCGGCCGGCACAGGAAATTCATGTAGGCACTGGCCGCCTGCTGCGTCGGGTTGTGCTGCAGCTCGCGCAGGAAGGTGCCGGGGTGCGGTGAATTGATGATCGCCAGCCGTTCGATCAGTTGCGGCTGCTGGACCGCGAGGTTCCAGGCGACCGCACCGCCCCAGTCGTGCGCGACCAGCGCGGCAATCGGTGCACCGAGCGTATCGATCAGCGCTGCGATGTCCTGCACCAGGTATTTGGCGCGATAGGCTTCGACCTCGGGCGGCGTCGACGACTGCCCGTAGCCCCGCAGATCGGGCGCAACGCAGCGGTAGCGGTCGGCCAGCGACCGCATGACCTCGTCCCAGACGAAGGCCGCTTCCGGGAAACCGTGCAGGAACACCAGCACGGGCGCGCCCTGAGGGCCGCAGGCGCGGCACGACAGACGGATGCCGTGGGGCAGGTCGGCGACGAAGGTCTCGATGGCGGGCAGAGTCATGGGCGCCTCCCAAGGGCTGTGACGCGAGCCAGTATCGGCCGCATGGCCGCCCCTCGCCGTCACGTGGGCGACGCACCGCACGCCCGCCCCCACCCCCTAGATTCAGCCCGCCGAGTCCCTACAACGAGGGACGGTCCGCGCCCAGAGCCGTTCCTATACTGCGCCGCACCTTGGCGCTGGCTGCAGGCCGGCTTGCGCAAGGGACACCGACTCCGTACGCAAGGAACACCCGTCATGCTTCGCATCAACATGGTCCCGCAGACGCGGGACACCTCGCTCAACAGCCTGGGCGAAAGGCGCCTCGTCACGCCCGCCAGCCTGGCCGACGGCACCTCGTGGACCGCCTTCGCCGACGAAAAACACCTCCAGGTGGTGCGCGACGCGATCGATCTGCTGGCCAGCCGGGTGCTGACCAAGCATCAGTCGTCCTGCGACGCCTTCTTCAAGCAGATGCCCGGGCGGCGCTCGTTGAGCGATATCGTCAACGGCTCGCGCAAATACTGGATACACCACGACCCGACCGGCCCGGACGCCGGCGCCACCGCCGGCATGGACGTGACGCTCGGCACCAAGGCGCTGCGGGGCGGCAAGTGGGCGGTGCTGGCCACGCTGATTCACGAGCTGGCGCACACCAACGGTGCCACCGACGAGAAAGGCGACGCCGAAGACGCGCTCAACCACTGCGGCATGAGCGATCACCACCTGAACGCCAACAACCGCAAGCCCGCAGGCAAGCCGGCCGCCCGCAAGTCCGTGGCCCAGACCCGGCGCTGACGCGCGCCTCAGGCGGCGCCGTCCGACGTGGCCTGCGGGTGCGACCAGTCGTACAGCGTGGTGGCGACGTCCTCGAGGCCGGTCTTCTTCAGCGCCGAGAACAGCGTGACGCCGATGTCGGACTCGTCGGTGACGAATTCCGCCAGCGCCGCCTGCGCCTCGCGCAGCGCCTCGTTGCCTTCCTTGCGGTTGAGCTTGTCGGCCTTGGTCAGCACCACCAGCAGCTTGACCTGCCCGGTGGTCACGCGCGGCGCCACGAACTGCAGCAGCTGCCGGTCGAGATCCTTCAGCCCGTGGCGGGGGTCGACCAGCAGCACCACGCCGCTCAGGCTGCGGCGCACTGCCAGGTACTCGGCCATCACCTCCTGCCAGCGCAGCTTGGCGGCGCGCTCGACCGCAGCGTAGCCGTAGCCCGGCAGGTCGGCGAACACCGTATCGGCGGCACTTTTAGGCCCGAGCTCGAACAGGTTGATGTGCTGGGTGCGTCCCGGCGTCTTCGATGCGAACGCCAGTTGGCGCTGCTGCGTCAGCGTGTTGATGGCGGTCGATTTGCCGGCGTTGGAGCGGCCGACGAAGGCGATCTCGGGTAACTCGTGCGGGGGCAGCTGGTCCAGCCGGCTCGCGGTGGTCAGGAAGCGGGCCGTGTGGGCCCACGCGAGTGCTGTCTTGCCGGCGGAAGCCGCCGGCGAAACGGGCGTCGGCGGCGCGCCGGAGCGTTGGGTATCGGACATGTTGGAGGCCATTGTAAAATCCCGCGGTTTTGCACCCTGCCCACAAAATCCTTCCCACGACATGAAATCGATCGCTACCCTGCTGCTCGCTGCGTTTGCGTTGGCTCCTGCCCTGGCGGCCGATGCGCCCGCGGCAGCCAAGCCCGATCTGGCCAAGGGCCAGGCCATCGCTTCTCAGGTCTGCGCCGCCTGCCACGCCGTGGACGGCTCGCGCGGCAGCCCCGCGAACCCGATCCTGCAGGGCCAGCACCCCGACTACCTCGTCAAGCAGTTGACGGAGTTCAAGAGCGGCAAGCGCAAGAACCCGGTCATGCAGGGCTTTGCCTCGGCGCTGAGCGAAGCCGACATGAAAAACGTGGCGGCGTTTTATGCCACCAAGCAGGCCAAGCCCGGTTTCGCGAAGAACAAGGATCTGGTGCAACTGGGCGAGCAGATCTACCGCGGCGGCATCGCCGGCAAGCAGGTCGCCGCGTGTGCCGGCTGCCACAGCCCCAGCGGTGCCGGCATTCCGGCCCAGTACCCGCGCCTGGGCGGCCAGCACAGCGACTACACCGAAGCGCAGCTGAACGCCTTCCGCAGCGGCGCGCGCAACAACAGCGCCCAGATGACGGCCATCGCCGCAAGAATGTCGGATCGCGAGATCCAGGCGGTTTCCGACTACATTGCCGGTCTGCGCTGAACCGCACGCTGAACCAAAAGCACAAAGGCGGGTCCCTGGCAGGGGTACCCGCCTTTTCTCTTTTGCGGCTGCCGCGTTCCGCGGCGCAAACCGATAATCCCGCCCATGTCCTCCTCGTCCACCACCGGTCTTGAAGTTCGATCCGGCTCGCGTCCGCTGCGCGATGCGGTGGAACTGGTCTCGTCGATGCGCTTCTCGATCTCGCTGCTGACGGTGATCTGCATCGCCTCGGTCATCGGCACGATCATCAAGCAGCACGAGCCGTTCGTGAACTACGTCAACCAGTTCGGCCCCTACTGGGCCGAGGTGTTCGGCGCGGTGCGGCTGTATTCGGTCTACAGCGCCTGGTGGTTCCTGCTGATCCTGGCCTTCCTGGTGCTTTCGACCAGCCTGTGCATCGTGCGCAACACCCCCAAGGTGCTCCACGACCTGAAGACCTACAAGGAATACGTGCGCGAGCGCAGCCTGCAGGCCTTCCACCACAAGGCCAGCGGCGTGCTCGCCGAAAGCCGCGACGAAGCGCTGTCCCGCATCACCCGCCTGCTGCAGCGCAACGGCTGGAGGGCCAAGGCACAGGTGCGCGAGCACGGCGTGATGGTCGCGGCCAAGAAAGGCGGCGCCAACCGCATCGGCTACCTGGCGGCACATTCGGCAATCGTGCTGATCTGCCTGGGCGGCCTGTTCGACGGCGACCTGGTGGTGCGGGCGCAGATGTGGCTGGCCGGCAAGCAGCCGTACGCCGGCGCAGGCCTGATTTCCGAAGTTGCAGACCAGCACCGGCTGAGCCTCTCGAACCCCACGTTCCGCGGCAACCTGCTGGTGCCGGAGGGCGCGCGCTCGGACACGGTGATCCTGAACCAGTCCGATGGCGTGCTGCTGCAGCCACTGCCCTTCGACATCGAACTGAAGAAGTTCATCGTCGACTACTACGAAACCGGCATGCCCAAGCTCTTCGCGAGCCAGATCGTGATCCATGACCACGAGACCGGAGAGGCCATCCCGGCCACCGTCAAGGTCAACGAGCCGGCCTTCCACCGCGGCGTCGCGATCTACCAGTCGAGCTTCGATGACGGCGGCTCGAAGCTGAAGCTGCGCGCCCACCCGATGAACAGCCATGGCGACAGCTTCGAGGTGTCCGGCGTGGTCGGCGATTCCACGACGCTGACCAACCGCGAGCAGAAGCTGACGCTCGAATTCACCGGCCTGCGCGTCATCAACGTCGAGAACCTCGGCACTGTCCCGGACAGCGCGACCGACGTGCGCAAGGTCGACCTGGTGCAGAGCCTGCAGCAACATCTCGGTTCGGGTGCCAAGGCGCCGGGCGACAAGTCGATGCGCAACGTCGGCCCGTCGGTGAGCTACAAGCTGCGCGACGCCAGTGGCCAGGCGCGCGAGTTCCACAACTACATGCTGCCGGTCGAGCTGGACGGTCAGCGCGTGTTTCTCGCCGGCGTGCGCGACAACCCGGCCGACGGCTTCCGCTACCTGCGCATTCCTGCCGACGACACCGACAGCCTCGACACCTGGCTGCGCCTGCACGCCGCGCTGCAGGACCCGGCATTGCGCGAGCGGGCCATTGCCCGCTACGTCAGCAAGGCGATCGACGGCAGCAAGCCGGAACTCGCGCAGCAGCTCACCGTTTCGGCACGCCGCGGGCTGAACCTGTTCGCCGGCGTCGAGCCGGTCGAACCCGGCGGGCCGGTGACCGGCGGGTTGCAGGCCCTGGCTGACTTCATGCAGGTCAACGTGCCTGAAGCCGAGCGCGCACGCACGTCCGAAGTGCTGATCCGCATCCTCAATGGCGTGCTGTTCGAGCTGGCCCAGATGACGCGCGAAGCCGCGGGTCTGCCCCCGCTGCCCGGCGACGAAAAGACCCAGGCCTTCATGACGCAGGCCGTGCTGTCGCTGTCGGACGCCGGCTTCTATCCGGCCCCCATGCTGCTGCAGCTGCAGGATTTCGAGCAGGTGCAAGCCAGCGTCTTCCAGCTCGCACGTGCGCCGGGCAAGAAACTGGTCTATCTGGGCTGCCTGTTGCTGGTGATCGGCGTTTTCGCGATGCTCTACGTGCGCGAACGCCGCCTGTGGATCTGGCTTCAATCGGCCGATGGCAGCACCACGCAGCTGACCACCGCGCTGTCGTCAACGCGCAAGACGCTCGACGCCGACCACGAATTCGAGTCCCTGAAAGCCGCCCTGCTGCCGGCGGCCGATCCCTCCAAGGAGGCACGATGAACACCACCACCCTCTCCCTCAACGCCCCCGGCTACTTCGCGCGGCGCAACTGGTTCGATTGGCTGTTCGCGGCGCTGGTCGTCGTCGGTGCGGTCGTCGCCTTCAGCCGCTATGCCGGCTCGATGGACGGGTACGAGAAAGCCATCCTGGTCGGCACGGTTCCGGCGGCGGTCTGGCTCGGCTGGTTCTGGAAGCCGCTGCGCACCCTGATGGTCGGGGTCTCGGCAGCGGCGCTGCTGGCGATCGCGCTGTACTCGCGCACGCAGGACGGCTTCGGCGCCGACCTCGCGCAAGGCGAGAACGTGTTCCTGCTGAAGTACTTCCTGTCCAGCCAGAGCGCGATCCTCTGGATGAGCGTGCTGTTCTTCATGAGCACGGCGTTCTACTGGATCGGCTTCTTCGCGCGCGGCAGCGCCGGCACCGCCGAGCGCCTCGGTTCGCGTCTGGCGTGGACGGCCGTGGCCATGGCGCTGATCGGCACGCTGGTGCGCTGGTTCGAAAGCCACCAGATCGGCCCGGACATCGGCCACATCCCGGTCAGCAACCTGTACGAGGTGTTCGTGCTGTTCTGCTGGCTGACGACCACCTTTTACCTTTACTACGAAGACCAGTACAAGACACGCGCACTGGGCGCGTTTGCGATGCTGGTGGTCAGCGCGGCGGTCGGCTTCCTGCTGTGGTACACGCTGGTGCGCGGTGCGCACGAGATCCAGCCGCTGGTGCCGGCGCTACAGAGCTGGTGGATGAAGCTGCACGTGCCGGCCAACTTCATCGGCTACGGCACCTTCGCTCTCGCCGCGATGGTCGCGTTCGCCTACCTGATCAAGCAGCAGGCGGGCGAGACGCGCTGGTACAAGCTGACGCCCCTGTGGGCACTCGGCGTGGTGCTCTGCTTCGAGCCGCTGGTGTTCCGCAAGTCGACCGACGGCGGCACGAGCGCCTACTGGGCCGTCTACTTCGGGCTGTCGGCCCTGATCGTCGGCGGCATCCTGTTCGCCCGGCGTCGCATCGCCGAGCGGCTGCCGAATCTCGACGTGCTGGACGACGTGATGTACAAGTCCATCGCCATCGGTTTCGCCTTCTTCACGATCGCGACCATCCTCGGGGCGCTGTGGGCGGCGGAAGCCTGGGGCGGCTACTGGAGTTGGGACCCGAAAGAGACCTGGGCGCTGATCGTCTGGCTGAATTACGCCGCCTGGCTGCACATGCGGCTGATGAAGGGCCTGCGGGGCACCGTGGCGGCCTGGTGGGCCCTGGTGGGACTGGTGGTCACCACCTTCGCCTTCCTGGGCGTGAACATGTTCCTTTCGGGCTTGCATTCCTACGGCGAGCTGTGAGCAGGGTTGCAGGCCGCGGCGTATAGTGGCCGACCAGACTGCTTACGCCGCCCAGACATGCCCTTCGTCGCCCGCAACGTCCACGGCGTCATCGTCAGCCTGCACCGCGAGCCGACGGCCGACACCCAGGAATTCCTGCCCGACGACCACCCTGACGTCGACGCCTTCGTCGGCCGTCGCCCGGTGGCTGACGACCGTTTCCGCGCGCTGGACGCGGACTTCGTGCGCGTGCTCGAGGACGTGATCGACCTGCTGATCGACCGCAACGTCATCCGCATCACCGACCTGCCGTCCGAGGCGCAGCAGAAGCTCTTCTCGCGCAAGAGCTTCCGCGACAGTCGCGGCAAGAACTCGCTGAAGCTGTTCGACCCGGTTGCGCTCGAAGCGGTGACGCATTTCGACGTGAGTGCCGGCAACCCGCCGTCCACGACGGCGGGGCTGGACGTCATCGACACCGATTTCCACGACGACCTCGGCCGTTGACACCCCGGCCGTGCCGACCTGCTTGGTCGGGGCCAGGCACGGGTCCTTACACTGGTATTCCCCCTGGCTCGAGGGAGGAACCATCCGCAGACTGCGGCGTTCGAACCGGCATCTCCCCGGAAAAACCGGGGCGCCCACGAACACGCACAGGTAAGGACCGACCCCATGCATACGCGCAAAGACCGCGGTTTCGAGCACTCGATCCCTTCGGAGATCACGCCCCGCGCCGTCTACGAGCAGCGGCGCGAGCTGCTGAAGTGGATGGCTGCCGGTGGCGCAGGCGCCGCATTGGCGGCCTGGTCCGGCCGCGAAGCGATGGCGCAGTCCGCCCGCCCGAACAAGCTTGCGGCATTGCCCGGCGCACGCAGCGCTGCGGCCGGCGCCATGACGATGGAGAAACTGACGCCCTATGACGACGTCACCAGCTACAACAACTTCTACGAATTCGGCACCGGCAAGGACGACCCGGCACGCAACGCCGGCACGCTGAAGACGCGCCCGTGGACCGTCTCGGTCGAAGGTGCCGTCGGCAAGCCCCGGGTGTACGACATCGACGATCTGCTCAAGCTCAGCCCCATGGAGGAGCGCACCTACCGTCTGCGCTGCGTCGAGGGCTGGTCGATGGTGGTGCCGTGGGTCGGCTATTCGCTGGCCGAGCTGATCAAGCGCGTCGAGCCGACCGGCAGCGCCAAGTATGTCGAGTTCCACACGCTGGCCGACAAGACGCAGATGCCCGGCGTCAGCTCGCGCGTGCTGCTCTGGCCGTATGTCGAGGGCCTGCGGCTCGATGAGGCGATGCACCCGCTGACGCTGCTGACCTTCGGCCTGTACGGCGAGGTGCTGCCGAACCAGAACGGCGCGCCGGTGCGCCTGGTCGTGCCATGGAAGTACGGTTTCAAGAGCGGCAAGTCCATCGTGCGCATCCGCTTCGTCGAGAAGCCGCCCACCACCGCCTGGGTGGCCGCGGCGCCGCAGGAATACGGCTTCTATTCCAACGTCAACCCCAAGGTCGACCACCCGCGCTGGAGCCAGGCCACCGAACGCCGCATCGGCGAGGACGGGTTGTTCCAGCGCAAACGGCCGACGCAGATGTTCAACGGCTACGAGGCCCAGGTGGGCCAGCTGTATGCAGGCATGGACCTGAAGAAGAACTACTGAGACTCGGCGACGTGAAAGCCTTGCTGCTGCACCCTGCCGCCAAACCGCTGGTGTTCCTGGCGTGCCTGCTGCCGTTCGCCAGCCTGTTCTACGGCGCGGTGGCCGACACGCTCGGTGCCAACCCGGCCGAGGCCTTGATCCGCTCTCTGGGCGACTGGACGCTGCGCCTGCTGTGCCTCACCCTCGCCGTCACGCCGCTGCGCACCTGGACCGGCTGGCACGCGCTGGCGCGCTTTCGCCGCATGCTGGGCTTGTACGCGTTTTTCTACGGCCTGCTGCACCTGCTGGCCTACGCATGGTTCGACATGGGCTTCTACCTCGACGACATCGCCCGCGACATCGCGAAACGGCCCTTCATCCTGGTCGGCTTCGCGGCGCTGGTGCTGATGTCGCCGCTGGCCGCCACGTCGTTCAACCGGGCCATCAAGGCGTTCGGCGCTGCCCGCTGGCAACGGCTGCATCGGCTGGTCTACGCCGTGGCGTGCCTGGGGCTGCTCCATTTCTTCTGGATGCGCTCGGGCAAGAACGACTTTGCCGAGGTGGCGGTCTATGCAGCCGTCCTCGGCGTGCTGCTCGGCTGGCGCCTGATGCGCAGGCTGCGCGACCGGCAGCAAGGGCTGCAGCGCGCCTGACGCGGCGCTACGAGGGCTGCTTCCAGGTCGCGACTTCCAGCTGCACGCTCTGCTCGGTGTCCCCGAGCCAGATCTGGCCGTCCTGTACCGTGCATTGCAGGCGCATCGTGCGTTGCACCAGGCCGACGAGTTGCTCCACGGCCTCGGCCGGCAGATGCAGCACCCGCAGATTCGACAGCCGTTCCAGTGGCCCGCGGTTCTGCGACCACCAGACCTCGCCCACGCGTCCGAAACTGAGCACCACCACGGCCTTCGAACGATGACTGGCCTTGCGGATGAGCTTTTCGTCAGGCTGGCCGACGTCGATCCACAACTCCACGTCGCCGGTCAGGTCACGCTTCCAGATGTCGGGTTCGTCGTTGGTGCTGAGTCCATTGCCGAAGGCCAGGCCTTCCTGAGCGAACAGCGCGAAGGCGAGCACCCGCGCCATCATCCGTTCGTCGTTCTCCGAAGGATGACGGGCGATCGTCAGGGAATGGTCGCCGTAGTAGTGGCGGTCCATGTCCGCCACCTGCAGGTCGACCTTGAATATCGTGGATTTGAGCGCCATGGGGCGGCAGTCTCCCACAAGCTGCCGGGCCGGGGGTAGGATGGGCGTGTTACTCACCCCGGAAGGGGTGTCGACCGGGCATGCCCGGTCGATACACCCCTTCGCAGTTCGCCCGCGTGCGAGATCGAAAGGACCAGCCTTTGGCCACCCCGAATTACTCTTATGAAAAACGCCAACGCGAACTCGCCAAGAAGCGCAAAAAGGAAGAGAAGCTGAAGCGCAAGACGGAGCACCGCAGCGATGCGCCTCAACCCGGCGACGCGCCGGAAGGCCAGGCCGGCGACGCAACCCAGGAGCGGCCCCCCTCGGGCGAAGCCTGAACCCGAGCGGCTCGTCCCGTCACTCGCTGCCGCTTTGCTGCAGCGCCCACATCTGTGCATAGCGCCCGCCCTGGGCCAGCAGTTGAGCATGCGTGCCGCGTTCGATGATGCGGCCGGTCTCCATCACCAGGATCTCGTGTGCGTCGACCACGGTCGACAGCCGATGCGCGATCACCAAAGCCGTCTTGTTGCGCGCCGCAGAGGCGAGTTCGGCCTGGATCGCGCGCTCGTTGGCCGAGTCCAGCGCCGAGGTCGCCTCGTCGAAGATCAGGATCGGCGGATTCTTCAGCAGCGTGCGTGCGATCGCGACACGCTGCTTCTCGCCTCCCGACAGCTTCAGGCCCCGCTCGCCGACCATCGTGTCATAGCCCTTCGGCGTGGAGGTGATGAACTGGTGGATGTGAGCCGCCCGGGCCGCCGCCTCCACTTCGCCGCGCGTCGCGCCCGGCCGGCCATAGGCGATGTTGTATTCGACGGTGTCGTTGAACAGCACGGTGTCCTGCGGAACGATGCCGATGTTGCGCCGCAGGCTCGACTGCGTGACTTCGCGGATATCCCGGCCGTCGATGGTGATGCGCCCGTCCGTCACGTCGTAGAAGCGGAACATCAGCCGCGCCAGCGTCGATTTGCCGGCGCCTGACGGCCCCACGACCGCCACCTTGCGGCCCGCCGGGATCTCGAAGCTGACGTCCTGCAGGATCGCCCGGTTGGCGTCGTAGCCGAAGCTCACGCGCTCGAAGCGCACCACGCCGTGCGGCACCTGCAATTCCGGCGCGCCCGGCGCGTCGTCGACCTCGCGCTCGCGCTCCATCAGTGTGAACATCTTCTCCAGGTCGGTCAGCGCCTGCTTCAACTCGCGGTAGATCACGCCGAGGAAGTTCAACGGAATGTAGAGCTGGATCATGAAGGCATTGACCATCACCAGGTCGCCGAGCGTCATCGTGCCGGACACGACACCCTGCGTCGCCCGCCACAGCATCGCGATCAGCGCGGTCGCGATGATCAACTGCTGCCCGGTGTTCAGCAGCGACAGCGTCGATTGCGACTTCAGCTTGGCGCGGCGCAACCGCTCGAGGCTTTCGTTATAGCGGACCGCCTCATAGTCCTCATTGCTGAAGTACTTGACGGTCTCATAGTTCAGCAGCGAGTCGATCGCCTTGGTGTGGGCATTCGAGTCGAGCTCGTTCATCACCTTGCGGAACTTGGTGCGCCATTCCGTCACCGAGATCGTGAAGACGATGTAGATCACCAGTGCCGCAACCGTGATCCAGGCAAACCAGGCGTCGAACTTCACGCCCAGCAGCGTCAGCACGAGGCCGACCTCGACGAGGGTCGGGAAGATGCTGTAGAGCGAATACGAGATCAGCGAATGCACACCCCGGGTGCCGCGCTCGATATCGCGGGTCATGCCGCCGGTCTGGCGTTCCAGGTGAAAGCGCAGGCTCAGCGAATGCAGGTGCCGGAACACCTGCAGCGAGATGCTGCGCGCTGCGCCCTCGGTGGCCTTCGCGAACACCAGCTCGCGCAACTCGGTGAACAGCGAGGTCGACAGCCGCAGGCCGCCGTAGGCCAGCAGCAGACCGACCGGCACGACCATCAGTGCACGGGCGTCACCGGGGCCGATCGACAGGCTGTCGACCAGTTGCTTCAGCAGCAGCGGCACGCTGACGTTGGCGAGCTTGGCCGCGACCAGGAAGGCCAGCGCCACGATCACCCGGCCGCGGTATTCCCACAGGTAAGGCAGCAAACGCCGCAGCGTGGCCCAGTCCGAGCGGGGGACGGGCATGACGGAGGCGTCCTGCGCCGCGGGTTCGGGCAGGCTCAAGGCAACACGGCGCATCGTGGACAATCTCGTGGTTCGAGTGTTTTCATCAAAGTGGAGCCCATGGCCGACGAATCAAGCCCCGATCCAGGTCCCGACACACCCGTGAGTTTGCCCAAGGACATGGAGCTCGCGTTGCGAGTCTTGCCGATGCCGGCCGACGCCAATGCCAACGGCGATATTTTCGGTGGCTGGATCATGGCCCAAGTGGACCTGGCCGGCTCGGTGCTGCCTGCCCGCCTCGCCAAGGGCCGTATCGCCACCGTGTCGGTCAACCAGTTCGTCTTCAAGCAGCCGGTGTCGGTGGGGGACCTGCTGTCCTTCTACGCCCGGGTCGAGCGCGTCGGCCGCACGTCGATCACGGTGCACGTGGAGGTCTATGCCGAGCGCAACCCGGCCGACCTGCGCGTCGTGAAGGTCACCGAGGCCAACCTGACCTACGTCGCCATCGACGGCGACGGCAAGCCGAGGGTGCTGCCCGGCCGCTGAAAGCGCGCCTCACCGGGGAACGTCGTTTGCTGTACGTACCTGCAGAAAGCAGGTACCCCTGAAGCAGACGGAGGATTCCCGATGAAGATTGCGCAAGTGGCACCGCTTTTCGAAAGTGTGCCGCCGAAAGGCTACGGCGGCACCGAAAGGGTCGTGTCCTACCTGACCGAGGCGCTGGTGGCCCAAGGCCATCAGGTCACGCTGTTCGCCAGCGGCGATTCGCTGACCGCCGCCGAACTGGTGCCGGTGGTCGATCGAGCGATCCGCCTCGATCCGCGGCGGCCGGAATGGTTGGTATGGCACACCGTGATGCTCGACGAGGTGTTCTCGCGTGCCGCCACCTTCGACGCCATCCATTTCCACGTCGACTTCCTGCACTATCCGCTGGCGCGCGTGTGCCCGGCGCCTTGCGTGACCACCCTGCACGGCCGGCTCGACTTGCAGGATCTACCTCCCTTGCATCGACATTTTTCCGAGCACCCCCTGGTCTCCATCTCCGACAGCCAGCGCAAGCCGATGCCGTCGGCGAACTGGTGCGCCACCGTGCACCACGGCCTGCCGCGCGACCTGTACCGCTTCCACGCCCAACCCGACGACTACTTTGCCTTCATCGGCCGCGTTTCGCCCGAGAAACGGCTCGACCGCGCCATCGAGATTGCCGTGCGTTGCAACACCCGGCTGCGCATCGCCGCCAAGGTCGACACGGCGGACCAACTGTATTTCGAGCACCACATCCGGCCGCTGCTGGCGCACCCGCTGGTCGAGTTCGTCGGCGAGATCGGCGAATGCGAGAAGAACGATTTCATCGGGCGTGCAAGGGCGCTGCTGTTCCCGATCGATTGGCCGGAGCCTTTCGGACTGGTGATGATCGAGGCGTTCGCCTGCGGCACACCGGTGGTCGCCTACCGCTGCGGCTCGGTGCCCGAAGTGATGCGCGACGGTATCACCGGTGTCATCGTCGAGCACCAGGACGAGGCCGTCGCAGCGGCACGGAGCATCGGGCGCATCGACCGGCGGCGCTGCCGCGAGGAGTTCGAACGGCGCTTCACGTCCGCCACGATGGCGGCCCGCTATGTCGAGGTCTATCAGACCCTGATCGGCACGCGGTCGAATCTCCCGTGGCAGCCAATGCCTGCTGAAATGGCGCAGTGAACCGACCCGTGCGCACTCTGGCCCGGGCGCGGTGGCCCTTGCAGTTGTCCCACCTCGCCGGCCGGCGGGCGCGCCCCACAAGCGAGGAGCCAGGCTGATGGACAAGATCCGCGTCGGAGACAAATGGTACGTCGCGGCCCACGCCGCCCGTTCCGACGAGAACCCGCACGTGCTCAAGCACGACGAGACCTTCGTGCTGCTCGACCGCTACGGCGACGTGCAAGCGCTGGGCAAGGGCGAGCAGGGCCTCTATCACGAGGACACCCGCTATCTCTCGCACCTCGAACTGCTGATGGACGGCGTACGGCCGATGTTCCTCGGCTCGGCCGTGAAGGAGGACAACAGCCTGCTCATCGTCGAGCTGATGAATCCCGATCTCCCCCGGCACGCCGTGCTGAAAGGCACGGTCCACATTTTCCGCGCCAAGCTGCTGTGGCGGGGTGTCTGCTACGAGCACATCCGCCTGACCAACCACGGCGACGAAGCAGCCCGCCTGCGGCTCACGCTGCAATTCGATGCCGATTTCGTCGACCTGTTCGAAGTGCGCGGCATGGAGCGCAGGCAGCGCGGCGAGCGCCTGCCCGAGCAGATCGACAGCGACGAAGTGTTGATCGGCTATCGTGGTCTCGACGGACGCGTTCGGCGCACGCGCCTGCACTTCAGCCCGCCCCCCGACGTCATCAACGCCCGCGAGGCCGAGTTCGATGTCGAGCTGCACCCGAAGGAAGAAGGCCATTTCTATTGCACGGCGGGCTGCGAACAGGACGACGTCAGTCCCCAGCAGCTGCGCTACGACACCGCCTTTCGCGACAACGCCGAGGCACGCCATGCCGCGACGCTGCGCAATTGCTCGATCGAATCCTCGAACCCGCTGGTGAACCTGTGGTTCAAGCGCTCGGCCTCGGACCTCGCGATGCTCACCACCTCGCTCGACACCGGGCCCTACCCGTACGCTGGCGTACCGTGGTACTCCACGACCTTCGGGCGCGACGGCATCCTGACGGCGTACGAGCAGCTGTGGATCGACCCCTCGCTCGCCAAGGGCGTGCTCGCCTTCCTGGCCGCCACACAGGCCACCGGCGAGGACGCCGAGCGCGATGCCGAGCCGGGCAAGATCCTGCACGAGGCGCGCAAATGCGAAATGGCCAACACGCAGGAAGTGCCGTTCGGCCGGTACTACGGCACCGTCGACGCCACGCCGCTGTTCGTCGCACTGGCGGGGGCCTACCACGAGCGCACCGGCGACACCGGCTTCGTGCGCTCGATCTGGCCGAACGTCGTGCTCGCACTGCAATGGATCGACCAGTACGGCGACCGCGACGGCGACGGGTTCGTGGAGTATGCGCGGCGCAGCAAGGACGGCCTCGCTCAGCAGGGCTGGAAGGACTCGCACGACTCGGTGTTCCATGCCGACGGCCGGTCGGCAGAGGCGCCCATTGCGCTGTGCGAGGTGCAGGGCTATGTCTACGAAGCCAAGCTGCGTGCCGCCGACCTCGCGGTGATGATGGGCGACGGCCCGCTGGCCGAACGGTTGCGGCACGAGGCCGTTGAACTCAAGGAGCGCTTCCAGCAGCAGTTCTGGTGCGACGACCTCGGCGTCTATGCGCTGGCACTCGACGGACACAAGCAGCCGTGCCGCATCGCGACGTCGAATGCCGGCCACGCGCTGTGGAGCGGCATCGCATCGCCCGAACATGCCGCCCGCATGGCGCAGCGCTTTCTGCAGCCCGACTTCAATTCCGGCTGGGGCATACGCACCGTCGCGGGCGGGCAGGCGCGCTACAACCCGATGTCGTACCACAACGGCTCGATCTGGCCGCACGACAACGCGCTGATCGCCGGTGGCATGGCGCGCTACGGGCACACCGCCGCGGCGCTCGAGGTGCTGACCGGCCTGTTCGACGCCAGCCTGTACTTCGGTCAGCATCGGTTGCCCGAACTCTTCTGCGGCTTCCCGCGGCGGCCGTCCGAAGGGCCGACCTTGTACCCGGTGGCCTGCTCGCCGCAGGCGTGGGCGGCAGCGGCCGTGTTCGGTATGGTGCAAGCCTGCCTGGGGCTGGGAATCAACGCGGAACGCCGCGAGGTGAATTTCACCTCGGCGCGGCTGCCACGCTTCATTGACTGGCTGAGAATCCGTCAGCTCGCCGTCGGCGATGGCTTCGTCGACCTGCTGCTGCAGCGCTACGACAACAACGTCGGCATCGAAGTCATGCGCAAGAGCGGCGACGTGGCAGTGCGCGCCGCGGTCTGAGCGGACCGCGTGGGTCAGCGGCGTTGCGCCCAGGCGGTTGTCGGCAGATGCAGGGCCGCGGCGGCCGGCGCGCGAGCCGCCGCTGCACGCTGCACGATCAGGGTCGCAAGATGCCCCGCCCAGCGGGCATACAACGCGGGAGCGGGGTGAAAGCCGTCCTCGGCCATCTCGGAGACGGCCAGTTGCCCGTCGGCGAGTTCGCTCGGCAGTTCGAGGTGCACGATGCCGCGCTGCACGGCCCACTGCGCTTGCGCCCGGTTGATCTGCCGTGCGTCGTTGCCGAGCACGCTGCGCAAGGGCCACGGCAGCAGCGGAAAGTGTTCAAGCGGCGGCGCCGCCGTCCAGACGAACAGCCGCGGCGCACAGCGCTCGCGCAGCAAGGACCACAGCGCCTCGCGGTCGCCGACGGCGCGCGCCGGCGGCACCTGTGCGAGCACGTCGTTGACGCCGAGCACGGTCACCACGACGTCGCACGGCCGCGGCGGCTCTGCCTGCACCCAGGTGAGTGCGCCATGGGTCGTAAGGCCGGTCCGCGCGATCAGCTGCCAGGCCACTGCCTGCCCGGTCCGCTGCGCCAGCTCGCGTGACAGCTGCCCGGCCAGCGCCTCGCTCTGTGTCGGCGCCCCGACGCCTGCGGCAGAGGAATCGCCGAGGATCAGCAGGCGCAGCGCAGCGGCGTCGACCTCGCCCACGACACCTTCACGCGGGCCGCCCGCCTCGGGCAACTCCAGCGCCCGCCTGCGCGTGCGCAGGCCCTGCGCCGCCAGCAACGGCGACAGCGTCAGCTTGGTGAAGCCCCACACGGTGTGCCGGTCGACGAGCCGCTTACTCGAACTTCGAGAAGTCGGGCTTGCGCTTGTCGAAGAAGGCCTGGAACGCCTCGCGCGCCTCGGGGCTGCGCAGGCGCTGGGCGAAGATCTCGCCTTCGACGCCGATGGTCTCCTGCACCAGCTTGGCCTGGCCGCGGCGCATCAGTTTCTTGGTCTCGCGCACGGCAGCCGGCGGCAGCATGTTGAAGCGCTCGGCGATGCGACGCGCATGATTGACGACCTCGCCGGCCGGCAGGATGGCGTTGACGAGCCGCATTTCCTGCGCCTCCTCGGCGCCGAAGGGGTCGCCGAGCAGCAGCTTCTCGGCGGCCTTCACATAGCCGGCGTGCATCGGCACCAGCAGGCTGGAGGCGAACTCGGCGACCAGGCCGAGGCTCGTGAACGGCATCGCGAAGCGCGCCTCGTCGGACGCGTAGACCAGGTCGCAGTGCATCAGCATCGTCGTGCCGATGCCGATCGCGGCGCCGGTGACGGCCACGACCACCGGCTTGTCGCAGGCAAGAAGCGCCTGCATGAACTGGAACACCGGCGAGTCGCCGCCCTGCGGCGGGCGCTGCATGAAGTCCTCGAGGTCATTGCCGGACGTGAAGATGCCGGGCTGTCCGGTGAACAGCACGGCGCGCACCGAGGCATCGCTCTGCGCCGCCTTCAACGCGTCGCCCATCGACTGGTACATCGCGGCGGTCAGCGCGTTCTTCTTCTCGGGGCGTGCGATCTCGATGGTCTGCACGCCGTTCATCACGGCAGTCTTGATGCTCATGCTGTCTCCTGTTTGAAACTGTGGAATCCGTGGAACAGATCGATCGCACGACGCCAGAGTGTGCCTTCGAACTGCTCGCGGAAGAAGCCGAAGTGGCCGATGCGGCGCACGGCCAGGTCCTGCGGCGCGATGCGTTCGATGCGGCGTGGCGCGTTGGCATAGCAATCGACCAGCACGCGGGTGCCGCGTTCGGTCATCAACTCGTCGTCGGTCATCAGCAAGGCGATGACGGGAAAGCGCGCCTGCTCGAACGCCTCGCGCACCGTCGCGCCTTCGGCGCCGACGTGGTAGCGCGGGTTCAGGCACCAGCGGCGCCACTGCATGATCACGCCCTCAGGCAGATCGCCGACCTTGCGCAGGCGGCGTCCGGGGAAGTAGCCGCACAGCTTGGTGACCAGCGGCACCAGCACATACCAGAAGTACAGGATCATGCGCCGGGTGCGCGGCGCGTTGTCGCGCCAGTAGCCGCTGCCGGCGGCAATCGAGACCATGCCCTGGATGCGGTCCCGGTTGCGCAGCATGCCGGGCAGCTGCGCGCCGAGGCTGTGGCCGATCACGTACAGCGGCACACCGGGCGCGGCCTCGGTCAGCGCGTCGATCACCGTGTCGTAGTCGCGTGCCCAGTCGAACAGGTCGGCCTTGAAGCCGCGCAGCGACTTGCGACGCTCGCGCGGGCGCGAGTCGCCCATGCCGCGGTAGTCGAACGATGCGGCCAGGAAGCCCTGCTCGGCGAGCCACTGCGCGAAGGCGCGGTAATAGTCCTGGCGCACGCCCATTGCGCCGCCGATCACCACCAGCGCGCGCGGCGACTGCACCTGCGAGTCGGGCCAGTAAAAGCGCGCCGAGATCCGTGCGCCGTCGGAAGCCTGTAGTTCTATGGTTTGCATGTATGCCCTCTCCCACCATGTTGCGACAGATTGCCCGCCTCGCGCGTCGCACAAACGACAAGGGCCGCCCCGTGAACGATGGCGACCCTTTGCTTTGCGCGGGTGGCGTCAGACCCGTTCGAAGATCCCTGCCGCGCCCTGGCCGGTACCGACGCACATGGTCACCATGCCGTACTTCAGGTTGTGCCGTCGCAGCGCGTGCACGACAGTGGCCGAGCGGATCGCACCGGTGGCACCGAGCGGGTGGCCCAGCGCGATCGCGCCGCCCATCGGGTTGACCTTGCTGCGGTCGATGTCGAGCGTGTTCAGCACCGCCAGCGATTGCGCCGCGAAGGCCTCATTCAGCTCGATCCAGTCGAGCTGTTCCTTGGTCAGGCCGGCGTAGCGCAGGGCGGCCGGGATCGCCTCGATCGGGCCGATGCCCATGATCTCCGGCGGCACGCCCTTGATGGCGAAGCTGACAAAACGCGCCAGCGGCTTCAGGTCGTACTGCTTGATCGCGCGCTCGGAGGCCAGGATCAGGCAGCCGGCACCATCGGACGTCTGCGAGCTGTTGCCCGCGGTGACGCTGCCCTTGGCGGCGAACACCGGCTTGAGCTTGCCCAGCCCGTCGATCGACGTGTCGGGGCGCGGGCCCTCGTCGACGTTCACGGTGCGCGTCTTCGTGACGATCTCGCCGGTGGCCAGGTCGGGGAAGCGTTCGACGATCTCCACCGGCGTGATCTCGTCGGCGAACTCGCCGGACTGGATCGCCTTCAATGCCTTCAGGTGCGACTGCAGCGCGAACTCGTCCTGCGCCTCGCGCGAGACCTTCCACTGGTCGGCGACCTTCTCGGCCGTCAGGCCCATGCCGTAGGCGATGCCGATGTTCTCGTCCTGCGCGAACACTGCCGGGTTGAACGAAGGCTTCTGGCCCCCCATCGGCACCATGCTCATCGACTCGCAGCCGCCGGCGATCATCACGTCGGCCTCGCCGACGCGGATGCGGTCGGCGGCCATTTGCACGGCCGTCAAGCCGGCCGCACAGAAGCGGTTGACGGTCACGCCGCCCACGGTGCTCGGCAGGCCGGCCAGCAGCGCGCCGATGCGCGCCACGTTCATGCCCTGCTCGGCTTCAGGCATCGCGCAGCCGACGATGGCGTCCTCGATCGCCTTGGGGTCGAGGTTGGGCACCTGCGCCAACGCGCCGTGGATGGCCTTGACCAGCAGATCGTCCGGGCGGACGTTCTTGAAGTAGCCGCGGCCCGACTTGCCGATCGGCGTGCGCGTGGCCGCAACGATGTAGGCCTCTTGAACTTGTTTCGTGCTCATTTCCATTCCTTAGGTTCGGAAGGTTTCCCCTTCGAGTGCCACCGCGGATCCGGCTTTGCCGGCCCGCCGGTGGCGCCCCCTGGAGGGGGCGGCCGAAGGCCGTAGGGGGTGGTTCAATTCCTCACTGGCTTGCCGGTTTGAAGCATGCCCATGATGCGTTCTTGCGTCTTCGGGTGGTCCAGCAGCGAGCAGAAATGCTTGCGCTCCAGGGCCATCAGGTAGTCCTCGTTGACCAGCGAGCCGGCTTCGACCTCACCGCCGCACACCACGTCGGCGATCAAGGTGCTGATGTGGAAGTCGTGCTGGCTGATGAAGCCACCGTCGCGCATGTTGGCCAGCTGGCCCATGATGGTGGCCTTGGCCGAGCGGCCGGCGACCGGGAACACCACCTTGTGCGGGGGCCGGTAGCCGCTCTCGTACATGGCCTTGGCCTGCTGCGTCGCGACGTAGAGCAGTTCGTCCTTGTTCGGCACGATCACGTCGCTGTCCAGCAGGTAGCCGAGCTTGCGCGACTCGATGGCACTGGTGCCGACCTTGGCCATCGCGGCACTGGTGAAACCGTCCTTCACGAAGGCAAAGATGTCGGCGCCGGCATTGCCCGCGTTCGCCATCTCGGCCGCACGCCGCGCAATGTAGGCCAGACCGCCGCCGCCGGGGATCAGGCCGACACCGACCTCGACCAGGCCGACATAGCTTTCCATCGCCACCACCCGCTTGGCCGAGTACACCGCCAACTCGCACCCACCGCCCAGGGCGATGCCGCGGATCGCGGAAACCACCGGCACCTGCGCGTAGCGGATGCGCAGCATCGCGTCCTGCAGCTTCTTCTCCTCGGGCGCGATGCCCTTGGAGCCCTTGGCCATGAACACCGGCATCAGTGCCTCGAGGTTGGCGCCGGCCGAGAACACGTCGTCGGGCGACCAGATCACCAGGCCCTTGTACTTGGACTCGGCGATCTCGACCGCCTTCAGCAGGCCTTCGGTCACCGCCGGGCTGATCAGGTGCAGCTTGGCGGTGATGCTGGCGATCAGCACTTCGCCGTCCAGCGTCCACACGCGGACTTCGTCGTTCTTGAACTCCTGCGTGCCTGCCTTGAGCGGATCGGTGGCGCCGGCGCCGAAAACGGCTTCGGGGAAGTACTGGCGCTCATACACCGGCAGCGTGCTGCGCGGGATGTATCGGCCCTGCGACGCGCTCCACGAGCCCTCTGTCGTGTGCACGCCCGAATTTTCAGCGACCGGGCCGTCGAACACCCAGGCGGGCAGCGGCGCCTTGCTGAGCGCCTTGCCGGCCTCGATGTCCGCCTTCACCCATTCGGCCACCTGCTTCCAGCCGGCCTGCTGCCACAGCTCGAACGGGCCCTGGCTCATGCCGAAGCCCCAGCGCATCGCCAGGTCGACTTCGCGGGCGGAGTCGGCGATTTCGCCCAGGTGCACGGCGGCGTAGTGGAAGGCGTTGCGCAGGATGGCCCACAGGAACTGCGCCTGCGGATTGGTCGATTCACGCAGCAGCTTCAGGCGCTCGGCCGGGGCCTTCTTGAGGATGCGTGCGACGATCTCATCGGCCTTGCCGCCGGCCGGCACGTAGTCGGCCTTGGCCGGGTCGAGGCGCAGGATGTCGCGGCCCACCTTCTTGTAGAAGCCGGCTCCCGCCTTCTGTCCCAGTGCCCCCTGCTCGATCAGCTTCGCGAGCACCGGCGGCGTCGAGTAGCTGGGATAGAAGGGGTCATCGGCGAGGTTGTCCTGCAAGGTCTTGATGACATGCGCCATCGTGTCCAGACCGACGACGTCGGCGGTGCGGAAGGTGCCGGAGCTGGCGCGGCCGAGCTTCTTGCCCGTCAGGTCGTCCACCACGTCGTAGCCCAGGCCGAAGTTCTCGGCTTCCTTCATCGTCGACAGCATGCCGGCGATGCCGACGCGGTTGGCGATGAAGTTGGGCGTGTCCTTCGCGCGCACCACCCCCTTGCCGACGCTGGTGGTGACGAAGGTTTCGAGCTGGTCGAGGATCCCGGGCTGCGTGGTGGGGGTCGGGATCAGCTCCACCAGGTACATGTAGCGCGGCGGGTTGAAGAAGTGGATGCCGCAGAAGCGCGGCTTGATCTCTTCAGGCAGCGCCTCGGACAGCTTGGTGATCGACAGGCCCGACGTGTTGGACGCGACGATCGCGTGCGGCGCGATGTGCGCGGCGATCTTCTTATACAGGTCGAGCTTCCAGTCCATCCGTTCGGCGATCGCCTCGATGATCAGGTCGCACTCCTTGAGCTGGTCCAGGTGCTCTTCGTAGTTTGCCTGCTGAATCAGCGCGGCGTCTTCCGGCACGCCCAGCGGCGACGGCTTGAGCTTCTTCAGGCCCTCGACCGCCTTGGTGACGATCCCGTTCTTCGGGCCTTCCTTGGCGGGCAGGTCGAACAGCACGACCGGCACCTTCACGTTGACGAGATGGGCGGCGATCTGCGCTCCCATCACGCCGGCACCGAGGACGGCGACTTTGCGGACTTGGAATCGACTCATCATTTCTCCTTGAGTACTCAGTAGGCCCTGCGAACCAACCGTGGCGGTCGCCGGGCCATCCCGGGACGGCGGCTCCCCCTTGGGGGCCGCAGGCGTCCTGGGCGTCAAACTATTCGACGCGCTGCCAGACCTGCGTGCGACCCAGCAGCGGCGCCCCGATATAGCCACGCACTTCGAGCTTCTTGCCGCCTTCGACCGGCTTCAGGCGGACGCGATAGTCCTTGCCGTTGTTCGGATCGAGGATGCGGCCGCCGTCCCACAACTCGGGATCGTCGGCGTTCTTCTTGACGTTGCGTATGATTTGAAGGCCCACGATGGGCTGGTCCTTGCGCTCGTCGGAACACTTCTCGCACACCGCGCCGGGCTTGGCCGTCGGGTCGAGGACCTTCTCGACGCGGCCGACCAGGGCGCCGTCCACTTCAGCGATGCGCACCAGAGACTTTTCCTTCTTGGTCTCGTCGTCGATCGTCTTCCACAGCCCCACCGGCGTGGACTGCGCGAAAGCGGTGCCGGCGGCCAGCAGCGCGACCAGGGCCAGAAGCTTCTTCATCTCGTCTCCTTGAGAGGTGGTTGGCTGCGACGGGGCCGGTCTTGTTTCTTCGGGGCCGACCCCGCGGGGCAGCTTAGAACAATGCCTCGTCCATCTCCATCAAGGGCTTGACGCCAGCGCGGGCAGAGCGGATCAGCGAAGCCGTCTCGGGCAGCAGCTTCGCGAAGTAGAAGCGCGCGGTCGCGAGCTTGGCCTTGTAGAACGGGTCGCCGGAATCCACCTTGGCCAGCGCGACCTTCGCCATGCGAGCCCAGAAGTAGCCGAACACCAGGTGGCCGCACACGCGCAGGTAGTCCACCGCGGCCGCACCCACTTCATCGGGGTTCTGGAAGGCCTTCATGCCGATCTCGGTGGTGAGCTTGGTCACCTTGTCGCCCAGGTCGGCCAGCGGGTTGACGAACTCCTGCATGTTCTCGTTGACGCCTTCGTCCTCGATGAACTCCTGCACCATCTTGCCGAACTTCTTGAGCTTGGCGCCGTTGTCGCCCAGCACCTTGCGTCCCAGCAGGTCGAGCGACTGGATCGTGTTGGTACCCTCGTAGATCATGTTGATGCGGGCGTCACGGACGTACTGCTCCATGCCCCACTCCTTGATGTAGCCATGGCCGCCGAACACCTGCATGCAGTGCGACGTGGCGATCCAGCCGTTGTCGGTCAGGAAGGCCTTGACGATGGGCGTCACCAGCGCGACCAGGTCGGCGCACTCGCGCTTGACGTCCTCGTCGTCGGACGAGATCTCCTTGTCGATCTGCAGCGCCGTCCAGATGGCAAGCGCTCGGCCGCCTTCGGCGTACGCGCGCGCGGTCAGCAGCATCTTGCGCACGTCCGGGTGCACGATGATGGGATCGGCCGGCTTGTCGGCCGCCTTGGGGCCCGACAGTGAACGCATCTGGATGCGGTCTTTCGCATAGGCCACCGCGTTCTGATAAGCCACCTCGGTCAGGCCCAGCGACTGCATGCCCACGCCCAGGCGCGCCGCGTTCATCATCACGAACATCGCCTGCAGGCCCTTGTTGGGCTCGCCGACCAGCGTGCCGATCGCGCCGTCGAGCACGATTTGCGCGGTCGCATTGCCATGGATGCCCATCTTGTGCTCCAGGCCCGCGCAGAAGACCGGGTTGCGCGCGCCGATGCGACCGTCGGTGTCGACCAGGAACTTGGGCACCACGAACAGCGAAATGCCCTTCGACCCTTGCGGTGCGTCCGGCAGGCGCGCCAGCACCAGGTGCACGATGTTCTCGGCCAGGTCGTGTTCGCCGGCGGAGATGAAGATCTTCTGGCCGGTGATCTTGTAGGTGCCGTCGGCTTGCGGCTCGGCCTTGGTGCGCAGCAGGCCGAGGTCGGTGCCGCAATGCGGCTCGGTCAGGCACATGGTGCCGGTCCACTTGCCGCTGGTCAGCCGGGGCAGGTAGGTGGCTTTCTGCTCGGGCGTGCCATGCGCGTGCAGCGCTTCGTACGCACCGTGCGACAGCCCGGGGTACATCGTCCAGGCCTGGTTGGCCGAGTTCAGCATCTCGTAGAAGCACTGGTTGACGGTGATCGGCAGGCCCTGCCCGCCGAACTCCGGGTCGCAGCTCAGCGACGGCCAGCCGCCCTCGACATACTGCATGTAGGCTTCCTTGAAACCCTTGGGCGCCTTCACCTCGTGCGTGGCCTTGTCGAGCGTGCAGCCCTCTTCGTCGCCGCTCTGGTTGAGCGGGAACACCACCTCGGCAGCGAACTTGCCGCCCTCTTCGAGCACCGCGTTGATGGTGTCGACATCGACTTCGGCGTGCGCAGGCAGCTGCTTCAGTTCACTGGCGACATCGAGCACTTCGTGCATCACGAACTGCATGTCGCGCAACGGCGGGGTGTACTGGGCCATCAGAAAGACTCCTTGAGCAGATGTAGTGGGTTATCGGGTGGACTTGGTGGACTTGCGGGGTGCGGCGCCGCGCTTGGGCGCCTTGTCCGTCGCGTAGTGGCTCACGATGAATTCGAAGCCGCGGCGGGCCCGGTCGATCGACCCGGGCGAGCGCAGGAAGCGGGCATCGTGATGCAGGGCAAGAATGAGGCCGTGGATCTCGAACAGCATCTGCATGGGGTCGGTCTCGACCTTGAGGTGGCCTTCATCGACCGAGATGCTGATGGCGCGGCCCAGCGCCCGGTGCCACGCGCGCACCATGTCGGCCAGCGCGTCGCGCACCGGGCCGGGGCGGTCGTCGAACTCGACCGCACCGCTGATGTAGATGCAGCCCGAATCGATTTCGACCGACACGCGCTTCACCCAGCGCTCGAACAGAGCGCGCAGGCGCGGCAGGCCGCGAGCCTCGACCAGCGCCGGGAAGAACACCTCTTCCTCGAAGCGGTTGTGGTACTCGCGGATCACCGAGATCTGGAGTTCTTCGCGCGACCCGAAGTGGGCGAAGACACCCGACTTGCTCATGCGCGTGACCTCGGCCAGGGCGCCGATGGACAGGCCTTCGAGCCCGACCTGCGACGCCAGGCTCAGCGCCGCATCGAGAATGGCGGCCTTGGTCTGCTGGCCTTTTTGCAAACTGCGTGCGGGTTCGCGCGCCGTGTCGCGTACAGGCTTGATCGCGGTGTTGGTGACGACGCCCACAGGACCTCCGAAATAAAACGAACGGTCGTTCTATTTTGCAGAAATCCGCGGACCTGCAGTGAGTGGGGAGCAGGAATTTCTAGAGCTGCGTGCCTAGAAAGCGACAGACGGCTGAAAAACCGCGGGTTTACCCGCAAGCCCCACGGCCTGCCTCACGCCGCCTGGCGATGGCAGCAGTCTGTGCCAAGCACCGTCCGGCGGCAAGAGTGCAGACCCGCGCTCACTCGTCGGCGATGAACTCTTCGTCCTCCTCCGGCATGGCCTCGTCATCGCTCTCGCGCGCCTTGGCGTCGAGGCTGTCCTTCGTCGCCGCCACTTCCTCGAGAAACTCGTCCGGCGCGACTGCAGGCGCGAACCGGAAGGCCGGCGGCGGCAGCACCGTCAGGTAGAGCTCCGGGCCGAAGCGGTCTGTGCGCTGGTACTGGAAGGCCGCGACGGTCGCGAGCCCGGCGATCGCCGCAGCACCGACGCCCCAGGCGAACATGCGCCGTCGCTGTGGCAGCACGGCACCGAGGTGGGCGTAGACGGCGCCCGCGAACACCAGCACCTCGGCCGCATCGCGCACCTGGCTGAGCAGCACCCAGGACGTCATGAAGGCCAGCACACCGAGCACTGCACTGAGGACGCCCGAAGCCAGCAACCCGGTCGCGGCGATGCGCACGTGGGTCCAGTAGTCGAAGCGGTGCTGGAACAGCTTGGAGCCCAGCGCCCACAGAAAGCTCCAGCCAGCCAGCAGCGCGGCGACGCTGATCAGCAACGGCGCCAGGCCGCTGAGAAACTGACCCGGGTCGCTGTCGAGGTATTGCGTCCAGGCGCTCCAGCCGACCAGCCCCGTCAGCACCGCCAGCAAGGAAGCCATCCGCCAGGCACTGGGGCGCGGCAGCGGCACTTCCGGCGCCAGCACCTCACCGGCCAGCCGCACGCGCACGCGCGTGCGGCCGGCCACCCAGTCCTCGCCTGGCGAACGCACGGCCGCGCTGCCGGACGGCAGCACGTCGCGCCCGCAGCGCAGGCCGTTGACGGTTTCGCCGACCATCACGTGCAACCGGCCGTCGTCGGCACCGACGCTGAAGTGGTGCGGCGCAACGTGCGGGTCGTCCAGCACCACGTCGCAGTCGAGCGAACGGCCGATGCGCACCGGCCACTGCTGCACCGGCACCGCCTGGCAGACGGAGCCGTCGCGGTCGAACACCTCGATCAGGGCTATCTTGTCCATGCGTATCCCGCGAGGTAGTGGCCGACCAGCTTCATCGCATTGTCGAAATCGACGCCACGCGCGTCGAAGCGTCCCTGTGCGCCGAGCGTCGCATGATCCACCGTGGCGACCAGCACGCTCAGGTCGTACAGCCCGCGCAGCTTGCGGTAGGCCGAGATGCAGACCACCGCGCGCAGCGGCAGGCCGTCGCGGTCGACGAAGCGTTCCGTGCACTGTGCCGCCGTGCGGTGCCGGGTGGTGCGCTCGGGAAAGGATTCGTTGCGAAAGCTCTGCGAGTACTGCGACGCGAAACGCCAGCGTCCGAGCTTGCGGCCGTCGTAGGCTTCGTGCCGCACTGTGAAGCCGCCGGTGTGCAACCAGTCGGTGATGAAGATGTGAGTGTCCATTTCACAGTCGGAGCGCTCGAACTCCAGGCCCTTGGCCTCTGCCGGCGTCGTCGTGCCCCAGCAGCGCATGAAGGTCTCCTGGGGCACCGGGATCGCATAGCGCGGATGACCGGCCGGGCGCCACGGCTGCTGCAGGAAGCGCTCGGTCAGCAGTTTCTGGTGGCCCAGCAGTTGCTGTGTCAGCTGCGGATAAACCGGCTGCGTGATCGGCGCCGCTTCACGACTGCGCTCGAGCAGTTGTTCGGCAAATTCGCCGGGCACCAGGAAACTCACCTGCTGGCCGTCGCGCCGGGTCGCGACGTTGACGCCCATCACACGGCCGTCCTCGTCGAGCGCCGGGCCGCCGCTCATGCCGGGGTTCAGCGCGCCGGCGAAGAAGATGTTGGGGTAAAAGCTGCGCTCGACCAGACCGTTGTAGTTGCCTTCGAGCACCGCGAAGCCCACGTCGAGCGGGTTGCCGAGCGAGTAGATGCGCTCGCCTTTGGCGAGGCTCTTGTCGGCCGGCCGAAAGGCAAGCGGCTTGCGCCCCTGCAGCCCGCCGTCGGCGCCGCGCACCAGCGCGAGGTCGTGGATAGCGTCGAAGGCCAGCAGTTCCAACGGCCCTTCCCTGCCGTCGGCGGTGGTGTAGACGATGCGGTAGCGCTCCGGCTGCAGCGCCACCTGGCTGATCACGTGGTAGTTGGTGATCAGGTGGCCCTCGGCCGTGACGACGAAGGCCGAACCCACCGACGACTGGCTGGCCTGCCCCTTGAGCAGCGTGCGCACCTGCACCAGTTGTACCCGGGTGCGTTCGTACAAGCGCTGCGCCGACGCGGAGACGGGCTCCACCGGCCGCGGCGGCTGCGCCTGTTCCGGCGCAGAGGCTCCAGGAGCGGGAGGTGCGACGGGCTGCGCCAGGGCAGCCACGAGCGGCAGGCACAGCACGGGCGCCGCGCAGCGCCGCAGGAATAAGGCAAGGCTCATGGCGCGATTGTGTCGGAAGCCGCAGTCCGCGGGCTCCCCGCGAAGGGCGATGGCCGTCCTGTTCAAAGCCGATGTACAGGCGCAGAATCCTTCGCGCCGCCTTGCTCGTTGCGGACGCGGCCGTGTTCCAGCCCTTCAACCAAGGAGACGTTCATGAAGAAGATCCGTTCGCTGCTCGCCACGCTGGCGCTGGTCAGCCTGCCGGCTTTCGCGTTCCACTGCCCGGCGGACATGAAGAAGATCGACGAAGCCTTGCCCAAGGCCCAGCTCAACGACGCGCAGAAGGCCGAAGTCCAGAAGTTGCGCGCCGAAGGCGAGAAGCTACACAAGGAGGGCAAGCACCAGGAGTCGGTCGACACGCTGGCGAAGGCGATGAAGATCCTGAAGATTTAGACCACCCTTACCGCCTGCGGCGGCCCCTCAAGGGGCACCACCGGCGGACCGGCAAAGCCGGACCCGCGGTGGCTGCGCGGCTCGGTCGTGCCCTTGGCACGAACCTCTTGTCGTGGCGCACCGTGGCGTGGCGGCTTGATGACAACGCGGCGGGTTCCTGCCGCGTTGTTGTTTGGTGTGGGCCCGTGAAACAAGTCACTTGAGCCGGGTATGCAATTTGCAATATGCTGCGCGGATCAGTCCGATGCTGTAGCTGGTGTGGCCCGAAACCGCGTTGTGACGAAATCGTGATGCGCTGCGCGCGATTCCGCCACAACCTCACCGACAGGCATGGACATCCTGCAACTCGACGTGTCCGGCCGCCCCCAAGCGTGGATTTCACCGAAGGAGGCAGCCGTGCTGTATGCCAGCGACGGCATCGCCTGGACGCTGGGAGACCCCTTTTTGGTCCTGCGAGGGGGCATCCAGCGCCTCAGCGGCCTGCAGTCGCGCCTTGAGTTGCACCCCATCGTCGCCGTGCGCGGCTCGGTCCCCAGCCGGGCCTGGCGGCAGGTTCCGGCCCTGTCGAACACCAAGCTGTTCGCGCGTGACCGCTACCTCTGCGCCTACTGCGGCCACCAATTCCACGTCGACGACCTCACCCGCGAGCACATCGTGCCCACCTCGCGCGGCGGCCATGACACCTGGATGAACTGCATCACGGCCTGCCGGGGTTGCAACGGCCGCAAGGGCAACCGCATGCCGGAAGAGGCCCACATGACCTTGCTGTACCTGCCCTACGTGCCCAGCCTGCACGAAGACATGATTCTGCGCGGCCGCCGCATCCTGGCCGACCAGATGGAGTTCCTGCTCGCCTGCGTGCCGCGCACCAGCCGCCTGCACGGCTGAGCCGGTATTCCGAGGCGCCTCGCGTTGATCTCAGCGGACACCGCGGATCCGGCTTTGCCGGTCCGCCAGTGTCGCCCCCTCGAAGGGGGCAGCCGCAGGCCGTGGGGGGGTGGTCTTTCACACGCACCGCCCGCCGTCGACTTCGAGGCAGGCGCCGTTGATGAATTCCGCCTCGTCGGACGCCAGGTAGAGCGCCGCGTTGGCGATGTCCAGGGGCCGCGACAAGCGCCCCAGCGGCACCGTCGCGATGAACTTGGCGCGCCGCTCGGGGGTGTCCTCGCCCATGAACTGCGCCAGCAGCGCCGTCTCGCCAGCCACCGGGTTGATGACGTTGACGCGGATGCCGTCCGGGCCCAGTTCGGCAGCCATCGAGCGGCTGGTGGTGATGGCCGCACCCTTGCTGCCGTTGTACCAGGTGAGCCCCGGTCGGGGGCGCACGCCGGCAGTCGACGCGATCGTGATGAAACAGCCGCTGCGCTGCTCACGGAAGTGCGGCACCGCATGCCGCGCGGTCAGGAACAGGCTCTTGACATTGACCGCGTAGATGCGGTCGAACTCCTCTTCGCTCACCTCCAGCATGGGCCGGTTGCGGTGGGTGGTGCCGGCGTTGTTGACGACGACGTGCAAGCCCCCGAAGGTGTCGAGCGCGCTGCGGACCAGGCGGGCGACGTCGGCGTCCTTCGAGACATCTGCCTCGGCGAAAGCCGCCCGGCCGCCGGCAGCGCGGATCTCGGCGCAGACGCGTTCGCCGCCTGCCGGATTGAGGTCGTTGACGATCACCTGGCAGCCTTCTTCGGCAAACCGCTTGGCAATGCCTTCACCGAAGCCGGAGCCGGCACCGGTCACGATGGCGATCTTGTTCGCGAGTCTCATGGGTCTCTCCTGGTGATCAGTCGTGCTTGATCGCGATGGTCTTGACACGCGTGAACGAGATCAGGCCTTCGAGACCCTTCTCCCGCCCGTGCCCGCTGGATTTCACGCCGCCGAAGGGCAGTTCCACACCGCCGGCGGCGCCATAGTTGTTGACGAACACCTGGCCGCAGCGCATGCGTTTGGCCACGCGCAGCGCCCGCGAGCCGTCGCGCGTCCAGACACCCGCCACCAGGCCGAAGCGGGTGCCGTTGGCCAGCGCCACGGCCTCGGCCTCGTCGCCGAAGGACATCGCCGCCAGCACCGGGCCGAACACCTCGTCCTGCGCGACGGGGTGCTGCGCCGGCACGTCGCGCAGCAGCGTCGGTGCGAAGTAATAGCCGCCGTGCGGCACGTCCGGCTCGATGCGGCCGTGCGCCGCCACCGCGACACCGCTGTCGCGCGCTTCGTGCACCATCTGCCGCACATGAGCCAGTTGCGACGCACGGATCAGCGGGCCGCAGGCCAGGTCTGCCGCCGCCGGCCCGACGCGAAGCGCCGAGAACGCGGCCGTCAGCTTCGCGAGCAACGGCTCGTAGACGCCGCGCTGCACCAGCAGCCGGCTGCCGGCCGAGCAGGTCTGCCCGGCGTTCTGCACGATCGCGTTGACGATCACCGGCACGGCGGCATCGAGGTCGGCATCGTCGAACACCAGTTGAGGCGACTTGCCGCCCAGCTCCAGCGTGACCGGCACATGGTGCTCGGCGGCAGCCTGCGCGACACGGGTGCCGGTCAACGGTGAGCCGGTGAAGGAAATGTGGTCCAGTCCCGGGTGCGCCGACAGCGCCGAGCCGGCCTCGCTGCCGAGGCCGGTGACGATGTTGAGCGCCCCTTCGGGCACGCCCGCCTCGGCCAGCAGTTCGGCGACGCGCAGCAGCGACAGGCAGGCATCCTCGGCCGGCTTGACGACACAGGCGTTGCCGGCCGCCAGCGCCGCGCCGACCGAGCGGCCGAAGATCTGCAACGGGTAGTTCCACGGGATGATGTGACCGGTCACGCCGTGCGGCTCGCGGTCGGCCAGCACGGCGTAGCCGGGCAGATAGGGCAGCACCTGCCCGCCCACCTTGTCGGCCGCGCCGGCATAGAACTCGAAGTAGCGGGCGATCGCGGTCACGTCGTTGCGCGCCTGGGTGACGGGTTTGCCGCAGTCCTGCGACTCGATGCCGGCCAGCTCGCCGGCATGCTGCTGCACCAGCGCCGCGGCGCGCGCCAGGATGCGCCCGCGCTCGACGGCGGGCAACCGGCCCCACGTGCCGTCGAAAGCGCGACGGGCGGCGCTCACCGCCGCATCGATCTCGGCCGCGCCGCCGCGGGCGATCTGGGCGAACACCTGGCCGTCGGACGGGTCGATCACGGGCAGCGTCTCGCCGCTGGCCGACGGCACGCGGCGGTTGCCGATGAAATGCAGATGCACGGAAGGGGAACTCATGGCGCACTCCTTCATTGGGGCCCGATGACGGGCGCGACAGCCGGCGCGGCGAACATCAGGTCGCGCAGCCACAGGCTCATGGACGGAACGTAGGTGATCACCATCAGGCAGGCAAAGATCACCAGCACGAACGGCAGCAGGTGCTTGACGATGTGGTCGAGCGAGACGCGCGCCACGGTGCAGGCCGCGAACAGATTGACGCCGAAGGGCGGCGTGATCATGCCCATCGCCAGGTTGACCACCATGATGATGCCGAAGTGCACCGGGTCGACGCCGAAATAGGAAGCCACCGGCACGAGGATGGGCGCAAGCACGATGATCGCCGCCGAGGTTTCGATGAACATGCCGATGACGAAGAGCGCGAGGTTGACGCCGAGCAGGAACCACCCGGGCGACTTGAGCACCTCGGTGAGCCACTGGCCGATCGCATCCGGGATGCCGGCACGCGTGATGAGGAAGGCGAACAGGCCTGCATTGGCGATGATGAACATGATCACCGCGCTCGACACCACCGACTTGCGCAGCACCGGCATGAGGTCCTTCGGGCGCAGCTCGCGGTGGATCACGAGGCCGACCAGCAATGCATAGAACACCGCCACCACCGAGGCCTCGGTCGGCGTGAAGACGCCGCCGTAGATGCCACCGAGAATGATCACCGGCATCAGCAGCGCCCAACCGGCGCTCGCCGCCGCCTTGAGCACCGGGCTGCGGCCGTCGCCGTCCTGCTTGCCCCAGCCCTTGTAGCGGCAGTACAGGTGCACGAACAGCATCAGCGCGCCGCCGATGAACAGCCCCGGCACCACCCCGGCGATGAACAATTCGCCGATCGACACCTCGGCCGACACCCCGAACAGGATCATCGGGATCGACGGCGGGATCACGACACCGAGCTCGGCCGAGGTGGCCTGCAACGAGGCGGCATAGGTGCGGGGGTAGCCATGCTGCACCAGCGCCGGGATCAGGATCGCGCCGATCGCGAAGGTGGTGGCGACCGACGACCCCGACACCGCCGCGAAGATCATGCAGGTCAGCACGCAGGTCATCGGCAGGCCGCCCTGCACACCGCCGACGATGGACTTGGCGAATTCGACCAGGCGGCGCGAGATGCCGCCGGTTTCCATCAGGTTGCCGGCCAGGATGAAGAAGGGAATCGCCGCGAGCGGAAATTTGTCGATCGCGGTGAACATCTCCTTGGGCGCGAGGATCAGCTGGCGCGGCTCGTACAAGGCCATGCCGAGCATGGCCGCGCCGCCGATCGACACGGCGATGGAAATGCTGAGCGCAAAGCCCAGCAGCATCGTGAACAACAGGGTGAAGGACATCGTTTCCCGACGCTATTGCGCCGCCTCGAGCTCTTCGTCGAGCGGGTCGAAGTGATGGGCCAACACGGCCACCATCGCCAGGGCGGCCCCCACCGGCAAGGCGGCATAGGCCCACGAGATGGACAGCTCCAGGCTGGCGAAGGTCTGGAAGCGCACGCGCCACACCAGGTCGACGCCGAACCAGACGATCACCGCCAGGAAGGCCAGGCTCACCACGGTGATGAGCGTGCGCACCGTGGTGCGCCAGGCCCCGCGCGACAGACGCAGCATCAGGTCCACCGACACCAATGCCCCACGGCGGAACGCCACCACCACACCGAGCATCACCATCCAGATCAGCAGCCGCCGCATCGACTCTTCGGTCCAGGTGGACGGCTGCGACAGCACGAAACGCGTGACGACCTGCCACATGCCCAGGCAGGCGATCACCGCGAGCAGCGCGCAGGCGAGGGTCATCGCCAGCCCGCTGACGCCGCGGTCGAGGGCAAGAAGCACGGTTTTCATGCGGCCGACTCCGGCCCGCCGCTCCCCGGATGGGGACGCGGCGGGCGCGCTGGACAAGACGCTCACTTGACGGCCTGGATGGCCGCGATCCGATCGGCGCCGAACTCGCGCGCATAGCCCTGGTAGGCCGAGGCCACCGCCTTGCGGAAGCTGTCGCCGTCGACCTGCTCGACCACCTGCATGCCGTCCTTCTTCAGCTGTGCGATGCCGTTGGCCTCGTCGTCGTTGACCTTCTTGCGTTGCGCGGCGGCCCCCTTCTTTGCGGCTTCCGTGAAGACCTGCTTGTCGGCGTCCGACAGCTTGCTCCACACGGCGGGCGACAGGATCAGCGCGGCCGGCGAATACACGTGGCCGGTCAACGACAGGTGCTTCTGCACCTGCGAGAACTTGGACGCCAGGATCACCGGGATCGGGTTCTCCTGCCCGTCGACGGTGCCCTGCTGCAGCGCGGTGAACAGCTCCGGGAAAGGCATCGGCGTCGGCAGGATGCCGAAGGTCTTGTAGCCGTCCATGTGCACCTTGTTTTCCATCGTGCGCATCTTCAGCCCGGCCGCATCGTCGGCCTTGACGATGGCGCGCTTGGAGTTGGTCATGTGGCGGAAGCCGTTTTCCGTCCAGGCCAGGTTGATCAGCCCCTTGGCGGCCATCTTCTTCTGCAGGTCCTGGCCGATGGCGCCGTCCATCACCTTGCGGGCATGGTCGTAGTTGCGGAACAGGAAGGGAATGTCGACGACCTTGACCTCCGGCACGAAGTTGCCGAGCGGACCGGTCGAGGTGTTCACCAGGTCTTGGGTGCCGAGCTGCACCGCCTCGATCTGCTCGCGCTCGCCGCCGAGCGCCGAGTTGGGGAATTGCTGGCACTTGTAGCGGCCTTGCGTGCCCTTCTCGATCTCGTCGCAGAACACCGTGGAGCCGACGCCGTAGTGCGACTCCTTGGACGTCGCATAGCCGATCTTCAGCACGGTTTGCGCATGGGCGCTGGCGGCAAGGCCAAGGCCGGCCAACAACAGGACGAGGGTGCGGTTCAAGGGCATGTGTGTCTCCTACAGGTGTCGAACGAAGTTGGTTTTTCAGGTTCTTCTCAGCCAGTGCAGCTGCGGGCCTGTTCATTGGTGACCGCCGCAGCGTGGTCGCGCACGTACTGCAGCACGATGGAACGGAAATCGCCATCGGGGATGAGCCCCAGATGCGCGGCCCGCGCACTCGAGAAACGCGCCGGCCAGCCGCCGACGATGCGCGCAATCTGCGCATCGGGCTCGAAGCGCACCAGCGACAGCGCGGCGTCGCCGCCCACGCCCTGCAAGGCGTCGAGCATCTGCTGCACCGTGACGGTGAGTGCGGGCAGGTTGAGCGCCGTGCGGCCGCCGAAATCGTCACGCGGCGCTTCGGCGACGGCCATGAGTCCGGCAACTGTGGTGGCGGGCGACGACACGGCCACTGGCGTGTCGGGGCTCACCGGGCACACCGCGGGCTGGCCGGCCAGCGGCTCCCGCACGATGCCCGACAGAAAGCTCGACGCCGCGCCGTTGGGCCGGCCCGGGCGCACCGACACCGTCATCAGGCGCGCCGCGCGGCCATCGATATAGCCCTTGCGGGTGTAGTCGGCCACCAGTTGCTCGCAGACGAATTTGTGAATGCCGTAGCTCGATTGCGGTGTCGGCAAGGTGCGGTCGTCCACCACGTGCGGCAGCGGCAACGCCGGGTCGGAACCGTAGACCGCCACCGAGCTCGAGAACACGAAACGAGGTGCACGGCCGGCCGCCATCGCCTGGCGCCGGCAGGCATCGAGCAGCGCGCGGGTGCTGTCGAGATTGGAGCGCAGGCCGAGTTCGAAGTCGGCCTCGCATTCCGCCGAGACGGCCGAGGCCAGATGGAACACGGCGTCGTAGGGGGCATCCGTCAGCACGTCGAGCTGCTCCAGCAGGTCGCCCACGCGCACCTGCACCCGCCGGTCGTCTCGCAAGGCCGCGTCGGCAGGCGCCGCGAGATCGGCCAGCACGAGCTGCGAGATCGGGGCCCCCGCGAGGCTGCCGCGATCGAGCAGCGTGCGTGCCAGGCGGGCGCCGAGGAAACCGGCCCCGCCGGTGATCAGGACCCTCATGGCTGGCCTCCCGCCGCCGCGGTCGCCGCCCGCAACCACCCGAGCCCCACCGAGGAGCCGGCCCGCGGGCGGTACTCGCAGCCCACGAAACCGTCGTACCCGAGCTGGTCCATCAGCGCGAAAAGGTAGGGGTAGTTCACCTCGCCGGCGTCCGGCTCGTGGCGTTCCGGCACACCGGCGATCTGCACATGCCCCACCTGGGGCAGGTGGTGGCGCAACCGTGTGGCGAGATCGCCTTCCATGATCTGGCAGTGGTACAGGTCCATCTGCACCTTCAGATTGGGCGCGCCGACCTCGGCGACGATGTCGTGTGCCTGCTGCTGGCGGTTCAGGAAGTAGCCGGGCATGTCGCGCGTATTGATCGGCTCGATCAGCAGCGTGATGCCATGCGGTGCGAGTTCGGCCGCAGCCTGACGCAGGTTCGCGACATACACCGCGCGCAGTTGCTGCCGGTCCACGCCTTCAGGCACCAGCCCTGCCATCGCATGCACCCGTTTGCACCCGAGCGCCTGCGCATATGCGAGGCCCTGCCGTACCGATGCGGCGAATTCCTCTTCGCGGCCCGGTAGCGCCGCCATGCCGCGCTCGCCGGCGGCCCAGTCGCCCGGCGGCAGGTTGAACAGCGCCTGCGTGAGGCCGTGCTCGCGCAGCCGTGCGACCAGCTCAGCCGGCGCATGCTCGTATGGGAAGAGAAACTCCACCGCCTGGAAGCCGTCTGCCGCCGCCGCGGCAAAACGCTCCAGGAAGGCGTGTTCCGTGTACATCATCGACAAGTTGGCAGCAAAGCGGAGCATGGGTGTCCTACCAGCGCGCGCCGAAGTGGCGGCGCAATTCTTCGATCTGTGCTTCGGGCAGCGGCGCCGGGTGCCGCCGGGTCAGCAGCCACAGCCGGGCGGTTTCTTCCAGTTCCTCGAGCACCGCCATCGCGGCGGCCGGGCTCTCGTGCCACACGTTGGGGCCGAGGCGGTCGAGCATCACGCCACGCAGCGGCCCGCCACGCGCCTGCGCCTCGCGCAAGCGCTGCATCACGGCCTGCACGGCGGCCGGGTCGCCCGGCCGGTGGTAGGGCACCAGCGGCACGTGGCCGACCTTCATCACGTAGTAGGGCGTGATCGGCGGCAGGATGTCGTGTTCGCTCCAGGCGCCCAGCAGCGTCAGCGCCACGAGGTGCGTGGAATGCGTGTGGATGATGCAGCGCGCGTCAGGCTGCACTTCGTAGATCGCGCGGTGCAGTTCCAGCGTCTTGCTCGCGCGGTCGCCGCCGCGCTGTTCACCCCGTCGATCGAACCACGCGAGCCGTCCGGGTTCGAGAAAACCGAGACACGCTTCGGTGGGCGTGATGAGGCAACCGCCGCCGTCCGCCTCGTCGACGCGGGCGCTGATGTTGCCTGCCGTCGCATGCACATAACCGCGCTCGAACAGCGAGCGGCCGACACGGCAGATCTCCGAGCGCAGCGTGGCGAGTTCCATCAGCGCGACAACTCCAAGGCCTTGACGAAAAAATCCACCGCGCCGAAATTGCCCGACTTGAGTGCCAGCTGCAGCGGCCGGCCTTCGGCCTGCGTCCACGGCACGCCCGGGTCGATCGGTGCGCCGATACGCAGCTGGTTCACGCCGAGCGCCTGCACCACCGCGCCCGAGGTCTCGCCGCCCGCGACCACCAGCCGGCGCACGCCTGCATCGACCAGGCCCTGTGCGATGTGTGCGAGGCACTGCTCCACCAGGTGCCCGGCAAGCTCGGCACCGAGTTCGGACTGGATGTCGCGCACCTCGTGCGGCTGCGCGGTCGCGTAGATCAGGACCGGTCCTTGCGCGAGTCTTTCGCGGGCCCACGCCAACCCCTGCTCGGCGGCCGGAGCACCGGCTGCCAGGTCGCGAGCATCGATGCGCCATGCGGGGCGGCCGGCATCGAGCCAATGCGATACCTGGGCGTTGGTCGCCGCCGAGCACGAGCCCGACAACACCGCGGCAGCCCCGCCCACTTCGGCAAGCTCGGCCGCCTTGGCGTCCGGTTGAAGCCAGCCATGTGCCTGGTAGACCGCCGGCAGGCCGAGCGCCACGCCGGAGCCGGCCGTGAGGAGCAGCAGGCCGTCGCAGGCTTGCGCGATATGGCGCAGGTGGTCGTTGTCGATCGCGTCGACCACGGCCAGCCGCACCTGGGCGGCCCGCAATTGTTCGAAAGCGGCCCGCAGCGCCGCGGCGCCGCGCACCACCACCTCGTGCCGCACCAGCCCGACCTTGCCGCGCGATTGCGCCTGCAACACGCGCACCAGGTTGGCGTCGGTCATCGGCGTCAGCGGGTGGTGCCGCATGCTCGACTCCGACAGCAGCTCGTCGCCGACGAACAGATGCCCGCGGAACACGGTGCGCCCGTTCTCCGGAAATGCCGGGCAGGCGATGCTGAAGTCACTGTCCAGGGCCTGCTGCAAGGCTTCGGTCACCGGGCCGATGTTTCCCTTTGCCGTGGAATCGAAGGTGGAGCAGACCTTGAAATAGAACTGCCGCGCGCCGGCATCCTGCAACCAGTGCAGTGCGGCAAGCGCATCGCGCACCGCCTCGACGGCCGGTGCGGTGCGCGACTTCAGCGCGACCACCACGGCATCCGCCTCGGGCGCACCGCCTTGCGGCACACCGACCACCTGCACTGTTTTCATGCCGCCGCGCACGAGCATGCTCGCGACGTCAGTCGCGCCGGTGAAGTCGTCGGCAATCACGCCGAGCGTGATGCGTCGGCGGGTGTCCGCGCTCACGCCGAGGGCTCCTGCGCTGCGGGCAGATCCAGCCCTGACAGCGCCGCATAGAACTTGATCACGGCCGCGTCGTCCTCACCGCCGTGCCCCTGCGCAGCAGTGGCCAGGTAGAGCTGGTGCGCGGCTGCCGCCAGGGGCAGCGGAAACGCCAGTTTGCGTGCAGCGTCGAGCACGATGCCGAGATCCTTCACGAAGATGTTGACGGCCGACAGCGGCGTGTAGTCGCCTGCCAGGATGTGCGGCACCCGGTTCTGGAACATCCAGCTCATGCCGGCCGAGTGGCAGATGACCTCGTAGAGCTGATGCGGGTCGGCGCCCGCGCGCATGCCCAGCGCCATCGCCTCGCAGGCCGCGGCGATGTGCACGCCGGCCAGATGCTGATTGACCATCTTCACGGTGGAACCGATGCCGGCACGGTTCCCGAGCCGGTAGACCTTGCCGGCAAACGCCTCGAGCAGTTCGCCGGCGGCCTCGAAGGCGGCCGCAGCACCCGAGGCCATCACCGTCATCTGTCCTTCGGCGGCCTTCTTCGCGCCGCCGGAGACCGGCCCGTCGATGAAGTGCACGCCGTGCTCGGCCAGCCTTGCCTCCCACTGCGGCGGCAAGGCCGGGTCCACCGTGGCCGACGCCACCACCACCGCGCCGCGCTTCAACTGGCCCGCCAGGCCCTGCACGCCGAACAACACCTCTTCGGTCTGTGCGGCGTTGACCACTAGGATCAGCACCACGTCGCAATGCGGAGCCAGTCCGGCCGGCGTGGCCGCCACGTGGCCGCCGGCGGCTTCAAAACGCCCACGCACCTCGACACGGGGATCGCAGCCCCAGGTCGGCACGCCACGGCTCAGGGCCGACAGCGCCGCACCGAGTCCCATCGAGCCCAGCCCGACCACACCGAGAGTCCTGTTCCCGTTCATCACGCTTGTCCTTGGGCAGGTTGTTCGAGCGCGTCGCGCAGCGCGGCGCGCACGGAAGCGTCAGCCTCCTCGATGCGCCGGGCCGCATTGACCATATGCAAGGTCGCCGCCTCTCGCGCCCTTGCGACATCGCGCTGCGCGATCGCCCGGGCGATGTCGTGGTGCTCCTCGCGAACCTGCTCCATCAGCACGCGGCTGGTGGCTTCGTTCGCACGCGTGACCTTCATCGCGTCGCGCTGGTACTGCTCCAGAAAGCCGAGCAGGTGGCGGAACTGCGGGTTGCCGGTGGCCTCGGCGACCGCGCGGTGGAAGCGCAGGTCCTCTGCCACGCCGTCGCGGCCGGCAGCCACGGCCTCGTCGATCGCGGCCAGCGCCTGCTCGATGCGCTGCACGTCTTCGGCACTCGCGCGGCTCGCGGCCAGGGCCGCCACTTCGCCTTCCAGCGCACGACGCACCTCCACCACCTGTACCACCGCCTCCAGCGAATGCAGCACCGCGGGATCGAAGGCCAGCGGGCGGGCCGCAGAACTCGGCGCCACGAAAACCCCGGACCCCTGGCGCGACACCAACAGGCCCATGGATTTCAGGCGGCTGACTGCCTCGCGCACCACAGTCCGGGAAACCCCGTGGCGCTCGGCGAGCTCCTGTTCTGTCGGCAGGCGGTCCAGCGGGCGCAGTTCGCCGCTATCGATGCGGTGGCGCAGCAATTCGGCCAGCCGGTCAGACAAGCGATCGGGCGCCAGCAGCAGTTCAGCAGGAAGGTGTTGCCTAGTCACCAGGTCATCATACAAATTCACCTGCGAGTGGCTGCTAGGGTAGACCCGAAGACGGTGCTTATGAATTTTTCGAGCTAGGAAACTACTTTTCAGTCGTTGTTCTCATGGAAAACGGCGTTCATCATGCTTTTTTCGCTTTCCGCACCCTAGAAAGGAGCTTTTATGGCCAGTTTGCGTCTGGGCGATACCGCGCCCGATTTCGAGCAGCAGTCCTCCGAAGGCCTCATCCGCTTCCATGAATGGCTCGGCAACAGCTGGGGCGTCCTGTTCTCGCATCCCGCCGATTTCACGCCGGTGTGCACCACCGAACTCGGCCTGACGGCCAAGCTGAAGGACGAGTTCGCCAAGCGCAATGTCAAGGCGATCGCGCTGTCGGTCGACCCGGTCGATTCTCACCAGAAGTGGATCGGCGACATCAACAGCACGCAGGGCTGCACCGTCAACTTCCCGATCCTGGCGGACGCAGACCGCAAGGTCTCGACGCTCTACGACATGATCCACCCGAACGCCAACGCGACGCTCACCGTGCGTTCGCTGTTCGTGATCGACCCGCAGAAAAAGGTCCGCCTGATCATCACCTACCCGGCCAGCACCGGCCGCAACTTCGACGAGATCCTGCGCGTGATCGACTCGTTGCAGCTGACCGACCACCACAGCGTGGCCACGCCGGGCAACTGGAAGCAGGGCGACGACGTGGTGATCGTGCCGTCGCTGCAGGACCCGGAACTGATCAAGCAGAAATTCCCGCAGGGCTACAAGGCCGTCACGCCCTACCTGCGCCTGACGCCGCAGCCGAACAAGTCGACGAGCTGAAGGCGTGAATTTCCAGCAGTTGCGCTCGGTGCGGGAAACGGCGCGGCGCGGCTTCAACCTGACCGAAGTCGCGAATGCGCTGCACACTTCGCAGCCAGGTGTGAGCCGGCAGATCCGCGAGCTGGAAGAGGAGCTCGGCATCGAGCTTTTCGTGCGCGCCGGCAAGCGGCTGACCCGGCTCACCCCCCCCGGCGAACAGGTGCTGCCGATCATCGAGCGCATGCTGCTGGATGCCGACAACCTCAAGCGCGCCGGCGAGGACTACGCGCAACAGTCGCGCGGCAAGATTTCGATCGCCACCACTCACTCGCAGGCTCGCTATGCTCTGCCGCCGGCCGTGAGCGAGTTCCGTCGCAGCTTCCCGCAGGTGACGCTCAACCTGCACCAGGGCACGCCCCGGCAGGTGGCGGAGATGCTGCTGTCGGGCGAGGCCGACATCGGCATCGCCACCGAAGCGCTGTCGCGCTACGACGACCTCGTCGCCCTGCCCTGCTACCGCTGGACGCACTCGGTGCTGGTGCCGCCCGGCCACGCCCTGCTGGATGCCGGCGCACTGACGCTCGAACGCCTGACCGAGCACCCCATCATCACCTACGACGAGGGCTACACCGGCCGCTCGCACATCGACGACGCCTTCGCGCGCATCGGCCGCAAGCCCGACATCGTGCTGACCGCGATGGATGCGGACGTGATCAAGACCTACGTCGAACTCGGCCTGGGGCTGGGCATCGTCGCCTCTATCGCCTACGACGAGGAGCGCGATCGCACCCTGCGCGCGATCGACGCCCGCCATCTCTTCGCCGTCAACATGACGCGGCTGGCGATCCGGCGCGGCACCTTCCTGCGCGCCTACGTCTACTCGTTCATCGAGTCCTTCGCGCCACCGCTGACGCGCGCGGTGATCGACAAGGCCCTGGCGGCCGAGCCGGGCACGAGCTTCGAGATCTGACGGGCAGCGGACTTTCGCTTAGAGTCGTCTGCCACTTCCGGGAGACGACCGATGGCGAAGAAGACAGGCACGATCCGCTGCGGCATCGGCGGCTGGAACTACGAGCCGTGGCGCGAGACCTTCTATCCGCAAGGCCTGCCGCAGCGGCTCGAGCTGCACCACGCCAGCCGCCAGCTCAGCGCGATCGAGATCAACAGCACCTTCTACCGCGCGCCGGCGCCGGACACGTATCGCAAGTGGCATGACGAAACGCCCGACGATTTCGTCTTCTCGGCCAAGGCGCCGCGCTACGTGACGCACCGCAAGCACCTGGCCGAGGCGGCCGACTCGGCGCTGCGCTTCATCGAGGGCGCGCTGCACCTGCAGGCCAAGCTCGGCGCGCTGGTGTGGCAGTTGCCGCCCACCACCCGCTTCGATGCGGCAGACCTCGGCGCGTTTCTCACCGCTCTGCCGGACGAAGGCGACGGCCGGGCCTTGCGGCACGTGCTGGAAGTGCGGCACGACAGCTTCGTGTGCGAGGAATATGTGGCGCTGGCCCGCGAGCATGGCGTGGCCACCGTCTTCACCGACTCCGACAAGTACCCGAACCTGGCGGACCTGACGGCCGACTTCGTCTACGCGCGGCTGATGCGCTCGCGCGCCGAGGTCGAATCGGGTTATCCCGGTGCCGAGCTGGACGCCTGGGCCGAGCGGGCGCGCGCCTGGGCCGCCGGCAGTCAGCCGGACGACCTGCCCCGCGTGGCGTCCGATGCACCGGTGAAGAAGAAGTCGCGCGACGTCTTCATCTACTTCATCAGCAGCGCGAAGGAGCGCAACCCGGCCGCCGCGCGTGGCCTGATCGAGCGCCTGTGATCAGGCCGGCGGGCCGAAGCGGGTCAGGCGCCGCGCCTTGAGGTGGACCTGAGCGCCGGGCCGCAGCTGCAGCCGCTCGCGCAAAACGCTGAACTCGGCGCGCGGCAGCTCCACGTCGAGGTAGCTGCCGTCGTCCTGCCGGCGGAACTCGATGCGCGTGTGGGGACCGACGGTGAGCGTCTGCGACAGCGTCACCGGCAGGCTGCCTTCCTCGGCCTGGGCCACGATCTCCAGCTCGTGCGGGCGCGCATAGCTCACCTCGTCCGGGCCCTGGCCCAGCCGGTCATGGAACAGGTTCACGTCGCCGAGGAACTGCAGCACGAAGGGCGAGGCCGGGCGGTCGTACACCTCGTCGGGCATGCCCTGCTGTTCGATACGGCCCTGGTTCATCACGACGACGCGGTCGGCCACCTCCATGGCCTCGTCCTGGTCATGCGTGACGAACACGCTCGTGACATGCATCTCGTCATGCAGGCGGCGCAGCCATCGGCGCAGCTCCTTGCGCACCTTGGCATCCAGCGCGCCGAACGGCTCATCGAGCAGCAGCACCTGCGGCTCGACCGCCAGTGCACGGGCCAGCGCGATGCGCTGCCGCTGCCCGCCGGACAACTGGTGCGGGTAGCGATCGGCGATCCAGTCGAGCTGCACGAGCTTCAGCAACTCGGTCACCTTGGCGCGGATGTCGCGCTCGGAGGGCCGCTGCGCCCTGGGCCGCACGCGCAGGCCGAAGGCGACGTTCTCGAAGATGCTCATGTGCGCAAACAGCGCGTAGTGCTGGAACACGAAACCGACCCGGCGCTCGCGCACGTCGGAGAACGTCGCGTCCTCGCCGTGGAACAGTACGCTGCCGCTGTCGGGCAGCTCCAGGCCGGCGATGATGCGCAGCAGCGAGGTCTTGCCCGAGCCTGAGGGGCCGAGCAACGCGACCAGTTCGCCCGAAGGGATGTCGAGGTTCAGGTGGTCGCAGACCACCGTGCGGCCGAAACGCTTGTGGAGGTTGCGGACTTCGATGCTCATGAGAGTTCTCCCGCGAGCTGCTTCTCGCGCTTGACGCGCTGCTCGACGAGAAATTTCAACACCAGGGTGACGAGTGCCAGCCCGGCCAATAGCGAGGCCACCGCGAACGCCGCGGCGAACTGGTACTCGTTATAGAGGATCTCGATGTGCAGCGGCATCGTGTTGGTCTGTCCGCGGATGTGGCCCGAGACCACCGACACCGCACCGAACTCGCCCATCGCGCGGGCGTTGCACAGGATCACGCCGTACAGCAGCGCCCACTTCACGTTGGGCAGCGTCACGCGGTAGAAGATCTGCCAGCCCGAGGCGCCGAGCACGTGCGCGGCTTCCTCCTGCTCCTGCCCCTGGGCCTGCATCAGCGGGATCAGCTCGCGCGCGACGAAAGGGAAGGTCACGAACACGGTCGCGAGCACGATGCCGGGCACCGCGAAGATCACCTTCAGGTCGTGGTCGCGCAGCCACTCGCCGAGCCAGCCCTGCAGACCGAACACCAGCACGTACATCAGGCCGGCGATCACTGGGCTCACCGAGAACGGCAGGTCGATCAGCGTCAGCAGCACGTTCTTGCCGCGGAAGTCGAACTTCGCGATCGACCACGCTGCGGCCACGCCGAACACGAGGTTCAGCGGCACGGCGACAGCCGCGGCCAGCAGCGTCAGGCGGATGGCCGACTTCGCGTCCTCGTCGGCGATGGCCGCCAGATAGACGCCGACGCCTTTCTTGAAGGCCTCGAAGCACACCGACGCCAGCGGCACGAACAGGAACAGCGTCAGGAACGCCAGCGCGGTGGCGATCAGCACCCACCGCACCCAGGCAGCTTCCTGCGTGGCGCCGCGGGCAGCGGGCAGGGTGCGCTCGGCATCCGAGCGCACGTTCAAAGGCAGGGCAGCGGTACTCATGTCACGCCCCCTGGCGTCGGCGCGCCCAGGCCTGCAACAGGTTGATGAACAGCAGCATCCCGAACGACGCGATCAGCATCACGACGGCTATCGCCGTGGCACCGCCGTAGTCGTACTGTTCCAGCTTGGTGATGATCAGCAGCGGTGTGATCTCGGACACCATCGGCATGTTGCCGGCGATGAAGATCACCGAGCCGTACTCGCCCAGCGCACGGGCGAAGGCCAATGCGAAGCCGGTCAGCAGCGCCGGTGTCAGCACGGGCAGGATCACGCGGCGAAACGTCTGCCAGCGTGTGGCCCCCAGCGTGGCCGCGGCCTCCTCCAGCTCCTGCTGCAGGTCCTCCAGCACCGGCTGCACCGTGCGGACGACGAACGGCAGCCCGATGAAGGTGAGCGCAACGAACACCCCCAGCGGGGTGAACGACACCTTGGCGCCGGCTGCCGCGAGCCATTGCCCGATCCAGCCGTTCTCGGCATAGAGGGCCGTCAGCGCGATGCCGGCCACGGCAGTGGGCAGCGCGAACGGCAGGTCGACCAGCGCATCGACGAGACGGCGGCCCGGAAACGAGTAGCGCACCAGCACCCAGGCCACCAACAGCCCGAACACCGCGTTGACAACGGCCGCCGCGAACGAGGCGCCGAACGTCAGCCGGTAGGACGCCATCACGCGGGGAGAACTGACGGCGGCCCAGAACTGCGGCCATGTCAGAGTGAAGGTCTTGAGGAAGGCGGCCGACAGCGGAATCAGCACGATCAGGCCGATGTACAGCAGTGTGAAGCCGAGCGCGAGATCGAAGCCGGGCAGCACGCTGTGGCGCCGCAGGAGCGTGCGGGACAGGACCATTGCCGCTCACTTGCCGCGGGCGAAGATCTGGTCGAACACGCCGCCGTCGGCAAAGTGCGTCTTCTGCGCGCTGGCCCAGCCGCCGAAGGCGCTGTCGACGGAGAACAGCTCGATCTTGGGGAACTGCTGCGCATACTTCGCGGCGATCTTCGGGTCGATCGGACGGTAATAGTGTCTTCCGACGATGTCTTGCCCTTGCGGCGTGTACAGGTACTGCAGGTAGGCGGTGGCCACCTCGCGCGTGCCCTTGCGGTCGACCACCTTGTCCACCACGGCCACCGGCGGCTCGGCCAGAATGCTGACCGACGGCACGACGATGTCGAACTTGTCCGGCCCCAGCTCCTTGACGGCCAGGAAGGCCTCGTTCTCCCATGACAGCAGCACGTCACCGATGCCGCGTTCGGTGAAGGTGGTGGTGGCCCCGCGGGCGCCGGAGTCGAGCACCGGCACGCTCCTGAAGAGCTGCGTCACGAACTCTCGCGCCCGGGCGTCGGAGCCGTACTTCCGGGCGGCGTAGCCCCATGCCGCCAGGTAGTTCCAGCGCGCACCGCCGGAGGTTTTGGGGTTGGGCGTGACGACCTGCACGCCGGGCTTGACGATGTCGTCCCAGTCCTTGATGCCCTTCGGGTTGCCCTTGCGCACCAGGAACACGATGGTGGACGTGTATGGCGAGCTGTTGTGGGACAGGCGCTGCTGCCAGTTGGCCGGGATCAGCCGGGCCTTGTCCGCCAGTTCGTCGATGTCGTAGGCCAGTGCCAGCGTGACGACGTCAGCGTCCAGCCCGTCGATCACCGAACGTGCCTGCTTGCCGGAGCCGCCGTGCGACTGCCGGATGGTGACGTTGTCACCGGTCTTCTGCTTCCAATGGGCGGCGAAGGCCTTGTTGAAGTCCTGGTACAGCTCTCGCGTCGGGTCGTACGACACGTTGAGCAGGCTCACGTCCTTCGCGAGGACGGCCGGCACGGCGACGGCAAGCGCCAGCGCGGCCGCCAGGTGACGAAAAAATCGGCGCGGGGTCATGGTGGCTCCCTTGATCGGTGATGTCGAACGGATGAGGTGATGCTAGGAAGCCGGTCCTGCGCCGGGAACGAATGCTTGCGCGGATCCATATGCGAAAAACGAGCAAGCGGCCGCCGCCTCACACCGCGAACGACAGCTCGAGCGGGTCAGCGCGCTGCAGCCGGCGCCCGCGCTCGACCTGTTGCACCAGCAGGCGCACCAGGGCGTGGGCTTGCGGCCAGGGGCCGTAGCCCGCATCGACGTTGATGTGGCCGGCGTCCCCCAGGTTGATGTAGCGGCTGCCCCACCGGCGCGCCAACGAACCGGCGTGGGCCTCGGTCATCCACGGGTCGGTCTCGCTGCCCACCAGGTAGCTCCGCACGGGCAGCCGGCTGTGCGGCAGGAGCCGCGCCACCTCGAACTTGCGCGGGTCGGCCGGCGCCACCGGCAACGCCGCCTCCACGGGGGCCACGGCCGCCCCCTCGCGCGCGAGGTACCGCGCCAGCGCGAGGCAGCCGAAGCTGTGCGCGACGGCGACCCAGCAGCCGCCCCGGTGGCATGCCAGCGTCTCGCCGATGCGGTCGGCCCACCGCTCCAGGTCGGCCACGGCCCAGTCGTGCTGCTCCACCCTCGCGCTGCCGCGCCAGCGCCTCTGCAGCCAGGTCTGCCAGTGGCCCGGGCCACTGCCGTGGAGGCCGGGAACGATGAGCACGCGCACCGGATCGCCTCGGTATCCCATGGTCGGCTCCTACAGCGCGGCGATCGACACTTCGGTCGACTTCACCAGCGTCACCACTTCCTTGCCCACCACCAGACCGAGTTCCTTCACGGAGCGGGTCGTGATGACGGAGGTGACCACGAGGCCCTGCGGCGTCTCGACGTCGACCTCCGAGACGACTGGGCCCTCGATAATCTCTTTCACCCTGCCGCGAAACTGGTTGCGCACGTTGATGGCGGTGATGCTCATGCGAGCTCCTGTAGCGAAGTGTGAGCGGGCCGACAGCCCGGATGCCTACAAGCTACGCCGCGTCGCGGCCGGCGGGAACGAAGTTTTTCGAGGGTGCACATGCGCTTTGCGTCGCATGCGGTGGCCCGACCGGATGTAAACCGCGATTACAAGGTGCGCACCGCGCGGCCGATAGCATGGATGCTTCCATGTTCGAGGCCCTCATCTCCGACACCGTCGAGCTGCCGCTCGCGCTGGTCGCGCTCGGCGGCGTGGCGCTGGTCGTCATGGTGCTGGTGGTGTGGTCGCACAAGCGCCACAGCGACCCGAAGCTGGGCATCGAGTGCGACGACCCGCTGCCGGCGCTGCTGCCCTCCATCGCCGGTCTTTCGCACGGCTGCGTCATCGAGGGCAATCGCGTCGAGGTGCTGGAGAACGGCCGCTTCTTCGATGTGCTTATCGAGCACATCGTCTCGGCTCGGCACACGGTGCACTTCGAGACCTACCTGTGGAAGGACGGCCTGCTCAGCGAGCGCATCGTGCAGGCGCTGTGCGAGCGGGCCCGCTCAGGCGTGCAGGTGCGGCTGATGATCGACGGCAACGGCGGCAAGCTGATGCGCCGCTCGACCCGCAAGCGCCTGCACGAGGCCGGTTGCCGCCTGGCCGTCTACCACGACCGGCAACTGCGCAACATCGGTGTGATGAACCGCCGCGACCACCGCAAGCTGGTGGTGCTCGACGGCCGCATCGCCTTCATCGGCGGGCACTGCATCGTCGACGACTGGCTCGGCGACGCCGAAGACCGCCACCACTTCCGCGACGTGTCGCTGCGGATCGAGGGGCCCGGCGTGCACGCGCTGCAGTCGGCTTTCAGCGAGAACTGGGTCGACGAAACCGGCGAACTGTTCGTCGGCGAAGACGTCTTCCCGCGGCTGGAGCCACGCGGCGACGTGGCCCTGCACGTCGCACGCGTGAAGCCCGAGAATGCTGCCCCGGCGGTCAAGATCCTGCACCACCTGGTGATGTGCATTGCGCATGAGCGCATCCTGATCCAGAACCCCTACTTTCTGCCCGACCCGGAAGCGATCAAGGCGCTGGGCAAGGCCGCCGCGCGCGGCGTCGACGTGCGGGTCATGATGCCGTCCGAGGGCGCCTCGGACATGCCCTTCGTGCAGCAGGCAGCGCACCGGCATTTCGAGACGCTGCTCGCGCACGGTGTGCGACTGCTCGAATACCCGCGCACGCTGCTGCACCAGAAGCTGATGGTCATCGACGGGCAGTGGTGCGCGATCGGCTCGAGCAACTTTGACGACCGCTCCTTCGAGATCAACGACGAGATCACTGTGGGCCTGTGGAGCCGGGACCTCGCAGCGCAGTTCGAGGCACTCTTCGAGCGGGATGCGCGTGACTGCGTCGAGCTCGACCTTGCAAGCTGGCGCCGGCGCGGCCCGTGGCGACGCGCCCGTGAGCGCTTGTTCTATCTGTTCAACGAGCAGCTGTGAGCGCCGCCTTCACCGCGGCTTCGGCATCCGTATCGACACCGATCACCGTACCCGCCGGCCCGGCGTGCCTTGCGGCTCGGCGCAGCGCCCGCGGCAGTGCGTCGGCCAGCAGCCGGTCAAGATCGGCGGCGACGAAGCTGCGCTCATGCGGCTTGCCGTCGCCGCCGGCCAGCGCGACGAAGCGAAACAGCGGCGACGCCTCCCACAGTTGCATCGGCTCGGCGTCGAGCAACTCGCCCAGGCCGACGAGACGGCCGGTGAGCCCTCGCAGCGCCTGCAGCGTCTCGCGGCCGCGCGCCGACTTGTCGAGCACGATGCAATAGCATGAGCAGGGGTTGCCGAATTCGCCGGCATCGAGCCGGCGCTGCAGGTCAGCCTGCACCTGCTTCAGTTGTACGTTCTTGCGTTTGGCCTCGCCCATCGATGCGGTCCTTCGGCGTCACTGATGCGAAACGCGGACTATAGGACAGGCTTGCGCTCGATTCTTGCCAGGACAACACTGACCCCGTCTTCGCGACGCCTTCGCCACGCCAGCCCGCATGTTCACGACCTGGTGCCTCCTCATCGGCCTGCTGCTGATCCTGATGGGCCTGACCGATACGCTGCTGAAGCGGCTGCCGGTCAGCGCCTCGGCGCTGTACCTGCTGGCCGGCTACCTGCTGGGCAACGACGTCTACGGCCTGTTGCAGCTGGATCTGATGCGCGACGCGAAGCTGATCGAGCATTTGTCCGAAGTGGCGGTGCTGGTGTCGCTGTTCGCGGTGGGGTTGCGACTGCGAGTGCGGCTGTCCGACCCGCTGTGGCGTGCGCCGGTGCTGCTGGCCACGGTGGCGATGGCACTGACGATCGGGGTGATGACGCTCGCGGGCCTGGCGTTCGGCCTGTCGCTTGGGGCCGCGCTGCTGCTGGCCGCCGTGCTGGCGCCGACCGACCCGGTGCTCGCCTCCGACGTGCAGGTCAAGAACATCCACGACCGCGACCGCCTGCGCTTCAGCCTGACCGGCGAAGGCGGACTCAACGATGGCACCGCCTTCCCGTTCGTCATGCTCGCGCTCGGTCTGCTCGGCGTGCACGACCTCGGGCCGCACGCGCTGCGCTGGTGGGGCGTCGACGTGCTGTGGGCCACCACGGCCGGTCTGCTGCTCGGCTGGGCCATAGGCTGCGGTTTCAGCCGCGCCGTGGTCTACCTGCGCCGCGAACGCCAGCAGGCGGTCGGCATGGAAAGCTTCCTGACCCTCGGGCTCATCGCCGTGAGCTACGGGCTGGCGCTGTCCATCCACGCCTATGGTTTCCTGGCGGTGTTCGCCGCCGGCCTCGCGATGCGGCATGTCGAGCATGTCGACCGTGCCGGTCGCGTCGGCCCGGACGGCTGCGAAGTGCCGCAGGCCGACCCGCGCGATACCTGCGCGTACATGGCCAAGGAGGTGCTCGATTTCACGCTCGACCTGGAGAAGCTGGTCGAGCTGACCGTGATGCTGATGGTGGGCGGCTTGCTCAGCAACTGGGCCTTCAGCGCCATGCACGTCGCACTCGGCCTGACGCTGATCCTGGTGGCGCGGCCGCTCGCGATCTGGCTCACGACCCACTTCTTCCGCTGGACGAACACCGAGCGCGCGCTGGCCGCCTGGTTCGGCATCCGCGGCGTCGGCTCGGTCTACTACCTGGCGTTCGCCGTCTCGCATGGCGCCCACGGCGACGACATTCCGCTCGTGGTGCATGCGGTGCTGGTCAGCATCGTGCTTTCGGTACTGCTGCACGGCTCCAGCGCCACCGCGGTGATGGACCTCTACCGGCGCAGCCGCGCCGCACGCCGCCGCCCGCCCCGGGGGAGGTGACGGCGCGCAGCAGCCCCTCTTCCCGGTGCGCTCAGTCCAGCGACAGCTTCTGCTGCTGCACCACCTGCTTGTAGACCTCGAACTCTGCCTTGGTCTGGGCGGCGAACTGCTCGGGGGTGTTGGCGACGATCACCGAACCGGTCTCCTCGATGCGCTTGCGCACCTCAGGCTTTTCGAGTGTCTTCTTGACCGCAGCCGAGATCTTCGCCACCACGTCCTTGGGCAGCCCTTTGGGGCCGTGGATGCCGTAGTAGGCCATCCGGTTGACCGGCGCCAGGCCCAGCTCCTTGAAGGTCGGCACGTCAGGCAGCGCGGCGACGCGCTCGTTGGCAGCCACCGCCAGCGCGACGAGCCGGCCGTCCTTGATGAACGGCAGCGCCGACGGCAGGTTGTCGAAGATCACCGGCACCTGGCCGGCGACGGCATCGTTCAGCGCCGGGCCCGCACCCTTGTACGGGATGTGCGTGATCTGCGCGCCGGTCAGCGACTTGAACAGCTCCATCTGCATGTGGCCGATGCCGCCGGTGCCTGAACTCGCGTACGAATATTTGGTGGGGTTGGCCTTCACGCTGGCGAGGAAGGCCTTGAACTCTTTCGCGGGAAATGACGGGTGCACCGCCAGCACGTTCGGCGTGGCCGCGATGTTGATGATGGAAGTGAAGTCGTTCAGCGGGTCGTACGGCACCTTCGGGTTGATCGCCGGCACCGACGCCGTGGTGGACACCGTCGCGATGCCGACCGTGTAGCCATCGGGCGTGGCTTTCGCGATCTCGGACGCACCGATCATGCCGCCGGCACCGGCCTTGTTCTCGACGATCATCAATTGACCGAAGGCCGGCTGCACCTGGTCGGCGACCACGCGCGCGATGATGTCGGTGGTGCCTCCCGGCGCAAACGGAACGATCACGCGCACCGGCTTGGCCGGGTAGCCGTCGGCCATCGCCCACGGACTCGCGGTGGCGGCAAGGACGGCAGCGCACGCGGTGCGCAGGAAGAAGTGGCGATTCATGATGTCTCCTGGGTCTCGAGTGGATAGAGGGTACCGGCAACGCCATGCCGCCGGCACCCGCCGCTTTCGTGCCGACCCCAAGCCCTGCCAAGGAGCGACGATCAGCGGCTTCCGGCTTTTGCAGCATCCGTGCCACGCAACGCGGCGGGCATGGACACCGCGCCGACAGAGGGAAGACCGTCCGGACTGCTCGCCGCGGCGATGCGGATCTGCCGATTGGGCCGCTGCGGCGTCCGACAACCCGCATCGCAGCGCCTGGCTCCGTTGCGGGTATCACGTACGCGCCCGCGGCGGGTTTTGCCGACACTGCCGCTGACAAGCCGCGCACGTCGCGCGCCAGACCACGAGGAGCAGACCGCAGGTGCACGGCATCACCACGGCCGTCGGCCGCATCCTGGACCGCGCCGCGCCGAAACGGCCGCTGGAGCCCCTGAAATGGGGGGTCGCGGCGGCGCTCGCCTGCCTGCTGCTGGGCTTGCTGGTGCATCAGGCCGTGTTCTCGTCGCAACTCGACGAGCAGCGGCGAGCCGCCACCAGGCGGCTCGAGTCCTATGCCCTGAGCCTGCAAGCCCTGCTCGATCGCAACGAGGCGCTGCCCGCGCTGCTCGCGCTCGAACCGCGGTTGGGCCTGCTGCTCGATGAGCGCGCCCCTGCCGCGCGCGATACGGCCAACCGTTACCTGCAGGACGTGGCGGCTGCGGCCAAGGTCAGCGCCGCTTACCTGATGAATGCCGAGGGCCTGACGGTGGCCGCCAGCAATTGGGACCAGGCCATCAGCTTCGTCGGCCAGAACTACCGCTTCCGGCCCTACTTCCAGCAGGCGGTCGTCGGCAAGTTCGGACGCTTCTACGGCGTAGGCGTCACGACCGGCGAGCCCGGCTATTTTCTGACGTCGCGGCTGCGCACGCCGGCGGGCCGGCTCGGCGTGGCCGCGGTCAAGCTCAACCTCGACCCCTTCGAAGACGCCATGGAGCAAAGCGGCGAGCCCTTGCTGTTGTCGGACCGTGATGGCGTGGTGTTTCTCTCCGCCGTGCCGCACTGGAAGTACCGGGTGCTCGCGCCGCTGTCGCACGCCACCCGTGCGCGCATCGAGCAGGCAAGACAGTACGGCGGGCTGCCGCTGCCGCCGTTGCGCGAAGGCCTCGCGCTCGGCGCCGGCGGCAGCGAGGCCCGGTTGCTGCACGAAGGCGCCGAACGCAATTTCTCGATCGTCACCCAACCGGTGGGCCAGCTCGGGTGGCGCATGATGCTGCTGGTCGACCAGGGCGATGCACACCGGGCGGCACTGGTTTCCGGCTCGGCAGCCGCCCTCGCCGCGGCGGTGCTGTTCGGCATTGCGATGCATCTGCGCCTGAACCGGCAACGTCACGAGGAGCGCGTGGCCGCCGAAGCACGGCTGCGCGATGTGCACCAGCAGCTCGAACACCGCATCGCCGAACGCACCGCCGCCCTGACGACTGCCAACCTGTCGCTCGAACAGAAGGTCGCCGAACTCGAACGCACCGAGGCCATCCTGCGCCAGACGCGCGACAGCGCCGTACAGGCGGGCAAGCTCGCCGTGCTGGGGCAGATGTCAGCCGGCATGAGCCATGAACTGAACCAGCCGCTCGCGGCGCTGCACACGCTGTCGGACAACGCGATCCAGCTGCTCGCGCAGCAGCGCGTCGATGAAACGCGCGAGAACCTCGCGCTCATCAGCCAGTTGGCCGCCCGCATGGGCCGCATCGTCAGGCAGCTGAAGAGCTTTGCACGCAAGGGGCCGGCCCACCTGGAGCCGGTGAACGTCGCCGACGCGGTCGACCAGGCGTTGCTGATCGTCGAGCCGCGCCGCAGCGAAGCCGATGCGACGATCGACGTCGAGCCGCCGCAACCGCCGTTGCGCGTGCGGGCCGACGCGACGCGCCTCGTGCAGGTGCTGGTGAACCTGATCCGCAACGGGCTCGACGAAGTCGCGACGCTCGACGATCGCCGGCTGTCGATCCGTGCACAGGCGCAAGGCGATCGCATCGCCATTCGCATACGCGACTCGGGCCCGGGATTGTCTGCGCAAGTGCTGCCGCATCTGTTCGAGCCCTTCTACACCACCAAACCGGTGGGCCAGGGCCTGGGCCTGGGTCTCGCGCTGTCGCACGCCATCGTGCAGGGCCTGGGCGGCAGGCTCGAAGGCCGCAACCCGGACGGCGGCGGCGCCGAGTTCACCGTGACGCTCGACGCCGCCCCCCTCCCCAAGGACGATCGCGCATGAAACCCCTGGTGTTCCTCATCGAAGACGACCCCATCGTGCGGCGCGGCTGCGAGCAGGCTCTGTCGCTGGCGGATATCGCGGTGACCGCCTACCCCGATGCCGAGTCGGCCCTGGAGGCGCTCGGCTACGAGTCGCCCTGTGCGGTCGTCACCGATGTGAAGCTGCCGCGGCGCGACGGCTTGCAACTGCTGCGCGAGGTGCAACAGCGCGACCGCGACCTGCCGGTGATCCTGGTCACCGGGCACGGCGACGTGTCGATGGCGGTCGATGCGATGCGTCACGGGGCCTACGACTTCATCGAGAAGCCGTTCGCATCCGATCGCTTGGTCGAGGTCGTGCGGCGCGCGGTCGACCGTCGGCAACTGGTGCTGGAGAACCGGGAACTGCGCGAACGGCTGCCCGAGCACGGCCTGCACGCGCTGCTCGGCCAGTCGCCCGCGATGCAACAGGTGCGCAAGCTCGTCGCTGCGCTGGCGCCAACGGCGGTCGACCTGCTCGTGCAGGGCGAGACGGGTGCCGGCAAGGAAGTGCTCGCCCGCGCGATCCATGCCGCGAGCGGGCGGCGCGGGCCCTTCGTCGCGCTGAACTGCGCCGCGCTGCCAGAAAGCGTGGTCGAGAGCGAGCTGTTCGGCCACGAAGCCGGCGCTTTCACCGGGGCGGTCAAGCGGCGCATCGGCAAGATCGAACACGCCGACGGCGGCACCCTGTTCCTCGACGAGATCGAGTCGATGCCGCCGGCGATGCAGCTGAAGCTGCTGCGCGTGCTGCAGGAGCGCGAGATCGAGCGGCTCGGCAGCAACGAGAGCATCGCGGTCGACTGCCGCGTGATCGCCGCGACCAAGACCGACCTCAAGACGCTGTCCGACCAGGGGCGCTTCCGCGCCGACCTGTACTACCGGCTCAACGTCGTCTCGATCGACATCCCGCCGCTGCGCAAGCGCCCCGGCGATGTGCCGCTGCTGATGGCGCATTTCATCAAGGAGGCCGCCACGCGCTACCGCGTGCCGCCGCCCGTGTGGACGCTGCAGGACATGGGTCGCTGGCAGCAATACGACTGGCCCGGCAACGTGCGCGAACTGAAGAACGTGGCCGAGCGCGTGTGCCTCGGCGTCGACGACGGGCTGGGCCCGAAGGACGAGCCCGCAGGTTCGCTCGCCTGCCGCGTGGAAGCGGCCGAGCGCGCGATGATCAAGGAAGCGCTGCGCGAGGCCGACGGCAACGTCGCACGCGCGGCGGAACTGCTGCTGACGCCGAAGAAGACGCTCTACGACAAGCTGGGCCGACTCGGCATCCGGGCGGCCGACTACGCTGGCGCGACTGTCCCTCCGGCGTCGACGACCTGACCGCTCACGTCGTCGCGGTTTCTACGCATCGTGGTCTTGCGTATGGCACCCGCGCACGACGCATCCCACACTGCTCGACGGCACAGCCGAAAGGCGGCGAATGCCGGTCAGCAAGAAGGAGGGACAAGCGATGGAACAGGGGCATCCGAGCCAGACGGCTCACCGGGTCGCAAAGCACCGCGCGATGCATCAACTGCTGGACACGCCGAGGGTGTTCGACGACCCGGTGGCGCTGCGCATACTGGGCCCGCGGCAACGCGACGCACTGCGGCGCGAGGCGTGTCGCGGTGACGGCCCGCTGGCGCGCGGGCTGCGCGCGGGCATGGTGGCGCGCAGCCGCATCGCCGAAGACGCATTGCGTGACGCCATCGGGCGCGGCATACGCCAATACGTCGTGCTGGGAGCCGGTCTCGACACTTTCGCCTATCGCAACCCCTACCCTGCCTCGGCGCTGCAGGTGTTCGAAGTCGATCATCCGTCGACACAGGCATGGAAGCGCCGCCTGCTCCGCGACGCGCAGATCCCGCTGCCGGCGACGCTGCGCTTCGTCCCGGTCGACTTCGAGACGCAAACCCTGGCCGAGCGCCTGCGCGAGGGCGGCTACCGCAGCGACGAACCGGCGTTCTTTTCATGGCTGGGCGTCACGATGTACCTGCGACGCGAGTCGCTCCTGTCGACACTGGGTTTCATTGCATCGACGCCCGGCAACTCGGTGGTGTTGGATCACGTGCTCGCCCCCTCGGTGCTGGGGCCGCTCGACCGGCTCTCACTCAAGCTCATCGCCTGGCGTTGTGCGAGGCTGGGCGAGCCATGGCTCTCCTGCCTCGAGCCACACGCCTTGCAGCGCGACCTCGAATCGCTGGGATTTCGCAGCGTAGAGCAGCTGCAAGCTGAGGACATCAACGCGCTCCTGTTCGACGGCGGGCGCGGCAAGCTGAAATTCCGCCGCATCGCACAGCTCGTGAAGGCGCAGGCCTGAGGGATCGGCGGGGCGTTCGGCGTGTCTCAGCCGGCGCACCGTCAGTGCCGCCCCGCCTGTTCCAGCAGCCACTCGCGCCACGCCGCCAGGGCCGGCGCATCGCGCTGCGCTGCCGGGTAGCACAGGTGGTAGCCACGCTCGATCTCGACCGACCGTCCGCAGGCAATGGCAACACGCCCGCTGGCCAGTTCCTCCTCGATCAGGCAGCGCTGCACCACGGCACACCCCAGCCCTGCGATCACCGCCTGCACCAGCATCGACACCTGGTCGAAATGTGCAGCCGGCTGCGGCTGGGCATCCCCACACCCCTGCGCCTCGAACCAGCGGCGCCAGTTGTCGGGATAGTGGACATGAAACAGCAGCGGCCGCGACAGCAAGCCCTGTGCGTCCAGCGGGGGTGACGCAGGACGCACATCGCCCGGGCTGCAGATCGGCACCAGCTCGCGGCCGACCAGGTAGTCGGACCGGATGCCCCGCGGCCAGCGACCGTCCCCACTGCGTATCCAGGCATCGGCTTCGGCCGCGTCCAGCGGGTCGTCGCGCCGATACGGAACGAAGGACAACGCCACCTCCGGATGCAGCGCGTGGAAATCGGGCAGTCGAGGGATCAGCCACTTGCTGAACAACGACGGCGTGACCGAGAGCCGCAGCGCACGCCGCCTGCCATTCGTCTGCAGGGCCTGGGCCGACGACTCCAGTTGCTCCAGTGCGCCGGCCACGCTTTGCAGGTAAGTCTGGCCAACCGGCGTCAGCTCGCTGCGGCGGCCGCGCCGGGTGACCAGCGTCTGGCCCAGATGTGCTTCCAGCCGCGCGATGGCCCGGCTGACCGCACCCTGCGTAACGCACAAGCTCTCGGCGGCCAACGAAAAGCTGCCCGTCTTGGCCAGCGCGGCGAAGGCATGGAGTTCGGGCAGGGAGGGCGAGCGGATACGCACGATCGAAATATGACAGAAAGTCATATTTCGGTGAACGTTTGTCGCTTATCACCAGCGACGCTCCTCCCGAGAATCGGTCCACCTTCTCCCGTGGAGTCATCCCATGACGTCTCGCCGCTCCCTGTCGATCCTCCTCGCCACGGCGCTGTTTGCGCCATCACTGGCCTGGGCTCAGACCTACCCCGAGCGCCCGGTCAAGCTGGTCGTGCCCTTCGCTCCCGGTGGCTCGACCGACATGGTGGCCCGCCTGCTGGCCGACCAGATGGGGCCCTTCCTGGGCCAGGCCGTCGTGGTCGAGAACAAGGGCGGCAGCGGCGGCGCGCTCGGTGCCGACGCCATCGCGAAAGCCAAGCCCGACGGCTACACCATCGGCATGGCGACCGTCAGCACCCACGGCTCCAATCCGGCCATCTACGCCCGACTGCCCTACGACCCGATCAAGGACTTTCAGCCGATCACCAACGTGATGTCAGTGCCCAGCGTGTTCGTGGTGCACCCCGGCGTGCCAGCCCGGACCATGCCCGAGTTCATCGCGCTGGCCAAGGCCGCCCCCGGCAAGTACACGTTTGCCTCGCCTGGCAACGGCTCGCTGGGCCACGCCAACATCGAGAACTTCATGGAGCTGGCGGGCATCCAGCTGCTGCACGTGCCGTACAAGGGCGCCGGACAGGCCATGAACGATGCACTGGCCGGCACCGTCGACGCGATGACCGACAACCTGCCGTCTTCCCTGCCCCATATCAAGAACGGCAAGATGCGCGCGCTGGCAGTGCTGTCGCCCGAACGCAGCCCGGTGCTGCCCGACGTGCCGACTTACCGCGAGCTCGGCTTTCCCGAGATGTCCGAAGGCGGCTGGTTCGGGCTCGTCGCGCCGGCCGGCACGCCGCCGGCCATCGTCGCCAGGCTGCATGACGCGGCCCACAAGGCCATGGCCACCTCCGCGTTCAGACAGCAGGCCGCCTCGATCTCGGGCGTGCACATGGCCAACTCGCCGGCAGAGTTCGGCCAGCAGATCCGTGCAGCGATTGCACGTTACAAGCGCATCGCGGCCCAAGCCAACATCCGCATCGAATGACGCCATCCCTTCACGCTGCGGTGGCGGTGACGCCACCGCGCGGCAAGCCCCTGCCGATCGTCTGCGACTCGCCGCACAGCGGCACGGAATACCCGGCCGACTTCCGGCACGCCTTGCCCCGCCTCCTGCTGCGCCAGGGCGAGGACACGCATGTGGCCGAGCTGTGGGCCGGCGCGCCTGCGCACGGCGCCACCCTGATCGCTGCCCGGTTCCCGCGCACCTACATCGACCCCAACCGGTCGCTGTCCGATCTCGACCCGGAGCTGCTCGACACCCCCTGGCCGACGCCGCTGAACCCCGGCGAGAAGTCGCACCTCGGGCTCGGGCTGGTCTGGCGCACGCTCGACCGTCAACCGATCTACGACCGGCGGCTCGGTGTGGAGGAAGTGCAACGACGCATCGAGCACTGCTGGAAGCCGTATCACGAGCAACTGCAGTTGGCGATCGATGCCAGCGTCGAGACCTTCGGCCGCGTGTGGCACCTCAACCTGCACTCGATGCCAAACAACGCCTACGAGCGCCTGGGCCGCCTCCCGCCCGCCCCGCTGGCCGACTTCGTCCTCGGTGATCGGGACGGCACCACCTGCGACCCCGCATTCGTCGCCCTCGTGGCCGGCACGCTGCGCGGGTTCGGCTACAGCGTGGCCGTCAACGAGCCCTACAAGGGCGTCGAACTTATCGCACGCATCGGCCGGCCGGCGCAAGGCCGCCACAGCCTGCAGATCGAGATCCGGCGCCCGCTCTACATGGACGAAGCCACCCGCGAACCGAACGCCGGCTTCATGTCGGTGCAAGCGCACCTGGATCAACTGCTGGCCGTGATTGCCGACCACGTCGGCTGCACCCTCGGCGCCTGATGCACGCCCCCCGGCGATGCACTTGCCAAGGCCGGTCAAACCACCCTAAAATGGCGGGCTCTTGGCGCTTTAGCTCAGTTGGTTAGAGCGACGGAATCATAATCCGCAGGTCCGGGGTTCGAGTCCCTGAAGCGCCACCAGACAAAAAAAGGGGGCTGATCGAACGATCAGCTCCCTTTTGCATTCAGGCAGGCTGGGGCTCAACGTACACTGCTTCACTGCCTTTTATCAACAGCCACTGGATCTACACCATGTCCCGCTGTGCCCTGCTCGGTGCCGCTCTGGCCGCCGCTCTTTCCGTGCCCTGCATTGCACAGGCGCAACAGGTCCAACGCAACTTCCCGCAGAACGCGCTGCGCGGCGAGCTCGTCGTGATGCAGCCGCCGGAGATCGCGCTCAACGGTCGCGCCGCGCGCCTGGCGCCCGGCTCGCGCATCCGCGGGCAGAACAACATGCTGGTGATGTCGGGCGCTATCGTCGGCACCAAGCTGGTCGTCAACTACACGGTCGACGACCTCGGCCTGGTGAAGGACGTCTGGGTATTGCGCGAGGAAGAGGCCCGCAAGGTCTGGCCGAAGACGCCGGAAGAAGCCGCACGCTGGGCCTTCGACCCGGCCGCCCAGGTCTGGGTGAAGCGCTGAGGACCGGGCCATGAGCAAGAAGGTCTACATCAAGACGTTCGGCTGCCAGATGAACGAGTACGACTCGGACAAGATGGCCGACGTGCTGGGCGCCGCCCAGGGCTATGAACCGACGCAGGATCCGGAACAGGCGGACCTGATCCTCTTCAACACCTGCTCGGTGCGCGAAAAGGCGCAGGAGAAGGTGTTCAGCGACCTGGGGCGCTTCAAGCACCTGAAGCACAAGGGCGTGAAGATCGGTGTCGGCGGCTGCGTGGCCAGCCAGGAAGGCGCCGCGATCATCGAGCGCGCGCCGTATGTCGACGTGGTGTTCGGTCCGCAGACGCTGCACCGGCTGCCCGAGATGCTGAACCGGCGCGAGCAGCTCGGCCGCCCGCAGGTCGACATCAGCTTCCCCGAGATCGAAAAATTCGACCACCTGCCGCCAGCCAAGGTCGAGGGCGCAAGCGCCTTCGTCTCGATCATGGAAGGCTGCTCGAAGTACTGCAGCTACTGCGTGGTGCCCTACACCCGCGGCGAGGAAGTCTCGCGCCCGTTCGAGGACGTGCTGGTCGAGGTGGCGGGCCTGGCCGACCAGGGCGTCAAGGAAGTGACGCTGCTGGGCCAGAACGTCAACGCCTATCGCGGCAAGATGGGCGACACCGCCGAGATCGCCGACTTCGCGCTGCTGATCGAGTACATCGCCGAGATGCCGGGCATCGAGCGCATCCGCTACACCACCAGCCACCCGAACGAGTTCACGCAGCGGCTGATCGACGTCTACGCGAAGGTGCCACAACTGGTGAGCCACCTGCACCTGCCAGTGCAGCACGGCAGCGACCGCATCCTGATGGCGATGAAGCGCGGCTACACGGCGCTCGAGTACAAGAGCACGATCCGCAAGCTGCGCGCCGTGCGTCCCGGCATCAGCCTGTCGAGCGACTTCATCGTCGGTTTCCCCGGCGAGACCGAAGACGACTTCGCCAAGATGATGAAGCTGATCGACGACGTCGGCTACGACAGCTCGTTCAGCTTCGTCTTCAGCCCGCGCCCCGGCACGCCGGCGGCCGCCCTGGAAGACACGACGCCGAAGGATGTCAAGCTCAAGCGGCTGCAACACCTGCAGGCCACGATAGAGACCAACGTGCGGCGCATCAGCGCGAGCCGCGTCGGCACGGTACAGCGCATCCTCGTCGAGGGACCGTCCAAGAAGGACCCCGGCGAGCTGATGGGCCGCACGGAGTGCAACCGCATCGTCAACTTCCCCGGCGGGCCGAACGCGGCACGCCTGCTCGGCCAGATGATCGATGTGACGATCACGCAGGCGCTGCCGCACTCGCTGCGCGGCGAGGTGGTCGTCAACGAGCGGGTGGCAGCCTGAGCGTCAGGTCAGTTCCCGCACCAGCAGCGCACTGCCCCGGCGGATCTGCCCCAGCAGCTGGTTGAGCCGGTCGACCAGCGCCACCGGGTCGCCCTTGAGGTGCCTGGGCACGTGGGCGATCGCCGCATGCCAGTGCAGCTGTTCCAGCTGCGGCAGTTCGGGGTGGTGCTGCAGGCCCAGTCCGAGGATGCGCTGCGCCATCGCGTGCGCCTCCTCGCGACTGTGCACCCGTTCGAGCACGACGGCGAAACCGTCGTCGTCGAGCCGCAATGGCACGTCTCCCGGGTTGCAGGCCTCGCGTATCACGCGGGCCCCGGCCTTCAACGCCGATTCCACTGCGGTCGCGCCATGCTCGCGCTTCAAGTCGTCGAGGTTGGCGATGCGCAGCATCACCAGCGAGCTTTTGCCTCCCAACCGCAACGCGCGAACGGCCATGGCCATCAGCAACGACGGCAGCTCGCTCGAATGCAGCAGGCCGGTCAGTCGGTCGCGCCGCGCACCGTCGCGTCGGAGGCCCGGGTCGCCGAGCACGTCGCGTGCGCTGAAATTCAACGCGTAGGTGATCAACGCGATCTCGAGGCCTGCACCGAGCAACATGGCATGGCTTGCCCAGTGTCCGGCGGCCAACCATCCCCGGACGTAGGCGATCTGCACCCCCACGCCGGCCGCGGCGGCCGCAAAACCTGCCACATACCAATGCATGTAGGGCAGGCGCACACCGCGCACGGCCCACAGCAGCCAGCCGACGCTCAGCACCACCAGCAGGTAGAACGCGTGCTGGACGCGCAGCACGTGGTCCTGCTGCGCCAGCTGAGGCCAAGCCACGTACAAGCCGGTCAGCAACACGCCGAAAGCCGCGACCGCGAGCGCCCAGTTGCTGGCGCGCGAGCCGCTGAGGGCCTTCGGCAGTGCCCGCCGCACGAACAACAGGCTGACGGCAGCCAGCAGGGTCCCCGCGATCAGGCGCGACGCCTGTGTCAATGCGGCATTGCCGCCGCTCAGGTAGACACGCGCATAGCCCATCTGGACCAGTTGGAACACTGCCATCGTCAGCACGTGCATGGCATACCACGCACTGACCGCATCACCGCGCAGCAGCACCTCGCCGGCCATGAAGGCCAGCGCCATCGTCACCACACCGAGGAACAGGCCGACCCACAAATGGTCGAGCGCCCGGTTCGACTGGTACGCCTCGCGCTGCCAGAGCAGCGGCATGAGGACGAATGGGTCGGCGTGGCTCAGCCGCAGGTAGGTTTCGGCCGGCTGCCCGCCGCTGCCCGGCCGGACCGGCAAGGCCACCTCCGGCGCACGCAATGGCCAGCGCTCGGGATGGACGTGGTCGCCGGCCTCCAGTTGCCGCCACGGCAACGACGAATCATCGCGCTGGTACAGCACGGCATGCCCCACCACGGTGCGCGGCAACTCGACCACGGCGGCTTCGCCGGCATGCCGCCAGCGCAGCCACACCGCAGCGGGTGCCGCTGCAAACTGCTGTTGCCGGGCCAGCGTGCGCCAGCCTTGTGTCGCCTGGGCCTGCGCCAGCGTCATTTCGCCGCCAGGGTCGACCCACACCTCGGCACGCCCGATCAGCGGCAGCGCCTCCTGCTGCGAAGGCGACAGCACCGGCGCAGGCTGGGCGCACGCCGGCAGCAGCACGAATGCGAGCAGCCAGCCGGTCAGCCCTCGCACCCAGAGCGCTGGGCGGCGCGGTGTTTCAGGCACGCGATCTCAGCCCGAAACCGGCCCACCAGAGCGCAGTCGCGGTCGCCGCCACCATGAACAGATAGGTCAGCACGCGGCCGTCGCGGCCGAAGAAGATCAGGCCCCCGACCAGTGCCAGCGCTGCACCGACACAGCCCCAGCCGACCAGGCGGCGCCAGCCGACCCCCTGGAGTGCACGACGCCAGGTCAGCTTGGCCAGTGCGGCGCTCAGCAGGCCGACGCCGACGGCAGGGGCGAAGAAATTCAGCAGGTGCCAGAAAGCGTCTAGGAGGCCCATCGGCGGCGCGCGAGGCGTAGTTGACTTGGATCAAGCCCATTGTTGAACACCAAGTGCTTGAAACTGCTTGAAATTTTATAATCGCTGCATGAGCGTGTTCGCCCTGGGTCTGAACCACACAACCGCCCCCGTCGACCTTCGGGGGCGTTTTGCGTTCACGCCCGAGCAACTGGGCCCCACGCTGCAGAACCTGCGCGAGCGCTTCAGCCTGCGGCCCGAGGCCGCCTTGATCTCCACTTGCAACCGCACCGAGCTGTACTGCGCCGCGCCGGCCGAACTGGTGCGCCCGGCGATGGCCTGGCTGGCCGGTGTCGGCGGCGTTTCGAGCAGCGAGCTGTCGCATCACGCCTATGTGCTCGAAAACGGCCAAGCCGCACGCCATGCGTTCCGCGTCGCCAGCGGACTCGATTCGATGGTGCTGGGCGAGCCGCAGATCCTCGGGCAAATGAAGCAGGCCGTGCGCGAAGCCGACGCAGCCGGTGCGCTGGGGACCACACTGCACCAGTTGTTCCAGCGCTCCTTTGCGGTCGCGAAGGAAGTGCGCACCTCGACCGAGATCGGCGCCCATTCGATCAGCATGGCGGCCGCCGCCGTGCGCCTGGCCGCGCAGCTGTTCGAGGACCTGCGCGACGTCAAGGTGCTGTTCGTCGGCGCCGGCGAGATGATCGAACTCGCCGCCACGCACTTCGCGGCCAAGGCGCCCAAGGCAATGGCCGTGGCCAATCGCACGCTGGAGCGCGGCGAAAAGCTCGCCACCCACTTCAGCGCCGAAGCAATGCGCCTGGCCGATCTGCCGGCGCGGTTGCCGGAGTTCGACGTCGTCGTTTCGTGCACCGCGAGCTCGGTGCCGATCATCGGCCTCGGTGCCGTCGAACGCGCACTGAAGGCGCGCAAGCACCGCCCGATGTTCATGGTCGACCTGGCCGTGCCGCGCGACATCGAGCCCGAAGTCGCTCAGCTCGACGACATCTACCTCTACACTGTCGACGACCTCTCCACCGTGGTGCAGACAGCCGGCGAAAAACGCCAGGCCGCGGTCGCACAGGCCGAGGCCATCATCGAGACCGGCGTGCAAAGCTTCGTGCACTGGCTCGACCAGCGCGCCACCGTGCCGCTGATCCAGGCACTCAACGCGCAGGCCGACGAATGGCGTGACGTCGAGATCGCGCGGGCGCGCAAAGCACTTGCCCGCGGTGAAGACATAGAGGCCGTGCTGGAAGCGCTGTCGCGCGGCCTGACACAGAAGATGCTGCACGGTGCGATGGCAGAACTGCACAGCGCCGACGCCGAGCACCGCCGGCAGCTGGCAGACACCGTTTCGCGCCTCTTCCTGCGCGGTGTCGCGCGCCCCACCTCCGGCCGCGGTTAGCGGGGCTGCCAGCCTCCGCCGCCGCACGGGCCGACGCCCGTGCGTGGATGCCACCTCCACCCACGAGCCGATGAAACCCTCCCTGCGCCTCCAACTCGACCGCTACCTGCAGCGCCTGCAGGATCTCGACGCCGTGCTGTCGGCGCCCGACGTGCTGAGCGACATCTCCCGCTTTCGCGGGCTCACGCGCGAGCATGCCGAGGTGGCGGCCGTGGCGCAGCGCTATGAGCGCTATCTGCAGCGCGAGAACGACATGGCCGGTGCGCGCGAGATGCTGGGCGACCCGGACATGGCCGAGATGGCGCGTGAAGAGATCGCGGCGGCCGAAGCCGACCTGCAGCGCCTGGAAGGCGAATTGCAGCGCGCCCTGCTGCCGAGGGACCCGGACGACACCCGCAACGCCTTCCTCGAGATCCGAGCCGGCACCGGCGGCGACGAGTCGGCGCTGTTCGCCGGCGATCTGTTGCGCATGTACCTGCGCTACGCCGAACGGCAGGGCTGGAAGACCGAGATGATGTCGGCCAACGAATCCGACCTGGGCGGCTACAAGGAAGCGGTGGTGCGACTCGAGGGCGACGACGTCTATGCCCGGCTGAAGTTCGAGTCCGGCGGCCATCGCGTGCAGCGCGTGCCGGCCACCGAGACACAGGGCCGCATCCACACCAGTGCCTGCACCGTCGCCGTGATGCCGGAGCCCGACGAGGCCGAAGAAGTGGCCATCAATCCCACCGAGCTGCGCATCGACACCTTCCGCGCCAGCGGCGCCGGCGGGCAGCATGTCAACAAGACCGAATCCGCGATCCGCATCACCCACCTGCCGACCGGCATCGTCGCCGAGTGCCAGGACGACCGCTCGCAACACCGCAACAAGGCCAAGGCGATGGCAGTGCTCGCCGCACGCCTGCGCGAGAAGGAGCGCAGCGAACGCCAGGCCAAGGAAGCGGCCACCCGCAAGAGCCTGATCGGCAGCGGTGACCGCAGCGACCGCATCCGCACCTACAACTTCCCACAGGGCCGGCTCACCGATCACCGCATCAACCTGACGCTGTACAAGCTGCAATCGGTGATGGACGGCGATCTCGACGATGTGGTTGGCGCGCTGCGCACCGCGCGCGAAGCCGAACAGCTGGCCGAACAGCTCGACGAGCTGGAACAGGGGCGCGCATGAACGCCCCGCTTGTCGGGTCCTTGTGCAGCGCCAGGGTGCCCCGATGAGCCTCGGGCTACCGGAAGACCCGAGCAACGTCGCGCAGGCTTGGCAGGCCGCCACCCGGCTGGGCCTTGAAAGGCTCGATGCCCAGGCGCTGCTGGCCCACGTGCTGGGGCTGCCACCCGAACGCGCACGCGCCTGGCTGCTGGCGCATGACACGGACCTGCTGTCCACCGAGCGGCTCACGCGCTACGCCGAGCTCGTGCAGCGGCGCTCGGCCGGCGAACCGTTGGCATATCTCGTCGGCGAGAAGGAGTTTTTCGGTCTGTGCCTCGCCGTCACGCCGGCGGTGCTCGTCCCGCGCCCCGACACCGAAACACTGGTCGAATGGGCCATCGAACTGCTGCAGGTGCTGCCGGCCCCGCGAGTCGTCGACCTCGGCACCGGCAGCGGTGCCATCGCGTTGAGCCTGAAGCACGCGCTGCCGCATGCCGACGTGAGCGCTGTCGATCTCAGTCCGGCGGCGCTGGCGGTCGCGCGCAGCAACGGCGAACGTCTCGGCCTGCCGGTGCGTTGGCTGCAGGGTTCATGGTTCGAGCCGCTCGATGCCGGAGCGCCGCCATGCTTCGATCTGATCGTCAGCAACCCGCCCTACATCGCCCAGAACGATCCCCATCTTGCTGCGCTGCAGCACGAGCCGCAGCTCGCACTGGGATCCGGCCCCGATGGTTTGGACGCACTGAGGCAGATCGTTGCCGGTGCGGCGGCTTACCTGCGGCCCGGCGGCTGGCTGTTGCTGGAACACGGGCATCAACAAGACGCCGACGTGCGCGGCCTGCTGCGTGCCGCCGGCTTCGACGCCGTCTCGACGCGGCTTGACCTGGCCGGCCGGCCGCGCTGTACCGGCGGCGACCTGACGTAGGCGGACGACCCGATCGGTCCACCACGGTTTCAGAAAGTTTCATCCACACCGCCTGCGCCTTCGGTCACGAACCGCGGTAACACCCCCTGATTTTGTGGTTGGCGGGGCCGCACAGCAGGTCTAGCATGAGTTCGTCGTCGAGCGAAGACGGACACTGCCGGCAGGTCGGCGGCACCCTTCGCGAAGGAGCGAGACCATGAAGACGCCCCGCATTGCCTCCGGTGTTCTTGTCTCCGCCCTGCTGGCGCTCGCCGCCGCGCCGGCCGCCGCGGACGGCGTGTTGCAGTTCCGCGTCGACGGGCCCGAATTGCTTGTCAGCTACGCGCTGCCGCTGGGCCACGACACCGAATTCGGCCTCGACAGGGTGCGCCTGCGGCTTGGCGGGTTGAGGGTCTTCGAAAGCGACCTCGGCGGCAACATGCGGTCGGGCCTCGGCGACTGGTCCCTGTTGGGCGACTACTACTTCGGCAAGCAGCGACGGTTCCGCGCCACCGGTGGTGTGCTGCGCGGCGAACGACCGCGCGACGAAACCCTGGAGGTGGGCCTCGGCCGCGAGCCCGCCGGCTGGGCCTCGTCCGGCATGCACAACCGCCCGACACTGCAACTCGATGCGCGCTCCCAGGCGCTGCCCTACATCGGCATGGGTTACAGCGAGCCGACCTTCAAGGGCAGCAACTGGAACTTCTTCGCCGACGTCGGCATGGTGATGCTGAAGCCGAGGTCGAGCGTCAAACTGGGCGCAGCCTCCGGCGGCAGTTGGCTCAACCACGACCCGGCCCGCCGGGACGGCGAGCTGGACCTGCCGCGCTCACTGGGCGACTGGCGGCTGTCGCCGGTGATCCAGTTCGGCCTCAGCTACGCATTCTGAGCGCTGCGGGCCGGCCGGCGCCCAGCCCGCGCGCCCCGGCTCGGCGGGGACATGCGATCCGTCAAGGGCAGCGGGGCGGCTTTTGCTCTATAAAGTCGAACTACCTCTCTCCCTGCGACAGATCCACACCATGAGCGACGTTCAACTACGCATCGACGACCTCGTCAAGAACAATCGGGTGGTGCTTTTCATGAAGGGCACCGCGCAATTCCCGATGTGCGGCTTCTCGGGCCGCGCCGTGCAAATCCTCAAGGCCTGCGGCGCCACCGATCTGAAGACCGTCAATGTGCTCGAGGACGAAGCCGTCCGCCAGGGCATCAAGGAATACGCCAACTGGCCGACCATCCCGCAGCTGTATGTCAACGGCGAGTTCGTCGGCGGGTCGGACATCATGATGGAGATGTACGAATCGGGTGAGCTGCAGCAGGTGCTCGGCGCCAGCAACGGCTGAGCCCGCTTCGCATGCAGCGCCTCGTCGTCGGTATCACGGGCGCCACCGGGGCGGTCTATGGCGTGCGGCTGCTGCAGCGCCTGCGCGACGCCGGCGTGCAGACCCACCTGGTCGCCACGCCGGCCGGCGTGCTCAACGTGCACCATGAGCTGGGGCTCGATCGTCGCGAGCTGGAAGCCCTGGCCGACGTCGCCTACAACCCGTCCGACGTGGGCGCGGCGATCGCCAGCGGCAGCTTCGCATGCGACGGCATGCTGGTCGCCCCGTGCTCGATGAAGACACTGGCGGCCGTCGCCCATGGCCTCGGCGACAACCTGCTGACGCGCGCTGCCGACGTCGCACTGAAGGAGCGTCGCCGCCTGCTGCTGATGGTGCGCGAGACGCCGTTCAACCTGGCGCACCTGCGCAACATGACGGCAGTCACCGAGATGGGGGGCATCGTGTTCCCCCCCCTGCCGGCCTTCTATCACCGCCCGGACACCATCGCCCAACTGGTCGACGAGACGGTCGAACGCGCGCTGGCCTTGGTGGGCGTTGCACAGGCGCACCCACGCCCCTGGAACGGCCTGTAGCTATCCCTCGAATTCCCAACGCTTGCGCGCCCCGAACACCGCGTTCGGATACTCGGCTCGGCCCCGGCTGCCGTTGTAGCGCCCGAGTGCGAGGAACAAGTCGCCCTTCTCGATGTCGAGGTAGTGACGCAGGATCACGCAGCCGAAGCGCAGGTTGGTCTGCATGTGGAACAGCTTGCCGATATCCGAGTCACCGATCAGCCGGCTCCAGAACGGCATCACCTGCATGTAGCCGCGCGCACCGACGCGGCTGATCGCGTACTTGCGAAAACCGCTCTCGACCTGGATCAGCCCGAGCACCAACGAGGTTTCCAGGCCGGCGCGGCGGCTTTCGTACCACACCGTTTCCAGGAACTCGAGCCGCGTCTGTGCGTCGGGCTTGCGTTTCTTCAACCGCTCGCTCATTGCGCCGAGCCAGCGCAGGTATTTCAGCCGGTCTTCGATGTCGGTGAAGCTCGGCCTAGGCGGCGCGGTATTGGCGATCGCCGCCGACAGCGCGGTGCGCACTGCGTTCGCGAGCGGCTCCTCGACCTGCCCGCCCGCGCGGGCGGTGGGCGCCAGGCCGAACGTCAACAGCCCCGCAGCACCAGCGGCGAACCGGCGGCGCGAGAGACCGCTGCATCTCATGCCGACAGCTTCTCCCGCAGGAAGCCGAACACCTCGGCCTCGGCCACCGGGGTCGCCTCGGCGTCGCGCCGGCCCTGGTATTCGACCTTGCCGTCCTTCAGGCCGCGATCGGAGATCACGACACGATGCGGCACACCGATGAGCTCCCAGTCGGCGAACATCGCGCCCGGGCGCTCGCCGCGATCGTCGAGCACCGTGTCGATGCCTGCCTCGGCAAGTTGCTCGTGCAGCCGGTCGGCCGCAGCCTTCACGTCGGCCGAGCGGTCGTAGCCGATCGGGCACACGACCACCGTGAACGGCGCGATCGCCGCCGGCCAGACGATGCCGCGCTCGTCATGGTTCTGCTCGATCGCCGCGCCCAGGATGCGGGTGACGCCGATGCCGTAGCAGCCCATGACCATCAGTTGCGGCTTGCCGGCCTCGTCGAGGTAGGTCGCATTCATGTCTTTCGAGTAGCGTGTGCCCAGCAGGAAGACATGGCCGACCTCGATGCCGCGCTGAATTGCCAGCACGCCCTTGCCGTCCGGCGAGGGATCGCCGGCGACCACATTGCGGATGTCAGCCACGACATCCGGCAGCGGCAGATCGCGGCCCCAGTTGACACCTGTGTAGTGGAAGTCCGCGTCGTTGGCGCCGCAGACGAAGTCGCTCATGTTCGCCACGGTGCGGTCGGCGACGATCTTCACCGGCTTCTTCAAGCCGATCGGCCCCAGATAGCCCGGCTTGCAGCCGAAGTGGTCCTCGATCTCGGCGCCGGTCGCAAAGCGAAAGCCCGCCTTCAGCCCTTCGAGCTTGCCGGTCTTGACCTCGTTCAGATCGTGGTCGCCGCGCACCAGCAGCAGCCACACGATGGTCTTGACGACATCGCCCGCTTCGTTTTTCTCGTCGCTCGCAAGCACGAGCGACTTAACCGTCCGCGCCAAAGGCAGTTGCAGCAGGTCGGCCACGTCACGGCACGTGCTCTTGCCCGGCGTCGGCGTCTTGGCCAGCGGCAGCGAAGGCGCCGCCCGCTGCGCGATCAGCGGCACCGCTTCGGCCAGCTCGATGTTGGCCGCGTAGTCGGACTGCTCGCAGTAGATGATGGCGTCCTCTCCGGTGTCCGCGATCACCTGGAACTCGTGCGAGGCCTGGCCGCCGATGGCACCGGTGTCAGCCGCCACAGCGCGAAAGCGCAGCCCCATGCGCTCGAAGATGCGCACATAAGCGGCATACATTGCGTCGTAGCTCTTGTGGGCCGATTCGAAATCGCGGTCGAAGGAATACGCGTCCTTCATCGTGAACTCGCGCCCGCGCATGACGCCGAAGCGCGGCCGCCGCTCGTCGCGAAACTTGGTCTGGATGTGATAGAAGTTCTTCGGCAACTGGCGGTAGCTGCGCAGTTCCTGCCTGGCGATGTCGGTGACGACTTCTTCGGACGTGGGCTGGATCGCGAAGTCACGCTCGTGCCGGTCCTTCACGCGCAGCAGCTCGGGCCCCATCTTGTCCCAGCGGCCGGTTTCCTGCCACAGCTCGGCTGGCTGCACCACCGGCATCAGCAACTCGATCGCACCGGCGCGGTTCATCTCCTCACGGATGATGTTCTCGACCTTGCGGATCACTCTCAGGCCCATCGGCATGTAGCTGTAGATGCCGGCACCGAGGCGCTTGATGAAACCCGCACGCATCATCAGCTTGTGGCTCACGATCTCTGCGTCTGCAGGCGCTTCCTTGAGGGTGGAGATGAAGAACTGGGAGGCTTTCATGGACAACGGCCACGCCCGGCTTGGGGCCAGGGAGGATCTGGGCTTTAGGAGGGGTTGAAACCGCACCGACCAGTGCAATAATGGTTTCAATTGACGAAATCGAGGTTCGATTATGCTCGACAGGGAAGGCTTCCGGCCCAACGTCGGCATCATCCTGCTCAACCAGAAGAATCAGGTTTTCTGGGGCAAGCGCATCCGCACGCACTCTTGGCAGTTCCCCCAGGGGGGCATCAAACACGGAGAAAGTCCCGAGCAGGCGATGTTCCGTGAGCTGCACGAAGAAGTGGGCCTGAGGCCCGAACACGTGCGCATCATCGCCCGGACCCGAGACTGGCTGCGCTACGAGGTGCCCGAACACTACATCCGCCGCGACGCACGTGGGCACTACAAGGGCCAGAAACAGATCTGGTTCCTGCTGCAACTGACCGGCCGCGACTCCGACATGAATCTGCGCGCCACCGACCATCCCGAGTTCGACGCCTGGCGCTGGAACGAGTATTGGGTGCCGCTGGACGTCGTGATCGAGTTCAAGCGCGACGTCTACCAGATGGCTCTCACCGAACTGGCGCGCTTCCTGCCCCGGGTGAGCCATCACAACCGCTACCTGCGCGGCGGCGCCCGCCCCCATCATCGCGACGACCCGCGGGAAGAGCCGGCCCACAACGCCGCCGTCCCAGCCCCCGAAAGCGACGCCCCGACCGAGTAACGGGCAACGCCATGCGAGGCGTGACGCGGTCGTGTTCGTTCGAATGACGCCACGGATCCGGTCGTGCCGGTCCGCCGGCGTCGCCCGCTTGGATAACCGAGCCGGACCTGGGCGGCCCCGGCAGACAGTCCATGCCTGGCGCAGGGCCGGACGTCCCCTCTGGCATGGCCTGCCAGGCCGGCGAAACCGGGCGGACGGGTCTACATTCCGACGAGATTGTCCCGATGGATCATTTCTGGTTCGCCGGTGAAACCCAGCAGGCGCTCGAACTCGCTGGACGGCTTGCGGGCAATGAGCCTCGCCTCGCTGCTGGAATAGTTGGCCAGGCCCCGCGCCACCTCGAGCCCCACCGAAGATCGCACCGCGATCACGTCACCACGCGCGAATTCCCCGATCACCTGCACCATGCCAATCGGCAGCAGGCTCTTGCCTTCGTCGCGCAGTTTTACAACCGCACCGTCATCGATGACCACCGCGCCACGCAACTGCAGGTGATCGGCCATCCACTGCTTGCGCGCCGCCAGCTTGGGCGTCGACGCATACAGCAGCGTGCCGATCGCCTCGCCGGCGACCAGTCGCACCAGCACGTCCGGCTCACGCCCCCAGGCGATCACGGTCGACGCACCGCTGCCTGCCGCTCGTTTGGCCGCGAGTATCTTGGTGATCATGCCGCCCTTGCCGATGCTCGAGCCGGCGCCGCCTGCCATGCGTTCAAGCTCGGGCTGCCCCGCTTCCGCCTCGTGTATGAAGACGGCGGCCGGGTCCTTGCGCGGGTCGGCCGAATACAAGCCCTTCTGGTCGGTCAGAATCACCAGCGCATCCGCCTCCACCAGATTGGCGACCAGCGCGCCTAGCGTGTCGTTGTCACCGAACTTGATCTCGTCGGTGACCACGGTGTCGTTCTCGTTGATGACCGGCACGACCTTCATCCGCAGCAGCGTCAGCAGCGTCGAGCGTGCATTCAGATAGCGCTCGCGATCGGCCAGGTCGGCGTGAGTCAGCAGCACCTGGGCGCTGCCCAGGCCCTGCTCGCGCAGCTTGCTCTCATAGATCTGCGCCAGCCCCATCTGGCCGACAGCGGCAGCAGCCTGCAGTTCGTGCAACTCCTTCGGCCGCACGGCCCACCCCAGGCGCTTCATGCCCTCGGCAATCGCTCCGCTGGAGACCATCACGACTTCGCGGCCCTGCGCTGCCAGTGCCGCAAGCTGGGCGCTCCACTGACCGATGGCCTGCGCATCCACGCCGCGACCTTCGTTGGTCACGAGGCTGGAGCCGACTTTCACGACGATCCGTCGTGCGTTCTTGAGCACGTCACTCATGAAGGGACCCGATTCGAAAGCGAGAAAGGGAGTCAGCGAAAGCGTGGATCGTCGTCGGCCGCAGCGGTGTCGGGCGGCGGCGCCTCGAAACGCACGTCCGTCTCCTGCGGCACCGGCTCCCGCGTCGCTTCGATGTGTCGATAGATCGCCTGGATCAGCGGCTCGCAGCCCTCGCGCGTGAGTGCCGAGATCTGGAACACCGGCCCCTTCCACCTGAAGCGCTTGACGAAATCCTTTACCCGCTTCTCGCGCTCTTCGGTCGGCACCATGTCGAGCTTGTTCAGCACCAGCCAGCGCGGCTTCTCGTAGAGCGCGGGGTCGTACTTCTTGAGCTCGGCAACGATGGCCCTGGCCTGCTCGACAGGATCGACGCCCTCGTCGAAGGGCGCGACGTCGACCAGGTGCAGCAGCAACCGCGTGCGCTGCAGGTGACGCAGGAACTGATGGCCCAGCCCGGCCCCCTCGGCAGCGCCTTCGATCAGCCCCGGCACGTCGGCCACGACAAAGCTCTGCTCCTGCGCCACCCGCACGACGCCGAGATTGGGATGCAGCGTCGTGAACGGATAGTCGGCGATCTTCGGTCGTGCGTTCGAGATCGCGGCGATCAGCGTCGACTTGCCGGCGTTGGGCATCCCGAGCAGGCCGACATCCGCAAGCACGCGCAATTCCAGCTTCAGCTTGCGCTGCTCGCCGGGCCAGCCCGGCGTCTTCTGACGCGGCGCACGGTTGGTACTCGACTTGTAGTGCAGGTTGCCGAAACCGCCGTCACCGCCCTTCGCGAGCAGGATGCGTTCACCCGGCATCAACAACTCGGCAATCACTTCCCCGGTGTCGACGTCGGTGATGATGGTGCCGACCGGCACACGCAGCACGATGTCGTCCGCCGCGGCACCGAACTGGTCCGACCCGCGGCCATGCTCGCCATTGCGCGCCTCGTGACGCCTCGCGTAGCGGTAGTCGATCAGCGTGTTCAGGTTGATGTCGGCCTCAGCGAACACATGCCCGCCGCGGCCACCGTCACCACCGTTCGGGCCGCCGAAGGGAATGAACTTCTCACGCCGAAAGCTCACGCAGCCGCTGCCGCCGTTGCCGGCGGCGACGTCGATGTAAGCCTCGTCTACAAATTTCATGATTGCCTGTCCGGCCCGGGGGCCGTGTGCTTGCCGGAATTCGAACTTCGGTTCGCGATGATCGACCACACGCCGGCGACGATCAGGATCAGCGGCCACCACACCGACAGCCACTGCCAGCTGAGCCAGCCCAGGTTGTGGGCCAGCAGCGCCAGGCCGATGGCGATCAGCAGCAAGCCGCTCTTGTTCATCAGTGGATCTCTCGTCGCAGGTAGTCCGAAGATGGTACTTCAGGCTGCGAGCGCCAGGCTCCGTCCGCAAACGACGAAGCCCCGGCGGGGCCGGGGCTTCCGAGGGCGGCCATGCGCCTGCGCGTCGTCAGACCGGCGTGACGATCACGACCTTGCGGTTCTGCGAGCCCTTCACGTCGAAGGACACCTGGCCGTCGACCAGCGCAAACAGGGTGTGGTCGCGGCCGGTGCCGACATTGGTGCCGGCATGGAAGCGGGTGCCGCGCTGGCGCACGATGATCGAACCGGCCGGGACGACCTGGCCGCCGAACACCTTCACGCCCAGCATCTTCGGTTGAGAGTCGCGGCCGTTCCGGGTGGAACCGCCGCCTTTTTTCTGTGCCATGGTTGATTAACTCCTTGAACTGTGCCCGGCGACGATCAGGCGCTCACGGCGCTGATCTGAAGCTCGGTGTAGGTCTGGCGATGACCCTGGTGCTTCTGGTAATGCTTGCGACGGCGCATCTTGAAGATGCGCACCTTGTCGTGCTTGCCATGCGCCACCACCGTGGCCTTGACGCTAGCACCGGCAACCAAGGGCGTGCCCACCTGCAGTTCGGCACCGTTACCCACGGCGAGAACCTGGTCGATCACGATCTCTTGGCCAACTTCCGCAGCAATCTGTTCTATCTTGATCTTTTCGCCAGCAGCAACCTTGTACTGTTTGCCACCGGTTTTTATGACCGCGTACATATCAGCCCCTTACAGGCCCACAGGCCTGGATTCAACACGACAGGCCTAGCTGGCCTGAACTTTCATCGGACAAAAGGAAACCCGGCCTTTTGGACCGAGCCGGCGATTGTAGCACGCGACCACCAGCCTGCAGCACCAGGCGGTCGGGAGCGTCTCACGCCTGTCCGCGGGGGCCGGACCGCTCCCTATAATTCCGCGATTCCGCTACAAGGCCTCTCGTGTCGCCCGCCTCCTCTTCTGCTCTCGGCTCCAAGAATCCCGCCAGCGCACTGGCGATCGTCGCCCACGAGATGGCAGAGGTCGATGCCCTGATCCGTGAGCGGCTGGCATCCGAGGTGGTCCTGATCAACCAGATCTCGCACTACATCGTCAACGCGGGCGGCAAACGCATCCGGCCCATGCTGGTGCTGCTGGTGGCCAACGCACTCGGCTTCACGGGGCGCGAGCGGCACGAACTGGCGGCAGTGGTCGAATTCATCCATACCGCCACACTGCTGCACGACGACGTGGTCGACGAGTCGCAACTGCGGCGCGGACGGGAAACGGCCAACGCGCTGTTCGGCAACGCCGCCAGTGTGCTGGTCGGCGACTTCCTCTATTCGCGCGCCTTCCAGATGATGGTGTCGGTCGACCGCATGCGCGTGCTGGAAGTGCTCGCCGATGCCACCAACGTGATCGCCGAAGGCGAGGTCCTGCAGCTGCTGAACATGCACGATCCGGACATCGACGTGCCCGCCTACCTCAAGGTCATCCGCTACAAGACAGCAAAACTGTTCGAGGCAAGCGCGCAACTCGGCGCCGTGCTGGCCGGCGCACCGCCGTCCGTCGAAGAAGCCTGCGCCGACTACGGCCGCTCGCTCGGCACGGCCTTCCAGTTGATCGACGACGTGTTGGACTACGAAGGCTCGACCGCAGAATTGGGCAAGAATGTCGGCGACGACTTGCGCGAAGGCAAACCGACGCTGCCTCTGCTGCTGGCAATGAACCGCGGCACGCCGGAGCAGCGCCTGCTCATCCGTGCAGCGATCGAGCACGGAGAAGTCGAGCGGCTGCCGGAGATCATACGCATCGTCTCGCAGACCGGTGCGCTGGAAGCCACCCGTGAGGCGGCGCGCGCAGAGGCGCAACGGGCTCGGCAGGCACTCGATGCATTGCCCTCTTCGCCTTATCGCGAAGCTCTGCTAGAATTATGCGTTCGCTCGATCGACCGCTCGTCATGAGACTGGTCAGAGCGGGGCAGCGGCAGGTTCTTTGATCGAGCCGTCCGCTGCCGGACACAACCACGGGGTGTAGCTTAGCCTGGTAGAGCGCTACGTTCGGGACGTAGAGGCCGGAGGTTCGAATCCTCTCACCCCGACCAGATCTTTTTTCTCGCCGTGCTCGATTTGCCGCCAAGCTGCGGTTTTTGCACGGTCTTCCCTGGTTCGGCAGGTTTACAGTGCCCAGTGAATCAGCGATGATTCGCCGGCTTTTGGTGCCTGAACAAGGCGGATTTTGAGCAGTTTTGCTCGCCTTGCCCCGAGATTCCCCGATCCATGGACACACTGGCTGAGGCCCCGAACCCGACCCTGTCCGGCGTTGCGCGGGTGCTGGTGAATGCCGGCAAGCTGAACCCCAAGACTGCCGAGGATTTGGCGAAGCAGGCCAAGGAAAAGCGGACCAGTTTCATTGCCGCCGTGATTGCTGCGGGCGCAGTGTCTTCGATCGACCTGGCGCATGCGCTGTCCAGCGCCTTCTCGCTGCCGCTGATGGACCTGACTGCCGTCGATGCGCAGCGCTTGCCCAAAGGGTTGCTGGAAGCCAAGCTGACCGCGCAATATCAGGTGGTGGTGCTCGGCAAGCGCGGCAGCCGGTTGTTCGTCGGCGGCGCCGATCCGACCGACCAGGAAGCCCTCGAGCGCATCAAGTTCGCGACGCAACTGACACCCGAGTGGGTGGTCGTCGAGCACGACAAGCTGACAAAGCTGTTGGAAGCCAGCGGCGCATCGGCCAGCGAAGCGCTCGAGAACATCGTCGGCGGCGAATTCGAGTTCGACGTCTCCGAGGAAGACACGACCACACAGCAGGAGTCTGCGGACGTCGCGACCGACGTCGAGGACGCCCCTGTCGTGCGTTTCCTGCAGAAGATGCTGATCGACGCGATCAACATGCGCGCGTCCGACCTGCACTTCGAGCCGTATGAATTGAGCTATCGCGTGCGCTTCCGCGTCGACGGTGAACTGCGCGAGATCACGCAGCCGCCGATCGCGATCAAGGACAAGCTGGCGTCCCGGATCAAGGTCATCTCGCGGCTGGACATCGCCGAAAAGCGCGTGCCGCAGGACGGCCGCATGAAGCTGAAGTTTGGCAACCGACCGATCGACTTTCGTGTCAGCACGCTGCCCACGCTGTTCGGCGAAAAGATCGTCATCCGTATCCTCGACCCATCCAGCGCGAAGCTGGGCATCGATGCACTGGGCTACGAGAAGGACGAGAAGGATCGCCTGATGAAGGCAATCCAGCGCCCCTACGGCATGATCCTCGTCACCGGGCCGACCGGCAGCGGCAAGACCGTGTCGCTGTACACCTGCCTGAACCTGCTGAACCAGCCGGGCGTGAACATCTCGACCGTCGAAGACCCGGCAGAAATCAACCTGCCGGGCATCAACCAGGTCAACGTCAACGACAAGGCGGGCCTGACCTTTTCCGCCGCGCTGAAGGCCTTTCTGCGCCAGGACCCGGACGTGATCATGGTCGGCGAGATCCGCGACCTGGAGACGGCCGACATCGCGATCAAGGCCGCGCAGACCGGCCACATGGTGATGTCGACGCTGCACACCAACGATGCGCCGACCACGTTGACGCGTCTGCGCAACATGGGTGTGGCGCCATTCAACATCGCGTCGAGCGTGATCCTGATCACGGCCCAGCGCCTGGCGCGCCGGCTGTGCGAGAACTGCAAGACGCCGGCCACCTATCCTCGCGAGGCGATGCTGAGAGCGGGTTTCAAGGAAGCCGATGTCGATGGCACGTGGAAGCCGTATCGGGCGGTAGGCTGCACAAGTTGCAACAATGGGTATAAAGGTCGTGTCGGTCTTTACCAAGTGATGCCCATTTCCGACGACATCCAACGCATCATCCTGGCGGATGGAAGCGCGATGGACATCGCCGCCCAGGCTCATAAAGAGGGCGTGCGTGACCTGCGCCAGGCCGGCTTGGCCAAGGTCAAGCTGGGCGTGACGACGCTGGAAGAAGTGATTTCGGTCACGAACGAATAGACACGAGAGACACCGACGGTTGGGGACGGTGAGCCCCGGAGGCACTATGGCAACTGCTGCTGCGGCGAAGAAGATACAAGACATCGTTTTCGAGTGGGAAGGCAAGGACCGCAACGGCAAGCTCGTGCGCGGCGAGATGCGCGCCGGCGGCGAAGCGATGGTCAGCGCCAGCCTGCGCCGACAGGGCGTGCTGGTCACCAAGGTCAAGAAGCGCAGACTGAGCGGCGGCAAGTCCATCAAGCTGAAGGACATCGCCGTGTTCACGCGGCAGTTGGCGACGATGATGCGTGCCGGCGTGCCGCTGCTGCAGGCCTTCGACATCGTCGGGCGGGGCAGCACCAACCCCAAGCTCACGCGCTTGCTGAACGACATCCGCACCGATGTCGAGACCGGCACCAGCCTGTCTTCAGCGTTCCGCAAGCACCCGCTGTACTTCGACGCGCTCTACTGCAACCTGGTTGAGGCCGGCGAAGCCGCCGGCATTCTCGAGACGCTGCTCGAGCGCCTGGCCACCTATCAGGAGAAAACCCTGGCGATCAAGGCCAAGATCAAGTCAGCACTGATCTACCCGGTCGCGGTGTTGGTCGTGGCGTTCATCGTCGTTGCAGTGATCATGATTTTCGTGATTCCGGCGTTCAAGGAAGTGTTCACCTCGTTCGGCGCCGACCTGCCAGCCCCGACGCTGGTGGTAATGGGCATGTCGGAGATCTTCGTCGCGTACTGGTGGCTGATCTTCGGCGTGCTGATCGGGGGCACCTACTTCTTCCTCGAATCGTGGAAGCGATCCGAGAAGATGCAGAAAACCATGGACCGGCTGTTGCTCAAAATGCCCGTGTTCGGCGATCTGGTCTACAAATCGGCGGTCGCTCGCTGGACGCGTACCTTGGCGACGATGTTCGCAGCCGGGGTGCCACTCGTCGAAGCCCTCGACTCCGTGGGCGGTGCCTCCGGCAATGCCGTCTTCGCCGAAGCCACCGAGAAGATCCAGAAAGACGTCTCCACCGGCTCGAGTCTGACAATGTCGATGCAGACCACCGGCATCTTCCCGAACATGGTGCTCCAAATGTGCGCCATCGGTGAGGAATCAGGCTCGATCGACCACATGCTGAACAAGTCGGCCGAGTTCTACGAAGAAGAAGTGGACGAGGCCGTCAAGGGCTTGTCCAGCCTGATGGAGCCGATCATCATCGTGGTGCTCGGCACCATCATCGGCGGTATCGTCGTCTCGATGTACCTGCCGATCTTCAAGCTGGGCCAGGTGGTCTGAGCGATCGCAACGATGACCACAGAACTTTGGGGCTGGTGGCTCTCGCCAGCCGCCCTGGGCGTGCTCGGGGCCTGCATCGGCAGCTTTCTCAACGTCGTGATCCATCGTTTGCCGGTCATGCTCGAGCGGCAATGGAAGCGCGACTGCGCCGAAATGCTGGACCAGCCTCTGCCTGAGGATGGCCCGCCCTTCAACCTGATACGGCCGCGTTCGCGCTGCCCGCAGTGCGGGCACATGATCCGCTGGTACGAGAACATTCCTGTGCTCGGCTGGGTGCTGCTGAAAGGCCGGTGCTCGAACTGCAAGACCCGCATCTCGGCGCGGTACCCGTTCGTCGAATTGCTGACCGGCGCACTCTTTGCGCTGACGGCCTGGAAACTGGGCCCTCAGCCGGTCGCTTTGCTGTGGTGCGCGGCCATCGCGACGCTGGTGGCGCTGACCTTCATCGACTGGGACACGACGCTGTTGCCGGACGATATGACGCTGCCGCTGCTGTGGGCCGGACTCATCGCCGCAGCGCTCGGCTGGAACATTCCGCTGACCTCGGCACTGTGGGGTGCCGTCGGCGGTTACCTGTCGCTGTGGGCGGTGTACTGGCTCTTCAAGCTCACCACCGGCAAGGAGGGCATGGGCTTCGGCGACTTCAAGCTGCTCGCCGCGCTCGGCGCCTGGCTGGGGCCGACGATGCTGCTGCCGATCCTGATCGGCGCATCGGTGCTCGGCACGGTGGTCGGTGTCGCCATGAAAGCGGGTGGCGCCCTGCGCGAAGGCCGGTATGTGCCTTTCGGCCCCTTCCTCGCCGGTGCCGGCATTGCGGTGTTCCTGATCGGGCCCGAGACGGTCGCCGGCTGGCTCGGTTGGTATTGAGCGCAAGGCCATGAGCAGGCTGCGTGTGGGCCTGACGGGCGGCATCGGCAGCGGCAAGAGTACCGTCGCGCACATGCTCGGCGAGCTGGGTGCGCTGGTCGTCGACACCGACGCCATCTCGCGCCAGCTGACCGCGCCGGGCGGCCCGGCCATCTCGGCCATCTCGGCCAGCTTCGGCGCTGATTACATCGATGCGAGCGGCGCATTGGATCGTGCCCGCATGCGCGAGCTCGTGTTCCGCGAGCCGGCGGCACGCCATCGACTGGAACAACTGCTCCACCCGTTGATCGGCGCCGAAACAGTGCGCCGTGCCGCATTGGCGACTTCGGGCCAGGCCGTCGTGTTCGACGTGCCGCTGCTCGTCGAGTCCGGCCGCTGGCGCGCGCTGGTCGACCGGGTGCTGGTGGTCGATTGCAGTGCGGCGACACAGGTCGAGCGCGTCACCCGGCGCTCGCAGCTTGCACCGGACGAGGTCGAGCGCATCATTTCTCAGCAGGCCTCGCGGCCCCGCCGGCTCGCGGCGGCCGATGCCGTCATCTGCAACGACGGCGTCTCGCTGGAGCAGTTGCGGGCACAAGTCGCCGGGTTGTGGAACTTCTGGCAGCCGTCTCGACCGTAACCGAGTCTGTCGCACCCTTGGTCCCGGCCGTCGGGCTGTGAAACAATGCCGCGAGGTTTCGCTTGCGGCCTTCGCCGACGAGCAAGCCCGAGGAATCCTGCCTTGACTCTGTACGAATACCCCTTCAACGAGAGCATCCGCACGATGCTCAGGCTCGAGCACCTGTTCGACCGGCTCGGCCAGTTGATGCCCCGGGAAGCGGCGGTGGACCACCACTATGCGCTGGCGACCATGTTCGAGATCATCGATGTCGCATCGCGCGCCGACCTGAAGTCCGACCTGCTGAAGGACCTGGAGCGCCAGAAGGCGCAGCTCAACGCCTTTCGCGGCAACCCGTCGATCTCCGAGCGTGTGCTCGACGACGTGGTGGCGCGCATCGACCATGCCTTCAACGGCCTCAACGAGCTGCCGGGCAAGGCCGGCCATTCCTTGACGACCAACGAATGGCTGATGAGCATCCGCAGCCGCATCAGCATTCCGGGCGGCACCTGCGAGTTCGATCTGCCGGCCTACTACGCGTGGCAGCACCTGCCCGCTGCCCGCCGGCAGGCCGACCTGCAGCACTGGATCTCGACGCTGACGCCGTTGGCCGAGGCGCTGAAGGTGCTGCTCGCGCTGCTGCGCGATTCCGGCATGCCGCACAAGGTGGTCGCGCAGCATGGCCAGTACCAGCAGAGCCTGCCGGCCGGCCGCACCTTCCAGTTGCTGCGGGTGCGCATCGACCCGGCCCTCGGCGTGGTGCCCGAGATCAGCGGCCACCGGCTGATGGTGTCGATCCGGCTGATGCGGCAAGACCCGGAAGGCCGACTGCGCCCGGCCGGTGACGAGGATGTTTCGTTCGAACTGACGCTTTGTTGAGATGAGCAAGACGAAGAACGCGGCGGGCCGCGTCGTGCGCTGCCCCACCTGCGCGGGCGACAGCCTCTATTCGCCCGACAACCCCTATCGGCCGTTTTGCAGCGAGCGCTGCAAGAACATCGACTTCGGTGCCTGGGCCAGCGAGAGCTATCGCGTCGAAGCCAAGCCCGACACGCAAGACCTGTCGGACGACGAGCCGCACGGTCCTCATTGAGCGTCCCGGAGCGCGTTTTTCGCGCAACCTGCTAGCCCTTTCACCCGGCGTGCGTCGCCCCCTCGAAGCCGCGCTCCTCGGCAAACCAGCGCAGCACCGGCAGTGTGCCGGGCAGCACGGGAGCCACCTCGACCGGCAGCGTCTGCCACGCCATGGCCTGCTGCTCGCGCATCTCGAAATCGCCGCTCCACTGGTAGACCTTGCAGAAATGCAGCCGTACCAGCGCGTGCGGGTAGTCGTGCATCTCGACCTTCCACGGGTGGGCCGGGCCGATCGTCACGCCGAGTTCCTCATGCAGCTCGCGACGCAAGGCCTGCTCGACGCTTTCGCCAGCTTCGAGCTTGCCGCCCGGGAATTCCCAATAGCCGGCGTAGACCTTGCCATGCGGACGCGAGGTCAGCAGAAAGCGCCCCTCGGGGTCGATCAGCACGCCGACGGCCACGGCGACCGGCTCCCGCTCGCTCATGCCTTGCCCTCCGCGCGCCGGCCCGCGTAGTCGCGTGCAAACTGGTAGGCGACCCGCCCCGAGCGCGAGCCGCGCTCGAGCGCCCAGACGAGCGATTCCTGGCGCGCGTCGGCAATCGCCCGTTCATCGGTGCCGAAGCTGCGCAGCCACTGCGCGACGATCACCAGGTACTCTTCCTGGCTGAACGGATAGAAGCTCACCCACAACCCGAAGCGCTCGGACAGCGAGATCTTCTCCTCGATGACCTCACCCGGGTGCACCTCGCCGTCCTCGGTGTGCTGGTAGGTCAGGTTCTCCTTCATGTACTCCGGCAGCAGGTGGCGGCGGTTGGAGGTCGCGTAAATCAGCACGTTGGCGGTCGCGGCGGACACGGAGCCGTCGAGGATGGACTTGAGAGCCTTGTAGCCCGGCTCGCCCTCGTCGAAGCTCAGATCGTCGCAGAACACGATGAAGCGCTCGGGACGTTCGGCCACCAGATCGACGATGTCTGGCAGATCGACGAGGTCTGACTTGTCGACCTCGATCAGCCGCAGGCCCTGCGTCGAGAATTCGTTGAGGCACGCCTTGATCAGCGAGGACTTGCCCGTGCCGCGAGCACCGGTCAGCAGCGCGTTGTTGGCGCTGCGGCCAGCGACGAACTGCGCGGTGTTGCGCACCAGGCGCTCCTTCTGCCCCTCGACCTCACGGATATCGTCGAGGCGGATACCGGAAACATGTCGGACCGGATCGATGCTGGCGCTGCCCGCGCGCTTGCGGTAGCGGAAGGCAGTGGACGCGGACCAATCGGGCGCCGTCGCGGCATGCGGCAGCACCGCCTCGAGGCGGGCCAGCAGCCCTTCGGCGCGGGCAATCAGGCTTTCAAGCGAAGCAGACATCTCTGAGGAAACCGGCGACGGAACAGAACGGACGTGGGCACGCAGTGTAGCGGCCTCAAGCCGCCGGCATGGCCACGACCCGCGCGTCGGCAACCGCATAGACCCGGTCGCCTTCGGCGACCGGCACGGGATGCATGCCGGTGAAGCTGCCGAAGGCCGGCATCACACCGACGTCGCGGCCAAACCAGAAGCACGGCAGGCGCAGCCTGTCGCGGGCCCGCCCGCTCAGGCCGATGCAGGGGTGCAGGTGACCCGCCAAGGCATAGAGGCCGGCAACCGGGCGGGGGTGGTGGCACAGCGCGAGCGGGCCTAGCGGCCAGGGCTCATCGGCGCAACGGACACCCAGGGTGGCGGGCGGATCGCCGGCGCGATCATCGTGGTTGCCGCGCACCAGCACCACCTCGAGGTCCGCATGCCGTTCACGCCAGCGATGCAGAGCACCGAGCGTCGACGGCGCATGTGCACGGCGTGAATGCAGGAAGTCGCCCAGGAACACCAGCCGCGTTGCCGCCATGGCATCGATCAACCTCGTCAGCCGATCCAGCGTCTCGCCGGTTGTTCCCCGTGGCACGGGCACGCCCCAGCGGCGAAACGAGACGGCCTTGCCGACATGCGCGTCGGCGACCAGCAGAGTGTGATGATCGGGGAGGAAGGCGGCCTTCTCCGGCAGCAGCACCAGCCGCTGCCCGGCCACGTCGATCGGAAGCATCGTAGGCGTCGGGACTTGGTCACCGCCCTGCGTCGGGCGGTGCGGGTGGTCAGCCTACCAGCAGCCGCAGGCTCGCCTCCAGGTGCTCGCTCGGGGAACGCTTGAAGCCCGAGCGCGCATAGCGTTGCAGGCGCCCGACGATAAAACTCGTGAGCACGGACGCGAGCGTGGCCGCATCGACGGTCGGCGAGATCGAGCCCGCGCCATCGGCCGCCGAGCGCAGGCTCTGCCGCAACTGAGACTCGATGCGGTCGAAGAACTGATTCATCCGCACCAGCAGACGTTCGTTCTCGAAGACCAGTGCGTCGCCGACCATCACGCGTGTCATGCCCGGGTTCTTTTCGCCGAATTGCAACACGACGGCGGCGATCTTCTGAGCCTGTACCGCCCCCTGCGGGTCGCGTTCGACAATCTGATTCACCAGCGTGAAGACGCTTTGCTCGATAAAGTCGATCAGCCCTTCGAACATCTGGGCCTTGCTTGCGAAATGGCGATACAACGCCGCTTCGCTGACTTCCAGGCGGGCCGCCAGTGCGGCGGTCGTGATGCGGTCCGCCCCCGGCTGCTCCAGCATGGACGCCAGTGTCTGCAGGATCTGGATGCGGCGCTCGCCCGGCTTGGGGCGCTTGCGCGCGGGCACGCCGCCGGAACCGGTGTCCTCGTTAGGAAGATCCAGATCGGTAGCGCTTGCGTCGGGCGGAACAGGGGTATCAGACATCACAACCTGCGTAACTTCTGTAGCGAACGGATTCTCGCATGCACATACGCAGGCCTTCGGTGCACGTAAACACCTACTTCGGGACCTTGTGAATTGCGTCTCACATAGCGTTGCATCCAGACGGTGCGCATGCCCAGGCCGTGTGCCGATTTCTGGTGGGCCAGGGTGTCTTCGACCAGCACGCAGCGCCGTGGGTGCACCTTCAGCCGAGCCATCAGCGCCTGGAACATGCGTCGGTCGGGCTTGGGTCGGAAATGACCGAACATCCGCATGTCCTCGATGCTGAGGACGCCGTCGAAGCACCTCGCCAGCCCGAGCGCCAGCAACACCCGCTGCGCATAGGCCCACGGCGCATTGGTCAGTACGTACTTGCGCCCGCGCAACCGCCTCAAGGCCGCCTTGTCGTGTGCATGCCCCTGGAGTCCGTCCTCCAGCCCCGGCAGCAGGTGCGTGTGGTGCAAAAAATGGCGCGCATCGACACCGTGGTGGCGCACCAGCCCGAGCAGCGTCGCGCCGTACCGGCGCCAGTAGTCGCGCCGCAGGAAGTCGGCTTGCGGCGGGGGTACCTTCAGTTCGCGCGCGATATAAGCGGTCATCGAGACGTCGAGCATCCCGAACACGGCGCGCGAGGCGTCGTGCAGCGTGTTGTCGAGGTCGAACAGCCAGATCGGCCCGGGACGTGTCATCGGCATGCGGCAGCAAAAAGGCCGCTCGCGGCGGCCTCGATTCGTCGGGATGCGAGAGGCATCAATGCGAGCGAATCATCGTGCCATAAGCCTGTTCGGTCAGGATCTCGAGCAGCATCGAGTGCGGTACGCGCCCATCGATGATGTGCACCGAGTTGACGCCACTCTTGGCGGCATCCAGTGCGGAGCTGATCTTCGGCAGCATGCCGCCTGAAATGGTGCCGTCGGCAAACAATTCGTCGATCTCGCGTGCGGACAGGTCGGTGAGCAGATGACCGTTCTTGTCGAGCACCCCCGGCGTATTGGTCAGCAGGATCAGCTTTTCGGCGTTCAGCACCTCGGCCAGCTTGCCGGCCACCACGTCGGCATTGATGTTGTAGTTCTCGTTGTGATCGCCGAAGCCCAGCGGCGAGATCACCGGGATGAACTGGTCGTCCTGAAGCGCCTTGACCACGGATGGGTCTATCGACTCGATCTGGCCGACCTGCCCGACATCGTGTTCTTTCGAGGGGTCGTTCTTGTCGACCATCTTCAGCTTGCGTGCACGGATCAGGCCGCCGTCCCGCCCCGTCAGGCCCACCGCCTTGCCGCCGGCAAAATTGATCAGGCCGACGATGTCCTGCTGCACCTGCCCGGCGAGCACCCATTCGACGACCTCCATCGTCTCCTCGTCGGTCACCCGCATGCCCTGGATGAAGGTGCCCTTCTTGCCGATCTTCGCCAGCGCCTCGTCGATCTGCGGGCCGCCGCCGTGCACCACCACCGGGTTCATGCCGACCAGCTTCAGCAGCACCACGTCCTCCGCGAAATCCTGTTGCAGCGCCGGATCGGTCATGGCATTGCCGCCGTACTTGATGACGATGGTCTTGCCGTGGAACTTGCGGATGTAGGGCAGTGCCTGGGCGAGGATCTCGGCCTTGTCGCGCGGCGCGACATGATGCAGGTCCTGAAATGGCTGCGCGGCAGCGGGGGGCTCGGTAGACATGGAACGGTGCTCCGGTGGAACTGTGGGCAACGGCGCCGATTCTATTCGGCACCCCTTGCGGTCGGCTGAGCACCTGCTTGCTTGACCTTCCCATGTGGGCAAGGTCTATAGTGCGCCGGTTCTTGCGATGTTTCTCATCCTCAGCCACGGAGACAACCATGCCGTCCCGATTCACCACCTTGTGCCTCGCGCTCGTGCTACCCCTGGCCGCCACCGCGAACACCGACCGGTCAGGGCACCACAGGCACGATATGCCGGCACAGCCCTACGCCGGGCAACAGCAACGCGAGATCAAGTCGTTGCCCGACGCCGAGATCGCGGCGCTGCTGAAAGGCGACGGCATGGGCTATGCCAAAGCGGCCGAGCTGAACGGCTACCCCGGCCCTGCCCATGTGATCGAACTGGCCGATGCCCTTGCACTGGACGACTCCCAGCGCGCCGCCACGCGGCAATTGATGCACCAGCACAAGGCGCGGGCGCGTGAACTGGGCGCGGCGCTGGTCGAGGCTGAACGGCAGCTCGACCGTGCCTTTGCACATCGTCACATCGACGAGCGACTGCTGTCGACCCTGACCCAGCGGGTCGCCGAGCTGCAAGCGCAGCTGCGCAGCGAGCACTTGGCGACGCACTTGGCGCAAACGCGTCTGCTGACGCCGCAACAGGTGCATCGCTACAACGAAATGCGGGGTTATGCCGCAGCGGGCGGTACCACCGAATGAACTCTGGCCCGGCCGGCGGGCTCTCAGTCAAGGTACAGGAGTCACCAATGCCTACCAGAAGACACTTCCTTGGCAGCGTCGCCGCAGCGCTGGGCGGCGCCGCCCTGGGCGCCAGCGGCCTCGCCTGCGCCGCCACCGACGCGCGGCCGCAGATCGAGGTCTGGAAATCCGCCAGTTGCGGCTGCTGCCACCTTTGGGTGGACCACCTGGAGCGCAACGGCTTCCAGGTGAAGGTCAACGACGTCGCCGGCCCGGCCGACTATCGCGAAAAGTTCGGCATGCCGTCTGCCTACGGCTCGTGCCACACTGCCCGTGTGCAGGGCTATGTGCTCGAAGGCCATGTGCCGGCGCGCGAGATTCACCGACTGCTGAAGGAAAAGCCTCAGGCGTTGGGCCTCGCCGTACCCGGCATGCCGGTCGGCTCACCCGGCATGGAAATGGGCGAGCGCAAGGACCCGTACGACGTGATGCTGGTGGCGCGCGACGGCAAAGCCCGCGTGTACCAGAGTTACCGATAGACCCACACAAGGAGGGACCGACGCGATGAAGAAACTCTCCGCTCTGCTGGCCCTGCTGACCGGCTTCGCTGCCGGGCCGGCGCTGGCGCAGAACACCGACGGCGAAGTGCGCAAGATCGACAAGGCCGCCGGCAAGGTCACGATCAAGCACGGCGAGATCAAAAATCTCGACATGCCGCCGATGCAGATGGTCTTCCGTGCGCAGCCGCCCGCACTGCTCGACAAGGTGCAGGTGGGCGACAAGGTGCGCTTCCATGCCGAGAAGGTCGGCGGCGCCTACACCGTCACGGCGATCGAAGTACAGAAGTAGCACGGCCCGCCCGCAAGGTGCTGCCTGACGCCTGCAGCCGCGGCTGCACGGACGCACAGCAGGCGGCGAGGTGCTCCACCAGCGCCCGCACACGCGCCGGGATGAAGCGGTTGCTGGGCAGGACCGCATGCAATGGGATCGATTCGCCGACAAAATCCGGGAACAGCCGCACCAAGGCCCGGCTTTCCAGGTCGGCCAGGACGTCCAGTTCCGCCTTCGACGCCACCCCGTGACCCGCGACGGCCCAGCGTCGCGCGATCTCCCCGTCGTCGCACTGGCGCCGGCCGTTGACGCGCAGCTCGACCGGCTCGCTGCCGTCCGGCCGTGAGAAATGCCAGACCGCATTTCGCTGGCCGCGCAGGCGGAAGGTGATGCAGTCGTGCCCCGACAGCTCTTGTGGATGCTGCGGCGCACCGTGGCGCGACAGGTAGCCGGGCGCAGCGCAGGCGATGCGGCGCACGTCCATCAGCTTGCGGGCAACCAGGCGCGAATCGCTCAGTTCGCCATAGCGCAGCGCCACGTCGACGTGGTCCTTCACGACGTCCTGCAGCGTGTCGCTGACGCTGAGATTGATCTCGACCCCCGGGTGCGCCTGCAGGAAGGCGTCGAGCCACGGTAACAGGACGTGGCGCGTCAGGTCGCTCGAACTGGTGACCCGCACCGTGCCGTGCAGGCGCTGCGTGTCCTCTCCGATCTGCGCGCTGCCCTCCTCCAGCAACTCGAGGGCGCGGGCAGCGTAGCCTGCCAGCACGGCGCCCGCCGGGGTGGCGCGCATCGAACGCGTCGTGCGCTCGAACAGGCGCGCGCCGACTCGCGCCTCGAGCCGGCGCAGCATGGCGCTCGCTGCAGCGGGCGTGACTTGCAGCATCTGCGCCGCGCTGGACAGGTTGCCGCCCTCGGCACATGAGACGAGCAGCCGAAGCTCATCCACATTTTCAATTTTCATTTGAAATAGATCGTCATTCTGGCTTCTTATCAATTGAGGATTGAATCATCAGAATGGCGGCATCGCCACCCCTTGATATAGGAAAAGCACCATGAAAGCCGTCGGCTACCTCACGCCCCTGCCCATCGATCATCCGGAAGCGCTGATCGATCTGGAACTGCCCGACCCCATGCCCGGTCCGCGCGACCTGCTGGTCGAGGTGGCGGCCGTCTCGGTCAACCCGGTCGACACCAAGGTGCGGCGCAACCGCCAGCCTGCAGAGGGGCCGCAGGTGCTCGGCTGGGACGCCGTCGGGCGGGTCCGGGCCGTCGGCGCCCAGGTGCACGGTTTTTCCGTCGGCGACCGCGTCTGGTATGCCGGGGCCATCGACCGCCCCGGCAGCAACAGCGAACTGCATCTCGTCGACGAGCGCATTGCCGCACATGCGCCGGCCACGCTCGGCGACGCAGCGGCAGCCGCCTTGCCGCTGACGGCCATCACGGCCTGGGAAATGCTGTTCGAGCGCCTGCACGTGCCGCGCGGCGGCGACACCGACAGCACGTTGCTCGTCACCGGGGGGGCGGGCGGCGTCGGATCGATCCTGATCCAACTGGCGCGCCGGCTGACCGGCGTCACCGTCGTCACGACGGCCTCGAGACCGGAGTCGCGTGCCTGGTGCCTCGAACTCGGTGCCCACCATGTGATCGACCACACACAGGCTTTCGGACCGCAATTGCAGGGATTGTCGCTGCCGCCGGTACGCTACGCGGCGAGCCTCACGCACACGCCACAGCATTTCCAAGCCCTGGTCGATACGCTGGCGCCGCAGGGGCGGCTGGCAGCCATCGACGACTTCGACAGCAACGCCATCGACGTGATGGCGCTGAAGTCGAAGAGCCTGTCTTTCCATTGGGAGATGATGTTCACGCGGTCGCTGTTCCAGACGCCTGACATGGGCATGCAGGGCCAGTTGCTGGCCGAGGTGGCGCGACTGGTCGACGAAGGCCGTCTGCGCAGCACGCTCACCGACACGCTGGGGCCGATCGACGCGGCGCAGCTGAAACGCGCACATGCGCTGGTCGAAAGCGGCCGTATGCGCGGCAAGGTGGTGCTCGAGGGGTTCCGGCGCTAGAAGCCCGGCAGACGCTGCAGCAGCAAGGCAGCCTCGAAGCAGTCGGCGACAGCTTCGGCCGTCGGCTGCGCCATCCACGGCACCGTCGCGAGCCGAGGGGCTGCGTATTGCTCGGCCAGCAGGTGGTCCAGCGTCGCGATGTTCTCGTCCGCATGGGCCATCCGCGGGTCGATGCGGTTGGCGACCCAGCCGGCCAGCAGCAACCCGCGCCGGTGCACGGCCTGGGCCGTCAGCAACGCGTGGTTGAGGCAACCGAGCCGCAGGCCGACCACCAGCACGACCGGCATGCCAAGGTCAGCGGCGAAATCGTCGGTGCCCCAGCCCTGGCCCAGCGGCACGCAGAACCCGCCGACGCCCTCGACCACCAGCGCATCGGCGCGCTCGGCCAACAGGCGGACATGGCCGAGCAAGGCGGCCCGCTCGACCGTGAGGCCCTCGCGCTGCGCTGCGATATGCGGCGCACAGGGCTCGCGCAACAGGCAGGGGCAGACCTCGGCGGTCGACAGCTGGACCGTACTGGCTGCCCGCAAGGCCTCCACGTCGTCGTTGACCCACCCATCGCCGTGCGGCCGCAGTCCGGCCGCCACCGGCTTGCAGCCTGCCACCCGCATCCCCGCACGAGCCAGCACGGTCGACAGCCCGGCGCTGACGCAAGTCTTGCCGACTTCGGTATCGGTGCCGGTGACGAATACGCCCTTCACCCCAGGCTCCCGACCACGCAGGCGGCGCGCACCAGCGCTTCGACCAGCCGATCGACGTCGTCGAGCGAATGGGCGGCGCTCAAGGTGATGCGCAGCCTTGCCGTGCCCGCCGGGACGGTCGGCGGGCGGATCGCCGGCACCCAGAGGTCCTGCGCCTGCAGCGCCGCAGCCAGTGCCAGCGCGTCGGCATTGCTGCCCACGATCAGGGGCTGGATCGCTGTTTTCGACGGCGCCAGCCGCCAGGAACGGCCCGGCAGTGCAGCCGCGAGGCTGGCTCGCAACGCGGCGATCAGCGCCTGCAGGTGATGCCGCCGTCGGTCGCCCTCGCCACTGCCGATCAACTCCAGGCTCTTGCGCAGGGCGTGCGCGACAGCGGGCGGCGTGGCCGTGGTGTAGATGTAGGTGCGTGCCGTCTGCACCAGCCACTCGATCACCGTCGGGTGCGCTGCGACGAACGCCCCGGACACGCCTGCCGCCTTGCCGAGCGTGCCGATGTAGATGCAGCGCTCGCTGCGCAGCCCGAAGTGAGCCAGGCTGCCCCGGCCTTGTGCGCCGACGACGCCGAAACCGTGCGCGTCGTCGACCACCAGCCAGGCGTCGTGTCGCTCGGCCAGCCGAAGCAATTCAGGCAGCGGCGCCACGTTGCCGTCCATGCTGAAGACGGCGTCCGTCACGATCAGCTTCAGAGGTGTCGCGCACGCGGCCAGTTGTTCCTCGAGCACACGCAGGTCGCAGTGCGGGTACTTCACGACGGCGGCCTTCGCCAGCCGTGCACCGTCGATCAGCGATGCATGGTTGAGCGTCTCGCAGAACAGGGTCGCCGATGGCCCGCCCAGCGCGGTCAGCACGGCGAGGTTGGCCATGTAACCCGTGCAGAAGAACAAGGCGCGTGCGTCCGGCACGTGGGGCGCGAGGAATGCGGCAAGCTCCTCCTCCAGCGCCGCATGCGGTTGGCCATGCCCACTGATGAGATGCGACGCGCCACTGCCGGCGCCATATCGCCGCGCGCCCTCGGCCAGCGCCTCGATCACATCCGGGTGGTTGGCGAACCCGAGGTAGTCGTTGCTGCAGAAGGCCAGTACTTCGCGCGGTGCCTGGCCGTCGCTTTCACCCACCTGCTGGTGAGGCGCACAAGGCGTGTGGACGGTGCGCCGCCGGCGACGCAGGGCCAGGGCGTCGCGCTCGGCGAGTTGGGTTTGCAGATGCTCAAGCAGCATGAGCGCCTCCGCCCAGCACGGCATCGAGCGTCGCCCGCGTGCGTTCGCCCAGCCAGCGCGCCAGGTCGCCGTCCAGCACGTAAGGCGGCAGCAGATAGACGGTCGGCCCGATAGGCCGTATCAGCAGTTCGCGCCGGCGCCCTGCAAGGTGGAAGCGCTCCGAGAAGCGCTCGCCCGCGACACGCGGCTCGACATCGAAGGCCCAGATCATTCCGGTGCGCCTCAGATGCCGCACGCGCGCATCGTGTTGCAGCGGCGCGAGCGCCGTGTCGAGTGAGGCAGCCGCTGCCCGATTGCGCTCGAACACCGGCTCGGTCTCGAAACGGTCGAGCACCGCGAGCGCGGCGCGGCAAGCGAGCGGGTTGCCGGTGTAGGAGTGTGAATGCAGGAAGCCGCGGGCGGTGTTGTCGTCGAGGAAGGTCTCGTAGATCGCATCGCGCGACAACACCAGCGACAACGGCAGGTAGCCGCCGCTGATGCCCTTGGACAGGCACAGCAGGTCGGGCCAGACGCCCGTCTGTTCGCAGGCGAAGAAGCTGCCGGTGCGCCCGCAGCCCACCGCGATCTCGTCAGCGATCAGATGCACGTCGTGGCGGTCGCACAGCTCGCGCACCAGACGCAGGTAGAGCGGGTCGTGCATGGCCATGCCGACGGCGCACTGCACCAGCGGCTCGACGATGACCGCGGCGATGCGGTCGCCCCGCGCCTCGAACAGCGTCGCCAGCTCACCGGCCGCACGCCGCGCGACATCGACCGCCGATTCGCCGGGCAGCGCTTGCCGGGCGTCAGGCGACATCACGAGGTGTGAGCGCATCAGCAGCGGGTCGTACGCGTCGCGGAACACCGCGACGTCGGTCACGGCGAGCGCACCGATGGTCTCGCCGTGATAACCACCGCGCAGGCAGACGAACTCTTGCTTGCTGCTCAACCCCCGGTTGCGAAAGCTGTGGAAGCTCATCTTCAGCGCGATCTCGACGGCCGACGCCCCATCGCTCGCAAAGAAGGCGTGGCCCAGTTCGTCGCCGGTAAGTGCCGACAGCCGCTCAGCCAGTTCGACCGCACTCGCATGTGTGCAGCCGGCCAGCATCACGTGCTCCAGCCGTTCGAGCTGGTCGCGCAAAGCCGCATTGATGCGTTCGTCGCCGTGGCCGAACAGGTTGACCCACCAGGAACTGATGGCGTCGAAGTAGCGGGCCCCTTCATGGTCTTCCAGCCACGGCCCTCGCGCCCGAGCGATCGGCAGCAGCGGCACCTGATCCAGCCGCTGCATCTGCGTGCAGGGGTGCCACACGCTGGCCCGGCTGCGGCGCTGCCACGAGGCATTGCCTCCCGGCCGCGGTGCTGGGTTCCTGTCGTCCATCCCGCTCCCTCCTTGGCGCTTAGGCGCGATGCATGCGCCTCGAAAGGGGTGGATGTTAGGAACACCCGAGGCCCGGATCAACCGGACACCACTTGGGCGACAACACCAATCTTGTCGTCAGATGCGGGCTGCATCGCTGCAGTTGGGGCAGTCCTGCGTTGATCCTGCCACTTACTGCTCTCTTCCCGGGGCATAAAAAAAACCGGCCTCTCGCGGCCGGGCTTACTGAGCCCTCGGGTTCAGAAGTGAATGCCGCGCATCATCTGCTGCAACGCCATCGCCTCGGGCGACAGCTGGGGCCGCGCGCCCTTTTCGCCCTTGGCAGCCTCGCTGTCGGGGAACATGCGGAAGCTGGTGTTCATCACGATCTGCGCGACGCGGGGCACCAGGGCATGCAGCACCTGTCCGAAGATGCCCAGCCGGGTCGCAATGCGTACCGGCCTGAACACACACGCCTGGGCGATCATGTCGGCTGCCTCTTCCGGGCTCAGCGTCGGCACGTTGTTGTAGATCTTGGTCGGCGCGATCATCGGCGTGCGCACCAGCGGCATGTTGATGGTGGTGAAAGTGATGCCGACGTCGGCGAACTCGCTCGACGCGCAGCGCGTCCAGGCGTCCAGCGCCGCCTTGCTCGCCACGTACGCCGAGAAGCGCGGTGCATTCGTCAGCACGCCGATCGAGCTGATGTTGACGACATGCCCGCGGCGCTTCGCCGCCATGCCCGGCAGCAGCCCCATCGTCACGCGCAGGCAGCCGAAGTAGTTCAGCTGCATGGTGCGCTCGTAGTCGTGGAAGCGGTCGTAGCTGCTCTCGATCGCACGGCGGATCGAACGACCGGCGTTGTTGATCAGGAAGTCGACGCCGCCGAATTCCGTCTGCAGCCATTGCAGCAAGTCGCCGCAGCTCTGCTCGTCGGCGATGTCGGCCGAATAGCTGTGCACCCGGGCACTCTTGCCCGCGAAGCCGATGATTTCCTGGGTCGCCTCGACAAGCTTGGCTTCGTCGCGTGCGCAGATGATCGTGATCGCGCCCGCCTCGGCGAACTTCTTCGCAGCCGCCAGTCCGATGCCCGACGAACCGCCCGTCACCAGCACCACCTTGCCGGCCACCGCGCCACGCAGCGAGCGGTCGATGAAGAGGTCGGGATCGAGGTGCCGCTCCCAGTAGTCCCACAGCCGCCAGGCGTAGTCGTTCAGGTTCGGGCACTCGATGCCGGAGCCCTTCAACGCCGCCAGGGTCTCGCGGCAGTCGAAGCGCGTGGGGTAGTTGACGAAGGTCAGGATGTCATCGGGCAGCCCCAGGTCCTTCATGATCGCGTTGCGCACCCGGCGCACCGGCGCGACCGCCATGAGGCCCTTCTTGACGCTCTTGGGAATGAAGCCGAGCAGCGCCGCGTTGACGAACAGGTTCATCTTCGGTGCATGCGCCGCCTTCGAGAAGATGTCGAGCACGTCGCCCACCCGGTAGCCGACCGGGTCGACGAGGTGGAAGCACTTCTTCGCGATCGCCGCTTTGCCGTGGCTGATGTGGTCGAGTGCAGCGACGACGAAGTCGACCGGCACGATGTTGACGCGCCCGCCCTCCAGGCCGACAGCCGGCATCCAGGGCGGCAGGATCTGCCGCATGCGCTGGATCAGCTTGAAGAAGTAGTAGGGGCCGTCGATCTTGTCCATCTCGCCGGTGTGCGAGTCGCCGACCACCATCGCCGGACGGTAGACCGTCCACGGCACCTTGCTTTCACGGCGCACGATCTTCTCGCTCTCGTGCTTGGTCATGAAGTACGGGTGGTCGGTGTTCTCGGCCTCGTCGAACATGTCCTCGCGAAACACGCCCTCGTACAACCCGGCTGCTGCGATCGAACTGACATGGTGCAGATGGCCGGTATCGATCGCCTTGGCGAATTCGACGACGTTGCGCGTGCCTTCGACGTTGACCTGCACCTGCGACTCCTCGTCCGCCGCCAGGTCGTACACGGCGGCCAGATGGTAGAGGTGGTCGATCTGCCCCTTGAGTTGCTTCACGTCGTCGCTGGCGACACCGAGCTTCTTCGCGGTGAGGTCGCCGTAGACCGGGATCGCCCGCGCCTTGCCGACACCCCAGTACTCCAGCAAGCCGCCGACCTTGTTCTCGCTTTCACGCCGCAGCAGGAAGTACACGACCGCGCCCCGGCGCTCCAGCAGCTTCCTGACCAGACGTTTGCCGATGAACCCGGTGGCGCCAGTGACGAAATACCGCATGCAACTCTCCTCTTGAACGATCGACGATTCTTTCATCATCGACGCCCGGCACCGCGGGCCCACAGCGGCGAAACCCGCTGGTGTTTTCCCGGGGGCATGCCGCCATAGAGCCGGCTCACTAGAGATTTAGGCTGCCGCTCCTACGCGGCGCTTCTATAGTGGCCCGATCGATTCCATGGAGCACCAGATGGTCAAGAAACTGCAGAAGATGGCCGAGAAGAAGAGCGCGACGGCCGGCGGCCTGCTCGACAGCCAGTTCGCCGGCACCGTGCGCGACTCCGCCCAGCAGATCTGGCTGGCCGGCCTGGGTGCCTTCTCGAAAGCACAGGAAGAAGGCGGCAAGGTGTTCGAGGCCCTCGTGAAGGAAGGCGTGTCGATCCAGCGCAAGACCCAGGCGGTCGCCGAAGACAAGCTCACTGAAGTGACCAGCCGCATGACCAACATGGCGGGCGACATCTCCAGCAAGGCCGGGCAGCACTGGGACAAGCTGGAAACCATCTTCGAAGAGCGCGTCGCGAAGGCGCTCAACAAGCTGGGCGTGCCGAGTCACAACGACATCGACGTGCTCGTCGCACGTATCGACGAGTTGAACAAGGCCGTCGCCAAGCTCAACAAGACCCCTGCCAAGACGGCCCCCGCGAAGAAGGCCCCCGCCGCGAAGCGGGCGGCCAGTGGCAACGCCAAGCCTGCGGCCAAGCGCGCCGGCACCCGCAAGCCGGCCGCCGCCTGAGCAAACGCGAGGCCATTCGGGACGACGGGGTGCTTGCAGCGCCCCGTTCGCTTTTGCTGGCCGCGGGTTAGTCCCGAGCCTGATTAGGCAGGACGCCCCAGAGCAGGCAGGCATGCCGCTCCTACACTGCCGCCATGCCCCACACCGCGAAGACAGCCGTACGTCCCCGCCCCCTGGCCCGGCATCACCACCCTTCGCGTGTCGGTCTCGCGCTCGCCGGCGGCGGCCCGCTCGGAGCCATCTACGAGATCGGCGCGCTGTGTGCGCTCGACGAGTCGCTCCAGGGGCTGGACTTCACGCAGTGCCACAGCTATGTGGGCGTATCGGCAGGCGGCTTCATCGCTGCCGGCCTCGCCAACGGCATGCGGCCGCGCGAACTGTGCCGCGCCTTCATCGAGAACGAAGGTGGCGAGAACGACCTGTTCGATCCGACGCTGCTCATCCGCCCCGCCTATGGTGAATTCGTCCAACGCCTCGCCACGCTGCCCGGGCTGCTCGCATCGGCCGGCTTCCACTACGCCTTCGGCCGGCGCTCGCTGATGAGCGCCTTCGAGCGGGTCGGTCGCGCGATCCCGACGGGTTTGTTCTCGAACCGACTCATCGACCACCGGTTGCAGAGGATGTTCGCGCAACCCGGGCGCACCAACGACTTCCGCGCACTGGAGCGCCAGCTGGTGCTGGTGGCGACCGACCTCGACAGCGGGCAGGCTGCCCCCTTCGGGCTACCCGGTTGGGACGACGTGCCGATCTCGAAGGCCGTGCAGGCCAGCGCGGCGCTGCCCGGGCTGTTCCCGCCGGTCGAGATCGGCGGCCGCAGCTATGTCGATGGTGCGCTCAAGAAGACGATGCACGCGTCGGTACTGCTGGAGCAGGGACTCGACCTGCTGATCTGCCTGAACCCGCTGGTGCCCTTCGACGCCAGCCGCCCGCAGCCGTCACGCGGGACCGGCAGGCAGCGCATCCCGCGCATCGCCGACGGGGGCCTGCCGGTGGTGCTGTCGCAGACCTTCCGCTCGATGATCCACTCGCGCCTAGAACTCGGCATGAAGGGCTACGAGCGGGCCTACCCGGCCACCGACATCGTGCTGTTCGAGCCCGACCAGCGCGACGCCGAGCTGTTCCTCGCCAACACCTTCAGCTATGCCCAACGCCGCCGGCTGGCCGAGCATGCCTACCAGCAGACGCGTCAGATGCTGCGCGCGAGGCACGCCGTGCTCGGGCCGCGACTGGCACCGCACGGCATCACGCTCGACCTCGAGATGCTGAGCGACACGCAACGCACACTCGTCGGGATGAGCGCACCGGTGCGCTCGCGCGCCGGACGCGCGCTGCGCGAGCTGGAGCAGACGCTGGACGAACTGGAGCGCAGACTGGCGGTCGCGTGAGTGGCGCGCTCAGCTGCGGTAGTCGGCGTTGATGCTGACGTAGTCGTGCGAGAAATCGCAGGTCCACACGGTGGCCTGCGCGTCGCCGCGGCCCAGACCGACCTTCACGGTGATCTCGCTTTGCTTCATCACGCGTTGGCCGTCGGCCTCCTGGTACGCCGGATGCCGACCGCCGTGCGTCGCGACGTGTACATCGTCGAGATGCAGCTCGATGCCATCCTGATCGAGATCGGCGATGCCGGCATAGCCGACCGCGGCCAGGATGCGGCCGAGGTTGGGATCGCTGGCGTAGAACGCGGTCTTGACCAGCGGCGAATGCGCGATCGCATAGGCAACCTGCTTGCACTCGTCGACGTTGCGGCCGCCCTCGACGCGCACGGTGATGAATTTCGTCGCGCCCTCGCCGTCACGCACGATGGCCTGGGCCAACTGTTCGGCGACCGCGACCACCGCATCACGCAGGACGCGGCCCTGCGCCGACTCGAGCGCCTCGATCGGCGCATGGCCGGCCTTGCGCGAGGCCATGAGCATGAAGCAGTCGTTGGTCGATGTGTCGCCGTCGATCGTGATGCGGTTGAACGACAGGTCGGCCGCCTCGCGCACCAGCGCCTGCAGCACTCCGGGCGAGACGTTCGCGTCGGTCGCGACGAAGCTCAGCATCGTCGCCATGTTGGGGCGGATCATCCCGGCTCCCTTGCTGATGCCCGTCACGGTGACCGTGTGGCCGTCGATCTGCACCTGGCGTGACGCCGCCTTCGGCACGGTGTCAGTGGTCATGATCGCTTCAGCGACCGCCGCCCAGCCGTCTTCCTTCAAGTCGGCCAGCGCCGCGGGCAGGCCGGCCTCGATGCGGTCGGTGGGCAGCGGCTCCATGATCACGCCGGTCGAGAACGGCAGCACCTGCTCCGGCGCGAGTTCCAGCTGGCGTGCGAGCGCGACGCAGGTCGAAAACGCACGCACCAGGCCGTCTTCGCCGGTGCCGGCGTTCGCATTGCCGGTGTTGATCAACAGCGCGCGGGTTCCGACGTTCAGCGCAAGATGCTTGCGGGCGAGCTGCACCGGCGCCGCACAGAACCGGTTCTGCGTGAACACGCCGGCCACCGCGCTGCCCTCGTCGAGCGCGATCACCGTCAGGTCCCTTCGGTTGGCCTTGCGCACGCCGGCCATGGCAGTGCCCAGCTTCACGCCGGGAACGGGATGCAGAGCGGTCGGGTCGGGGGCCTGGAGATGGACGGGCATGAGGGCCTCGGTGCGCAAAGGGTGAAAGGAAACCGGCATTGTAGGCAGGCCGTGGGGCGCAGAAATGCACAAGGGCTCCCGCAGGAGCCCTTGTGCCGCATCAGCGCCGGACCCTCAGGCCAGCTTGCCGTGGCACTGCTTGTACTTTTTGCCGCTGCCACACGGGCAAGGGTCGTTGCGGCCGACCTTCGGCACCGCATCGCGCGCGGTGGCGGGATCCCGCTCGCTCGCAACGCTGCCGTCCTCGTTCGGGTGCGTATACGTGACGTTGGAGATCTGCTCGGCCTGGTCCTCGATGGCCTCGGCCGCCTGCGCGATCTGCTGCTCGGACTGGATGCGCACCGTCAGCAGCAGGCGTGTGACTTCCATCTTCACCAGGTCGAGCAGCTGCGCGAACAACTCGAAAGCCTCGCGCTTGTACTCCTGCTTCGGGTTTTTCTGGGCATAGCCGCGCAGGTGGATGCCCTGGCGCAGGTAGTCCAGTGCTGCCAGGTGCTCGCGCCAGTGCGAGTCGAGCGACTGCAGCAGCACCATGCGCTCGAACTGCGTGAACTGCTCCTTGCCGACACGCTCGACCTTGCTCACGTAGAGCGCGTGACCCGCCTTCACGACCTTCTCGACGATGTCCTCGTCGGTGATCGCCTCGCTCTTCTCGACCTCGGCCTGCAGCGGCACCTCGAGCTGCCATTCTTCGCGCAGCGTCTTCTCCAGGCCGGGCAGGTCCCACTGCTCCTCGACGCTATCGGCCGGCACGTAGGTGCGCACCACGTCGGTCAACGCACCTTCGCGCAGATTCGCGATCTGGGCGGTCATGTCGCTGGCGTCGAGAATGTCGTTGCGCTGCTGGTAGATCACCTTGCGCTGGTCGTTGGAGACGTCGTCGTACTCCAGCAACTGCTTGCGCACGTCGAAGTTGCGGGCTTCGACCTTGCGCTGCGCGCTCTCGATCGAACGCGTCACGATGCCGGCCTCGATGGCCTCGCCCTCGGGCATCTTCAGCCGGTCCATGATCGCGCGCACGCGATCGCCGGCGAAGATGCGCATCAGCGGGTCTTCCAGCGACAGGAAGAAGCGCGACGAGCCCGGGTCGCCCTGGCGGCCCGACCGGCCGCGCAACTGGTTGTCGATGCGGCGCGACTCGTGCCGCTCGGTGGCGATGATGCGCAGGCCGCCCAGCGACTTGACCTGCTCGTGCAGGCTCTGCCATTCGTCCTTCAACTTCTGCGCGCGGGCCTGTTTTTCGGTCTCGGGCAGGCCGTCGTCGGCCTCGATCAGCTGGATCTGCTTCTCGACGTTGCCGCCGAGCACGATGTCGGTGCCGCGGCCGGCCATGTTGGTCGCGATCGTGACCATCTTGGGCCGGCCGGCCTGGGCAATGATCTCGGCTTCTTTCGCGTGCTGCTTGGCGTTGAGCACCTGATGTGGCAGGCCGGCCTGCGTCAGCAGCCCTGAGATCAGCTCGGAGTTCTCGATCGACGTGGTGCCGACCAGCACCGGCTGGCCGCGTTCATAGCAGTCGCGGATGTCCTGGATCACCGCTTCGTACTTCTCGCGCCCCGTCTTGTAGACGAGGTCGAGTTCGTCCTTGCGCTGCGTCGGCTTGTTCGGCGGGATCACGACCGTCTCGAGGCCGTAGATCTCCTGGAATTCGTAGGCTTCGGTGTCGGCCGTGCCGGTCATGCCCGCCAACTTCGCGTACATGCGGAAATAGTTCTGGAAGGTGATCGAGGCGAGCGTCTGGTTCTCTGCCTGGATCTGTACGCCTTCCTTCGCCTCGACCGCCTGGTGCAAGCCCTCGGACCAGCGGCGGCCGGCCATCAGGCGGCCGGTGAACTCGTCGACGATGATCACCTCGCCGTTCTGCACCACATAGTGCTGGTCGCGGTGGTACAGGTGGTTGGCCCGCAGCGCTGCATACAAGTGATGCATCAGCGAAATGTTCGCCGGGTCGTAGAGGCTGGCGCCCTCGGCCAGCAGACCCGCCTGCGACAGGATGCGCTCCGCGTTCTCGTGGCCGGCTTCGGTCAGGTACACCTGCCGCGTCTTCTCGTCGACCGTGAAGTCACCCGGCTCGACCACGCCTTCGCCGGTGCGCGGGTCGGCCTCGCCGATCTGCTTCTTCAGCAGCGGCACGACCTTGTTGATGCGGATGTAAAGCTCGGTGTGGTCCTCGGCCTGGCCGCTGATGATCAGCGGCGTGCGCGCCTCGTCGATCAGGATCGAGTCGACCTCGTCGACGATCGCATAGTGCAGGCCCCGCTGCACGCGATCGGCGGTCTCGTAGACCATGTTGTCGCGCAGGTAGTCGAAGCCGAATTCGTTGTTGGTGCCGTAGGTGACATCGGCCGCATAGGCCGCCTGCTTGTCCTCGCGCGGCATCTGGGGCAGGTTCACGCCCACCGTCAGGCCCAGGAAGTTGTAAAGCCGGCCCATCCACTCGGCATCGCGGCGAGCCAGGTAGTCGTTGACCGTGACCACGTGCACGCCCTTGCCGGCCAGCGCATTCAGGTAGACCGGCAGCGTGGCCATCAGCGTCTTGCCCTCACCGGTGCGCATCTCGCCGATCTTGCCGTTGTGCAGCGCCATGCCCCCGAGCAGCTGCACGTCGAAGTGCCGCATCTTCAGCGTGCGCTTGCTGCCTTCGCGCACGACCGCAAAGGCCTCGGGCAGCAGATCGTCCAGCGCCTCGCCCTTGCCCACGCGCTCCTTGAGTTCCTGCGTCTTGCCGCGCAACTGCTCGTCGCTCAGCTTCTCCAGTTGCGGCTCCAGCGCGTTGATCTTCTCGACCACGCGCCGATACTGCTTGAGCAGGCGATCGTTGCGACTGCCGAAAATCTGGGTAAGAAGCTTGGGCAACATGGATTCGGTTCTTGGATGAGTGGGACGGCCGGCCCGTGGCCGGCAGCCGCAGGCGCCGAAGCCGAAAGGCAGGCCCGCGAGGGACGTGCCGAGGGCTCAGGTCGAAGGGTGCTGCGCGGCGGGAAGCCCGGCCGTTCGGACGCCTTTCACGCGGCGCAGGCTGCCGGGCAGGCAGGCCGCTCCAAAAGCGTCGGAGTTTAGCACCGGGGTCGGCCGCAGGCCCGGCAGGGGTGTGCGGCGCTGACGCTCAGTTGGCAACCGGCACGGCGTCTGCTACGCCGAGGCTGCGAGCGGCGCCGTCGCGATCGGATTCGACGGCAGGACGCGAGGCGCCCGCGATCACCCGGTGCGGCGTGCGCCCTTTGCCGCCAGCCAGGAATTTCGCAGGGTCCTGGGGCACCCCACCGACCAGCACCTCGAAATGCAGGTGCGCACCGGTCGAACGGCCGGTCGAACCCACATGGGCGATCGCCTGCCCGCGCTTGACCAGGTCACCGCGTTGGACAAGCAGCTTCGAGGCATGGGCATAGCGGGTAACGAGCCCGTTGCCGTGATCGAGGTCGACCATGTAGCCATAGGCCGGGTGGTATTCGGCTGCCACTGCGACACCGCCGGCGGCCGCCTTGATCGGCGTGCCGCTCTGCGCTGGAAAGTCGAGCCCGGTATGCAGGGCCGACCGCCCGGTGAAGGGATCGGAGCGGAAGCCGAAGCCGGAACTGGTATGCCCGTTGACGGGTCGGGAGTTCGGCACCATCAGGGACTTCATCTGCTCCTCGAACAGACGCGATTCGATCATCGTGAAGACGTCGGCACGCTGTGCGGAAAATTCGTCGAGCCATTCGATGGCCTGATTCAGGTCTTGCAGCGACGGCTTGTCCATCGGCACGTAAGGGCCTCCCTGGCCCGGCGCCTTGCCGCTGAGCTTGATGTCCTCCAGCTTGATGTCGTCCGGCTTGAGGCCCGCCAGGCCCGAGACGCGCTCGCCCATCGCTTCGAGCTGGATGAGCCGCGCCTGCATCTCGCCGACCCGCTGCGCCATCGCGTCGAGGTTTTCGCGCATGAAGCGATCGCGCTGCGCGAACTCGTCCTTCACGACCAGTTTCACGAGCGGGCTCACGACCGGCCAACCGTCGCGCGCTGCCTTCAGGAAGATGAAGTGGTAGATCGACCCGGAGAGCGCCAGCAGGCAGGTCCCCAGCGCCAGCGCGAGGCACGCGAGCTGCCACCGGCCGAGCTGGAGCACGTGCGTCCGGGCGAGGCGCCCGTGGGTGATCATGATCTGCATCGCTACACTCCTTCCATGAACCAGCGCGCACCACATACGCTGCCGATCCATGAAGCCCTGGACCGCCACACCGGACTGGCGCGGCTGCAACAGCTCATGCGCGAGTCCAACGCTCGTTTTGAAGTGGTTCGCCCTCTCCTGCCATCCGCTCTCGCGGCCCATGTCAAACCTGGGCCTGTCGATGAGCAGGGATGGTCCCTGCTGGCCCCGAACGGGGCCGCTGCCGCGAAACTCCGGCAGTTGCAGCCGCGCCTGGAGGAGGCGCTGCGGCAACATGGCTGGCAGGTTAGCGCGATCAGGGTGAAGGTTCAATCCGCCTGAGGCCGTGCAGCGGAAACTGCCAGTAACTCGGCGGTAAGCTTTCACGCTCGACGGGAAAAGATGGTGCCGGCTATCCGACTCGAACGGATGACCTACCGCTTACAAGGCGGTTGCTCTACCAACTGAGCTAAGCCGGCGCACGGTGCCGGAGCACCCGCGGGAAGCCGCGATTTTACTTGACCCGCTTCAGCGAAGGCCTGGGACCGGACGGCGGCTGGGGCGGCTCGGGCGGAGCATCCTCGCCGCTGGCCAGCGGTGCCAAAGCCCCCGGCTCCTGGGTGGGCGACGGCGCCAGCTTGAGTCCGGGAACGCCGGCCTCCACCGGGCCGGAGCCCTCGACGCCAGGCTCGCCGTCGGCGTCCTCGACACTCTCGACACCTGCCTCGGTCGGCACCGGGAAGGCCATCCCCTGGCCGTTCTCGCGTGCATAGATCGCGATCACGTGATCGACCGGGACGACGATGTCGCGCGGCACGCCGCCGAAGCGGGCACGGAACTCGATGTACTCGTTGCCGAGCTGCAGGCCGCTGGTCGCGTCGAAGCTGACGTTGAGCACGATCTCGTGGTTCTTGACGTACTCCACCGGCACCTGCACCGAACGGTCGACGTACACGGCCAAGTAAGGCGTGTAGCCGTTGTCGGTGCACCAGTCGTGCAGCGCACGGATCAGGTAGGGCCGTGTGGAACTGCCCGCGCTGCCGGTCGATTGGAGCTTCGTCATGATGCCGCGGATTACTTGCGCATCACCTTTTCGGAAGGCGTCAGCGCCTCGATGTAGGCCGGCCGCGAGAAGATGCGCTCGGCGTACTTCAGCAGCGGCGCGGCGTTCTTCGACAACTCGATGCCATAGTAGTCCAGGCGCCACAACAGCGGCGCGATGGCCACGTCGAGCATCGAGAAATCCTCGCCGAGCATGTATTTGTTCTTCAGGAAGATCGGCGCCAGCTGTGTGAGCCGGTCGCGGATCTGCGAGCGCGCCTTCTCGAGCTGTTTGTCGGTCGGCTTGATGCCGCGCGACTCCAGCACGTTGACATGCGCGAACAGCTCCTTCTCGAAATTCAGCAGGAACAGCCGTACACGGGCACGGGCCACCGGGTCGCCGGGCATCAGCTGCGGGTGCGGAAAGCGCTCGTCGATGTACTCGTTGATGATGTTCGACTCGTACAGGATGAGGTCGCGCTCGACGAGGATGGGCACCTCGTTGTACGGGTTCATCAGTGCGATGTCTTCGGGCTTCGCGAACAGGTCGACGTCGCGGATCTCGAAGTCCATGCCTTTTTCGAACAGCACGAAGCGGCAGCGGTGGGAATACGGACAGGTGGTCCCGGAGTAAAGCACCATCATGATGGCGTGCTCCTTGATCTGGAGGTTGAGGGCTGCGCGCCCTGATAAACACAAACGGAGTGGGCGCCGCCTAAGCCACCCACTCCGAGCAATGCAGCGCTGCCTTTCGGGCCGGCAGCGCTGCGCCGGGTCACTTCACGTCTTTCCAGTACGCCGCATTGAGGCGCCAGGCGATCACCGCGAACAGGCCGAGGAACAGCAGCACCCACACGCCCAGGCGCACCCGTTCCTTCTGCACCGGCTCGCCCATCCACTGCAGGAAGGCCACCAGGTCGGCCACCGCATTGTCGTACTGCTGCGGCGTCATGGTGCCCGGGGTCAGTTGCTCATAGCCGGCAAACACATGGGTCACCTTGCTCGGGTCGTGCGGGTCCTTGTGCTCCTCGAACTTCGCGACACGCTGGCCCTGCAGCTCCCACAGCGCGTGCGGCATGCCGACGTTGGGGAACGCCAGGTTGTTCCAGCCGGTCGCCTTGGTGTCGTCGCGGTAGTAGGTGCGCAGATAGGTGTAGAGGTAGTCGGCGCCGCTGCCACTGGCCGAGGCACGCGAGCGGGCAATCACGGTCAGGTCGGGCGGTGTGGCGCCAAACCACTCCTTCGCCTGCTTCGGGTCGATCGCCGCCTGCATCGTGTCGCCGATCTTGTCGGTCGCAAACGCCAAGTTGTCCTTGATCTGCTGCTCGGTCAGCCCGATGTCGCGCAGGCGGTTGTAGCGCATGAAAGCCGCCGAGTGGCAGTTCAGGCAGTAGTTGACGAACAGCTTCGCGCCGTTTTGCAACGCGGCGAGATCGGTCACGCGCTCGGTCGGAAACTTGTCCAGGACGATGCCGCCTTCGGCCGCGCGGGCTGCGGTGGCACCGAACATCAGGCCGAGCGAGGCCACCAGGGAGAGGATCAGTTTTTTCATCGTGGTTGTCTCCGGCGGGCTCAATGGGCGGTGAAGACCACGCGCTGGGGCACCGGTTTGAAGGTGCCCAGGCGGCTCCACCACGGCATCAGCAGGAAGAAACCGAAGTAGAACAACGTGCCCACTTGCGAGACCAGTTCGCCGATCGGCGACGGCGCCTGAATCCCGAGGTAACCGAGCACGAAGAAGAAGACCACGAACACGCCGTACAGATACATGTGCCAGCTCGGGCGGTAACGGATCGACTTGGCCGGGCTGCGGTCGAGCCACGGCAGGAAGAACAGAATGACCACGGCGCCGCCCATCACGACCACGCCCCAGAACTTCGCGTCGAAGGTCTTGAGCAATGCGGCTGCGATCAACGCACCGACGACGACCGCCAGCTTGCCCTTGGCGCCGAAGCCGCCCTTGAGCACGCTCAGCACCGCGCCGAGCCCGATCACGACCACCAGCACGTTGACCATCTGGTCGGTGGTGGCGCGCAACATCGAGTAGTACGGCGTGAAATACCACACCGGTGCGATGTGCGGCGGCGTCTTCAGCGGGTCGGCCGGGATGAAGTTGTTGTACTCCAGGAAGTAGCCGCCGAACTCGGGCGCGAAGAACACGATGGCGGTGAAGACCATCAGGAAGATCGACAAACCGAAGATGTCGTGCACCGTGTAGTACGGGTGGAACGGAATGCCGTCGAGCGGGTAGCCCTTCGGCCCCGGAGTGGCCTTGATCTCGACGCCGTCCGGGTTGTTCGAGCCGACTTCGTGGAGCGCGATGATGTGCGCGACGACCAGGCCCAGCAGCACCAGCGGAATCGCGATCACGTGGAAGCTGAAGAAGCGGTTCAGCGTGGCGTCCGAGACGACGTAGTCACCGCGGATCAGCAGCGCCAGGTCCGGACCGATGAAGGGCACGGCCGCGAACAGGTTGACGATCACCTGTGCGCCCCAGTAGGACATCTGGCCCCACGGCAGCAGATAGCCGAAGAAGGCCTCGGCCATCAGGCACAGGAAGATCGCGCACCCGAAGATCCACACCAGCTCGCGCGGCTTGCGGTACGAGCCGTACAGCAGGCCGCGGAACATGTGCAGGTAGACGACGATGAAGAAGGCCGAGGCCCCCGTGGAGTGCATGTAGCGGATCAGCCATCCCCACGGCACGTCGCGCATGATGTATTCGACCGAAGCGAACGCGAGGTTGGCATCGGGCTTGTAGTGCATCACGAGGAAGATGCCGGTGACGATCTGGATCACCAGCACCACCAGGGCGAGCGAGCCGAAGATGTACCAGAAATTGAAATTCTTGGGCGCGTAGTACTGGCCCACGTGCTCGTTGTAGAGCTTGCTCAACGGGAAGCGGTTGTCGACCCAGTTGAGCAGCTTTTGGGCGGCGCCTGCGTCTGCCGGAGCTTCTTTGAATTCAGCCATGGAAAGTCACCTCGAAACTGGGAGCCGTCAGGCCTTCTTGTCCTCGCCGATCAACAGCGTGTTGTCGGAGAGGTACATGTGCGGCGGCACTTCCAGGTTGTCCGGCGCGGGCTTGTTCTTGAACACGCGCCCGGCCAGGTCGAAGGTCGAGCCATGGCAGGGGCACAGGAAACCACCGGGCCAGTCGCTCGGCAGCGAGGGCTGCGGGCCCGGGGTGAACTTGCTGACCGGCGAGCAGCCCAGGTGGGAGCAGATGCCGACACCGACGAAGACCTCGGGCTTGATCGAGCGGTACTCGTTCTTCGCGTAGTCGGGGGTCGGATACTGGTTGCGCTCGGAGTTCGGGTCGGCCAGCTGTGCGTCGTGCTTCTTGAGGTCCTCGAGTTGCTCGGGAGTGCGCTTGATGATCCACACCGGCTTGCCGCGCCACTCGACCGTCATCATCTGGCCGGGCTGCAGACCGCCGATGTCGACTTCAACCGGGGCGCCAGCGGCGCGCGCCTTCTCGGAGGGCTGGAAGCTGCTGACGAAGGGAACTGCGGTGGCCACGCCGCCGACGGCGCCCGCGCCACAGGCAATGGCTACCCACGTGCGGCGGCCTTTGTCCACTTGCTGGTCACTCATGGGGATCCTCAGAAAGCTCTTCTATGATTAGGGGCAACCCGTGATTCTAGCCCACCGGCCTTGCCCGAAACCAGTGCCGCCCCCATCACGCGCGCACGGGCGCACACGCGGGCCGTCTCCCGCTTGAGCAGCGACGCCCGGCTCGGCAATACTCGCAGCGGGCCGGGGCGCCGTTGCCGCCGGCCCGCCAATCGCAGGAGCATCCGATGGGATTCATGACAGAGTTCAAGGAGTTCGCCGCCAAGGGCAACGTGATCGATCTGGCCGTCGGCGTCATCATCGGTGGCGCCTTCGGCAAGATCGTCAGCTCGATGGTCGACGACATCATCATGCCGCTCGTCAGCCGCATTTTCGGCGGGCTGGACTTCTCGAACTACTTTGTTCCGCTGGCGGGCCAGACGGCCGAGACGTTGGCCGAAGCGAAAAAAGCGGGCGCCGTCTTCGCGTACGGCAACTTCATTACCGTCGCGATCAACTTCCTGATCCTCGCTTTCATCATTTTCGTGATGGTGAAACAGATCAACCGACTCAAGCGGGAAGCCCCGCCGCCCGCGCCTGCCGCGCCTCCCGAGGAAGTGATGCTGCTGCGCGAGATCCGGGATACGCTGCGCAAGTAACAAAAAGCAACCCGACTCGGGTGTCCTGCTGAGGGGCCTCGAGCCGCGCGCAGCCACGCTTCGGGACCGACTTTCGGTGGCGAACTGCGCACTCGCGGGCATTTGTCCGGATGGGTCGCGTGCACTTTTCGCGCCATACTGCTTGCCTTGCGAAGCCAGGTGAGATGAGCCTTCCCGACCCGCGACTCCACGCCGCGATGCAAGCGGCGGTGCAGATAATCCTGTCCACCGTGTCGACCGCCTCCAGTCGGATGGTCGACGCGCTGGGCATGCTGGCGCTGTCGGCCGCCAGCAATGCGCAGCGGCAATCCTTCATGTCGGCGCAGTTCGATTTGCAACGCAAGTTGTCGGCGTTCAACATGAGTTTCACGACGGTGTTGAACGAGAAGGTCGCCAAGGAGCTGAACCCGCGCGTCGCCCGCTCGCTCGCTGCCACCGACTGGGCATCCTTGAGCCTGGTCGGCGACTCCGAGGTCGAGGAACAGGTGACGGCTCATCGCCTGAGCCTCGAGATCGAACACGAGTGCGAGTGGGAACTGCGTGAGCTGGACGCCTATATCGGCTCGCTGCTCGGTATCGGGCGCGCCGACCCGGAGCGCAACCCGATTCGACCCGAAATCCTCGGCCAGGCGCTGTTCCGTTCGATCGAGGCCGTGACACCTGACCCGGGCGTCCGCAAGACACTGGCTGCCGAATTGGGTCGCGCGCTCGCGAAAGCGATGCGGCCATGCTACGGCGCGATCGTCAGCGACTTCGGCGCGCGAGGCATCCACCCGGTGGGGTTGGCCGTCAAGGCCGGGGTGCCCGGCGTGGCGGCAGGCTACGACCCCACCGCCGCCCATGCCGGGGGTGCGGCGCCGATGCCGCCCGCGCCCCCAGGACTCAAGCACGACTGGCAGCAGGCCGCGCAGGCGCTGGGCTCGATGTTCGGTATGGCGGTGCCCGCGAACTTTGGCGCCACAGGAGCAGGGGCCCTGGCAGGAGGCTTCGGCCCGACCTCCTCGGGTGGTGGCACGCTGCACAGCGGCCCGGGCAGCCTCGGCGCGGGTCGTGCTGCCAGCGATGCCCACATGCTGGATGTGATCCGGCGCCTGGCTTTCGCCGCCAGCACCCCGGGCGCGCTCGACGCCGTCAGCGGCTGGGCCGCCGGCGGCACGGTCTCGCCGGCCGGGGCAGGGCCCGCCTCGGGGCCCGGGACGCTGAGCGGCGCACTGAACAACGGGTTGAGCGGCCTGATGGCCGTCAACCTGATCCGCACGCATCGCGAAGAGCTGATGCGTGCGTCCACCGGCGCACTCGATCACATGGTGATCGACATCGTGGCCTCGCTGTTCGACCAGATCCTGTCGGACACCAAGGTGCCGCCGCAGATGGCACGGCAGATCGCCCGGCTGCAGCTGCCGGTGCTGCGCGCTGCGCTGAAGGACATGCAGTTCTTCTCGTCGCGCAGCCACCCGGTGCGCCGCTTCGTCAACCGGATGGCTTCGATCGCCTGTGCGTTCGAGGACTTCGACGAAGGCGCTGGCAGGCGTTTCCTGGAACTGGTGCGCGAACTGGTCCAGCAGGTGGTCGATGGCGATTTCGACCAGATGGACCAGTACGACACCAAACTGCGTGCCCTGGAAGCCTTCGTGCACGAGCAGTCGCGCGACGAGGCGCAGGCCCACGTGGAAGCCGTCGAACTGCTGGCCCAGAAGGAGGCCAAGCTGCGCATCCATGCCCGCTTTGCCGAGCAGATGCAGTCGATGCTGCGGCCGGTCGCCGTGCAGGACTTCATCCGCGGCTTCTTGCACGACACCTGGACGCTCGTGCAGGTCGAAGCGGCCCTGCGGCACGGTCCCGACTCGGACGTCGCCAAGCGTCTGCGCGGCATGCCGCGCCAGTTGATCCTCAGCGTCCTGCCCAAGGGAACGCCCGCCGAGCGCAAGCAGTTCATCCTGGCGCTGCCACAGCTGATGAAGGGGCTCAACGAAGGCCTGGCGCTGATCCGCTGGCCGGAGGACCGAAAGAAGGCGTTCTTCGGCGAGCTGCTGCCGTGCCACGCCCAGTCCTTGAAGGGGCAGCCGCTGACGGATTTCCAGTACCGCCAGCTCGACACCCAGTTGCAGGCGCTGGACCACATGGCCATTCCGACGGCCGAAGAGGTGCCCCTCTCCCAGGCTGCTGCACCGACCTCGGAGCAGATCACGAGCTTCTCGCTGGAAGAGGCCGCGCAGGTGGGCCTGGTCGAGGAGGCGGCGATCGACTGGGACGGCAACGTCGACATCGACCTCGAAAGCCTGGACTCGTCGTCCGGCGAACTCGATATCAACCTCGAGGGACTGGGGCCGGAGATGGCCCCCGAAACGCCGACCAGAGGCGTGCAGCTCGCGCAGTACGTGCAGGCAGGCGTGGCCTACCAGATGCACACCGAAGAAGGCTGGCGCAAGGTTCGGCTCAACTGGGTCAGCCCGGGGCGCACCTTCTTCATCTTCAACCACGGCAAGAAGCACCAGAAGATCATCTCGATGACCGGGCGCATGCTGACCAAGCTGTGCGAAACCGGGCGGTTCCGGGCCTTCGAGCAGGCGTATCTGATCGAGCGGGCGGTGGCGCGGGCAAGGAAGCAGCTGGCGGCACTGAGCAGCAAGAGCTGATTCGGCGCCGGCGCCCGCTACCGCCCCGCCCCCATCCCCAAGCGCCTGGCCATCTCGATGGCCGCCATCAGGCTCGCCGGATCGGCCCGCCCGGTCCCGGCGAGATCGAACGCCGTTCCATGATCCGGACTCGTCCGCACGAACGGCAACCCCAGCGTGACGTTCACGCCGCGCTCCACCCCGAGGTACTTCACCGGTATCAGCCCCTGGTCGTGATACATCGCGACCACGAGGTCGAACTCGCCCGGGTGTTCCAGCGTGTTGCGCGCCCGCATGAACACGGTGTCGGGCGCATACGGCCCTCGAGCGTCGATCCCTTCTGCCTGCGCGGCTTCGACGGCCGGCCGGATGACGCGCTGCTCCTCATCGCCGAACAGCCCCCCCTCACCTGCGTGCGGGTTGAGCCCTGCCACGGCGATGCGCGGCTGCGGCTGCCCCCACAGGGCCGCGCTGCGGTGGGCGATGCGCAGGGTCTGCAGCACGCTGTCGAAGCTGACCCCTTCGATGGCTTGGCGCAACGACATGTGGATGGTGACCAGCACCGTCTTGAGTTCGTCGTTCGCCAGCATCATGCGGACATCGGGTGCTCCGGCATAGGCCTGCAGCATTTCGGTGTGTCCGGGAAAGTGCACGCCGGACGCAGCCAGGGCCTCCTTGTGGATCGGCGCGGTCACGACACCGCTGACCTCGCCGGCCACGGCCATCTCGGCGGCGCGCCGGATGCAGGCATGGGCCGCGGCGCCGGCGCGCGCATCGACAACCCCGAACGCCGGCAGTTCGGGCAGATCCACCACCGGCACAACGGGAATGCAGGCAGGCGGGACATGCGCCACATCCTCGGCTCGCTCGAGCACGGCCACCGGCAGCATGCCGCCGGTGCACTGCGCGGCACGCCGCAGCACGGCCACGTCGCCGAGCACCACGGTGTTGCGTGCCACGCCCAGGCGATAGGCCTGGGCCACGATCTCGGGCCCGATGCCGGCCGGGTCCCCCATGGTCAGGGCCAGAGGCCGCCTGAGAGGGGCGCTCATGCGGGGTTGTCCACGTCGATGAATCGATGCTCGATGCCGAAGTGCGAGGCCACGTGCGCGGCGACCGCAGGGGCGCCGAAGCGCTCGGTGGCGTGATGCCCGCACGCGAGGTACGCGACCCCCGTTTCGCGCGCGTAGTGCGCTTGCGGCTCCGAGATCTCCCCGGTCACGAAGGCGTCGGCGCCGGCGGCGATCGCCGCTTCGAAGTACCCCTGCGCACCGCCGGTGCACCAGGCCACCCGGCGAATCGGCCGGCCGTCGCCCTCGACGACGACAGGTGAGCGGCTCAAGCGGGCCTGCAACAGCGTGGACAGCGCTGCCAGGGTCAGCGGCTGCGCCGGTGTGCCGAGGCAACCGAGGTCCTGCTCGCCGAACCGGGACTCGATGTTCAGCCCGAGCCGGTGCCCCAGTTGCGCGTTGTTGCCAAGTTCGGCGTGGGCGTCGAGCGGCAGGTGATAGGCGTACAGGTTCACGTCAGCGGCCAGCAGCCGGTGCAGACGCTTTTTCATCCAGCCCACGACACGGCCGTCCTGACCGCGCCAGAACAGGCCGTGATGCACGAGGATCGCGTCGGCACCCGCGTCGATCGCCGCTTCGATCAGCGCCAGACTGGCGGTCACGCCGCTGACCAGCGTGCGGACCTCCGGCTTGCCTTCGACTTGCAAGCCGTTCGGCCCATAATCCCTGAATCGGTCCACCGCCAGCAGGCCTTTCAGGTAGGTATCCATTTCATCGCGGTGGATCATCTGTCACGTCCTATGCGCAAAACCTGGCTGATTTTCTCCCAAGCCGTCACGGTCGCCGTGGCGGCGCTGTTCGTCGTCGCCACGCTCAAGCCCGAATGGTTGCAACGCAACCCGTCCGGGGTGGTGCCCACCATTTCGGTCACCGAAGCCCCCGCGGTGACGCCGGCCGCTGCGCCGAGCAGCTATTCGGCCGCCGCCAAGCGCGCCTCGCCGGCGGTGGTCAACATTGCCACCAGCAAGGCGCCTACCCGCAACCCGCAGATGGAAGACCCGTGGTTCAGGTTCTTCTTCGGCGAGCAGGGCGCGCAGCCCCAGGTGGGGCTCGGTTCAGGCGTGATCGTCTCATCCGAAGGCTACCTGCTGACCAACAACCACGTGATCGAAGGCGCCGACGACATCGAAGTGATGCTGAGCGACGGCCGCAAGACCAGTGCGAAGGTGGTCGGCAGCGACCCCGAGACCGACCTCGCGGTGCTGAAGATCGAACTGGACAAGCTGCCCGCCGTCACGTTCGGCGACTCCGATGCGCTCGAGGTGGGCGACGTGGTGCTCGCCATCGGCAACCCCTTCGGCGTGGGCCAGACGGTGACGTCCGGCATCATCAGCGCGCTCGGGCGCAACCAGCTCGGCATCAACACCTTCGAGAACTTCATCCAGACCGATGCAGCGATCAACCCCGGCAATTCCGGCGGCGCGTTGATCGACGCGGGCGGCAACCTGATGGGCATCAACACCGCGATCTACTCGCGCTCGGGCGGCAACATGGGCATCGGCTTCGCGATTCCCGCCTCGACGGCCCGCCAGGTGATGGAAAGCCTGATCCGCGACGGCCAGGTGACGCGCGGCTGGATTGGTGTCGAGCCCCAGGATCTGACGCCGGAGATGGCACAGACGTTCAACCTGCCAGTCGAGGACGGCGTGCTGATCACCGGCGTGCTGCAAGGCGGCCCGGCTCAGCAGGCCGGCGTGCGGCCCGGCGACGTGGTGGTCGCGGTCGCCGGCAAACCGGTCAAGAGCACGGTGCAATTGCTGAACGCAGTGGCTGAACTGAAACCCGGCAGCGAGGCCGAAATCGGGGTGCAGCGTGGCAGCGAGTCGATCGAGATGCGAGTGAAAGTGGCCCAGCGGCCGAAGGTGCAGCGACAGCTGCGCTGAGGGTCGCCTGCGGCGAGGCGACCGGCTACCGCCGCCTCGGGAGGTTTCAGAAGGGCCCGTCAGGCGGTGTCTTCTTCAGCGTCCGGGGCGCGCGTGTGCTTGATGAAGATCTGCGCCGCCCAGATGCCCACTTCGTAGAGCAGGCACATCGGGATGGCCAGCGCCAGCTGCGAGATCACGTCGGGTGGCGTGACGACAGCCGCGATGATGAAGGCCACGACAATGAAGTAGCTGCGAAAGGCTTTCAGCTTCTCGATGCTGACCATGCCCAGGCGTGCCAGCACCACGACGACGATCGGCACCTCGAAAGCCAGGCCGAAGGCAAGGAACATCGTCAGCACGAAGCTCAGGTAGGCCTCGATGTCCGGCGCGGCCGTGATGCTCTTGGGTGCGAAGCTTTGGATGAAACTGAACACCTTGCCGAACACGAAAAAGTAGCAGAACGCCACCCCGATGAGGAACAGCAGCGTGCTGGAGATCACCAGCGGCAGCACCAGCTTCTTCTCGTGGGTGTACAGCCCCGGCGCCACGAAGGCCCACACCTGGTAGAGCACCACCGGCAGTGCGATCAGGAAGGCCGCCATCAGCGTGATCTTCAGCGGCACGATGAACGGCGAGATCACGTTGGTGGCGATCAGCGTGCTGCCTTCTGGCAGATGGGCCACCAGCGGTGCGGCCAGCAGGTCGTACAGCCCTGCCGGCCCGGGCCAGAAGAACAGCGCACCGAACACGACACCGATGGCGATCACCGCCCGGATCAGGCGGTCGCGCAGTTCGATCAGGTGGGAGACGAAGGGCTGCTCGGTGCCTTCCAGTTCGTCGCGGTCTTTGTGGGGAGTGTTCTGGCTCACGAGCCGACTTTCGATGACGGCCGGTGCGGGCGGAAGCGCGCAACCCGGGCAGCGCCCGACTGCGCGTGCGTGCGCACGCCCTGGCGCTGCTTGTACCACTGCGGCGTCGCACCGCGCTTGAGCCGCCAGTTTTTCTTCGGGTGCTTGTATTCCGGCGGGGGCGGCTCCCAGCCGCCGCCCTGCTCGATCGCGCCGGCACTGCCGGTCGCGTCGGTCCAGGCTTTCTCGAAGTCGCCGGTGGCCTGGGACACCTCCTGCTCGACGTTGCGAGCGGCGTCCTCGAATTCGGTCTTCATCTTCTTGAGCTCGTCGAGCTCGATGGACCGGTTCACCTCGGCCTTGACGTCGGCGACGTAACGCTGCGCCTTGCCCAGCAAGTGCCCGACGGTGCGGGCCACGCGGGGCAGCTTCTCGGGGCCGATGACGATCAACGCCACCGCCCCGATCAGGGCCAGCTTGTCGAAGCCGAAATCAATCATGAGGCGAGGGAAAAAGGAAGGCCGGCGCGGGCGGGCAGCTCACGCCGGCGACACGCTGGGTGGAAATCAGGACTTGGTCTTGGCTTCGACGTCGATGGTCGACTTGTCGGCCGACTTTTCGCTCGTGACCTGCTGCGGCGGCGCTGCGGCGTCGCCGGACGAGCCGTCGCGCATGCCGTCCTTGAAGCCCTTGACCGCCCCGCCCAGGTCGGAGCCCATGTTCTTGAGCTTCTTGGTGCCAAACACCAGCACGACGATCAACAGCACGATCAACCAGTGCCAGATGCTGAAGGAACCCATGTCTTTCTCCTAACGACGAATACGAATTTTACGTTCAGCCCAGGTTCCAGGGCCGGGGACCGCCCATGACGTGGACGTGGAGGTGGTAGACCTCCTGCCCGCCATCGACGCCCGTGTTGATCACCGTGCGGAAACCGTTCGAGGCACCCTGCTCGCGTGCCAGCCTGGGCGCCAGCGTCAGGATGCGGCCCAGCAACGCCTGGTGCTCGGCCGTCGCCTCGTTGAGCGACGGCACATGCAGCTTCGGGATGATCATGAAGTGGATCGGCGCGTGCGGGCGGATGTCGTGGAAGGCGAAGAGCTCTTCATCCTCGTAGACCTTCTTCGACGGGATCTGCCCGGCGACGATCTTGCAGAAAACGCAGTTCGGGTCGTGGCTCATCTCTTGGCGTCAGGCTTGGATCGCGCGATTCTCGTTGAGGTTCAACCAGCCGCGCACGATACGGTACAGAAACCAGATGGAAATCACGAACCACGCAATCCATCCGGGCACGATCAACAGAAACCACAGCGGCAGCGTCAGCAGATACAGCGCGCCGGCCCACACCACCGTGCGGATGCGCCAGCGAAAGTGCGATTCCTGCCAGGTGCCGGCCGCGTCGTCTTTCTTGACGAGATCGAGCACGAAGGCGATCAGCAGCAGCACGATGCTGGCCTGCACGGTCGGCACCAGCGCGGCAACCGCAACGATGGCGTGCAGCAGGTAGCTGATGATGCCGATCGTCTTCAGGTGCCGGTCGCGTTCGCCCAGGTCGATGGTGTCGCTCATGGTGTGTGGCCTCCAGCGGGGGTACCGCGCTGCGCGAACTCCTGCAGGCCGGACAGGCCCTCGCGCCGCGCCAGCTCGGCCAGCACGTCGGCCGGGCGCAGGTTGAACGCGGCCAGCGCCACCATCGAGTGGAACCACAGGTCGGCCACTTCGTAGACGATCTTCTGCGGGTCGCCGTCCTTGGCCGCCATCACGGTTTCGGTGGCCTCCTCGCCGACCTTTTTCAGGATGGCATCGGTGCCCTTGTGGAACAGGCGCGCGACGTAGGACGTGTCCGGGTCGGCGCCCTTGCGCGATTCGATCACCTGCGCCAGCCGCTCGAGCGTGTCGTTGGAGGTCATGCCGGTCATTTGTAGATCCGCTCGGGGTCTTTCAAGACCGGTTCGACCACCTGCCATTGCCCGTCGCGGTAGACGTTGAAGAAGCAGGAATGGCGCCCGGTGTGGCAGGCGATGCCCGGCTCGTGACCGAGCTGCGTCACCTTCAGCAGCACGACGTCAGCATCGCAGTCGAGCCGGATCTCGTGCACCTTCTGGATGTGGCCGGATTCCTCGCCCTTGTGCCACAGGCGCTGGCGCGAGCGGCTCCAGTACACGGCCTCGCCCCGTTCGGCGGTCTTGCACAGCGCCTCGCGGTTCATGAAGGCGAACATCAGCACGTCGTTGCTGCCGACTTCCTGCGCGATCACCGGCACCAGACCTTGATCGTCCCACTTGACTTGTTCGAGCCACTCCATGGGGGGCAGTGTAGCAACCGCTTGTGACCGGATATCCAGCCTTGACGGTGCGGGTTTCTCAGCCCCTGACAGGGATACCGCGCCCGGCCATCACCGCCTTGGCCTCGGCCACCGTGTAGTCGCCGTAGTGGAAGATGCTGGCGGCCAGCACCGCGTCGGCGTGGCCCTGCTGGATGCCGTCGGCCAGGTGCTCCAGGTTGCCCACCCCGCCGGAGGCGATCACCGGCACCGGGACCGCGTCGCTGACCGCCCGGGTCAGCGCCAGGTCGAAGCCGCTTTTCGTGCCGTCGCGGTCCATGCTGGTCAGCAGGATCTCGCCGGCTCCGTGCTCGGCCATCCGGCACGCCCAGTCCACCGCGTCGAGCCCGGTGTTCTTGCGCCCGCCATGGGTATAGACGTCCCAGCCGCTGCCGTCGTCGCGGGCTTTTGCATCGATCGCGACGACGATGCACTGCGCACCGTATTTGTACGAGGCATCGCGGATCACCTGCGGGTTAACCACCGCGGCCGAATTGAAGCTGATCTTGTCGGCGCCGACGTTCAACAGCCGGCGCACGTCCTCGACCGTGCGCACACCACCGCCCACGGTGAGCGGAATGAACACCTGGCTGGCGACCGCCTCGATGATGTGCAGGATCAGGTCGCGTCCGTCGCTGGTCGCGGTGATGTCGAGGAAAGTCAGCTCGTCGGCGCCCTGTTCGTTGTAACGGGCGGCGATCTCGACCGGGTCGCCGGCGTCCCGCAGCTCGACGAAGTTGACGCCCTTGACGACGCGACCGCCGGTCACGTCCAGGCACGGAATGATGCGTTTGGCCAGCATGCCGGTGCCGTCGATCAGGCGAGGCTGCCGTTGAGTTCGTCGGCGCGCTGCTGGGCCTGCGCGAAATCGAGGTCGCCGCTGTAGATCGCGCGGCCGCAGATCACGCCTTCGACGCCTTCGTCCTGCACCGCGCACAGACGGTCGATGTCGGCCAGGTTGCTCAGCCCGCCGGAGGCGATGACCGGAATGGTCAGCGCCTGCGCCAGTTTCACGGTGGCGTCGATGTTGATGCCGGTCAGCATGCCGTCGCGGCCGATGTCGGTGTAGATCACCGCCTCCACGCCGTAGTCCTCGAATTTTTTCGCCAGGTCGATCACTTCGTGCCCGGACAGCTTGGACCAGCCGTCGGTGGCGACCTTGCCGTCCTTCGCGTCGAGGCCGACGATGATGTGCCCGCCGAAAGCGCTGCAGGCGTCTTTCAGGAAGCCCGGGTTTTTGACCGCCGCAGTGCCGATGATGACGTAGCTCAAGCCGTCGTCGAGGTAGCGCTCGATGGTGTCGAGGTCGCGGATGCCGCCGCCCAGTTGCACCGGGATCTCGTCGCCGACCTCGGCGAGGATGGCCTTGATGGCCGGTTCGTTGATCGGCTTGCCGGCGAAGGCGCCGTTCAAGTCCACCAGATGCAGGCGGCGGGCACCGGCTTCGAGCCACCGACGCGCAATCGCGGCCGGATCCTCGCCGAAGGTGGTGGAGTCGTTCATGTCACCTTGTTTGAGGCGCACGCACTTGCCGTCTTTCAGGTCGATGGCAGGAATCAGCAACATAGCCGAGGCAATGGTGGTGGTGGGAAAGCGGGTGGGGTGGAGAAGAGGAACGACTGCGCAGCGCTCAGGGCTTCCAGGTCAGGAAGTTGCGGTACAGGGCCAAACCGTGGTCTGCGCTCTTCTCCGGGTGGAACTGGGTCGCAAAAATGTTATCCCGTGCCACCGCGCAGGTAAAGCGTGTGCCGTACTCGGTTTCCCCGGTGCTGTGGTGCGGATGCTGCGTTTGCGCGTAGTAGCTGTGCACGAAATAGAAGTACGCGCCGTCGGGAACACCTTCCCAGATCGCGTGCGGCCGCGCCTGGAACACCTGGTTCCAGCCCATCTGAGGCACTTTGTAGCGGCTGCCGTCGGCCTGCAACTGCCCGTCGAGCCGGAAACGCCGCACCTGCCCGGGGATCAGCCCCAAACCGTCGGTCGGCCCTTCTTCGCTGCGTTGGAGCAGCATCTGCATGCCGACGCACACGCCCATCAGCGGCTTGTGGGCGGCGGCGTGCAGCACGGCCTCCTGCAGCCCGGACTCGTGCAGCTCGCGCATGCAGTCGGGCATCGCGCCCTGGCCCGGCAGCACGATGCGCTCGGCGGCGTAGACCTCGTCGGGGCGCGACGTGACGATCACGTGGACACCCGAGCCCTGTGCCACGTGCATCACCGCCTGCGACACCGAGCGCAGGTTGCCCATGCCGTAGTCGACCACCGCGACAGTGCCCATGGTCAGAGCGTCCCCTTGGTGGAAGGGATCACGCCGGCCATGCGCGGGTCGAGTTCGAGCGCCATGCGCAGCGCCCGGGCATACGCCTTGAACACCGTCTCGCACTGGTGATGCGCGTTCTCGCCACGCAGGTTGTCGATGTGCAGCGTCACCAGCGCATGGTTCGCGAAGCCCTGGAAGAACTCGTAGGCCAGCTGGGTGTCGAACCCGCCGATCATTCCGGACTTGAACGGCACGTGCATGGTCAGGCCCGGGCGGCCGGAGAAGTCGACTACCACGCGCGACAGGGCCTCGTCCAGCGGCACGTAGGCATGGCCGTAGCGGCGCAGGCCCTTCTTGTCGCCCACGGCCTTGGCCACGGCCTGGCCCAGCGTGATGCCGACGTCTTCCACGGTGTGGTGCCCGTCGATGTGCAAGTCGCCCTTGGCGTCGATCTCCAGGTCGATCAGGCCGTGGCGGGCGATCTGGTCGAGCATGTGGTCGAAGAAGCCGATGCCGGTGGACAGCTGCGCCTGGCCGGTGCCGTCCAGGTTGACGCGCACGCGGATCTGCGTTTCGGTGGTGTTGCGTGTGACTTCTGCCACACGTTCGGATGAAGTTGCTGTATTCATCGGGCTCTTTATGACGCTTTCGGGGACACCGCATACGTGAGGCGACGCAACCCAGCGGCCACCGCGGAGCCGGCTTCGCCGGGCCGCCAGTGGCGCCCCCTCGAGGAGGCACGCAAAGCGCGTAGGGGGTGGGCCAATTCCATCACAGGCTCTCACGCAGCGCGGCGATCATCAGGTCGTTCTCTTCGGGCGAGCCTACCGTCAGGCGCACACAGTTGGCAAGCAGCGGCGACGTGCTGCGGCCGACGCTCTTGATCAGCACCTTGCGCTGCTTCATGCCCTCGAAGGTGCGCTGCGCGTCGGGCACCCGCACCAGGATCATGTTGGCCTCGCTCGGATACGGGTGGACGCCGGGCATGGTTCCCAGTGCATCGAACAGGCGCTGGCGTTCGGCACGCAAGACCCGGGCCTGCCGCGCAAACTCGTCCTCGTGCTCGAGCGCGAACAGCGCGGCCTCGCAGTTGAGCACGCTGACGTTGTACGGCGGGCGCACCTTTTCGATCTGCTCGATCAGCTCGCGGCGCCCCATCATGTAGCCCAGCCGCACGCCGGCCAGGCCGAACTTGCTCAGCGTGCGCATCAGCAGCACATGGTCGTGGCGTGCGTAGCGGTCGACGTAGCTCTTGCTCGCGAACGGCTGGTAGGCCTCGTCGATGACCACCAGGCCGGGCGCCGCGGCAATGATGCGCTCGATGATGGCGTCGTCGAACAGGTTGCCGGTCGGGTTGTTCGGGTAGGCGATGTAGATCAGCGCGGGCCGGTGCTGCTCGATCGCCGCCAGCATCGCCGGCTCGTCGAGTTCCAGCGTGCCGGGCTGCAGCGGCACGCCGACGAAGTTCATCGCCTGCAGCTCGGCCGACATCTCGTACATCACGAAGCCGGGAGTGGGTGCCAGGATCGCCGCGCCCGGCAGCTTGCAGGCCATGGCCAGCAGCGAGATCAGTTCGTCCGAGCCGTTGCCCAGCATCAACGCCTGGCCATCCGGCATGCGGCTGTGCTTCGCCAGCGCCGCGCGCAGCACCTCGATGCGCTCGCCGGGGTAGCGGTTGATCGCGACCGCGCCCAGGCGCTCGCCCAGTTCGCGCTGCAGCTCGAGCGGCAGGCGGAACGGGTTTTCCATCGCGTCGAGCTTGACCATGCCGGCGCTCGGCTGCACGGCATAGGGGCGCAGCTCGCGCACGTCCTCGCGAATGTATTGCTCGATGCGTTGCGTCAGATTGAGCATTTCAGGTCTCCACAGCACTGTTTGTCGCGCGCACCCTGGCGCACGAACCGACCCAAGCCAAGTGACGCCGTGGAACCGGCTCCGCCGGGCCACCGGCGTCGCCCGCTTGAGGGGCGCGCGAAGCGCGTAGGAGGTAGTCCCTCATTTCAGGCTCCCCGGGGTCGTGTCGTTCAAGCGGAACTCGGCCGCCTGCGCGTGCGCCTGCAGGCCCTCGCCGTAGGCCAGTTCCGCGGCGATCTTGCCGAGCACCTGCGCGCCCTGCTCGCTTACCTCGATCAGGCTGGAGCGCTTCTGGAAGTCGTACACGCCCAGCGGCGACGAGAAGCGCGCGGTGCCCGAGGTCGGCAGCACGTGATTGGGGCCGGCGCAGTAGTCGCCGAGCGATTCGCTGGTGTAGGCGCCGAGAAAGATCGCACCGGCGTGGCGCAGCAGCGGCTCCCAGCGCTGCGGGTCGCGCGAGCTCACTTCCAGGTGCTCGGGGGCGATGCGGTTGCTGATCTCGCAGGCCTCTTCCATGCTGCGCGTGTGGATCAGCGCGCCGCGGCCTTCGAGCGAGGCACGGATCACGTCGCGGCGCGGCATGCCGGGCAGCAGCCGGTCGATCGCGGCCTTCACCTGCGCGATGTAGCCGGCATCGGGGCACAGCAGAATGCTTTGAGCCAACTCGTCGTGCTCGGCCTGGCTGAACAGATCCATCGCGACCCAATCGGCCGGCGTTGTGCCGTCGGCCAGCACCAGGATCTCGCTGGGACCGGCGATCATGTCGATCCCGACGACACCGAAGACGTGCTTCTTCGCACTTGCGACATATGCGTTGCCGGGGCCGGTGATCTTGTCGACCTTTGGAATGGTGGCCGTGCCGTAGGCCAGCGCAGCGACAGCCTGCGCACCGCCCACCGTGAACACGCGGTCCACTCCGGCCACCGCTGCTGCGGCCAGCACCAGCGTGTTGCGCTCGCCCTTGCCGCCGGCCGCTCCAGTGCCGCCGGTCGCAATGCTGCCCTTCGCCGGCGTGGGCACCACCATGATGATCTCGCCCACACCCGCCACCTTGGCGGGGATTGCATTCATCAGCAGGCTCGACGGGTAGGCCGCCTTGCCGCCGGGCACGTAGATGCCCACGCGGTCGAGCGGCGTGACTTTCTGGCCGAGCAGCGTTCCGTCGACATCGCGGTAGGTCCAAGAGCGGCCGCAGGCATCGAGCTGGCGCTGGTGATAGTCGCGCACGCGGTCGGCGGCGGCTTGCAAGGCCTCGCGTTGCCTGGGCGTGATCGCCTCGAGCGCAGCCTGCAGTTCGCCGCGAGGGATCTCCAGCGCGGCCACCGTCTCGGAGGTCAACCCGTCGAAACGCCGTGTGTATTCCAGCACCGCCTCGTCACCACGGGCGCGCACGTCGGCCAGGATCTCGGCCACGCGCTGCTCGATCGCATGATCCGTCTCTGCCGCCCAATGCAGCACGCGCCGGAACTCGGTGTCGAAGTCCTGCGTGGTGGTGGCGAGTTGACGGATCTGCACGGTCATGGCGTTCACCCTTTTTCGATGGCGTTGGAAAAGATGTCGATGAGTTGACGGATCGGCTCGCGCTTGATCTTCAGCGCGGCCTGGTTGACGACGAGGCGCGAGGAGATCTCCATGATCTGCTCGACCTCGACGAGGTGGTTGGCCTTCAGCGTGCTGCCGGTCGACACCAGGTCGACGATGGCGTCGGCCAGGCCGGTGAGCGGCGCCAGCTCCATCGAGCCATAGAGCTTGATCAGGTCGACGTGCACGCCCTTGTCGGCGAAGTGGTCGCGGGCGACGGTGGTGTATTTGGTGGCGACGCGTACGCGCGACCCCTGCTTCACCGCCGCGGCATAGTCGAAGTCGGCCCGCGCGGCCACGCTCATGCGGCACTTCGCGATGCGCAGGTCCAGCGGCTGGTACAGCCCCTGGCCGCCGTGTTCGAGCAGCACGTCCCTGCCGGCCACGCCCAGGTCGGCACCGCCGTACTGCACGTAGGTCGGCACGTCGGTCGCGCGCACCAGCACGACGCGCACGTCGGGCCGGCTGGTCGCAAGAATCAGCTTGCGCGACGTCTCGGGGTCTTCGGCGACCTCGATGCCCGCCGCCTTCAGCAGCGGCAGCGTCTCGTCGAAGATCCGTCCCTTGGACAGAGCCAGTGTGATCATGGTTGAACTTTGGTTCATCTGAGCAATTCCCTCACCGGACGAAACGCGCCCGGCCGATCGCGGACCTCCATCCAGCGGACACCGCGGAGCCGGCTCCGCCGGGCCGCTGGTGTCGCCCCCTCGAAGGGGGCTGAGCCCGGACACGAACAGTCCCTGCGGACTGTGCGTGCCTGGCAAAGAGGCTGACCGTCCCTGGTCAGGCGCGGGCTGCAAGCCCGCGAAGCGCATAGGGGGTGGGCCATCACTTCACGCGCTCGATGTCGGCGCCGATGCCGCGAAGCTTCGCTTCCATCTGGTCATAGCCGCGGTCCAGGTGGTAGATGCGGTCGACGATGGTTTCGCCGTCGGCAACGAGCCCTGCGATCACCAGGCTCGCGGAGGCCCGCAGATCGGTTGCCATCACGGTTGCGCCGGACAGTTGCTCGACGCCTTGCACCATGGCGGTGTGCCCGTCCACCTCGATGCGGGCACCCAGGCGCACCAGCTCGTTCACGTGCATGAAGCGGTTCTCGAAGATCGTCTCGGTGACCCTGGAGGCGCCCTCGGCCACGCAGTTGAGCGCCATGAACTGCGCCTGCATGTCGGTCGGGAAGGCGGGGTATTCGCTGGTGCGGAAGGACACCGCCTTCAGGCGGGCGTCGGATGTCACGCGGATGTGGTTCTCGCCGGCCTCGATGGCCACCCCCGCTTCGCGCAGCTTCTCGATCACCGCTTCCAGGTGGCTGGCGCAGGCGTTCTTCAGCACCACGTCGCCGCCGGTGGCCGCGACCGCGCACAGAAAGGTGCCGGCCTCGATGCGGTCCGGGACGATACGGTGGCCCACGGGGCCTGCCAGCCCGTGCAGCCGCTCGACGCCCTGCACGCGGATCTTGCTGGTGCCATGGCCTTCGATCTTCGCACCCATCGCGATCAGCATCTCGGCCAGGTCCGGAATCTCGGGCTCCTGGGCGGCGTTCTCCAGCACCGTCTCGCCGTCGGCCAGCGTCGCCGCCATCAGCAGGTTCTCGGTGCCGGTGACGGTGACCATGTCGGTCGTGATGCGCACACCCTTGAGCTTCCTGGCCTTGGCGATGATGTAGCCGTGCTCGACGGTGATCTCGGCGCCCATCGCCTGCAGGCCCTTGATGTGCTGGTCCACCGGCCGCGAGCCGATTGCGCAGCCGCCGGGCAGCGACACGGTCGCCTCGCCGAAGCGCGCCAGCAGCGGGCCCAGCACCAGGATGGACGCACGCATGGTCTTCACCAGGTCGTACGGGGCTTCGGGCGAGGTGACGCTGCCGGCGTCGATCAGCACCTGGTCGGGCTGCGACTCGCTGCGCTCGGCACGTGCGCCCATGTTGCGCAGCAGCTTCAAGGTCGTGTTGACGTCCTGCAGGCGCGGCACGTTGGTCAGCGTGACCGGCTCGGCGGTCAGCAGCGCCGCGCACAGCTCGGGCAGCGCGGCGTTCTTGGCCCCGGAGATCGTGACGTCACCGTTGAGCCGGCGGCCACCGTGTATGAGGAGTTTGTCCATGGTGTGTGCTGTGTGGGGCACACCACCCGCGCCACGCTGCTTGGGGACCCACCATCGCGCACCAGGCACGGCACGCGCGTCGAGTCCGCAACCGCGCCGCCGGGCGGTTGCCGGTCAATGGTGGTGGTGGGTGGCCGAGCGGGTGGCCGATGTGTCGGCCCACTCGGCAGGGGTCAGCGTCTTCATCGACAGGGCGTGGATTTGCTCGCGCATTCTATCGCCCAGTGCCCGATAAACGCACTGGTGGCGCGCCACGCGGTTCTTGCCCTCGAATTCGGGCGACACGATGGTGGCAAAGAAATGACGGCCGTCGCCTTCCACCTCCAGGTGCTCGCAAGGGAGCCCCTGGGCGATGTAGTCGCGCACTTCCTGGGGGGTGGGGTCGGCCATAAGGCTCGGATTATGGCGCACGGCGGGAAAACCCGGGCGCGACGTTAGGGTCTGTTGACATATGAATCACCCCTGCGTGGCGCTCCACAGAGGGCGCAATCTAGGCGCAAAGCGGAACCGGGGTCGGGCCCCGGTGAGCATTTGCAACGACGAGTGCGCCCTCTGTGGAGCGCCACCCGAAGGGCCGGGGCTGCAAGGGTGATTCATATGTCAACAGACCCTGGTCAATGACGCAGCTTGTAGCCCGAACGCAGCAGTTGCAACGCGATGGCCGCCACGACGACGAAGCTGGTGCCGACCACGCCCAGGCTGACCCAGGGCGAGACGTCGCTGATGCCGAAGAAGCCGCGCCGGAAGCCGTCGATCATGTAGAAGAACGGGTTCAGGTGGCTCACCGCCTGCCAGAAGGCCGGCAGCGACTGCACCGAATAGAACACGCCAGACAGAAAGGTCATCGGCATGATGATGAAGTTCTGGAAGGCCGCCATCTGGTCGAACTTCTCGGCCCACAGCCCGGCGATCAGGCCCAGCGAGCCCAGCATGCCGGCGCCCAGCACCGCGAACACCACGATCCACCACGGCTCGGCGAAGCTGGGCGGCGCGAACCAGACGGTGACGAGGAACACCCCGCCGCCGACCGCCAGCCCGCGCACCATCGACGCGCCGACATAGGCCGCGAACCAGGCCCAGTGCGACAGCGGCGTGACCAGCAGGAACACCAAGTTGCCGGTGATCTTGCTCTGGATCAAGGAAGACGAGCTGTTCGCGAACGCGTTCTGCAGCACGCTCATCATCACCAGGCCGGGGATCAGGAAGCTGGTGTAGCCGACCGAGTCGAACACCTTGACATGGTCTTCGAGCACGTGGCCGAAGATCAGCAGGTAGAGCACGGCCGTCAATACTGGGGCCGCAACCGTCTGGAAGCTGACCTTCCAGAAGCGCAGCACCTCCTTGTAGAGCAGCGTGCGCACACCGGCGAAACGGTCGAGCACGGCGTTCATGCCACCTGCTCCAGCCCGGCCGGGCGGGTGACGAAAGCGCTGGGCGAGGTATCGGCCTGCATGATCTCGAGAAACACGTCCTCCAGGTCGGCGCGGCCGATTTCGAGGTCTTCGATCTTGCAGCCGGCGATGCGCAGCGTCGCCAGGATGTCCTCGACCTCTTGCGCGTCGTGCGCCGTGATCTGCACGATGCGGCCGGTGACGCGGGCATGGTCGAGCGAGGCCGGCAGTTCGCCGTCCATCTTGAAGCTGAGCATGGTGCTGGCGGTGCCGGCCAGCAGCGCCGACGTGCGGTCCAGCGCCACCACCTGCCCGGCTTTCAGCATCGCGATGCGGTGGCACAGCGCCTCGGCTTCCTCGAGGTAATGGGTGGTCAGCAGCACCGTGTGGCCCTGGCGGTTCAGCCGCGCGATGAACTGCCACAGCGTCTGGCGCAACTCGACGTCGACACCCGCCGTCGGCTCGTCGAGCACGATCACCGGTGGTCGGTGCACCAGTGCCTGTGCGACCAGCACGCGACGTTTCATGCCGCCCGAGAGCTGCCGCATGTTGGCATTCGCCTTGTCGGCCAGCCCCAGGTTGGCGAGGAGCTCGTCGATCCAGTCGTCGTTGCACTTGACGCCGAAATAGCCGGATTGGATGCGCAATGCTTCGCGCACCGTGAAGAACGGGTCGAACACCAGCTCCTGGGGCACGACGCCCAGCTGTCGGCGGGCTCGTGCGTAGTCCGAGACCACATCGTGACCATGCACCCGCACCTGGCCCTCGGTGGCCCGCGACAGGCCGGCCAGGATGCTGATCAAGGTGGTCTTGCCTGCGCCGTTCGGCCCCAGCAGCCCGAAGAACTCACCGGGCTCGATGTCGAAGCTGACGTCCTTGAGCGCCTGGAACGGGCCGCGCGGACCTTTGTAGGACTTGCTGACGTGTTGAAAGCTGACGGCGGACATGAGGCGCAAATTGTAGGCAGCGCTCACCAATCGTGCTGGCGGCGGGTTGATCGCGGTTCCTGGCGCTGCCGGTTTTTGCTAGATTGGGCCCGGCTGGAGACAAGCACCGATGCCACCACAACAGAAGAAGCCCCGCCGCACGGCAGAACGCATCCTCGAGGTCACGCTGGATCTCTTCAACCGCTTCGGCGAACCCAACGTCTCGACGACGCTGATCTCCGCCGAGCTCAACATCAGCCCCGGCAATCTCTACTACCACTACCCGGCCAAGGACGAGCTGATCAACTCGCTGTTCGACCGCTACGAACGCACGCTGAACGACCTGCTGCACGCCGCCGACAACGTGAAGAACGTCGAGGACGCCTGGCTGTTCTTCCACATGCTGTTCGAGCTGATCTGGCAGTACCGCTTCCTGTACCGTGACCTGAACGACCTGCTGAGCAAGAACCGCCGACTCGAGACCCACTTCCAGTTCGTGCTGAAGAACAAGTCGCGCGCCGTGCAGGCGGTGCTCGACGGGCTGACCCGGCACAGCGCGATCCGCATCGACGCGCGCGAGGCCGAGCCGGTCGCGACCTCGATGGTGGTGGTGCTCACCTACTGGCTGAGTTACGAATACGTGCGCGACCCGCGCCGCGCGCTGGAGCCCGAAAGCGCCGGGGCCGCGATGATGCGCGGTGCCTACCACGTGCTCAGCCTGCTGATGCCCTACCTCGAGCCCGCGCAGAAGGAACACCTGCACGGGCTGGTCGGCAGCTACAACAAACCCTGACCCCCGCCACCCGGAGACAAGCACCATGGCCAAGTGGACCGCGTTCCCGTACGACAACACCGACTACATGTATGACGCCGCCGCGCTGAAAAAACACTGGGCGCGGCTGCATGCCGGCGACGCCGAGCCCTACCCGAAGGACAAGATCGTGGCCGAAGCCTGGGCGCTGTTCCATGCGGGCGAATTCCAGAAGGCGACAGAGGCCGGCCTGAAGGCGGGCGGCGCCGGCGTCACGGTGGCCAACAAGGCGCAATGCATCTACGCGACATACCTGGAGAAAAACGAGAAGAAGAAGCTGGAATTGTTTCTCGAGGCGGCCGAGCGCGCCGAGGCCCAGCAGGCCGAGGAGCCGAAAAACGCCAACGCCTACTACTGGCAGGCCTATGCGATCGGCCGCTACGGGCAAGGCATCAGCGTCGCGAAAGCGCTGGCGCAGGGGCTGGGCACCAAGGTCAAGAACGCCCTGGAGACGACCATCAAGCTGGCGCCGAAACATGCCGATGCGCACGTCGCGCTCGGCGCCTTCCATGCCGAGGTGATCGACAAGGTCGGCTCGCTGCTCGGCAAGACGCAGGGAGCGAGCAAGGACACCGGCCTGAAGATGTTCAAGGAAGCGCTGAACATCAACCCGGCCTCCGCGATCGCGCGCGTCGAATATGCCAACGGACTGGTGATGCTGGAAGGCGAGAAGAAGATGAAGGAGGCCGAGGCGCTGTACCAGGAAGCGGCCGAGAGCGAACCGATGGACGCGATGGAGCGGCTGGACGTCGAGATGGCGCGCACCGAGCTGGAGGAATGAGCACGCCTTGACGCTCGCCAAGTGCCGACCTCGGGGGCCCGCATGGACTGCGGGCCTTTGCTTGTCCAGGACGAGCAGTCGCGATGTTCGAGTCCACCGTCGACCGCCATTCCTTCTTCGAGGATGCGCAGGCCCTGGTCACCGGCACCCTGTTCATCTCGCTCGGCGTGGCGATGTACAACACCGCCGGGCTGGCCTTTCTGCTGCACTACGCCAGCGGTATGAGCTTCGACAAGGCCTGGCGCTGTATCTGCAGGAGACCCGCGGATGGCGGGCCGGCAAGGTGCAGATGGTGGTGGACGGCCTGATCGTCGCGGGGGCGCTTTTTTTTCGTCGCGCCGATGCAAGTGATGTATTCGCTGCTCGGCGTCGTGACGCTGAATCTGATCCTGGCGGTGAACCACCGGCCCGGGCGGTATGTCGCCATGTGAGGCGCCGCCCGGGCACTCATTTTCGACTCAGCACGGGCTTCAACGCCACGCCCGTGTGCGATCCGGCCGCAACCACCCTCTCCGGCGTGCCGGCCACCACCACCTCGCCGCCGCGCACGCCGCCTTCGGGTCCGAGGTCGATCACCCAGTCCGCCTCGGCCACCACGTCGAGGTCGTGCTCGATGACCACCACGCTGTGGCCGCCATCCACCAATCGGTGCAGCACGCGGATCAGCTTTTCCACGTCCGCCATGTGCAGGCCCACCGTGGGCTCATCGAGCACGTACAGCGTGTGCGGCGCCTTCTGCCCGCGGCGCGCGACATCGTCGCGCACTTTGCTCAGCTCGGTCACCAGCTTGATGCGTTGAGCTTCGCCGCCGGACAAGGTCGGTGACGGCTGGCCCAGCGTCAGGTAGCCGAGGCCCACGTCCTTCAGCAACTGCAGCGGATGCGCGATGTTCGGCATCGACGCGAAGAACTCGACCGCCTCGTCGATCTCCATGCTCAGCACGTCGCCGATGCTCTTGCCGCGCCATGTCACGGCCAGCGTCTCGGCGTTGAAACGCTGGCCATGGCACACGTCGCACGGCACCTTCACGTCGGGCAGGAAGCTCATCTCGATGGTGCGCATGCCCTGCCCCTCGCAGGCATGGCAGCGGCCGTCGCCGGTGTTGAACGAGAACCGGGCCGGTGCATACCCGCGCGCCTTGGCCTCCAGCGTCTCGGCGAACAGCTTGCGGATCGTGTCCCAGAAACCGACGTAAGTGGCCGGGCACGAGCGCGGCGTCTTGCCGATCGGCGTCTGGTCGACCTCCAGCACCCGGTCGACGCGTTCCCAGCCTTCGATGCCGCGGCAGCCGCTCCAGGCCGGCAGGCCCTTGCCGCGGTTGGCGACGATGGCCTGCACGTTGGCGAGCAGCACGTCGCGCGCGAGCGTCGACTTGCCCGAGCCGCTGACGCCGGTCACGGCCACCAGCCGGTGCAGCGGCACCTGCACGTCGATGCCGTGCAGGTTGTGCAGCGTCGCGCTGCGCACCGTCAGCATCGGTGCGGCCTTGTCGACCGCGCGTCGCGGCTGCAGCGGGTGCACCAGCGGCTTGGCGAGGAAGCGGCCGGTCAGCGAGTCTTCGTGCACCGCCAGCTCGGCCGCCGAGCCCTGCGCGACCAGCCGGCCGCCGCGCTTGCCGGCGCCGGGGCCGATGTCGATGATGTGGTCTGCGCGCCGGATGGTGTCTTCGTCGTGCTCGACCACCACCAGCGTGTTGCCCTGCGCGCCCAGCTTGTGCAGCGCGTCGAGCAGGATGTGGTTGTCGCGCGGGTGCAGGCCGATGGTCGGTTCGTCGAGCACGTAGCACACGCCTTGCAGGCTGGAGCCGAGCTGTGCGGCCAGACGGATGCGCTGGGCCTCGCCACCGGACAGGGTCGGCGCCGCGCGGTCCAGCGTCAGGTAGCCCAGGCCGACTTCTTCCAGGAACTGCAGGCGGCTGCGGATCTCGGCAATCAGGTCGCGGGCGATGGCGCCTTCGCGGCCGTCGAGCCGCAAGCCTTCGATCCAGCCGCGCGCATCGCCGACCGAGCGCGCCGCGATCTGCGCGATCGATTCACCGCGGAAGCGGATCGCCAGCGACACCGGGTTCAGCCGTGCCCCATGACAGGTGCCGCACGGCTGGTCGGCGACGTCCTCGACGTCGGGCTCGGCGAAGGTCTGCTCGCGGCCTTTGTCGTCATCGCGCTGGGTGTCGTCGAACGCGCGGCGCTGCTCGCGCGTCAGTTGCACGCCGGTGCCGACGCAGTCGACGCACCAGCCGTGCTTGGAGTTGTACGAGAACATGCGCGGGTCCAGCTCGGGGTAGCTGGTGCCGCAGACCGGGCAGGCGCGCTTGGTCGAGAAGACCTTGACGACGCCGATGCCGTCGGTTGGCGTGCCGGCGACCATCGCGGCCTTCAGGCCGTCGAGCGGCGCCAGCAGGTGCATCACGCCCTTGCCGTGCTCCAGCGTCTTCGCCAGCAGCGCGCGCAGCTCGGACTCGTTGGCGGCGCTGACGGTGACGTCGCCGACCGGCAGCTCGATCGTGTGCTCCTTGAAGCGATCGAGCTTGGGCCACGGCGCCACCGGCACGAAGTGGCCGTCGACACGCAGGTGTGTGTGCCCCCTGCCCTTGGCCCATTTGGCCAGGTCGGTGTACAGGCCCTTGCGGTTGACCACCAGCGGTGCCAGCAGGCCCACGTGCTGGCCCTTGTGGTCGCGCAGGATCTGCGCGGCGATCGACTCGGGCGTCTGCGGGCGCACCTCGGCGCCGTCGTGCACGCAGTGCTGGATGCCGAGCTTCACGTACAGCAGGCGCAGGAAGTGGTAGGCCTCGGTGGTGGTCGCCACCGTGCTCTTGCGCCCGCCGCGAGACAAACGCTGCTCGATCGCCACCGTGGGCGGGATGCCGTACACGGCATCGACCTCGGGCCGGCCGGCGGGTTGCACGATGCTGCGCGCATACGCATTCAGCGACTCGAGATAGCGGCGCTGACCTTCGTTGAACAGGATGTCGAATGCCAGCGTCGACTTGCCCGAGCCGGACACGCCGGTCACCACGCTGAACTTGCCGCGCGGGATGTCGACGTTCATCGACTTGAGGTTGTGTTCCTTGGCGTTGACGATGCGGATCAGGTCGTCGGTGAGGCGCCGGGCCTCGTCGCGCCGCGCCTTGGCGACCGACTGCAGCGGGCGACCTTCCTCGACCTTGTGCCCGTCCAGGCCGAGCGCCACCTCGTACTCGCGCAGCGCCTGGCCGGTGTGCGAGGTGGGATGGGCCTTCACGTCTTCCGGCGTGCCGGCGCAGACCAGCTCGCCGCCGGCCTCGCCGCCTTCCGGGCCGAGGTCGACGATCCAGTCCGACGCGCGGATCACGTCGAGGTTGTGCTCGATCACGATCAGCGAATGGCCGGCGTCGAGCAGCTTGCGGAAGGCCCGCATCAGCTTCGCGATGTCGTCGAAGTGCAGGCCGGTGGTCGGCTCGTCGAACAGGAACAGCGAGCCCTTCTTGGCGACCGACTGGCGGCTCGCGGTGGCGCTCTTCGCGGCTTCGGCCAGGAAGCCGGCCAGTTTGAGCCGCTGCGCCTCGCCGCCCGACAGCGTGGGCACCGGTTGGCCCAGCTTCACGTATTCGAGGCCCACGTCGACCAGCGGCTGCAGCACGCGCAGCACCTCGCGGTCGTCCTTGAACAGCTGCGCGGCTTCGCTGACGGTGAGTTCGAGCACGTCGGCCACGCTCAGCACGCGCCAGCCCTCGGGGCCTTCGCGCTCGATGTGCACTTCCAGGATCTCGGGCCGGTAGCGGCGGCCGTCGCAGTCGGGGCAGCGCAGGTAGACGTCGGACAGGAACTGCATCTCGACGTGCTCGAAGCCCGAGCCGCCACAGGTCGGGCACCGGCCGTCACCGGCGTTGAAGCTGAAGGTGCCGGCGGTGTAGCCGCGCTGGCGCGCCAACGATGCCGCAGCGAACAGGGCCCGGATCTCGTCGAACGCGCCGACGTAGCTGGCCGGGTTGGAGCGCGCGGTCTTGCCGATCGGCGACTGATCCACGAACACCGCGTCGGTGACCCAGTCGGCGTTCAGCAGCCGGTCGTGCTCGCCCGGCGTTTCGGTGGCTTTGCCGAAATGGCGCGACAGCGCAGGGAACAGCACGTCCTGCATCAGCGTCGACTTGCCCGAGCCGCTGACACCGGTCACCGTGACCAGGCGCTGCAGCGGGAACTCGACCGTCACCTGCTTCAGGTTGTGCTCACGCACGCCTTCGAGGATCAGCCGCGGCGTGCTGTCGTTGACATGGCGCCGCATGCCGACGCCGATGCGCTTGCGCGCGCCGAGGTAGGCCCCCGTGAGCGTGTCGGCGCCGCGCAGCGCGTCGGGAGTGCCGTCGAACACCACGGAGCCGCCGCGCTCGCCGGGGCCGGGGCCCATGTCGAGCACGCGGTCGGCGGCCAGCATGACCGCCGGGTCATGCTCCACCACCACGAGCGTGTTGCCGGCATCGCGCAACCGCTGCATCGCCTGCACGATGCGGTTCATGTCGCGCGGATGCAGGCCGATGCTCGGCTCGTCCAGCACGAACAGCGTGTTGACCAGCGACGTGCCGAGCGCCGTGGTCAGGTTGATGCGCTGCACCTCGCCGCCGGAGAGCGTGCGGCTCTGCCGGTCCAATGTCAGGTAGCCGAGGCCGACGTCGCACAGGTATTTGAGCCGGGTGCGGATCTCGTCGAGCAGCAGCTTCAGCGCCTCGTCCAGCATCGAACTGGGCAGCGTGAGGTGGTCGAAGAAGCGGCGCAGGCGCTCGATCGACAGCATCATCAGGTCGTGCAGGCTGAGGCCCGGCAGCGCTTCGAGCTGCTCGCGCGACCAGCCGACACCGACCGGCATGAACCTCTTTCCGGGCGGCAGCACCGCATCCGCATTCGCGTGTGCATTCGCGCCGGTCTCGGCCCCCAGCCGCCACAGCAGCGACTCGGTCTTCAGACGGGCGCCGCCACAGGTCTCGCACGGCGTGTAGCTGCGGTACTTCGACAGCAGCACGCGGATGTGCATCTTGTAGGCCTTGCTCTCGAGGTACTCGAAGAAGCGCTTGATGCCGTACCACTGCTTGTTCCAGTTGCCGTTCCAGTGCGGCGACCCGTTGACGACCCAGTCGCGCTGGGCCTGGGACAACTGGTTCCACGCGGTGTCGCGCGGGATGCCGGCCTCGCCGGCGTACTTCAACAGGTCGTCCTGGCATTCCTTCCAGGCCGGTGTCTGCAGCGGCTTGATCACGCCGGAGCGCAGCGTCTTGCGATGGTCCGGCATCACCAGGCCCCAGTCGACGCCGATCACGCGGCCGAAGCCGCGGCACGCTTCGCAGGCGCCGAAGGCCGAGTTGAACGAGAACATCGCCGGCGTCGGCGCGCTGTAGCGCAGGTCGCTGTCGGGGCTGTGCAGGCCGGACGAAAAACGCCACAGGTCGGGCTCGCCTTCGTCCTTCAGCACGTACACGTTGACCCGGCCGCTGCCGCGCTTGAGCGCGAGCTCGATCGCCTCGGCCACCCGCACTTTTTCGGTGCCCTGCAACCGGAAGCGGTCGGCCACCACGTCGAGCACCTTGCGCGGCCCGGTCGGCGTGGCCACCTCGCGCTCGCCCTGCACGCGCGTGAAGCCACTGGCCGACAACCACTGCTCGATCTCCTGTGTCGTGGTGTTCGCCGGCAGCTCGACCGGGAAAGTCACCACCACCCGCGGATCGCCGTCACGGGTGCGCTCCAGCAACTCGGCGTAGATGGATTCCGGGTTGTCCTCGCGCACCGGCCGGGCGGTCTGCCGGTCGAACAGCCGCGCGGCGCGTGCGAACAGCAGCTTCAGGTGGTCGTTCAGCTCGGTCATGGTGCCGACCGTCGAACGCGACGTGCGCACCGGGTTGGTCTGGTCGATGGCGATGGCCGGCGGCACGCCTTCGACGTGATCGACCGCGGGACGGTCCATGCGGTCGAGGAACTGGCGCGCATAGGCACTGAACGTCTCGACGTAGCGGCGCTGCCCTTCCGCATACAAGGTGTCGAACACCAGGCTGGACTTGCCCGAGCCCGACGGCCCGGTCACCACCGTCAGCTCGCCGGTGTGGAAGTCGAGGTCCAGGTTCTTCAGGTTGTGCTGGCGGGCGCCGCGGATGCGGATGACACCGGAGGTCATGGAGGAAGTCTTTCTGAAGGGAGGCGAAGCATTCTAGGGAAGCCTTCCCGCCATCCTCCTGCCGTGGGCGTGATGCCCCTGCGACACACGATTTCTCGTAGATCGGGCCGGGAAACGCGCATCAGTTCACGGCCTGCACTCAGTGATTTCCCGACCGTGTGGTTTTCCACACCACACTGTCTGGCTCAGCACCGAAACTGAACACTCACTGAACGTCTGAAGGACGGAAAACATGAAACAGTTGTTGATGGGCCTCGCCGTGGCGGGGCTGATCGCGTGCGGCCCGGCCGCAGCGCAGATTCGCATCGGTCAGCCTTCAGGCTTCACGGGGCCCGTGGCCTCGGGCGTGAAGGAGAACACCGACGGCGCCCGGCTCTACATCGACGCCATCAATGCACGCGGCGGTGTTCACGGCCAGAAGATCGAGCTGATCTCGGTCGACGACAAGTTCGACCCCAAGCTGACGGCCGAACTGGGCCGCAAACTGATCGAGGAGCAGCAGGTCATCGCGCTGTTCCTGAACCGCGGCACGCCGCACTCGCAGGCCCTGATGCCTGTCATCAAGGAACACAAGGTGCCGCTGGTGGCGCCCAGCACCGGCGCGATGCTGCTGCACGACCCGGTCCACCCCTACATCTTCAACGTGCGGGCAACGTACCAGCGCGAGGCGGAACGGGCCATCCACCATCTGGCGACGATCGGCATCTCCCGCATCGGCATCATGCAGGTCGACGACACCTTCGGGGCCGACGTCGCCACCGGCGCGCTGAAGGGCTTCGCCGGCGGCAAGCTGACGCCGGTGTTCCACCAGAAGTTCGACCGCACCAAGCCCGACATCGCCCAGATCGCCGCCGTGGCGAAGCAGCACGAGCCACAGGCCATCCTGTTCATCGGCTCAGCCGGAGCCGTCTCGGACGGCACGAAGGCGATACGCGGGCAAGGGGTGCGTGCCCAGATCGTCACGGTCTCCAACAACGCATCCGGGGGCTTCATCAAGCAGCTCGGTGAACATGCGCGCGGCACCATCGTCTCGCAGATCTTTCCTTATGAGCGCTCGTTGTCGGCGCCGATCGTGAAGGAAGCTGCCGACTTCGCCAAGGCCAAGGGCGTCGAGGAAGTGACCCCGGCCATGCTCGAGGGCTATGCCGCGGCGAAGGTGCTGGTCGAAGGCCTGCGCCGTGCAGGGCCCAACCCCACCTCGGCGAAACTGATCCAGGGACTGGAGAGCATGCGCAAGGTCGACATCGGCGGGCTGGAGATCAGCTACAGCCCGACCGACCACTCCGGCCTGGACTACGCCGACCTGTCCATCATCGGGCCGAACGGCAAGTTCCGGCGGTGATGAGGCCACCCCTACGGCCTGCGGCCGCCCCTCAAGGGGCGACACCGATGGACCGGCGCAGCCGGATCCGCGGTGTCCGCGCGGATCGCCGGCGGTGCGGCTCCCCTGGGTGCGTCGTTGGCGGCCCTGAAACAACGTCCGCCAGTTCGGTTTGATAGGGCACGTCGAGGCTCGTACTGAACACCGAGGGCCCGGAAGGGCTGTATCAACGACCACCGCTCGGGTGCGGTCTCGCGGCAGCGCTGAGCCGGTCAGTCGGCGGCGGTGAAGAACCGTTCGACCAGGTCGATCTGGTCCGGCACATTGAGGGCCGGCGCATGCCCGCAGCCGGGGATGGTGACCACCACGGCGCGGGGGCCGCGGCGGCGCATCTCGTCGGCGGTCTCGGGCAGCAGCAGGTCGGAGGTTTCGCCGCGCAGGCACAGCACCGGGATGTCGAGACTGTCGTAGGCGTCCCAGAGGTCGTAGTCGTTCGGGTGGTGCGTGAACTGGCCGGCCATGGCCGGGTCGTAGTGTGTCGTCACCAGGCCGTTGGGCAGCCGGCGTGTCGATGTTTCCGTCATGCGGCGCCACTGTGCGTCCGACAGCCAGCCATACGGCTGGTAGACCGTGCGCAGGAACTGCTCCAGCTCGCTGACCCGCTCGAAAGCCGGCGGGTTGCCGGCGTACGTGCGGATGCGGTCCAGCGCCGCGTCGGCGAGCCGGGGACCGTTGTCGTTGAGGATCAGCCGGCGGATGCGCCCACGCAGCGTGGTGGCCGCGGCCAGCGTGCCGATCGCGCCGCCCATCGATGTGCCGAGCCAATGGAAGCGGTCGAGGTCGAGCTGGTCCGCCAATGCGGTCGCAAGCTTCACGTAGAACGACAACCGGTACTCGTTGACCGGGTCCGGGCTCCATTGCGACAGCCCGCGGCCGAGGGTGTCCGGGCAGATCACGCGGTAGCGCGACGCGAGGTGCTCGGCCACCTCGTCCATGTCGCGCCCGGTGCGTGCCAGTCCGTGCCAGGCGATGACCGTCTCGCCGTGCTGCGAACCCCACTCGGTGTAGTGGATCTCGCGGCCGGCACAGCTGACGTAGTTCGACGTGAAGCTCATGGAGCACCTTCCTGCTAATCGGGCACCTGGACGGTAGTGCCGCTCATCGTGATGCGGTCGCCGGCCGCCGGTGCCGCGGAGGGCGGCGGGACGTTCGCCGCCGTGATCGCCGGTGCGGCGCCCGGCGTGCCGCCTCGCGGCGTCGTGCGCACCACCTGGCTGGGCGGCAGCGCCGTACCGTCGCGCAGGTGGGCATAGACCGCGTCGAGCGCGCGATTCAGGTAGACGTGCAGCGGCACGTAGCGCGTGTCGTAGCCGGGCAGCACCGCCGGCAGGCCGATGAAGCCGTCGAAGTGCTGCGCGTTCTCGACTTCCAGATAGCTCAGCCGGCTCGCGTTGCCTTCCACCGTCTTGTTGAGCGCGTAGTACGGACGCGAGGTATGGTTCACCGGCAGCAGCGCGTCGTTGCGGCCATGCACGATCACGGCCGGTTTGCCGCGCAGGTTGCCGTTGCGCCGTGTCTCGTCGAGACCTGCCTGCAGTGCACGCGCTGCCGCGTCGGTGCCGGCAAGCAGGTTGCGCAGGCACAGCGCACCGTCGACGTTCCAGTCCATCGCGCTGGTCGACGGCGAGAACGACAGCAGGTCACGCACCGGGCCGGCCGGGTTCAGGTTGTTGATCAGTTGCACGTTGGGTGCGGCTTGCGGCGGCACGCCATTGCCGGTGGCGAACATCTGTGCCAGCTGGGTTGTGTCCATCGCCGTGACGGCGCCGGCACCGGTAGCCGCCGCGTAGCTGTAGCCGCACAGGTGGTCCTTCACGCTGGCGCGTGCCAAGGCATTGGCGAAGGTGATGCTGACGGCCGGCGCGATCTCGAACGCGATGTGCGAAGCCTGCAGCGCATCGGAGTCTGCCTCCCAACCGTAGTCGCGCAGCTTCTGCAACGCCTCGTCGGCCTGCGCCACGGTGGTGTCGGCGCTCAGCAGCCCCTTGGCCCTCAGCGAGGCGCAGCGGTTGCCGGCGACGAAGCCGAAGCCCGCCGCGTAAGCCGCCTGGAACGGCGTGCCGGCGAGCTGCGTCGACAACGCTGCACAGGGCTGGAACAGGTTGGCGTACGTCGTGAAGTCGATCAACGGCTTGCCGGCCGTCGGTACCACCGCGGCGCCGCGCTGCACCTGGACGCCCGGCGTGGTCGGCAGCTCCACCGCCGGCTCGGCCACCGCGACGCCGTCGATCAGGCCGCGTGTGTCCTGCTCGGCTGCAGCGATCGCGGCCCCGCCGCCGTTGGAGATGCTCGAGGCGATGACCAGCGTGTTGCTCGCCTTGAAACTGCGCTCGCGCCGGCCACGCTCGTCCACCTCACCGTGGCGTTCGTTGATCACGTACAGCGCGAACTCCACCGCCTGCAGCGTGTAACGGCCCCAGTCCTTCTCGGGGTTGCGCTGCGAGTGGGCATGCTTGAAGGCCAACCGGTTTGGCGTGGCGGTGTTGAACGCCGCGAGTTCCGCATCGCTGAGGCCGGCATTGAACGCCGCGTCGTCGCCGGCGTCGGCGGCGCTGGCGCGCGTGCCGTCGATCAGCGGCACGGTGTCGGCCGCCAGGTCGTGCGGCGCGCCGCCCGTGCCCTTGTCGGTGTAGGCAACGGCGCAGCCTCGCTTGAGCCCCCACTCGCCGGTCGAGATGGCGCCATAGATCCCCCGGGAGCCGGACGACGTGGCGGTCACGATGCAGGGATGCTCCGGGTCGAAGCTGGCCGGCAGTTGCACCATCAGCGTGACGTTCTCGCGCCCGGTGCCGTCGTCGCTGTAGGCGATGAACTCGCTGCCGGCGATCCGGCCCTCACCGCCGGTGTCGTTGCCCTGCGCATCGAGGCGGGGACCGTACAGGCTGCCGTAGCCGCCGGCTGCCGTCATGTCGAGCATCGCCCGATAGTTGTTGTAGATGGCGGCACGGCGCAGCTCGGCAGGCGTCGGGCTGGCGGGGTCCGCAGGGTCGGGCAGCACGCCGGCCAGGCCGCTCTGGCCGAGCCCGGCCGTCAACAAGTCGTCGGTCGTACCGTCGTACTCGGTGATGCCGACGTCGCCGACGTACGACGGCTTGGCGTTCAGGCCGTCGCCGTTGCTGCCGCCGCCGCAGCCTGCCGCCAGCACGGCAAGCGCTGCCGCCGTCGATGCGCCAACCAAGCGCAGGGGGTGTTTCATCGTTGTCTCCTGGTCCTCTGGATGGATCTTTGGTGTTGTGTTCCGGGCCCGTCCGCGCTGGCCGCGCCTCTCGTGCCTGTCTTCGATGGGACCTTCGGCTCAGCGCGCCAATGCGAGCGCCTTTTGCCTCAACCGGCCGACGATGCCGCTCGGGAAGTGATAGACACACAGCACGAACAGCACACCCAGCCAGAGCAGCCAGCGGTCGGGGGAGATGAGCTCCGAAGCCACCGGCACGCCCTCGACGGCGCCGGCGCCCAGACGCATCAGGTCCTGCAGGTAGTTCTGGGCCAGCACGAACAGCACGCTGCCGATGACCGCGCCGTAGATCGTTCCCATGCCGCCGATCACGACGATCAGCAGGATGTCGAGCATGATCTCGAAGGACAGCGAGGTGTCCGGTCCGTTGTATCGCAGCCAGACCGCCAGCAGGCAGCCGGCCAGCGTGGCGAACAGCGCCGACAGCACGTTGGACAGCGTGCGGTAGACCACCGTGCGGTAGCCGATCGCCTCGGCCCTGAAGTCGTTCTCGCGGATGGCCTGCAGCACGCGCCCGAACGGCGAGTTGACGATGCGCAGCATCAGCAGCACCAGCACCAACGCCACCACGAACAGCAGGTAGTAGCTGATGAGGCGGCCGTCGATCAGCACGCCGAAGAATTCGTTCTCGAACGGCTCGAAGCTCGGGCTCAGCCATTCCGGCACGCGGAACGTGAGGCCGTCTTCGCCGCCGGTGAACTCCGACAGCTGCGACGCCAGCGTCTGGAAGGCCGACGCCACGGCCAGCGTGATCATCGCGTAGAAGATCGCCTTGACCCGCAGGCTGAACAGCCCGATGACGAAGGACAGCACCAGCGACAGCAGCAGCGCGAGCACGACGCCGACGGCCAGCGCGGCCCAGCCCTCGCCCATGCGGGTCGATGCGACGGCGACGCCGTAGGCCCCGATGCCGAAGAACATCGTGTGCGCGAAGCTGACGATGCCGGTGTAGCCCAGCAGCAAGTCGTAGCTGGCCACCAGCACGACGAAGATCAGGATCTTCGCCGCGACGTTGAGCGACTTGCTGCCCGGGAAGATGAAGGGCACCAGCAGCAGGCAGGCGACGATGAGCACCAGCGCCACCGCCAGCGCACGGCTCTTGGGCAGGTCGTGCGAGAGCAGACGTTTCAGCATGGCATGCACCTCTTCAGCGACTGGTCACGGGGTACAGGCCCTGCGGGCGCCACAGCAGGATGGCGACCATCAACCCGATGTTGGAGAACAGCGCGACCTTGGGCGCCAGGAAGCCGGTGTAGTTGGCCATCAGCCCGACCAGCAGCGCGCCGACGAAGCAGCCCAGCGTCGAGCCCAGCCCGCCGATGATGATCACGATGAACAGCAGCACGTTGACCTGCGTGCCCATCTGGGGGATGACCATCTGCTGGTACAGGCCCCACAGCACGCCGCCCAGGCCCGCGAGGCCGGAGCCGACGACAAACACGCCGATGAACAGCCGCTTGATGCGGTAGCCCAGGCTCTCGACCATCTCTCGGTCCTGCACGCCGGCGCGGATCAGCAGGCCGATCTTGGTGCGGTTGAGCACGAACAGCATCGCCGCCAGCACCGCTGCGCCGATCACGACGGCCAGCACGCGGTACTTCTCGATGGCTGCGTCGGCGATGAAGAAAGAGCCGCGCAGCGCCTCCGGCAGCGGCAGCGGAATCTGCTGAGGCCCCCAGATCACCTTGATGATCTCTTCGCCGATGATCATGCCGCCCATCGTGATGAGAATCTGCTTCAGGTGCTGGCCGTAGACCGGCCGCACGACCACACGCTCGAACGCATAGCCGACCGCACCGGCCATCGCCATCGCAACCAGCATGGCCGAGAACACCGCGACGAGGTTGCGCGAGATCGAGGCCGTGGCCGTCCAGTCGCCCATCAGCCCGAACACGCTGGTGGCGACGAAGGCGCCGAGCGCGATGAACACGCCGTGGCCGAAATTGAGCACGTCCATCAGGCCGAACACCAGGGTCAGGCCCGACGCGATGATGAAGACAATCATGCCCATCGCCAGGCCCGCCATGGTCAGCGTCAGCCAGGTCGGCACCGAGCCGATCATCGGCAACGCCAGCGCGACGAGCCCGAGCACCAGCAGCAGCGGGACGACGTCGAACTTGGCACGCGGCACCTGGGCCGGCGTGGGCGCCGGCGGCGGCATGCCGGCGGCGGGCTCGGAAACGGCGGCAGTGGTCATGGGCCTACCCTCTTTCTTGCTCATTGATGCGCGGCGAGCGACAAGCCCAGCAGCCGCTGCTGCAGGTCCTCGTCCGCTGCCAGCTCGTCCATGCGGCCCCGGTGCACCACGCGGCCGTCGTCCATCACCGCCACCGAGTCGCCCAGCGCGCGGGCCATCGCGAAGTTCTGCTCCACCAGCAGGATGGTGGTCTGCGTGGTCTTCAGCTCGCGCAGGGCGCTGATGAGGTTCTGGATGATCGCGGGGGCCAGGCCCTTGCTCGGCTCGTCGATCAGCAGCAGCCGGCGCGGCTCGACGATGGCCCGCGCCACGGACAGCATCTGCTTCTGCCCGCCCGACAGCTTGCCGGCCGGGTAGAGCCAGAACTTCTTCAGCGCCGGAAACAGCCCGAAGATCCATTCGAGGCGTTGCGTGTCGAGGTCGTCGGCGGTGCGGGCACCGCGGGCGGCCAGCAGCAGGTTCTCCTTGACCGACAGGTCGGAGAAGATGCCCATGCTCTCGGGAACGTAGGCGATGCCCTTCTGCGCAATCTCGGGCGTGGCCAGGCGCCTGCCTTCACCGCCGATGGGCTGGCCATCGAAAGTGATGTGGCCCTGCGTGGCCTGCCACAAGCCCATGACGGTGCGCAGCGTGGTGGTCTTGCCGGCGCCGTTGCGGCCGAGGAGCATCGTCACCTCGCCCTGGGGGACGGTGAAGTCGACGCCATGGAGGATGTGATAGGCGCCGATGTGCGTGTGGACGCCTCGCAGTTCGAGAACAGGTGTGCTCATGGGGCACCTTCGGAAAGTTGCGTTTGCATGTGCGTGCGCCGCCACCCCTGCACGGCGATGCGGGCCCCGCCCTTCGCGTGAAGCACAATCGTCATGCCTCCTCCACTGCGGCCGTGCCCATGTAGGCGCTCTGCACCACCGGCAACCCCATCACCACGGAGGGTTCGCCGTCGGCCAGCAACTGCCCGTTGTGCAGGACGATGATCCGATCCGCCAGCTCGCGCACCACGTCCATCTTGTGCTCGACCAGCAGGATGGTCTTGTCGCGCCGCTGCTTCAGCTCGCGGATCAGGTCCAGCACCACCGGCACTTCGTCGACGCTCATCCCTGCCGTGGGCTCGTCGAACATGTAGACCTTCGGGTCGAGCGCCATCATCAGCGCCACCTCCAGCTTGCGCTGGTCGCCGTGCGGCAGGCTGGACGCCGGCGCCTGCGCCTTGTCGCCCAGGTGCACGGCCTCCAGCACCGCGTGCGCTTCCTCGATCCATCGCTTGTGGTCCAGCCACACGCTGAACAGCTGCAGGGCGCCTCCGTGGCGCGCCTGCACCGCCAGGCGCACGTTCTCGAGCACGGAAAGATTCGGGAACAGCTGGGTCAGCTGGAACGCTCGCCCGAGCCCGCGTCGGGTGCGCAACGGCGCAGGCAAGCCGGTGACGTCTTCCCCCTCGAGGCGCACGCTGCCGCTTGTCGCCTTGAGCTGCCCCGAAATGAGGTTGAAGTACGTGGTCTTGCCTGCGCCGTTGGGCCCGACGATGGCCGTCAGCGTGCCGGCAGAAAAGGCACAGCTGACGCGGTCCACGGCCACGTGCCCGCCGAAGCGGATCGTGAGGTCCAGGGTTTCAAGCACAGGGGGCATCGCTGTTCACCGCATCTTTCTCGAGGAGGCCGGCGACGACGTCACGGGCAGGTGCCGATGACGTAGTGGTTCGGCCCCGTCTGTTTCAAGGTCGTCGTCACGAAGACGTTCCACAGGCCCATGTTCTGGTGGGACCCGTTCGCATGGGCATATCCGCCGCTCTGGTACGCGCGGCCTGCAGTGGTGTGGGCGTAGTTGCTCGACGTGTGACAGGTCGCGGTGGGCGGCGGCGAGCCGGTCGTGGTGCCGGTGGCCGGCGATGACGGTGGGCTCTCGGCGCCGTTGCCGTCGACGCTGCGCACGGTCCAGCTGTACGTCGTGCCGGCCGCGAGTCCGGTGTCGGTATAGCTCGTGCCGGCCACCAGCTGCGCATTCACCTTGCTGCCGCCGCGGTAGACGTTGTAGCCCGCGGCACCCTGCACGCCGGCCCAGCTGACGACCATGCTGCTGCTCGTGGCACCCGAAGTGCTGACGCCGGTCGGCGGCGGCAGCGACGCACCCGGCGCGCCGCCGGCAACGTGGTCCACCATCGCCTTGATCGCGGTGATCTGGCTGCCGGCCTTCTGCGCGAAGTTGCCGCCGTACCAGCCCACCCAGTCCCAGCATGCATTGGGGTTGGGCAGCGAGCCGCTGGCAGCGGTGCTGCGGTTGGTGCTGTCGACCTTGGCCTGCGGGAACAGCACGATGATGCTGTTGGTGTCGGCCCAGCGGGTGTAGCCGGTGTTCCTGACGAAGCGGTCGCCGATGTGCGTGAGGCTTTGCGCGCAGCCATGCAATGCCACGTGAAGCCTGCATTGCGCGCCCGCGGCACAGTTGGCCGGCACGTAGACCCAGCCGGTCGACGCCATGCCGGGGTTGCTGGTGAAGGCGCCCTGGTTGAACTGCAGGTAGTTGCCCGCCGCCGGTGCGTTGTTGCGCGCGTTGAGCGTGCCGTAGATTTTCGTCAGCACGGCCTTGGCGCCGTCGTAGCCGCAGTTGCTGATGTACGGCGACGCGGTGCTGCCGCACGCGTTGTTGCCGCTGCTGTCGAAGTCGGTCGGGAAGGTGTGTGCGGTGCCGCTGCGCTTGACGTATTCGAGGTTGCCGGCGGGCACGCCGTTGTTCGCGTATTGCGCGTTCAGCGCGTCCATCGGGTTGGGCCCGACGGTGTAGTCGCTGGTGCCGACGAACAGGAAGATCTTCTGGGCAGCCACGTTGGCCTTCGCGTCGATCGAGCTGCCGCTCCAGTTGTTGATGTTGGCCTGCATGCCGCTTTGCATGCTGCTGCTGACCGGCGCGTTGTACATGCACGACGTGTAGTTGCTCTGTCGCGCGCAGGTGTAGGGCCCGCCGGCGAACACGCCGACGCCCATGAAGGTGGACGAATGCGCCCAGCCGAGCTGGTTGGCCATGAAGCCGCCTGCCGACAAGCCCGACACGCTGATCCGGCTCTTGTCGACATTGAGCTGGGGGAGCGCCTGGGCCTGCGCGGAGCAGGCCGCCATCAGGGCCGCCGCGGCAGCCACGCGTCGCATCGTATGCATCATCGATCTGTCTCCTCTTTTGGTGGTGAAGGGAAAAAGCGACCCTCGCCCCCATGTGCCCGGGGGTTGCTCGATGTGAAGAGGAAGGGGCTGCGGAGCCTGTCTCGTGCGTCGCAGCCCGGACGGATCAGCGCTTGTTGCGGATCGGCACCTGCATCTCGATGGGGCGGATCTCGCGCACCAGCTCAGGCACGCCCCAGGCGAAGGCCGGGTCGTTCTTGATCTTGAAGTGGTACATCGACTGCATGGCCTGGTGGTCCTCGGCGCGGAAAGTCATCTCGCCCTTCGGCGTCTGGAAGCGCATGCCCTCCATCGTCTTGATGAGCTTGTTGGTGCCGGTGTCGCCGTTGGTCTTCGTAAGGGCTTCGACCACGGCCATGCCCGCCGCCATGCCGCCGGCGGTGAAGAAGTCCGGCGGCGTCTGGAACTTCTTGTAGTGGTTGGCCACCAGCCACTCGTTGACCGGGTTCTTCGGGATGCCGAAGTAGTAGTAGGTCGCGCCTTCCATGCCGGGGAACTGCTTGTAGTTCACCATCGCCGGCAGGATGTTGCCGCCGGTGGCGATCTCGATGCCGTAGCGCTTGGGGTCGAGGTCGGCGATCTTGAACGGGTTGCCGGCACCGGCCCAGATGATGAAGATGACCTTGCGCCCAGGCTGGTCCTTCAGCGCGTCGAACAGCCGTTGCGCGCCGGCGGTGAAGTCGGTCGTGTTGGTCGGCAGGTATTCCTCGTGCACCAGCTTGGCCTTGCGCAGGGCCCCCTTGAACGCGGCCACGCCGTCGCGCCCGAAGGCGTAGTCCTGCGCCAGCGTGGCGACCACGGTGCCTTCCTTGTCGAGCGCCACTGCGTTCGAGATCGCATCCTGCGAGCTGTTGCGGCCGGTGCGGAAGATGTATTTGTTCCACTTGTCGCCGGTGATGGAGTCGGCCACGGCCGGCTCGACCAGCAGGATCTTCTTGTATTCCTCGGCCACCGGCAGCATCGCCAGCGCAACGCCGGACGAGGTCGGACCCACCGCCAGATCGACCTTGTCGTCGCCATACGCAGCGGCGAGCAGCGACTTGCCCACGTCGGGCTTGCCCTGGTCGTCGCGCTCCAGAACCACCAGCTTCTTGCCGGCGACCGTCATCGTGCCCTGCGTCGCGTATTCGAGGCCCATCATGAAACCGGTGGCGGTCTGCTTGCCATACGCTTCGAGCGGGCCGGTCTTGCTGTAGATGTGAGCGATGCGGATCTCATTGCCCTGCGCAGTGGCGAGACCGGCGGCAGCAGCAAGAGCGGTGGCGGCGAGCCCGAGTACGGCTCGGCGTGCAAAAAGGGCGGTCATGGTGTCTCCTTGTCCTGGGCGGCTGAATCGCCGTGGTGCGACCGCCCCTCTCGGCGGCCGCACCCCGGGAATGCAAGACCGGGACCACCACAGGGCCCAAACCGCAAGCATTTGAAATCAAACGGTTTTCTGAACCGGACACGGGTTAACCCGCACGTCTCGGAAACGAGCGGGTGTCCGGAAAGTTTTCAGCGTTTTCCCGCGCCATGTGTCCTGAATACGGACACATGCCCAGTCATTGGACAGTGCGCTTGCTGCCTTCGACGATCACCGCATGGTGGGTGCGGTTCTCGAGCTCGACCTGCTCGAGCCCGTCGATCCCACTGTCGAAGGGCTGCCGCGGCGCGGCGTCGAAGCCGATCTCGCCGAGGATCTCGACCAGCCGCCCGGTGTCGTACATGCACTTGTGCGGGAATTGCACGAAGGGCGCCAGCTTGCGCTTGAGCGGGCTGCCGCCGGGAATGTAGAGCACGCCGAGCTGCTCGACGAAGTCGTCGGCCTTCACCCGGCCCTCCAGATAATCGTTGACCGCCTCGCGCAAGTCGGGCACGACGATACGCACCAAGCCGCCTGCGCGCAGTACGCGATGGCACTCGCGCAGGAAGCGCCGGCCGTCTTCACGCGACAGGTGCTCCAGCGTGTGCGAGCTGTAGATGGCGTCGGCGCTGTCGGACGGCCACGGGAAGGGCTTGGTCAGGTCGTGCAGGTAGATCCGGTCGTCCCAGTCGAACTTGAACATTTTCAGTCGACTGTTCAGCGGCCTGAACAACGGCAGCTTCGCCATGCGCGCACCGAGCGCGTAGTCGACGTTGACCCACCCGTCGCCGAGCTGCGAGCCGCAGCCGAGGTTCAGCACCAATCCCATTGCACGCTCCTTCGGCGCGAAGCGCCGCTTGTTGCACGAAAGATTCACTCGAATCCAAGGCGAGGGGTGGACGTGCCCAGACTGCCGGCCTTCCCGCCGATCGCGCTCACGTTCGAACCTGCACTGCTGCCGCGCAGCTTATGGGGGGCCAGACGGCGCGTCCATTGCACACCCCCTTCAACTGAGGGAGATCGCGCGCAGCCGGAAGGTTCGTCGATTGCTCCGTTTCGGGGGCGACCGGCGCCTGGTCCCCCTTGGACGGCCGGCTGCACTCGACACAAGGAGATTCAAAATGGAAAGCCGTGCCAAGCTGCTGGGCCACCCGGCCCACCAGATGCTGATCGTGTTCCCGCTGGGCCTGCTGGCGACCGCCGTGATCTTCGACGTGGTCTTCCTCGCTTCCGGCATGCCGGAGATGTCGATCGTCGCCTATTGGCTCATCGCGGCCGGCTTGATCGGCGCGCTGGTGGCCGCGCCGTTCGGCACGATCGACTGGACCAACATTCCGCCCGGCACGCGGGCCAAGCGCATCGGCGCGATGCACGGTGTCGGCAATGTCATCGTGTCGCTGCTGTTCCTGGCGAGCTGGATGCTGCGCCCCGATCCGCCGGCTGAGCCGGGCGCGCTGGCGCTGGTGCTGTCGTTCGCCGGCGCTGGCTTGGCGATGGTGACCGGCTGGCTCGGCGGCGAGCTGGTGGACCGGCTGGGCGTGGGCGTGCACGAGGGAGCGAACCTCGACGCGCCCAACTCGTTGCTCGAACCTGAAGTGCGCCCCGACACGCGCCGCCCGGTGCGCGCGCCGCGCTGATCCGGCGTGTCGACCAGGAGCCGCAGCGCCTGCGTCGGCACTGCGGCGCCCGTCGCCCCTGGGATCAACGGCGGCGGAAGATCATCCCCCCGTGGTGGAGCGTGTTCTGGTCGACGAACACCCCGTCGGCCGTGAAGCCGGTGTCGTCCCAGTACTCGACGCGATTTCCCTGCACTTCATAGCGGCCTTGGTAGGCACTCTGCCGGCTGCCGCGTGCCTCGTCGTACCGGCCGTTGGGCAGCAGCTCGTGTCGGATCTGGCCGTCGTCGGTCACCCACATGCCGGTGTAAGGGTGGGGGTTCATCTGTGCATCTCCGCGGGTGGGGGCTGGCACGCGCCGGATGACGTCGTCGTACGGTGCCAGGTCGAGAAAAGCGATCACCTCCGTCGCACGCAGGTTGTTCATCCTGAAAATCCACACGTAACTGTTGCGATAAGGCATGCCATCGGCCGCGACCCCGGCGCCGTCCCAATGCACGATGACGTCGCTGCCCTCGGCCCACAGGTCTCTGACGGTGGGGCGTATGGGGGTGGACAGGCGTGACGCGAAGGGCACCACCGCGCGTTTCATGAAGTCATCGAAACCTTGGTAGGTGCCGGCGGCGGGGCTGGTGCCTTTGACGGTCCAGCGCACGTCGGGCGCGAGCACGTCCCGGAAGAACGTCGTTCCTCCGGCCGCCCACTTCTCGAAGGCCTGCCGGATGAACTGCCGGTTGCGCTCGGTGGGCGCATCACCGGCCCGCGCCAGCGCCTGGCCGCTCATGGGCGTGGCGAGCGCCAGGGGTGCCGCAGCAATGAAATGTCGTCGCAAGGTCATGTTGTCTCTCCGGTTCAATGGCGCGGCAGGAGAACCTGCGGCGCCGGAGTGGATGAGGTCGGCGCGGTGTGGCACGTGTGCCGTCATCGCGGCCGTGCGGCTCACACGCGCCGCTGCACCTGGGCTCCGCCAAAGATCAGCGTCTGCACCATCGGGCGCGACACGAAGCGGGCCGGGAAGATCGGCGCCGGCGCGCTGGCATCGTTCAAGCGGACCACGTGTTCGTCGGCGAGCTGGATGTCGAGGGCGCCCAGGTTGTCCTGCACCTGCGCCAACGTGCGTGCGCCGATGACGGGCGCGGCAACCGCGGGGTTCAACAGCGTCCATGCCAGCGCCACCTGCGAAGGCGTGGCGCCGATCGCGCGAGCCACGTCGCCGACGACGCCGGCGATCTCCAGCGATTGCTCGGTCATGTGCCCCGACGACGCGATGACGCCTTTGCGCGTGGACGACACGCCGGCCTCGCTGGCCTGCCGCAGGTCATCACGGCTGTACTTGCCGGTCAGGATGCCGCCGGCCAGCGGCGACCACGGCATCACGCCCAGGCCCATCTCGCGGGCCATCGGCATCAGCTCGTGCTCGACGCTGCGCTCGACCAGGCTGTATTCGATCTGCAGTGCCACCAGCGGCGACCATCCGCGCAGCTCGGCGAGGGTCTGCAGTTGCGCCACCTTCCAGGCCGGCGTGTTGCAGATGCCGAGGTACAGCACCTTGCCGGAGCGCACGAGGTCGTCCAGCGCGCGCATCACCTCGTCGGCCGAGGTCGTGAAGTCCCACGCATGCACGTGCAGCAGCTCGATGCGGTCGGTGCCGAGCTGCTTCAGGCTCGCCTCCACCGAACGCACCAGGTTCATCCGGTGGTTGCCGCCGGAGTTGGGGTCGCCCGGGTCGCGCGACATCGTGAACTTGGTGGAGATGACCACCCGGTCGCGCTTGCCCTTGAGCAACTGACCGAGGATGCGCTCGGAGGCGCCGTTGGTGTAGTTGATGGCCGTGTCGATGATGTTGCCGCCGCGGTCGACGTAGGCATCGAAGATGCGGCGCGCCTCGGCATCGTCGGCACCCCAGCCCCAGTCAGAGCCGAAGGTCATCGTGCCCAGGGCGAGCGGCGAAACGCGCATGCCTGATCGTCCAAGCAACCTGTATTGATCGAGTGAAGAAGGGAATGGCATCATGAGTTCCTGACGAAGTTGATCTGCAGGAGAAAGTTTGTCCCCACCTCCGCAGATCGCTGTAGAAGCATCGTCCGGAGTTCTTGCACGATCATCCCGGCGAGTGGCCGCAGCGCTGCTCACCTGTCTTTTCGGAGCCCTGATGGAATCACTCGAACGACTCGCCGGCCTGCTGCGTCGCCACGCCACGGTCGAGGGCCTGCAACGCACCGCGATCCCGGGCGTCAGCGTGGTGCGCTCGGGCGCGCTCACGATGCCGATGCCGGTGGTGTACGAGCCCACGCTGTGCCTCATCGCGCAAGGCCGCAAGCAGGTGATGCTCGGCACCACGGCGTACGTCTATCACCCCGCGAAGTACCTGATCGCTTCGGTGGACCTGCCGGTGACGGGATCAGTCATCGAAGCGAGCGAAGAGGCCCCCTACCTGAGCCTGGTGCTCGACCTGGACATGGCCGAGCTGAGCGACCTCGCATTGAGGCATCCGCTGGCTGACGAAGCCGATGCCGCGCCGTCCTCCGGCATCGTGCTCAACGACACCACGCCCGCACTGCTGGATGCCGCGGTGCGGCTCGTCGGGCTGCTCGACACGCCCGACGACATCGAGGCCCTGTCGCCGCTGGTGGTGCGCGAGATCCTCTACCGGCTGCTGACCTGCCCCGGCAACGGCCTGGTGCGGCAGATGGCGAAGGCGAACAGCCGACTGAACCAGATCGCCCGGGCCATCGCCTGGCTGCGCGAGCACTACAACGAGCCCTTCCGCATCGACGACCTGGCCGACATCGCCGGGATGGGGCGCTCCACGTTCCATGCCCATTTCAAGGCCGTCACGTCGATGAGCCCGCTGGAATTTCGCACCCAGCTGAGGCTGCAGGAGGCGCGCCGCCTGATGGTGGCCGAAGCGATGGATGCGGCGGGCGCGGGCTACCGCGTGGGTTATGAAAGCCCTTCGCAGTTCAGCCGCGACTACGCGCGCATGTTCGGCATGCCGCCGGCCAAGGATGCGGGTCGCCTGCGCGGCTCGGCCGAGACGGCCGCACGATGATCCGGCGGCCCGCTGCGCTCAGAGCAGCGGGCCGTACTGAGCGAGCTTTTCGTAGAGCGTGGCGCGCGAGATCTTCAGCAGGCGCGCTGCGGCCTGCTTGTTTCCGCCCGTTGCGGCGAGGGCCGCCTGGATCGACCGACGCTCCAGTTCGGCGACCGCTTCATTGAGCGGCCGCACGGCGGCCGGATCGGGCACCGCCGGGGCGAGCGACGAGCCCGCTTCACGGGTGCCCGGCACATCTGCCTGCGAGCCCACATGCGGCGGCACCGACGGCAGCGCATGCCTGAAATGCCGCGCCTCCAGCCGCAGGTCGTCGGTCAGCATCGTCACCTGCTCGAGCACGTTGCGCAGCTCGCGGATGTTGCCGCGCCACGGGTAGGCACGCAGCACCGCGAAGGCATCGGGTGCCACTTCGCGGTGCGGCATGCCGCTGCGGCGCGAGATGTCGTCTTCCAGCGACTCGACCAGCGCTTCCAGGTCGCTCAGCCGCTCGCGCAACGACGGCAGCCGGATCGGCACGACGTTGAGGCGGTAGTACAGGTCTTCGCGGAAACCGCCCTCGGCCACCAGTTGCGACAGGTCGCGGCTGGTCGCAGCGATCACGCGCACGTCCACCTTCTGCACGTCGTTGGAGCCGAGCGGCTCGATCTCCTGCTCTTGCAGCGCCCGCAGCAGCTTGGCCTGCAGCGAGGCCGGCATGTCGCCGATCTCGTCGAGGAACAGCGTGCCGCCGTCGGCCAGCTTGAACTTGCCTTCGCGCCCCTTGCGGTCGGCGCCGGTGTATGCGCCGGGCGCGACACCGAAGAACTCGGCCTCGAGCAGCGTCTCCGGCACCGCGGCGATGTTGACGCCGATGAAGGGCCGGCTCGCGCGCGACGACGCAGCGTGGATCGCATGCGCCAGCAGCTCCTTGCCGGTGCCGGTTTCGCCGAGCAGCAGCACCGTGCTGTCGGTCTGGGCAACGCGGCGTGCCTGCCGCTTGACCTCGATGACCGGCGGGCTGGAGCCGATGAAGCTGGCGAAGGTGTACTTGGGACGCCGCTGCTCGGCCAATTGCTTGCGCGCGTCGTCGAGCTCGCGCTGCAGCCGCGAGAATTTCTTCATCAACGGCTGCATCGTGCTCTCGGGGTGCGCCATCAGCACCAGGCCGAGCGCGCCGATCACGTCGCCGCGTTCGTCGCGCAGCGGGATGCGGCTGACGAGGAAGGTACCGGCCTTGTTGGTCAGCAGGTCCACCAGGATCGGCCGTCCGGTGGCGATCACCTCGCGCATCAGCGTGTTCGGCACCACCTCGTCGACCGAATGGCCGACGAAGTCAGACTCGTGCTTGAGGCCGAGCGCCGGCAGGAACTGCTTGTAGCCCTCGCTGATCCAGACCACCCGGCCTTTGCGGTCGACCAGCATCATGCCCTCGGCCGTCTCGGCGAAGAGCTGGAACATCGAGTGGGCCGCCAGTTCGAGGACGCTGCGCGCGTCGCGGGGCAGGTCGGTCGCGTGGACGAGGTCGTCCATCGTGGACAACGTGGTGGAATTCACCGCGCGATGGTACTGCCGCGGGCCCCGACACCGACTACGCACTTCCCTGGGGGCGCCCGATTCTTGCTGCAACGCGACGGTGAGCGCACACCCACGACGAGGTGCCCGGCAAGCCGACGGCCGCCCGCCCCGCGTTCCGTGCCCGTCCTGGCTTGTAAGCGCTGGAAACCGTGCCTGAAATATTCACGTTCACGGCCGGCACGCCTCCAGCCGGCCGTCCCGCCGCGCCCGCGCCCCCGTATAGTCGCGCGACCCGGAACCCGGCGGCGCACGCGCACACCGTGCCGCACCGCCGCTGCGTCACATGCACCAGCCCGTCTCCCTGTCACGGCCCCTCCTGCAGCGTCTGGCCACACTGGCCGCCCTGCTGGCGTTCGCATGGCTGGCCGGGGGCTGCACCACCACGCTGGTGCTGATGTACGTGCACGAGAAGATCACCGAAGGCATGCCCCCCGCCTGCCACAAGCTCGACACCGTCGAGCGGGCGCTGAGCCCCCGATGCGGCAACTTCGTCCCCGGCAGCCTCGACCCGCAGCACGTCGCTCACTCCCGCTTGCCGCTGTGCCCGGTCACCGAAGCCACCCGCGACCCGCGCTTGTGGCCGGTGCTGCCCGAACTGCTCGCCAAGGGCGCGACGCTCGACGGCTGCGCCGTGCCGCCGCTGGTCGCGCTTGCGCAGGCCGCCCCCTGCCCCGACTTCACACAGGCGTCTGCCGAGGTACTGGTCGCGCTGCGCCGCGTCGCCGAAGACCGGCAGTCGGTGCACCACGACGCGATGCGGGTGCTGAGCTGCCCGCACGCCCGCACCGCCGGGCTGCACACCGCGCTCGACCGTTGGTTGACCGCGGGCTGGCTGCCGCCGCGCACGCTGCCTTTCGGCCCCTTGAGCGCCTTGCACCCGGAGCATCTGCAGTCGCCCTTCGCCCGGGCGCTCGAAGCGCAGGGCCACACGGCACGCGCGGGCCTCGGCGGCTACCAGGGCCACCTGAACACCGGCTTCGAGGAAGCCTTGCGCACCGGCCACTGGGCCGCGCTCGACTGGTGGCTGACCCGCGTGCCCGAACTGGCCAACAAGGTGCCGCCGCGCGACGGCCGGCAACTGCCCTGGGTGCCGCTGGCCCGTGTGGTCGGGCCGCGCTTCATCGACGACCCCTCTCAACAGGAAGCCGCTGTGCGTTTCCTGCTGGCTCGCGGCGCGCGGCCTGCGCAGAAGCTGCCGCACGACCCGGGCCTGACCGTGGCCGCCTATGCCAGACGCCTGCAGAGCCCGCTGGCGGCACTGCTCGAAGGCGATGAAGCGGTGAAGGTCGCCGGGCGGCATCCCGAAGCAGAGGCGATGCTCGCGCCTGCCGTCAAGTAGCAGCGTTCGCTGCCTTTCCCGGCGGTACCCTGGCCGCCGCCACGCCGACGCTGCAGCGCACGCAGTCGGTTACCAACTCGCGCCGATCGACGACAAGCTGTCACAGGCCGTGGATACAACTCCCGCTGAGCGCCACCGCGCGCTTGCCTCAAACACAGGGAGCTATTCATGAGACCGTGGACCCTTGCCATCGCGCTGCTCGCGCTGGCGCTCGGGCGGGCCGACGCCGCCGGCCTGGCGCTGCGCTACATCGGCCAGCACAGCATCGCCACCGGCACCCTTTTCGAAGGTGTCGAGTTCGGCGGCATTTCCGGCATCGACCGCGCGCCGGACGGCAGCTACTACGCCCTGGCGGACGACCGCGGCGGCGAACGCGGCACCCCGCGCTTCTACAAGCTCGGGCTCGACTACGACGCGTCCGGCTTCCACGGCATCACCCTCCAGCAGCAGACGCTGCTGCAGCGGCCGGACGGCACGGCCTTTCCGGCCGATGCGCGCACGGTGGACCCCGAGGGTTTGCGCGTGGCGCCCAACGGCCACCTGTACTGGTCGAGCGAAGGCAACTGGAACGCCGACCCGGCCTTGCGCTACCAGCCTTTCGTGCGCGAAATGCGGTCCGACGGCAGCTTCGTGCGCGAGTTCAAGACACCGGCGATGTTCGACTACGCCGACCACCCCGGCACCGGGGGACGCAACAACAAGGTCTTCGAAGCGCTGGCCGTGACCCCCAACGGCACGGTGGTCACCGCAAACGAGGACGCCCTGGTGCAGGACGGCCCGATCACCACGCTGGAACAAGGCAGCGTCGTCCGCGTCACGACACTCGACCCGGCCACCGGCGACACGCTGGCGCAATATGCCTACGAGCTGCCGCCGATCCCCAAGGCGCCGACCGAAGCGCCGGGCTTCCAGGACAACGGGCTGCCCGAGCTGCTCGCGCTGTCGGACAGCGAGTTCATCGCGCTGGAGCGTGGCTACGCCTCCGGCCCCGGCAACACCATCCGGCTGGTGCTCACCAGCTTCGAGGGCGCCAGCAACGTGCTGGGCCTGCCCGGCCTGCTGGATGCCGGCTACACACCGATGAGCCGCGAGCTGCTGCTCGACTTTGACGCGTTGAAGGCCGCCCACGGACTCGTGCTCGACAACAGCGAAGGGCTGTCGTGGGGGCAGACGCTGGCCAATGGCCATCGCACGCTGGTGGTCGTGTCCGACAACAACTTCTCCGGCACGCAAACCACGCAGTTCCTGGCCTTCGAAGTGGTGCCGGTGCCCGAGCCGCAGACCTGGGCGCTGATGTTGGCAGGCCTCGGTGCGATGATCGGATTCGCGCGGCACCGACGACCGCGCTGACCCGCTGTCGCGCCGACGCGACGAGAGCACATGGCGCGCCTGCCTCCCCCTGCATTTCGGGGAGGGCCTGCAACCCGCGCGGCAGGCGAGCAGCGCACAAACCGGTCACATGCGCTTGCATATCGGCCTCCGCGCGCGCGCCGGCCGAAGGATTCTTCCGCGTAGCGGGCACCAGCCCATCACCAGCGGAGGAGACACCGTGCATACCACCATCCGACACACCCGGCCCCAGCGGACGCGCATCGCGCTGGCCTGCGCGGCGGTCCTTGCCTGCTTGCCGGCACACGCCGTCGACTACACCTGGACCGGCGGTGCTGGCAGCGGTGCATCGTTCTGGGATGTAACCGCCAACTGGTCTCCGGGACTGCCGACCGGCACCGACGCGAGCCTGCTGCTCGGCAGCTACGGCACCACGTTGCGCAGCGGCCTGTTCGATGTCGGCACGTTGAACGGCACCGGCGCGCTCGCTGTCACCGGCGGCGAATTGCGGTTGAACGGCGCCGCCTCGTCGGTCGGCAGCCTGCGCATGAGCGGCGGGCGCATCGCGGCGGCCGGCACAGTCACCATGCGCGACTTCCACTGGGACGCCGGCGAGTTCTCGTCCGATCCCTTCAGCGACCCGCCGTCGCACCTCGTCGTCACCGGCAACGCGACCTTCGGCAACGGCGGCGGCAAGTACATGGGCTACCAGTCGACACTGGAGCTGCGGGGCCGCGCACGGTGGCTCGACGGTGCCTCACAGCTGACACTCGACGGCAATCTGCATGTCGGGCCGACCGGCCGATTCGAGGACACCGCGCAAAGCGCGAACCACACCCTGCACCTGGGCGGCGCCTTCCGCAACGAGGGCACCTATCTCAAGACCGGGCAGGGCGTCACCAATTTCTCGATGCCTTATGGCGGCGCGGCCTTCGACAACACCGGCAGCTTCCAGGTGCAGCAGGGCACCGTGAACATCGACGGCGCACCGTCGGGCACCTGGCGCAACGCCGGCACCATCGTCGTGTCGCGCGGCGCCGCGCTGAACGTCAACGTGTTCCGCTACCCCGCCATCGAGCAGAGCGGCGCCGTACGAGTGGACGGCCGGGCGAGCTTCTCGGTGGTCTGGTCCGGCATGCACAGCACCGGGCAATGGGTGGTCGGCCAAAGCGGCACGGTGATCTTCGAAAACGACGGTTTCGACGAGCGTTCGGCGCCTGTCGTGTTCTCCGGCGGCAGCCTGCAAAACGACGGCCGGCTGATCTTCGCCGGTGGCACCACCACGCTGCAGGACGGCGCGGCCATCACCGGCTACGGGGTGATCGAGACGCGCGACGCGGCCGTGCTGACATCCGGCACGACGATCGCAGGCCGCTTGCTGCGTGCCGACGGGCTCCATCAGTTCCCCGACGGCCCGGGCACCTGGGGCGCAGTGAAGGCGCCCGAAGTCCGGGTGGCCCAGCTCGACTGGGGCACGTCGGACCTGCAGGTGCCCCGCATCCGGGTGGGCGGCGATGCGCGGCTGCATGGCGGCCCGGTGTACTTCACCGGCGACGGCACCGGCCCCGACCAGCCGGGGTATCGCAAGGTGATCGACGGCTGGCTTTCCATCGGCGGGAACACGACCTGGACCGGCGAGACCGACATCGTCGGCAGCGGCCGCATCAGCACGGCCGCACGCCGCCTGTTCATCGACGAGACGGCCGGCGAGCTGCCCACCGGCATGGGCGATACACGTCCGGTATTGCTGGGCGTGGCCCGCTTCGACAACCAGGGCACCTACGTCAAGCGCGGCGCCGGCGCCGTCGAGGCGACCGGCGCCTTCTACAACGCCGGCGCCGTGCGCACGGAAGGCAGCGGCCGGATGATCTTCTCCGGCACGCTCGACAATCGCGGCACACTGGAAGCGCGCGGTGCACGCATCGACGTGCGCGGTGCGCTGTCGCAATGGTCGGCGGCCGACCGCCGTCTCACGGGGGGCGGCTACATCGCCAACGGGAATGCGATCGCGATCGACCTGGGCAGCACGGCCGGCATTGCGCGCAACTCGGCACGCATCGAGCTGCGCGGTGCGGCCGCACGGCTGCTCAACAGCCACGGCGGCGTCGACCGGAATGCGTTGGCGGCCCTGTCGGTCAACCAGGGCAGTCTTCGGCTGCTGTCCGGCGCCACGCTGACGACGACCACCGGGCTGGCGAACTACGGCACCGTGCAGGTGGGGGCGGGCAGCACGCTCGACGTCGGTGGCCTGTACCGGCAAAGCATCAACGGGCAGACGTGGATCGACGGCGTGCTGCGGGCCGGCCGCTTCGAGGTCGCCGGCAGCCTGTGGGGCGCCGGCCAGAACGGCACCGTGGGGCACGCGACGCTGGACGCCGACCAGGTGCGGCTGACGGCCGGCCGGCTCGATGTGGACATCGTCTCTGCGGGCCTGTACGACGTGGTGTCGATCGACGGCATGGCTCAGCTCGGCGGCACGTTGTACGCCGACTTCGGCCAGACCGGCCCCACCGAAGGGCTGTACCGGGTGCTCACCGCGTCGGGTGGCCTGAGCGGCAGCTTCTCGGTGCTGAGCAATCTCGATCCGACGCAGTACAGCGTCGCGGCGATCTACGGCACCGGCTACGTGGACCTGCAGGTCGCGCGCATCTCCGCGCTGATGGAAACCGCCGCGGCCTTGCCGATGGCGCCAGTGCCCGAGCCCGAGACCTATGCGCTGATGCTCACCGGCCTGGGCCTGGTGCTGTGGCAGCGCAAGCGACGCCGCAACGCCTCGCACCCGCAGGCGTGAGGTGAGGCCGGCGCGCGGCGGGTTGTCCGCCCGCGCCCGGCCGCTCACCGTTCCGTTCAGATCCCCAGCCCCGGCCGCAGCGATCGCGGCCTGACACCCGATGTAGGGCTCCGGCGCAGCGCTTCGTCGCCCGCGTCCAAAGAATCCCTACATGCCCTCGACACACCCTGACATCGCGTGCCGACGCACGCCGATGGCGCGCGGCCGTGTCCGTCTTCAGAATACCGTCATCGCATGGGGTGTTCCACGCACAGACTCGCGTCTGTCACCACCCCACAGGTCCGGCTGAGCATTCGCTCGATCGCCCGCCTCGCGCACCCCCCTTTGCGCTTTCCGCCACGACGCATCGCTGCTTCAACCAGCGGCCCTGCCTGTGCGGCGGATCCCTGACGACCTTTTTTCGACTGCGATCCATGCGTTCTCTTTTCAAATCCTGGGTGCCGGTATCCGTTGCAGCCTCGTGCGCCCTGCTCCTCGCCGCGTGTGGCGGCGGGGGCAGCAGCAGCGACGAGCCGGCGGCCACGCCGGACACCGCCAGCGCAACCCAGCCGGGCGATCTGCCGCCGCTGGCCGGCGTTGCATCCGACAGCCTCGTGCCGGGCGCCGACGCCCGGCTCGAACTCGCCGCCACGACCAGCACCACCACGCTGGCGCTGCCCGCCGCGGGCGGAAGTTCGGTGCAGAGCACCGTGCTCGCCACGTCGTCGATGGACGGCAGCTTCGCCTCGACCGCGCCGGGCTGGCGCATCAACTACTGGGGCTCGCCCTCGCCGCGCTGGTACGTCGCCCGCGAGACGCGCAGCGGGTACGTCCATGCCGGCGCCGCCTCGCAGCAGTTCCGGATGTCGTCCAAGGGCGGCGGCGACGTGCACCTGACCTACCCCTACGCCTTCGCACAGGGCAAGACCTACCGCACCACGCTGTACCTGCGTTCCGACGTTCCGGCGGTCGTCACGGTGCAGATGCGCCGCGACGCCGCGCCGTGGGACTCCTTCGGCACCAAGACCGTGGACGTCGACACCGCGTGGCAGAAGATCGAGATCGCCGGCACCTACCCGGGCACCGTGCCCGGCACCGTGCGCATCGCGTCCGACACCCCGGGGGCCAACCTGTGGATCGACGAATTCAAGCTCGAGGAACTGAAGTTCAACGAGCTGGCGCCCTTCAGCACCGAGCCGATCCCCGACACGCTGTTCGGCATGCACGTCAACAAGCTGGGCTGGCACCAGACCTACCCGCACGTCGGGCAGCACATGATCCGGCTGTGGAACACCGGCACCACCTGGCGCGAGCTGGAGCCCGTCAACGACGTCTGGGACTGGAATGCGACGCACGGCAAGCGCCTCGACATGTACGTCGACTACATCCTGCGCAACAACCCGAACGCGTCCATCCTCTACACGCTCGGGCAGACGCCCCAGTGGGCCTCGTCGACGCCGGACGTCGACGGCCTGTACGGCCCCGGTGCCTCCGGTGCCCCGGTCAACATGGCCGACTGGCGCGACTACGTGCGCACGCTGGCGCGTCGCTATGCCGGCCGCATCCGCTACTGGGAACTGTGGAACGAGCCCGACTACCAGCCGCACTACAACGGCAGCATCGCGCAAATGGTCGAGATGGCCCGCATCGCCCGCGAAGAACTGCTGGCCGCCGACCCCGGCAACCGGCTGGTGTCGCCCGGCGTCACGGTTGGCCAGGGCATGCACTTCCTGAACCTCTTCCTGGCAGCCGGCGGCGGTGCGCAGGTCGACATCGTCGGCTTCCACTGGTACTTCAACACGTCACCCGAGAAGATCGGCCCAGTCATCGGCAACGTGCGTCAGCTGATGGAGAACTACGGCATCGGCCACAAGCCGCTGTGGAACACCGAGGGCGCGCCCGGCTGCGATTCGCTGGTCTACGAGTGCAGCGAGTTCGTGCCGACACCCCAGCAGGTGCGCTCGACCACCGCGCGCGCGTTGATGATGATGTGGGCCAAGGGGGTCAGCAACTTCAACTACTACTTCTGGGAGCGCTCCGAGCCGCTGGCCCGGCTGGTCGAGTCGGATTTCCGCACACCGACCGAAGCGGCGAAGGCCTACGCGACGATGGAGCGCTGGATGCGCGGCGCCCGCCTGGTCGACGCCTATGCGCTGAACCAGCAGGTCTACGTGTTCAAGCTCAACCGCGGCACCGAGAACCGCTATGTGCTGTGGTCGACGGTCGAAGGCCAGCCGGCGTCACTGCCGGCCGGCTGGGCCGTCACGCGCCGGACGACGCTGCAGGAAGCGACCACCACACTGCCCGCGTCGCGCGAGATCACGCTGGGCTTGGAGCCGGTGCTGCTAGAGCCGTGACCCGGCGGTCGCACGAGGACGCTGCGCTTCAACCACAGGCGCCGGTATACCCGCACGCAGTGCAGAAGTCGCAGCCGTCCTTGTGGATCACCGTCGCGTTGCCGCACTCCGGGCACGGCTTGCCTGCCATCGGCGCGGCGGCCTCGGCCGCCGGGGCGCCGCGCTCGGGAGCCTGCAGGATGCCCATCTCGCGCACCGGGTAGCCCTCGTCGTTCAGCACGCCGAGCATGGCGTAGCGGTGGATCACCAGCCGCGCCAGGTAGGCCACCGTCGAGGGCCAGGTCTGCTGGCGGCGCTCGCCGTGTGGCAGGCCGGGCACGAAGGCCATGAAGTGGCCCAGCGGCTCGGCGTAGTTCAGCAGCTTGCGCAGCTTCATGCCGATCCAGGCCGGGTCGACCACCCGCATGTCGAGCGACAACAGCCGTGCCAGGCCGTCGAGCGCGCGCGGGTAGTTGCCCGACAACCCCATCGCGCAGGGTCGCGTCACCGGCTGGCCCTCGGGGCCGGGCAGGGTGATCTCCTTCAACGTCAGCGTGAAGGCCTCGCCGGTGGCCGGGTTGTCGACGTCGACCGCCCACGCGAGCGTGCCCGACGGCCCGGTGCGCGGCTCGTCGCGGCTGAACATCGCGTCGAGCACCGGCGTGGGCGCTTGCGCATCGGCATCGCGCCACACGCCGAGCTGCTCGCAGCGCCACCGGATCACCGCAGCCGTGGCCGCCACCACGCCGGCAAAGCGGCGCCGTTCGCCGTGCGGCGGGAACGGCATGTCGAAGGCGCGTTCCTCGGCCACCGTCGCCAGCGCGTCGAGCTTGAGCTTCAACCACGCGACGTCGTTGGTGCGCAGGTCCATCGACAGCGTCTTTGCCATCGCACCCAGGCCGCGGGGCTGCTCGGCGCCGTTGACCCACACCTCGAAAGGCAGCGAACACCCGGCCTGCCCGCCATCGCCGGGCAGTTCGCCGACGAACAGCACGAAGTCGCCGAAAGGGTGCGTGATCATGTAGCTCCACGCCGCATTGCCGGCCGGCAGCTCCGGCCGGCCCGGCCAGCGCAATGAAGCCAGCACCGGCTTCGGCAGACGCTCGAGCGCCAGGCGCCGGTTCGCGTCGACCGGCTCCAGCGGCTGCGGCGCGGCGGCCGAGCCCACGCTCAGCACCGAGCCGAGCACCGCGTCGGGCCGGTAGGTCGCCAGCCCTTTCAGGCCGGACTTCCAGGCGCTCAGGTACAAGTCCTGGAAGTCCTCGTACGGGTAGTCGGCCGGCACGTTGACGGTCTTGGAGATCGCCGTGTCGATGTAGGGCGCCACCGCCGCCACCATCTCCTGGTGCGCCTGCGCGCTCATCTCCAGCGCCGTGACGAAGGCGGCGGGCAGCGGCGCGTCGGCGCCGTGCAGGTGCCGGTACAGCCGCCACGCATGGTCCTCGACGGTGTATTCCTTGAAGGTGCCTTCGGGCGTGCGCTTCTTGCGCGTGTAGGTCCAGCTGAACGCCGGCTCGATGCCGTTGCTCGCGTTGTCGGCGAAGGCCAGGCTGATGGTGCCGGTCGGCGCGATCGACAGCAGGTGCGAATTGCGCAGGCCGTGCTGTCGGATGCGTTCCTTCAGCGGCGCGGGCAGGCACGACGCGAAGGTGCCGCGGCTCAGGTACAGGTCGGCATTGAACAGCGGAAACGCGCCGCGCTCCTGCGCGAGTTCGAGCGAGGCCTCGTAGGCCGCGTCGCGCATCACTTCTGAGATGCGGCGCGCCATCTCGCGCGCCTCGGGCGTGTCGTAGCGCAGGTTCAGCATCACCAGCGCGTCGCCCAGCCCGGTGTAGCCCAGGCCGACACGCCGCTTGCTGCGTGCCTCGGCCTGCTGTTCAGGCAGCGGCCAGTAGGTCACGTCGAGCACGTTGTCGAGCATGCGCACCGCCACCTTCGCCAGCGCCGCGAAACCGGTTTCGTCGAAACGGGCGCCGGGCTCGAAGGGCTGCCGCACGAAACGGGTCAGGTCGATCGAGCCGAGGCAGCAACAGCCATAGGGCGGCAGCGGCTGCTCGGCGCACGGGTTGGTGCTGGCGATCGTCTCGCAGTAGTTGAGGTTGTTGTCGGCGTTGATGCGATCCAGGAACAGCACGCCCGGCTCGGCGTGGTCGTAGGTCGACCGCATGATCTGGTCCCACAGCTCGCGCGCCGGCAGCTTGCGGTAGACCCACAGGCCGTCGCCGCGCTGGTAGGCGCCGGCCGCCTTCTGCGCGACACCGGGCTCGGCTCGGTGCACCAGCTCGACCTGACCGCCGAGCTCCACCGCCTGCATGAACGCGTCCGTGACGCCGACCGAGAGGTTGAAGTTGCGCAGGTCGCCCGTGTCCTTGGCGTGGATGAACTCCTCGACGTCCGGGTGGTCGCAGCGCAGCACGCCCATCTGGGCGCCGCGCCGGCTGCCGGCCGATTCGACCGTTTCGCAGGAGCGGTCGAACACGCGCATGTAGCTGACCGGGCCGCTGGCGCTGGACTGCGTGCTGCCGACCCAGGCGCCGCGCGGGCGGATGCGCGAGTAGTCGTAGCCGACCCCGCCGCCGCGGCGCATGGTCTCGGCCGCCTCGGTCAGCGCGGTGTAGATACCGGGGTGCCCTTCGTCGGCGTGCGAGATCGAGTCGCCGACCGGCTGCACGAAGCAGTTGATCAGCGTGGCGGTGAGTTCGGTGCCGGCGGCGGAGTTGATGCGGCCTGCCGGCACGAAGCCGTGCTGCTGTGCCTCCAGGAAGCGCTGTTCCCAGACGGCACGCTGGTCCGGCGCCTCGACGGCGGCCAGCGCGCGCGCCACGCGCCGCCGCACGTCGTCGAGCGTGCGCTCGTCGCCCTTGGCGTATTTCTCGATCAGCACTTCTTCGCTGATGGCCTGCGCAGGCAAGTTGACGTCGATGACGGTGTCCGGTGTGTCGTGCATGGAAGAGACCTCGGTAACGGTTGGCGCGCAAGTCGCGCCCCGCGCCCCGGTGCGCAGTCGACCTGGGTCATGGAGCATCTCATCACGCCCGGGCCGCGGCGCAGCCCTGCGTTGGATCAAAACCCTGCGCCGAACGCATGTTTCGTGCGGCGCGTGGCTGCTGCCTACCGCGGCGAGCGGCGCGACGCGATGCGGCCGGGCCGCTGCGGCGGCGGATGCAGCCACCGCTCCAACGTGCGCACCAGCACCTGCGTCTCGACCGGCTTGGAGATGTGGTCGTCCATGCCGGCCGCCAGCGAAGCGCTGCGGTCTTCGCCGAACGCGCTGGCGGTCATCGCGAGGATGGGCGTGGAAGCATGGGAAGGCAGCCGCCGTATCGCCCGCGTCGCCTCGAGCCCGTCCATCTCCGGCATGTGCAGGTCCATCAGGATCAGGTCATAGCGCTGCCGGCGAGCGCAGTCGAGCGCCTTGGCGCCGTTCTCCGCCACATCGACCTCCAGGCCCAGCGAGCGCAACTGGTCGACGGCCACCATCTGGTTCACCGGGTTGTCCTCTGCCACCAACACGCGCCGGTGCTCGAACGGCCGCCGGGCACCATGGTCGTCTGCCTCGTCGTCCGCCGCGGCCTGCCCGTCGGGCCCGCTCCGCTTCGCCTGCAGCGCCCGGATGGCGTTCTCCAGCACCCGCAGCGTCAGCGGCTTTTCGAGCACTTGTGCCCGGCTCAGCCCGCGCAACGCGGGCCGCCATGCGTCGGCGTTCCGGATCGTCGTGAAGACGACTGCGGGCTGGTCATGCTGCAATTTGCGCAGTGCCGGGGGCAGCGGCGCCAGGTCGGCATCCCACACCAGCAGCTCGTACGGCCGACCGCGCCGCTGAGCCTGCAGCAGCAGGTGCGCCGCCTCGTCGAGGCGGGTCGCCTGGTCCGCCTGCACGCCGAGTCGTTCCAGCATGGACGCCACCGCCTGCGCCGTCGCCGGCAGGTCGTCGAGCATCAGACAGCGTACCGCGACGCCTGTGCTGCTCGGCTCGTCGACCCGTGGCGCCGGGGCAAAGCGGGCGGTGAACCAGAAGGTGCTGCCACGCCCTTCGCGGCTGCGGGCGCCGGCGTGTCCGCCCATCAGGTCGGCGAGCTGGCGGGTGATCGCAAGGCCGAGCCCGGAGCCTCCGTAGCGACGTGTCGTCGAGGTATCGGCCTGCTCGAACGGCCGGAACAACTTGTCGATCACCGCCGGTGAAATACCGACACCGCTGTCTGTGACCTCGAAGCGCAGCATCTGTTCGCCTTGCGTGCCATCGGCGAGCAGACACCGCAACACGACAAAACCCGCAGGCGTGAACTTCACCGCGTTGCTCAGCAGGTTGAGCAGCGCCTGGCCCAGCCGGATGGGGTCGCCCACCAACCGGCGTGGCACGTCGTCGATATCGATCACCACCTCCAGGCCCTTGCGCCGCGCGTCCTCGATCACCAGCGCGCAGGTGTTCTCCAGCACGTCGCTCAGTTCGAACTCGACCTGCTCCAGCACCAGCCGGCCGGCCTCGATCTTGGACAGGTCCAGCACGTTGTTGATGATCGCCAGCAGGTGGCGCGACGCATCGGACATCTTGTCGAGCCGGTCGCGCAGCACGGGATCCTTGACGTCGCGCCGCATCATCTCGGTCAGTCCGACGATCGCGTTCATCGGGGTGCGGATCTCGTGGCTCATGTTGGCGAGGAACTCGCTCTTCGCTCGCGTGGCCGCTTCGGCCTGGGCACTGCGTTCGGTCAGTGCGCGGTTCACGTCGAGGAGTTCCTGCTGCAGCCGCGCGCGGTCCGACAGGTCGGTCGCGACGCCAATGAATCCCAGCGTCTCGCCGCTTCCCTCGCGCAACGCGCTCAGCGTCAGCAACACCGGCAGCCGCGTTCCGTCCCGACGAACGTAGGTCCACTCGCTGCGGACGATGTCGCCGTCACGCGCAGGGCCAGTCATGAGTTCGGCGGCATCGACCGGGCGGCCGAGCTTTCTCGCCAGGACCTCGCCGCGTTGCCGCAATTCCTCCGGGTCGTGGAACACCAGCGCGCTCACCTTGCCGACAACCTCGTCAGCGCGGCACCCGAGCATCGCCTCGGCCGCCGGGTTGAACATCGTGACGATGCCGTCGTTGTCGACCGCGATGATGGCGCTGCCTGCACTCGTCAAGATGGCCCGTTCGCGCGCCGCCATCTGCCTCAGCTCCGCGGTGCGCTGCGCCACCTGCTGCTCCAGCGTCGCGTTGAGCTGCAGGATCTCGGCCTCGGCGCTCTTGCGGTCGCTGATGTCACGCAGGGTCTTCGCGACACCGATGATCTCGCCGCTGTCCAGGCGGATCGGCGCCACCGAGACCGACACGTCCAGCATGCGGCCGTCGCGCCGGCGCCGCACCGTATCGAAGCCGGCCACGCTCTGCCCGCGCCCGACGCGCTCGAGCATTGCGGTTTCTTCGTCGGCCCGGTCGTCGGGCACGATCAGGTGGCGCACGGTGCGGCCGACCGCCTCGGCCACGGTGTAGCCGAACATCCGCTGCGCGGCGGGGTTCCATTCGCGCACGGTACCGTCGAGGGTCTGCCCGACGATCGCGTCCGTCGAGTTCTCCACGATCGCCGCCATGCGGGCGCGCTGCAAGCCGGCCACCCGCGCGCGGCCCGCACCGAGCTGATAGACATGGGTCAACACCGCCAGCAGCAGCGCGGTCGCCGCAACCGTGCCGGTCAGCGCAAGCGGGTTGCGCAGATTGAGGCCGAGGAAGAACGGCGGCAACGCCTGCACCTGCACGGTCCAGATGCGTCCGAAAACCGACGCGCCGACTTCTTTCACCAGCGCTCCCGGCGGTGCCGGCGACCAGCCCAGCGAAGAGAAAAATCTTTCCGGCACGCCGCCCGGCGCGCGGTCGTAGAGCGCCAGCGTGAACTGGCCGTCGGCGTAGTCGAAGTCCTGCAGCACCTCGTCGGTCACCAGCGGGGTATAGGCCCAGCCGAACACTTCGTTCCGACGTTCGGCGACCGTCAAAGGCGTCTCGACGCCGCCGTACACCGCCAGCAGCAACAGGAAGGACCGCTGCTTCTTCCCGCTCGCCTGCACCAGGGTAATGGGACCTGTCAATGTCGGCTCGCCAGTGCGTGACGCAAGTTCGGCCGCTTCGCGTCGATTGGTCTCCGAAGCGATGTCAAGCCCGATCGCCTCCTGGTTGAGTTCCACCGGCTCGACATACTGGATGACATAACGTTCACCCTGGTGCGGCGCCAGTTGGCGGATCGTGAAATCGGGCCAGCCGTCGGCTCGTGCCCTGGCCAGGAAGGCGGCCTCCTGCTCGACCGACACGCGACGCACGAAGCCGAAACCGCGGGCCCCGGGAAACTCGCTCTGAATGTCGCGAGACCTGGCATAGCGCTGGAAGCTTTCTCGCGTGATCGCCTCGCCGCCCGCGGCGATGACGGCCCCGCGCGCGGCACGCAGTCCGTACTCGTAGAGTTGCAGCCGATCCTGCACCTGCTCGGCCGTCTGCACCACCAGCCGTTCGAAGCGCCCGCTGACGACTTCGTCGTTGACACGCTTTTGCCACAGGCCGGCGGCCAGCGCCAGCGCCCCTCCGGCGGCCAGCACGAGCCACGAGAGCAGCTTCGGAGAACGCCATGCATCCATCGCTTGGGGGTCCTGGGGTCCTTCCCGCCCGATGCGCCGGCATCCGGACCGGGCAGCGCAACAGCGGCCCGATAGGCAGAGCAATCCTCGCGCCTTCGGCCGGGCATCGTCTGGAAGACTCCCCCATGCGAACCACCCTGCGCCCTGCGACGGTCCCTCTCGTCTATGCCTGCTCGGGTCGCTCCAGCGCCGCTCACGTGCACCGTCAACAGCGCCACTCGAGACCCGCCCCGACGTCGGTCGACAAGGCGTCGTCGCACAGGTGCGGCAGAACAACGCCTCGTGCCTCGTCCTGAACTGCGTCGGCGCGGATCGAAGGGGCTTGCGTCCGGACACCGCCGAAGATGGTCGCAAATGCGACGTCTGCCGCGTCGCGGCCGGTGCCGAACCGAACGAAGCCCATGGGGACGGCAGTCCCCGACGGATCGAAGATGTACCAGCGGTCGCCCAGGTACACCTCGACATAGGCATGGAAGTCCGGTGGCCCGAGTGCCGGGTCCGATCCGTAGTCGGTGCCGGTCGTGAAGCGCGCGGGGATGTTCACCGCTCGGCACAGGGCGATCATCAAATGTGCAAAATCTCGGCATACGCCGACCCGGTCGACCAGCGTGTCGAGCGCCGACGTGCTGGAAGTCGACGTATTCGACGCGAAGGTGACATGGGTGCGGACCCAGTCGAGGATCGCCTGCACCCGGCTGTGTCCTTGCAGGTGCCCGCCGAACTCGGCGGTCGCGAAGCGGATCATCCGGTCGGAAGGACAGTAGCGGCTCGGATAGACGTATCCCAGCACGTCCGGCGGAAGCCGGCTCACCGGCACCTCCTGCAACGCCCCGGTGGACGCGAAGTGATGTTCCATCTCGACGGTGCCGGTGTACGAGACGCTCAGCGTGCCCGGCATCGCACGCAGGCGCAGGTAACGGTTGCGTGTGAGCGGATCGGTGAACGTCTGGGGCACGATCGGTTGGCTCACGCGCATGGCTTCGTCAATGATCGCCTGGCACGGCGTATGCGCAGGTTGAATGTTGAAGACGAGGTCCGCCCCGTGCTCGTCGATGTCGTATTCCAGCCGGACATCCAGTTCCATCCGCACCATGTCGGCTTCGCCCCTGTCTGCGTCAATGCGGGGAGCGCCCGGACGCGACTTGCGCCATCTGCTGGGCAAGATTCATCAGCGCGAACGGCTTGCGCATGAAACCGTTCATGCCCGCTTGCAGGCAGGCTGTGCGGGTTTCCTCGTCGAACTGCGTCGTCGCCGCCACAATCGTCAGCGGCTCGCATTGGTCGTGCGCTTCCATCCGGCGCAGGCGTTGCGTGGCCTCGATGCCGCCCATCTCGGCCATGTTGACGTCCATCAGCACGGCCGCCGGCCGAAACCGCTGGCAGAACTCGACCGCTTGCAGGCCGCTGCCTGCGGTGTCGACGCCATAGCCGAGCACGCGCAGCATCTCACTCGCCAAGATCAGGTTCACCGGTTCGTCGTCGACCACCAGCACGCGCGCACGCCTGCCCGCGTCGAGTGGCGCCGGGCTGGTTTCGCCGCTCTGGTTGATCTCCCATTGCAGCGCCTCTTCCTGAATCTCCCGCAAGTCGGCCGGGCTGAACGGAATTTCCCGCACCTCCAAACGCCCCATCGACCGGCCGGCCAGTTCGACCGCGGCCTCGGCACCCGCCACGCCCAGCACGACGCGGGTCGCCGCGGGGAGCGAGCCCGCCCATTCGCGCAACGTGTCGATGTCCACGCCCGGCCCTGCGCGCGCGAACAGCAGCGCGGGAGCCGGCGGTGTACGGGAGCCCGCCTCGAGAAAACCGCGCGCGGCGCCGACCTGGCCGAACAGCCGCACTAGCCAGCCATCGCGCTGCAGGCGACTGGCCAATGCTTCGTTTTCCCCGGCAGCGCGCCCCACCAGCCATGCTTGCGGGATGCCGAGCAGAGCCGCCTCGGCGTCGTCGTGGCCGTCTTCGGCCGCCAGCGTCACAGCCAGCTGCAAGGCCCTGGCGACACCCACCGAGCGCGATTCGGCATACCAGGGCTGCAGTCCCTCGACCAGGTGGGCCACCGCTTCGGGCAGCGCAGCTTCGCGCGCATTGCATTCGTCGACCCTGCAGTCCGCGGTATAGGCCGACATGCTGGCAAAGCTGGGCTCACCGCCGGGGTCCGGAAAAGCGATTTGTATCAGCGCGCGGCACTCTCCGTCGGCGGGTGCCGACACATGGACCGTCAGGAACAGGCAGCCGGCGCTTTCGGCACCCGACCGCAGGGCGTCCGACAGCAGCTGCGACGCGGCCCGCTCGACGCGCTCGGCATGGCGGCTGAAGCAGGCCTCGGGCCCGCGGTAATCGAAAAAGAGCCTTCCGCCGGCACGCTCGGTCTGCGCAGAAGTCTGCCGGGCCAGCTCCGTCAACCTCTCGGCGAAGCTGGGGACGGCAGCGGACGAAGAGCGAAGCGACGGCATGGAAAAGGCACTTTCGCAGGGTGATGCTAATGTGCAGCAACTGCCGTTCCCTCGCAGCCGCCTGCGATGCCTGTCGGGCGCGCGTCGGTGCGGCGCATCGGCACCGCATTTGTGCCCGCACTCGCGTCGTGCCGGGCCGTCCGGAGCCGGAACGCATGGAAACACCTCGCGCGGCACGACGCAGCCATCATCGCCAACGCTGTCAACAGGGAGATGCACGAGTGAGCAAGCCAGGCACCATCGAACCGGTGTTGCTGACGTCGACGCGGGTCACGACCTTCCAGGGGCCCCGCTTGCTGACCGGCGCCAGTGGCTTCTTCTTCGAACGAGACACCCGGCTCTATCTGGTCACGAGCGGGCACGTGCTGCTCGATGCGAAGAACGGGCACCACCCCGATCGGCTTGAGATCGAACTTCACACCAACACCTTCAATCTCACTCTCACCACCGCGTTCTCCATCCTGTTGTACCGCGACGGCAAGAGCATCTGGCGCCAGGGCAGCGACACCGGCGGCGCGGTGGATGTGGCGGTGATCGAACTCGAGCGCGGCGCGTTGCCAGAGCGCTGCGCACTGCACGCCTTCACGCCGGGCCACCTGCAGGCGTCATTGGCCGACATCGAGATCGGCAGCCCGCTGCTGGTGGTGGGCTTCCCTCTCGGCTTTCACGACACGCTGCATCACCTGCCGGTGGTGCGGCTGGCCTGCGTCGCCTCGTCGTTCGGTGTGCGCTTTCAGGGCCAGGGCTACTTCCTGACCGACGCCCGCACGCACCGCGGCACCAGCGGTGCGCCGGTGCTGATGCGCGACCCCACGCCCGGCTCTGCACGGGCCGCGCTGCCCTGGAAGCTGCTGGGCATCCATTCGTCACGCGTGGACATGGGCGACCGCGATCGGGCCCAGGATGAAGCGCTGGGGCTGAATTGCGCCTGGTATGCCGACATCCTGATGACGCTCACCGAAGCGTGAGCCGCCACCCAGCGCGACGAGTCGGCGGCGTTGATTGCGTCCTTCGCTTCCTGCCTCATGCCCAGCCCGATGGTGCGTTTCATCAGGCCGGCGTGACGGCGCAGGTCGACCGACGACAGCGTTCCGACGCCGCCACGCCGCCGGCGAGACGGTGGGCAGACGCGCCCCCCTGCCGCCCTGCACGATGGGCAGCAGCTCGCGCCCGCCGAGACGGCCGAGCACAATACCGGCACCCGAGATGGAGACCGGTATGACGCTGAAAACCAAGCCCGCCGAATTTCTTGTGCTGTCGCGCGGCAAGTGGGACGCCGACAAGTCCCCCGAGCGCATCCAGCAGGCGATCGACGACTTCTACGTCTGGCACGACCGCCTGGTCGAGCAGGGCAAGATGAAAGCCGGCCAGCGCCTCGCGACCGCCGCGAAGCTGGTGTCGCGAAGCGGCGTGATGGACGGCCCCTACACCGAGGCCAAGGAAGTCGTCGGCGGCTACTGGTTTTTCCTGGCCGACAGCCTCGAAGAAGCCGCCGAACTGGCCGCGCAAAACCCTTGCCTGGCCTGCGGCCTGAGCTTCGAGGTGCGGCCGATCGAACCGGAGCGCGCCAGCGCGTACATCACCAGCAACGAGACGCCGGCCGCACCGCGCTGACGCGTCGACCGGCCGCGTTGAACGCGGCGCCGGCCCTGCCCGGCACCGCGGTCCGCCGGCCGCACTCCTCGGGGGCGGTGCGAGCGGGTGCTATTTGGTGACCTGGCCGCTGATCAGGCCGCCGGTGGGGTCCATGCCTTCCAATGCGGCCTTGCCGGGATCCAGGGCGACCTTGGACGGGTCGATCGCATGCTGCACCGCGTTGTCGGTGATGCCGGACAACGCACCGGTGGGATCGACGATACCGACGAACGCCCCGGCAGCACCGCCGGCCGATTCACGACCCGCTTCGTCCAGCGCTTCCTTCTTGTCCTTGCCCTGCAGGTCCTTGCCCACGATATCGGCGCCCGCCTTGCTGTAGTTCGAGATCGTGCCGAACAGCGCCTCGGCCGGCGCCGACAGCAGCTTGCCGATGCCGGGAATGCGGCCCAGCGTGTTGCTGACCAGGCTCGCCAACCCGCCGAACACCGTGGAAATGCCCTTGAGGAAGAACTGGCCGATTTCGCGGCCGATCACCTCCGAGGTGTCGCGGTTGGTGCCGTTCTTGCGCACGTACTTGGCGTCCCTGTCGTTGTTGGTCCCCGGCAGGTTGGGCTTGCTCAGCAGGTTGTTCGTGTTGTGGTCCTGCCCCTTCCCGTCGGTCTTGAGGGAATCCTTCAGCACGGCCATCTCGGTGCCGGAACGGATGTCGCCGTCCTTGGTGCAGCCTTCCATCTTGCCGTTCTTGACCACGTCGCCCCGGTCGCCGCCCTCGACGTCCTTCATGTTCTTGATGGTGCCGACATGGCGAGCGGCGTTGTAGGCCGACTGCTTGCGCTCGGCCTCGCTGCGCTTGGGATCGTCCCAATCGCCGTAGCGCGCCTTGAGCTTGTCTTTCATGCCCTCCTGGTTGCCCATGTTCTTGAGCAGGCCGTTGTTCGCATTGAGGTAGTCGTCCACCGACTTGCTCGGGTCGGTCGGCTTGTCGTTGCGCTGCGGCACCGTGCCGGGGTCGCCCGGCACGCCGGAAGGCGCGCCGGCCTTCGGCGCGCCGTTGGAGGCCTGCGGCGCCTGGTTTTGCACCCGCCCCGCGCTCTGCGGTCCCTGGGCCGGGGCCAGCTGGTGGGCGGGAGCCAGCGGCGGCTGCTGCGGCTGGAAGTTCATGTTGAGGCCGGGCATAGGCAGCCCCGGCTGCCCCATCGGCATGAAGGGGGCCATGCCGCCGAGACCCGGCATGCCGCCGAAGGGTGAGGCGCCACCCTGCAGGGCGGCCATCGACTGCTGATGGGCCATCTTGACGAGGCTGGCCGCCGCCATCATCACAGCGGTCATCGCGGTCTGGAGCGCCGCCTGCACCTGCGGCGACATCTGGTTCGGCTGCATGCCGCAGGGGCCCATCATCTGGGCAGAAGAGAAGGGGCTGGCCTGCCCCGCTTGAATGCCGATGCTCATAGGTCGCTTTCTGCTTCGAGTCGCTCTGGGAGCGGTTGGACGGCACACCATGGCCGATCGTCCCGATCGTTGGAGACGATGGCGCATGGCTCTGGATGTCCTGTTCCGTTGACTGTGACCTTGCGATGCCCTTTCTCGGTCCGTGATGCGAAGCAAGCGACGGAGAAGTGAAGTGCAGGGGTCGCAGCCAGCGAGGCGAACGGCAGCGACAGCGGCCCCGTTCAAGCGGGCGGTGCCCAAGGATGGAGACCGTCGTGAAGGCTCAGTCGGGCGCGACTGCGCTGTCCAACCTCAACCGCTCTCGCCGATGCGCCAGCAACCCGGACCAGGCATGATCGAGCGCACGGTCGACGGTCTGGCGCAGGTTCGGCGGCAGGCTCTCGAAGTACTGCGCATAGTTGCTGATGAAGGCCGCCGGCTCCTGCCGCCGCTGCCAATCCAGTCCCAGCGCTTCGGACCGCTGGTTCACCGTCCACAGGGCCTCGTGCAGCGAATGGCCGCCGTCGAGGATGAGCCACTTCACGTGGTCCAGAAAGGCGGCTTGCAGATCGAACTGGTGACGGCCGGTGCGCGCGAATTCCGCGGCGAGCGACGCGTCAGGGTGGCGGTGCAGCTCGACAAACAGCTCCAGCCCCAGGCCGGCGGTGCCCGACACGCCGCTGCCGATCGGTCGGCCGGTCTGGAGCGCATTCACGTGTGTGGCCGCCGGCTGGCTGAAATCGAACACTCGCTGTACAGACTCGCGCCGGCTCCGCTGATGGGACGGCACTGCCGGGGCATGGTGTCGCAGCGTGATGCCGCCGCCATAGGTGAGGTCCGGCGGGTGGTCGTAGTACTTCTCGACGCCTTGCGCCGGGCGGATGTTGTCTTCATGGTTCTGCGTGGCCCTGCGAGCCCAGGCCACCGACTCGGAGAAGTGCCCGAGTGCGCTGCCCACCATGGCGACGAGCTGCTGGATGCGCAGCGAGTCGTCGCCGGTGATCACCCTTGCACGCAGCGCACCGCACAGGTCCTCCACGCTGGCGAAGGGTTGGTTCACCAGCCTCGATATGGCGTCGTCGGGTGTCGTCCAGTTGCGCGGGTATTGCTCTGTCAGCCGTCTCAGCGCGTCCATGCACACCCCGTCCGCCTCGTGAGGCGGCAGCCGCTCAAGGGTATCGGCGAGGGCAAGCCCGGCATCGGCGGCACTGCGCAGCATGGCTGCGTCCGGCTGCTGGTTCAAGCCTTCGGCAAACTTGGTTTCGAGCACCCGACCGTAGACATTGTCGTGCTGTCGCGTGATGAGCCTGGCCCGGCCGCCTTCGGCGGTCAACTCCTGCGCCAAGGTGCGCGCCACCGCCGCCAGCCTCTGCAGCCCCGCATCGTTGAGCCTTTGCTCGGCTTGGAGGCAGAGATCGGCGGTATTGCCGATCATCAGCCCCTCGGCCAGCCACTGGTACTTGGCCTTTCTGTCCAAATCCGCCAGCACCTGGCGTTGCTCGGGCGTGGCCGCGGTGCGGGCTCTGTCCATCTCATCGAGCAGCACCGTGACGGCTTCGGTGGCGGTGTGCTCGGGCACTTGCGGCGCTGGAGCCGTATGGCCGAGCAAGGTAGCGCCGGTGGCAGCACGGGCCGACTCGACAGCGCCCTGGTTGACTTCGTGTGCAGTGAGCGGTTCGACGCCGTCTTCGATGCGGGCCGACAAAACCCTCATGCGCTCCTCGAGGTCTTCGGTCCGGCGTACCGACAGCATCTCCCCTTGTGCCGTCCGCAGCATGCCGGCCACCGTGCGGCGAGCGAGTGTCGACTCGGCGTCGCTGGGCATACTGAGCCGGCTTTGCAGGGTCACCTGCCCCCCGGCTCCCGCCGTTGCCGCGAGAAAGCTGCGGGGCGGCAGCGCGGACAGCATGCGCAACAGCGGCTGCATGCCCTGATCCGCCTGCGGCTCCAGCGTCGGCGGCGTCACCTCGTAGTGGTGCAATTGTGCCTCGACCCGTTGCACGATGCCCATCAGTTCGTCCGCCCGCAGGCCGCGGCTCATCGGGTCTGTGAACTGACGCGTCGATTGCTGGGGAAACACCATGCGCAGCGTCTCGTCGTCGGCACCGGGAAACGCCTCGATGCTGGCGTTGATCGTGTCCTTCACGTGGCGGCGGGCGAGCCAGCTGTCTCGCGGCGTCACTTCGTCTTCGTGCCGCACCCAATGGAGTTGAAGCTCGCCCGCTTCGTTTTCGCGAGCCACCAGTTTGTCGGATGCCGCGGCAGGCGCCCCGTGGCGCACCAGCATCTCGCGCAACGCACGCAAGGGGCCGGGGCCGAGCGGGATCTCCTGCAGCGCCTGGTCGAGCTGCGCTTGTGCTGTCGGCGCGGTCGACAACTGGCCGAGGGCCTGGGTCGCGCTCACGGAACTGCGGGCGACGTGGTGTCGTTCATGCGTCTCAGCGTTGGCGCTGGCGGGTGCAAGCCCTGTCGCTGCGGTGGACAGCATGAGCCCGGACCGGCGTGCTGGCCCGCTGCCCATGGTGGCGGACGACCGCCTGCGCGGGCGCACCGGCGTGTCATACGAGGCCTGCGCGGCGCCGCCTGGTTCCGCCGCAGCAGCACCCGTTGCGCGGCTGGCGCCGGTGGCGCTGCTTTCGCCGCCGATCGGTCCGCTCGGCGGGTCGGAAGCCTGAGGGGATGGCGTCGAGTGGGGTCGGGTGGTTCGCATGTCAGGGGCCTCGGCTTGCCCGCAGACAGAAAAAGCGACCAGCGCACGGGCGATGCAGTTTGTGCCGGGTACCGGATCCGACCGCGCCCGCAGCGAAGCGACGCGTGCGACAACGAAGGAGGTGCGCCGAGGAAGGCGGGCGGCAGGCCTGCTTCAAGACCCGACAGGGTCGCCTCTTCCGGCGCAACGGATGTCGCTCACTCCAGGACGATCTGCCTCTCGATCGGCCCCAGGTCGGTGATCGTCACAAGCACGTCGAGCGGACTGTCCCAGTCGACGTGGAGATGGAACTCCACGCCGCCGAAGCCGCCTTCGGGGTCGTGAGGCCCGACGTTGGTCACGTAGACATTGGCCTCCCCCAGGTGCGGCCTCCCCGGAGGGGAATCGAACGGGTCGGTGCCCGGCTTCCACTCTGCCGCCGTGATCACCACGGCGGACATCTCGGTGAGGCCCTCCCAGTTGAAGTTGCGGCGGGCCCGGCCTCGCACGTTCTTGTAAAGAAGTCGAATGGATCGTGCCATGGTGGGCCTCCTGCAAGTGATGGGGCAGTGCAGCACGGGCTGCCGCATGAAGCCCGAGCCGCTGAGCACAACACTAGGTGTGAACTGTCAAGAGGTTGTATCGAGGCCCGGGTAGGCGAGAGGCAGGAGGGACGCGGCCGATGCCGTGATGCGGGCGGTGCCAGTTGTAGTGGTGCTGCCAGCTCAGCAAGGCGTGTTGGCGCTG
>NZ_JAMKFE010000007.1 GCF_023721835.1 Caldimonas mangrovi | reverse complement strand
TCGCCTCGGTGCTCCTGCACCATACGCACCGCGCGCTCGCGCACCTCGGGTGAGAACTTGTTCGACTTCTTGTTCATGGCTCCATCCTCTCAGAGAAAAGAGCCTCCTCAAATCCCGGGGCGATTCACTCCGAATTCGGGCGCCGGGGCGTAGCGCCAAGCCGGCGGTGCTGCCGGTAGCCGGACAGCGGGTTCGGCCTCCCGGCCAAACACAACGTCAGTCTGCCAGATGCAACTGCGGCGCACAAGCGACGGCTCCGACTCGCTGCTGTCAACTGGCAATTTGCTGTCGAAAGCGCCGAAGAACAGGTCAACGTTTAGCGAGAAGTGCGCTCTGTAGCTCGGGAGCGCGTTCGCTTGACCGCAACATCCGGGCGGCGCGCCGGCGTAACAGCCGAACGAAGGTACTGACGAATCAGGTCGCTCTTGCTAATGCGCAAGTCAAACGCCTGACTGCGCAGCAAATCGTCAGTTTCGCGAGGCAGATAGACGGTGCGCACGCGCAGACGCGGCTGCCCCTCGGGCGCAGGTGCGCGAGCGGCGGAAGTCATGGCGCGTTCAAGATAGCGCCGGAACATGACGCCGTTGCTAACGCCCAGCAGTCTCGCTTCCGCTTTCAGTGCTTCGTCAACGTCGGGGTCAACATACAGAGAGCGAAACACCATGTTTTCAGCGCGCAAAACAACCTCCTAACGAAGAGCGTACCTGTATATGTATACGGGTACGCGGCCCGCGTCAACTTGTGCCGCGAAGGGTTTGGACATCTCTACCCAAACTCCCGCCGTCGTCAGCCGGTAGGACATCTCGCTAGCCGTCATGACGCGCTTCTTTTCTGGTGCGCCCGGGCCCACACCGCCGTCATTGGCGTTTCTAACCATTCAGGAAAGAGCAACTGGTGACGGAGCTGTTTTTGTCTTCCGACAATAGCCAATACGAGAAAATTGGGCAGGAATCAGGTGTCGGCGCCCATCCTCGGCGAACTCGTAGACGGGCCCGCGGACGGCTTCCTCGACGAAGGCGCTGATGGTCTCGGTTTTCCTAACACCGCTTCAAGCTCGTCTCGCAGCTCGGGCTCGACACGCACAGCAGGAAGGGTGGCGGATTTCATGGTCTGGAGTGTGGCGCAACGCAAATGCATACGCCCCGCAACGACCACCGGCGAGCGCCGGAATAATGTTCCGGCGGTGAGCTTCAAGGCGGTTCTGGCGTCTGTAAGGGACTTTGTTTCGCCGCTCCGCATGTGCGCGGCCACACGTTTAACCCGTCGTCGCCACCAGTAAGCAATCCATTCGCGAGTTCCAGCAACAACGCTAGCGTTTCCGCGGGTGCCAGAGACCTCCGGTAAGCGACTCAGTTTCCCGCGCACAATTTTTCGCGCGCTGTTCGGTGCGAGCGGTATGAAAGAAGGGGCCTCACAGGCCCCTTTTGCTCTTCGGCGGTGTCCACCCGTGAGCGGTGCGGGCCCGTTGCTCACCCGGTCGCGTGAGCGCTTGCACAGCCGATCGACGGCAAAGAGGACGGTGGCGACTTCGCCCCCTGACGTCGCACCGATCTCCCGGCTACACCCGTGCAGCGCGCCAGAACAGCCATGCCGATGCCGTAAACAGGCCGACAAAGAAGCCGTTGAGCAAGATCAGTTCAGCAGGGCCGCTCCAAGGCAGACCGATTCCGCCGAGAACCGCGAAAGCTGCGATAGATGCCTGAGCCAGCGCCATCGCGAGCAGGACAAGCGCCATTCCGTAAGGTTGAAGGCGCGCCACGACGGCCCCCACCAGTCCAATCGCGATCACCGCGAAGTAAGCGGCGTTGGCGGGATCACCGTCCCGACCAATGATGCCCACCCCCAAGCTCAGCCAGACAAGCGCGAGTATCGTGATCAGCGCAATGCCAGCAGCCCATCGGTATGCGCGCGAACTCCTGAGCGGGCTCATTCCTTCCATGGGTTGGCCTCCAATCAGCCGGATTGCAGTATGCATTGCGGTGCGAGGCGTCGCAGTCCGGCATTCGAGCGATCGGAACCCTTCCCCCTCAATGAGGATCCCGACGCCACGTGTTCGACCGCCCCAACAGAGATGTCAAATCCTCCAGCCACCCGGTGTTAGGGTCGCGCTGCCCTTCCTCCCTCCGCAAGGTGCCGTACTCCGCCAGCAATCGGGCAAGAGTACCTGCACCGCACCGGCAAGTTTGCCAGTGCGGCCGTGCTCGGCGGCGACTACGTGCGCCGTGTCATACGGTTGATTCCCGCGACAAGCAGGCGTCTAGCGTTCCCGCCTCGCAGGCACGGTCTCCGCAGCAACAGGTGCGGCAAGACAGAGATCGAGTCCCTGCTGCAGTATGTCCTTCGGCAGTTCGCGGCCGATGAAAACGATGCGGCTTTCCCGCTTCTCGCCAGCCTTCCATGGCGCACCTTCGTCAGTGGCCATGAGCATGTGGACCCCTTGCAGAACGACTCTGCGCGGTCGGCCTGCCAGCTCCAAAACGCCCTTGTATCGCATCAACTTCGTGCCGTACACCTGCACAACCGTGCCCAGGAAGTCGTCGAGCCGGGCGGTGTCGAATGGGCGCTCCGCTCGGAAGACGAAGCTCACGACGTCGTCATCGTGTTCATGCTCGACATCTGTCAGGAAATCGGGCTCGATCTCGAGGATGGCATTGAGATTGAAGCCGTGGATGTCGAGCAGTTGTTCGATCGGTGCCTCGCCGAAATGAGCGGCCAGGATGGGCGCCCTCGGGTTCATCCGTTTCAGGCGCTGCTCCAGTTGGCGCACTTCGTCTTCGGTCACCAGGTCCGTCTTCGAAAGCAGAAGTCGATCGGCAAAGCCCACCTGCTCCTGCGCTTCGTGGTGCTCGTCCAGTTGCATCATCGCGTGTTTGGCGTCCACCAGCGTCACGATCGCGTCCAGCTCGTAGCGGCCGCTGATCTCTTCGTCGACGAAGAACGTCTGCGCCACTGGAGCCGGGTCGGCCAATCCCGTGGTTTCGATGATGACCCGTTCGAACGACAGAGCGCCATTGCTGCGCTTGGCGTGCAGTTCACCCAGGATGCGCAGCAGGTCGCCGCGCACGGTGCAGCAGATGCAGCCGTTGTTCATCTCGACGATCTGCTCGTCCCGGTCCTGCACCAGCAGTTCGTTGTCGACGCCGGCCTCGCCAAACTCGTTTTCGATGACCGCGATGCGTTGGCCGTGATGCTCTTTGAGGATGCGGTTCAGCAGCGTGGTCTTGCCGCTGCCGAGGAAGCCGGTGAGGATGGTGACGGGAATCAGAGACATGGTTGTTGCTCCTGTGGGGACAAGATGGGTGACGCGGCTCTCGCCGCCGGGCGCCGACGGGTCAATCGACGCCAGGCGACGACAACACTCGTCACCGAGAAGAAGAAGCCGGCTGCCATGGCGGCCAGCATCAGCACATTCCACAGCGGCCGGTGCTGCAGCAGGAACTGGAAGTCCCAGCTGTGCAAGCCGTGATAGAGCCAGCGAGCAACGCGTTTCGAGCGGTCGACCACGCTGAACACCTGGCCGCTGCGGCCGTCGACATGGACCCAGGTGGCTTGTGGATCTGCAAAACGGACTCGCCACACAGGCAGCGGGCGAGAGGCATTCCGTGCGTGGTAGTACAGATCGAGTTCGTCGAGGCGTTCCACCGTCGAAGGCGCCCCGAAACCGAGGCCAGACACCCGCCGTCGGACGTAGGCCTCGTTCACAGCCACGGGCTGGTCACCTCGGCGCAGTTCGGAATCGGTCGACGAACGGCGCACCCAGGTCAACACGCCCTCGCCGTCGCGGATCCACTCGATCTCCTTTGCCCCCGCGGCACCGTGCGGCACGCGTGAGGCTCCCGCTGTGAAGGTGTTCAGAGGCGTCGGCGGCAAGCGGCCGACCGAAAACACCCCGCCAGGGTTCATCGACAACAACCCGCTCAGCAGCCACGCCAGCACGAACACGGCCGTCCCGAGTCCCGCCATGTGATGCCACATCATCCAACCGCGATAAGGCGTGCGCCGCCCGCTGGCATAGCGGCGCCATCGCAGCACTCCGATCACGGTGCCGAGGATCGCGGTGAACAGCGCATACGCAGACAGCCCGACGACCGTCCAATGCCAGAGTTCGCTGCGGCTGCGCAGTACCGTGGGATAGAGCCAGTGCACAACGGCTCCGACCCAGTTCCAGCCCCGTTCCATGCGGCTGGTGTCCCGGACCACCTCCCCCGTGCGGCTGCTCACATAGTGCACACCGCCTCCCGCGACCTCCACCCGCCACAAGGGCCGATGCGGATGGAGCGAGGTGGAGATGCTCCACTGGTCCTGGTCAATGAGGCGTGCACCCGTACTGGGTGCCCCACCATATTGCTCCGCCGCACGCGCAGCCGCCTGGGCGTCGACACGAACAGGGGCTCCGTCCCGGGCGTCGATCGCTCGCCAGGCTTCGCCGCTGCACAGCACCGCAAAGATCGGCTGCGCCGCCGGCTGCAATGCGCGCAAGCGCAGCACGTCGGCCGCGCCACAGGCCGCCGCCGCATCTGACGGGAATGCCTTGATCGCGTGCACGTCCAACGGCTTCAGCGCCGGCAGCCGTTCGTCGTCCGTCAACTCGGGGTACGGCACGTACATCATCACGAAGCCGCTGGCGAACCACAGCAGGATCAGAAGGCAGCCGGCCAGCCCCAGCCAGCGGTGGGCCAGGAACAGCCAGCGCTTCATCCGAGGATCTGGTACGTGCGTGAGCGTCGCCAGCCGAGGAAGGCCAGCAGCAGGGCCGGCAGAACCAGGTACAAGCCATGGCGCAGCCATCGTGCGGTTCTGTCGGCGGCTGCCACCTCTTGCCACTGAAAGCGCGGCAGCTGCGAGAAGTCGCTCTCGGTCATCGCCAGCCCGTCGAGGACTTTGGGCTCGAAGAACGCGCGCCACTGCGCGTGGTAGCTTTCCACCTGCTGCTTGAAGTGCAAATACCGCTTCGATCCTGTTCCTGCGAGATTGCCGAGTGCCTCGTAGGTGACCACCGCCGGTGACCACCACGACCACCGTTCGACGAGATCCTGCTGTCGATTCAACTGCTCGTCGAATCTGGCCAGCAGCGCTTCGATCTCCCGGTCGGTATCGCGGCCCATGAGGTAGTGGGCCCGGCGCCGATGGGCCACTTCGAAGCGGCCGTTCTTCGGCAGCAGGCTCTCGGGCGCCTCGACGTAGCGGTAGTCGGCGCTGAGCAGATCGTTGTAGCGATTGAGCGCGTCGATCGTGATGAGCCGCGTGCGGGTGGACAACTCGACGCGCGAGGGCGCAGGGCTGGCGAGAGAAACAGCGAGGTTCATCACGACCGGCGCCACGAGCACCAGGAGCACCCAGCCAGTGACGAGCACCAGGGCGTTGAACGCCGAGGACCGTCCGAGCGCGTTCACCGCTGCCGCCAACGCAAACCAGAAGCCGGCATAGAAGGTGATGACCACGATGCTGGCCGCCAGTTGGCCCCACGCACCTGCGCCTGCCGGAGCCGCACGTGAGGCTCCCAACACCAACAGAACGACCAACGCCACCGTGCCGAGCAGCGCCACAGCCCGCAACGCGACCTTGCCCGCCAGCAGGGTGGTCAGTGACAGGGGTTGCGACAGCAGAAGCTTCAGGATCCCCTGCTCTCGCTCGGCCGACAGCAGGTTCCAGCTGAGCGCGAACACGGCGAGCGGCAGCAGTACCACCACGACGAACGCCAGGTCGAAGGTGCCGCTCAACAGGTGCCACGGGCTTTCCAGCTCCCCGTCGTACATGAAAGTCGCCTTGCTGCGGTAGCTCACCTTGTAGTAGTTCGGGTTCATGTCCGATTGCCCGATCGCCATCGGTGCGAGGGGCAGGTAGGGCATGACCGTGTACCGCGCTCCCATGCCGCCGCCGACCGATGCGGGGTCTGCCGGATTCGAGAAGGGATCGGGCCGCTCCTGGCCACTCAGCACGCGCTGCAACAACTCGATGTTCTTCTGTTCGCGCGCTGCCTGGCGGCTCTGCAGGTCGGCCACCGTCCGTTCGCGTCCGCGAATGTCGGCGATGCCATTGAACAGGCTGTACGCGACCAGCAGCGCCACGAGACCGCATACCAGCCACAGGCTCCGGTCTGCCCACAGCACCTTCGCCTCATGGACGAACACACGCCGCAAGCAAGTGAACGATCTCATGGCTTGCGTGCCCCCGCGGCCCATACCGCCGTCGCCGAGGTGGCCGCGAGCACCGCGGTCAGCACGAGCAGGCTCAACACGTTGTGCCGCCACGCGTCGAGCGAAGATGGCGGTGCATGGTCGAATCGGGGAACCTGGGCCCACAGGTGAGGGTCCGCCTGGTAGGAGAAGTGCTGGTGCCCCAATGGGTCTGCATGCTCGACGAGGTCGTCGCTGATGATGTCCTGCATCAACCGGCGATGCTTCTCGGCAGCCACCGAGAAATGCCGGTGCGCCTCGAAGTCGGTGCCCGCCATGCCCATGGACCAGGCACGAAGGGCGAGCAAGGGAATCGCAAGCCCGGCCCATTCCTGCACCCGTTGTTGCGCAGCGAACGAGCCCCACAGCGTCTGGAAATGGTGATCGCTGACCGTATACCCGGCCTGGTCGTCGACTCGCAACGCGTAGCCCCAGCGATTCAGGGGAAGATCAGGCCCCCAGCGCTTCTCGGTGCCGAACTGTTCCCGCCAGGCCCTGCGGTACGACGCATCCAGATCCTGATCCAGCGACTGGTCGAACGCCTGCCGCGAAGGGCTGGGATGCCAGTGCCGCGCCACATCTGACACCAGCCGCGGCGCCAGAGCCACACTGACGACCCACGCGCTGAGCAGCACGATCAGCGATACGCGCGTGGAAGGCGCCAGCGCCGAGACCGCGAGCACGCCCATGACGGCGATGCCGAAGTACAGCAGGTAGCCAAGGACAAGGCCCGCCATACGCGACCAGGTGTCGAGGGAGGCGAGTGATGGCGCGACGCTCCACAGCGTTCCCCATGCGACGGGCACCAGGAACAGCGCCAACGCAACCAGCAGCGCCAGCGCCTTGCCGGCGAGGATCTTTCGCGGCGCTACACCGAGACTCAAAGTTTGCCTGAGCGTGCCCAGTTCACGTTCACCGGCAAACGCATTGAAGCCCAGCACGATGACCACCAACGGGCCGAGCACCTGCAACACCCACGCCATCGACAGGCTGCCGAAGCGTTGCAGCCCGGTGGCGTCCTGGGCAGGCCGGAACCGCAACTCGCTCTGGCGGTGCGCCTGCAGCCAGATGGTCGAGCCGACGTACGGCGTGATGCCGGGGTCCACCACGGCCAGTGGCGGCTGCGGCTTGAACACATGCATGCCCTGGTGTGCAGCATCGTGCGGATGGCGACGGTCTTGCTTGAGCCAGTCTTCATAGTCCAGCGTCTGGGCTGCCTGGCGTTCTGCCTCGCTGTTGCGCACCTGTTGCCAGTTCACCGCCAGTGCGGTGGCCACCAGCAGCAGCACCAGGCCACCGGCAACCAGCAGCCGGCCATCGCGCCACAACTCGGTCAGCTCCCGCCGTGCAATCACCAACGATGCGCTCATTTCATGTGCTCCAGGTAGAGCGCTTCGAGATCGGTATGGCTGAGGTCCTCTGCCCGCATCTCGTCGACCAGACGGCCCTGGCGCATGATCCCGATGCGTGTACCTGTCTGCTTGGCATGGAACAGGTCGTGCGTGGTGGTCAGCACGGCCACCCCCTGGTCGCGCGCCGTGCGCAACAACTGGGAGAACTCGGCGGCGGCCTTGGGGTCGAGCCCTGATGTCGGCTCGTCCAGCAGCAGGGCTTTCGCCTGCTTTGCCATCGCGATGGCGATGCCGACCTTTTGCCGCATGCCCTTGGAATAGGTGTTCACGCGGCGGTGCGCGGCGCCCTCGTCGAGGCTGGCCTGGACCAGCAGGCGTATCAGCTCGTCGCGCGGCAATTCGCGGCCGGTGGCGAGTGCTGCAAAGTAGCGCAGGTTCTCCAGCCCCGACAGCATGCCGTAGAGCATGACCTGCTCCGGGATATACGCCAGCCTGCGCTTGGCCTCCAGTGGTTGCCGGGTTGCGTCGAGACCATCGACGAGCGCCTGGCCCGTGGTGGGTTCGGTGAAATTCAGGAAAACGTTGATCAGCGTCGTCTTGCCGGCGCCGTTGGCGCCCAGCAGGCAATAGATCTCGCCGGGCTCCACGTTCAAGGTGACGCCGTCGAGTGCACGCGTGGCACCGAAGTGCTTGCTCAGGCCGAGGGTTTGCAGCATGTCGGTGCCTTTCAGAAATCGAACTTGGCGGTCAGTTCCACCGTACGTGGCATGCCGAGCAGGACCTGGTTGTTGGCGTTGGCGCCGGCCCAGGTGCCGTACAGCTCGTCGGTCACGTTGCGCATGCGCAGCGTCAGCAGCGCCGGGCGGATGCGCCAGCTCGCATACACGTCGAGCAGCGTGTAGCCGTTGATGCGCACCGTGTTGGCGGTGTTCGTGTACATGCTGCTGACGTGCTGTACCGCGGTGCCAACGGTCAGCGGCAGGTCGGCAAAGCGGTAGTCCAGCCACAGGTTGGCGGTGCGTTTTGGCACGTTGGTCGGGCGATTGCCGACACGCGATACCCCGCCGGTCTCGACCAGCGACTTGAACTCGGCGTCCACCAGCGCCAGGTTGCCGGACAGCGTGAGTTGACGGGTGGCGCGCCAGCCCGCAGAGATTTCCAGGCCTCGCGACGCGATCTTGCCGTTGTTCACGGTGACGGAAGGGTTGTCCGGGTCCCGCGACAGCACGTTGTCCTGTGTGATGCGATACAGCGCCAGGGTCCAGTCGATGCGCTGCTCCGGCAGGCTCTGCTTCAGCCCCACTTCCCATTGCTTGCCGCGCGTCAGCGGGAAGTCGCTGTTCGCGGCCGAGAGCAGCAAGAGGTTGGAGGTGCCCACCGGCGCCGCTGCATTGGCGTACTGCGCATACAGCGCGGTGTCCGGCGACAGGTCGATCACCGAGCCGATGCGCACGGAGTTGGCGCTGTACCGGGTGTCGAACTCGGTGTACGTTGATTCGTTGTGGTCGGTGATGCTGCGATCGAGCTTGATCCGGTCGTGGCGCAACCCGAGCACCAGCGTCAGGTCGTCGCGCAGCTTGAGCGCGTCTTCGGCGAAGAGGCTGGTGGTGCCGATGTCCGCCGTCACGTGAGTGCGGTTGCCGGGACCGGGTGCCAGCGTGGGGTCTGGGTTGTAGCGCCCGGGGGACGGATTGAGGGCGTCGACGGTGCTGCCGCTGCCGAAGGTGCGATCGCTGCCGAAGTCGGTACGCCCGTACTCCAGACCGGCGAGAAAACGGTTCTTCAGTCCGGCTAGCACGCCCTCGTGCTGGAGGTCGAGCCGGTTGCCCCACACCTCGTGGTCGTGGCTGATGTCCACCTGGTCCCGGCCGATGCGGTCCGGGGCGACGAAGCTCAAGTTTTCCGCGTTGCGCCAGTGGCGGTCCGCACGGTAGGCCGTGAGTTCATTGCGCAGGCGCCAGGACGGCGTGATCTGCCAGGACACCCGGCCGCGCAAGGTCAGGGCGTCGGCCGTCATCAGGCCGTCCGCCACGTTGTAGTTGTTGCGCAGCATGCGCTTGTCGATCACCCGGCCGGTGCTGTCGCTCACGACGCTCGTCGGGCGGGTGGCGAAATCCCGGGGGACGAGGGGCGTTCCGAAGTAGGCTTCGATGTCGTCTTGCAGGTAGTCGACCGACAAGTCGAGCTCGAGGTCAGGATTCAGGTCGAACGCGAGTGCGCCGGTCAGGTGGTGCAGCCGCTGTCCGCTGCGGTCGATCCAGCCGTCGGTGCGGTTGTGGCTGTAATCGAAGCGGTAAGCCCCGGACTCTCCGAGGTTGTCGCCATGACCAACGGCGGCCCGGGCGGTGCCATAGCTGCCGAGCGACACCAGGGCCTCGCTGCCCGCTTGATCTCGCCGCGCCTGCTTGGGCACGAAGTTCACTGCACCGCCGATGCCCCCTTCTCCAAAAAGAACGGAAGCCGGCCCTTTCAGGATCTCGATGCGCTCGTAGTTCCAGGTGTCCTGAGGGCGGCTCGACATGGTCGGCGTCGACACGCGCATGCCGTCGTACAAGTAGGCGATGAAGCCACCGGTGAAGCCGCGTGTCGAGGCAACGCCGGGCGAACCGGGGCCGCCGCCGGTGGTCATGCCCGGTGCACCCCGCAATGCCTCTTCGAGCGTGCGGGCGCCTCGGCGCTCGATGGTTTCCTGCGTGATGACCTCGACTGATGCTGGCGTTTCACGTGCAGTCAAGCCGAGGCGCGAGCCCGTATCCGTCGGCTGGTCGAGTTCGACGGCACCGTCGGCCCGGCCTTGGACCGTGATGGCAGGTAGCGATTGGGCCGGGGCCGCGACAGACTCGGCCTGGGCATGCAGGGCAAGCGGTGCCGTGGCGGCCAGCATGCCGGTAAGCATCGGCAGGGGCCGCAAGTGATGGCGATCACGAGGAAGGCGCTGGGTGGTTTTCATCTTCGGCGTCGGAAACGGGCAATGTGAATAATGCGAATGCAATAGCTATAAAGGGTGAGCCGCGCCCCTGGCACCAGCGGCGACTCGATCACGAATCCAGCGTGCTGGCCAGGGTGCGGGCGTTGTGCTCGAAGAGCTTGAGATACGTGTCAGCGGGGCCGCCCGGAGCGGACAAAGCATCCGAATAGAGCGTGCCGCCTACCCGCGCCCCGGTTTCCTTGGCGACGCGCTCTATCAGTCGCGGATCGCTGATGTTCTCGACAAACAGCGCGCGCACCCGTTGCTCGCGCAGTTGCCGCACCAAGCGGGCCACCGCCGCGGCGGACGGCTCGCTGGCCGTGGACCAGCCGCGCGGCGCGAGAAAGTCCACGCCATAGGCTGCGCCGAAGTATCCAAAGGCATCGTGCGACGTGACCACGCGCCGCTGTGGGCGCGGCACTGCCGCGAGCCAGGTCCTGACTTGCGCGTCCAGTTCGGCGATGCGTCGCAAGTAGTCTGTCGCGCGCGACGCCACTTCGGACTGCGCTGCCGGCCACCGAGTGGCGAGCGCCTTGGCCAGCGTCTGCACATAGCGTTGTGCATGGGTCAGGTCCTGCCAGGCGTGGGGGTCGGTATCGTTTTGCCCATCTCTGCGCGGCTTGATGTCTTGACTGGCCACGACCACCGTGCCGCGATAGCCGGAGGCCTGCACCAGCCGGTCGATCCATCCCTCGAAACCCAGGCCGTTGACGACTGCGAGGTCCGCCTGCGCCAAACGGCGTGCGTCCGAGGGAGTGGGTTCGAACACGTGAGCGTCGGCATCAGGACCGACCAAGGCGGAAACGTCGAAACCGGGCGGGGCGATCTCTCGAAGCATGTCAGCCAGGATGGAGAAGCTGGCCACGATGCGCGGCCGGCGCTGCTGCGCCCGGACGGGCGAAACGAGAGTGGTGGCACCGGCCAGCAGCCATCGGCGTCGATTGAATAGAGGTGTCATCGTCGTCAACCCGTGAGGTGCAATGAACGGCGCCACTGACGCACGAGGACCCCCTCGCGTGCGCCGCCAAGCACCGACAGCAGATACAAGCCACCGCAGACCAGCACGATGCAGGGGCCGGAGGGCAGTTCCGCGTGAAACGACAGCAGCAGCCCTGCAATACCGCCGAGCACGCCGAATCCTGTCGCGAGCGCGGCCATCGCCGGCAGCGAGGCCACCCAGAAGCGGGCCGAAGCTGCCGGCAGCATCATCAGCCCCACGGCCATCAGTGTGCCCAGGGCCTGGAAGGCGCTCACCAGGTTGGCCACCAGCAGCACCAGCAGCAGCATGTGAGCCGTGGCACCCGGGCCGCCCACGCTGCGCAGGAATCCCGCGTCCAGTGTCTCCATCACCAGCGGCCGGTACATCGCTGCCAGCCCCAGCAGGGTCACACTCGCAACGGCAGCAATCTGCAGCAACGCGGCGTCGTCGACCGCGAGCACGCTGCCGAACAGCAGGTGCATCAGGTCCACCTGGCTGCCCTTGAGCGAGACCATCAGCACGCCTGCCGCCAGGGCGATCAGGTAGAAGGCCGCGAAACTGGCATCCTCTCGCTGCGCGGTGCTGCGTGTGACGAACCCAGCGCCCAAAGCCACTGCGAGAGCGGCCACCAACCCGCCGAGGCTCATCGCCGGCAGCGACAAGCCCGCCAGCAGGAAACCGGCCGCAGCGCCCGGCAGCACGGCATGCGCCATGGCATCACCGACCAGGCTCATGCGGCGCAGCACCAGCAGGCAACCGATGGGGCCGCTGCCCAATGCCAGCGCCGCCGTGGCAACGAGTGCACGGCGCATGAACGAGAACTCCTGGAAGGGGCCGAGCAGCGCCTGATGCCATTCGCTCATGGCCGCCCTCCGCACACCGGCGCATCGTCGTCCCAGGATTCGGCCATCTGGCGGGCCTTGAAGAGATGCTCGGCGTTCAGCACTTGCGCAGTGGGGCCCCAAGCCACCGCTTCTCTTGCGAGCAGCAGCACCTGATCAAAGTGGTCGCGCACCTGGTCCAGGTCATGGAGTACCGCGATCACGGTGCGCGCTTCCCGGCGCCAGCGCTGCAGCACGGCAAGCAGGTCGGCCGTGGTCCTGGCGTCGACGGCATTGAACGGTTCGTCGAGCAGGATCAGCGCGGCGTCCTGCACCAGCACGCGGGCGAAGAGCACACGCTGCGCTTGGCCGGCCGACATCTCACCGATCAACCGTTGTTCGAAGCCGCTCAGACCCACCGCTGCAAGCGCATGTGTGACCGAGACCCACCCGGCTTCGTCCAGCGCGCGGAAGCAGCCCAGACGCGCCCACAGCCCCATCGCCACCACCTCATGCACGGTGACCGGCACGGTGCGGTCGATCGACGCCGTCTGCGGTAGGTAGGCCACCTGCTGCGCCGGCGGACGCTGGAGCCGCCCCTGGAAGTCCGCCCGCGTGCCGGCGAGCACCGACAGCAGGCTGCTCTTGCCGGCGCCGTTGGGCCCCACGATCGCGGTCAGTGCCCCCGCCGCAAATTCGCCGCTCAAGTGATGAACCGCCGGGTGGCCGTGGTAGGACACCGTGAGGTCGTGCACCCTCACGGGCGGGAGCGCAGCAGGCACACCCAAGCGGCTCATGACAGTGCCCATGCGACCGCACCCCAGAGCGCCGCGACGACGACCGCCGCCGCAGTCAGGCGCTGCAGTGCGCCTTGCGTCAGCATGCCGACGCCCCTGCAGATCGCCAGTTCAGCGGTGTTTGTGGGCGCGGCCGGTTCCTTGCGACTCCCGATGCGTGTGTGGCGCAGCGCCCTTGGCGCGGCCCGCCGCCTTGGCGCCCCGTGGAGGGGCGCACTCGCTGCAGCGGCCGTACAGGGTCAGGTCGTGGTCCTCGACGATGAAGCCGGGCGGGGCCAGCGAGGCCAGGTTGCCCGGACAGGCGTCGACCTCGAAGACGCGATCGCACGCCAGACATTGAAAGTGATGATGGTGCCCACCGCCCGCCAACTCGTAGCGTGCGTTCTCGCCCGGAAGCAACACTGCGCGCAGTTCGCCCTCGTCCAGCAGGGTGCGAAGGTTGCGATAGACCGTGGCAATGCTCAGACCGGGCGCACCGGCTTGAGCAGCCTCGAGCACTTCCTGTGGGAGTAGCGGACGCCCTGCCTGCGCGATGGCTTCGCGTATGGCAGTGCGTTGGCGAGTGTTGCGTTCCATGCGCCAAGGGTAGCGGAACTCCAGGGGGCGACGCGTGAGGTCAGGCGCACCGCCCGAACGCAGCGTCGTTGTTGAGAATGAGTTCGCAATATATCACGCGTGCGACGCACCGGCAGCGTTTGGCACGTTGCGGCGCTATCCCGAGGATTGCCGATGAAACCGCTACCCGTTACCGTTCCGTCCGGCTTTCCGGGCGCCGGCAAGACGACGCTGCTCAAGCCCAGCCACCGCCTTCTGTTGCGCTGGCCGCATGGGGCTCGCAACCGCTCGGCTCCCTTTTCGACGATACGCCATCAACCTCTCTGCGTACGGATCCAGCGCGTCCTCCGGCGTTGACAGCGGCAGCCCCACCAAGGCGGCAAACCGCGCCGGCCTCACCTGCCCCTGGTCCATCAGCTCGTCCACCAGCGCCAGCAGCCCGTCGCGATGCGTTTCGATCAGTCTCGTGGCGCGGGCGTGCTCGGCCTGCAGCAGCGCCTCGATCGGCGTGTTGCTGGCTTCAACGTCGGTGCAGACGTTGTCTTCGCTGTTGGTGGACACGTCGCTGCGGCCGATGCGCGATCCATGGCCCAGATGTCGCAGCATGCGAGCCGCCGTTTCGGTGGCCTTGCGCAGATCGCTTTCGGCACCACTCGAACTCATCTCCGCTCCAAAGACCAGCCACTCTGCCGCGCGGCCTGCCAGACTGGTGCAGATGGAGTCGAGCAGGTTGCGGCGCGACCAGACCTTGCGCGAGGTGTAGGTGTTGTAGCCACCCTCGAAGCTGGCCACATGGATCTTGATCTCCTTCGGCGCCCGGCCAAAGAGCAGGGCGTGAACCAAGCCATGGCCCGCCTCGTGTACGGCCAGCAGCGCTCGGAAGTCGGCGTTGTTCCGCTGTCGCAGTCGGCTGATCTCGAAAGGCGCGGCAATGGCATGGGACTGCCCGCACCAGCGCGCGACCAGGCTGTGGCCGTCCGCAGTGAGTCCCACACGGCTGCCGGCCTGCGCGCCCTGTTCGAGCGCCCACAACGCAGCTTTCGCCAGGCCGGCGCCGAGGATGGCATGGAGTGACGAGAACAGCGGCCGCGTGCCCTGGGCCGGGAAGACGGCATTGGCGTAGATCTGCTCGTGCACACTGGCGTCCAGCTCGAAGCTCAGACCGCAGCGCTCCTCAGTTTCGCGGGCGTAGCGCGCGCAACCCTGCTCGATCAGCTGCTCATACGCCCGGCGAGAGAGCGACGGGTAGATCACATGTTCGTTGCCAAGCCGTGCGACCTGCTCGGGCTTGAAGCGCTTGTTGAGCGCCTGCTTGACGTCGATGACGCTCAGCTTGTTGGTCATGGCATGGAAGGTGTCAGCATCGCTGTCGCAGTCTTCCACGCTGGTGGCCAGGTCCTCGTACAGCTCGTCGAGGTTGCCGCACACGAAGACCAGCAGGCGGCTGTAGTCGGTCTCCCATTGCTGCTGGCCGCTCTCGCGGAAAGCGCGCAGTCGCTCCTGGATCTGCTCGGGCGTCCAGCCCATGATCTCCATCAATGGCACGTCGAGCTTGAGGTTGCGCTGCAGCTCCTGCGCCTCCCAGCTGCGCAGCTTGAAGCGCAACTTGGAATCGCTCGCGTCGGCGCGTTCTGCGTCATAAGCCGCTTCGGCAATCGACGTTTCGATGTCGCCCAGCAGCGAGAGCGCGGGCGGCAGACGGCCATCGGACAGCAGGGCCCAGACGTCCGGATAGCGCTCAACGCGCAACTCCCCGCGCTTGTTGTCGATCGTGCGGAAGCGTTGGAACTCGTCGAGCGAGAGGATGCCGGGCTCGCCCTCGCGCACGCCCGACTGCGCGAGCATCCCCGAGATGCTCTGCGCGCCGCGCCAGCTCGCCCCGTTGGAAAAGCCGTCCATCTGCACTTCGACGAAGCGGTCGTAGAAGCCCAGCAGCTGTGCCAGGCGGCGCACCAGCTGGGTCTTGCCTGTGCCGGTCAGGCCCCAGAGACAAACGATGACGGGCCGCGAGACCAGCTCGGGCAGCAGTACCCAAGCGCGCACGGAATCGATGACGCGATCGATGACGCTGTCGATGCCGAACAGCTCTGTCTTGAGCTGGGCGGCGATCTTCTGCAGCTGCTGGTTCTTCTGCGCCAGCTGCTCGCGCAGTTCGTGGGAGTCATTCATCACCATCTTCTCGTCGCAGCAGCGCTTGCAGCGCCACGCGGTCTGCGCGACGCTGGGCACCGCGGCTTTGGATGTGTTGGCCTGCGCCACGCGAGCCGCGCTGGGCGAGGGCGCGCGCGACAGGGTCGCGCGCACCGGCTTCGAGCACCAGCGTCATCGGCTGTTTCATGCGGCGCAGGGCCTTGATCCGGCCCTTTTGAAGGGCGCGGGAGCGGAGTTGTGCACTCATTCGGTTTCCGAAAAGCAAAAGCCCCGGCTCGATGGCTGCGGGGCTTTGCTTAGCCGGCGCGGTCTGAGGCCGTATCTGGGAACAGACACGGTTCAGCCGGGGCTCGGGAACCGTGTTCAGTCGATCGTCGAGATGAACAAGGAGGACATAAAAAGGATCTCCGTGATGCGGGCGCTGTCGTGGCGCCATCAGCAAGGCGCGAATGATGCAGAGATCAACGCGAGTGCGCAAGCCCCGTGGGTTTGCTGTGTTGTGGTTGCTGTTGAAATCAGTTCTTGCTGCACTGCGTGCAGCGACGAGGTGAACTGTAAAGACTCTTCACTTTTCCGTCAACCGAATGCGACAAAATTTCTCTTTCGCTGCGTTCCAGTCACCGTGTCAGGCGGTCCCGTTCTCATGGTTCGCCTTCAGCATGTTGCAGAACAGCGCTCCTTGCTCGATGGCGTCGTCGAGCGCGACATGGGTGTGCGGCAGCTTGTCGAACCACTGGCTCGGCATGTTGCGCTTCGTGCTCTGCCGGTACTCGGTCTTCAGCACTGCCATCGCGTAGGACTTGACGTCCAGCGCGGAATGGCTGAACGGACTCTGCCCCACGAAGCGCATCAGGTACCAGTAGACGAACAGGAAATCGAAGCCGGCGGGATAGGCGACGAAAACAGGCTTCCCTTTCAGGCTGGCGATCCAGTCCACGTACCGCCGCATCGCTTGTGCGGGCGGCTCGGGATCTTTCCGGCAAGCGGCCCAGGCCTCCGGCTGCGTCGACCACCATTCCATGGTCTTGGGATGTGGCGACGCGTTTTCCAAGGTGTCCAGGTTCGCCGAGAAGGTGCCGAGCAGCTGCTTGTCGCAGGTGTAAGCCGCGGAAGCGAAGCTCAGCATCGAGTGCGGGCCGGGAATCGGCCCGTCGGTCTCGACGTCCGTGCTGATGTAGATCTCGCTCATACGGGCCTCTTTCGCACTTCGACAACCAGTTGGCGCTCGCCGCGCTCGGTCTCGAACGCCACCGGCAAAAACCGCTCGACCACCCCGAAGTTCGTCCTGGTGTGCTCGGTCATCTGCGAGAAGCTGTAGCGGGCGGGACGACCCGTCGCATTGACCGCAAGCGCCAGCGGCAGCGCGAGCTGATCCGCCAGGTGCGGCCCCACGACGCCATCGCTCGCCTCCTGGTAGCCCTTGACTTCGCGAGCCAGGGCCGCGGCCACCTGCTCGGCACTCACGCCTTTCTCGCCGAAGCTGGTGAAGACTTCGGTGACGTGCTCGTAAACGAGCGTCGCCAACAGCGCGTTGCCTGGACCTTCGTTCTGCCGAACGGGCGGAACCTGCAACTGCTCTTGCGACCATCCCAGTGCCTGGCCCAGCGCCTGCAGTTCGCGCATCGCGACGCCACGCGGCAGCGCGGGAATCAAGGCTTCGGCATAGGCCGCTCGCAGAGCACCGCGTTCCATCAAGTCGAAGGGCTGCAAGCCGCCCGGTGCCGGGAGGATGGTCGCCTCGACTTCGCCACCGCCTGCGGGATAGAAGCCGTGGCGGCGGATATTCAGTTCCAGCCCAGCCCCGCAGCGCTGGACCAGGGGCGCGAAGCTGCGCTCCAGGAAGTGGTAGGGCGGCGCCATCGGGTTGTGCGTGCCACCGCTCAGGTGCAACGTGCTTGGCGCATTTGCGAGCATCAGCGGGGGCAGCACGGTCTGCAGCACCAAGGTGCAACTGCCCGCCGTGCCGATTGCAAACCGGTAGTCACCGGCCCTGACTGGGCCTGGGACGAATTCCAGCGCCTGCGAGCCCAGCTCGGCGCCTGAGACCTCGGCGCAGCTGACCTGCTGCGCGGCGTGCACGCAGGCCAGGTGCTGACGCATCAAGCCTGGCTTCGCGCGCTTGGCGCGAATGTTCGAGATACGCATCGGCACGCCGGTGCACATCGAAAGCGCCAGCGCAGTGCGCAAAATCTGGCCGCCACCTTCGCCATGCGAGCCGTCCAGTTCAATCATCATTTCCCTCATTCTTGTTGATCTTGTAAGTCGTCAGGTGGTGCTCCGCGACGACTTCGTAAAGCGGGTCAACCCTTCACACAAACCACCTGCTTGAGCGTGTACACCACCTCGACCAGGTCCTTCTGCGCTTCCATCACTGCGTCGATGTCCTTGTAGGCCATCGGGATCTCGTCGATCACGTCCTTGTCCTTGCGGCACTCGACGCCGGCCGTCGCGGCCTTGTGGTCTTCCACGGTGAAGCGACGCTTCGCCTCGTTGCGGCTCATCGTACGGCCGGCGCCATGCGAGCAGCTCTCGAAGCTCTCCGGGTTGCCCTTGCCGCGCACGATGTAGCTACGCGCGCCCATGCTGCCCGGGATGATGCCCAACTGACCCTTCTTCGCGCTCACGGCGCCTTTGCGTGTCACGTACACGTCTTGCCCGAAGTGCGTCTCCTTCTGCACGTAGTTGTGGTGGCAGTTCACCGCTTCCACGTGGCTTTCGAACGGCCTGGCGATGACCTTCTTCGCCGCTTCGATCACGCGGCGCATCATCACCTCGCGGTTCAGGGCCGCAAACTTCTGCGCCCAGCCGACAGCGCGCACGTAGTCGCCGAAGTACCTGGAGCCTTCCTCGAAGTAAGCCAGATCCTGGTCCGGCAGGTTGGCCTGTTGACGCATCGCGTCCTGCTTCGCCAATTCGATGAACATCGAGCCGATCGCGTTGCCGACACCGCGCGAGCCGGAATGCAGCATGAACCACACGAAGCCCTGCTCGTCCAGGCACACCTCGATGAAGTGGTTGCCGGTGCCCAGCGTGCCCAGGTGGCTGCGGTTGTTGGTCTTTTCCAGCTTGGGGTAGTCGCGGCACAACTCGGTGAACTGAGGAGCCAATTGCGCCCACGCGCCGTCGACCTCCGTCGGCACCTTGCCCCAGGCACCCGGGTCGCGGGCGCCGGGCGCGCGACCATGCGGCACGGCGCGCTCGATGGCGGAACGCAACGGCGCCAGGTTGTCAGGCAGGTCTTCGGCACGAAGCGTGGTCTTGCACGCAATCATTCCGCAGCCGATGTCCACGCCCACCGCGGCGGGAATGATGGCCTTCAGCGTCGGGATCACCGAACCCACGGTGGCGCCGATGCCCAGGTGCACGTCGGGCATCGCCGCGATGTGCTTGAACACGATCGGCAGCTTCGCCGCGTTGGACAGCTGACGCTTCGCGTCGTCCTCGACGGGCACGCCGTGCGTCCACATCTTGATCGGCACGCCGCCGGGCACAGCTTCCTGGTGGTAGTTCATCTTGGTGTTCATCTTGTGTTCCAGACAAAGGGCGATGACAAGGGGCGACGAGACGTTCCCTGAGCTACCGGCCTTGCGGCCGGGCGGGAGACGAACCCGCGACCTCCGCCGCTTTCGCGGCAGCGCTCTACCGATGTAGTCCCGTCTGCATTCATCGCTGAAATCTTTCATCCTCGAGGATGCCGGCGACGAGGAGGGGGTGAAACGTCGTGCTCTACCGCTGAGCTACGGTCCCCCTGATCTGGGACCGGCGGGACTCGAACCCGCGACCACGAGCTTAGAAGGCTGTAGTTCCACCCGGCATTCGCCGGCGACCTTTCGGAAAACTTCTCATCCTTTCGCAGCCCCCGCGTGGCGACCAACGTTTGTCGAGACACGAACATGGATATGTAGTCCCGGCTGCATTCGCCACGCGACAGCTTCTATTGCAGTTCGAGCGAGATCTTGTCGATCTCGTTCACCCAGTGATCACGGTCGGTCGAGCCGGATGCGAAATCCGCCACAGCGCGGAACACCGCATCCGAGAAGCCGCCGACGTTCATCACGTCGTGCCGTTCGGCCGCCTGCGTGGTGCCGTACGGCTGGATGTCGATGCACACCAGCTTCGCGCCTGGACAACGCGCCTTGATCAGCGACCACTGGCGCATCGTCTCGGTCGCGCCGCTGCGGCGGGTGTCCACCCACGACTCGTTGTCCGACACGATCACCACCACGTCGACCTTCGCGCGCTCGTCATTCAGCAATGTCAGCGGCGCGCTCACGCAAGTACCGCCGCCACCGACCGACGCCAGCTTCTGCGCGTTGCTCATCACCGGGTCGCGCGGGTTCAGATCCAGCTTCACCACGCGCTGCTCGAACGGCAGCACGCGGGTACGCGGGCTCTTGCGCACCAGCGCGGCAGCCACCAGCGCAGCCACGTCGATGCAACGCACCGCCGTGGTTGCCGAGCCGCGGTGACCTGTCACCGGCGATTGCATCGAGCCGGACACGTCCGGGCACACCACCACCTGACCGTCGATGCGAGGTACGTTGGCCAGTGACGTTTCCATCGCGTCCTGCAGCGCCTCGCGCAAATCGCGCGGCACCTCGGCAGCCGCCTTGTACGCCGCCAGCAGCTGGTACGGCAGCACGCGAGCCCGGGCGATCGCATCGCGGTCGCGCAGCTTCCTGGCCAGCAGATCCACCATCCCCGGTTGCTCGAACACACCGTGACGCGCAAACGTGTTCAGGTTCTGCCGCACCATCTGCCATGACCCCCGGCGCGCCACCGCCGCCCAGTGCGCCGGTGTCAGCTGCAGCGCGGTCAGCATCTGGAACGGCACGTCAGGCACCTCGGCCGCCTGGCCGTCGCGCAGCGCACGCTTGAAGCGCTCGAACGCCTGCGTCGCGTGCGGCAACGCCGCTTCGTCATGCGGGCGGCCGATCAGCCAGGCGAACCACGCGGCGCGCCAGGCTTCCGCCGGCTTCGGGTGAACCATCTTCACCACGTCCGCCAGCGTGGGCTCGTTGCCCACGGCCGCCTGCAGCAGTTGCGCCTCGGAAGCCGTCAGCAGCCATTGCTGCACCAGCTGCTTTGGGCGCGAACCCAGCGACTTTCGGCCCACCGCACCACTGCGGACGATCTGCACGAAGTTGCGCAGCATCTTGCCGTTGTCGACCACGCGGCCGAACACCCGGCCCAGCAACTGCACGTCGCGCACGGACAGCGCCGCGGCCAACAGCGCAGGCATGTCCTTCATGTGGCCCGACTTGCGCGCATAGACCGCCGTCTTGGCGACGAACTCCGGGTCGACCTCGGCGGCCAGTTTCAACACGGCTTCCAACTGCGTCTGCGCGTTGGCATAGAAGGTGTGGTTCAGGCACCCGGTGGCCGCCAACTGGGCCAGGCGGCGGCGTGGCGCGTATGCATAAGCGGGAGCGTTCGCCTGGTTCTGGGCGTCTGCGGCGGGCAGCAGCGTGCCTTTGATCGTTTGGAAGAGTTGCGTGTTGACCATGTTTCCCTCGCATTCAACTTTGCTTGTGACTCCCTTGTTGCAACGCCTGTGCCAGGCTGATGCGAAAACCGTCGGTGTGCGTGCAAGTGATTGAAGTTGAAAGAGTTTTCCTCTTTCCTGGCATCCTGACGCCTGCTTTGCTGAACCGTGGGAGCGACCGGAAATAGAATTGAAGCTAGTTATGTATCTAAACGGATAGCATGAAGAATGTCGTTGTCGGATTCATCGGCACGCAGCTGGACGGCGGCAAAGGCGCTGGCCGGTGGGAGAAGTGGCGCCCCACGGTATCGCTGGTACAGCACCCCGACGTCGTGGTGCATCGCCTCGAGCTGCTCTTCACGCCACGCCACCTGGAGCTGGCCGAGCAGCTGAAAGCCGACATCGCCAGCGTGTCGCCCGAGACCGCCGTCAACTTGGTCGAGCTCAAGCTGCTGGACCCGTGGGATTTCGGCGAGGTCTACGCGACGCTGTTCGATTGGGTCAAGGGCTACCACTTCGACACGGCGAAGGAGCAGTACTGGGCCCACATCACCACGGGCACCCATGTCGCGCAGATCTGCATGTTCCTGCTGGTCGAGGCGCGGTTCATCCCCGGCGTGTTGCTGCAGACCGCCCCACCGAAGAGGCAGCGAGAAGGCGAGCCGGGCTCGATGACGCTGATCGACCTTGACCTCTCGCGCTACGACCGGATCGCACAGCGTTTCCAGGCCGAGCGGCGGGACGCGGTGGCCTTCCTCAAGAGCGGCATTGCCACCCGCAACCCACGGTTCAATGCATTGATCGAGGAGGTGGAGCGGGTGGCGGTTCGCTCACGCGCGCCGATCCTGCTGGTCGGGCCCACGGGCGCCGGCAAGTCCTTCCTCGCGCGTCGGATGTACGAGCTGAAGAAGGCGAGGCACCAGCTGGAGGGCCTGTTCGTCGAAGTGAACTGCGCCACCCTGCGGGGTGACGGTGCGGCCTCCACGTTGTTCGGCCACAAGAAGGGCTCGTTCACCGGTGCCACCGCCGACCGCCCCGGCCTGCTGCGCACGGCGCACAACGGCCTGCTGTTCCTCGACGAAATCGGCGAGCTCGGCCTCGACGAGCAGGCCATGCTGCTGAAGGCGATCGAAGAGAAGCGATTTCTCCCGGTGGGTGCCGATCGGGATGTGGAAAGCGACTTCCAGCTCGTCGCCGGCACCAACCGAGACCTGCGGCAGGAGGTGGCGCAGGGCCGCTTCCGCGACGACCTGTTCTCGCGGATCAACCTGTGGACCTACAACCTGCCCGGCTTGCGGGAACGGCCCGAGGACATCGAGCCGAACGTCGAGCACCTGCTGCAGCTTGCGAGCCAGGAGTCGGGGCGTGCGGTGCGATTCAGTGCCGAGGCGAAGGCCAGGTTCCTCAAGTTCGCCCAGTCCGCGGAGGCGCCATGGCATGGGAACTTCCGGGACCTGGCGGCCAGCGTCACACGGTTGTCCACCTTGGCAGAGGGCGGGCGGATTTCAGCACCACTGGTCGACGCGGAGATCCAGCGGCTGAAGTGGCTCTGGCGCCGCGGGGAGAAGCCGGTGGCCGGTGAAGACGGGCTGGAACTGCTCGACGCTGAAGCACTGGAAGCGATCGACCTGTTCGACCGCCTTCAGTTGGAGGCCGTGGTGCGCGTGTGCAAAGCGTCAACCTCCTTGTCCGAAGCGGGGCGCCGGCTCTTCCAGGTGAGCCGGCAAACGCGCTCGGTGGTCAACGACGCGGACCGGCTGCGCAAGTACCTGCTGCGGTTCGGGCTGCGTTGGGAGCAGGTAAGCCGCGAGCCGCCGGGCCAAGCGGAGTGAGGGCTGTGTCCGCGCGACGGCGTGTCGCGGACGGTATTGCGACAGGGCCGTGAAAAGCGCGGCGGCCGTTCTTCAGACCGCGGAACGCAGCAACGGAGGGTGATCTTCAAATGCACGCCGCAGTAGTGTGCCCACCGTTACGATGGCACCTCTGGAAGTCGATGGGTGTGCTGTGACGGCGCACAAGTCACGAGAGGAGACCCGATGAGCAAAGAGGCCTTTGAGCGTTCCGCCGCCCCCGGTGGAATGCATCACCGGTTGGCTGCGATGGCCGGCGATTGGGAAGGCCGTTTCCGGCTCTGGTTCGAGCCCGGAAAGTTGGCCGATGAGTCGGCGCAGCGCGGGCGCATCCGGGTGGTCGGCGGCGGCCGGTTCCTTCTGCATGAATACGAGGGCCGCTGCAGCGGCGAGCGCTTCGAGGGTGTCGCGCTGTGGGGCTACCACCTCGACGACAACGCCTTCGAATGCGCCTGGGGCGAAAGCTTCGGCACCGGCACGTCGATCATGTTCAGCACCGGTGGGGTCAAGGACGGACGCTTCGGTGCGCTGGGCAGCTATGGCGCCGGCCGCGGAGGCGAGCGTTGGGGCTGGCGCACCGAGATATCGCAGCTCGACCCCGAGCACCTGGACATTCGCATGTTCAACATCACGCCAACCGGAGACGAAGCGCTCGCCGTCGAGGTCAACTACGCACGCGCATCCCCTGTGCAGGATTGAACGGAACCTGGCGCATCCAGGATGCGTGGCCGCATGCCCCCGAAGTTCTTGAGCCGGCCCAAGCACCTGCGGTGCTTGCTACACCGTGCTCACGACTTCGCCCAGATGATCTCGCCCTTGCAACTGATCGAGCACAGCGCTTCCGGGGGGACCCAGCCCTCCACCAGCACTTCCTTGGTCCGCGTGATGTCCTCGAAGGCCTGTTTCCCGGCGCCGCTCTTGCCGGTGACTTCCTTGGCCAGCAGCAGCGCGCCTTCCTTGGTGCCCAGGTAGGTGAAGGTGATGCCGCGGGTCTTCAGCTCCATCAGGTCGATCTTGACGATCACGTCGCCGAAGGCATCGCCCTTCGGGTTGGACGCTCCCTTGGCAATCGTCGTGAACGACAGGAACATCGACGGCTTCCAGCCCATGACATGTTCTGCCATCGAGCGCGTCACGGCCTTGGAGCCTTTGGTCGCCTTGACTTCGGTGTAGGCGTAGTAGTCGGTCTTGCGGGTCGCGTCGGTCACGCCGCTGGCGAACATGCCGCTTTGGCGGTAGCCCAAGGCTTTGCCGGGGTCGTTGCCGACCGCCCGGTACACATAGCGATTGACGACCGTGCCTTGCGTATCACGAACGTACTCGCAGACCTTGTTCGCCTTGAGGATGACGATCTCGTTCAGCAGCGGGTCCGTCAGTTGACTGCTTTGAAAAACCGTGCCAAGGCCCAAGCCGTTGCACACGATGTCGTAAGCGCCGCGCAGCGCGACGAACTGGAGCGGGTAGTGAGGGTTTTCCTTGTTGCAGTTCACCACGGCCGACTTCACCACGGATTCCAGCGACCCCAGTTCGATGGCGCCTTTCGACTTGGTGAACCGGTCCTTGCAGATCTTCCATTGGATGTAGAAGTGTTCGCCGAACCGCTCGGCCAGCCAGTAGAAATCATGGTCGCGCATCGCCTTCGCCACCGCGAAGCGGTAGCGGTCGGTGCTTCTCAAGAGCGTCTGCTGCGCTCGAAGGTTCGGGTTGTCCATGGGCCGGGTCTCCCTCTGAGGGCGTTTTGAGGTGCTGCGACCAGGCGGTCAGCCTCGTTTGCCCCTGGGGGCGGGTCGCAGGCATTGAAGGGTGTCTTGCATCTCGCCCGCTGAGTATCTGCACTCGCAGCCGTCCGACGCAACGGCACCAGCCTGTCAAGGTTGACGGGGTGTGCCCATTCGGCGTCGACTCACTTGCGGACCCCGGATGCTCGCGATGCGAGCTATGGATAGCTCACTGCGCTTGCCGCAGTGGCTGCCGCATCGGTGGCAGGCGGCGTCGCTGCTACCCTCGGCCCATGAGCAAATCGACCCGCCGAACTGAGCCTCAGCGCATCTACCAACTCACCATGGCACTGCAGCGCATCGAGCCGCGCATCTGGCGCACGGTGCTTGTGCCCGACACATTGAGTCTGGCCAAGCTCGACAGGGTGCTGCAGGCCGCAATGGGCTGGACCGGCGAGTCAATATACAGCTCAAAAGTTGTAAATTTAGATTACAACTGATCTTGCGTATGTTCTGAATACAACATAGCATCTGTAAACCATAAATACAGTCGGTGACTTGTATGAGCGACTTTGCCGTCCGCACCATCGACCAGTTGCCTGACCTGCTCAAGGCATTCCGCAAGCGCGCGGGCCTCAGCCAGGCCGAAGCGGCGCTACGCCTGGGCGTGACCCAACAGACCCTGTCGGCGCTTGAGCGCAAGCCAGAGAGCGCCAGCCTGGGGCGACTGCTGAAGTTGCTGAGCATCCTGGACGTCGAGCTGGTGCTGCGGTCGGCCCGCAGCGAAGACGTTCAAGGAACGTCGCCCGGCAAGTCCCGCTCGGGCCGCCCGGCTTGGTGACGCATGGGCCGGCGCTCACACACCCGGGCCCTGGGCCTCTGGATGAACGGCAGCTTCGTCGGCACGTGGCGCTTCAACCCGCATGCCGGCGACGTTCTGGAATACGACCCAGGGTGGGTGTCCTCCGAGCAAGGGCGCCCACTGTCCTTGTCGCTGCCCTTTCTGCCCGGCAACGCCAGCCATCGGGGCGAGAAGGTGCATGCCTACTTCGACAACCTGCTTCCCGACAGCAAAGACATCCGCGCACGCATCGCGCGTCGCTACAGCACGGGCACTGCCGACGCCTTCTCCTTGCTGGCCGAGATCGGCCGCGACTGCGTGGGCGCCCTGCAGATGCTGCCGGAAGGCGTTGTGCCGGCCGGCGTGCAACCGGTGAAGGCCGAGCCTCTGAACGATGCCCAGGTCGCGCGCCTGCTGCGCGCGGCCACGGCACCGGGCCCCCTGGGCATCGACCACGAAGCCGACGACTTTCGCATTTCCATTGCCGGTGCACAGGAAAAGACCGCCTTGCTGCACTTCAAGGGCAGGTGGTGCCTACCGCACGGCGACACGCCCACCACGCACATCCTCAAGCTGCCATTGGGCCTGGTGGGTGGGCTGAAGCTCGACATGCGTGATTCGGTCGAGAACGAGTGGTTGTGCTCCCTGGTGTTGAAGGCGTTCGGGCTGCCGGTGGCCCACTGCACCCCCTGGCAGTTCGAGGACATGAAGGTGCTGGCGGTCGAACGTTTCGACCGCACCTGGTGGAAGAGCCCCAAGGGCGACGACCGTCTCATCCGGCTTCCGCAGGAAGATACGTGCCAGGCCAAAGGCGTGCCGCCCTCTGCGAAGTACGAGACCGATGGTGGGCCCGGCATCGAAACCATCATGGAGCTGCTGGACGGCTCCATGACCCGCGAGCACGACCGGCGAACGTTCTACCAGGCCCAGGTGCTGTTCTGGATGCTGTGCGCCACCGATGGCCATGCGAAGAACTTCAGCCTGTACCTGCGTCCCGGCGGGCGCTACCAGCTGACGCCGCTCTACGACGTGCTGTCGGCCCACCCGCTGCTGGGCAAAGGCGCGGACAAGATCCCCCCGCAAAAAGTGAAGATGGCCATGGCCGTGCGCGCCACAAACGCCCACTGGAAGATGGGCGAAATCCTGCGCCGCCACTGGCTTGCAGTGGGGGCGCGCCACGGCATCCTGATGCCGGACGGCGGCGCGGCGAAATTCGTGGTCGACGACTTGGTCGAGCGCACTCCGCAGGTGGTGAAGGCCGTCCGCGCCCAGCTACCCGCCGACTTCCCGCAAGCATTGGCCGACAGCGTCCTCGACGGGATCGAGCGCGCCGCCGACAAGCTCGCAGGCTGAAGAGGCACGTCGATCTCGTCTTGACGGCAACCGGTCTGGGCTCAGGACACGTGCGCCAGAAGCGATACGGGCGACGCGGGGGCCACCGAGTGGGCCAGCTGCAATTCGTTCTGGATCGACTTGGCGACCTGCACCCCGTGGGCATACGAGGTCGTGACGCAGGGGTGCCAGTAGTTGGTGACTTCGCCCGCTGCAAACAGGCGTGGGAACCGCCGCACCGCGCCGCGGCGATCGACGTCGATGTAGCCGTCTATCAATGGCAGCTGCAAGCCACCGGGAATGCAGGCCTGGAAACCGAACTGCACGCCGAAGATGTCGTAGGGCGCGCCGTTGACGCTCATGCTGAGCGGGTCGGCATGGAACGGCCCGATGTGAACGCACCGTGCTTCCACCTGACGCACCAGTAGGGGTTGCGCGCGCGGAGCACGGCGGCAATAGATGTCGACGCAGCGCGCACCGCGTCGCTTGGCAGAGGCGGCCTGGTCGAAGGCATTGTCGCCGCCGCCCAGAATGGCGACCCGTTTGCCGGCGACATCGAGGCGCTCCATCGAGATGCCGGGCCCGATGCCCACGCGGTCGCTTTCCACAAATCCCTCTCGCCGGGGCTTGGCGCCTGTCGCGATCACGACATAGCGCGCCGCGTGCGTGGCCCGCTCGTTCGACACTTCCCAACCGACATGCTCGACGCTGCGTTTGATTTCTGCCGCGGCGAAGTTCAGTGCGTGCGGAACAGCGGCGGCTTCCAGGTGCGCCTGCAGCGACGCGGCCACCTGCTGCCCCGTCTTGCCTTGCACGCCCGGTATCCATGGGTTGCCGTATGGACTTCTGAGCTGAAGTCCACCGACGGCCGAGCCGGCTTCGAGCAGCAACACGCGCAGGCCCAATTGATGGGTCCACAACGCGCAGGCGGCACCAGCCGGTCCGCCGCCGACCACGATCACGTCTTCGATCATTCCGAACCGTCTGACAAGCCGGCGACATCGCCTATCGATGCATGTTGCGTTGGATACGCACCTTGTGATGCGCTGCTGGCGCACCGATGTCGCAAGGTGCGAAGCGCCAGGTATTCGCTGGCTGATCGATTCGGCACCAAAATTGGCACGCAACCGCACCATACGTCTCAGGTTCGGCTCCTATACTGATCTCGACCTCAAGTACCCCAACGAGCAAGGAGTAGCAATGTTCAATCACGTGATGGTCGGCAGCAACGACCTCGACCGTTCGATCCGGTTCTACGACGCTGTTCTGGGCGTGCTCGGGGCGGGTGCGCCCGTCCGGAACACTGCGGCTTCAGGTCACGTTCGGCTGTTCTACCGCCACAACGGCAGCACCCTGGGCATCACCCAGCCGATCGATGGCGAGCCGGCGACGGCTGCGAACGGGGGCACCATCGCGTTCAAGTGCGACTCGCCCGAGCGGGTGCACGCGTTTCACGACGCGGCAGTGGCGCATGGCGGCACTTCCATCGAGAACCCGCCGGGCCTGCGCGAGCACGCGGGCGGCTCCTACTATCTGGCCTATGTTCGCGACCCCGACGGCAACAAGCTTTGCGCCATCCATCGGGTTCCGTCCTAGCGTGGGGGGCGGCAGGCTGTGCAGGCAACAGGCGGCGCCGCGAGGTTTCTGCATGTGCGGCCCGGTGTCGGGCTGACGGCCAATGTGGTGCAGCGCAGTGCGCTGAGGTTCAGTAATGTGGTGGTCGACAGCCCCGCGCTCATCGTCTTGCGGCACGGGGCCAAATCGCTTCAGTCCGGGGGCCGGCGGTGGGCTGTCCACGGCGGTGATGCCATTGCCATCGCGGGTGGCCAGTCGTTCGACGTGTGGAACCGGCTTTCGGGCGATGGGCTGTTCGAAGCCCGCTGGGTGGTGTGGGACCCGTCCATTCTTGAACGCTACGAGCCGCAAGGCCGATCGGCACGGCCCCTGGCGGGCGCTGCCGCGCTCAAAGGTGTCGGTGCCGAGTTTGCCGGCGCGGTGGACCGTGCCGTCGCTGCCGTGGCCTGCACCGCAGAGGTGGTTCCTGACGACGTGGCACGGCACAGGCTGGCCGAGCTGCTGGTGTGGCTTGCAGCGGCCAACATTCGTTTTTCGCGGCCTCGGGCCACCAGCGTGGTGTCCAGGCTGCGGGCCTTGCTTGCCGCGTCGATCTCCGAAGCGTGGACGATGCCGGAGGTGGCGGCACGGCTTGCCATGAGCGAAGCCACCTTGAGAAGAAGGTTGCGTGCAGAGGGCGCCAGTTTCAACGAGTTGCTTGCCGACGTTCGCATGTCTTTCGCGATGACGCTGCTGCAGTCGACCGACCGCTCGGTGGCGCACATCGCGTCGGATGTCGGCTACGAATCGGCCTCCCGGTTTGCCATCCGGTTTCGCGAGCGGTTCGGTTTTGCCCCGACGGCGATCCGGGGGCACCGAAGAAGCAGCGCATAGACGCTGCCAGGAAAAACGGGCGCCCGTAGGCGCCCGCGCAGAAGTGCGATGAGTTCGTCGGCGACCCGACCGCCGACGAGTTGCCGCTGCTTGCGGCGTACCTGCAAGAGCCGGCGCAGGTGCCGAATGTTCGAACTGTCGAAAAGAGGGGTTGGCGTGAGCAAGCCCGCGAGCTGCCCAACAAGGTCTCACGGGTCCCTGCGACATTGCTGGCATCACGAAAGGCCGGCGGCCGCGCGATGGCCACCGGCGACACGGGGGGTGCGCTTGCGCGCGCGATCGTGCCGGGCGTGAAGCCAGGGTCGGCACTCTCAGTCGCGGCGCAGCAAGTCCCCGAAAACCGTGTGTTCACCCTCCCGCCGTTTGGCCCCGGGCGCGTCGTACAGCACGAGCCAGCTCGGCTTGCCTGCCGACAACTCGGGCGGCAGGTCGCAGATGGCTTCGGCGCGGTCGGTGCCGGGCCCGTGCGGCAACGGCAGCGACTCGGTCAACGCCGCCTCGAAGCGCACCGGCTCGCGGTTCGCGGCCAGCAACGGGCGGGCGGCGGGCCACTTGAAGACCCGGATATCGCCGTTCAGCGTCATTGTCGGGCCGGCCAGGATGTAGAGGTCGTCGCCAAAAAAGTGCAGGTCGCGCACGCCCAGGCCGTCCAGCGGCAGGAAGTGCTTGCGGATCAAGGGACCGCCCGGGTCCAGCGGCACCAGCCGCAGGTGGTCGCCACGGGCTTCGACGGCCAGCTCCAGCAATGCTGACCAGCCCCGCAAGACCGGCCCGCGCAGGCCGAGCAGCAAGCGGGGGCCGTCCACGGCCAGGCCTTCGATGTCGAAGCCGTTGTCCTTGCCCGGGATCGCCATGTAGGGGCCGAAGTGGGGGTCGTCGGCCAGCGCGTGGGTCAGCAGGTTGGTCTTGGCGTCACCCTTCAGGCGCAGCGCCCGGCGGCCGTCCCGGGCCTGCCGCACCAGGCAGGGCTCGCCGGCGGCATCGGGTTCGATCGGCAGGCAGGCGAGCAGGCGGCGATTGCCGTCGAGCGCCACCTTCGCCAGCCGTTTGGCGTTGTCAGTGTGGCTGCGGTCTGGTTTGGCGTTCTTGCGCTTCAGGCCATGCGAGCCCACCACCCACAGGAAGCCGTCCGCCACGGCCATGCCTTCCAGGTCGGCCTCGTCGTCGGGGTCGCCAGGCAGGTCCAGCAGGTCGGCGAGCGGGAAGTCACGTGCCTCACCGAAGCGCAACACCTCGCGCCCCAGGGGGGCGAGCCGGCGCAGCCGGTCCAGGCCGCAGGCTTCGTCGCCCGCCACCCAGAGCCAGTCGCCGGTGAAGGCGGCGCCCGACAGGTTGGATTGAACGAGAGCGCCGGGTGCGAATTCCAGGCGGACGGCATTCGCGGTTCGAACATTGGGCATCGGTGGTGTCTCCAAGGGGCGGCAGCCGAAAAGGCTAGCACTGCAGATCTGGTACAGCTTGTGCTTTGTAACAGCTCCTCTTGCGTATCCCGTGCCCGAACGGCCTGGCAGCAGCACACGCCTTCAGCGTTTGAAAGGGTGGAGTGTTGACCATGGGCGTCTCCCGGGAGGTCTGGGCCAGGGCGCGCGGCTTCAGTTCAGCCGCGACCCCTTGGGCAGCCGCGACGCCAGCCACTCGTGCACGTCAGCACGGATACGGCGGCCTTCGAGCAGAAAGTCCTCGAAGCGGCTGGGCACGTAGGGCAGGTAGACGAGCGGCATGCCGGCTTCGCCGGGCGTGCGGTCGGCCTTGCGGCCGTTGCACGCGGCGCAGGCGGTGACGAGGTTCATCCACGTCCAGCCGCCGCCGCGCGACTCGGGCACGATGTGTTCGCATTGCAGCTCCCGTTCCGGAAACTGCAGGCCGCAGTACGCGCAGGTGTGGCGGTCGCGCCGAAACAGCTTGTGCTTCGCGAACGACGGCGTCACGTCGAACAGGTTGATGCGCGCCACGCCCCGCAGCGCGATGATGGGGTGGACGTCGATCAGCGACTGGCGGCCGGTGGCGGCGTTGGTGCCGCCGCGCAGCGTGCGCAGCGGCTCGGTGCCGTCGACCCAGGCCACCGCATCGGTGGCGTAGTGCAGCGCCGCGTGTTCCAGCGTGATCCAACGCTGGGGCGTGCCCTGGATGTCCAGTTGCAGGACGTGCTGATGCATCGGGGGTTCCTCCTTTCTTCGTTCAGCTCTTGGGTGGCCGAAGGAAGGCACCAGCGCCGGCTCTTCAGCCTTTCACACACATGACCTGCTTGAGCGTGTGTTCCACGCTCACCAGGTCGGCCTGGGCCGCCATCACGGCGTCGATGTCCTTGTAGGCACCGGGGATCTCGTCGAGCACGCCTGCGTCCTTGCGGCACTCCACGCCGGCGGTTTGCGCCGCCAACGCGTCCAGGTCGAACAGGCGCTTGGCCATGCCGCGCGAGTGGCGGCGGCCGGCCCCGTGCGAGCACGAGCAGTACGACAAGGGGTTGCCCTTGCCGCGCACGATGTAGGACTTGGCGCCCATCGAGCCGGGGATGATCCCGAGCTGGCCTTCGCGCGCGCTCACTGCGCCTTTGCGGGTGATCCACACCTTGGTGCCGAAATGCTCTTCGACCGTGGCGTAGTTGTGGTGGCAGTTGATCGCCTCCTTGGTGGAACCGATCTCGCGCCCCAGCGACTCGCGCCCCAGCGACTCGCGCAGCGCGCGCATCACGCGGAACAGCATCAGGTCGCGGTTCAGCGCCGCGTAGTCCTGCGCCCACTGCAAGCTCTCGACGTACCGGTGGAACTCGGGCGTGCCTTCGTTCAACCAGGCGAGGTCGCGGTCGGGCAGACCGACGCCGGCCTTGGCGCACGCTTCGCGCGCCATGGCGATCGCCGCTTCGCCGATGGTCTTGCCGATGTTGCGCGAGCCCGAGTGCAGCATCACCCACACCGCACCGGCCTCGTCGAGACACAGTTCGATGAAGTGGTTGCCGCCGCCCAGCGTGCCGATCTGCTTCCAGATCTTGCGCGCGTCCAGCGAACCCAGCACCTGCAGGATGGCGAGCTTCTCGAAGCGTGCATAGAGCGCATCCATGCGTTGCTTCAGCACGCGGCCATGGGGGGCCTCGTGCGTGGGGTTCACTTCCTTGTCGTGCGCAGAGAAACCCACCGGCACCAGCGACTCGACGGCCGAGCGAACGGCTGCCAGGCTCTCGGGCAGGTCCGCTGCCTTCAAGTCCGTGCGCACGGCACACATGCCGCAGCCGATGTCCACACCGACGGCCGCCGGGATGATGGCGCCGCGGGTCGGGATCACCGAACCGACGGTTGCGCCCTTGCCCAGGTGCAGGTCCGGCATGATGGCCACGTGGCCGGCCACGATGGGCAGGCCGGCGATGTTGCGGATCTGGTTCAGCGCCTGGTGGTCGACCTCGACGCCTTCGGTCCATCCCTGGACGTTTTTCATCAGCTCCATGGCTGTACTCCTTGTAGATGGGGTTGGTGCGTCCGGATGGACTCGAACCACCGGCCTTGGCCTTCGGACGGCCATGCTCTTGCCGACTGAGCTACGAACGCGGCGTTGCGGTTTGAATCGATGCGCTCAGGGGTGACCGGTCGGAATCGAACCGACACCAGCGGGACCACAACCCGCGGCTCCGCCATTGAGCTACGGCCACGCCTGAGCACACGTCAACACGGATGGTCTCGGTGGTCCGGCTCGAACGGACGACCTCATGCGCCCAAGGCATGCGCGCTTCCGACTGCGCTACACCGAGACGAAGGGGTCCTCGCGGGTGGGAACGATCCACCGATCCCCGCCTTATCAAGACGGTGCTCTGCCATTGAGCTACGCGAGAGATGAACTGGCGCCTCCTGCACGACTCAAACGTGCGACCTCCGGCTTCGTAGACCGGTGCTCTGATCCAACTGAGCTAAAGAGGCAGTGAATGCTGGCGCCCCGTGCGGGATTCGAACCCGCGGCTTCCGGCTGGACAGGCCGGCACTCGGGCCACTGAGTCAACGGAGCACGATTGAGGTTTCCGGTGACGGGTTCCGGTGCCGCCCTATCGTTGCGGCCGATTTCCACCCTCGAAGCGTGAGCTCGACGAGGGCTTCTGTTGCTGGCGCCCGTGGTGGCTTGGCCACACGGGCTCGGATCTCATTGCGGTTGTGCTCCGGCGCGAGTGCGGGGGGAGTCCCCGCTGAAACGCGTCTCGCTGCACGATGCGGGCGTCCCCGCAACGCACATCCCGGCCGCCCCTGCGCTTTCGAGGGCACGTACTCGGCCGTTGTGCCGAAGCACACCCGCAATGAGACATTGGAGCGGATACCGGGGCTTGAACCCGGGGCCTCGACCATGGCGTGGTCGCGCTTTCCCTGCTGAGCAATATCCGCTTCGTGTGCGAGCCCGCTTGCACCCAGTGGTGCAGGCGGCTCGCGGCAACTTGTTAAAGAGCATTCCGGCGGCACTGCCCGTCGGTGTGTCCCGGGTGGAGCACGGTGACCGATGGCCGATCGGTCGCGGCTGCCCCGGCCCATGAAGGCCCAGGCGGCAGAAAAGCAAAAAGGCCCGGATCCTTGCGGAACCGGGCCTCGACAGGTGATCGAGTGGAGGGTGCGCGGTCTACGCGCCTCCCTTACCCGGATGCATCCAGCCGTCTTGGCCCAGCGACACGGCCGGTCGCCGGCTCTCGACGGGATGCAGTTCATTCATCGTGCCGGCGGCCCCGGCCATGCCCAGACTCGACCCTTCAAGTGCCGCACGCACGAACGCGCACTGGCCCTGCAGGGGCAGCAAGCGATGGGTGATGTGGCCTTCGGTTTTCACGATGAACTCTTCAGTGTGGGTTGCGTCAGTTCGTTGCGCCGCGGACTTCACCGCAGCGAGGAGGTGGACTGTAAAGACTCTTCACTTAAGCGTCAAGCGGGTGCGACAATATTTCTTTGAATGCTCGTTTCTTCGACACCACACCGTGCCCGACAACATCACCGTCAACCGACGCCAAAACGTCTTGAGCCTCTTTCAGCTCTATGCCGAAGATCAGATGCGCGCCGGGGTGCCCCCCAAGGGCATGGAGCAGGCCTACGCCCGGAAGCTGCAGATGAGCCCGAGCATGTGGAGCCAGATCAAGAGCAACCGGCCCATCGGCGACAAGCTGGCACGGCAGATCGAGGCGGCCTGTGGCAAACCGAACGGGTGGCTCGACGAGGAGCATGAGCCGCAGGGGCTGAACGCTGCCGAGCAGCAGTTTCTGTCCATGGCATTGAAAGCATGGCGCACGACCAACGCCGAAGGACGCAAGCGGCTGAAGCTGGCGATGAAGGAAGTGATCGCCGGCGCCTCCTGAAAGCCGCGCTTACCGGGCAACGCGCGGGCGACGTTGCGCCTTGGCCAGGTCGATGAACGCACGTGTCTTCGACGGCGGCTCGCCCCGGCCGGGCCAGGCGACGTAGAGCGTGACCTGCGGCAGCTTGAGCGCGGGCAGCACCCGCACCAGCCGCCCGGCCGCCACTTCAGGTTCCAGCACGAAGGAAGGCGCGGCGAAGATGCCGGCCCCTGCCACCGCCAGTGCGCGCCCACCGGCGTTGCTGGTGGTGCCCACGGTTCGATGCAGCCGCACTGATTGCTTGCCGTCACGCGTCTGCAGAGTCCACGGGTGCGGGATGAGCGTGAAGGCGATCCAGGCGTGCGACGCAAGATCTTCCAGCCGCTTCGGGTGCCCTTTTTCCTGCAGGTACTGCGGGGCTGCCACGCACCAGACGTCGAACTCGGCCAGGCTGACGGCGCGCAGGCTCGAATCGCGCCGGAGCGTGGCACGAAGGCTGAGGTCCATGCTTTCGGCCGCCAGGTCCAGCAGCCGGTCGCTCGGGCGGTATTCCACCTGCATGCCGGGATGCAGGCGCAGGTATTCGGCGATCAGCGGTGCGACGTAGCCGGCGGTGTCTTCTGCCGACGTGAGGCGCAGCACGCCGCTGAGTTGCGCGGCCTGGCGGCGCGTGCGAACCGACAGCTGCTGCGCCTGTTCCAGCAGGGCGCGGCCCTCGCGCAGCAGCGTGGTGCCTGCCTCGGTGACGGTGAGCCGGCGGGTGGAGCGGTGCAGCAGCTGCACGCCCAGTTCGCGTTCCAGCGTGCTGACGTGCTGGCTGACGGCCGACTTGGTGAGGGCCAGGCGCTCGGCCGCCGCCGTGAAGCTGCCGACGTCGCAGACGGTGAGAAAGGCTTCCAGCCGCGTCAGGTTCATTCGTTAAGTATCGCTGGACAATCGTTTCCCGGTTTCGAGGTTTATCCGAACGAGGTTGATGCGCATCATTCGGGCACATCAACCCACTCCAAGGAAACTGCCATGTTCGTCCTGCTCGGCTCCAACGGCCAGATCACCTCGCAACTGGCCCGCCGCCTTCTGGCTGCCGGCCATGCGACACGCGTCGTCGGGCGCCATGCCGGCGCGCTGGCGCCGCTGCAAGAGGCCGGTGCCCAGATCGCCATCGGCGATCCGTCGGACAGTGCGTTTCTCGAGCGGGCATTCGCCGGCGCAGCGGCCATCTACACCATGACGCCGCCGTGCTACGCCGAGCCCCACATGCGGGCGGCGCAGGCGCGCATCGGCGAGGCGGTCGCACAGGCGCTGCGCCGGGCCCGCGTGCGGCGGGTGGTGAACCTGTCGAGCGTTGGCGCCGAGTTGCCGGCCGGCACGGGCCCGATCGTCGGCCTGCATGCCCAGGAACGGCGACTGGATGCGATCGACGGTATTGACCTGCTGCACCTGCGCCCCGGCTCCTTCATGGAGAACTACCTGGCGGCCGCCGCCACGGTGGCGGCCGGCGGGCCGTTGGCGGGCATGGAAGCGCCCGACGTGCCGATTCCCCTGGTGGCGACGCGCGACGTCGCGGCCGTGGCCGCGAGGGAGCTGGTGACACCACAGCACCAGGGGGTGCTGGTGCTGCACGCTCCAACGCACATGACGACGCGCGCGGTGGCCGGTGCACTCGGTGCCGCAACCGGCAACCCCGGCCTGCAATACCTGCAGGTGGCACCCGCCGAGATGAAGGCGGCCTTGCGCGCGGAGGGCCTGTCAGCCGACGCAGCGGACCAGCTCGAGGCGCTGGCCCGCTGGCTGTCCACCGCAGCGCTGGCCTCGGTGGCGGCGGGGCCGGTCGCCGTGCAGCCGACCACCGCCGAGGACTTCGCCCGGGAGGTGTTTGCACCGGCCTGCGCTCAGGCCGCGTTGACCCAGGCCCGATGAGGCCGTGGCGCGGATGTGTGCCTACTGCCCCTGCGCAGCCGCCATTTCAGCCGTTGCCGCTTCGAAGTCCATCCAGACGAACTCGAGCACGTGGCCGTCGGGGTCGTCGACCGCCCGGTTGTACATGAAGCCCATGTCCATCTTGGCGCGCACGTCGGCCCGGCCGCCGGCGGCCGCCGCCGCGTCGGCGGCGGCGTCGACCTGCGCGCGGCTGTCCAGCGTCAGCGCCAGCATCACCTCGGTGGTCTGGTGCGCATCAGCGGTGGCCCGGGTGGCGAAGGTCGCGAAGTACTCGCGGGTCAGCAACTGGATCGTGATGGTGTCGGACCACACCATGGACGACGCGTTCTGGTCACTGAACTGCGGGTTCTTCTCGCAACCGAGCGCCTCGTAGAAGCGGGTCGACGCGGCGAGGTCGCGCACGGGTAGGTTCACGAAGATCATTTTGGGCATCGAGGTTCTCCTTCTGTGGTGTGAATGGATCCTGCATTGCGGCCTGGCTGCAGGGGGCGGGGACGGGTTCAACCGACGGGGAGCCGCGCTTGCGCGTTGCGATACGCGTCGTCGCCGGCCTGTTGGAATGCCGCACAGTCATGGAAGATGGTCAACTGGTCGATCAGGCCGTGCTCGTCGAAGTCGAAGACGTCGATGCAGGGCAAGCAGATGCGTGTTCCGCCGGAAAGCTGCCACTCGCGCGCGAGCCACGCGCAGACCGAGCGCGACCCGCTGGCACTGACGAAAAGCCGCTCGTCCTGGGCGGCGGTGCGGCGGGGTGCCGACGCCAGCGCCTCGAAGTAGATGGCCGCGGTCTGCACGCCCCCCAGCGGGCAGTGCACGACGGCGGTGGGGCTGAACATCGCGGCTGCAGCAGGCGCGTCGTCGCCGGCCAGCAGGTCCAGGCAGCGGCGGACGACGGCCAGGTAGTTCAGGGCGTTGGAGCTGATGATCATGGTCATGGCCGCGGGCTGTCGGTGGGTGGGCGGATGCCGTTTGTCGGGGGTATGGCCATCGTAGGAAGGCCCCACTGCAGCCACAAGCCAAAGTTTCTGGGGCCAGCCATGCGGGCCGCGCATGCCTGCAACCCGCTTCAGTACACTGCTTCCATGGTGGCTACCCCCGCAGCAAGCGCGACGTGGCGCAACCGCGTTCCGTCGTCCTGACGATGCCCGCGCTCCCCCCTCTTTACGCGCTTCAAGCTTTTCTGGCTGCCGCCCAGGCCGGCAGCTTCACGGGCGCTGCCTCACGCATGAACCTCACCCAAGGCGCGGTGAGCCGGCAGGTGCAGTTGCTCGAGGAGTACTACGGCTGCCCGCTGTTCGTGCGCCTGCCACGCGGGCTGGGGCTCACGCCCGAAGGCCAGGAGCTGCTCGGGCCGGTGCAGGAGGCACTCGCGTCACTCGCCGAGGCGAGCGCCCGTGTGAGGCGGCTCACCGAAAGCCTGACGGTTCAGTTCCCGCCCACGATGGCGGTGAGGTGGTTCCTGCCGCGCTTGCCGGCCTTGCAGGCGTACATGCCCGGCCTGGAGATCCGCGTGGCGATCCACTGGACGGCGGCGCCCGACTTCAGCAAGTCGGACGCCGACGTGATCGTCGCGCACGGCAAGGGCGGGTGGCCTCATGTGGTCGAGGTGCCGCTGATGCGCGAGAAGCTGGTGCCGCTGTGCTCGCCCCAGGTAGCCGCCGGCCTTCGCGAGCCGCGCGACCTGGCACGTTGCACGCTGCTCCATGCCAGCGCGCAACGGCACGAGTGGCTGACGTGGCTGCGAGGGGCGGGCCTGGACGGGACCGGTGGCGCACCGGAGCAGATGTTCGAGACCGTGGACATGTGCCTCCAGAGCGCCGAGCGCGGCCTGGGCGTGGCGGTCGCCGACGCGTCGATGTTTCCCGAACTGCTCGCCGACGGCCGCCTCGTCAAGCCGTTCGAAATCGAGGTCGACAGCGGGCACGCCTACTTCCTGACCTACCCGCCACAGCGCAGCGAGCATCGCGGCATCCGGCGGCTCGAGCAGTGGCTGCTCTCGGCGCTGGCCGCCGAGTCGCGCGGCTGAGGCCATCGCGAGGCCCGCTGCCCCGGTCAGGTCGCGAGCGCTTCCGCGTGGGCGACCCGGACTGCGGCCACCTTGCGGCCCAGGGCCCTGGCCGTCTCGAAGTTGGCGTTCCAGTCGCCGTCGGCCGGTTCGAGCAGCAACTCGGACCGCAGCACGCGGGCTCCGCAGTAGTCGAAGATGCCGTGGTCGATCTGGGTTTTCATGGCGCCGAAATAGCCGTGCCGTGCATACGTGCGCCAGTCGGCCCCGCCGATGGCCACCAGCGTCACCGGCAGGTGGTGCAGCTTTTTCACCAGCGGCGTGCCGGGCCGTTCGTCATAGGCCCATCCGTTGGAAAACACCCGGTCGATCCAGCCCTTGAGCAGGGCCGGGAAAGACCACCAGTAGATCGGGTAGACCAGCACCAGCGCGTCGGCGCGGTCGATGCGTGCCTGCTCGGCGAGCACGTCGTCGGCCGGCGCGCGCTTTTCGCGGTGCACCGCCACGTCGTGCAGCGTGAAGCGGGGATCGAAACCCTCCGCTGCCAGGTCGGCGATCTCGGACGTGTGCCCCTCGAGGTGCAGGCCGTCGGCGACCTTGGACGCCACGGCGTGAGTGACGGAATCGCGATGAGGATGGGCGACGACAACAAGGGTGTGCATGGGGATTCCTTTGCGGTTATATACGTTTGGTAGGTTGACGGTTCGCAATGTACCATTCGTATATAACCCCGACGTGCACCCTGAATTGACCACAGCACCGCCCCGCCAGCGCCTCACGCGTGAGGCCCGTTATCGACAGCTCATTGCCGCTGCCTGGGAGCTGCTGCGAGACGAAGACATGGATGCACTGACGCTCGGGCGGCTCGCAGCACACGCTCAGGTGGCCAAGCCGGTGGTCTACGACCATTTCAAGACGCGCAACGGGCTGATCGCGGCGCTGTACCTGGACTTCGATCAGCGGCAGGTCGCGATCATCGATGCTGCCATCGCAGCGAGCGCGAAGACGCTTCCCGCCAAGGCGAAGGTCATCGCGTCCACCTATGTCGACTGTGTGCTGGCCCAGGGCCGCGAGATCCCCGGCATCGTGGGGGCCTTGGCCGGTGCGCCGGAACTCGAACAGGTGAAGCGCGAGTGTTCGAACGCGTTCCACGAAAAGTGCCGCAAGGTGCTGGCGCCCTTTGCGGGTGGCAGCCGTTTGACCCGGCTGCGCGTGCGGGCGATGCTCGGCGCGGCCGAAGCCTTGTCGTATGCGGCTGCTTCGGGCGAGATCACGGCCGCGCAGGCCAAGACGGAGCTGCACGACACCATCGTGCTGCTGGTCACGGCGGGCAGCAGGTAGAGGTCGCTTGATCGCCGCCACGGGACCAACGTGGCGGCGAGATGCTTTTTGGCCTGGAGCTGTCTTGATGGACCTCAGTAGCTGACTCGACCGTGACGTCTGGCGTCACTCGCGCAGGCGCCACGCTGACCAAGCCGGCGAGGGCCGGCATGGCGGACCGATCAGGTCGTTCGCACAGCGCGGCGCTCAGCTCACTTCACGAACAGCCGTTCGTGCAGGCCCCGCAGCACGTTCTTCTGCACCTTGCCCATCGCGTTGCGCGGCAGCTCGTCGGCGAAGAAGATGCGCTTGGGCACCTTGTAGTTCGCGATCTGGCGCTTGAGCCGGGCTAGCAGCCCGGCTTCGTCGAGCGCGACACCGGGCCGCGGCACCACGAAGGCGATGACGCCTTCGCCGAAGTCCGCATGCGGCACGCCGACCACCGCCGATTCCGCCACGCCCTCGGTGTCGTTGAGATAGCTCTCGACCTCGGCCGGATAGATGTTGTAGCCGCCGCTGATGATCAGGTCCTTGCTGCGACCGACGATGGTCAGGTGGCCGTGTTCGTCGAAGCGGCCCACGTCGCCGGTCTTGAACCAGCCGTCGGCGGTGAACTCCTCGGCGGTCTTCTCGGGCATGCGCCAGTAGCCCTTGAACACGTTGGGTCCCTGCACTTCGATGTGCCCCACTTCGCCGGTGGGCATGGGTGCGCCGCCGTCGCTCACCACGCGGATCTTCACCCCGGGCAGCGGCTTGCCCACCGTACCGCCGATGCGTGATCCGTCCGAGGAGCGGCAGGGGTTGGACGCCAGCATCACCGTCTCGCTCATGCCGTAGCGTTCGAGCAGCGTGTGGCCGGTGCGCTCCTGCCAGTCGCGGAAGGTCTCGATCAGCAGCGGGGCCGAGCCCGAGACGAACAGCCGCATCGATGCGCATGCCTTGCGTGTGAGGCCCGGTTCGCCGAGCAGGCGCACGTACAGGGTGGGCACGCCCATGAAGACGGTGGCCCGCGGCAGCCGCTCCACGACCGCACCCGGGTCGAACTTGGAAAGCCACAGCATCTTGCTGCCGTTCAACAACGCGCCGTGAGACGCGACGAACAGTCCGTGCACGTGGAAGATCGGCAGCGCGTGGATCAGCACGTCGCCCGGTTGCCAGTCCCAGTAGTCCTTCAGCGTCAGGGCGTTGCTGAGCAGGTTGCCGTGCGTGAGCATCGCGCCCTTGCTGCGACCGGTGGTGCCCGACGTGTAGAGGATGGCGGCCAGGTCGTCGGCGTCGCGGGCCACCGGTTCGTGCTCGTCGTCCATCCGTGCGGCCTGGTCCAGCAGGGTGCCGCACCGGTTGTCGTCGAGCGTGAACACATGGCTCACCCCCGCCTGCGCGGCCAGTTCGCGCACCCACGGCAGGTTGCGGCTGGAGCAGACGATCACGCCCGGTTGGGCGTCACCGATGAAGTACGCCAACTCCGCTTGCTGGTAGGCCGTGTTGAGCGGCAGGTACACCAGACCGGCGCGCAAGGTGGCCAGGTACAGCATCAAGGCCTCGACCGACTTGTCGGTGTGCGCGGCCACGCGGGAGCCCGCCGGGAGCTGCAGCGAGCCGAGCAGATTGGCCAGCATGGCCGTGGCCCGGTCCAGGTCGCGCCAGCTGTAGGTCAGGCCGTTGTCGGTCTCGATGGCCGCCGCGTCGGGACGTGCAAAGAAGGCTGCGCGCAGGGCGCAGAAGAGATTGGCGTTGTTCATCGTGTGTAGCGTCCGTGCAATCGGCGGCCGGGCCAGCCGAGGTCCGGGGCGGTGCCCGGCTTCGCGGGCACCGTCGGGGCGTCAGTCGATCTTGGCCCCCGACGACTTGGCGACTTCGGCCCAGCGCTTGACTTCAGACTCGACGAAGCTGCCGAACGCCTTGCCGGTGAGCGTGGGGATCTCCGAGCCGAGGGCTGTCCACGCATCGCGCAGTTCCGGGTTGGCGAAGGCCCGGCGCAGTTCCGCCGTCATGCGGCTGATCGCCTCGGGCGGCGTGTTCTTGGGTGCCCACAGGCCGTACCAGGTGCTGACCTGGTAGCTCGGCACGCCCGCCTCGATGGTCGTGGGGATGTCAGGGAAGCCCGGCGCGCGCTGCTCGCCGGCGACGGCGAGCGCCTTGATGCGGCCGCCCTTGATGTGCGTCGCCGACGAGCCCAGGCCGTCGAACATCATGTCGACCTGCCCGGCCATCAGGTCCTGCAACGCAGGGCCGGCACCGCGGTACGGGATGTGCGTGATGAAGGTCCCGGTCTGCATCTTGAACAGCTCGCCGGCCAGATGATGCGACGTGCCGTTGCCCGCCGAGCCGTAGTTCAGCTTGCCCGGGTTGGCTTTCACTTCGGCGAGCAACTGCTTCAGGTCCTTGGCCGCCACCTTCTGCGGGTTGACGACGATCACCTGCGGCACCTTCGACAGCAATGCCACCGGCACGAAGTCGGTCAGGATGTTGTAGTCGAGCTTGGGATACATGGCCGGGGCGATCGCATGATGCACCGCGCCCATGAAGAAGGTATAGCCATCGGGCGCTGCGCGCGCCGCGATCGAGGCGCCCACCGTGCCGCCGGCGCCGCCCTTGTTGTCGATGACGACCTGCATGCCGAGCTGTTTCGTCATCGTGGCGGACAGCGGCCGCGCAAACGCGTCGGTGCCGCCGCCGGCGGGGAAGGGCACCACGATGGTGATCGGCTTGGCCGGCCAGGTCTGTGCCGAAGCCGAGGCCCACGGGCCGACGGCGGCCGCCACCGCAACGGCCATCGCGCACAGCGCATGACGACGTGAAATCATGGTCTTGTCTCCTTGGGGTTGGTCGAGGTGTCAAGGCACTTGAGCGCGACCTTCGCTCAGAGTTTCTGTGTGATTCTTCGGGCGCTCACGACCTCACCGCGCACGAAGCGCTCGTGGCGCTCCTCGACTTCGCCGAGGTCGTAGAGGTAGTTCACCATCAGTCCGAGCGATTGCTTCAGTCCCTTGCGGCTCACGTCCGCGGCCCAGTTGATGCGCTCGAGCCGGGCCCCGTTGCCGAGGTGGAAGCGCGCAACCGGGTCCGCGCGCACGGTGACCGACTCCTGCCCGAGGTAGTGGGCCGCGAGCAGCTCGAGGGCTTCACGCAGCTCGGGCGGTGCGGCTTCCGGGGCGAAGCTGCCGGGCAGGCTGGCCAGGGTGTCGCCGAAGTGGGACCGAAGCAACGCGTGGGCACGGCCCAGCCGCTCGCGCAGCCGCGGGCGCAGGTCGTCGCGAGCGTCCCAATCGCCGCAGCCGCGCAGCCACGTGCACAGGCCGGGTATCGGCGACAGCGTGCAGAAGGTGCGCAGCTGCGGGAACTCGCGCTGCAGGTGCTCGGCAACCTGCTTGATGAGGAAGTTGCCGAGGGACACGCCCTTGAGGCCGGGCTGGCAGTTGCTGATCGAGTAGAAGGTGGCGACCTTGAAGCTGCGCGGCGCCAGCGACGCCGACGCCGGGTCGATCAACGGGCCGATGGCTTCCGGCATGTGAGGCAGCAGTGCCACCTCGACGAAGATCAGCGGTTCGCCGGGCAGTTGCGGGTGGAAGAACGCGAAGCATCGGCGGTCCGGCTGCAGCCGCCGTCGCAGGTCGGTCCAGCCGTCGATGGCGTGCACCGCTTCGTGCTCGATGATGCGTTCCAGCAGTGCCGCAGGCGAGCGCCAGTCGACCTGCTCCATCTGCAGGAAGCCGGCGTTGAACCACGACGACAGCAGATGCTGGAAGTCGGCCTCGACGGCCGCCAGGTCGGGCCGGCTCTTGAGCACGCCGAGCAGCGCTCGGCGCAGCGACACGATGCCGGCCGTTCCTCCGGGCGCACGATTGAGGCGCCTCAACAGTTCCTGCCGGGGCGGTTCGGCGGCGGCGGTCAGCTGGATCAAATGCTCCGCGTTCGGCGATTCGGCGTATCGCTGGGCTGCCTGCAACACTTGCCCGGGGTCGGGGCCGAACTGGTGCTCGAGCAGCTCGAAGAAGGCCAGGCGCTGATCGGCCTGGAGTTCGAGCAGGTCGTCGAGCAGATCGGCGGCGATCGCCACGCTGTTCGCTTCCCCGCGTTCGGACAGCAGGCGGCGGCAGGTCTCTGCCACGCGCTGCATGCGGCGCGCCTCCGACACCCCATGGCGCGGTCTGGGCCGCAGCCTCGTGGTGGTATCGAGACGCAAGCTGTAGGACGGCAAGCTGAACATCGACGACTCCCTGTTGTTGTCGATCACATGGCGCGGCGCTTCGCGTCGTCCGCGGCGGCCTGGGCTTCGCTGGCCCGCAAGGCCTTCAGCGCGGCGAGCTGTTCCATCAGGTGTTCGTACATCAGCTGCTGAGCGCGTGGCGCATCGCGCGCGCTCAGTGCGTCGATCAATACCCGGTGTTCCGCGATCGAGGCGTCGATGCGCCCGGGATGCCTCAGCTGGCGACCGCGCAGCAGCCGCATGAAGACGCGCAACTGGTCGGTCGCCCGGCTCAACCAGGGGTTGCCGGCGACGGTCTGCACCCGCGTGTGGAAGACGTGGTTGGCGCGGTAATAGCCTTCGGTGTCGTGCGAGCGGGCGTAGAGCTCGAGGTCCCGGTGCAGGCGGCGCAACTCGGCCAGCTCGTCGTCGGTGGCACGCTGCGCGGCCTCGTAGGCGCACCGCCCCTCGAGCAAGGCCATCACGGGAAACAGCTGTTCGGCGTCGTCTTCCGACACCTCGGTCACCACACAGCCGCGTCGGGGTTGCAGTGTGACCAGCCCTTCGACGGCGAGCACCTTCAGCGCTTCCCGGATCGGGGTGCGGCTGATGCCCCACTCGGCGGCCAGGGCCTGTTCGTCGACCCGCTGACCGGGAGCGAGCTGGCGTTCGAAGATCAGCGCACGCAGGCGCGATGCCACTTCCTCGTGCAGAGACGAGGGGCGGATCGCGGAACTCAAGTCGGTCGACTGCAGCATGACGCCAAGGCCCGAGAGGACGTTGGTTGCATTCTGGCATTCATAATTCATAATTACAAGCGCATGGGCACCGCCCGTGCGTCAAGCATCCGTTCAACTTCCCTTGGCAGGAGACCTCCCGACATGAAGCAGCTTCTTGGTGTGCTGGCGTTGAGCGCCACGCTGGCGGCCCCGGCCTCGGCACAGATCCTCGTGGGTCAGACGGCAGGGTTCAGCGGCCCGGTGGCCGCCGGTGTCAAGGAAACCACCGACGGCGCATTGCTCTATATCGACTCGGTCAACGCGCGCGGTGGCGTGAACGGGCAGCCGATCGAGCTGGTCTCCACCGACGACAAGTTCGAGCCGAAGCTGGCAGCAGAGAACGCGCGCAAGCTGATCACCGAGAGGAAGGTGGTGGCGCTGTTCCTGGTGCGCGGCACGCCGCACACGCAGGCGATCGCACCGCTGCTGGCCGAGTTCAAGGTTCCGCTCGTGGCGCCGTCCACCGGCGCGAAGGTCCTGCACAGCCCGGTGCATCCGTACATCTTCAACGTGCGCGCCACCTACCAACGCGAGGCGGAACGCGCCGTACGGCACCTCAGCCTGATCGGCATGGAGCGCATCGCGGTGCTGCAGGTGGACGATTCGTTCGGCGCCGACGCAGTGGCCGGCGCGACAGCGGGTTTCACGGCCGTCAACAAGCAGCCGGTGCTGCTGGAGAAGTTCGACCGCAGCAAGCCGGACTTCAAGCTCATCGCCCCCCAGGTGGCGAAGGCCGACGCGCAGGCGGTACTGCTCATCGGCTCGGGGTCCACGGTGGCCGAAGGCACCAAGGCGATCCGCGAGGCGGGGTCTCGCGCGCAGATCGTCACGCTGTCGAACAACGCGGCCGGCGGCTTCATCAAGCAGATGGGGGAATACGCCCACGGCACCATCGTCAGCCAGGTGTTCCCCTATGAGCGCTCGATCGCGTCGCCCATCGTCAAGGAAGCCGCCGAACTGGCCAAGGCAAAGAACATCGACGCCATCTCGCCTGCCATGATGGAAGGCTATGCCGGCGCGAAGGTGCTGGTGGAGGCGCTGCGGCGTGCCGGACCGAACCCCACGCGCGAAAAGATCACCGCTGCGCTGAACGGCCTCAGGAACTTCGACATCGGCGGCATGGAAGTCAGCTACAGCCCGACCGACCACACCGGCCTCGACTTCGCCGATCTGTCCATCATCGGCGCGGACGGACGGTTCCGCCGCTAAGAATCCGGGCGGCTTCTGCCGCCCGGATTTCCCGCCTGCGGCTTCACGCACGGCTTCCCCGACCCCCTCCGCGAGGGAGGCTGCAGCCGGGGCCTGCTCGGGCAACTCGCCCAGCCGAACTCGCGCATGTAGCGCCCGCGCGCGGCGGTTCGTCAGGGGCACGCCCGCGCTCGAGGTCGGCGTCGCGTTGGCGTTGATCCAGGCGCTGACGGGTCTCGGTGATGGCCGCAGTCGAGCCTCGCGCCGGGTGCGCCAGGGCCCAAAGGGCAGCCAGTCCTGGATCGCCTCGGCCAGCAGCAGCATCTGCTGAGGTTGATAGGAAAGGTAGTTCGCGGCCATGGCCATGACACCGACCTCAACTCTCAGCCGCAGCCAGGCTCTTCCCTTCTGCGTCCCGGACTCCTGGCCGCTCTCGCCGGCCGTGGGGAGGGGCGGTGCCTGCCCCGGGGCTTGCAAGGCCTGCCCCAAAAGCCGCCGCCCCGTGTGCGCCAACCCGGTGCGCGACGGCGCGGCACGCTCCATTGAAGTGCTCGCACGGTCGGCTTTCTGCCCCGGCACGCACTACAACGCACCACTTTGCCTGGCATGAACCTTGCGCAAAGGTCTGCGCCGACCCGGGCGCGCTTTGATGCGTGCCTCGAGGGCCGCGTCAGGCCGCACGCCGTAGTGCGAGCCGCAGCACGCCGCTGTGCTGCGACGCCGATCCCGCTGGTCATGACACCAGGCCGCAGGCCCGGTCATCGGGGCGCACTGACCGAAGAGCTCCTCGCTGAACGGCGCGACCCACGATGGCCGCGGCCGGCACACACCTCAGGACACCGCATTTCCATGAAGATCGTCGTCATCGGCCACGGCATGGTGGGCCACAAGTTTCTTGAAAGCCTGTACGAGGCAATGCCCGAGGGTGCCCACGTCACGGTGCTGTGCGAGGAGCCGCGCCCTGCCTACGACCGCGTCCATCTGTCCGAATATTTCGCGGGCAAGTCGGCCGAGGAGCTGTCCCTGGTGGCGCCCGGCTTCTTCGACCGGCTCGACACCGTGCTCAAGCTCGACGCGCGTGCCACCGCCATCGACCGTGCTCGCAAGACCGTGACCGCCAGCACCGGCGAGACGCTGCCGTACGACAAGCTCGTCATCGCCACCGGCTCCTACCCCTTCGTGCCGCCGGTGCCGGGCAAGGACCGTCCGGACTGCTTCGTCTACCGCACCATCGAAGACCTCGAAGCGATGCTCGAATGCGGCGCCCGCTCGACGAGCGGCGTCGTGATCGGCGGCGGCTTGCTGGGCCTGGAATGTGCCAAGGCCTTGCGCGACATGAAGCTGCAGACCCATGTGGTCGAGTTCTCGCCGCGCCTGATGGCCCTGCAGGTCGATGCCGCCGGCGGGCAGATGCTGCGCCGCAAGATCGAAGCGCTGGGCGTGCAGGTGCACACGCAGAAGAACACGCTGCAGATCGTCGACGGCGAGCAGGCACGCCACCGCCTCGTGTTCGCCGACGGCTCGCACCTCGAAACCGACATGCTGGTGTTCTCGGCCGGCATCCGGCCGCGCGACGAACTGGCGCGCCAGGCCGGCTTGTCCGTCGGCCCGCGCGGTGGCATCGCCATCGACGACCACTGCCTGACCAGCGACCCCGACATCTACGCCATCGGCGAGTGTGCGCTGTGGAACGGCCAGATCTTCGGCCTGGTGGCACCGGGCTACGACATGGCGCGGGTGGCGGCGAAGCACGTGGCCGGAGAGGGCGCCCAGTTCAAGGGCGCCGACATGAGCACCAAGCTCAAGCTGATGGGCGTCGACGTGGCGAGTGTCGGCGATGCGATGGGCGCGACCGCCGGCAGCCGATCGTTCCAGTTCAGCGACGAGCGCAAGCAGGTCTACAAGAAGATCGTGGTTTCCGAGTGCGGCAAGAAACTGCTAGGCGCTGTGCTGGTGGGCGACGCCGCCGAATACGGGACGCTGCTGCAGATGATGCTGAATGGCATCGCGCTGCCCGAGTCGCCGGAATTCCTGATCCTTCCGCAAAGCGACGGCAAGGCCAGGCCCGGGCTGGGCCCCGATGCGCTGCCGGCCTCTGCGCAGATCTGCTCGTGCAACAACGTGTCCAAGGGCCGGATCTGCGAGGCCGTGGGCGCGGGCGTGACCGCGATCGGTGAACTCAAGAGCTGCACCAAAGCGGGCACGTCCTGCGGCGGGTGCGTGCCGCTGGTGACGCAGATCATGAAGGTCGAGATGAAGAAGCGCGGCCTGGCGGTGAACAACCACCTGTGTGAGCACTTCGCCTATTCGCGCCAGGAGCTGTTCCACCTGGTCAAGGTGGAGCGCATCCGCAGCTTCGACGACCTGCTCGCCCGCCACGGCAAGGGCCTGGGCTGCGACATCTGCAAGCCGGTGGCGGCCAGCATTTTCGCGTCGTGCTGGAACGACTTCATCCTGAACCAGGACCACGCGCGCCTGCAGGACTCGAACGACTATTTCCTCGGCAACATCCAGAAGGACGGCACCTACTCGGTGGTGCCCCGCATGCCCGGCGGCGAGGTGACGCCGGACGGGCTGATGGCGGTGGCACAGGTGGCCAAGAAGTATGGCCTGTACACCAAGATCACCGGCGGGCAGCGGGTGGACCTGTTCGGCGCCCGCGTCGAACAGCTGCCGTCGATCTGGGAGGAGCTGATTGCCGCCGGCTTCGAGTCGGGCCACGCCTACGGCAAGTCGCTGCGCACCGTGAAGTCCTGCGTCGGCTCGACCTGGTGCCGCTACGGCGTGGGCGACAGCGTCGGCCTCGCGGTCGAGCTGGAGAACCGCTACAAGGGCCTGCGCGCGCCGCACAAGATCAAGTTCGGCGTGTCGGGCTGCACCCGCGAGTGCGCTGAAGCCCAGGGCAAGGACGTCGGCGTGATTGCCACCGACAAGGGCTGGAACCTGTATGTCTGCGGCAACGGCGGCATGAAGCCACGCCACGCCGAACTGCTGGCGTCCGACCTGACGAAACAGCAGCTGATCGACTACATCGACCGTTTCCTGATGTTCTACGTGCGCACCGCCGACCGGCTGCAGCGCACCAGCGTGTGGCGCGAGAACCTCGAAGGCGGGCTGGACTACCTGAAGGAGGTGATCGTGGGCGACAAGCTCGGCCTGGCCGCCGAGCTCGAGGCCGAGATGCAGCACGTGGTCGACACCTACGCCTGCGAATGGAAGACCGCGGTCACCCAGCCCGAGGTGCGCAAGCGCTTCCGCCAGTTCGTCAACAGCGACCAGCCCGACCACCACGTGATCTTCGTGGAAGAGCGCGGGCAGATCCGCCCCGCCGCGCCGGACGAGCGCGTGGCCGCAGCGCCCGTCCTTGCCGATCAACCCGCTTGAAGACCCGCCCGCGAAGGAGCGACACCATGAACCGCAACGACCCCCCCCAGTGGAGCCCTGTCTGCTCCGTCGCCGACATCCTTCCCGACACCGGCGTGTGCGCGTTGATCAGGCAGCGCCACGTGGCCGTGTTCCACGTCAAGGGGCGCGGCGCGGTCTACGCGATCGACAACTTCGACCCGAACGCGAAGGCCAGCGTGCTGTCGCGCGGCCTGGTAGGCAACGTGGGTGAACGCATCGTTGTCGCCTCGCCGATCTACAAGCATCACTTCGACCTGCAGAGCGGCGAATGCCTCGAAGTACCGGAGAACTCCGTCGCCGCGTATCCGGTGCGCATCGAGAACGACACCGTCCTGGTGGCGGTCTGACACGCCCTCCTGCAGCCGAACCGCATTCCATTTCCTAGAGAGAGACAGCAAAGTGGCCTACCTCGTTCCTTCCGAATTCGTCACCAAGATGGTCGACGCCGGCGAATCCAAGTTGTACATGTCGACGCGCGACACGTTGATCCGTGCCTACATGGCCGGCGCCATCCTCGCGCTGGCCGCCTGGTTCGCGATCACCATCAACGTCAACACCGGCCAGCCGCTGCTGGGTGCGGTGCTGTTTCCGGTCGGCTTCGTCATCCTGTACCTGCTCGGCTTCGACCTGCTGACCGGCGTGTTCGTGCTGACCCCGCTGGCACTGCTCGACAAGCGTCCCGGCGTCACGGTCAAGGGCGTGCTGCGCAACTGGGGCCTGGTGTTCTGCGGCAACTTCGCCGGCGCCTTCACCGTGGCCGTGATGATGGCCGTCGTCACCACCTTCGGGTTCTCGACACCGGCCAATGCGGTCGGCCATGCCATCGGCATCATCGGCGAGAGCCGTACGCTCGGCTACGCGGAGTACGGCGCCGCTGGCATGGTCACGCTGTTCTTTCGCGGCATGCTGTGCAACTGGATGGTCTCGACCGGCGTGGTGGGTGCGATGATCTCCACCACCGTCAGCGGCAAGGTGATCGCGATGTGGATGCCGATCATGCTGTTCTTCTATATGACCTTCGAGCACTCGATCGTGAACATGTTCCTGTTCCCGTCGGGCCTGCTGCTGGGCGCCAAGTTCTCGCTGATGGACTACCTGATCTGGAACGAGATCCCGACGGTGCTGGGCAACCTCGTCGGCGGCCTGTCGTTCACCGGCCTCACGCTCTACGCGACTCACGTGCGCACGGCGCCGAAGCGCGTCACCGCCTGATCGCCGCCGACGTCTCTGGAGCCCCGGACCGTCATGGACCGGGGCATTCTTCTGCTCCAATGCCGCGATGTCGCTGACCCTCCGCACCGGCCAGTGTTCCGACAAGGGACGCAAGCCCTGCAACCAGGACTTCCACGGACTGTGCGTGCCCGCGCAGCCGCAGCTGGCGACCAAGGGCATCGCGATCGCACTGGCCGACGGCATCAGCAGCAGCGACGTAAGCCACCTCGCTGCGCAGGCGGCGGTGCGCAGTTTCCTCGATGACTACTACTGCACCTCCGACGCCTGGTCGGTGAAGACCTCGGTCGAGCGCGTGCTGGTGGCGGCCAACTCCTGGCTGCATGCGCAGAACCAGCGTGGGCCCGGCCGCTACGACAAGGACCGCGGCTGGGTCTGCACCTTGAGCGCGATGGTGCTCAAGTCCCGCACGGCGCATCTCTTTCATGTGGGCGACACCCGCATCTACCAGCTGCACGGCAAGGCGCTGGAGCAGTTGACGCAGGACCACCGCGTGCAGGTGGGGGCGGGCCAGAGCTACCTGGCACGAGCCCTCGGCGTGCACGGTCACCTGGAGATCGACCACCACACGGTGGCGCTGGCCGAGGGCGACACCTTCGTGCTGGCGACCGACGGCGTGTACGAGCATGTGCCGCCGGCGGCCATCGTCGCCGCGATCGAGCGGCATGGCGACGCGCTCGACCGCGCCGCGCGCGAGATCGTCGACGAAGGCCTGTCGCGGGGCAGCCCGGACAACCTGACGGTGCAGATCGTGCGCGTCGAGCGGCTGCCGGACCCGCAGGCCAGCGAGCTGGCACGCCTGGCCACCGAGCTGCCGTTGCCACCGATGCTGGAGCCGCGCGCGGTATTCGACGGTTACCGCATCGTGCGCGAGCTGCACGGCAGCAGCCGCAGCCACATCTACCTGGCGACGGACGAGTCCTCCGGCGAGGCGGTCGTCCTCAAGACGCCTTCGATCGACCTGCACGGCGACCGCGCCTACCTGGAGCGCTTTCTTCTGGAAGAGTGGGTGGCCCGGCGCATCAGCAGCCCGCACGTGCTCAAGCCCCGCGCTGGCGTGCGTGCACGCAGCTTCCTCTACGTGGTGTTCGAGTACGTCGAAGGCCGCACGCTGGCGCAATGGATGCTCGATCACCCACGCGCCGACATCGCCGCCGTGCGCCCGCTGGTCGAGCAGATCGCGCGCGGCATGCGCGCTTTCCACCGGCTGGAGATGCTGCACCAGGACCTGCGGCCCGAGAACATCATGGTCGATGCGACCGGCACCGTGAAGATCATCGACTTCGGCGCCGCAAGGGTGGCGGGCGTTGTCGAGATGGCGCCGGAACGCGACGTCCACCCGCTCGGCACGGTCACCTACAGCGCCCCCGAGTGCCTGCTCGGCCAGCCCGGTACGGCGCGCTCGGACCAGTTTTCTCTGGCGGTGATCACCTACCAGATGCTGACCGGGCAGTTGCCCTACGGCACCGAGGTGGCGAAGTGCAAGAGCCTCGCCGAGCACAGGCGCCTGAAATACCGCACCGCGCGACAGGCCCAGCCTCGACTGCCGTCCTGGGTGGACGACGCGATCGAGAAGGCGCTGCAGCCCGAGCCGCACAAGCGCTACGGCGACGTCGACGAGTTCGTCGCCAGCCTGCACCGCCCCGACCCGGACTTCGCGCGCAGCGGCCGACTGCCGTTGATCGAGCGCAACCCGCTGGTGTTCTGGAAGTCGCTGTCTGCGCTGCTCGCGCTGGGATGCGTGCTGCTGCTGGCCTTGCTGCATGCGGGGGGTTGAGGCGGCGTTCATTTCGATTCGAGGAATGGACGATTGCCGCTGCGGTGGTTTTTTCATCGGCCCCGGCGGCCTACAGTGATTGCAAGCGCCCTCCGCTCAGGCCTGCATCGTGGCAGCCCGTGTACGGGGCGCGGCAGCCACACCGCGAGGACAAGCAATGACCATCAAGCCCACCCTGTACCTGCTTCTGGCCCTGGCGCACGCACCCGTACTGGCCCAGAGCTCAGCGGACAGGCATCTGGACGCGTACCGCTGCGCCGTGCTCGGCGAGAGTTCGGCGTGCCGGCCGGCCGTCTCGTTGCCCGAGGTGCGGGTGGAGCAGCGCCTGGAACTCGGGCCGCTGGCGAAGTACCACGTCTACCAGGGCATGGATCGTGACGCCGCGATCGAGCGGGCACGCCTGCACGGCGAGCACCCGGTGTGGCGAACGGTGCGCGTGACCCGGCGCACGCTGTCGAGCGAGGAGCGCTATGAACGGGCAATGGGTCGCGGCATCGCGCCGTATGTGTTCGAAGACACGCTGCAGTTGACGGTGGACCGGGGCAACCGGTCCAGCGGCGGATGAGCGCACCGTGGTGCGCTCGGCCGGCGCGTCACGAAAGTTCGACAATACCGTCTCTTGACAGCGAGAGCGCTGCCCTTATGTTGAAGCACATGAGCAAGACCTTTGCATCGACCGTACCAGCCCTTGCGCAAGTCCGTGAGGACTCGCTGTGTGGTGTGCGCTGGACGCGGCTTTCCTAGTCTCGCCTTTCGATATCGCATCGGAAGGCGCGGGCCTTCCGGCATTCCCGCCCCGGCAGGTTCGCACCTCCGGGGTTTTTTGTTTTCGGGTTCCACCATGCGTACCTACGACAAGCTGATCGCGACGATTCCCGCCCGCCAAGGCGCGGGAGACTTGCGCACGTGCCTTGGCGTCAAGGTGCAGGAACGGGACGGCCCCCGGCGAGCCGTCGCGCGTTCCGTTTCGCAAGTGATCGACCGGCCCTGAAGGCGGATCTTCCGCCTGGGGCCGGGCATGGCCACCGGCACGAGCCGCAAGGACAGCGGCTCCAGGAAAGAGATCCGTATGAACTCCGTCCCCAGACCCCTCAGGAACATCGGCGTCATTGCGCACGTCGACGCGGGCAAGACCACAACCACTGAACGCATCCTCTACTACACCGGACGCAACCATCGCATCGGCGACACGCATGCGGGCACCGCGACGATGGACTTCGACGACCAGGAGAAGCGGCGCGGCATCACGATCAACAGCGCGGCCACTACCGTGTTCTGGAACGGCGTGCAGATCAACCTGATCGACACGCCGGGCCACATCGACTTCAACATCGAGGTGAACCGGTCGCTGCGCGTGCTCGACGGCGCCGTCGTCGTGTTCGACGGCGTGGCCGGCGTGGAGCCGCAGACCGAGACCAACTGGCGGCTGGCCGACAAGTACGGCGTGCCTCGCATCGCCTTCGTCAACAAGCTCGACCGTACCGGCGCCGACTTCGAGCGCGTGGTGCGCATGCTGGAGCAGCGTCTGGGCGTGAAGGCGCTGGTGCTGCAGTGGCCGATCGGCACGGAAGGCGGCTTCCGCGGCGTGGTCGACCTGGTTGGGGAGCGCGCGCTCGTGTGGCGTTCGGACGACCCGGACGACGGCTACGTGGTGCAAGCCATCCCGACCGAGTTGGTCGCCATGGTCCAGCAGCGTCGGGAGCGCCTGATCGAGGCTGCCGCGGAGCAGGACGATGAGGCCTTGCGGGCTTACGTCGAAGGTGCCGGCGTGTCGGGCGAGCAGTTGCGGGCGTGCATTCGCAAGGGCACGTTGGCAGGGGCCTTCGTGCCGGTGCTCGCCGGCGCCGCGTTCAAGAACAAGGGCGTTGAGCCCTTGCTCGACGCGGTGGTCGACTACCTGCCGGCGCCTGGCGAAGTGTCCGGCGCGCGGCAGCCCGAGTCCGACCCACAGGGCCCGTTGGCGGCGCTCGCCTTCAAGGTGGTGAGCGAGGCGCACGGCTTGATGGTGTTCGTGCGCGTCTACCGCGGCCGTCTGCAGCCGGGCGATACCGTGCTGAATGCCAGCACGGGCCGGCGCGAGCGGGTGGCACGGCTGTACGAAGTGCATGCGAATCGCCACGAGGAGCGTGCCCTGCTGCAGGCGGGTGACATCGCCGCGCTGGTGGGCCTGAAGGACACGCTGACGGGCCACACGCTGTGCGACCCTCAGCATCCGTTGGTGCTCGAGCAGATCGTGGTGCCGGAGCCGGTGATCGACGTGGCGATCGAGCCGAAGACGCAGGCCGACCAGCAGGGCCTGAGCCGCGCGCTGCAGGCGCTGGTCAAGGAAGACCCGAGCCTGCACGTGCGGCAGGACGCCGAGTCGGGCCAGACGGTTCTTTCGGGAATGGGTGAGCTGCAACTCGAAGTCTCGCTGGAGAAGTTGAGAACGAAACACCGTGTCGAGGTGTCCGTGGGCAGGCCGCAGGTGGCCTTCCGTGAAACCCTCACACAGATGACGGAGGTGCACCATGTGCACAAGAAGCAAAGCGGCGGCCCAGGTCAGTTCGCCGAGGTGAGTTTGCGGCTGGAGCCGCTGCCTCGCGGCGCAGGCATCCGCTTCGAAAGCCGTATCGTCGGTGGCGCGATTCCCCGCGAGTTCATTCCCGCGGTTGAAACCGGCCTCCGGCGCGCAGCTGAAGCCGGTGTGTTGGCGGGCTACCCATGCGTCGACTTCCAGGCGACGCTGCTCGACGGCAGGTTCCATGAGAGGGACTCGTCGGGCATGGCGTTCGAGCTGGCAGCTGCGGCGGCCTTCCGGGTCGGAGCCGCCAAGGCGGCACCGGCGGTGCTCGAGCCGGTGATGGCGGTCGAGGTCATCACGCCGGTCGAGCATCTGGGCGACTGCATCGGTGACCTGCACCGCCGACGCGGCTCGGTGCGCGCTCAGGATCAGCGCGACAACGTCGTCACGGTGCAAGCGTGGGTACCGCTGAAGGAGATGTTCGGCTACATCGGGCAGCTGCGCGCATTGTCGTCAGGCAGGGCGCAGTATTCGATGCAGTTCGATCACTATGCCGTGGCGCCGCAAGGCGTCGCGCAGGAGTCGGTGTCAGCCTGATGCCGCTCGGGGGCGGCCTCGCAGCTGCCCCCATTTTTTCCATCCGCCTTGAATGGCTGGCGTCAACTGCGCGAGTTCAGTCCGCGATCGAGCACCGACAGCCGCCGCCGGAACTCCTTGCGCAGCCGGTACAGCTGCGCCGGGCGGTGCGCCTTGCCTGCGTCCATCTCGCCCTCGATCGGCTCCAGCATGCCCAGTTCCTCGACCTTGCGCCGAAAGCTCACCTTGTTGACCGGTTCGCCCAGCACCGCCTCGTAGACGGTCTGCAGTTGCGGCAGCGTGAAGCGTTCGCCGCACAGGTACACCGGCAGCGACGAATACTGGCTCTTCGAGCGCACGCGCGACACGGCCGTCTGCAGGATGTTGCCGTGGTCGAAAGGCAGGGTGGGCAGGCGGGCGGTGGGCACGCGTTTCACGGCCTCGCCGTCGGCAGGCAGGATGTCGGCCGGCACCAGGGCGTAATAGGCGACGGACACCGACCAGCCGCGTGGGTCGCGGGCCGGGCCCGAGAACGTGGCAAGCTGCTCGAGGTAAGGGCTCACGATGCCGGTCTTCTGTTCGAGCAGGCGGGCGGCGGCCTCCCAGGCGCTCTGGTCGTGCTCGGGGTCGATGTAGCCGCCGGGCAGCGCCCAGGCCTGCTTGAACGGGTCACGCTCGCGGCGCAGCAGCACTGCGTGCAGGTCGCCGTCGTGCAGCGTCAGCAATACCACGTCGACGGTGCAGATGATCGAAGTTGCCATGCTTAGACCGGAAAAGGAACGAACAGCATACTGGATGCGGCATTGATACAAGGTGCCGGCCATATGCCATGTTAGTTGCAACAGTAATCTAACTGGCATATAGTGGAACCATCAACACGCGGAGGCGCCATGAGACGCAATGTCCAACTCCTGATCATCGACCCGCAGAACGACTTCTGCGATCTCCCGGAGGCTTGGCGTCCGTTGGATCCGCAGAACGGACGTCGCACCGACCCGGCCCTGCCGGTTGCCGGCGCTCATGCCGACATGTTGCGCCTGGCCCGGCTGGTGGACGAAGCTGCAGAAGCCCTGTCCGGCGTCGTCGTCACGCTCGACTCGCACCACCGTGTCGACGTGGCGCACCCACCGTTCTGGCGGCGCGGTGACGGCGGCCCGGTGGCACCGTTCACGCAGGTCACCGCGCGACAGGTGCGGGCCGGCGAGTTCGCGCCGCGTGACGCGCGAGCGCTGCCTCGTGTGCTGACCTACGTCGACGAACTGGAGGCGCGCGGCCGCTACACGCTGATGGTGTGGCCGGTGCATTGCGAGATCGGCTCCTGGGGACACGGCGTGCACGCCGCGGTGCGTGCAGCCTACAACCGGTGGGAAGAACGCCGGCAGACGCAGGTGGCGAAGGTCGTCAAGGGCACCAATCCCTGGACCGAGCACTACAGTGCCGTGCAGGCCGAAGTGCCGGACCGCGACGACGCCGACACGCAGTTGAACCGCCGCTTGATCGACGCGCTCGACGCGGCCGACATGATCGTGGTCGCCGGCGAGGCGGGCAGCCACTGCGTCAAGGCGACGACCGAGCACATCGCCGACCACTTGCCAGGCGGCAGGCTCGAACGGCTGGTGTTGCTGACCGACTGCATGAGCCCGGTCGGCGGCTTCGAGACGCAGCAGGCGGCGTTCCTCGAAGCCATGCGCGCCCGGGGCGCACGGCTGGCCACGAGCACCGAGCTGTTGCCCGAACTGCAGGCTGCCGCCTGAACGGCACCCACCCCAACGAGACTCCACGGAGAACCACTGCATGCCGCCCGTCATCCACAGCCTGCTGGAAACCGACCTGTACAAGTTCACCATGTGGCAGACGATGCTGCACCGGCACCCGCAGACGCAAGCCGAGTACAGCTTCGTCTGCCGCAACCGCAGCGAATATCCGCTGGCCGAGCTGCTGCCGCAGGTGAACGAGCAGCTCGACCATCTGTGTTCTCTGAGTTTTCAGGCCGACGAGCTCGCCTATCTGCGCAACCTGCGCTTCATCAAGTCCGACTTCGTCGACTTCCTGCGCATCTTCCGCTTCCAGCGCGAGTTCATCCGCGCGAGCGTCGACGGCGAGACGCTGCACATCGTCGCGCAGGGGCCGCAGGTGCACGTGATGGCCTTCGAGATCCACGTGCTCGCCATCGTCAACGAGCTGTACTTCCAGCGCTTCGATGCCGCTGCGGCGCTGCGCGTGGGGCGGGAAAAGCTGGCGGGCAAGATCGACGCGCTGCACCGCTTCGAGCAAGAGCCGGCGCGCCGCCACCCGTTCGAGTTCTTCGACTTCGGCGTGCGACGCCGCTACAGCGGCGCCTGGCAGCGCGAGGTGGTCGAAACGATGAAGCGCGAGGTGCCGCAGTTCTTCAAGGGCACCTCCAACGTGCTGTTGGCCAAGGAGCTGGGCCTGGTGCCGATCGGGACGATGGCGCACGAGTACCTGCAGACCTACCAGGCACTGGGCGTGCGGCTGCGCGACCACCAGAAAGCCGCGCTGGAAGACTGGGTGCAGGAATACCGCGGCGATCTCGGCGTGGCATTGACCGACGTGGTCGGCATGGACGCCTTCCTCGCCGACTTCGATCTCTACTTTGCGAAGCTGTTCGACGGCCTGCGGCACGATTCCGGCGACCCGGTCGTGTGGGGTGAGAAAGCCCTGGACCACTATGCGAAGCTGCGCATCGACCCGCACACCAAGCGGATGGTGTTCTCCGACGGGCTGGACATGGAGCGTGCCTTCATGCTGTATCGCCACTTCGCCGACCGCACGCAGCTGGGCTTCGGCATCGGCACCAGCTTGTCGAACGACGTCGGCCTGACCCCGCTGAACATCGTCATGAAGCTGACGCATTGCAACGGCCAGCCGGTGGCGAAGCTGTCCGACAGCCCGGGCAAGACGCTGTGCGACGACGAGACCTTCCTGGCCTACCTGCGCCAGGTCTTCAACGTCGCATCGTGAGGAGCCGGCCATGCTGAAGATCACCGTCGCGCAGCTCAACTACACGATCGGCGACATCGAGGGCAACGTCGAGAAAATGGTCGCGGCCGCCCAGAAGGCATGGTGCGCCGGTGCCGAGCTGGTGGTGTACTCCGAACTGTCGCTGACCGGCTACTACCCGGCCGACCTGCTCGACGAGCCGCACTTCATGGAACGCGTCGCCCGCGGGCTGGAGTCGCTGCAGCAGGCCTCGCGCCAGTTGCGCGGTTTGCACTGGGCCTTCGGCCTGCCCGAGCCCAAGAGCGGCCCCGGCAAGAAGCTGTACAACACGCTGCTCGTGCTGAAGGCGGGCGAGGTGGTGCTGCGCTATGCCAAGCAACTGCTGCCCACCTACAACATCTTCGACGAGCGGCGCCACTTCGAGCCCGGCCCGGACGTTGCCAAGGTGCTGCGCATCGGCCCGACACAGGTCGGTTTCATGATCTGCGAGGACGGCTGGAACGACGAAGGCGCCGACTACCTCGTCAACCCGTTCGAGCGCATGCGCGACGCGGCGCCCGACCTCGTGGTGTCGATCAACGCGAGCCCGTCCAACATCGGCAAGCGCGAGCAGCGGCACAGCGTCTTCGCGTCTGCCAGCCGCCGGCACCGCCTGCCGATCCTCTATGCCAACCAGATCGGCGGCCACGACCAGGTCGTCTACGACGGTGCGTCGTTCGCGGTGCAGCCGGACGAGGGCGTCGTCTATGAGGCACAGCGCTTCGTCGAAGACGTGACCACGCTGGGTTTCGCTGACGGGCGCTTCCGCAGCGCCGGCGGCGACGAGCTGTCGCGCGTCAGCGCCGAGGGGCTGTCGACCATGGCGTTCTACCGCGCCCAGATCGTGCTGGGGCTGCGTGACTATGCACGCCGCTGCGGCTTCCGGCAGGCGGTGGTCGGCTCGTCGGGCGGCATCGACAGCGCACTGACGCTGGTACTGGCCGTCGAGGCGCTCGGGGCCGGCAACGTGGTGGCCGTGACGATGCCATCGCGCTATTCGTCGGCCGGCTCGGTGGACGATTCGGTCAGCTTGTGCCGCAACCTCGGCATCGAATTGCACACGCACCCCATTGCCGACGCGGTGGCCGCATTCGCCGCGCAGTTCGAGGCCAGCTTCGGCCAGCCGCTGCAAGGCCTGGCACTCGAGAACCTGCAGGCCCGCGTGCGGGGCACCGTGCTGATGGAGTTCTCCAACAGCTACGGCCATCTGCTGCTGACCACCGGCAACAAGTCGGAGATTTCGGTCGGCTACTGCACCTTGTACGGTGACACCAACGGCGGGCTCGGCTTGATCGGCGACCTCTACAAGACCGAGGTGTTCGCGTTGTCGCGCCACCTGAACGAATCCGCCGGGCGCGAGCTCATTCCGCATGCCATTCTCGACAAGGAACCGTCGGCCGAGCTGGCGCCGGGGCAGAAAGACACCGACAGCCTGCCGCCTTACCCGGTGCTCGACGAGGTGCTGAAGGTGCTGATCGAAGGCGAACGGCTGGCGCCCTGGGAACATGCACAGGCCGCACGCTTCGTGCAACAGCTGACGCGTGCCGAGGACGGACGGGCGCTGGTCGAGCGCGTGCGTCGGATGATTGCGCGCAACGAGTACAAGCGGCGGCAGGCGCCGCCCATCCTGCGCGTGCGCTCACGGGCCTTCGGCACCGGCCGGCAGATGCCGATTGCGGCTCACCCTGCCTGAGATGACCATGCCCCACAGCGAACCACTTCCGCAGCGGGCCGATGTCGCGGTCTACATCGGCCGCTTCCAGCCTTTTCATCGCGGCCACCTTGCGCTGCTGCGGCAGGCGCTGGCGTTGGCGCCGCGCTGCGTCGTGGTGCTGGGCTCGGCCCACCAGGCGCGCACGCCGAAGAACCCGTTCACATGGCAGGAGCGCGCAGAGATGGTGCGCCTGGCGCTGTCCGAGGACGAGCGCAGCCGTGTGCGTTTCCTGCCGGTGCGCGACTACTACGACGAGACCCGATGGGTGACTGCCGTGCGCGATGGCGTGAGCCGCCTCCTGGCCGGCGAAGGCATGCCGTCGCATGCGCACGTCACGCTGGTCGGCCACTTCAAGGACGCCACCAGCGAATACCTGCACGGCTTTCCCGGGTGGCGCCTGACGCCGGTCGAGCGCGTGGCTGCGGTCGACGCCACGGCGGTTCGTGATGCGTGGTTCGGTGCGGGAGCCGACGACCGCGAGGCCGCGCTCGCCGCGCTGGTGGAACACCTGCCGCCGAGCACCACGGCCTTCCTGCGAGCTTGGTCGGCGTTGCCGCATCACGAGGAACTGGCCGAGGAATGGCGGCTGCTGAGGCACTACAAGCAGAGCTGGTCAGCCGCGCCATACCCGCCGGTGTTCGTCACCGTCGACAGTGTGGTGGCCTGCTCCGGCCGGGTGCTGCTGGTGCGTCGAGGGCAGGCCCCCGGCAAGGGGCTGCTGGCGGTCCCGGGTGGTTTCATCGAGCAACGGGAGACGGCGTATCAGTCAGCCTTGCGCGAGCTCCAGGAGGAGACCGGCCTTGCGCTGCTCGACACGACGATGCGCCAGTGCCTGAAGGCCACCGCCGTGTTCGACCACCCGGATCGCAGCCAGCGCGGCAGGACGATCACGCACGCGCATTACTTCGAACTCGGCGAGCGGGAGCTGCCCGAGGTGCAAGGCGGCGACGATGCGGCGCAGGCCCTGTGGGTACCGGTCGACGAGTTGACGGCGTTCGAAGACCAGTTCCTTGACGACCACTTCCACATGCTCGATCACTTCCTCGGCTTGACCGAGGAGCCGCACACCTGAACACGCGCGCCGAAGACCGGTATCGCGCGTGGTCTCACGGAGGTGGGGCCGGGGCAGGCACGATCTCTCGCGTTTCGCGGTAAATGCCGCCCCCTTCGACGCTGCCGCTCGAGGTGCCCTCGCCGCGCACACGGGCGCGGCAGGCTTCCTGATCGTCCGCGGGCAGCGCCTGGCAGCGTTGCATGCTGTTGTGCTCATAGTCGGCGCCAGGCACGCGCAACTCGCCACGGCGGGCTTCGGCCTTCGCCGCCCCCGCTTCGCGCAGGCAGGTCTTGCGATCCTCTGCCGACGTGTGGCGGGCGCATGACGCCTGCTCGCTTGCGCCGGCCCCCGGACGCGCATCCGTCGCGAGGGCGGCTGCGCCGGCGGCCAGCAGGAAGGTACCCAGCAGCACTCGCAAATGCAGCGGCACCGACAGCGTTCGGGTGTTCATCGTGTGTCCTTTCGTGGCAACGGATCAAGCACACCTTAGCGCGGCGTGTTCGGTCGCCTGTCGGCGTACCGATGACAGGGCTGTAGGAGGCCGCGGGGTCAGTTGCACAAGAAACGTGCATGGCAATGTAGTGGTCTATTCATAAGAAACACTGAACTCAACATTGGAAAACATAAGAAATCATCCAATAGACTGCACCCCTGATTTCCGCATCTGAACTCTCTATCCGACTCAGGAGGACCGCCCGATGACCACCGACCCGCAAGAGATCGATCTGCCCGACACCCCCGTGCAGAACGTAAAGCCCGCACGCGGGCGCTTCAACAACAACAACGTGGTGCCCTTGCTCCAGGCGTTCTACCCGCCCGGCCAGATCGAGCAGATGCGCGAACGGGGGGTGGACCAGCGCATGATGTTCGGCATCAACCCGTACTACATGGCGCTCGTGAAGGGGCAGGAGTTCCGCGGCCCGGGGGGCGACGTGCTGGTGCCGGCGATGCCGCCGAGCCGGCCCCTCGAAGCCCTGGTGGTGCCGATCCTGGCCGAAGCCGACGACATGAGCGGCGAGAAGGACCCGTCGAACCAGATCCGCTACAGCCCCGAGAGCCTGAAGGGCAAGATCCTGCACAAGTACGACGAGATCGTGCTCGGCTACACCGCGCTGGCCTGCTCGGCCCACTGTCGCTACTGCTACCGGCTCGACATCTTCAACGGCTCTACCGGCAAGGGGCTCATCAAGGCCGACGACCTGAAGACCTACATCGTCGGCTACAACACCACGCTGGCGGCCCATGGCGGCGTGGATGCCGACAGCGGTGCCCGCCGCTACCCGATTCGCGAGGTGCTGCTGTCGGGCGGTGATCCGATGGTGTTGTCCAACAAGAACCTGTACCGCTACATGGCGGCCGCGGCCGAAGCGGGCGTGCACCTGGTGCGCATCGGCACCAAGGAGATGGCGTTCCGGCCGCAGCGTTTCGACGAGAACTTCGCGCACATGCTGCGCGTGTTCCATGCCCGCCACCCGGACGTGCACGTCAACATCGTCGTGCACTTCACGCACCCGGACGAGATGCTGGTGCGCGACGAGCACAACAACTACGTGAAGAACGAGCAGGGCTACCACCAGTGGTTGCCGGGCGTGCGCAGCGCTCTGGACCAGGTGCAGCAGTTCGGCTTCGTGAGCCTGGAGAATCAGACGCCGGTCATCGCGCGAGTCAACGACGACGCGCCGAGCCTGCGCCTGCTGCAGGAAGAGCTGCGGCGCCTCAACATCCGGCCGAAGTACCTGTTCCAGTGCCGCGAGATCGAAGGCCACACCGCGTTCGCGCTGCCGGTCGAGCAGGCCTGGCGGCTGCACAACGAGGCGCAGAAGGGCTTGTCGGACACCGCGCGTTCACGCTTTGCCATGTCCACCGAATGGGGCAAGCTCGAGGTGGTCTCGGTGATCGACGGTCCGGGCGACGACGCGACTTGCACGGCCGACATCGGCGGCGTGTTCGGCGACGGCCTGGTCGTGATGAAGGTGCACCGTTCGCCGTTCTCGGCCGACAGCCAGGGCGATCTCGTCATCGCGCGGCGCAACCCGCACGCGCTGTGGCTGTCCGACTACGAGGACCGCATCGTCTACGACGGCCGGCAACCGGCAGGCGCCCGCTACCGGCGCTTCGACGCCGCGGGCAACGACGAGGTCGCTGCGCCGCAGCGGGCGCTGCACAGCGTCTAGGAGACTGAGCGGCAGCTGCCGCCCAGTCTCCTAGCCTGCGGCTTTACGCACGGCTCCCCCGAGCCCCCTCCGCGAGAGAGCTCCAGCTCGTTGGACCGCACCCTCCAGCCTCCCTCCACGAGGGAGGCTCCAGTCAGTCTGACGAGGGCTCCACCGCCGCCGTATGGAGTGATCCGTCTTGGATCGCCTCGGCCAGCAGCAGCATCTGCTGCGGCTCATAGGGAAGGTCGTTCGCAGCCATGGCCACGAAACGGACGGCGACTCTCAGCCGCCCAGCCTCCTGGGGCTCCCTTTGGGCAGCAAGGTTTTCATGTAGGCACTCGCCTCCGAATGCATGAACTGCTTGAAGGCGCCGGCAGCCGGGCTCAGCGGCTTGGTCGCCAGGTGAATCACGTACCACTCGCGCACCACCGGCAGGCCCTTCGCGTCGAGCAGCGCGAGGTGGCCGGTCTGGTGTTCCAGGTTCACCGTGTGCAGGGAAATGAATGCGAGCCCCATGCCGGCCATCACCGCCTGCTTGATCGATTCGTTGCTGTGCATCTCCTGCACCAGCGGCGGGTTCAGGCCGTGCTCGGCAAAGTAGCTGTCCATCGCGTGCCGGGTGCCGGAGCCGGTTTCGCGGGCGATGAACGACTCGCGTGCGAGGTTCTGCGGCGAGACCCGCTTGCGGCCGGCGAGCGGGTGGCTCGGGGCCGCGATGATGCCGTGCGGGTGCTTCGCGAAGGCCTCGAAGGTCACCGGCAGATGGCTCGGCGGACGGCCCATGATGGCCAGGTCGGCGTGGTGGCTTTCGAGCAGAGCGATCACCCGCTCACGGTCTTCGATCGCCACTTCGAGTTCGATCTCGGGATGACGGGCATGGAACTGAGCCACCAGCCGCGGCGCGAAGTAGCGCGTCGTCGTGACGAGTGCCAGGCGCAGCCGGCCGTGCCGCAGCCCCTGCAACGCGTCGAGCGCATCGCCGGCGTCGCGCAGCGTGTCACCGATACGACGCACGTAGGGCACCAGCGCTTCGCCGGCCTGCGTCAGCACCAGGTGGCGACCGCGCTTCTCGAACAAGGCCATGCCGATCGATTCCGCCAGCTGCGACATCTGCATCGAGACCGCCGGCTGCGTCAGATGCAGCAGCTCGGCCGCACGCATGAAGCTGCCGTGCTCGGCTGCGAGCAGGAAGATCTGCAGCTGGCGCAGTGTGGCGTGGCGCAAGGGGTCCGGCATCGGGCGGTTCGCAAAGGGGGCAGTGGCTGCGCGGATTCTAGGAGTGCGCGTGCAGCGGCCGGTCACAAGGGCCGCAGTTCGGCACTGCGCAGTCCCACGAGCAGCGCCTTGCCGTCGGGCGCCACGCGGAACTCCCCATAGCGTGCCGGCTGCCAACGTGCGGCTTCGCCTTCCTCGAAGAACCATGCATCGGTGACCAGCACCCAGCGGCCGCGGCGCGGCGTCAGTTCGATGCGCAGCTCGTCGGTGGCGAGGTCGCTGCCGTCGTCGACGCGAACCGGCGTGGCAACGCCGCGCGCATCGATGCGCGCGACGAGGCGCGGTCGGCGGGCGCTGTTGACCGGCTCGAGCGAGTCCTGCACGGCGCTGGGCAGGCGGAAGTTCAGTGCCATGTAGTCGCCTTGCATCAGCGAGCGCGGATCCGCCGGCGCGAGCTCGACGAAGACGGGCCGGCCTTGCGATACCAGCCGCTCCTTCTGCCAGATGCCGAAGTTGGCCACGACCAGCACTGCCAGTGCGGCAGCCGCGACACCGAGGGTGACGCGTGGCGGCGTCGGCGCGGCGGCCGCTGTATCGCGTGGCCCCCCACGCAGGGCCCACCAGACGAGCAGACCGAGCGCCGCCCCGGCGGTCGCCAGCACGGCCGCCTTGATGGCGAGCGGCCATTGCAGCTGGTAGTAGAAGCTGCCGATGACCCACGCGGCGGTCACGCCGGCTGCCCCTGCCTGGCGCCAGCGCTGCGTGGTGGCCGCCCACACCAGCGCCAGCAGCGCGGCTCCCAGAGCCGGCATGAACCACGCGAGCGCGATCAGCACGGCCGCCAGACCGGCGCACCACGGCTGCCTGCAACTGGGCCACAGGCGCACGCCCCAGACTACCGCACCGACGGCCAGCAGCACCGAGCCCGCCTGCGGGACCGTGCCGCGCCACGCCACCGACGCCTGGCTGCCGAGGTCACGCGCCAGCTCGGCACCCAGGCTGGCGCCGGCGAGCAGGGTCATGCCCGACCACCACGCCAAGCCCGCCAGCGTCGCGAGCAGCCAGCCTGCCAGCAGCGATTCGAGCGCCCCCGCCAGCCGCGGCCGGGCGCTTTCGATGGCCTGCTGCAGCCCCAGCCCTGCCGCCGCGAGTGTCAGCACCAGGTGCCAGGCCCACCAGTAGTGATGCCGCCATTGGATGCCGAAGTCGTACCAGCGTCGCGGGCCGAGGGCGAACACGAGCAGCACGGCGGCTGCAGCGCCCAGCAGCACGCGCAACCAGGCGCGCGGCAGCGCGATCGCGACCGCGAGGGCGATCACTGCCAGCACGCCTGCCGCGGCCGGGTCGGGCAGGTCGCGGAACAGGCCGAAGGCCAGGCTGCCGCCGCCGACCAGCAGCGCCGGCACGGCGAGCTGCTCGAAGAACAGCGGCAGTGACGAAGAGCGCAACGTCACGCAGGCGCCGGCCAGCACCAGGCTGCCGACGAAATACGGCCCCACGCCGCGGCTGATCAGGTCGCCGAGCAGCAAGCCCACCACGCCGAGCAACGGGAGCGCCGCCAGCCAGGCCCCGAGTGCCGTGAGCAGCACCACCGGCCAGGGGCGGGAGTCGTCCGCCGCGGGATGTGCCTGGGCCGGCAGCAAGCCGGCCTCCACCGCGGCCTGCGCCGCACGTTCGAATCGGATCGCGTCGTTCATGCCGCGGCTCCCTGCGAGACACGGGCTCGCGCCAGTTTCAGCACGCCGGTCACCGTGCCGGCCAGCAGTGCGGCGGCGACGAGACCGAGCAACAGCAGCGGCCCGATCGGGTCGCCGCGATGGTCGTCGAACAGCCAGCGGGCAAGGCCTGCGACCAGCAGCGTGTTGAGGCCGAGCCCCACCGCACTGAGCCCGTAGAGGTCGAAGCTGCGGGGCCAGGCGAGCGCACCGGCCGCGGCGGCCAGCAGCGCCAGGCCCAGCAGGTAGTGCGGCGCCACCTCGCGATGGAACAGGCCGCCCAATGCGGTGGCGCTGACCATCACGACGCAGAGCGTCAACGCCGTGCGCCACGACCAGGTGCCCGCTCCGGTGTGGCGGCGCAGTGCGGGGCCGAGCACGAACACCAGCGCAGCGGCTGCGCCCCAGCCCGCTGCGTGTACCGACAGAGCTTCGGGCTCGATGGTCCAGCGGTGGCCGGCATGAGCGTGCACCCACAGCGAGATGCCCGTTGCCGCCACGACCGCCCAGGGGGCCCACAGTACGTCGCTGCGCAGTGCGACGCATAGCGGCAGCGCGAGCGTCGCCCACAATGCGAACAGCTGCCACGGGTCGGCACCGGTCTGGTAGGTCTGGCCGAAATAGGCGAACAGGCCACCGATGCCTAGCAGCGCGGCCAGCGCGCCGGCATGGCGTGCCGATGGCCAACGCCAGGCGACCGCACAGCCGGCCAGCACGACACACTGCAGCAGCGCGAACTGCCCGACGCGGCCCAGCGCGTCCCAGTTGGCGGCGACCCAGAACACGATGCCGAGGCCCGCCAGTGCGGCCGCGAGCACCGCGGCGCCTTGCGGCAACCAATGCCCCACACCGGGCGGCTCCTGCTCGAGGCCGGCCCATGCGCGCAGCCTGCGTTGGGCAGTGCCGTCCAGCCGGTGGCGCGCAGCCAGTTCATACAAGCGCAGGCGCAGGGTCATCGGGTTCTCCTCGTTTTTGTCTGTGCGGCATGGCTGCGCATGGTAGCCCTGCGCTCGAGGACCCCACAGGGGGCACGCGGTGCAGTATTGCCAGACGACACCCGAGGTCGCTGCGCGCGGTGCCCGGGCGGGAACGGCTATTGCAACGCCACCGGAGGCGCAATTGGCCATCGGGGCCGTGCACTGAGCAATGAGGACATCCATGAAGCAATTCCTACACGGCGCGACGCTGGTCGCTTTTCTGGCTTTTGGTGGCGCGGCGGCCTCACAGACCGTTGCCGATGACGACGCGGGCTTCATGAAGCAGGCAGCGCACAACGGGCATGCCGAAGTGGTCAGCAGCAAGCTCGCGCAGCAGAAGGCCTCGAGTGCGGACGTGAAGGCCTTTGCGCAACGGATGGTGGAAGACCACACGAAGACGAATGCCGAACTCGAGCAGATCGCGACGTCGAAGGGGATTCAACTGCCGAAGGAGCCTGATGCCGCTCAACAGGCCAAGATGAAAGCGCTCAGCGGCTTGAGCGGTGCCGAGTTCGACAAGCAGTATGTCGAGCAGATGGGCGTAGCAGCCCACGAGCAGACGATCTCGCTGTTCCAGCGCGGGGCATCGAATGCGCGCGATCCGCAGATCAAAGCCTTTGCGGCCAAGACGCTGCCGGCCCTGCAACACCACCTGGAGATGGCCCGTGCGCTGAAGGCCGGCAAGGCGAGCAAGGCGAAATAGCGTGGCCGCCAGGATGCGCGGCGGGTGCCTCGTGATCGTCGGGGGCGCCGAGGACCGGAAGAACGGTAAGGACATCCTGCGCCGCTTCGTGGATCTCCTGCCGCGGGCCGAGGCCCCGCTGTACGTACTGACAGCCGCCACACAGGAGCCCGAGGCGGCATGGCGCACCTACAAGAACGCTTTCGCCGATCTCGGTGTGCAGCGTTGCGAGCCGCTGCACATCGCCAGCCGTGCCGAGGCCAACGACGAGGCGTTGGCCGCCCGAGTGCTCGAATCGGCCGGCGTGTTCATGACCGGCGGTGATCAGAAGAGGCTGCTGTCGCGTCTCGGCGGCTCGCTGCTGTGTGACGCGATGCGCAAGGCGTATGCGCAGCGCGCCGCCTGCATCGGCGGCACCAGTGCAGGGGCCTCGGCCATATCGGCCTACATGCTCGACCCCGGTCCGCTGCAGGGGCACCCGGAACGAGACGACACGAGCCTGCGCGCTGGGCTGGGCTTTCTGCTCGACGTCGTGATCGACCAGCATTTCTCCGAGCGACAGCGGCTGGGTCGGCTGCTCGGTGCGGTGGCCCACAACCCCAAGCTCATCGGCATCGGGATCGACGAGGACACGGCACTCATCGTGCAGCGCGGGTGTGGCATCGAAGTGATAGGCGAGGGGGCGATCACGCTGATCGATGGTCGGGACATGTCCTCCAGCTTCCTGCAGGCGAGCGATCGCGAGGTGGCGCAATTGTCCGATGTGCGGCTGCATGTGCTGCCCGCAGGCGTGCAGTGCCTTGCAGACCAGGACCCCGGAACGCACGACGGCAGCAGTCGGCCGGTTTCGCCGCGTGTGCTGGAACTGGTGCGCCAGCTGTGCTGCACCGAGAACGCCGACGAAAACTACCTGACCACGGCGGACGCGGAGTGAAGCCGCCTCAGCCCAGCGTGTTGTGGATGTGCGTTGCGGCAGTTGCGGCATGCGCCATGCCGACCACGAGCTGGTCGAGCGCACATACCACGTCGCCCGCCGCATAGAGCCCTTGCACGCTGGTGCGTGCATGGGCGTCGACATGCAGTCCGCCAGCGGGATCTGCCTGCGCGCCGACCGCCAGCGCGAGGCGGGACCGGGTATGCGAGCCCAGTGCGGCGTAGAGCACATCGAACCGGTGTTCGACCCCTTCCCGCGTGACCAGTGACACCGTTTCGTCGGTCTGTGCATGCAGTGACCCGGCCGCACCGTCCATCACTGCCACGCCGGCCGCATCCAGCGGGTGCAGCAACGACGCGTCTTTCGCGCCGTGGCAGACGTAGGAGACGCGGTGGCTGAAGCGCCGGATGAACAGCGCTTCGCGAACGCCATGGGCGCCGCTGCCGATGATGCCGATGTGCCGTCCGGTGAATTCGAAGCCGTCGCAGATCGGGCAGAAGCGAAGCCGCCCGGCCTGCAGCAGTTCCGCGGCACCGGGGAGCGCCGGTATCACGTCGACGATGCCGGTTGCCAGGATCACCGTCCTCGCCCGCACCTTCCGGCCGTCCACGTGGGCCACGAACAGCCCGTCGTCCAGGCGCTGCAACTGCTCGACGGTGCCCTGTTGTACCGCGCCGCCGACCTGGCTCAACTGCAGCCGCAGACGGTCGAGCAGGTGCGCGCCGCTGATGCCGTCCGGGAAACCCGGGAAGTTTTTCGTCAGAGGGATGCGAAGGGCCCGGCCGTCGCCCGCATCGCACAGCTGCACCTCGCGATGAAAGCGGCGCAGATAGATCGCTGCCGTAAGCCCGGCGGGTCCGCCACCGATGACGAGGCAGTCCGTGGGCGGTGGTGTCGGGGACATCGGTACTCCTTGTTCGGCGATGCTGCACTGCCGTGCAATCGGCATGCGCTGTCGCCGCAGGCACAGGGCTTGCGGATCCGGAACCATCGCCAGCCTCAACCAGACGGGAAACGAAGATGATGGATTTCCAGCAGGCCTGTGCCTATGTGCGGGCCACCGGAAGCAGCGCCTACTGCTACACCCCGTGGATGCACGAGGGGGAATGGATCGGCGTACAGCACTGCACCTTGTACGAACCGGCCGGCGCCGGCGACGCGACGCCTTTGGAGATGCGGTTGCGTCGCGTCGCGCGCGGTGCGCGCGGCGGCGAGGTGATCGAGGTCGGCTCTCTCGCGGCCTGGGACGAGTTGCCGGCGCAGGCCCTTGAAGCGCAATACGGCGTCGACCCTCGGGGTTATCGCTATGCGGCCAGCGACGCCGACGCCGATGCCGCTGACACGCAGGCATACCAGGCGGCGTCCGGCTCCACGCATGCGGTCGCCGTACCGGGGGGCGGCCAGCCATGACGCGAGTCTGCGCACCGGTTGGGGCCGCGCCGGGGCGGCCGGCCGCGCCGCTGCCCGAGAGCCGGCCGGTTGCGCCGATGCGGCAGGATGTGCGCGATGCCGATGGCGGTGGCCGGCGATCGCGTCGATCGGCTTGGGCCAGTGGACAGCAACGCACCGCGGGACAGCATCGCATCGTGATCGTCGGCGGCGGCGCCGGCGGGCTCGAGTTGGCGACCCGCCTGGGCGACGGTGTCGGCCGCCGCGGCCGGGCCGAGGTGCTGCTGATCGACACCGCGCTGACGCACGTGTGGAAGCCGATGCTGCACGAACTGGCGGCCGGCACGCTGCGCGCGCAGGAGAGCGAAGTCGATTTCCTGCAGCAGGCACGGCGGCATGGATTCCGTTTTCATCTCGGCACGCTCGAATCGCTCGAGCGCAGCCACAAGCAGGTGTGGCTCGCACCGCTGATCGACGAGGAGGGCGAGCAGATCGCGCCGCGTCGGGCGATCGGCTACGACACGCTGGTGATCGCGGTCGGAAGCGTGGTCAACGATTTCCGCACCCCCGGCGTTCCCGAACACGCGCTGGCGCTGGACAGTGCGAATGACGCGCACCGCTTCCACCGCCGCCTGCTCGCTGCCTGCATGCGGGCCGAGTTGCGGGACCAGGGGCCTGTAGACATCGTGATCGTCGGCGGCGGCGCGACCGGCGTGGAATTGGCCGCCGAACTCAGCGAAGCGGTCTCGGAGATCGCCAGCTACGGCAGCCGGCTGGCCGCGCTGCCCAGCCCGGTGCGGCTCACGGTCGTCGAGGCCGGGCCGCGCTTGCTCGCAGCACTGCCCGAAGCGATCGCGCGCGAGGTGCACGAAGATCTCCGTGGACTGGGCATCGACGTGCGGGTGCAGCAGCGAGTCACGGCGGTCGAGGCCGATCGCGTGCTGCTGGCGTCCGGCGTGGGCTTGCCGGCGGACCTCACGGTGTGGGCGGCCGGCATCCAGGGGCCGGACGTGCTGGAACGGCTCGACGGCCTGGAACTGAACCAGCAGCGACAGCTCGTGGTGCGCCCCACACTGCAGGCGACGCTGGATGATGACGTGTTCGCATTCGGCGACTGCGCGAGCTGCGTGCCGGTGCCCGGCGGGGCGCCGGTGCCGCCGCGGGCGCAGGCCGCGCACCAGGAGGCGAAGCTGCTCGCGCAGGGGTTGGAGCAGCGGCTGGCAGGGCGCACTCTGCCGGTCTTCCGATTCCATGAACAGGGCGCGATCGTGTCGCTCGGCCGGCGCAATGCCGTCGGGCGATTGGTGGGCAGCGTGACCGGACGCGCCTGGACCATCGAAGGATGGATCGCGCGCACCACCTACTGGATGCTGTATCGCCGGCATCTGGCGACGCTGCACGGTGTGACGCGGACGGCGCTGGCGACACTGGGTGGCTGGTTGGCCGGGCGGGCGCAGCCGCGCGTGAAGCTGCACTGAGGGGGCACTGCCGGGTGGCTGGAGGCGGCGTGTGTCAGTGCGCCACTTCCTGCAACTGGCGGCCGATGCTGGCGAGATCCAGTGGCTTCGGAATGTAGCCGTCCATCCCGGCGTCGAGGCATTGCTGCCGCGACGTGCCGCATGCCGTCACCGCGATGATCGGAAAGCGGCGCAGCAACCCGGCCTGCTGCATCAGGCGCAACTGCCGCGTGGCGTCGAACCCGTCCATGCGCGGCATCTGGATGTCCATCAGCACGATGTCGGGTGTGTTGCGCTGGCAGGCTTCCAGCGCCTCGACACCGTCGGCGGCCAGTGCCACCTCGAAGCCGAGCCGCTTCAGCATTTCTTCGGCGAGCAACTGGTTGACCGGGTTGTCCTCGACCACCAACGCGAGCCGGCGCACTGAGGGACGGACCAGCGGGGCGTGGACGCGGGGCGCGGGGGCGTCGACAGTCGGGATGGCGGCGGGCTGCTGCATGGGGTGTCGGGGGAGAAGGTTCAAAGGGCGGGCACGCCGGCATGGGGCCGGTGCCCGGGGGACCCTCACTGGAGCAAGCCCTGCTCCTGTTTGGCTGTCGGCCCGGTCGGCGGGTCTATGTCGACGGCAAAGATGTGAGAAGTTGCACGGAAGGGTGGCCGGGGTCAGGCGGGGAGCGGAGCGCGTTCGACCCGGAGGTAGGGGCGCAGGCTGTCGAGGTCGAGCGGTTTGGGCAAATGAGCGTCGAAGCCGGCAGCTTTTACGGCAGCTTTGTCGGCCTCCGTGGCAAGGGCCGTGACGGCGACCAGGGCCAAGCCCTGCCCGGCGGGTTCGGCCCGCAGGACGCGTGCCGCCGACAGCCCGTCGAGCACTGGCATGCACAGGTCCAGCAGAATCAGCGAAGGACGGAACTCGCGCGCGATCGCGATCGCCTGCGCGCCGTCATAGGCGGTGCGCACCTCACAGTCGAGCATCGACAGCAGCAGGGACAGACTGTCCGCGGCGTCGCGGTTGTCGTCGGCGACGAGAACGCGCGGCGCTCTCGTCTCGGTGGGGGAATCGAGTGCCATGCAAGCCCCGGAAAGCAAAGGTACGGCGCACTGAAAGCAAACTGCGTTCCTGCACGTGCGTGCGATTCGTCAGGGCAAACACCGAGTCCGCAACGGCGCTATGCTCCGACGCTCGACGAGCTTGCAACGTGAGGGAGATCCGATGGCGGTTCTGGCTTCAATCCTGGTGGGGGTGGTGGCCCTGCTCCACCTGTATTTCCTGGTGCTCGAGATGTTTCTCTGGGACACGCCCTTCGGACGCCGCAGCTTCGGCATGAGCGCCGAGCAGTCGGCGGCGACCAAGGTGCTGGCGGCCAACCAGGGGCTGTACAACGGCTTTCTGGCGGCCGGCCTCGCGTGGGGGCTGTGGCTGGAGGACGGCCGGGCGGTGCTGCTGTTCTTCCTGGGCTGCGTCATCGTGGCCGGTGTGTTCGGCGCAGCGACGGCAAGCCGCAAGATACTGTGGGTGCAGGCGTTGCCCGCGGCACTCGCCATGGCGGCGGTGCTCGCAGGCTGAGAGGGCCCCGAAGGGCGTCAGTGCAATTGCTGCCGCAACGACGCGATCTCGTGGTGTGCGGTCTGCACCGCGCTGCGCAGCTGGGGGTCGATGTGGCGCAGTTCACGGCAGGCCTCCACCGCACGGTCGCCGATTTCCTCCAGCGTCTCCAGGCAGGCCAGCAGCCGCCCGGGGTCGTCGTCCCGGTCGATCGCGGTGCCGAGTTCGTCGGCCCGGCGGTCGAGTTCGCGCACCCAGGCCTTCAGTTCCTCGGGGGCGAAGCCCGTCTCGCGACAGGCCAGGGCGGCATCGTCGATGCACTGTTCTATGAAGGACAGACGTTCCTTGACGTGCTGCGGTTGCATGGCGGCTCCTGGGATATGCTGCTCGGGGTCAACGGGGGCGGTACGGCAACCCCCGTGCCTGCCCCGTTCGTCCGCGTGGGCATCGGCGTGGCGTCACGGCAGCGGCATACGATGGGCGCCTGAGCGGCCTGCATCTCAAAAGCCCGTCGTCGAAGCCCATGGACTTTCTCGTCGTCGAAGACGATCCCGTCAATGCACTGGTGGCCGCCGGCATGCTGCAGGCGCTGGGCTACACCGTGCGCGTGGCGGCCAATGGGCTGGAGGGAATCACCGCGTGCCAGGAACGCGCACCCGACGCGGTGCTGATGGACGTGCAAATGCCCGTGATGGACGGCCTGGAAACAACACGCCGGCTGCGGCACCTGCAGGCCGAAGGAGAGCTGCCGCGCTTTCCGATCATCGTCGCCAGCGCCTTCTACACGCCGGCCGACCGTGCTGCGTGCTTCGAGGCCGGGGTCGACGGCTTCGTCACCAAGCCGCTGATGATGGCCAAGCTGGGCGCCGAGATCTACAACGCGGTCAAGCGGCGGCTACTCCGGGAAGCGCCGGGCCGTTCCCCGTTGTCTTGAACCCCATGCCCATGGGGCGGCCTGGGGGCCGCCCGGCCCGCGGCGCTCACAGGCCGGATGGATAGGTCTCCTCCTCGACGTTCGGTTGCCAGTGACCGGAAGCGTCCAGCGGCTCCAGCGCCTGCGTCGTGTCGAAGTGGACGACTGCGTCGAACTGGCGGGGGATCTCGGCACGGAAGTAGTGGCTGACGCGCTCCGTGCGCGGCGCATAGATGACGCCGATCGCGCGCTCCAGCCGCGGTTCCGACAACGCACGGCGCAGCTCGGCGTTGCCTGCGAGCGGCAGCACGAAAGCCGGCAGGCCGAGGTGGTGGAACAGGCCCTCGATGCTGTCGGGGTGCGACGGCCGCACGGTGCGGCGCTGCGCCGGCATGTCCCAGTCGGCCGCGGCGGTCACCGTGCCGGCGTGTGTCGTGCAACCGAGCAGCGCTGTCGAGGTGTCGCCGGCACGCTCGCGCACCAGCTGGCCCAGGTTCCACTCGCCGTGGTCGCCCAGCTCGGTGGCGCGTGCGTCGCCGATGTGCGAGTTGTGCGCCCACACGACGATGCGCGCTCGGCGCCGCAAGCGGTGTCCGAGGTGCTCGCTCAGTGCGAACAGCGTCTCGGCCATGTGCTCGTCGCGCAGGTTCCATGAGGCGATGCGGCCCGTGAACATCTTGCGGTAGTAGCTCTCGGCGTTGCGCACCACGCGGGCGTTCTGCTGAGCATAGAACAGCTCGTCGACCTCGGCGGTGCCGTCGTGGCGCAACTGCCGCTCCAGCGCCATGGACATCTCCTTGAGCTGCTGCACCACTTGGGCCTCGCAGTCGGTGGTCAGGCCGAAGCTCGCCATCTGGCCGTAGCGCTGCGGGTCTTCGGCCATGTGGTCGAAGCAGCCGTACCGCTCCATCGCGCGCTGCGCAGCCGCGGGATCGGTGTCGCGCAGGTAGCGCAGCACGGCGTCCATCGAGCTGCGCAAGCTGTAGAGGTCGAGCCCGTAGAAGCCGACACGCGGCTCGCCGGGCGGCAGCGCCAGGTTGTGGGCGCGCAGCCAGCGCAGCAGCCGCACGGTTTCGGTGTTGCGCCACATCCAGCGGGGAAAGCGCTGATAGCCGTCCAGAGACTGCTCGGGCGACGCGTCGGCCTCGTCGCCCTGCGCGTGGCGGCTGGCCCGCAGTGCGTCGGGCCAGTCCGATTCGACCGCGATCGCGTCGAATCCGTGCTCGGCGATCAGCCGCTTGGATATTTCTGCACGCAGACGATAGAACTCCTGGGTGCCGTGGGTCGCCTCGCCGAGCAGCACGAGGTCGGCGCCGGCCAGCAGCGGCACGACGGCACCGGCGTCTTCGCTGCCGGAGAGGGGCCGCGCGTGGCGATGCAGCGTGGCGGACACGGAGGACAAGGAGGGTGAGGTCGGCATGGCGAGGCGGCTCCGGGAGAGATCGCTGCCGGATGTGCACCTGCCGTGCCCGCCAACGCCCGCTTCAGCGCCGGCGCCGCTCCACGTCCTGCAGCAGGCGCTGCAGGGTTTCCACGTCGACCGGCTTCGCCAGGTGTTCGTCGAACCCGGCCTGCAAGGTGCGGCGGCGATCGTCGGCCTGGGCATAGCCGGTCATCGCGGCGACATACAGCGGCCGGTCGGCACTCTGCGTGCGCAGGTCTCTCAGCACGTCGAAGCCGCTGGCGTCGGGCATCGTCAGGTCGAGCAGCACCGCGTCGGGCGACCACTGGCGTGCCGTCTGCAGCGCCTGCTGCCCGCTGTAGGCGACGCGAGCTTCCTGCCCCAGCAGTTCCATCACGGCGGCCATGCTGTCGGCCGAGTCGTGGTTGTCGTCGACCACCAGCACGCGGCAGCGCGCGCCGTTGTCGCCTGGGACGGCCGAACCGGGCTCCGCCGGCACGGCGGCGTCCAGGCCCAGCGGCAGCCGCACCGAAAAGCGGCTGCCACGGCTCGGGCCTTCGCTGTGCGCATCGATCAACCCGCCGTGCATCTCGACCAGCGACCGCGCGAGCGTCAAGCCGATGCCGAGGCCGCTTTCGCCGGCCGTGCCGGCCGGATGGCCTTGCACGAACAGATCGAAGATGCGGTCGGCAAGGGCCGGTTCGATGCCGCGACCGGTGTCGGTGACCTCGATCACCGCAACGCGGCTCTCGACGCGCACTTGCAGGGTCACGACGCCTTCGGGCGGTGTGAACTTCGAGGCGTTGTTGAGCAGGTTCTGCAGCACCTGCGAAATGCGTGTGCAGTCGGCCACCATCAGCACCGCCTGCTCGGGCAGATCGACGAGCAGGCGCTGGCGGCGCGCATCGAGATCCGGCCGCGCGGCCTCGATGCTGCGCGTGACGGCCTCGATCAGATCCATCGGCTCCTTCTTCAAGGCGATCTTGCCGGTGGTGATGCGGCCGATGTCCAGCAGATCGTCGACCAGGCGTGTCAGCTGGCTGAGCTGGCGGTCGATGATGTCGCGACAGGTGGTCAGCCGTTCGCGATCGAGCGACTCGAGCTGCATGATGCTGACCGCATTGCGGATCGGCGCCAGCGGGTTGCGCAGCTCGTGCGCCAGCATCGCGAGGAATTCGTTCATGCGCCGGCTGGAGCGTTCCAGCTCCTCCACGCGGCGGCGCTCCGTCATGTCGCGCGTGACCTTCGCGAAGCCGCGCAGGCGGTGCCGCTCGTCGTACAGCGGATTCACCATGGCATGGGCCCAGAAGGTGCTGCCGTCCTTGCGCACCCTCCAGCCTTCCACCTCGGCGCGGCCTTGCGCCACGGCTTGCGCGAGTTCGTCTTCGGGGCGGCGCGCGTCGATGTCCTGGCGCGTGTAGAACATCGAGACATGCCGCCCGAGCACTTCGCTGGCCGCATAACCCTTGATCGCCGCGGCGCCCTGGTTCCAGCTGCGGATGAATCCCTGCTCGTCGAGCATGTAGATCGCGTAGTCCTTGACGCCCTCGATCAGCAGGCGGAAGCCCTCCTCGCTGCGTCGCAACGACTCTTCGTGGCGGCGGCGTTCTGTCAGGTCGCGTGTGACCTTCGCATAGCCTTGCAGCCGGCCCTCGCGGTCGCGCACGGCGGTGATCACCACCAGCGCCCAGAAACGCGTGCCGTCCTTGCGCACGCGCCAGTTCTCTTCTTCGTAGCGTCCGTCGCGGGTCGCACGGCGCAGCTCCTCCTCGGGCCATTTCGCCGCCGCCACTTCGGGCGGATAGAACACCGAGAAATGCTTGCCGATGATCTCGCCGGCGGTGTACCCCTTGATCTTTTCGGCGCCGCTGTTCCAACTGACGATGTACCCCTGCGGGTCGAGCATGAAGATGGCGTAGTCCTGCACCGCTTCGACGAGCATGCGGAAACGCTCTTCCTGGAGCGCAATCGAGGGGGCGGCCTGGTGGGTGAGGTCCATCTTGATCCGGCGTCCGGCGCATCAGCGCAAGTGTGCATTGTGCACATGCATTGCTGGCGAGGCGCAAGCTTGTGTAGGAGGAGGCCGACTGCCGGAGGGCTGCAGGACGACAGCATGGCCGCTCCCGGGCGCCGATCATTCACTCACGTGCCGGGCTCCGGCGCACCGACCAACGGGAGAAGGAAACATGTTGAAGTGGGCCTTGATCTTTGCGGTGATCGCACTGGTGGCCGGTGGCCTGGGCTTCAGCGGCATTGCCGCGGGGGCCGCGGGCATCGCCAAGATTCTGTTTTTCGTCTTCGTGGTGCTGTTCGTGCTGGCGCTTCTGGCCGGCAGCTCGATCTTCAAGGGCTTGCGAAAGTAGCCGCTGCACCGCCCGGGAGGCTCACGATGAACCCGCAGCTCCACGCCGCCGCCCCAGCACGTGCTTCGGTGCCGGCGTCTGCCGGCACGCTCTTGTTTGACGCCGGTTTCGTGATTCGCACACCCGCCGCGATGGCTGCCCTGGTGGCGGCCCGCACCACCGAGAGCCAGCTGATGCAACGGCATCAGAGCGGAGATTTCGGCGAGCTGCCGTGGGGCGACGAGCAGGCCAACTGGCGCGCCCTGCGTTCCGGGGGCGCGCTGCAGTCGATCTACACGCTTGGCAGCGGCGCGCGCGTCCGCATCGTCACCCTGCCCGAGTTGCGCACCACGACGCTCGATCTGCTGGAAACAGCTTGAGCTTTTCGTGCCTGCGGCCTTCCCCCTTCGGGGGGTGACACCCCTCCGAGGGATAGGGCCGGTCCGGTTCCATGGCTAGCATGCCTCGCATGGACGCAAGGCGCGTCCACCAGCCTTGCAGGACGTGGCCATGGACAAGACCTCATCGACACACTTCGACCCCGCCGAGGGGCGCTTCACTTACCGTCAGCTTTCGCTGGACTGGGACGCGGAATCGATGGCGTGGGTCTGTCCGGTGCCGCAGCTTGGGGCCGAGGCCAGCCTGCGGCTGCTCGCGAGCCAGGGCGATCGACCGCCGTCGGTGCTGGTGTGCGAAGTGGCGCTGGCGACGCTGGTGCTGATCGAGCGCATGGACCAGGACGCCCGCCGCTATCTCGCCAGCGAAGCCGAGGGCTACATCTGCGAAACCTACCAGACCGGTCCTCAGCCGGCCGATTTCTCGGCACTGTGCCTCGAACTCAACGGCGAGGGCAACTCCGACCGTTTCTCACTGACGTACCGGGCTGCCTTCGACCCCTATTCCGTATGGAAGGTGCGATTTCGCGGGCTGGTGCCGCTGCATTGGCGTGTCGACCACGAAGCGGGCGAACTGCCCGTCGCAGCGCGCGGCCGCGCCGGGCCAGTGTCGGCGACCGACGGCGAGGGCTCGCTGGTGGCGCGCATCGGCCGCCGCTGGATGGGCCCGTTCGCCTGGGTGGCTCGCCCTGCCGTCGCACGCATCCTGCTTCACCCCGGTCGTTGAAGGCCGGGCTGCTTGGACCCCGGAACTTCACTCGCCAGCGCTTGCAGCCAGTGCGTCAGGCCGGCCACCATTGCCGGCGTGGCCTCGTGCCCCGCGTCGTACGCGCGCGCCGTCACCCGCACACCATGACTCCTGAGCCATCGCGTTGCCTGGACCGCCAGCGCCATCGGCAACACGCGGTCGTGCAGCCCGTGGCCGATGAAAAACCGCAGTCGCGGCAGCAGGCCCGACGTCAGCGATGAGGCTTGCACAGACGACAGCAAGCGCCCACTCAACATGCCCACGCCGGTCACACGGTAGGGCTGGCGCAGCGCCAGCGCCGAGGCCAGCGCCGCTCCCTGGCTGAAGCCCGCCAGGACCACCCGCCCGGCGTCGAAGCGGCACAGTTGCGGCAAGCGGTCGAGGAACTCGGCCAGCCGCACCAACGCCGCCTCCACCTGGTCGGCGTCGACATGCACGCCGCGACGGCGGAAGTGCACCGGATACCAGAAGAAGCCGCCGCGCGGCATGGGCCGGGGAGCACGCACCAGCACCACGTTCCATCCCCGCGGCAACGGGCGAGCGACGGGCCACAGCGAGGTCTCGTCGCTGCCGGCGCCATGCAGCAGCACCAGCAGCGGGGCCCCCGGCGTGCCGGCGCGCAGGCGGCAGCTCAGCGGCAGCAGCGCCGGAGCCAGCGGCGGGGTGCATCCGAGTCCGGTCGGCATGCCCTCACTCCAGCAGCCGGGATGCCCACGTGCGGGGGTGGAACCCCGCAGACCTCGCGGTCGCAGCGCGCCACAATGGTTCGCCCGCCCCCCGGGGGGCAGCGCGTTTAGACTGCACGACCTCGCGCCGTCCCCGCCGCGAAACCGCTCCCCGCACCGACAAGCAAGACAAGGAGGCACGCATGGGCCACAAGCAACTCTCCCCCGCCGAGCAAGCGCTGCGCGACGCAGCGCTCGAATACCACCGCCTGCCCAGCCGCGGCAAGATCGCGGTGATGCCGACCAAGCCGCTGTCCAACCAGCGCGACCTGTCCCTGGCCTACTCGCCGGGCGTGGCCTATGCCTGCCTTGCGATCGAGGAGGACGCGACGCTGGCGGCGGAGTACACCTCGCGCGGCAACCTGGTCGGTGTGGTGACCAACGGCACGGCCGTACTGGGGCTCGGCGACATCGGTCCGCTGGCCGGCAAGCCGGTGATGGAGGGCAAGGGCTGCCTGTTCCGCAAGTTCGCCGGCATCGACGTGTTCGATATCGAGCTGGCCGAGAAAGACCCCGACAAGCTGGTCGAGATCATCGCCGCGCTGGAGCCGACGCTGGGCGGCATCAACCTCGAGGACATCAAGGCGCCGGAGTGCTTCTACGTCGAGAAGAAGCTGAAGGAGCGGCTCAACATTCCGGTCTTCCACGACGACCAGCACGGCACCGCGATCATCTCGACCGCCGCGCTGCTGAATGGCCTGGAACTGACGGGCAAGCGGATCGGCGACGTGAAACTGGCGGTTTCCGGCGCCGGCGCCGCGGCCATCGCTTGCGTCGACCTGATGGTGCGAATGGGCGTCAGCCGCGACAACGTCTTCATGTGCGACTCCAAGGGCGTGCTGCACCACGAGCGCGAGGACCGGCTCGACGAGTCGAAGCGCCGCTACGTGCAACGCACCCACGCACGCACGCTGGCCGACGTGATGAAGGGCGCCGACGTGTTCCTCGGCTGCTCGGCCGCCGGCGTGCTGACGCCGGACATGGTCAAGACGATGGCCGAGCGCCCGTTGATCCTGGCGCTGGCGAACCCGGAGCCCGAAATCCGCCCCGAGCTCGCCAAGGCCGCGCGGCCCGACTGCATCGTCGCGACCGGCCGTTCGGACTATCCGAACCAGGTCAACAACGTGCTGTGCTTCCCGTATATCTTCCGTGGCGCGCTCGACAGCGGTGCGACCCGCATCACCGAGGAGATGAAGGCCGCCTGCGTGCGCGAGATCGCCGACCTCGCCAAGGCCGAAATCAGCGGCGAAGTGGCCGCCGCCTACCCGGGCGAGGAGATGAGCTTCGGGCCCGAGTACCTGATCCCGAAGCCGTTCGACTCGCGGCTGATCCTGCGCATCGCCCCGGCCGTGGCGAAGGCGGCCGCCGAGTCCGGCGTGGCGACCCGACCGATCGCCGACCTCGATGCGTACCGCCAGTCGCTGCTCAAGTTCGTCACGCACACCGGCATGTTCATGCGCCCGGTCTTCATGGCCGCACGGCGCGCGCCGAAGCGCATCGTGTTCGCCGAGGGCGAGGACGAGCGTGTGCTGCGAGCCGTGCAGATCGGGCTGGAGGAGGGCATCGTCAAGCCGATCGTCGTGGGCCGCCCGGCGGTGATCGAGCAGCGCATCGCGCGTGCCGGACTGCGGCTGAAGCCGGGCATCGACTTCGAGCTGACCAACCCGGAGGACGACCCGCGCTTTCGCCAGTACTGGGAGGCCTACCACCAGATCAAGGGCCGCGACGGCATCACGCCCGACGCCGCCAAGGCCGCGGTGCGACGCTCCAACACGCTGATCTCGTCGCTGATGGTGCGCCTGGGCGATGCCGACGGCATGGTGTGCGGACTGGTCGGACGCTACGACCACCACCTCGACCACGTGCGCGACGTGATCGGCCAGCGGCCCGACGTGCACACGCTGGCGGCGCTGAACGCGCTGATGCTGGACCAGTACACGCTGTTCATCGCCGACACCTTCGTCAACGAGGATCCGGACGCCGAGTCGCTGGCCGAGATCGCCGCGATGTCGTGCGAGACCGTGCGCGAGTTCGGGCTGGCGCCGCGCGTCGCCTTCCTGTCGCATTCGATGTTCGGCTCCAGCACGCGGCCATCGGCACGCAAGATGCGGCAGGCACGCGACATCTTCCGCCAGCGCTACCCCGGCATCGAGGCCGACGGCGAAATGCAGGGTGACGCCGCGCTGAACGAGGACGTGCGCCAGCGCTTCCTGCCCGGCAGCACGCTGAGCGGCACCGCCAACGTGCTGATCCTGCCCAATCTCGACGCCGCGAACATCCTGTTCAATGTGCTGAAGATGACGGGCAGCCACGGCATCACGGTCGGGCCGATCCTGCTGGGCGCCGCGGCGCCGGCGCACATCCTGACGCCGTCCGCGACCGTGCGGCGGGTCGTCAACATGATGGCGCTGGCCGGCAGCGCCACCAGCGCGCTGCCGGCGGATTGACCCGGCTCGAGGCAGGGTTGGCGCGGCTGACCGAGCATCGGCGCATGGAAGCCAGACAGGAGCGAGCAAGATGAGCGTGAAGAACCTGTCCGCCTGGTGCGCCGCACTGGCCGTTGCGCTGCCCGTCGGGGCGATGCCGATGACCACCCATGCCCAGGCGTCGAACGACGGCCCGCCGCAGCGGCGCCAGCACGTGCCGCCTTATGGGCTGCGCGTCGCACCGCTGAATGAGGCGCAGTTGCGCGACGCCGGGCTGCCCTTCGGGCTCGAAGTCACCTATTCGATCGCGCTGGCCTACCACTGCGGGCTGCGGCTGGGCGACGTGATCGTGTCGGTCAACGGCGAACGTTTCGACAGCGAGGACGCATTCTGGCGCCTGATGGACGCACGGGCCCCGGAGATCCGGCTCGACGTGCGCCGCGGCGGCCAGTCGCAGGCGCTGCCGCTGCAATCGTCTGCGCCGGGCTGCGCCGACTGACCGGGTTCAGTGTGCTGCCGGCCGCTGGGTCGGTGCGGTGCCGGCCTTCGTCGCCTGGTTCAGCGTTGTGCCGAACAGATCGTCGATTGTGCCGATGCCCGTCTGTGTCAGGCCGTGCAGCATCTGCCAGGCCGACTTGGCGCCGTCGCCGTCGCCCGGCTCCATTGCACGGCCTGTGCACCCCAGCATCTCGACGCCGGTGCGCAAGCCGAGGTCGAACAGCTCCTGCCAGTAGCGCGCAGCGCCGGCCATGTCGAAGCGCAGCAACTCAGCCTGCAAGGCCATCACGCTGGCCAGGTCGCGTGCCTCCGACAGGCGTTCCGCAACGTTCTCGTGGCGCACGCGAGCGAGGTGCGCTGCGTTCAACTGCGCACGGCGCATCGTTTCTGCGCCCTTGAACAGGGCCGCGGCCAGATCGATCGACCACGCCAGTTGCTGCTTGCCGGCCCGCGTCCAGGCATCGACATCGACGGACGCAGCGGTGGCGCGCGCTGGCGAAGGCTTGGCGGTTTTGCTGGGCATGGCGGTCTCCTGGGGATGTCCCCCGGGCAGGGGGCAGGGCTGAGCCTGTCGACCGGACGGCACGATCGTCGGTTGGGTGACAAGGCCGTGAACAACGGTAGTTCGCCGTGCGGCAATTGCAATCGCGCCTTCCCCGCACGTCGCGCCCGCCGGCTTCATCCGTGCGACGGATGTGTGTGTTCGAGGGTGGATTGGCAGCGCACGCAGCGTGGGAACGACGGCGGGGGGGGGGCCATCGCAGATGGCCGATCGGCTCCCCGCGATCGGCGCACAGGCCGTCGCTGCCGTCGGCCAGCCGCTCGTGCACGTCACGCTCGAGTTCCGCCGGTCCATGCCGGACTGGATCTGCATGGCTGCGCCGTGCGACATGCTCGCCGCCGATACGCAGGCGCGCACTTGTGCGGCCTCAAGAACACGGTGCAGACGCGCACGCTACGGTCAGATCGACTAAGACCGCAACGGCCGGCGGGTCGGCGAAGTGCGGGCCGCCTGCGATCCCGACAACCGGCAGGCCGAGTTCGGCATCCGGACGCGTCGCGAATGGCAGGGGCGGGGGCTGGGCCAAGTCTTGCTGGGCAGGATGGTGAGCTCCCTGTCCCAGCGCGGCACCGCTCGCCTGCAGCTGGAGTTGCTGCCGCACTGATCTGTCCCACGGGAAGCTCCGCAGGCCTTCCGACGATGCGTCTGTGCTACCGGCAGAAGGAGCAGGCCATGAGCTACCGTACCATCCTCGTCCACCTCGACGACAGCCCGCGCTGCAACGTGCGCGTCGACCTTGCTGCTCAAGTCGCCGCCGGACAGGGCGGCCATCTGATCGGCCTGGCGCCCACCGGTTGGGTCGAGATGCCGGCCAGCGTGGGCCAGGCGGTGGGCGGTGTCAGCTACATCCAGTTGTCGTTCGACCACTTGATGCAGCGCGCGCAACGGATTTCGGCCGCTTTCTCGGCGCACCTGTCGGGACGCCAGGGGCTGTCCTACGAAAGCCGGGTGCATGAGGGCGACCCGACCGGCGCGGTGATCCGCATGGCGCGCTGCAGCGATCTGGCCGTGATCGGGCAGGCCGAGGACGATGCCTCGTCGCCGGCGCCTTCGGACTTGCCGCAGCAGGTGGTGCTCGGCGCGGGCGTGCCGGTGCTCGTGGTGCCCTATGCCGGCCATTTCGACCTGATCGGACGGCGCGTGCTCGTGGCCTGGGATGGCAGCCGCGAGTCGACGCGTGCACTGGTGTCCGCGTTGCCGCTGTTCGAGCGTGGCGCCAAGGTGCAGACCATCGTCTTCGACGGCGGCAGCCGCGCCGAAGGCGTGCAGGGCTGGCAGCTCGAGCAATTGCGCCAGTGGTTCGCCCGGCACGGCGTCGACGCCACCGTCGCACGCGAGACGACCGAGATCGGCATCGGCGAAGCGTTGCTGTCGCGCGCGGCCGACCTCGGCTCGGATTTGCTGGTGATGGGAGCCTACGGGCATACGCGGCTCGCGGAATTCGTGCTCGGCGGCGCCACCCGCACGCTGCTGGCCGGCATGGCGCTGCCGGTGCTGATGGCGCACTGAGCGGTCATCGCTGCTTACACCCGCACAGCTTGCTAACCGGTCGGGGCGGCCGGTGGCGCCGGAAGCCGCTAGACTGCAGGGTTCTTGCGCGCGCCGCGGCGCGCGTTTTTTCCTCTGTTCTTACATCAGTCAGGACCATGAACAAAGCAGAACTCGTTGATGCCATCGCTGCCGATGCCGACCTCTCGAAAGCCGCCGCCGCCCGTGCGCTCGACTCCTTCATCGGCAACGTGACCAAGGCCCTGGCCGCAGGCGACACCGTTGCCCTGATCGGCTTCGGCAGCTTCTCGGTCACCGAGCGCCAGGCCCGCACCGGCCGCAACCCGCGCACCGGCGAGGAAATCACCATCGATGCCAGCCAGGGTGTCAAGTTCAGCGCTGGCGCCTCGCTGAAGTCGGCCGTTCAGAAGAAGTAACCTCCCTCCTTGCTCGAGACCGGTGCGGCGCCTTGCTGCAGCCGCCGGTCTCGGTGTCTTTTGCTCGCCGGCTCCCGGCGGGTGCCTCCGTAACACCCCTCCGTGGCAGGCCTGCGCCGGTGCAGCAGGCTGCCGGGTGCTGCGCGCGCCGTAGTTACATCGACGACACAGCGTTCGCGTCACGGCCGCCATGGCCGGCACGGCCTTTGCTGTCGTGTGTCAGCCCCGGGCGATCTCACCGAACTGCTTTTCGCCTCCTTTCCGACTCTCACCCCTCTTGGAGTGGTTCGGGCTCGGGGCGCTTTTATGGCAACGATCGGAAAGGCGGTTGCCAATTTGCTGCAAATTTTTCAATCGCTGGTGGTTTTCTGCGCTCGCCGGCGATTGATGTGTCTGAGTGAGCGCGCTGGCCGGCTGGGCCCGGGAGGACTCGTGGAATTCGTACCTGATCGACATGAAATGCTGACGGTGGAACTGGCGGTGCGGTATGGCCAAAACCAGGAGTCTGACCAGTACCGCCTGCAGATCGGCCCACTCGGCGACACGAGCGGCAAACTCGAAATTCAACTGCGCAGCCCGACCATCGGCACGTCGACCGGCAGCATGTTGCCGGCACGTTACGCCCAGGGTTGCGACAGTTTGGCGGTGTTGGCGATCAAGGCGTCGATCCACGGCCTGTTCGGCCAGGACCGTCCGGCGCCGCGTATCGTGGGCTTGCCCGAGTGGAGCTGGGCTTCGTTGCAGATCACGCGCGTGCGCCCGCACCTGACCCAGACGCTGCGCCGCTACGAGCTGTCCGTCGAGTCGGCCATCAGCGCCTGCCTGATGCGCTACCAGGGGCCGATGCTTGCGGCGATGGAGACCTTCGAACTGTGCCGCGAAGACGCCGACCCGTTGTATGCGCTGACCCGCCTGACCCTGCGCAGCGAGACTGCGCAAGCCATGGCCGTGAAACAGGAATTGCCGTCGCGTGCCGCGGCGATGACCGACCCTGGGGTGCTGCGCGTGGCCCAAAGTCCGCGCGTCGCGGTCGCCCGCTGACACCTCTGCCGCCTTCGGGCGCGAGCCTTGCTGCCCTGTGCAGCAAGGCTTTTCTTTTTCTGCGGGTCCGTTCCCGATGATGACTTCCTCTTCCACGCCACCGGCTCCTGCCCCCGCCGACGAGGTGCCCCCCGGCGCTCCGGCCGCCGGCGAAAACGTCTGCCCGCGGTGCGGCGGCAGCGGCCGCATCGGGCAGGATGCCTGCCCCGACTGTGCAGGCAGCGGCAAGGTCACCACGGGCATCGGCGGAGGGTGAACGGCGCCAGGTAGCTTTTGCTGCGCGGGCGGCAAAGGGTGCGCATACGCACGCCGCGTCACCCATGCGAGCCACGGTTCGTTCGGTGGCGATCGCGAGCGGCCTCGAGACGCACCGACGGGCTGAAGCCGCCCGTCGGCTTGACCTCGAGGCGCTGCGCTCAGTGCAACTGGTGCTTCAGGCTGGACAGCTCGTCGTGGGCCTGGCGCACGGCGCTCTTCAATTGCGAGTCGATGCCGTCGGCACGCTTGCAGGCAGCCATCGCGCGGTCACCGATGCGTTCGAGATCATCGACGCACTGCACGATGCGCTGCTCGTCCTGCGAGCCGTGCACCCACTGCATCGCCTCATGCGAACGGCGGTCAAGTTCACTGACGCACTGCTGCAACTCCTGCGGCACGCCGCTGGCCGACTGGCACGCCTGCTGCGCATTGCTGGCACATTGCTCGACGCGGCCGAGCCGCTCCTTCATCTGGTTGATCTGCATGAGGGACTCCTGTTGTGGGGATGTCGGCAGGCCGGTCTTCACGCGCCGCTTGCGCGGCGACCTGCCGGAGGCGGCACGGTGCGTCCACGCGCTTGCATCGCGCCACGGTCGAAACCTCGCCAGCGCGAGGGCTGGCGCCCCGTCCTCGAAGACCGCAACGGGGGAGGGCGCCTGCTGTAGCGGCGGCACTTGCCGTGCCTGCGGCGCCTGCACCGGCGACGTCTTGCCACGCAAGACACCATCGCTCACACACCGTCGATACGGCCTGACGCGTGTGTGCACAAGGGCTGCAGGCCACCAGTGATTGCAGCGTCGAAGGCCCGGAGGGGCGCGGCGCCTTCGATCATTGTCGAAGGGCGGGTCACTCCGACATTCTTTGCCCCGCGCAGGCCAGGACGAACCCGGGACGTCCGGCCTTGCGGCGGGACCCTCGCGGACGCCCGTCGCGAGGTGTCTTGCGCGCTCTCCCCCTCGAACGTCCGCGACTTTTCTCTCAGTGGAGTGACGATGAAAACCCAACCCTTGCGCCTGCTCAAGCACGCGTTGTTCGCGGCCGTTGCGGCCGTTGCCCTGCCTGCTGCCGCCGTACCTTACGAGGTGACCGGCGGCGATGCGTTGCTGACGTTCTCCGACGAAGCGGTCAGCACCTTGTCGCTGATCTCGGTGTCGGTCACGCCGAGCGGCGGCGCGTCGACGGTGACCGAGGGCCGCGCGTTCTCGTTCCCGATCACCGACGGCAGCATCTCCGGCGATCTGCTCGCCAGTGTCCAGACCGACCCGGGTTCCGGCGTCACGCTCACGAAAGGCAGCACCGCCATCACGCTGGATGACTTCCGCATCGATGTCGCGACGCAGACGCTGTTCGGCGACGTGACCATCGGCGATGAGACGACGCAGGACTCCGCGCTCTACAACATCACCACGCTGGTCGAAGACGCGTCCGACCCGCTCAACCGCACGCTCAATGCGAGCGGCATGTTCCTGACCGCCTCGGCCGTGGCGACGCTCGGCAACGCGCTGGGCGTGCCGGAGTTTCTGCAGGGCGTCGTCGGCGAGGTCGACTTCGGCACGCTCAACAGCAACGTGATGGCCGCACCCGTGCCCGAGCCCTCCACCTACCTGATGCTCGGCGTCGGATTGGCCGGCATTGCCGCGCTGAAGCGTCGCCGCAAGGGCCCGACGGTGCACCACGGCACTGCCCAGCCGGCCGCCGCCTGACACCCCCCGACGGCCGAACCGGCAGGACGCGCCCCGACCCGGGACCGAACCTGCACCAAGCGCTCCCACGAGGCGCGCTTCGTCTCCATGGCCACGAACGACACCACAACAACAGACAGGGGACAACCAGATGGAACACTTGCTGGCCGTGCTTCGGGCAGCGCGGTGGGCCGGGGCGATCGCGATGACGTGTGCGGCGCTTGCTGCCCACGCGCAAAGCCACACGCACCCGACCGCAGTTGCCGTGTCCGCGCCGGAGGCGGGCAGCGATCCCCCCTCGCTGCTCGGCCCCCTGACGCCCAAGCGCCGCTGGTTCGTCCGCATCGGGGCCGCCGGCCTCAAACTCAACGACTCGTCGACCGACGTGCGTGACCTCGACGGCCCGGTACTGCGCTCGAGCGACCACCCGATCCTGCCGCTGCTGGCGCCCGGCGTCGATGCGTTCGGCACGCCCGACGGCGTCAGCGTCGACGTCAGGAACTCGGTCTCGCTGTTCGGCAGCATCGGCAAGTTCCTCGACGACCACTGGGCTCTCGAGGGCCTGGTGCTCGCGCTGCCGTTCAAGCACGATATCCACGGGGCTGGCACCATCGCGCGGCTCGGCAAGGTGGCCACCGTCAAGCAACTGCCACCCACGCTGATCCTGCACTACTACTTCAACGACTTCGACGCGAAGTTCCGGCCGTCGATCGGCATCGGGCTCAACTACACCAAGTTCTTCGAGGCAAAGGCGACGCCGGCGCTGGAGGCCTACACCGGCGGGCGCACGCGCATCAAGATGAAACCGTCGTGGGGCCTGGGTTTGTTCGCGGGTGCGCAGTACCGCATCAACGAGCGCCTGCATGTCAAACTAACGGTGGGCTACGTCAGGGTGCGCACCACCGCAACCATGACGACCACCCACACCATGCTGTCCGGCAACTCACCGGTGCTGAGCGACTACCCGTACCCGGTGAACCAGATCCCGACCGACCCGGTCGCCCGTGAAGCGATGGACAACCTGATCGACCAGGTGGCCACCGAACGCGGGGGCAGCCTGGGGACCTTCAAGCGCGAGATCCGCTCGAAGCTCGATCCCTATGTGGTGTTGTTGAGTGTGGGCTATTCGTTCTGAAAACGAGCCGCGCCCCGGAGGCGTGGCCGATGGAGACGCGAGGAGTGGACATGTCCGACATTCACGGCCCGGGCCTGCTCGTTGGGCGCTGCCTGGCATCGGCGACGACGCGATGATGCGCAAGCCCCATGCGATGCTGCCCGCGGCCCGGCAGCGCATGCCGGTCAGCAGTTGGCGCACGTCGCCTGCGAACCGCGAGCCGACCGCCGCCGTCTACGAGTCGGCTGTCACGCTGGTGCGGCTGCTCGCACGCGCCGGCGCCACCGACAGGGAGATCGAGCAAGGCACCGGCATTTCGCTGGCCGCCACCCGCCACCCCGACGCCCGCGTGCCGGTCTCGCAGATCGAACGTCTGTGGCGCCTGGCGGCCGAGCGCCTGAACAACCCGGCGATCGCCCTCGAGCTGCACAACCACTACCCCGAGAACAAGTTGCACTTCGTCGCCCATCTGGGCATGCGTTGCGCCGACATGCGCTCGGCCATCGAACACTGGCGCAAGTACGCGTTCCTCGTCTCCGAAGTCGACGACGTCGACTACGTCGTCGAGGGTGGCACGGCGCGCTTCATCTATGCCTGCCGCGATCCGCGCTACAGCGCGAGCTGGTTCTCCGAGCATGTGCTGTCGCTCGCGGTGTGGTTCGCTGCTTCGTTCACCGGCCAGACGCTGAAAATCAACGGCGCACGCTTCATGCATGCCGACCCGGGCTGCCGCCATGTGCATGAGCGCACCTTCGGCACGTCGGTCGAGTTCGCGGCCAGCGAGAACAGCATCTCCTTCGATGCCGGCTACCTCGACCTGCCGTTCCGCACCGCCGACAGCTATCTGCACCACTACCTGGTGGCCAAGGCCGACGAGCTGAAGGCGAGCCTGGAGCAGGAGGCGCGTGTCGAGAACAAGGTGGTCGCGGCCATCTCCATCCTGCTGACGCGGGGCGACGAGGTCACGCTCGACCGGGTGGCCGATCTGCTCAAGCAGTCGCCGCGCCGCCTGCGGCAGGTGCTGGAGTCCGAAGGCCGACGCTTCCGCGACCTGTTCGACGAGGTGCGGCGCGAGGCGGCCGCACGCTACCTGATGCAAGGCTTGTCGATCTCGCAGGTCGCGGTGCTGCTCGGATTTTCGGAGCCGAGCGCGCTGCAGCACGCCTTCAGGCGCTGGTATGACACCAGCCCCGGCGACTTCCGGCAACAACTGCTGGCGCTTCCCAGCGGGCTGACGCGGCCGCTGCGTTCGCGCTGCTGAAGTGCTTACCGCCGCATCGGGGCTTGCGCTGCAGTTTTTGCAGCGCAGGGCTCGTTCGCGGCCGTCGCGCCCCCGGCACCGTGCTTGCTGAAGTGGGACACACCCATCTGTTCACGTCCGTTCAGCACAGCAAGGGAGTCATCCAGCATGTCCGCATCTGTCCAGTGGTCCCGGCCGATGCGCCGGGGGACCGATCCCGCCGCCGACGACACTCGTCACGATATGCCCAGCGTTGCCGAGATCGACACGCTGCAGCGCACCGCCTTCCAGTTGACCGGCTGGCCCGAGACCCCGCACCCTGACGGCGCGATGCGCTGGGTCGCTGCCAACCACCGCTACAACTCGGCGCTGTGGGAGGAAGAGGACCAGGCGCGCCGCACCGACGTGGCCGACCGCGAGATCGCGCAGAACAAGCGCGCCATCGACCGCTACAACCAGTTGCGCAACGACGCCATCGAATCGCTCGACGCATGCATCCTCGAGGCGATGCGCGAGGTGCCGGTGCACGACGACGCCTGGGTCAACAGCGAAACCGCCGGCTCGATGATCGACCGGCTGTCGATCAACGCGCTCAAGCAGCATCACATGCAGCTGCAACTCGATCGCGTCGGCGTGTCGCAGTCCCACCGCATGGCTTGCGCCGAGAAACTGGAGCGCCTGAAAGCGCAGCGACAAGACTTGCTGGGCTGCCTGCAGCGCCTGCTCGACGGCATGCGGGCGGGGGAGTGCACCTACCGCCTCTACCGGCAGTTCAAGATGTACAACGACCCGTCGTTGAACCCTTATCTGTGCGGCATGAAGGGCACCGGCGCGGCCAACGCGCCCGGGCGCATGCGCGCATGACGCCCACTGTCGACGTCCTGATCCCCACCCGGCACCGCTCCACCGCGCTCGCAGCCACGCTGGCGACGCTGATCGGCCAGAGCTGGCGCGCCTTCGATGTCGTGGTGTCAGACCAGTCCGATGGCGCCGCGAGCTTCGACACCGGCGAAACGCGCTCCATCGTGCGCCTGCTCGAGGCGCGCGGCCATCGGGTGCGGCTGCTGCGCAACCTGCCGCGGCGCGGGTTGGCGCAGCAGCGGCAGTTCCTGCTCGAACAGTCGCGCGCGCCCCATGTGCTGTACCTCGACGACGACGTGCTGCTGGAGCCCGACCTGATCGAGCGTCTGGTCGGCGTGCTGTGCGAGCAGCGTTGCGGTTTTGTCGGCAGCGCGGTGATCGGGCTGTCGTACCGCGACGACGTGCGTCCGCACCAGCAGCAGGTCGAGTTCTGGGACGGGCAAGTGGTGCCCGAACACGTGCGGCCCGATACGCCGGCCTGGCAGCGCCATCTGCTGCACAGCGCCGCCAACCTGTGGCATGTGCAGCGCGCGCTCGGCGTCGATGCCGCCCACCCGCGCCTGTACAAGCTCGCGTGGGCCGGCGGCTGCGTGATGTACGACGCGGCCAGGCTGCGTGATGCGGGCGGCTTCGAGTTCTGGCGCGACCTGCCCGACGAGCACTGTGGGGAAGACGTGCTTGCGCAGCTGCGCGTGATGGCGCGCTTCGGCGGCTGCGGCGTGATGCCGTCGGGCGCCTACCACCAGGAGCTGCCGACCACGGTGCAGCGCCGCGAGGTCGACGCGCCTTTCGCGCTGCGTGCGCCGGCGAGCGAGGCCGCGGCGTGAGCGCGTCGGCCACCGGGCTCTACGCCGGGCTCGGCGAGCCGATGGACGACGTGCGTTCGATCGCGGTGCTGCGTGCCAATGCGGTCGGTGACTTCGTCGTCGCGCTGCCGGCGCTCGAAGCCTTGCGCGTCGCCTACCCCGACGCACGCATCACGCTGCTGGGCCGGGCCTGGCATGCCGAATTCTTGCGCGAGCGGCCCGCACCCGTCGACGAAGTGGTGGCGATGCCCGGCTTCCCCGGTGTCGATGCGCCGCTGAAGGCGGTGCAGGATGCTTCGGTGCAAGAGCGCTTCGTGGCCGAGATGCGCGCCCGACGCTTTGACCTCGCGCTGCAGTTGCATGGCGGGGGACGCCACAGCAACCCCCTGGTGCGCCGGCTCGGCGCGCGCGTGACGGCCGGCTTCCATACGCCGGGTGCGATGCCGCTCGACCGCATGCTGCCCTACCGCGACCTGCACCCCGAGGTGTTGCGTCTGCTCGAAGGCGTGGCCCTGGTCGGCGCCTGCGGTCATACGGTGGAGCCGAGGCTCGCCGTCACCTCGCATGACCGCGCCGAGGCGGCCGCCGTGCTGCCCGTCTCCGGTCGGCCGCTGGTGGTGCTGCAACCCGGCGCTGCGGACACGCGCCGCTGCTGGGCACCGTGGCATTTCGCCGCGGTGGCCGACCACTTCGCCGAACTGGGGGCCGACATCGCGGTGAACGGCACCGAGGCGGAAGCGGCAGCCGTGTCGGCCGTCGTGCTGGCCACGCAGCACCGCCAACGCGTGCACGACCTGAGCGGTCGGCTGTCCTTGGGCGGCTTGCTCGGCCTGATCGAGCGCGCACGGCTGGTGGTGTCCAACGACACCGGCCCGGCCCATCTGGCGCGCGCGCTTGGTGTTGCCACGGTGGCGGTCTACTGGGTCGGCAACCTGATCGGCCATGGTCCCACCGCCAGTGCACGCCATGCGGCGGCGGTGGCGTGGCGGCTCGACTGCCCGGTGTGCGGGCAGAACTGCATGAGCACCAACTGCGGTCACACGGCGTCGTTCGTCAACGACGTGGCGCCCGACGAAGTCATTGCGTTGGCGCAGCCCCTGTACGAAGGGCCTGCCCCGGCAGATGCGATGCTGCCGGAGACCCATCCGGAAGCAGGAGTGCATCGCCTGACCCAGCCCTGAGTTCGTCCGGCAGCTCCAGCAGCGGCAACGCGGCGTCGACGACGACGGCCGGCTCGACGCCCGCTCCGGGGCGCTCCGGCGTGACGCACCGGTGGCGCAGTCGGTCCAGCGGTGCCCAGCGCCGTGGGTCGGTGGCGAAGAACACCACCACGCTCGGCAGCCGCAGCGCCGCGGCGACGTGCGCGACGCCAGTGTCGTTGGACACCAGCAACCGGGAGCGCGACAGCAAGGCCGCCAGCGCACCGACCGACAGGTCGCGCGCCGCGTGCAGCGCCGGCGTGCGCATGACGCGCTGCACCTCGGCGGCCAGTTCGTGCTCGGACGCGTCGCCGGTGATCACCGCGCGCCAGCCGTTGCACGCCAGCGCATCGCCGACCGCCGCGAAGTGCTCCGGCGCCCAGCGCTTCGATGCGGCGCGCGCGCCGGGGTGCAGGCAGAAGAACTTGCCGGCTTCGAGCACGGCCAGGTCGGCGTGTCGTTCCAGTTCGGCGAAGTCGTCCTCGTCGAGTGGGAAGAACACCTCGTCGTCGCGATCGTCGCCGCCCAATTGCTTCACGAGGCCGAGGCAGCGATGAATTTCGTGCAGCCCGTCCGGATAAGGCCAGTAGGTCAGCCCGGCTTCGGGTGCGTGCAGTGCGTCGTGTTCCGGCAGGAAGCCCACCGTGGCCTTCGCGCCCAGCGCTTCGACGATGCGGTTGCTCGCGCGCCCGCTGCCGTGCATCTGCACCGCAAGATCGAAGCGCCGCTCGCGCATCTGTGCGGCCCAGTCGAGGAAAGCGGCATCGTCGTCGCAGGCTTGCTCAGGCAGCTCGGGGTGGCCGGGGAAGGGCTCGAACGCATCGACCCAGGCGGACATGCGCAGTGCGAAGTCGCGGGCCCACGGCAGGCCGACCAGCGTGATGTGGGCCTCGGGATGGCGACCGCGCAGTGCTCGCAATGCCGGCGTGGCGCAGACCATGTCCCCCAGTTTCAGGGCACGAAAGACGCAGATGCGGTGGATGGGTTCGGTCATGGGCAAAGGGGGCGTGAATGAACGACCCTCCAGCCCAGCAAGGTAAGCGCCTGCTGCGGCACACACGCTGCGTGGTGTGTGCATTGCATCTGCATGTGAAGAGCGCCGGCTGACAGCCCCGAGGCGGGCACCCTTGGACACAGATGCCGCCCGGGTGTGCCCCGTGCGAGGCCCGGTGCCACCCTGCAAGGGGGCACCGGACATGAATTGGCGGGCAAGACCAGCGGCCTCGGAGATAGCGAGACGACCGGATGAGCGGGCGGCGGAGCCGCCGGCCTCCCACACCAGGGTGGGCTTGCCCAATGACAGTATCGGCGGCTGGGCGGGCGCCTGTAGCCCCCTGAAGTGGGGGCTGCGGTGAAAGTTCACGGGTTTCCCCCGCAAATGCGGGGGCGGCCGGTCAGGGCCGGCTGCGCACGTCGAAGTGGACGTGACGGTGCTCGTCGTGCCGCACCCAGGCGTGCGTCTACGCGGGAGGGAACAGAAGGGGCGGCGGCCTCAGCGGGCGCTGACCCAGGTCGCGGCCTGGCCATCGACGTCCGGCATGGGCGTGCCTTCCGCAACCGGCTGGCCGCGGCGCAGGTCGTGCACCCAGTGCCAGCGGCCTTCCTGGGGGCACGGCTCGCCGGTGCTGGCATACCGCAGGGCGTGGCGCGAGACCCGCTGGTCGCCGAGGGCCACCGTGCCGATGACCAGGGCGTCGTTGGGACCGAGTGTCAGCGGCATCCTGCCCGAAGCGGCGCACTCCGCGAACTCCTCGATCCCGCGTTGCAGCGCGACGAAGAAATCCCAGTCCGACAAGTCCTGCACCATCGCCGCGGCGGTGAAATCGAACGCATGCAGGCGCTGGTAGTACGCCGAGTTGTAGATCAGCTCGTGCAGCACTTCACCGCGCGCCGAAACGATGCGCACCTCGCTCATGCCCGGTCGCGTGCGCCCGTCCACATACCGCGCCAGCGCCATGTTGCACCGCAGCCCCGGGTTCACTTCGACGATGGACCCGTCGGCACGCTTGCGGCTGAGCTCGCACATGAAGCCGTCCGACGTCTGCAACACGTAGGCGTCGTCTTCGGTCCAGTAGCCGTAGCAGCGCTTGTCGCCCACCTCGACATAGCTGCCGCGTACCGGCAAGTCGGCCAATAGGCATGCGTCCGTCGGGTGTTCCGACTTGTCGACGGGGCGCCAGCGCCCCGAGGCGGGGTCGAGATCGATGATGTCGTTGCAGGTGTGGTGTCGGTAGAGCCACATGTGAGGTTGCTGTCGATGGAGGTGGTATAGGGGCGGGGACTACCTAGCGGGGCCAATATATCGACTCAGCCGCCGTACCAGCAAGTAGACGAGCAGGGTGCCAGAAACGCGGCGAAGGCGGCCCTTGCGCCGACCAGCCATACCGCCCACGCTGCGAGAAGTACGCCGACCGTAGCGCGGCGTATCGAGGCTCACCCGAGACGCCGCCGGCTGCCCGCCACCGCGAGCAGGAAAACCAGGCTGGGGGCAAGCACGTAGCCGAGCATCTGGCTTACCTTGGCACAGGGGTGTGTACCCGTTGGGCACATCTGGAATGCTTCAGCGTGACCCGTTGTCAGCACAAATGCGAACCCGGCGAGCAGGACGATTTTCAGGCGGGGATAAAGCCACATAACGGAAGACAACGGTTGGCGATGCAATGGAGCTTCGTTGGATATTTCTCGAAGGAGAGCGTGGAGCACACGGCCACTTAGAGTGAGAACTCCAAGTTTTCCTTGACGACCCGAAGGTACTCCTCCTTCGCCTTGTCTTCCGAGTGGTGTCCTATCGCGGATATCTGACTGCTCCACCCGGTTTGCTGCAACGCTTCGCCCAGCGCGGTCGATATTTCTTCTCGGGAAAATTGCCGGTTGTCCTTCTGCAACATCGTCAGCGACCAACCCGCCGCAGCAAGAGGGTGTGGGTCGAATGTTATCGGGTACATAAGAATGTAAGAATGTTGACGATCAATACGGTTTTGTCGGTAAGCATGAGTGCCTTTGCTTTCGCGCAGTTCGAGATAAGCTGAAGCGAGTGCGGGGTAAGGGTCACTCGCAATATGGTCGTCTTGCGCCTGCAACGCTCTCAGTGCGTCGAAGGCCAGCAAGTTAAGGGCAAGGATCTCCAGTCGCCTGACGGCGGGTGTCGAGAGAGTCGGTGACTGCGCACCATTCAATCTGGTCCAGGCCCTCAGCACCGCTCATAGCGACCATCTTTCTTACGGCCGGAGTGTCGTCGAACTTTGTCGCGGCCATGCCCAACGCTCGCGCAATACGCCCGAACTGTCCTCCGATCAAGCGAGCGTTAGAAAAATCGACTCCTCGGCAATCGCTGCCGCGCATGTCACAGTTTTCTAATGTTGCGTCCGCGAAAATGCAATGCACGAGTTGTGCTCCGGAAAAGCTCGTATTCACGATTTTGGCATCCCGGAAATTGCTGCTTTCAAGCAGACAAACATTGAATTTTGAATATTCTGCAGTTATTCCGGAGAAATCATTTCTGGGTAACATGGAGCCAGTCAGAAAAAGCTCTTGCAATGCGGCTGATTTGAAGGAGGATGAGGATATATCGGACTGGTTTGCGGAAATCGCGACGAATGTTGTCTTCTCAAAGTTCGCGCCTTTAGCGTAGAGAGGAATCATCTGCGTCTTCTCAAAGCGTGCTTCCGAGAAATTGCATTCCGAAAGAATTGCGCCTTGAAAGTAGGTTCCTGTGAAATTGGATCCGCGAAACGTGGAACTGGAGAGGTCGCAACCAGAGAACGAAATTTCTCCGAATTGACCCCGCTGGAGATTCAGGCCGCGACAGTCGCACGCCTCTACGCCTTCCCAAGGGTGGGAAACCTTGGGTGCGTCTGCGTACCATTCTTCTCCGGGACGATGCTGCAAGATTGAGTGGAGAACAACGGCAAACTGTTCATCCGAGTCCCAGCGCTTATGAATTTCAGAGGGGTTCACGACGGCAGAAGGAATTGCAGGTGGCAGGCAACGGCGCTCCGAATGGCGCCGGCACGGTAAGCAGAGCGTTGTGTATCCGAGTTTCGCAAAGATTAAAGGGTAGGCGGAGACTGATTCTGGTCCCATTGCCAGATCACCGATCCGAAATCACTCTTGACCGTAGGCATCATGTCCCCTTCAGAAAAATACCGCCGACTCCCCACTTTGGCAGGCGTAAACCAGAAACCGCTGCACGGGCATCTGTCTCCAGCAACTGCACGGCCACGCAAATGGGTAACGTTCTCAACAGGTGACCAGACAATGTTATTCACACCATCGGCACCGCTAGCTGCGACCACACGCCGATTCTCCGGGGTGTCGTCGAACACGGATTGAACGTGCCCCCCCTTGCACATGGTGTTGCCGAATCGGCCGCCAATGAGCCGTGCTGTAGAGAGATCCGCGCCGCGGAAATCGACCCCCCGCATATCACACTCTTTCAGAGCAGCCGAAACGAAGCTGCTTCCGTTCAAGCGTGCGCCCGTGAACTCAGAGCCGATATGTTCGGAAAAATCGAATCGGGCTCTTTGCAGCTCGCACGATGAGAAATCCGAGTTTACGGAATTGAGCCATCGGAAATCGTTGTCGCGCAATTGCGATCCGGTGAAGTGCATTCTTTCAAACGTGCATCGTTGAAAATTTGACAGTGAGATATCGGATTCGTTTGCAGAGATGACAACAAATCGGGAGTCGGAGAAATTGACATGAGTCCCATACAGAGGAATCGTGTGAGTCCTGTCGAAAACAGAACCCGAAAAATCGGCGTCGGAAAGAATTGCGCCTTGCAGATAAGTCTTGTGAAACGTCGATCCTTTGAAGGACGAATGGGATAAGTCGTATCCTGAAAAACATATCTTGCCGAACGCTTTGCCTTCAAGTCGCAGTCCCCGGCAATCGCACGTCTCAAGTTTCTCCCACTGGTGCAATATCTTAGGTGAGTTCGCGTACCATTCCTCCCCCGGAAGATCCTCGATAATTGCCCGGAGCAGTGAGCGATAAGTGGCGTCTGTTTCCCACCGGTTTTTAACGGCAATCAATTCTTTAGGACTAAGAATCGCGTGCAGGAGCGCCTTGCGTCGCTCTTCAGTGTCCCAGCTTTCGCTCGGTTCCATAGAAGGTTTGGTGTCGTGTCGCTCTTAGAACTTGAAAAGGAGGGAGAAAAGAAAGTGCACCCCGGTATACCCAATAGAAGGCCAGCGAGTTCGTGGAGAATTCAGCGTTCACGACTCCACACCCACGTCACATCATTTCCATCCAGGCTGGGCATCTTTTCGTTCTTCCGCACCATCTGCCCCTGACGCATGTCTTCGATGCAAACCCACACGCCGCTGCGCGGACAGACTTCTCCTGTATCGCAATACAACAGGTCGTCACAGGGGACCTCGTGCCCTTCCACCATGGCTGTGGTTCCTGTAATGGCCAACGGGATCTTGCCGGAGGCCGCTCTTTCGGCAAATATCTCGATTCCCCCTTTCAGCGCGACGAAAAAATCCCAGTCGGATAGATCTTGAACCATCGCCGCGGCCGTGAAGTCGGAGGCGTACAGACGAAGAAAATACCCGGAATCATAGGTGAGCGTGTAGAGAACCGTGCCATCGCCCGCTACAAGCGACACATCGCTCATTCCTTCGCGCAGTCTGCCGTCTGCATACTTCGCTGGCTCAATCACGCAATGCAGGCCCGGCGTCGCCTCTATCGTAGAGCCGTCGGGCAGCTTTCGGCAGATCTCAAATACTTTGCCGTCGAACGTTCTGAAAACATGGCGGTTGTCGTCCGTCCAATACTTGAAATAGGGCTTGCCGTTGACCTCTTCATACGAGCCGCGAATCGGAAGATCGGCCAAAACCCTTGCGCTCTTGGGCTTCTCTTCATCTGCAACGGGGCGCCATTGACCTGTTTCGTGATTCAAGTCAATGATGTCGCTGGCTGTATGATGTTTATAGAGCCACATGGTTAACTATTTTTTGTTGACAATTGCATCAATTCTTTTTAGAAGTTCGGCAGCCTTGTGAGGGTCACCTGTTTTTTTCTCGCGATAGAACTCCATGATTAAATCCCAAGGAAATTCTTCGCCCCCGGTTTTCTGGGCGCTTTCGATAATCTGTGCGTCGGTCTTTTCATTTCCCTTGCCGATCTTGATTTTGTCGCCTGTTTTTGGGTGTATTTTATGCCCACGTTTCAGGTCTTCGTAGGTGGGGCCAAGCGGGTCCCCATAAAGTTCCTCGTTGCGCTTGTAAATGACGGCCCGCAAATCGGGGTCTGTCTTGTCTTTGAACTCTTTGCCTATGGCGCGACGTTCGGCATTAGCGGCTCGTGCTATCTCTTCCTCGCTTTTTCCGGCTGCGCGCATTCGGTCCACCAAGCCGCCGACTCTCCGCCTGACAACCACCTCGTATTCAAGCCGCAATAGCGGCTTGGCGCTGTGCGCCAGCGTGTTGGCTGTGTTCGTCGCGCCATCCATCTTTGCCGGCTTCGCCCGCTCCAGCAGTTTGTCGAGTTCGGCCTTGAGGAAGCGCATCACCTCGGGGATCTTCTGCTGCCCCAGGTTTTTCAAGTGTTCGAGCTGCTTCTCGACCAGTTCCAGGCGACGGATCTTGTCGCCCATGGCCAGCTTTGCAAGCCAGGAGTGCCGCACGTCGCGTATGCCGAGCACGATCTTGTCGACGATCTCGTTGAAGGACTTCAACGCGCTGCGGGTGTACTGCTCCATGGGGAGGTTCTTGAGAAAGACGACCGGGTCGCCCTTGCCCGCGCCACGAACGATGGCCAGTATCGTGTCGACCGCTTCGTCGAGGTGTTTTCCGCCTTCGCGGATCGCCTTGACGACGACCTTGAACACGCCTTTCAACAGGCTGCCCAGCACCGGGATCAGGCCGATCAACGTGATGGCGAGCGCGATCCACTTCCACTTGTCGCTACTGTCTTTCGACAAACCGTAGAGGTTGGCGACCACGTCGCGAATGTCGGCCAACTGATCGATGATGGGGATGGCCGTGATGATGCTGCCGACTATCGTTTGCGACAGCGACGGGTCCTCATTGAAGTCACCCTGGAGCACGCCCCAGAACCAATCGATTGCCTCATCCATTGTTGTTGTCCATCACCGCCCGGTACAGGGCTTGAAGTTGTTCCCCGGAGAGCGTCTTGCCATAGGCAGGGTTGGGCGTCTCTTCGGGCGGCTCATCCAGCGTCCATGTGCGTTGGTCCTCACCGATCTCGACGTCGGCGACGCCGGCGGGCACACCCTCCATGCGTAGCTGCCCCTCCTGGTTCAAGGCCGCGCGACGCACGGAACCGTCGGAGAACACCACCTTGACGGGCGCCCCCTGCACAGCCGAGCCGTCGTAGTACTTGCGCTCCACCTCGATCCAGTCGACCAGTTCCTGCGAGGTGCCTGCGGGAAGGTTGAGCAGCTCCGGGCTGCCCCGCCCCGGCCCCTGCCAGTGATGCCCCGAACTCTTGACGGTAAACGTCCCCGGGCACGCATAGGTGATGTCACCGCCGTCGAGCGTGACCTTGCTGTGCCCGCCGACCATCTCGATCTTGCTCTTGGCCTGGATGCGGATCTCGCCGTTGACCGAGACGACGGTGACGTCCTGGTCGGCGTAGAGCTCCATGCGGTCGGTGTGCGCGCGCACCGACACCGGCCCGTTGCCGGCGATCGCCTGGATGCCGCCGTCGTGGGTGTACACGCTGGTGGTGCGCCCGCTGATGCTGCTGGCGGTGTGCGCGGCGGTTTCATGCAGGTCGCTTTGCACCGCGATGCTGTGGTCCTGCCCGGCAAAGCTGGCCACCGTGGCCGGGGTGGCGAAGGCTGCGGCGCTGGGCGTCTCCACCCACACCACCGGCCGGTTGAAGCGCTCGACCGGTTCTTGCAGTTCGCGGCTGCCGGGGGCGGCCTTCCGGGCCTCCTGCCCGTTGACGGCGCTGCTGTACTTGCCGTCCTGCGCCGGCTCCACCTGCTGGATGAAGGTTTGCAGGGCCTGCTTCGCCTCGTGGCTGGCGAGCTTCAAGGCCTTCTGGGCTTTCGCGGCTTCGCTCAGGCGTTGGCCCAGGTCGTTGGCGGCCTTCAGCTGGTTCACCGCTTCGGCGGCATCCATTTGCGTGCTGGCCACTGAAGCGCCTTGCTGCGGCCGGGCGGTGGTGCTGACGAGCAGGCCTTCAGCGGCCCGCACGGTGGCCCAGCCTTGCGTGGCGAGTTCGAACCCCGAGCCGCGCCAGGCGCCGCGTTGCGCGCTGTGCGGGCTTTGCTGGATCAGATGGCCCAGCCCCAGCTCGCTCATGGCCTGAGTGGCGAGGAAGCGCAGGCGCAACTGCCCGGTGGCGTCGTCGACCACCCACGAGTTGCTGCCCTGGCCGTCGAGGCTGTGGGTGTACAGCCCGGAGATCACGCCGGGGTGGTTGATGCCCGACTCGACCCCGGCGGCATAGGGCGGGCTGTCCTGGCCGTTGTACAGCTGGGCCACGATCACCGGGCGGTCGATGTCGCCGTCGAGATAGTCGACCAGCACTTCGGTGCCGATGCGCGGCACCAGCACCGCACCCCAGTTGGCGCCCGCGCTGGGCACGGCCACGCGCACCCAGGTGCCGGACTGTTCGTTGCCAGGGGCGTTGCCCTGGGGGTCGCCGGCGCTGTCGTGGCCCAGGCCGCCCGGGTTGGGCCGCTGGCCGCGTTGCCAGTGGAACTGCAGCTTGACGCGCAGGTCGCGCTCGGTGGTCAGCGGCTCGCCCTGCAGGCCAACCACCAGCGCGGTCTGGCAGCCTGGGGCAGTGGGCTTGCGCACGAACGGCGGGACGATGGCGGCGGCGCCGGGGGCGCACATGAACCGGTTGCGGTAGCTGCCGTGTTCGAGCTCGGGGCGGTTCAGCAGCCGCTTGGCGTCGGTGCCCAGGTTGTTGGTGATGTCGTGCTCGACGGCGAGCACCGTGAAGCGGTTGTCGCGCGTGTCGGCGGTGGCGTAGTTCAGCGCGGTGGTGTTCGCCCCGTACAGCGGGTGGTCGACCAGCGCGAACTGCACGCCGGCCGCCAGCAGGCGCACGGCGCCTTCGCCCTGGAAGCGCTTGTAGCCGAGCTCGAGCGCGTCGAGCGCAATGCCGGCGGCGCGCGACGCGTGTTCGGCGTTCTGGTAGCGGTAGGTGCCGCTGCCGTCGTACACCTCGAGCGCCGGCAGCTCGCCGTGGGCCAGCGCGGTGGCTTCGCTGGCGGTGGTGCCGGACAGCTGCTTGTAATTCCAGGCGCCCAGCGTCACGGCGTTGGGGCCGGCCGAGCGGTGCGCGGCAAAGGCGTTGATGCCGTCTTGCGGTTGGGCGCCCAGGCGCACGTCGGGGCGGGTGTAGCGCAGGGTGCCCAGGTCGACCCGCTCGGCCGCGCGGTCGGTGATGACCATCACGTGCTGGGCGTGGCCGGATTTCTCGGCGTCGGCCAGCGCCTGGCCGTCGAGGTGTTCGAAGTGGTAGCTCAGGCCTTCTTCGGCCAGCAGGCGCGAGACGAACTCGAAATCGGTTTCCCGGTACTGGATGCACAGGCTGCGGGTGCGCAGCGCTTCGGTGACTTCGATGCGCCAGTTCGCAGCGGTGTAGTCGGCGAACACCTCTTCGATGATCTGCAGCGCGGTCTTGTCCTGGAACGCGTAGGCGTCGCGGCGCTGGCTCAGGAAATGCAGCCAGGGTGCGAGCACCAGGCGGTAGCGGGCCAGGCCGCCATCGGCGCCCAGGTGGCGTGCGTCGGTGACGAAGCCGTGCCACGGGCGCAGGCTGCCGTCGGCGCGCACGAGACGCACGCTGACCGGCTCGACGATCAGCTCGTGCAGCGGCAGGTGTGCATCGGTCGACAGGCAGTCGACGGTGATTTCGAAGGGCTGGTTGACGGCTTCGCGGACGACGGCCCGCTCGGGCGCCAGCATGGCGGTTTCGAGCCGGGTTTCGATGCGCAGCAGACGCGTGTTCTGGGCAAAGAACAGCAGGCCCAATGCGTCACGCAGCGACGCTCCAGCCTGGACGGGGAACGACATGACCCACTCCCTGTGGATGTTTCGAGTAATGGGCCGGGAGTATGGCGTGCACCGGCGTGGCTGTGCCGGCGGCCGCCAGCCCGATTACTTTCACTTTCAATTTGACGCAGCCATACACACGGCGTGGGCACGGAAGCGAGTGCCTGCTCTTGCAGCTCTCTTTGGCTCAAGCCTGGAGGCCCGGTACACGCGCCTCGGCTCGCACGGCGCCGATCAGGCTTTGCAAGAGGGGCGACGGCATCTGGTCGATACGCAGCACCAGGCCGACCGGCTCTTGGGTGCCAGTCATCAGCGGCAGCCGCTGCAACTGCCCCGTTGCCAGGTCGGGGGCCACGGAACTGAGCGGCGTGAACCAGGCGGCCTCGCTGCTGAGGCACAGCCGGCGGCCGAGCGAGACGGCCAGGGTTTCGACGACGCCGGCACGCGGCTCGATGCCGTGAGCGGCGATCAGGCTGTCGGCCGCATGGCGTATCAGGGTGCCGCCGAGCGGCAGCACCAGCGGGTGCTGCCCCAGCTCGCGCGGCACGAAGCGGGCGCCGGCCGGCAGCGGGTGGCCTTGACGCACCACCACCACCAGCGGCTCGGCGAACAAGTGCTCGAAGCTCAGGCCGACCATCTGTTCCGGCTCGGCCAGACGGCCGACGACGGCGTCCAGCTCGCCCTGCTGCAGCCGTTCGAGCAGCTCGCGGTTGCGCCCGGTGGTGACCTGCACCGTGCCTCGCGCTTGCGCGGCGAGCAGCACGCGCGGCAGGAAAGAGGCCGCCAGCGTCGGCAGGGCACCGACGCGCAAGGCCGCTCGGGCGCGGTGACCGGCCACGCTTTCGACCGCCTCGCCCAGGCCCGACACCACCGTGTTCGCATGACGCAGGAACACCTGCCCCTGGGCCGTCAGCGCCGCGCCCCGCCGCCCACGCACGAACATCGGCACACCCAGGATGTCTTCCAGCTCGGCCAGTGTTTTCGTGACCGCCGGCTGCGTGACGGACAGCGACTCTGCCGCGCGGCGCAGGTTGCCGAGACGCGCCACCGCAAGAAAGCAGTGCAGGTGACGCAGTTGCACGCGGTGCAGCGCGACGGGGCTCATGCTTTTGATAACCGGTAGGTATGGGTTGGATGAGAAGGCGTCAATTTACTTAACTTGCAGTAATACATAAAGTCAGGCCATTCCCTCAGGAGATCCGCCATGAGCCCACGCCCCGCGGTCAGCCCGCGCGACTGGAGCAGCCACCCGGCTTACATCCATCCCGACTACAAGTCGACCCACCTGCGCGGCCCGACGCGCCCGCTGATCCCGTTGAAGGACACGCTGCGCCAACTGCGCGCGCCGGTCTACGGCCACGACAGCATCGGCGCACTGGACCACGACCTGACCCGCAACGCCATGAAAAACGGCGCACCGCTGGGCGAGCGCATCATCGTCACCGGCCGCGTGCTCGACGAACGCGGCCGCCCGGTGCGCCATGCGCTGATCGAGGTGTGGCAGGCCAATGCGGCCGGCCGCTACGTGCACAAGGTCGACCAGCACGACGCGCCGCTGGACCCGAACTTTCTCGGTGCCGGCCGCTGCCTCACCGACAACGACGGCCGCTACCGCTTCCTGACCGTCAAGCCCGGCGCCTACCCCTGGGGCAACCACCCCAACGCCTGGCGGCCCAACCACATCCATTTCTCGCTGTTCGGCGAGTACTTCGCCAGCCGGCTGGTGACGCAGATGTACTTCCCCGGCGACCCGCTGCTTGCGCACGACCCGATCTTCCAGGGCACGCCGGCCGGTGCCCGGGACCGCCTGGTCTCGCGCTTCACGCTCGACGTGACCGAGCCCGGCTTCGCGCTCGGCTACGAATTCGACATCGTGCTGCGCGGTGCCGACGAAACCCCGATGGAGACGAAGCGATGAGCACCTCCACCGCGCCACAGCAGCGCCTGCTGCAAACGCCGTCGCAAACGGTGGGGCCGTATTTCGCGTATGGCCTGACGCCGCGGCAGTACTTCTACGACCACGGCAGCGCGTACACGCCGGTACTGGCCGGCCCCCAGGCCGAAGGCGAGCACATCCGCCTGGTCGGGCGCGTGCTCGACGGCGAGGGCCAGCCGATCGGCGACGCGATGATCGAGATCGGCCAACTCGACGCGCACGGGCGCGAGATCACCAGCGAAGCGCAGGCGCAGGAGCTCGGCTTCCGTGGTTTCGGCCGCTGCGGGACGGGCACCGACGCGCAGCAGCGGTTCGTGTTCGAGACGGTGAAGCCGGGGGCCGGCGGGGCGGGGGATGCGCCGCACATCGATGTCATCGTGCTGATGCGGGGGATGCTGTCGCATGCGTTCACGCGCATCTACTTCGACGACGAAGTGGCGGCGAATGCCGAAGACCGCGTGCTGCAATCGGTGGCCCCCGAGCGTCGCGGCACGCTGGTCGCCCGCCGCGAGGTGCAGCCGGGCGCCGTCACCTACCGGATCGACATCCACATGCAGGGCCCGCACGAAACGGCGTTCTTCGATCTTTGACGGGCGCGGAGGCTGCTTTCAACCGGCAGCGCTGAGGGGGGCCAGCGGGGCGTGCGCCGCTGTGTCCGCGCCGGCGTCGAACGTGTACTCGACGCGGTTGCGCCCGAGCCGCTTGGCACGGTAGAGCGCCTCGTCTGCCCGGTTCAGCAGGGACTGCACGCTCTCGCCCCGGCGATAGGCGGCGATGCCCCCCGAGGCCGTGACGTCCAGGCCGGGAGCGAGGTCGTTCCACCCCCTTTCGGCGATGCCCTGCATCAGCCGCGCCATCAGCCCCGGGGCATGGGCAGCGGGCAGGGCGGGCAGCAGCACGACGAACTCCTCGCCGCCGTAGCGGCCGAGTTGGTCGGTCAGGCGCAGCGTGCCTTTCACGGCGGCACAGAAGCGGCGCAGCACCTCGTCGCCGGTCAGGTGTCCATGCGTGTCGTTGATCTGCTTGAAATGATCGAGGTCGAGCAGCACCACGCAGAACGGCTCGCCGCTGCGGTCGCTGCGCGAGATCTCGGCTTCGATCAGCTGCATCAGCCGCCGGCGCGACAAGGCGCCCGTCAACTCGTCACGATCCGCCAGTTCCTGGATGCGCTGCAGCGATTGCTGCAGCAACTCGTTCTTTTCGCGCAGCTTGCGGCGCAAGGTGTTGAGATGGCTCGCCAGGACCGTGAACCGAGCCAGAACCAGCACGAAGTAGACCCACAGGACAGCCACCTCCGTGGGGTTGGACGCCGGCAACCGCAACTGGTCGCCCACCCAATAGAAAACGATCGCCGCCCCGGCCGCCGCCACCGCGAGCGCCACGCGGAATTGCACCACCGTGAACTGCACCAGCCCGAACAGGCCGGTGACCAGCATGGCCGACAGGAACGCAAAGCCGAGCTGTGGTGCTGCGGTCAGGAAGCCGAACAACACCACGCCGGCAAACAGCATCTGCCACATGAACATGTTCGGGTCGCGCAGCCGCAGGTTGAGGCCGCTGACGACGAGCAGCGCGAAGACGAGACCACCGAGCGTGTTGACGGCGAAGAACCACGCCGGGATATGCCAGCCCACCGATCCGGCCCATGCGTACAGCGCCAGCCCGAACGAGCCGGCGAAGTAGTTGACCGTCGAGACGCCGATCATCTTCAGCCGATTGCGCTGGTCCTGGGCGCCGCGCTTGCGACGGCTCGATGCCTCCGGGGTGTCGCCGGCCGCGCCGGCTTGCGGGGCCGGGCCGGCATGGGGCGCCAGCGCATCGGACGGCGGCCGCAGAACGGACATGGGCACTCCTTGTGAGAAGCAGAACCCGGCTCTTGCAGGGCCGGTCCGCCTCTGCACCTTCGGCGACGTTCGACGCAACTGAATGCTGGCTAACCCTTGGTTGACCGCGTGCGTCGTGACGTTGTGCCTACGACACCGAGCTTCATCTGCCGGCGAGCGGCAGCGCGAAACTCGCTCGGCGACATCCCGGTGCGCTGTGTGAAAAAGCGAGTGAAGTACGCGGCATCGGCAAACCCGAGCGTCAACGCCACCTCCTTGACGCTCAAGCGCGTGTAGGCGAGGTCCCGCTTGGCTTCGAGCATCAGCCGCGCATGCAGCGCCCCCAGCGCCGAGGTGTCCAGCACCTCGCGGCACACGCGGTTCAACTGCGTCGGCGTGATGCCCAGCTCGCGGGCATAGAACTCCACGCTGCGCTGCTCGCGGAACGACCGGTCGAGCAGGGCGCGAAAACGCTGCGCATGCTGCAGGCTGCGTGGTGACGGGCCCTCGGCGCCGTGCTGCGAGGTGGCGGCCGCCCGCGCCACGAACACCAGCGCGGTGGCCAGCGACGCCTCGACGATGTGCATGCGCCAGGGGGCGGTGCCGCGCATCTCGCCGGCCAGCAGCGCGCACGCCCGCTCGACCTGCATGAACTCGGGCGCGCCGGCGGCGAAGCGCAGGCAGCGGGGCAGGGCCAGCCGCTCGGCCAGCTCGGGCGCGGCCTGCAACAGGGCCTGCATGCGGTGCTCCACGACGGTGATCACCAGCCCGTCGATGTCGCGCGCGAACCGGAAGCCGTGCTCGGCCAGCGCCGGCACGTAGATCACGCAGGGCGCGTCGAACGGCTCGCGACCGTCGGCGAACACCACCTCGCCCTGGCCGGAGCGCAAGCACAGCAATTGCGCGAACAGGTCATGGCGGTGCGGCGCGATTTCCCAGTCGTACAGGCGGCTGCGCTCGGCGATCGACTCGACGTGCAGGTTCTCGGGGATCAGCGGCTGCTCGTGCTCGCCGTACAGCGCATAGGTGGGGACACGGGAGGGCACGGTGCGTTCTGCGGTGCGTACAAATGTTCGGATTGTCCAAGTGATTGTCGAATCCGTCCATTCCGCTGCAGGCGCCCGGTGCCTACGCTTGCCTGATCGGAAGACAAGGAGACAGGCGATGAGAACGCAGGTGGCGATCATCGGTTCGGGCCCGGCCGGCCTGCTGCTCGGTCAGTTGCTGCACAAGGCCGGCATCGACGCGGTGATCGTCGAGCAGCGCAGCAAGGACTACGTGCTGGCGCGCATCCGCGCCGGCATCATCGAGCAGATCTGCGTCGACCTGCTCGACGAAGCGGGTGTCGGCGAGCGCCTGCACCGGCAAGGGCTGGTGCACCACGGCATCGAGCTTTCGTTCAAGGGCGCGCGCCACCGCATCGACTTGAGCGGGCTGACCGGCGGCAAGTCGGTCACGGTGTACGGGCAAACGGAGATCACGCACGACCTGATGGACGCGCGCGCCGCGGCCGGGTTGCCCACGGTGTACGAAGCGTCCAATGTCAGCGTGCACGACTTCGACGGCATGCGCCCACGGGTGCGCTACGAGAAAGACGGCCAGTCGCACGAGATCGAATGCGACTTCATCGCCGGCTGCGACGGCTACCACGGCGTGTGCCGCGCGAGCGTGCCGGCCGACGCACTGAAGACCTACGAACGTGTCTACCCTTTCGGGTGGCTGGGCGTGCTGTCGGACACCCCGCCGGTGAGCGACGAGCTGATCTACAACAACCACGAGCGCGGCTTTGCGCTGTGCAGCATGCGCTCGCACACACGCAGCCGCTACTACGTGCAGTGTTCGCTGGACGACAAGGCCGAGGCCTGGTCGGACGATGCCTTCTGGGACGAGCTGCGCCGCCGCCTGGACCCGGTGGCCGCCGAGCGCTTGGTCACCGGCCCGTCGATCGAGAAGAGCATTGCACCGCTGCGCAGCTTTGTCGCCGAGCCGATGCGCTTCGGCCGGCTGTTCCTGGCCGGCGACGCAGCGCACATCGTGCCGCCCACCGGCGCCAAGGGCCTGAACCTGGCCGCGGCCGACGTACGCTACCTGTCGCGTGCGCTGGTGGAGTTTTATCTCGACAAGAGCGAAGCCGGCATCGACCACTATTCCGAGAAGGCGCTGCGCCGCATCTGGAAGGCCGAGCGCTTCTCGTGGGCCATGACCAGCCTGCTGCACCGCTTCCCCGAGAACGGTGAATTCGGCCGCAAGATCCAGGAAGCCGAGCTGGACTACCTGGTGCATTCGGTGGCCGCGTCCACCTCGCTGGCCGAAAACTACGTCGGGCTGCCGTTCGAGGGCTGAAAGCGCCACGGCGCAAACCCGGGTTGCCCGGGGGGGCGCCGGCCCTGTACCCTGCGGGTTGTGTGTCCACGGCGTCCCGCAGTATGAAAGACATTCCCCTCGGTGCCCGGGCCGAGCTTCACTACACCGTCACGCGCGACAAGACGGTGCCCTTCATCTACGAAGAGTTCGAGGAGTTCGGGCAGATGCCCGAGGTGTTCGCGACCGGCCTGATGGTCAGCATGCTCGAAGCCTGCTGCCAGAAGGCGATCATTCCCTTCCTCGACTGGCCCCGCGAAGGCTCGCTCGGCACGCACGTCGATTTCTCGCACCTGGCGGCCACGCCGCCCGGCCTGACCATCCACGTGCGCGCCGAAGTGATCGCGGTCGACGGCCGCAAGGTGAGCTTTCGCGCCGAGGCGCACGATGGCGTCGACAAGATCTCCGAGGGGACGCACCAGCGTGTCGTGGTCGACTACGACAAGTTCAATGCGAAGGTCGCGCAAAAGGCTGCCCGTGCCGCTGCGGCCTGAAAGCCCTGTCATGCCGTCGCCTGCCGCCTCGTCGATCCCCAGCCCCTGCATCAGCATCTGCCGCATGCACGCGGCCACCGGCTGGTGCGAAGGCTGCATGCGCACGATCGACGAGATCGCTGCCTGGTCGACGATGACCGACATCGAGAAGCGCATGGTCTGGAAGCAGCTGCCGCGCCGGCGCGACCAGTTCCTGGCCTTGCAGAATCCCGATCCTGCCACGCCATGAAACAGCTCACCTTCTACTTCGACGTCGTCTCGCCGTACTCGTTTCTCGCCTTCGAGCGGCTGCCGGTCGCACTGCAGGGCAGCTCGTATGCGGTGCGCTACCAGCCGGTGCTGTTCGCCGGGATGCTGCAGCACTATGGCCAGCTGGGCCCGGCCGAGATCGGCCCGAAGCGCGCCTGGACCTACCGCCAGGTCGCCTGGCAGGCGCACCGCCTGGGCATTGCGCTGCGCATGCCTGCCGGCCACCCGTTCAACCCGCTGGCGCTGCTGCGGCTGGCGCTGGCCTGCGCCAGCGCGGGCGAGACACCGAACCGCCACGTCTGCGAGCGACTGTTCCACCACGTGTGGAGCACCGGCGAGCCGGCCGACGACCCGCTGCGGCTGGCAGCGCTCGCCACCGAGCTGTCGCCGCAGCGCGACCCGGGCAGCGACGAGGTGAAGGGCGAGCTGCGCCGGGCCACCGAGCAGGCGGTGCAGCGGGGGGTGTTCGGCGTGCCGACGATAGAGGTCGATGGCCGGCTGTTCTGGGGACACGACGCGCTCGAGATGGTGGCCGCCTGTCTGCACGGAGATGCGTGGTTCGACGGGCCGGCGTGGGACGAAGCGGCGAGCCTGCCGGTGGGGACGGCGAGGCGCAGTCGCTAGCTGCGGTGCTTCATGTCGAGCCGGCCGTTGGCCCGGCGCTTCTGTGGCATTTCACGCGGCGGACGTCAAAGGTGGTCCGCCTGCAGCAAAGGATACGAATCATGCAAGTAGACCGCTTCGGCGCGGGCGTTCTCGCAATCTCCGGCTTCCTGTCGAAAGACGAATGCAAGCGGTTCATTTCACTGAGCGAGGAAACCGGATACGAGGAAGCCTCAGTACACACCGACGCGGGCGAACGCGTCTTTCGCGAGGCGCGCAATAACGATCGCATCATCTTCGACGACCCGTCGCTGGCACACCGCCTCTACCAGCGCGCCCTGCCGTACCTGCCGAGCGTCGTCGACGGATGGCAGCCCAGCGGATTCAATGAGCGCATGCGCTACTACCGCTACGAGCAGCAACAGCAGTTCACGTGGCATCAAGACGGGACCTATCGCCGTACTGAGCGCGAAGAGAGCTTCCTGACCTTCCTGATGTACTTGAACGAGAACTTCAAAGGCGGAGAAACCGCTTTCGGATGGGACAGCATTCGGCCGAAGCAGGGAATGGCCGTGGTGTTTCCGCACCGGCTAAGGCACATGGGCGCCGCGGTGACCGAGGGCGTCAAATACGTGCTGCGCACGGACGTGATGTACGCGCGGCCCTTGTCGCCTCGGACCGAATGAGAAGCGCATCTCGGCTGGCCGCCTGTTCTGATGGCGCCTCACGGCGCCATGGAGGTCCGGGTTGCATCGGGCGGGCATACGATCGTCGTGACGTTTTCAGCAGGTGCGGCCGCCGCCGGAGCTGCAACGAGCTGTAGCTGCACCGATACGGGGTTTCCCGAGGATGGCGGCAGTGCCGCGTGGCGCGAAGCGATGGCCGGCGGTGCAACGTTGTGTCACCAACGGGTGCGTCGGGCCAGACGCGGCCGGGGCAGGGGCGCCGCTACCATGCGGGCCACTGCCGCGTCGCAGGCGTGCATGTCTTGGCCTGCGACATCCCCTCCTTGTCTCGATCCACCTCATCCAACGTGCAACGACGACACTTCCTGTCCTGCCTCGCCGCCGTGGCTTCCGGCCACACTTTGGCCGCCGACCTCAAGCCCATCGGCAAGCCCCAGGCGTTCGACTATGCCTGGCTCAAGGGCCAGGCCCGTGCGCTGGGCGCCAGGCCCTACCAGGCCCCGCGCTCGACGCTGCCCAAGGGGCTGGACAACCTGGACTGGGACCAGTACCAGTCGATCCGCTTCCGCAAGGAGCGCGCGCTGTGGCGCGACGATGCGCTGCGCTTCCAGGCGCAGTTCTTCCACCTCGGGCTGTTCTTCAAGTCGCCGGTGCGGCTGTACGAAGTCGACGGCGGCCAGGCGCAGGAGATCGCCTACGACCCGGCGCTGTTCGACCACAGCGACAGCGGCGTGCCGGCCGGAAGCCTGCCGGCCGACCTGGGTTTCGCCGGCTTCCGGCTCAACTTCCACACCGATCTGCAGCGCGACATCGCCGCCTTTCTGGGCGCCAGTTATTTCCGTGCGGTCGGCGGTGAGTGGCAATACGGCCAGTCGGCGCGGGGGCTGGCGATCGACTCGGGCATGAACCGGCCGGAGGAGTTTCCGAACTTCGTGGCCTACTGGCTGGAGAAGCCGACGAAGCAGTCGAACACGCTGGCGGTCTACGGGCTGCTCGACTCGCCCAGCGTCGCCGGCGCCTACCGCTTCCTGATCACGCCGGGCGACACGCAGGTGATGGACATCGACGCCGCGCTGTACCCGCGCAAGAGCATCGAGCGGCTGGGCATCGCGCCATGCACCAGCATGTTCCAGTTCGGCGAGAACGACAAGCGCATGGCCAACGACTGGCGCCCCGAGATCCACGACACCGACGGCCTGCAGATGTGGACGGGCAACGGCGAGTGGATCTGGCGGCCGCTGACCAACCCGGCTCACCTGCGCTTCAACGCCTTTGCCGACAACAACCCGCGCGGCTTCGGCCTGCTGCAGCGCGACCGCGACTTCGACCACTACCAGGACGACGGCGTGTTCTACGACAAGCGCCCCTGCCTGTGGGTCGAGCCCAAGGCGGGCTGGGGGGCTGGTTCGGTGCAACTGATCGAGATACCGACCATCGACGAGACCTTCGACAACATCGTCGCGTTCTGGAACCCGGCCACCAAGCCTCAGGCAGGGCAGGAGCTGCTGTTCGGCTACCGCCTGCACTGGGGCGCGCACCCGCCGGCGCGCCCGCCGCTGGCCGAGTGTGTCGCCACCCGCACCGGCATCGGCGGCATCGTCGGCCAGCCGCGCAAGTACTTCTCGTGGCGTTTCGCGGTCGACTTCGCCGGCGGCGACTTCTCGCTGATCGGCAAGGACGCCAAGGTCGAACCGGTGATCTGGGCCTCGCGCGGCAAGGTCGAGATCACCTCGGCGCGGCCCTTGCATTCGGTCAACGGCTGGCGCGCCATGTTCGACCTGCGGCCCATCGACGACAGCACCCAGCCGATCGACCTGCGCCTGTACCTGCAGTGCGACGGTCAGCCGCTGACCGAGACCTGGCTCTACCAGTGGAACCCACCGCCGCCGGCCGAGCGCAAGTTCGCCTGAGCGCCGCCGGGCGCTCGCGGTGACGTGGCACGAGGAGCCTGACGGTGTGGGAGTACGTGTTCTGGGGGGCCGGCGCTGCAGCCGTGACGACGCTGGTGGCGGTGGTCATCTTCGCCAACATCACGCCGGGCGAAAAAACCATCGAGCACCGCATCGAGCGGCTGTACGGCGCTGACTCGCCCGACTTTCGCCGCGTGCTCTCCGTGCTGCTGGGGCCGGACCTGACGGAAGGCAACCACGTGCGCCTGCTGCGCAACGGCGACGAGATCTTCCCGGCCATGCTGGAGGCGATCCGCTCGGCGCGGCAGTCGATCTGCTTCGAGACCTTCATCTACTGGTCGGGGGAGATCGGCCGCGAATTCGCGCAGGCCTTGTCGGAGCGTGCCCGCGCCGGCGTGCCGGTGCAGGTGCTGCTCGACTGGCTGGGGAGCCAGCGTATCGACAAGGACGTGCTGTCGCGCATGCGCGACGCGGGCGTGCAGGTCGAGCTGTACCACCGGCCGCGCCTGATGCAGCTGCGCCGCTTCAACAATCGTACGCACCGCAAGCTGCTCGTCGTCGACGGCCGCATCGGCTTTACCGGCGGGGTCGGCGTCGCCGACCACTGGCGCGGCCATGCGCAGGACGAGGCGCACTGGCGTGATTCGCACTTCCGCGCCGAGGGGCCGGTGGTGGCGCAGTTCCAGGCGGTGTTCCTGGACAACTGGATCAAGGCCACCGGTACGGTGCTGCACGGCGAGCGCTACTTCCCGCCGCTGTCGGCTGCTGGCCCCTTGCCCGCGCAGATGTTCAGCAGTTCGCCCAGCGGCGGCAGCGCCAGCATGCACCTGATGTACCTGCTCGCCATCGTGGCGGCCAGCCGCAGCATCCAATTGCAGAGCGCGTACTTCGTGCCTGACCGGCTGGCCGTGCAGGCGCTGATCGATGCGGCGCGCCGCGGGGTGGCCGTGCAGGTGCTCGTGCCTGGCCGCCGCACCGATGCAGAGGTCGTGCGGCGCGCCTCGCGCGCGCTGTGGGGCCGCCTGCTGGCGGCTGGCATCGAGATCGCGGAATACCAACCGACCATGTTCCACTGCAAGGTGCTGGTGGTCGACGAGCTGCTTGTCTCGGTCGGCTCCACCAACTTCGACAATCGCTCGTTCCGGCTCAACGACGAAGCCAACCTCAATGTCATCGATGCCGGTTTCGCCCGGGAGATGGTCGAGACGTTCCGTCAGGACTGGCAGCGGGCGCGGCCGGTGACGCTGCACGCCTGGAAACATCGTCCGCTGTGGCAGCGTCTGCCGGAGCGGGCGGCGGCACTGCTGCGCCAGCAGCTGTGAGGCGGTTCCCGCGCCCGGCGCGAAGCCGCCGCGAATGATCTGGCTCAAGGTGCGGCCGCGGGGCCGCGCCTACAGTGAGTGTCAGCCGGACGCCAAGCAGGAACGTGTGCCATGTTCAACCACCTCCTCGTGCACGTCGCGGGCGACGACCTCTCGCCTCGCGCGATGAGAACCAGTGTCGAGCTGGCGCACGTCTTGCCTTCTGCCCTATCCCTCCCGGAAGAGCACGAAGACGTTGTTGCTGTCCTTCGGCGTCCAATCGAACGTCCTGGTTTCGCCGTCCTGAGACAGCACCACCTTGAAGGCCTGGCCCGCATCCGGGCGCTCGATGCTTCCTTGCAGCATCGCAGTCCGTACAAGCCGGAGATCAACTACGACATGACCAAGAATCCGCCCGAGCCCATCATGGACAGCACCATCGAGACCAAGGGGCATGACTGGTTGCCCGGATGGCTCAGGAAGTGGTGGCCCGAAGACCCGGAGCATCCGCCGTTCGAGCCGGGCAGGGGTATGGTGAAGAGGCCCGATGTCATCATCGTCAAAGACCCGACGAAGCCGCCCACGCAGGACAACATCAAGAAGGTCGTTGAAATCAAGTTTCCGCCTGACAAGGTCAGCGAAGAACAGAAGGACGCCTACGAGGTGATTGCAGGCGATGCTGAGGTTGTGACCATGACGCCAGACAAGTGCGACTGCGACAAGATGGAGCCGGACAAGCCGAAGATTCCCGTTGATGTGGAGGACATAGGAACGATCGGCACCCTTCTCGGGCTACTGTCGATGCTCCTTGGTGGCAAAGGCCCACGACGCCCGATGCCTGCACCAGCCTATTGAGAACGAGATGACCGAAGAGTTCGATTACGAGAAGTTCCTGCTGGAGAACTTGGACAAGGTACAGATCCCAGGCGGGCTGCTGACCAGGAAGGGCCGTCAGGACTACATAGGCGCAGTGCCGGCCTTCACGGGGACGTTGTACTTCGTGGATGCTCACACGGATGCGGTACGCAACGCCATTTGCCAGTGCTTTGAGGAGTACGAAGCACTGGCGAAAGAGCACCTGACGTGGTTGTGGCGCGAAGACCCGCCGGAAGGGCCGGACAACGTCGCGTACCCGAAGGCAAAGCCGATGCGCGACATGATGCAGGGCCTCGGCGAGAACGACCTCGTGAGCTTCTATTACGAGAGCGGGGCGCAGCCTCACGAAGCCGGCTCTTGGGAGTTCCAGGTGGTAGGCCGCAGAGGCTGGCAAGCCAGGATGAAAGGACTCGGCTACTCGTCATTGCGTTTCAGCATGTCGATCCTTCACGTTCACCAGCATCCAACGGCGTTCCAGCAGATGTTCGTGAACTTCGCAAGCCGGTTGAAGGCGGTGCACGGGTACGGTGGCATTGGGCTGGTGCGGTCGGTGGTGCGCGACGACGACAACGAACCCGTGGAGGCGTACATGTCCGAACACATGTATGGACTGGACATTGGATCTGCATTCGGCCTGTCGCGCTCCGTGGTGGCGGGCATCAAGACGGTTTCCTGGCTGACCGCGATCAACAAGGAGATGATCGAGAAGATCGGAGGCCAGTTCAGGATCCAGTCGGAACTCCCTGGGACGTGGTTCGCCCTCTACCCCTACAGCAATGGGTTGGTGATCCAGGCAGGGCCGAAGGCGCTAGGGGCGTTTGTCAATGAAGACCCGAAGCCGGCAACCTACGTGCTGCCCAACATGCTGCTGAAGGAGGTTCGCACGCCCAAGATCGGGCACATCCACGGCGGCTCGGCCGACGGCAAGCCTCGCATTCGAGGAAAGGCAGCGGAGGATTGGTTGCAGCGCTTCGACGTACCGGAGGACGAGCTGCTGGCCTACAAGGCGAAGCTGCTCAACGAGCCGAAGCTGAGCAAGGAAACGATGTTGCCGGACCGGCTGTAGCCGTGGAGGTGAACTCGTCAACCGGTTTGGCGGGACGGACCAGGCGGGCACATACGCGCAAACTCGTGCTCGTACCGAGGTAAGGGAGAGGGGCGGCGTGGAACAGTTGCGGTTGGCACGTTGGAAGGGCATCCTCGCCTCAGCCCTCTTCCTGTTGATCGCAGGCGGCTCGGCGTGGTGGTTTGTCGCCGGTGCGACCGATCTGCACGCCGCCTTGACGTCGCTGCCGCCGACCATCGTGTACAGCAACGGCTTCGGCTACACCGCCGGAGCCTTCGTCGCCTTCACGCCCTTGCTGCTCAGCGCTGTCTACACCACCGTCACCACCAGGATCACTCCGGCGCGGTACCAAAAGCGCGGTTTTCTCTGCGTCGTTGTGGGGCTGGTCATCATGTTGGTGGCCACGCCCCTGAGCAGCTTGTGGGTGCATGGCCGCCTGCAAGAAGCAGGCTACAAGATATGCGCCCCGGCTTCGAGCCGGTGGCTCAACTACCGGCAAGCCGTCTATGTGAGGGGTTCATCGGATGAATGCGAGGGATCCGCGGATGAAAACCGGGCTCGCCGTTGAAGAGAAGCCTCACGAGGCCACCGTTTCCATGACTTGGGGGCAAGTGCTCGGCGCCTTTCTGTTGGCCTTGCTGCCGATCGCTGCCTTGTGGTGGTTCGTGTCTTCAGTCTCCACCCTCGGCCACGCGATGCGCGAGCTGCCCCCTGTGGTCGAGTGCAGCAACGGCTTCGGCTACACCCTCGGGGCAGTGGTCGCCCTGGGTCCGTTATCGGTCGTGTCGATGTACGGGACGCTGGCGCCGCGCATGGCGCCGGCGCGCTATCAGCGCTTCGCGTTTCAATGCCTGATCGCCGGCTTGGTGCTGATGCTGGTGGGCAACCCGCTCGCTACGTTTCTGCTGGACCACTACTTCCTTACGGCGGGCTATCAAGTGTGCGAGCCGCTTTCCAGCCGGTGGATGAACCACCGCAGCGTCGTCTATACCTTGCCGGGCTCGGGTGAATGCGAAAGGCTCGCCGTGCGGACCCAAGCGCCGCGGAAGTAGGGGTTGCGGCCCGCAGCCAAGGTGAAGCACGTAGCAGATCAAGGGATCGCACTCGCTGAACTCGCCGCCCACGTGCTTGTCGATGTCGAGCCCTCGCAGTTGTTCGGTCGACGCGTAGACACCACCGCTCTCCGAATTGCACAGCAATTGCCCCGGGTGCATCGGTCCTTCAGGAGTTGTCGAGGGGTCAGGTGCGTCATCTCGACTCCCCGCCATCAAAGGATGCAGCTCAGCGCGTGCTTGTGACAGGGTCCGTCGTCAAACGCTGCATGGTCCGCGCGGCGACGTTGTGCAGCCAAGGTCGTTGTGCCCAATGCGCGCGGCCGAATTCCTCGATCTTGTCGCGCATTTGAAGCGTGGCTCCGATGACATCCAGACCGTCCAAGAACATGCGACGATGGCGTTCAGAGAGAGCGAAGGGCACCTCGAGGTTGCCGCTGCGAACCATGCGCGCTTCAACGTCGATGACAACCTCCCGTGTCTCCGGATGCGTCGCGGCATTCGCTCGCATGGGACTTTGTGCAGCGCGCGTCCGCGACAGCATCTGCGCTCCTCGCCTTGCTGCTTCTGATCGACTGCCTGGCGCCACGATGGGGCCGTGAGGTGGCACCCTGGGACCGGCGAGCTACCTGTCGGCGCGTGCCGCCTGCCGCACCTCCCGGGGGCTGAGCCCCAGCGCCTTGCGCACGACACGGGCGAAACTCGCGCTGTCCTGGAAGCCGCACTCCAGCGACACCTCGGTCACGTCGAGATCGGTGTTCTGCAGCAGCCAGCGCGCACGCTCCAGCCGCAACTGCTGCCGGTACTCTGCAGGGCTGAGGCCGACGTCTTGCCGGAAGCGCCGTTCCAGCTGGCGGCGACCGATGCCCAGCGGCTCGCACAGTGCCTCGATCGTCGCCGAAGCGTGCAGCTGCTGCTCCAGCAGCAGCATCGCCTTGTGCACCACCGTGTCGGTGGAGCGCACTGACAGCACCTGCTCCGGTTGCAACGTCCGCGAGGGCAGCGGCTGCTCCTCGATCATGATGCGCAACGCCTTCACCGCGCTGGTGCGACCGAGGGTCCGCTCGATGATGTGAGCGGCGAGGTGCACCACGCTGGTTCCACCGGCGCAGGTGAGCCGGTCCCGGTCGACGACGAACATCTGGTTCGACACGATCCGGCATTCAGGAAACTCCGTGGCGAATTCCTCGTGGTGGAACCAGCTGACGCAGGCGACGTGGCCGTCCAGCAGCCCGGCGCGCGCCAGCACGAAGGAGCCGGTACAAAGCCCGACGAGCTTGACGCCCGCCGCTGCCGCCTCGCGCAGAAAGGCGGTGAGGCGGGCGGGAACCCGCTGCCCGCCGTGCAACAGGCCGCCGACCACGACGACATAGTCGTAGTCCCGAGCTGAACCCAGCGGCGCATTGGGCGCGACGGCCGCTCCGCAACTCGAGGCGACGGGCCCGTCGATGGCGTCCAGGACGGCCCACCGGGCGAGCGACTGACGGCTTCGGTCGCCCTCGTCGGCGGCCAGCCGCAACGCATCCACGAAGCCGGCAAAAGCCGTGAGCGTGAACCGTGGCGTCAGAAGGAAGGCGACACGCAGCTTCGGCTCGGCGTTCTCTCTGGCGGCCCGTTTCATGCGCGGATTCTATGTCGCAAACCGCATGTTCTGCGTCGCAATCAGGTATGCGTCGGCGGTGTTGCCGTCCGAAGATGAGCCGACTTCGCCATCCACTTCGGGAGCTCATCCATGTTCAGCTACAGCAAGCAGTCGCTCAAGGCCGTCGACCCGGATCTGTGGGCGGTGGTGCAACAGGAGCACCAGCGCCAGGAACAGCATATCGAGCTCATTGCCAGTGAGAACTACACGTCGCCGGCAGTGATGGCGGCGCAGGGCAGCCAGCTCACCAACAAGTACGCCGAGGGCTACCCGGGTCGCCGCTACTACGGCGGCTGCGAATACGTGGACCTCGCCGAGCAGCTGGCGCTCGACCGCGTGAAGCAGCTGTTCGGCGCCGACAGGCACGGCTGGGCCGCCAATGTGCAACCGCACTCCGGCGCGCAGGCGAACGAGGCGGTGTTCATGGCGCTCATGAAGCCGGGCGACACCTTCATGGGGATGAACCTCGCCGAGGGCGGGCACCTGAGCCACGGCATGGCGCTGAACATGAGCGGCAAGTGGTTCAACGTGGTGAGCTACGGCCTGAACGAGAAGGAGGAGATCGACTACGACGCGATGGAACGCAAGGCCCACGAGAGCCGGCCGAAGATCATCATCGCCGGCGCGTCGGCCTATGCGCTGCGCATCGACTTCGAGCGTTTCGCGAAGGTCGCGAAGGACGTGGGGGCCCTGTTGATGGTGGACATGGCGCACTACGCGGGCCTGATCGCGGCCGGCGAGTACCCGAACCCCATACCGCACGCCGACATCGTGACGAGCACCACGCACAAAAGCCTGCGGGGCCCGCGCGGCGGCATCATCCTGATGAAGCCCGAGCACGAGAAGGCGATCAACAGCGCCGTGTTCCCGGGCCTGCAAGGCGGCCCGCTGATGCACGTGATCGCCGCCAAGGCGGTCGCGTTCAAGGAGGCTCTGGCGCCGGAATTCAAGCAGTACCAGCAGCAGGTCGTGAAGAACGCGGCCGCGCTGGCCGAAACGCTGGTCGAGCGCGGGCTGCGCATCGTCAGCGGCCGCACCGAAAGCCACGTGATGCTGGTCGACCTGCGGGCCAAGGGCCTCACCGGCAAGGCGGCCGAGGCGCTGCTGGGCGAGGCGCACATCACGGTCAACAAGAACGCCATCCCCAACGACCCTGAAAAGCCGATGGTCACCAGCGGCGTGCGCCTGGGTTCGCCCGCGATGACAACCCGCGGCTTCAAGGAGGACGAAGCGCGCCAGGTGGGCCACCTGATCGCCGACTTGCTGGACCGCCCGAACGACGCCGCCGCGCAGGCAGAAGTGCGGGCCCGGGTGGGCGTGTTGACCCGCGACTTTCCGGTGTACGGCTGAGCTGCCATGGCCATCAGCACCTTCGACCTGTTCAAGATCGGCATCGGGCCGAGCAGTTCGCACACGGTCGGCCCGATGCGCGCGGCCCACCTGTTTGTCGCGGCGCTGCGCGAGGGCGGGCTGCTCGCATCGGCGCGGCGTGTGTGCTGCGCGCTCTACGGCTCGCTGGGCGCCACCGGCAAGGGCCATGGCAGCGACAAGGCGGTGATGCTGGGCCTGGAAGGCGAGGAACCCGACCGCATCGACCCGGACTGCATCGCCGGCCGCCTGCAGCAGATCCGCGAGCAGCGCACGCTGCAGCTCGGCGGCAACCACGCCGTCGCGTTCGACGAGCGCGAGGATCTGCTGTTCCTGCGCCGCGAAACGCTGCCTTTCCACCCCAACGGCATGCGGCTCACGGCGCTGGATGCAACCGGGCAGCCGCTGCTCGAGCGCATCTACTACTCGGTCGGTGGCGGTTTTGTCGTTCGGCACGACGAGGCGGGCCAGCCGCAACTGGGGCCAGACACGCGCGAGCTGCCTTACCCGTTCCGATCCGGCGAAGAGTTGCTGCAGCGTTGCCAGGCAAGCGGCCTCGGCATCGCGCAGCTGATGTGGCACAACGAGCTGGCCTGGCGCAGCGCGGACGAGCTGCGCAACGGCCTGCGCCGCATCTGGGAGGCCATGCAGTCGTGCGTGAAGCGCGGCATGGCCACCGAGGGCACGCTGCCCGGCGGCTTCAAGGTGCGCCGCCGCGCGGCCGACCTGCACCGTGGGCTCACCGCGCACCCCGAGGCGGCGCTGAAGGACCCGTTGCAGGTGATGGACTGGGTGAACCTCTACGCGCTCGCCGTGAACGAGGAGAACGCCGCGGGTGGGCGCGTGGTCACGGCGCCCACCAACGGTGCCGCCGGCATCGTGCCCGCGGTGCTGCACTACTACCACCGTTTCGTACCCGGTGCGAGCGAGCAGGGCGTGTTCGACTTCCTGCTCACGGCGGCGGCCATCGCCATTCTCTACAAGGAAAACGCCTCCATCTCCGGCGCCGAAGTCGGCTGCCAGGGCGAGGTGGGCGTGGCCTGCTCGATGGCGGCCGGCGCGCTGTGCGCCGTGATGGGAGGCACACCCGAGCAGGTGGAGAACGCCGCCGAGATCGGCATGGAGCATCACCTCGGCCTCACCTGCGATCCGGTGGGCGGGTTGGTGCAAATCCCTTGCATCGAGCGCAACGCCATCGCCTCGGTGAAGGCGATCAATGCCGCGCGCATGGCGCTGCGCGGCGACGGCACCCACCACGTGAGTCTCGACAAGGTCATCAAGACCATGCGCGAGACCGGTGCGGACATGAAGACCAAATACAAGGAAACGTCACGCGGCGGTCTCGCCGTGAACGTTGTCGAATGTTGAAGGAATGGTGATGCAGAAGTTCTCGATCTGGTCGCTGCTGCGCAACTCGGTCTCGTACCACGAAGGCTGGCAGAAGCAATGGCGCTCGCCCGAGCCCAAGCGTGAATACGACGTCGTGGTGGTGGGCGCCGGCGGCCACGGACTGGCCACCGCGTACTACCTCGCCAAAGAGCATGGCCTGCGCAATGTGGCGGTGGTCGAACGCGGCTGGCTGGGTGGCGGCAACACCGCGCGCAACACCACCATCGTGCGTTCCAACTACTTGTGGGACGAGGCCACGCAGCTGTACGAGAAATCGATGAAGCTGTGGGAAGGCCTGTCGCAGGACATCAACTACAACGTGATGTTCAGCCAGCGCGGCGTGATGAACCTCGGCCACTCGCTGCAGGACATGCGCGACATCCAGCGACGCGTGAATGCCAACCGCCTGAACGGTGTCGATGCCGAGGTGCTGAGCCCGCAGCAGATCCAGGAGATGCTGCCCTTCATCAATCTCGGCTCGCGCTACCCGGTGCTCGGCGCTTCGTTCCAGCGGCGTGCGGGCGTGGCACGGCACGACGCGGTGGCCTGGGGCTTCGCCCGCGCGGCCGACGCGCACGGTGTGGACATTCTGCAGAACTGCGAGGTCAAGGGCATCCGCCGCGAGGGCGGGGCTGTGGTGGGTCTGGACACGGCGCGCGGTTTCATCAGGGCCAGGAAGGTGGCCATCGTGGCGGCCGGGCATTCGAGCGTGCTGGCCGAGATGGCGGGCTTCCGGCTGCCGCTGGAAAGCCACCCGCTGCAAGCGCTGGTGTCGGAGCCGCTGAAGCCCATCTTCCCGACGGTGGTGATGAGCAACGCGATCCACGCCTACATCAGCCAGTCCGACAAGGGCGACCTCGTGATCGGCGCCGGCATCGACCAGTACGCGGGCTACGGCCAGCGCGGCAGCTACCACGTGATCGAAGGCACCCTGCAGGCCATCGTGGAGCTGTTCCCGCTGTTCTCGCGCGTGCGCATGAACCGGCAGTGGGGCGGCATCGTCGACGTCTCGCCCGATGCCTGCCCGATCATCGGCCTGACGCCGGTGAAGGGGCTGTACATCAACTGCGGCTGGGGCACCGGCGGCTTCAAGGCCACGCCCGGCTCGGGCTGGGCGATGGCCTACACCGTGGCGCAGGACCGCCCGCACCCGCTGAACGAGGCCTTCTCGCTCGACCGCTTCTACAACGGCCACCTGATCGACGAGCACGGCGCGGCCGCCGTCGCGCACTGATGACCCACCCCCGTAGCGCCTTCGGTGCGCCCCCTCAGGGTGGCGCCGCCGGCCGACCGGCAAAGCCGGATCCGCGGCGGCCGCTTGAAGCGGCTGGTTCGCGCGCCGGGTAGCCGTGGACCACTGATCGCCAACACCATCGAAAGACACACCATGCTGCAAATCCATTGCCCCTGGTGCGGCCCGCGGGCCGAATCCGAGTTCAACTGCGGCGGCGAAGGCGGCATCGTCCGCCCGCTGAAGACCGAAGCGCTGACCGACGCCGAATGGGGCGACTACGTCTTCATGCGCAAGAACCCCAAGGGCGTGCATCACGAGCAGTGGCGCCACTCGAGCGGCTGCGGCCGGTGGTTCAACGCATTGCGCGACACGGTGAGCTACCGCATTCACGCCACCTGGCGCATCGGCGAACCCATGCCGGACGTCGAAGGCCACACCGAAGCATCGAGGAGCCGTGCATGAAAGCCCGCTTGCCATCGGGAGGACGCGTCGACCGCAGCCGCGTTCTTCGTTTCACATTCAACGGCCGTTCGTATCAAGGCCATGCCGGCGACACGCTCGCCTCGGCGCTGCTCGCCAACGGCGTGTCGCTCGTGGCGCGCAGCTGGAAGTACCACCGCCCACGCGGCATCCTGAGTGCCGGCGTCGAGGAGCCCAATGCACTGGTGCAGCTTTTCGACGGCGCACGCACCGTGCCCAATGCCCGCATGACGGAGGTGAGCCTCGTCGAGGGACTGAGCGCCGCGTCCATCCATGCCAGCCCCAGCGTGGAGTTCGACGTGAAAGCGGTGAACGGCTGGTTCTCGCGTCTCATTCCGGCCGGCTTCTACTACAAGACCTTCATGGCCTCGCAGGCGGCGTGGCACTTCTTCGAGAAACACATCCGCGCTTCCAGCGGGCTGGGCGCCTCTCCCACCGTCAAGGACCCGGACCGCTACGAGAAGCGCTATGCGCATTGCGACGTGCTGGTGGTGGGCGGCGGCATCGCGGGCCTCGCCGCAGCGTTGGCGGCCGGGCGCAGCGGCGCCCGGGTGGTGCTGTGCGACGAACAGGCCGAGCTTGGCGGCTGGCTGTTGTCCAGCGACGAGAAGGTCGACGGTGTGCCTGCCGTTCAGTGGGTGGAGCAGGCGCGCAAGGAACTGGCTGCGATGCCCGAAGTGCGGGTGCTGCCGCGAACCACGGCTTTCGGCTACCACGACCACAACCTCGTCACGCTGATCGAACGCCGTGGCGATCACTTGCCCGTGGCCGATGCGCCGGCCTTCCGCGAGCGGCTGTGGAAGGTGCGCGCGAAGCAGGTGGTGCTGGCCACCGGTGCGCACGAGCGGCCGCTGGTGTTCGGCAACAACGACCTGCCGGGCATCATGCTGGCCTCGGCAGTGTCCACCTATGTGCGACGCTACGCCGTGCTGCCGGGGCGGCGGGCGGTGATCTTCACCAACAACGACGCGGGCTACGACGCCGCGCTGGCGCTGCATGGCGCGGGCGCTTCGGTGACGGTGGTCGATGCGCGCCGGGAGCCCGACGGCGGCCTCTCGCAGCGCGTGCGGGCCAAGGGCATCGACATCCTCGCGGGCCACGTGATCACTGAAGCGCGAGGCGGCAGGCGCGTGAGCCGGGTGGTGGTGCAAGCGCTGGACGGGAGCGACCGCCTGAGCGGCTCGCCGCGCACGCTGGCTTGCGACCTGGTGGCCCTGTCGGGCGGCTTCAGCCCGGTGATCCACCTGCACTGCCAGGCCGGCAGCAGGCCCGTGTGGGACGACGAGCGCGCGGCTTTTCTGCCGGGCCAGCCGGCGCAGGGCGAGATGTCGGCCGGTGGGTGCTGCGGCGTGCAAAGCCTCTTCCTGTGCGCTCACAACGGCTGGACCACGGGTGCGGCGGCTGCGCGGGCCGCGGGCTTTACCGCGCCGGCCACCGAGCCTCCGCGCGTGGCCGAGATCCAGACCGGCTCGCTGCGCCCGCTGTGGCTGGTGCCGCACGCCCGGCCCGTGAGCCGTGCACCCAAACAGTTCGTCGACCTGCAGAACGACGTGGCCGCTTCCGACATCCACCTCGCGGTACGCGAAGGCTTCGAGTCGATCGAGCACGTGAAGCGCTACACCGCCATGGGCTTCGGCACCGACCAGGGCAAGACCGGCAACATCAACGGCATGGGCATCGCGGCCCAGGTGCTGGGCAAGTCGATTCCGCAAGTGGGCACCACGACCTTCCGCCCCAACTACACGCCCGTCACCTTCGGCGCGGTGGCCGGGCTGGAACTGGGCGATGCCTTCGAGCCGGTGCGCACCACCGCCCTCCATGCATGGCACGTGCGGCAAGGCGCACTGTTCGAGGACGTGGGCCAGTGGAAGCGCCCGTGGTACTACCCGAAGCCGGGGGAGGACCTGCACGCCGCGGTGAAGCGAGAAGTTCTCGCGGTGCGGCATGGCGTCGGCACACTCGACGCATCGACCCTGGGCAAGATCGACATCCAGGGGCCGGATGCCGCCACGCTGCTGAACTGGGTGTACTGCAATGCCTGGTCCAAGCTCGAGGTGGGCAAGTGCCGCTACGGCCTGATGCTCGACGAGAACGGCATGGTGTTCGACGACGGCGTCACCGTGCGGCTGGGCGAGAACCACTTCCTGATGCACACCACCACGGGCGGTGCGGCGCGCGTGCTGGCCTGGCTGGAGCGCTGGCTGCAGACCGAATGGCCGCACCTGAAGGTGTATCTCACCACCGTGACGGACCATTGGGCCACGACTGCGCTGGCCGGGCCGAAGAGCCGCGAGGTGCTGCAGAAGATCTGCCCGGACGTGGACTTCGACGATGCCGCATTCCCGTTCATGTCGTACCGCGAAGGCACGGTGGCGGGCGTGAAGGCCCGCATCATGCGCATCAGCTTCTCCGGCGAGCGCAGCTACGAGGTCAACGTGCCTGCCGCCGAAGGGCTGCGCGTGTGGGAGGCCATCCACGCGGCCGGGGCGCCATGCGGCATCACGCCCTACGGCACCGAGACCATGCACGTGCTGCGCGCCGAGAAAGGCTACATCATCGTCGGGCAGGACACCGACGGTTCCGTCACGCCGGTGGACCTGGGCATGGGCGCAATGGTCGCCAAGACCAAGGACTGCCTGGGCAAGCGTTCGCTGACGCGCAGCGATACCGCTCGAGCCGACCGCAAGCAGTTCGTCGGCTTGCTCACCGACGATCCTCAGATCGTGCTGGAGGAGGGCGCGGCCATCGTCGACGGTCCGACGCCCCGCATTCCCGCGCGCGGACAGGGCCATGTGACCTCGAGCTACGACAGCCCCACGCTGGGCCGCTCCATCGCCCTGGCGATGGTCAAGGGCGGGGCTCAGCGCATGGGCGAACGCGTGCACGTTTCCATGCAGGGCGGCCGCGTGGTCACCGCCACCATCGCCAACCCCGTGTTCTTCGACCCGAAATCGGAGCGTCAAAATGCTTGAGGTTCTCCACCGCACGGCCGAACCGGGTGTGCGCCCGCTCTCGGCGTCCGCCGCCCCCGCCCCCAGCGCCCTCATCGCCGGCTGGCGCGAAGGACTGGCCATCGTCAACCTGCGCGGCGACGCCGAGGACGCGGCGTTCCGCCGGGCGGCAGCCGAGGCCCTCGGCGTGGCCTTGCCCACGCAGGCCGGTGCCACCAGCGAGGGCAGCACCGCCCGCGTGGTGTGGGCCGGGCCCGACGACTGGTTCGTCATCGGCCCGAAGGGGCATGCCGAGGGGTTGGCCACCCGGCTGCGTGAGGCTTTGGCCGGCCAGCACCACGCGGTGACCGACGTCAGCAGCGGCTACACGGTGCTGCACCTGAGCGGCACGCCCACACGCGAGGTGCTCGCGCAGGGCTGCCCGCTGGATCTGCACCCGCGCGCCTTCAAGCGAGGTGCCTGTGCAGGTTCGCATTTCTTCAAGGCCTCGGTGTGGCTGTGGCAGACCGACGAGGCGCCCGAGTACGAGCTGCTGGTGCGTCGCAGCTTCATGGGCTATGTGTGGCTGATGCTCGAGCGCACTGCCGCCGAGTGCGGGCTGGTGACGAGACGGTTCGCGTGAACGCCACCTGGACGGTCCGGATCGAGCGCCTGCAGACGCGGCTGCGCGTGGGCGTCGACGCCGATGAGGGGTTGCCGCAGCCGGTGACGGTCACGCTGCGCCTGCGCGGCGTCGCGGCGGCATGCCCCGCAAGCCTGGGCGAGTGCATCGACTATGCCCCGCTGTGCCGGTGGATCGCCGAAGAGTGGCCCTGCACGCCGCATGTCGCGCTGTTGGAAACGCGAGTCAACGAGCTGCTGGCGTTCGCCTTCGATCTCGATGTGCGGGTGCAGGAAGTGCATGCGGGCCTGGCCAAGCAGCGCATGAGCGACCAGGCGGTATCGGTCGGCATCGAGCGTTGCGTTTCTCGCCACGAGTTCGAGGCGCAGCGGCGGCATCTGGCAACCAGAAGGACATGCGATGAGCGCCTGCCTGCCTGAAGACGGGCGCTACTGCCTGACCCTCGCCTGCCGCAGCGCCCGCGGCCAGGTGGCGGCGGTGACCGCCCTGCTGGAGCAGCACGGCGCCTACATCGAGGAGTTCGCCGTTTTCGACGACGTGCTGAGCGAGCGCTTCTACGTGCGCACGGTCTTTCGCATTCGCGGCGCGACCGACGAGGACCTCGAAACGCTGCGCGCACGCTATGCCGGGGTGCTGGCGCGTTTTGCCGATGCGCACGGCTCGATCCACGACACGCGGCGCCCGGCGCGCGTGCTGATCATGGTCTCGAAAGCAGACCACTGCCTGCACGATCTGCTGGCGCAGCGCCGGCGCGGCGAGCTCCACATGGACGTGGTCGCGGTGGTGTCCAACCACGCCGACCTGGCGCCCATCGCGCAGGCCGAGGGCCTGCCGTACCACCATTTTCCGATCACCCCCGAGACGAAGGCGCAGCAGGAAGCACAGGTGCTGCAATGCATCCGCGGCTACGGCGCCGAGCTGGTGGTGCTGGCGCGCTACATGCAGGTGCTGTCCGACGACCTGTGCCGCGAGCTGGCCGGTCAGGTCGTCAACATCCACCATTCCTTCCTGCCCGGCTTCAAGGGGGCGAGGCCGTACGAGCAGGCCCATGCCCGCGGCGTGAAGCTGATCGGCGCCACGGCGCACTTCGCGACGCCCGACCTCGACGAGGGGCCGATCATCGAGCAGGCGCTGGAGCGCGTCGACCATGCGTACAGCCCCGAACAGCTGCTGAGCACCGGGCGTCACGTCGAGTGCCTGGTGCTCGGGCGTGCCATCCGCTACGTGCTCGAGCACCGGGTCTTCATCAACGGACTGCGCACCGTCGTCCTGCGCTGAAGCCATGTCGCGGATCGGCCAGGCGCCGTCGCAATCGGCATACCGGCCTCGGCCACGCCTTCGTATCGTCGAGGGTGTGGATGCCGTCGCATGCGAATCGACATTCATGAGATCACAGGAGTTGAATCATGAATGCTGCGGGTTCCCGTTTCAGGTTCTCGACCTACACCATCACGGGGCAGGGACTGGGCGGCTTCGCCGTCCGCGCCGCATGCCTGCTGTCGGCGGCGTGCTCGGCATCGGGCGTGCAGGCCGGCGAACTGACCTTCACCTCCTGGGGCGGCAGCTACGCCAAGGCCCAGCTCGACACGGCGGTCACGCCCTTCAGCCGTAGCACAGGCGTGAAGGTCAGGATGGAGGAGTATGCCGGCGGCATCGACGAACTGCGCGGCCAGGTGAGCACCGGCCAGGTCGTGTGGGACGTCGTGGACCTGAGCCTGGCGGACGCGCTGCGCGCCTGCGACGAGGGTCTCCTCGAAGAAATCGATCCTGATGACCTGGATCGAGGCGTGAAGGGCGAGCCCGCGCGTAGCGACTTCGTGCCGGGGGCGCTCACACGGTGCTACGTGGCGACCAACGTCTGGTCCACGGTTTTTGCCTACAACCGCAAGGCATTCGTGGACAAGGCGCCGCAGACGATCGCGGACGTGTTCGATACGGCCAGGTTCCCGGGAAAGCGGGGGCTGCGGCGCACCGCGCAGGGCAACCTCGAATTCGCGCTGATGGCCGACGGTGTGGCGGTGGATCAGGTCTACAAGGTGCTGTCGACGCCCGCAGGCGTCGAGCGCGCATTCCGCAAACTCGATGCGCTCAAGCCGCATATCGTGTGGTGGACCGCCGGCGCGGAGCCGGTCGAGATGCTGGATACCGGCAAGGCGCAGATCGCCAGCTCCTACAACGGCCGCATCTACACGGCGACCCTGCGTGGCAACAAGCCCCTGCGCTACGTGTGGGACGGGCAACTGCTCAGCCTCGAGGGCCTGGGCATCGTGAAGGGAACGCGCAACCGCAAAGATGCGATGGCCTTCGTCAGGTACGCCTCCAGCCCTGTCGCGATGGCCGCCCTGGCGCCCGTGACCGCCTATGGCCCCACGCGCGTCTCGGCCGCGGGCCTGCTCGACACGGTCATGATGCACGTCCTGCCGACAGCGCACTGGTACGCCAAGCGGTCCCTCACCGTCGACGCGCGATGGTGGTCGGTACACGGCGAAGCACTGGAGCAGCGGTTCGCGGCCTGGACCGACAAGTGATGCCGTCACGCGGGGCGGCCGTTCCGGCCGGGGAAGAGGCGCCCTGCCGGGCTTCATCCGGCAGGGCACCCGGCAGGAGCCGGTGACGCTCAGGCCGCCTGCGCCACCAGCCCGTGTGGGTCGATGACGAATTTCTTGGGCGCCCCTGCATCGAACTCCGAGTAGCCCCGAGGCGCCTCGTTCAGCGTGATGACCTCCACGCCCACCGTCTCGGCGATCTTGATGCGATCCCACAGGATGGCCTGCATCAGCGCACGGTTGTACTTCATCACCGGGGTCTGGCCGGTGAAGAAGCTGTGCGACTTGGCCCAGCCCAGGCCGAGGCGGATGCTCAGCGAGCCGGTCCGGGCGGCCTTGTCGGCGGCGCCCGGATCCTCGGTGACGTAAAGCCCCGGGATGCCGATACGGCCGGCCGCGCGTGTCACCTCCATCAACGAGTTCAGCACGGTGGCCGGCGCCTCGTGGCGCGCGCCTTCATGGCCGTGCCCACGCGCCTCGAAGCCCACCGCATCGACGGCGCAATCGACTTCCGGCACGCCGAGGATCTGCGCTACCTGTTCGGCCAGCGTCGCGTCCTGCGACAGGTCGACCACCTCGTAGCCCAGCTTGCGGGGGTGCTGAAGACGGGCGGGGTTGACATCGCCGACGATCACGCAGGCCGCGCCCAGCAGACGCGCCGATGCCGCCGCGGCCAGGCCCACCGGCCCGGCGCCCGCAACGTACACCGTGCTGCCCGGCCCCACGCCTGCCGTCACGGCCCCGTGGTAGCCGGTGGGCAGGATGTCCGACAGGCAGGTCAGGTCGCGGATCTTCTCCATCGCGTGCGCTTTGTCAGGGAACTTCAGCAGGTTGAAGTCGGCATACGGCACCATCACGTACTCGGCCTGCCCGCCCACCCAGCCGCCCATGTCGACATAACCGTAGGCGCCGCCAGCGCGCGCCGGGTTGACGGTGAGGCACACGCCCGTGTGTTGCTCCTTGCAGGTGCGACAGCGCCCGCAGGCGACGTTGAAAGGGACCGACACCAGGTCGCCCTTTTCGAGCGTTTCGACGTCGCGCCCGAGCTCGATGACCTCGCCGGTGATCTCGTGGCCGAGGATCAGCCCCTCCGGCGCCGTGGTGCGGCCGCGCACCATGTGCTGGTCCGAGCCGCAGATGTTGGTCGACACGACGCGCAGGATCACGCCGTGATCGATGCGCCTGCCGCGCGGGTCTTCCAGCTTGGGAAAGGGAATGGACCGCACTTCGACAGTGCCTGCCCGCACATACGCCACGCCACGATTGGTTGATGACATGCAATCTCCTCGAGTTGGTGGTCAGAAACTGTGGGCGATGCCCACCCCGTAGGCTGTCGTGTCGTCGCCGGCGTTCGGCTGGTTGTGGCCGGCGCTGACGTAGAGACTGGTGCGCTTCGACAGCCAGTAGTCGCCGCCCAGGCCGAAGAACTTCGACTTGGCGCCGTCCACGTCGAGCCGGCCGTAGCCGGCCTTGAGTTCCGCCACGCCGATCTTGTAGGTCGCCCCCAGCGTGTAGACCTTGGCGACCGAGTCGCTTGTCGCCTCGAACTTGCTCCTGTCGTATGCCCCCATGAGAGAGAGGTCGCCGAAGCTGTACTTGGCGCCGAAGAAGCTCACCGTATCGTCGCTGCTGTTCTTCGAATGGGCCAGCATCAAGGAGATCGGGCCCTGGTCATAGTTGAGCGAGAGGCCGGCGTTGTTGCCGGTGCCCCCGCCTGCGCCGGCCGAGTCCTCGAACGCGCCGCTGAAATGGAAGGCGAAGCCGCCGAAGCTGGGCGAGTCGTAGAAGACGCCGTTGGAAAGGCGGCCGAACTCCGCCGAGCCGTTGTTGCTGGTGCGGTCGCTCGAGTAGTTGAAATGCCAGTACTGCCACGCCGGCGACGCGATGCGGTTGAAGTTGTACCAGGGGTCGTAGGCCCAGTCGTTGGCCCAGACGGCGTCGAGCGCGCGACCCAGCCGCACGCTGCCCCAGCCGCCCTTCAATCCGACCGTCGACTCGCCTTGCCAGAACGGCTTGGAACCGGCGCCTTCGGGCTGGCCGGTGTCCGCATCGAAGCGGTGCGAGAGCTTGAACGTGGCCGCGAGGCCGCCGCCGAGATCCTCGGAGCCGCTGAACGCGATGTTGCTGCGCTGGATGGTGCCGACGTGCTTCATCTTGTCGAAGCCTCGGTACACGCCGATGTCGATCAGCCCGGAAATGCTGATCGACGACTGGGCTGGTGCCGACGCGCTCGCCAGAAGAAGCGTCGTGATCGTGAAGGGATGGGCGATGCGATTGAACGAGGTCATTTCTCTCTCTCCGGTCGTCGATCTGTTGGGTTGAAGGGCCGCAGTGATGCTCAGGGAAGCGGCCTTGGCGCGATTGCCATGTGACGACGCGAACCAACCGGATTTCGACACCCACGGAACCGTGCACCGAGGCGCGAGTGCACGGCGTCCCTGCACCTGACCAGGTCTTAGCGCGCACGGCCGCCGAGCACGCGCGAGCGATCGACGGTTCGAAGCGAGTCCGATGCCGCCGCGTGGCGCATCGATCACCGGCCTGCCGTGTGCGCGAGGCCGGGTTCACCTGTACCTGCTCAGCCTTCCAATCGGCGCGAGCCGAAGCTCTCCGTCAGGCGATCAAGGATGATCGCCAGCAGCACCACCGACAGGCCGCTCTCGAAGCCCAGGCCGATGTCCAGGCGCTGGATGCTGGACAGCACGTCGTTGCCCAGGCCGCCCGCGCCCACCATCGAAGCGATGATCACCATGGACAGCGCCATCATGATGGTCTGGTTCACGCCGGCCATCAGGGTGGGCAGTGCGATCGGCAACTGCACCTTCCACAGCAGTTGCAGCGAAGTACACCCGAAGGCCTGGCCGGCCTCGACCTGCTCGGTGTTGACCTGCCGTATGCCCAGCGCGGTGAGCCGCACCACCGGCGGCATGGCGAACACCACCGTGGCCAGGATGCCCGGCACGCGACCCAGACCGAACAGCATCGCCGCCGGGATCAGGTAGACGAAGGCCGGCATGGTCTGCATGAAGTCGAGCAGCGGGCGCAGTACCGCATTGAAGCGATTGCTGCGCGCGCAAAGGATGCCCAGCGGCACACCGAGAATCAGGCTGAGCAGCGTGGCCGAGAACACCAGCGCCAGCGTCACCATGGTCTGCTCCCAGAAGCCGGTGAGGCGGATCACCAGCAGGCTGGCCAGCGCGAACAACCCGAAGCGCCACTTGAGCCGCCACGTGCCCACGGCCACCACCAGCAGCATCAGCACCCAGGACGGCACGGCGAGGAACATGCTCTCGATCTGTTCCGCAAAGCGGTCGACGACGTTGCCGACGGCATCGAAGACGCCTGCGCTGCGGTCCAGCAGCAGCTTGACACCGTCGTTGACCAGCGCGCCCAGCGGCAGCAACCGCTCGTCGGAGTCCGCGAAAAGATGCTTGAAGAGATCAGCCGACATGACGGGTACTCGCAATCTTGGTGAGCAGGCTCTTGGGTGTGATGCAGCCGACGAGGCGCTCGGTGTCGTCGAAAACGATCACGGGTTGATCCAGCCCGAGGACGGTGCGCAAGGCGTCGGGCAACGTGGTAGCCGCCGAGAGTCTGTGCCCATTGCAGCGCGCGAGGGTGTCCGCAGTAGGTGGCATGCTGTCGACGAGGTCGGCGGCGGTGAGGTAGCGTGACGTGTCCACGCCCTTGAAGAAGCGGCGCACGTAGTCGCTGGCCGGGCGCGTGATGATCTCGTGCGGCGTGCCTTCCTGCACCAGCGTACCGCCTTCCATGATGCCGATGCGCGTGCCGATCCGCAGTGCTTCTTCGAGGTCGTGCGACACGAAGAAAATCGTACGGCGCTGGTCGCGCTGCAACTCCAGCATCATGTCCTGCATTTCCGTGCGCTTGAGCGGATCCAGCGCGGAGAAGGCCTCGTCCATCAGCAGGACGTCCGGGTCCACCGCCAGCGCCCGTGCGAGCCCCACACGCTGCTGCATGCCGCCGGAGAGCTGGCTCGGGTACTTGTGGGCGTAGGTCGCGAGGCCCACCTGATCGAGCACGTGCATGACCTTGCCGCGGTACAGACGGGGCTTTTCTCCGGCGATCTCGAGACCGAAGGCCGCGTTGTCGAACACCGTGCGGTGCGGCATCAACGCGAAGCTCTGGAACACCATCGCCACGCGCTTGCGGCGCCAGCGCACCAGTTCGGCCGCCGGCATCCTGACGACGTCCTGCCCGTCGACGGTGATGGCGCCCGAGGTGGGCTCGACCAGTCGGTTGATGAGCCGGATCAGCGTGGACTTGCCGGAGCCCGACAGGCCCATGAGCACGTAGATGTCGCCGGCCTGCACGTCGAAGCTCACGCAGTTCAGGCCGACCACCTGTCCCGTGCGCTTGAAGATCTCGTCCTTCGAGAGTCCCTGGCACAACAGGTCCACGGCCTGTTGCGGCTTGGTCCCAAAGACCTTGGTCAGGTCGCGTATCTGGATCTTCGGTGTGGACATGATCGGTTCCTGGGACGGTGGTGTGGGGACGATTTTCATGCTCCGGGAACGGCCGTTGGCCGTCTATCGGTCGAGTTCGATGTCGGTCAGCGGCTTGCTGCAGCACGGCAGCATCCACCCCTGCGCCACCTCGCGCGGGCGCAAGCCGCCGTTCTGGTGCATCTCGATCTCGCCGGTGAGCTTGCGCGTGCGGCAGGTGCCGCACATGCCGCTGGAGCAGGAGAAGGGCCAGCGGACACCGGCACGTTGGGCGGCCTGGAGGATGGTTTCGTCGGCGCTGCACTCGAAGCGCTCGCCGCGTGATTTGAGGGTGATGGCGAACTGGCGGGCTCCATGGGTGGCCGGGGCGGCCGGGGGCGCCGCCCCGGCCGCCGTGTCCGGGACGAGGCTCTCGAACGAAAAGCTCTCTTCGCGGTAGCGGGCCATGTCGAAGCCGGCCTCGGCCAGCATGTTGCGCACGGCGCCCATGAAGGGGGCCGGCCCGCAGCACCAGACCTCGCGCTCCAGGAAGTCCGGCACCTGGGAGTGCAGCAGCGCGAGGTTCAGGCGGCCGAGCAGGCCACAGTAGCCGGGCGTGTCGCCGCGGCCTTCGCACACCAGGGTGGCGCGCCAGCGAGGCAGCGTGCGTGCCAGCAACTCCAGTTCATGGGCGAAGACGATGTCCTGCGGCGTGCGGGCGGCGTGGATGAACTGCACGTCGACGTCCAGCCCCAGGTCGCTCCAGGCGCGTGACATCGACATCAGCGGCGTGATGCCGCTGCCACCCGAAAGATAGAGCTGCCCTCGCGCGGGCGCCAGCACCGGCCCGGGCGGGAAGCAGAAGCTGCCCGCGGGGCCGGTGACCGACAACCGCTGGCCGGGCCGCATGTGGTCGTGCAGCCAGTTCGACACCCGGCCGCCGGGCACCCGCTTGACGGTGATGGTCACGGTGTCGGGCCGCGTCGGGCTCGAGCACAGCGTGTAGCAACGATGCACCGGCTCGCCGTCGATGTCCAGACGCAGCGTGATGAACTGCCCCGGTCGGTAGCGGAAGGTGCGCGCTTGCACCGGGCGGAACACGAAGCTGCGCACGTCGTGGGTCTCGTCGCGCACGCGCACGCATTCGAGCCACTCGTCGTCGGGGCCCCAAGGGGGAGCGGGCGCCTCGGACAGGTCGTAATAGGAAGCGGTCATCGCGCGGCGCTCCGGTTTCCGCCGCCTCAACGCCCGGCGCTCACGCCGGCACGCATGCGGTCCACGTACCAGGTACAGAAAGCCTCGACCAGGGCCTCGGTGTAGGGAGAGTAGGGGCCCGGCTCGTAGGCGCTGCTGGCGGCGCCGGCCTGCGCCAACTCCACCAGGTGCCGGTCCTGATCATTGGTGGCGTTCCACACCGCGGTGAGGTTCTCCACCGTGTAGTCCACGCCCTCCACGGCGTCCTTGTGCACGCACCAGGTGGTACGCACCAGCGTGCGGTCGGGACCGAGCGGGATGGTGGAGAAGCTCACCACGTGGTCGCTCATGAAGTGGTGCCACGAGTTGGGCTGGGTCCAGACCGACAGGCCGCCCAGCGCCTTGTCCGAGAAATCGCCCAGCAGCTTCCTGCACGCGACCTCGGCGTTCAGGGTCTGCGACTGGCCGGCGCGGTCCAGCGGCAGGCGTATGGTGCGAAAGCCGGTGATGCGGCTGTCCAGTTCCTCGATCTGCGCGCTGGGCAGCCCCATGGCCTCCCAGCGGGCGTGTCTTTCCTTCACGATCTGCTCGAAGCGCGCCAGGCCTTCGGCGTTCTGCGGCCCGGGCTGGTAGCCGAAGCCATGTTCGTACAGCGAGACGGTCAGCTCCGGGTGGTTGCTCACGCAGTGGTAGCACTCGCGGTTGTTCTCGAGCGTGAACTTCCAGTTTCCCTTCTCGATGATGTCGACCTGCGCAGCCACCTTGCAGTCCTCGAGCCGATGCGGCGCCAGGTAGGGGCCCAGGCGCTGTGCCATCTCGTCGAAATCGGCCGGCGGCTCGTCGGCGAGGCAGATGAAGAGGAGCCCTTCGAGGTTGCGAAGGTGCACCTTCTTGAGGCCGTGCTGATCGCGCAGGAAGGCCTGGCCCATGTGGTCCGCGTGGATCAGCCGGCCTTCGAGGTCGTAGGTCCACTGGTGGTAGGGGCAGACGATATTGCCGAGGCTGCCCTGGTGTTCCTGGCACAGGCGTGAGCCGCGGTGGCGGCACACGTTGTGGAAGGCGCGCAGGTTCATGTCGTCGTCGCGCACGATCAGCACCGAGTCGGCTCCTACGTCCACCGTGACGTAGTCCCCCGGCTCCGGCACCTGCGGCGCCACGCCCACGAAGACCCAGTGGCGCCGGAAGATGTATTCCATGTCGGCCTGGAACACCTCGTCGCTCAGGTAGAAGGGCGCGTCCAGGCTGTGGCCGGGGCGGCGTTGCTCCAGCAAGGCCTTCAGCAGGGCGCTTGCGGCGCCGGCGCGTGGTTGCAATGTGACGATGGAGGGCTGGTGGGGCATGACGGAGATCCTTGGCATCCGTTTTGTAAGCTTCGCAGGACATCTCGCCAAGGGCTGCTTGGCGCCCCTGGTCAGGCCATTGTTCGGCGAGCGGCCGCAGGGACCTTGCGTGCGTCGGACGCGGAGTTGTCTGGAATCGACACGCGTCGCCGATGTCGCCTGCAGCCAACGGCGTGGCGCCGCGCGGCATTTCGCAGCGTGGCGGCCTTCCTATGCGGGAACGATGCAAACCGACACATCGACCCGCGCCGCCGAACTCCTCCTGCTGCCGGGCAGGAACCGACTGGCTGACGACATCGTGGAGCACGGGCCGGTGTTCACCATGCCGATGCGCTGGCTGCCACGCCCGAAATCGGTGGCATCTGCCGTCCTGGCCTTGACGGGGCAATGAACCGAAGGTCATCGCTGTCTGAATCGCGATGTCGGATTTGTGCAAGTGCGTGTCCGCGTTGCACAAGCCTCCGCTGTCGCCCGCTCGAAGAATGAGGCCATGTACCAGACGCGAGGACCCAAGCCATGAATCCGATCCATGCCAATGCCATCGTCATCGATGGGCTGATCATCTCCAAGTGGTGCCGCCCGGTGTTCGAGGACATGCGCAAGGGCGGACTCACTGCCGCCAACTGCACCGTCTCGGTCTGGGAAGACTTCAAGAGCACGGTGCACAACATCGCTGACATGAAGGCGCACATCCGCGCCAATGGGGACCTGCTCACTCTTGTGCGCACCACGGCCGACATCGAGCAGGCCAAGCGGGACGGCAAGACCGGCATCATCCTCGGCTTCCAGAACGCCCATGCCTTCGAAGACCATCTGGGCCACATCGAGGCCTTCGCGGACATGGGCGTGCGCGTGGTCCAGCTTTGCTACAACACGCAGAACCTGATCGGCACCGGCTGCTACGAGCGCGACGGCGGCCTCTCCGGCTATGGCCACGAGGTCATCGCCGAGATGAACCGCGTGGGCATCATGGTGGACCTGTCCCACGTGGGTGCCAAGACGAGCGAGGAAGCCATCCTGGCCTCGAAGAAGCCGGTCACCTACAGCCACTGCCTGCCCGCGGGCCTGAAGGAGCACCCGCGCAACAAGAGCGACGAGCAGCTGCGCTTCATTGCCGACCGCGGCGGCTTCATCGGCGTGACGATGTTCCCGCCCTTCCTGCGCCGCGGCATCGACGCCAACGTCGAAGACTACGTGGAAGCCATCGACTACGTGATCAACCTCGTGGGCGAGGACTGCGTGGGCGTCGGCACCGACCACACGCAGGGCTACGGCCAGGAGTTCTTCGACCACATCACGCATGACAAGGGCCGGGGCCGTCGGCTCACCGACTTCGGCACCGTGCTCAACCCGGTGGGCATCCGCACCATCGGCGAGATGCCGAACCTGACGGATGCGATGCTTCACGCCGGTTGGCCGGCCGGCAAGATCGAGAAGGTCATCGGCGGCAACTGGCTGCGGGTGTTCAAGGACGTGTGGGGGGCCTGAGACGATGCAACCGCAATTGCCCATCGACGTCGAAGAGAACACCGGCATCTGGCGCACCGACGGACTGCCGATGATCTACGTGCCGCGGCACTTCTTCGTGAACAACCACGTCGAGGCCGAAGCTGCCATCGGGCGCGACACCTATGCCCGAAGCCTCTACAAGGCAGGCTACCGCTCGGCGTACTTCTGGTGCGAACAGGAAGCAAAGACCCATGGCCTGAGAGGCCTGGCGGTGTACGAGCACTACCTCAAGCGGCTGTCGCAGCGCGGCTGGGGCCTGTTTTCCTTCGAAGAGGTGGATCCGGCCTCGGGCCACGCGCGCATCCTGCTGAAGCACTCGGTGTTCGTGCTGGCCCAGGGCATCGCCGGCGTGCCGGTGACGAAGGACAAGGTCTGCTATCTCTTCGCCGGCTGGTTCTCCGGTGCGATGGACTGGGTGGGTCAGGACACTGGCCAGCCCTGGAAGACGCACAGCGCCGAGACACGCTGCGAGGCCGAGGGACACGACCACTGCGTGTTCACGGTGACGCCTGTTCTCGTCTGACACATAGAGATCCACAGAAACGCCGCAGCCCTACCATGCGTTACCCGCACCTGTTCGAACCCATCCAGCTGAACCAGCTGCAGATCCGCAACCGGATCGTGAGCACGGCGCACGCCGAGGTCTATGCCGATGACGGCATGCCCGGGGAACGCTACATCCGCTACTACGAGGAGAAGGCGCGCGGCGGCGTGGGCCTGGCCATCTGCGGCGGCTCCAGCCCGGTGGCCAAGGACAGCCCAAACGCCTGGTGGAGCTCGGTGAATCTCTCGCGCGACGAGACCATGGAAGGGCTCGCCAGGCTGGCAGAAGCCATGCACGGCCACGGCGCGAAGATCATGATCCAGGCGACCCACATGGGGCGCCGCAACGCCTGGCACGGCTACGATTGGCCCCATCTCGTGAGCCCTTCGGGCGTACGGGAGCCGGTGCACCGCGGCAATGCGAAGACGATCGAGATCGAGGAGATCCGACGCATCGTCAAGGACTATGCGCGGGCCGCGCGCCGCGTGAGGGCCTCCGGCATGGACGGCATCGAGATCTCGGCCGCGCACCAGCACCTGATCGACCAGTTCTGGAGTCCGCGCACCAACCACCGCACCGACGAATACGGAGGCTCCCTCGCGAACCGCCTGCGCTTCGGCGTCGAGGTGCTCCATGCCGTGCGCGAAGAGGTGGGCCGCGACTTCTGCGTGGGCCTGCGCATGTGCGGCGACGAGTTCCATGAGGACGGCCTGGACCACGAAGCGCTGAAGGAGATCGCGCAGGCCATGAGCGAAACCGGGCTGATCGACTACCTGAGCGTCATCGGCTCGGGTGCGGACACGCACAACACGCTGGCCAACTGCATGCCACCGATGGCGCTGCCGCCCGAACCATTCGTGCACCTGGCCGGCGGCATCAAGAGCGTGGTGAAGATCCCGGTGATGCATGCGCAGAGCATCCGCGATGCGCAGCAGGCCGAACGGCTGCTCGCCAGCGGAACGGTCGACATGGTAGGCATGACGCGCGCGCAAATTGCCGACCCGTACATGGTCGTCAAGATCCGCGACGGCCGTGAAGACCAGATCAAGCAGTGCGTCGGCGCCAACTACTGCATCGACCGCCAGTACAACGGCCTGGACGTGCTGTGCGTGCAGAACGCCGCCACCAGCCGAGAACGCACCATGCCGCACCTGATCGCCAGGAGCACCGGACCGAAGCGCAAGGTGGTGGTCGTGGGGGCCGGGCCTGCAGGCCTGGAAGCCGCACGCGTGGCTCGCGAACGCGGCCACGACGTGGTGCTGTTCGAGAAGCAGGGCCAGGTGGGCGGCCAGGTGAACCTGGCGGCCAAGGCGCCCCAGCGCGAGCAGATGGCGGGCATCATCCGCTGGTTCGACCTCGAGACGCTGCGCCTGGGCGTGGACCGGCGGCTGAACACCGAGGCCGACGTGTCGATGATCATGGACGAGCGGCCCGGCATCGTGGTGCTGGCCACCGGCGGTGTTCCGCACACCGACCAGGTCCACGAGTGGGGCGTGTCCGAAGGGCTGGCGGTGTCGAGCTGGGACATCCTGAGCGGCCGCACGGCGCCGCAGGGCAACGTGCTGGTGTACGACGCCATCAGTGCGCATGCAGGCACCGGCGCAGCGGACTTCATCGCCAGCCGCGGCCATCTGGTCGAAATGGTGACGCCGGACGTGAAGATCGCGGACGACACCGGCGGGACGACCTTCCCGATCTTCTACCGGCGCCTGTACTCGCAGGGCGTGATCCTCACGCCGAACCATTGGCTCGACCGCGTGTACCGCGAGGGGGACAAACTGGTGGCCGTGCTGCGCAACGAGTACACCGATGTGCAGGAAGAGCGCGTCGTCGACCAGGTCGTGATCGAGAACGGCATCCGGCCCAACGAGGCGCTGTACTGGCAGCTCAAGGACCGCTCCGTCAATCATGGGCAGACCGACATCGACACGCTCTACGCGGCGCAACCGCAGCCGGTGCTGTCGCAGCCGCTGGGCAACGGAAAGTTCGCGCTGTTCCGTATCGGGGACGGCGTGTCGATGCACAACATCCACGCGGCGATCTACGACGCGTTGCGTCTGTGCAAGGACTTCTAGCGTGAAGGCCCACTCCCGAAGCGCCTTCGGCGCTCCCCCTCCAGAGGGCAGCGCGAGCGGCCCGCCAAAGCCGGCCCCGCGGCGGCCGCTGGGCTCGGCCGGTTTCATGCGCACGGCGCGTCGCTTCGACGGCATGGAGTATTGAGATGGAAAGCTTGACCTCTGCCTTCGTGTGGCGCGACCTCGTCACCGCTGTGTTCTGGCTGGCGCTGGCAGCGTTGGCGGTTGGCACGGCGCGCCGTGCGGCGCTGTGGCGTGCGGGCCGTCCGGCCGCGGTCGACTGGCGCGGCCTGCTGGCCGTCCCGAAGCGCTATTTCGTCGATCTGCACGACGTGGTGGCTCGCGAGCCCGCAGTGGCGCGTGCCCATGTGGCAGTGGCCGGCGGGGCGCTCGCCTGCCTGGGGCTCGTTGCGATCAACGATGGATTGCGCCTTCGCCTGGCGGTGCTTGACGTGGCGCTGGCGGTCTGTGCGGTGTTGATGCTTGCGGGCGCCGTGATGATGGCGATGCGCAGACGCCAGCCGGCGGTTGCGGCGCGCGTTTCCCGCGGCCCCTGGAGCCGGTTGCCGTGGACGCTGGCCAGCGGTGCCGCGGGCATGGGTGCGCTGGCTGCAGGCGCGTTGTGGTACGAGCAGATCGCACCGTGGTGGGCCACGCTTTGTGTGCTGGCGCTCGCCGTGGGGGCGGCCGAACTGGCGCTGGGCATCGGTCTGGCCGGACCGATGAAGCACGCCATCGCCGGGCTGCTCCACCTGGGCCTGCATCCGCGGCCCGAGCGCTTCCAGCCGCAGCGCGTCGGACCCAGCGCGCAACGCCGTGCGAGCGCGCTCGAGCCGTTGACCCTGGGCCGGGATGCGCCGGGCATCGCCCGGCCCGTCGATCTGCCGTGGAACAGGCTGCTGTCGTTTGACGCCTGCGTGCAGTGCGGCAAGTGCGAGGCGGCCTGCCCGGCCTATGCCGCCGGCCAGCCGCTCAATCCCAAGAAGCTGGTGCAAGACCTGGTGACAGGCATGGCCGGCGGCAGCGATGCGCGCTATCACGGCAACCCCTACCCGGGACAGGAGGCGGGCCGCCATGCCGGCGCGCCGGACCAGCCGGTGGTGCCCGGCCTCGTGGAAGCCGAGACGCTGTGGAGTTGCACCACCTGCCGCGCCTGCGTGCAGGCCTGTCCCATGCTCATCGAGCACGTGGACCTGGTGGTGGGCCTGAGGCGCAACCTCACGCTGGTGGGCGGTATGGTGCCGAACAAGGGCGGCGAGGTGCTGGCCGCGCTGCGCGAGACCGACACACAAGGCCGCTATCCGCTGGCCGCGCGCTACCACTGGGCGACCGACCTGGGCCTGCCCCTTGCCGAGCCGGCGCAGCAGGTCGAGTGGCTGCTCATGGCGGGTGAGAGCGGCTTCGACATGCGCGCCCAGAAGACCTTGCGGGCGCTGGTGCAATCCATGAAGGCCGGCGGCATCGTTCCCGCGGTGCTGGGCGCTGCCGAAACGGATTGCGGCGACGTGGCCCGCCGGCTGGGCGACGAAGCGGACTACCAGCGCCTGGCTCGCCAGCTCATCGCGACACTGTGGACGCGGCCGGCGGCGAACATCGTCACGGCCGACCCGCATCTGTTGCACGCATTGCGCAACGAATACCCGCTGATCGATTCTGCTTGGGCACAACGTCTCGCCGAAGGTCGCACCCAGGTGTGGCACCACACCGAGCTGCTGGCCGACCTGCTGGAGCGCAACGCCCTGCAACCGGCTGCAGGCAGGGGGGCTGCGATGCCCACGGTCACGTTGCACGACCCGTGCTACCTCGGTCGCTACAACGGTCAGACCGAAGCGCCGCGCCGCGCCCTCAAGGCCATCGGCATCCGCGTGGTGGAGATGGAGCGCCACGGCATGAACGCACGCTGCTGCGGGGGCGGGGGCGGGGCGCCAGCTACGGATATTCCGGGCAAGCGCCGCATTCCCGACATCCGCATGGACGACGCCCGTGCCACGCGCACGGAGGTCGTTGCCGTGGCCTGCCCGCAATGCACCGCGATGCTGGAAGGCGTGGTTGGCCCACGACCCGAAGTGCTGGACGTGGCCGAGCTGGTGGCCCGTGCAGTGGAGGTGCAGGCATGAGCAGGCGCAGCATGCGCGGGGGACAGCCATGACGCGTCGCGTCGATCCGCGCCGCCCGGCGCTCATCACGGCGCAGGGCTTGCGCCGTATCATTCTGGGTGGTACCGAAGGCGAGCGGGATGTGCGCCTCGGTGCCGCAGCCCCTGCGGCCGAACGCCGGCCACGCCTGGCACAGCCGGCTTCGGCCTGCCTGCTGGTCGTGACCCACCCCGACAGCGGTGGCATCGACGAACACGCGCGCGAAGCGATTGCCGCGGCTGCTCTGCTGGCGCGCGCTGACGAGGCGGTGGTCGTCGTGATGCCCTGTGCCGACGCATCGCTGCAGCTCGATCCCGCTGCACTGGGCATCGATAGGCTGGAGCTCCTGCCCGTCACAGAGGCGACCACGGCCGACGCGCTCGCCGATGCCGTGGCCGAGCGTTGGGGGACGTTGCGGCCACGGCTGGTGCTGATGCCCGACCGCGGCGACGACGCCGACCTGGGGCGCCGCCTGGCGGTGGCGCAAGGCTTGGCGGTCGCCGCTTCCGTTGTCGAGATTGCGGAAGGCCGAGCCCGCGTGCGAGATCATGGCGCGATGGGGCGGGCGAGCGGCGACGCGACGGCGTCGCTGGCGGACCTGGACCTGCTGTTGGTCGCACGGCACGTGGCACGCACCGATCTGCCCTTCGTCGGACGGGGTGAACAGCTGGCCTTGCCGGCGCCTGCTGCACGGCCGACCGTCGGGGTGCAGGACCTGGGCCGCGTGTCCGGCAAGGCGCAGCAAGTGGCGCTGGAAGAGGCGGACTTCATCCTTGCTGCCGGCAACGGCGTCACCGACGTGGCGTTGTTCCACGAGCTTGCCCAGGCCCTCGGCGCGGCCGTGGGCGCCTCGCGCGTGGCCGTGGACGACGGCCGTTTCCCGCGCAGCCAGCAGATCGGCGCCACCGGCCGCACGGTCCAGGCACGCGGCTACCTGGCCATGGGCATCTCCGGTGCGGTGCAGCACCTGCAAGGCATACGCGAATGCCGGCACGTCATGGCCGTCAACACCGATCCGGCGGCGCCCATTGCACAGCGCTCGGAGCTGGTGTTGGCCGAGGACGTGCAAAACCTGATGCGCGCACTGCTCATGCTGGTGCGCACCACACCGGCTTCAGCGGAGACGGCGTCATGAGTTCGACACAGCCTTCCTTGCTCGCGGTCCTGGTGAGCGTGCGCATCGACACCACCAGCGGTCGCGCCACGCGCAGCCGGGCCGACACCGCGGCGATCGCGTTGGCGCAGAAGGCGCTGGGCGAGAGCGGTGAGCCGTGGCTGTGCACCGCGGGCGACATGCCGGCCGGCGTCGCGCGCGACTACCTGGCGCAGGGCGTGAGCCAGCTCACGCGGGTGCCGGCCGATGGTTCCGCGGGGCTCGAAGAGATCGTGCAGGTCCTGGCAACTGCCTGCCGAGATAGCGAGCTGGTGCTCACCGGGCCGCGTGGCGAGTCCGGCCCGGCCAGCGGGCTGCTGCCCTATGCACTGGCGAAATGCCTGCAGCGGCCGCTCATCAACGAGGTGATCGACCTGCTGCCTGAAACCGATGGCGGCTGGCACGTGACGCAGGCGTTGCCTCGTGGTGCGCGGCGTTCGTGGCGCCTCGAGCGCGGCACGGCCGCCGTGCTCGTCACCAGTGCGCGCCTGGCGTCGCGCGAAGACCTGCCGCTGCGCTACTCCTGGGCTGCTGCGCAGGCGGGCTGCCTGACGAACGGCCCCATTGCCACGGGCACGCCGCAGCCCGCGAGGAGCGCGGACTGGACGTTCGAGCCGGCACGCAGGCAGCGCCGGCCGCTGGCGCCCGCATCCACCGAAAGCGGTGCGGCGCGCATGGCCCGAGCCACGGGTTCCGCCGAGTCCTCCCGTCAGGGCGGCATCGTGATCCGCGACGGCTCCGCCGTGGACAAGGCGCGACTGCTGCTCGAGCATCTGCGCAAGTTGTCGCTGGTCCATCCTTCGACCTGAGACACACAGCGCCGGTTGGCGCTTGCGCACGCCCATGGTTGACGCCTGGCGTCGAGGCGACCTCGCGTGCCCGCACTCCTTGCGAAAACATCCGTGCCACCCGTGATGGCGGCGGCGAGGCTGCCCGTCACGCCGCATGCCGTGCTGGCCTGTTCCTTGCGTTCGTCGACGGTGATCAAGCGAGCGCACGAAGATGGGGCAAAGGGGTCCGGTTCGGCATCCACAACGACCGCGGGAACGTCCTGCCGAAGCGTGCCATGGAGCCATGGAGGCCTTCCCTTACGCGTATTTCCCGGTTCAGGTGTGCATGAAGTTTGATCACAATCAACGTCGAACCCGCATTGAGGCCGCATTGCTTGCGCCGTCGCAGGACGGATGCAGTTCATGACGGACATCAAGCGGCGATCCCCCACTGATGAGGCCGACCGCGATGACTGAACCGATCTCTTCTTCATCCACGTCTCCCCAGGTTCGCCACTTCGGATTCCTGCTGCTACACAGCTATTCGATGATTGCGTTTGCCAATGCGCTCGAAGTCCTGCGCATGGCCAACCTGCTGAGCGGGCAGCGACTCTACACGTGGACGGTCGCGACGGGCGACGGCAGCGTGGTGCCGGCAAGCAACGGCTTGTCGGTGGAAAAGCCTGGCGTGCTGGCGGACCTGGACGCTTGCGATCTGGTGTTCGTCTGTGGGGGCGTGGAGGTGCAGAAGGCCATCGGCGGCGCCGTGCTTCAGGACCTTCGCCGGCGTGCTGCGCGCGGGCAGGCCTTGGGCGGCCTGTGCACCGGCACGCATGCGCTGGCGGAGGCGGGGGTCATCAATGGCTACCGCTGTGCGGTGCACTGGGAGAACCTGTCGGCGCTGCGTGAAGCCTGTCCCAAGGTGCGTTTCGCGCTGGAGGTTTTTGTCGTCGACCGCGACCGGGTCACCGCCTCCGGCGGGATCGCGCCGCTGCATCTGATGCTTCATCTGGTGCGAACCCACCATGGCAACAAGCTGGCAATGGCCATCTCCGAACAGTTCATCATCGATCGCGTGCGCGATCAGAGCGAGCAGCAGCGTTTGCCGAAGCCCGAGTTCGTCGGCCCGGGCTACGAACATCTGATCGAGGCCACCGAATTGATGGCCGCGAACATCGAGGAGCCGCTGGCCCTGTCGGAAATCGCGGAGGCGACGGGTGTTTCGCTGCGCCAGCTGGAGCGCCTGTTCCACCGCTACCACGACGTCACGCCAGCGCAGCACTACATGGCCTTGCGGCTGCGTCGTGCCCGTGAACTGCTGGCGCACACGAGTGCACCGATCATGCAGATCACCGTGGCCTGTGGTTTCCAGACGGCCTCGCACTTTTGCAAGGCCTATAGGGCACAGTTCGGCCATTCGCCCAGCGACCACCGGCGGCACGGGGGCAAGCGGGGCATGGTGCATCTGAATGCAGAGCTGTGCCCGGTGGAAAGCAAGCGGCGTGCGCCGAGGGCCGCCACAGGTGACATGCCTTTGCGCTTGTCCAGTGACGCCAGCTCCATCGGGAATGCGGTGGTGGCCGGGGTGACGGTGTGAGACGCTCGTCGCGCTGTTCTGCGGCACTCGTAGAACAGATGTCCGCCGCAGACAGAACGTAGAGAAGCTGCGGCGAAAGCGGTGGCGGGGTGGGTGCAGCCCTCCGCTGGGTGGCGCCCCCGGCTGCTAATCGCAGCGGCCGCTGGCCGTCAGCACGAACGTGCCGGTGCTGTGCGTCGGAAACCGGCGTTGCATCGAGATGCGGGCGAGGAAATCTCTGACGCCAGTGGCTCGCCGGGCTTCCAAGCAAACTTGCGGGAATCCCTTACAGGGTGCCAGCCAGCCAGCGATCCACCACCTCGCGTTGCGTCGCGATGTAGGCGGAGGCTTCCTTGGCTGCGCTGCTGTCCCGGGCCTTGAGCATCACCGTCTCGAGGTCCGCCAGCGGCAGCTTCATGTTGCGCACGAAGGCCGCGGCCTTGGGAAATGCCGCGCTGAACCCCTTGCGTCCCAGCGCGTGGATCGACTCGGCACCGCCGAGCACGTGCTTCGGGTCCTCGAGATAGCGAAGCTTGTATTGCGAGAACATCCAGTGCGGTGACCAGGTGGTCACGACGATCCACTGCTTGCGCTGGATGGCGCGGTCCAGCGCCGAGACCATGGCCGCATCGGAGGCGGTGAGCAGCTTGTAGTCCAGCCCATAGGACTTGATGGCCTCCTCGGACAGCTTCATCAAGCCCGCGCCGGCATCGATGCCCTGAATGCGGCCGCCCAGCTTCTCGCGCACTTCGGGCTTCATCAGGTCGTCGATGGAGCGCACCGTCGACACCGGAATCTCGTCGGGCACGGCCCAACCCAGGCGAGCGCCGGTATAGAGCGCGCCGAGGTCCTCGACATCGTCCTTCACCTTCTCCCAGTAGCTCTTGTGCGTGCCCGGCAACCAGGCCATCAGCATCAAGTCGATCTGGCCACGCTGCAGCGCTGCGTACTGCAACGCAACGTCGGTCATGACCAGCTCGACCTTTTGCCCCAGGCGTTGTTCCAGGATCTGTTTGGCCATCTGCGTCACCACCTCGGCGTCCGACCAGGCGGTCCAGCCGATGCGGACCGGCTTGGCCTCGGCGCGTACGACGAGTGGCACACCGGCCGAAACCACGGTGGCGGCGGTGCCGGCGATGAAGCGACGGCGGCTCAGGGTCGACAGTTTGCGGCTCATGGGGAAAGGCTCCTGATCAGAGGTTGAAGCATCCGAGCAGACTCTATGCGTACCGAGTGCAACGGGTTCCTCTGATGCGACGCGGACATGTCGAAGTTCGACATGAGGTCAGCCATGCCCGTGCCCTCCCATGCTGCATGGATCGTGCATGCGGGTGTGGGTGACGCCTGCTGTCGACAAGCTGTTCCCCCGGAACCGAAACGGCGGCGCAGCCAGCCGCTCGTTGCCGTGGACCGCAGCGAGGACGGAGTCGCGCGCTCACCGCTATCCAAGCGGGATTGCAGAACCTCGATCCGACGTTGACTTGCGTCTCCCGCCGCGCAGCCGGGGGGGGGGGGCACCGACTTGCACGATGTCCCGATGTAGACGTGCCCATCGATTCGACGGCACTGCTGCTGACCGTCGTTCGTGCGCGGCCCCGGGCTCAGCCAAGACGGATCGGGTAGCAGGTGAGGGCCTCGCACTCGCCGTATCTTCTGTGTACATGCTCGTCGACCTCGAGCAGTCGAAGCACGAGATCGGATGCGTCGGACTCGTAGACGCCCCAGTTCGGGTCGAAGAGTCGCGAGGCGGCGTAGGCCACGCTGTGGCCGCCGACATAGCGTTCGTTGCTGAAGAGGTAGCCCAGCACGTAGGCCGCGTTGGCGGGCAGCATGCCGAACTGGTAGGCCACGCACATCCTGTTGTGCTTGCTGGCCAGGTCGATCGCCTGCACCTGCACCTTCTGGCCATGGCGGGCCGCAATGCGCGTACTCCAGTCGACGAGTGCATCGCGGTCAGTCTGCTGGATGGCCGCCATGCTGGTCGCCGCCTCGCTGACGTTGGCGTACTCGCCGTGCTTGCGCTTCGTGCCTTCCCAGCGTGCCGTCTCCACCCCCGTGGCCGGGCGTTGCGTCAGCACCAATTCCCGCAGCTCGGCGGGGAGCTGGTTGCGGGCCGCTTCCAGCCGTGTCTTCCATGTGCCCTTGCCGTGGGACGCCTGTTGCTTGTCTTGCAGCCAGGCTTCGTCCGACATGAAGTAGTTGACGCCCTGCCCGCAGAGTGTGGACACCGCCCATTTCACGGCGACCCGGAAGCACACGCCTTTCGCGCTGATCTTCGAGTGATCGAATGATTGGACGAGCGTCAGGGCCATGCGCGGATTTTAGGCACGCCCCCCGTCCAGCTGCTGGCAGTTCTGACAGTGCGGCAGCGCGCTCACGGTGGAGCGTGAGCCACCCGCGGCGCCTGCGCCGCGTCTTGACACCGCACGCTGCCGCCCTAAACGAAGCCTGTCCGTAGTGGATTGACCCGTAGGCCAGTCCGTTGCGGACTGGCTGCGAGATGGGAGTCACGAGATGACCGGCATGACCGACGCCGAGGTGACCGCACTGCTGAACAGCGGCCGGATCGACCTGACCCACTGGAACGTGGTGACGGAGGTCCATTACCGCCTGGCGAGGGTGTGCGGCGGCCTTCGTGTCGCACGCAAGGTCATCGCGCAGGCGGATCAGGCCGCCGTGGTGACACCGCTGGACGACCTGTTCGGCGAGCTCATGGGCCTGATCGAGCGTGAAGACGGTGAGGAGATGATGAGGTGGTGCACCACCCGCGCCACCGACGGCCATCCCGTCATCGCGACGCCTCGGCTGAAGATGCTGCAGGTGCTCGCCCCCTGGGAGCGCATGCTGCAGCAGTCGGCCGAGTACCAGGAGGAGGTGGCGCCCTGGATGGAGCCGTAGGCTTTCGTCCCGCCTTCTCTTCCTGCCCTGTCCCCGCCAGCCATCCGGGAGCCGGCATGCATACGTGCGTGTCCGGCTCCATTTTCGTTCGGCGCACGCACGCTCTTCGCTACCCGTGCCGACCGTAGGCTCAGAAGCCGAATATGCCCCTGGACCGGATGGTTCCCGCACGCTCTCGCGCTGCTGGATCACCTGGAGCGTCCCGTCTGGACCTTTGGCGGTGGAACGGTCCTGCTGCTGCGCATGGGCCTGCATGGGCCCGGCAACGATGCGAGGCCCACGTGGCGGACTGGGCAAGCGCCACGGTGACCTTGGGCGTTTATGACCTCGAAAAAACCAACGAGGCATTGCGCACGGTCTACGAAGACAGGACGGTCCCGGCCGGACAGCTCACCGAGATCAACTCGCTCATCCTGCACAACCGCATCAACGTCAACGCGGCGCTCGTGACACCCACCAGCAAGGTGATAGACGCTCGCATGCAGGAACTGGAATCCAACGTCGCGCACATCGACAAGCTCTGGTCGGCTTACACGGCGGCCCACCTCACGCCGGAGGAAACCGCCGCCGCCCATCGTTTCGCAGAATGCCGCAAGGCGTATCAGCACGAGGTGCTTCGACCGATCGTGGCGGCGCTGTGTACGCAGCAGATCGACGAGGCGAAGCGGCTGGTGCAGGAAAAGCTGCGGCCGATGGCCGCGCCGCTGGAAGACGGGCTCAGCAAGCTGATCCAGCTTCAGATCGATGTCGCTCGAGAAGAGTATGTGGTTGCAGAGCAGCGCTATGAGGTGGTGCATGCGCTGGCCCTTGGCGCCATCGCGTTCGGCCTGCTCTTTGGCGCGGGGTTCGGGGTGGCCGTGGCTCGCAGCGTGGTGCGGCAATTGGGGGGCGAGCCGGCCGAAGCCACCCAGATCGCTAGCCGTGTGGCCTCCGGTGACCTGAGCGGCCTCATCGTTTTGAAGCGGGGCGACCAGACGAGCCTGCTGGCGCAACTCAAGGCCATGCAGGGCAGCCTGGTACAGGTGGTGCAGCAGGTGCGTGAAAACGCCGACAGCGTGGCCATCGGCAGCGGGCAGATCGCGCAGGGCAACCTCGACCTGTCGAGCCGGACCGAAGAGCAGGCCAGCGCGGTGGAAGAAACCGCCGCCTCGATGGAGCAGCTGGGCGCCACCGTGAAGCAGAACGCCGAAGGCGCCCAGCAGGCGAACGAGCTGGCGAGCAACGCCAGGAAGGTGGCGCGCGCCGGCGGCGAGATGGTCGGCCAGGTGGTCGAGACCATGCGCGGCATCGAGCAAAGCAGCAACCGGATCGCCGACATCATCGGCGTCATCGACGGCATTGCGTTCCAGACCAACATCCTCGCGTTGAACGGCCATGGGGCCGTCACAAATTCCGGCTGAGCGGGGGCGCCCGGCGGGAGCATTCGGTGCTACCCTGGGTTCACGATGACCAGCGACGCACCGGCGCCCGGTTTAGGCGCGTTCATCGACGGCAACATGGAGCCGATCCTGCAAGAGTGGGAGGCTTTCGCCCACGCCTTGATGCCGCTCGCCGAGCTTGACCGTGCGGCCCTGCGCGACCACGCGGAAGAGATGCTGCGCGCGGTGGTCGACGACATGCGGGCGCCGCAGTCCGAGCAGCAGCGGGCCGACAAGGCCCAGGGGCTGCGCTCCGACAACATGCCGCAGCTGACCCGCGCCGCCCAAGCGCATGCGGTCTCCCGCTTCGGTGACGAGTTCACGATGGACCAACTGGTCGCGGAATTCCGCGCCATCCGAGCGAGCGTGCTGAAGCAGTGGGCCGTGGGCCGGGGCAAGACCGACGAGGCCGTGGAAGAGCTGATGCGCTTCAACGAAGCCATCGATCAGGCGCTCAGCATCTCGATCGCGCGCTATTCCGTGAAACTCGACGAGTCCCGCGCATTGATCCTCGGCGTGCTCGCGCACGACCTGCGCAACCCGCTGCATGCGCTGTCGATCGGCCTGCACTACATCGTGCGCAACGAATCCACCGACGCCAACAGTACCAAGGCGGCTGCCCGGGCGCTGAAGAGCGTCGATCGCATGGATGGCCTGATTCGCGATCTGCTGGACTTCACGCTGGTCCGCCTCGGGCCCGGGTTGCCGGTGACACCGCAGCCCGAGAACCTCGCCTTGATTTGCGCCCGGACGGTCGATGAGGTGGAGGCGTCGCACCCTGGGCGCCGGCTGCGTTGCCGGATCGCCGAACCCGTTCATGGCGAGTGGGATCCCAAGCGCATCTCGCAGATGCTCGTCAACCTGCTGACGAACGCGCTGCAACATGGCGACCCGCACGGCGAAGTGACGCTGGCCCTGGCAGCCACGCCAACCGAGGTGCGTCTCGATGTTCACAACCAGGGGCCGGCGATTCCCGAAGCGCGGCGCGCGACGCTGTTTCAGCCGCTGACGCACGCCGCCCTGGATGCACGCGCCGGCGTGGCGCGCTCTTCCGGCCTGGGGCTGGGTTTGTACATCGCGTGCCAGATCGCGACGGCTCACGGCGGCAGCGTCAAGGTGGCCTCGACCGACGCGGAAGGCACGACCTTCACGGTGCGCATGCCTCGGCACGCCGCACCGCCGTGCGGGTGAAGGCTCCTCGCTGAGCCTGTTCTTACTTCAACCCCAGCCGCCCCAACTTCTTGATCAAGCTCACGCACGACACGCCCAAGCGCCGCGCGGCCTCCGACTGGTTGCCTCCTGCAGGAGGCGCCGGCCGACCTCCGCTGCGACACCTCTGTGGCTTGCCGTCGCTTGACCACATCGTGCAACACCTCCGCGTTTGCCTTCTCAACGTCATCGAAGCAAGAATGCGAAAAAGTACGAGCGCGAGCAGCGCCAATGGGAGGGGCGCCGCATGCGTCATGACGAGTTGAGCAACCCGATCGAACCAGTTCGCCGTTTGTCTTTTTCTCTCGCCGCAGTTTCGATCGTCATCAAGGTCTTGGTCCTCGCGGTGCTGTCATGGCACATCGCCTTCGAGGCCGTCCCCGGTATCGTCACCCGCTTGACGACGCACGGGGATCTCACCGGGCTGGAGCAGACCGCTCTGTTGCTCCGGCTTCTTCCTTACCTGCTGTTGATCGGCTATCTGACATGGCGTCCACGGTCCGCGCTCCGAGGGAGCACCGTGGCGCTCGCGCTTCTTTCCGTCGTGCTGTACGTCGCGATCGTGTTCGGATCGACGCTGTACCTTCACCGCGCGTTCTCGCCGGTCTAGGGTCGCCTGGATCGGGGCGGGTTCCAACGCAGCCGGGTTCGGAGTTCCGTTCTCGAGGTGCCTGCTTCAATTGCTGAATAAGCCGCATTGGCGAGATGTTCAGGACGATCGGGACGCTCCCGCGGGCTTACTTTTACACAGCCGCAGCCCACGCGTGTCGTGGCTCTGCGCGGTTCTGCATCGTCGGTGGTCTGGCTCTCGTGCCCAGGCTGTGGGCGGGCCGGTTCCTCTCCGTTCGGCCCATGCTCTTCACCTACCGATCGCGATTCCAACACGAGAAGTCGAATATATTTGACATCCGTTTGCTGCCACTGATACGCTTCGCTCATGCTGCTGCTCGCAGAACTCAGCCGCGCCGTTCGGTCGCGTCGCTCCGACATGGGGCTGACGCAATCCCGGCTCGCCCTGCTCAGCGGGCTCTCACGTGCAACGATCAACCAGATCGAAAACGGTTCAATCAAGGATCTGAGCTTGAACCGCACAGCGCGCCTGCTCGATGTGCTCGGGCTGTCGATTGATATCGGCGCTGCCCGCCCCAGAGGGGCACAGCCCATGGCGAAGACCCCTGCGTCGGTGCTCGCAGCGCGAACGGCGAGTGTGAGCTATCGAAAGGAGCTTCCGCCCGAGGTGCTCAAAGACGCTCTGCTGAGCGGGCAGGTGCCGCCTCAGTTCAAGGTTCATCTGAACACGCTACTTGAGGATGCGTCGGTCAACTTGCTGTCTCGTGTGGTGGAGGAGTTGAGCGCCGACCGAGGCGTTGAGAGGGCACAGCTTTGGAGGAACATGCGCTCGATGGCTCGCCAGCTCGGCAGCTTGCGGGGGCTGTGGGAATGAGCAAGCACGCGCCTGACCTGTCCCGGCCTGGCCCCTGGGCCGCATTGTTTCCGCACGCCCTCGCGCTGATGGATCACCTGGAGCGTGAGACCCAGGATCCCGTATGGACCTTTGGCGGTGGAACGGTCCTGCTGCTTCGCATTGCGCACCGCCAAAGCAAAGACATCGATCTCTTTGTCCCGGATCCGCAGTACCTCGGCTACGTGACCCCACGATTGAGCGACGCTGCCGAAGCAATCACGACCGACTACGAAGAGCACGCCGAGTACGTCAAGCTGTTCCTTCCTGGGGGAGAGATCGACGTGGTGGTGGGTCAATCGCTGACGGCACACCCCTTCGACGTCGTGCAGCACGCAGGTCGGCCTTTGCGCGTGGAAACCTGTGCCGAGATCATTGCGAAGAAGATGTGGCACCGCGGCGACCGAGTGAAAGCTCGCGATCTGTTTGATCTGTGCACGGTTGCTTTGGAGGAGCCGCAGGAGATAGAGCGAGCCGTCCCTTTCATGCGACGGCATGGCGCTACATTCCTCAGACGGCTCACAGAACGACGCGAAGTGTTGAGCGTAGAGTTCGATCAGATTGACGCGATCGGGCGGACACCCTCATTCGAAGACTGCGTGCGTATCGCGACGCGAGTGATCGAGGCTGCTCTCTGAGCTGGCGCGAAGGGACCCTCCGGTTGCCAGGGCGGCTCCAGGTGGCGACGCTCATGCGGCACATGCGCGTTGTTCTCATAGAACCGATGGGCCAGCGGCCTGTGGTCGCCGCTGGTGACTTCCGCGCGCACGCAACAGTTCGGCGATCCGGGCGGCATCGGCGTGCTCGGCGCGCCTGGCTGTCATGGCAGGGGACCTCCCGTGCCCGGCGTCACTTCAACCCCAGCCGCCCCAGCTTCTTGATCAAGCCCACGCGCGAGACGCCCAAGCGCCGCGCGGCCTCCGACTGATTGCCTCCGGCGGCCTGCATCGCCTCGCTGACCAGCCGGCGCTCCAGTTCGGTCAGGGCCTGGTCGAGCAGGCCTTCGGCTTCTTCGGTGCCCGCGGTGGCCGACGGCATCGACCCGCCCGGGGCCTCGCCCGCGGCCAGCGACAGCAGGTCGGCGTCGACGTCGCGCTGCCCCGGCAGCAGCAAGGCCGAGGCGGCGTCCACCACCGCCTTCAGTTCGCGCACGTTGCCCGGCCACTCGCGGGCGGAGACCCACGCGAGCGCGCTGGCCGACAGCCCGGCGCCGCGCCACTGCGCAAAGCGTGCGGCGAGCAGCGGCAGGTCCTGCCGCCGTTCGGCCAGCGCCGAGGTGCGCAGCACCACGCCCTTGAGCCGGTAGTAGAGATCTTCGCGGAACTCGCCCGCGCGCACCATGGCTTCGAGGTCGCGGTGCGTCGCGGCCACCACGCGCACGTCGCTGCTCAAGGTGACGCGGCCGCCCACCGGCATGTACTGGCCTTCCTGCAGGAAGCGCAGCAGCTTGACCTGCATGGGCGGCGGCATCTCGCCCACTTCGTCGAGGAACAGCGTGCCGCCGCGCGCCACTTCCACCAGGCCCGGCTGGTCGCGGTAGGCCCCGGTGAAGCTGCCTTTGAGGTGGCCGAACAGTTCGCTTTCCAGCAGCTCGGCCGACAGCGCGCCGCAGTGCACCGGCACGAAGGGGCCGGTGGCCTGCGTGCCGTGGTCGTGCAGGGCGCGTGCCACCAGTTCCTTGCCGGTGCCGGTGGGGCCGAGCACCAGCACGTTCACCCGCGTCGGTGCCACCCGGCGGATCATCGCGCGCAGCGACTGCACCGACGGCGCCTGCCCGACCAGGCCCATGGACTCGTCGCCCTGCTGCTGGCGCAGCCGGATCACCTCGGCGTCGAGCCGGTGCTTGCGCAGCGCCCGCGAGACGACAAACCGCAGCAGGTCGGGGTCGATCGGCTTGGCGAGGAAGTCCCACGCGCCCAGTTCGGCGGCACGCAGCGCGAGTGCGTGCTCGGCATGGCCGGTCAACACCACCACCGGGACACCCGCAAAGCGCGCAATGAGGGCCAGGCCCTGCTCGGGGTCCATGCTCGGCGGCATGGCCAGGTCCAGCAGCACCAGCTCGGGCCGCTGGCTGGCGTGCGCGGCCAGCGCCTCTTCGGCGTTGCCGGCCAGCAGCACCTCGTGGCCCAGGTTGCGAAGGAAGGCGCCGCCCAGGCGCTGGAAGGCCGGCTCGTCGTCGACCAGCAGGACGCGACCCTGTTCGGTGGGAGGGGCGGGCGCCGCGGTGCTGCTCATCGGGGAAGCTCCAGGGTGAAGCAGGTGCGCCAGGGGGCGCGGTCGGTCAGCAGCGCGCGGCCGCCGTGGGCCGAGGCAATGCGCGCCACGATGGCGAGCCCCAGCCCGGTGCCGCCGAGGCTGCGCGAAGCGAACGGCTCGAACAGGCGGTCGCGCAGGTCGTCGGGCACGCCGGCGCCGTTGTCGCAGACATGCAGGCGCAGTGTGGTGTCGGTGATGTCCAGGTCGAGCACGCAGCCGTCGGGCGCTGCGCCGCGCGCGTTCTCGACCAGGTTCACCAGCGCCTGCTCGGTGCGGTGCGGGTCCAGCTCGACCCACAACGCGTCGGGCCACGCCGGGCTGAGCTGCAGGCCGGGTTCACGCGCGGCCAGCCGGTCCGCCAGGGTGCGCAGGTCGAAGCGCTCGCGCTGCAGCTTCCATGGCTTGGCGTAGTCGAGCAGGTCTTTCGTGAGGTGCGAGATGCGGGCCACCTGCGCGCTGACCTCGCTGCGGGTTTCGGGGGGCGCCATCGCCACCGCCATGCCGATGATGTTCAACGGGTTGCGGATGTCGTGCGCCACGGTGGCGGCCAGCGCGCCCAGCTCGGCCAGCCGGGCCTGCAGCTGGCGCTCGCGTTCGCGCGCTGCCACCTGCTGGGCCTGCTCGACGCGCACCGTGGCGTCGGCCAGCACCGTGCCGAACAGCTCGGCCACGTGGCGCGGGCCGGGCGGCGCGGCGTCCCAGCCTTGCCAACTGGGGGCCCAGCCCTGGTCTTCACGGCGCATCACCAGCCAGGGCACGCGGCCGCCCTGGGTGTCGGCATCGGCCGGCGGCTCGCCGATGGCCACGCGCGCAGGCATGCCCAGGCGCTGGCTGAGCAGCGCGCCGGCCCGTGCGGCCAGGGCGTCGAAGCTGTCGGCTTCGCCGAGGGCCTGCCGCCAGGCACCCAGGTCTTGCGCGCTGACGGCGCCGCCGGGGTAGATGAGGCGCTGCACGAAGCGCCGCACCGGGCCATTCAGTGCCAGGCAGCCGGCGGCCACCGCCAGGCCGCTGAGCCAGCGCGACTCGAACGGCAGCAGCAGGGGCATCAGTGCCACGATGGCTGCGCCTGCGGCCAGCAGCAGCGTCCACACCAGTGCGCGGCCGGCCCACGCGTTGGCGACGAACACGCCGTAGCGCAGGATGCCGTAGACCAGCATCAATGGGTACAGCGGCAGCGCGAGCAAGGGAAACGGGTAGATGGGCCAGCCCAGCAAGGCGATGCCGTAGCCGAGCAGGCAGCCCACGCCCCACAGGCACGACGCCGTGACGGCGGCGAGCTGCGCGCGTGCCGGCGTGCTGCCGCCGGCCTGCGCACGCATCAGCGCGCGCAGCAGCACCGTCACGCCGGCCAGGCCCAGCACCATCCACGACGTGCTGGTGATCCACGCGGCCGTCTCGGCCCAGGCGATGCGCCCCACCACCGGGTGGTCGACGAAATGCGCCGGCAACAGCACCTGAGACACCAGCACCGCGCAGCCGCCCAGCACGTATGCCGCGCGCACCCATGCGGTGCTGAGCGGCGCCCGGCAGAACACCACGCAGAAGTGGAAGAACAGCGCCGAGGTCAGCGGTGCGGTGGCGAGCAGGTGCAGGGCCAGCGTTTCCACGCCGGGCCCGAACCAGTTGGGCAGCTCGTTGCCGACGATCCAGACCGCGAACGCCGCGAGAAACGCGGCGAGCAGGCGGCCGCCCGCCACCCGGTCGGCCCAGGCGAGCAGCACGCCCGCCAGCAGCAGGGTCTCCAGCAACGACAGGCCCAACGCGACACGCAGCAGCATCTGTATACGGCGTTAACAGTTCACCGGGCCCGACTGTATACGACAGCGACGGGTGTGGGCAGCGTTTTTCAATGGAATCAAGTACTTAGCAGCGCCAGGCGGGGTGGCCTGCTTCTCGCAATGGATCAGGCATGAACACCCTGACCTGTCTCCACCCGAACACCCCCGAGGCGCCGCTCGACCTGGCGGCGATGCTGGGCCCGCAAGCGTGGTCGCGCCTGCCGGCGGCGGTGCAGCGCCGCTTTGCGCCGGGCCACGCGGCACAGACCTATGCGGGCCGCATGGACCTGCGTTGCTCGCGGCTCGGCCGCGTGCTGGCGTGGCTGGCCTGGCCGCTGCGCGGGCCGCTGGTGCCGCATTGCCGCCGGGACGTGCCGGTGGATGTGCGCGTGTACCCGGACGGCACCGGCGGTGTGGTGTGGTCGCGCCGGCTGGGCCGCCACACGGTGTGCTCGGCCAAGCGCGCCCACCCTGAAGGCGGCGTGCTGGAACGCACCTCGGGCGGCCTGGCGATGGCGCTGGACGTGTTCGAAGACCTGGGCGCGCTGGTGTTCCAGAGCCGCCACTACGCCTGGAGCTGGGGGGCCGTCTACCTGCGGCTGCCGCAGTGGCTGAGCCCCGGGCGCTGCCGCGTCGAGCACCGCGACCTGGGGGCCGGGCGCTTCCGGTTCACGCTGACCATGACCCACCCGCGGTGGGGCGTCACCTTCGAACAGACCGGCGTGTTCGACGACCCGGTCGAGGAGTCCTGAGATGCCGTTGATCATCGATGCCGTCCTGATCCTGCAGGCACTGCTGGGCGCGTTCGACAACCTGTGGCACCACGAGTGGCAGGCCCGGCTGCCGCAGCAGCGCGGCGCCCGCAAGGAACTGGCGCTGCATGCCGCCCGCGAGGCGCTGTACGGCGCGCTGTTCTTCGGGCTGGCGTGGTGGGCCTGGCACGGCTGGTTCGCTGTGGTGGTGATGGCCGTGCTGGCGGCCGAGATCGTCATCACGCTGGCGGACTTTCTGGAAGAGGACCGCACCCGCAAGCTGCCCCCGTTCGAACGCTGGCTGCACGCGGTGCTGACTGCCAGCTATGGCCTGTACGTGGGCCTGATGGCCCCGGTGCTGCTGCGCTGGGTCGCCGAGCCGAGTGCATTGGTGACTGCCGGCCGAGGTACGGTGTCGTGGCTGTTGACCGCCTTTGCCGTGGGCGTGTGGGCGTGGAGCCTGCGCAATGTGTGGGCGGTGCGCCGGCTGGGCCGCGAGGCACCGCCTTCGGGGCTTCCCGCGCCCAGAGGTGCAGACGCCGTGCTGGTCACCGGCGGCACCGGGTTCGTGGGTCGGGCGCTCGTGTTGCATCTGCGGACCCAGGGACGGCGGGTGATCGTGCTGACCCGCGACGCCCGCCAGGCGCGGCTGCAATTCGACGCCGGCGTGGCCCTGGTGGAAAGCCTGGACGACATCGCACCCGACACGCGCATCGCCGGCATCGTGCACCTGGCCGGCGCGCGTGTGCTGGGCCGGCCCTGGACGCGCGCACGCCGCTTGCAGCTGATCGAAAGCCGCACGCGCCTGTGCGAAGACCTGCGGCGCCTTGCGTGCCGGCTGGAACAGCGGCCGCAGGTGCTGGTGGCCGCTTCCGCGGTGGGCTATTACGGCGTGCCGGATGCGCAGCTCGAATGCGACGAGCAGACGCCACCGATGCCCGAGGTCTTCCAGTCCGAGCTGTGCGCCGCCGCTGAACAAGGAGCGCGTCGCCTGCAGGCCGTGGGGCTGCGTGTCGTGAGGCTGAGGTTCGGGCTGGTGCTGGGGCGCGAGGACGGCGCCTACCCGATGCAGGCGATGGCCGCGCGATGGGGCCTGGGCGCCAGGCTCGGCGACGGCCGGCAGCCCATGCCTTGGGTCCACCGTGACGATGCGGTGGGCCTGATCACCTGGGCCCTGCAGCACGACGACGTGCGGGGCGCGGTCAATGCCGTGGCGCCCGACCGTTGCGACCAGACCCGGTTCACGCAGGCCCTGGCGGGATCGTTCGGGCGGCGCGCCTGGTTGCGTGTGCCCGCATGGCCGCTGCGCCTGCTGGCCGGCGAGATGTCGACCTTGCTGCTGGACGGGCAGGTGGTGCTGCCGCGCCGGGCGCTGGAGGGCGGGTACCGGTTCAGGCATGTGGGGCTCGAGGATGCGTTGCGGGCGTTGAGGTCCCCGGCGGCGTGTCGGCCGTGGAAAGACGCGAAGGGAGAAACAACGTTTTGAGCCGCGAGTCGGCACAGGTTTCGGCAGCGCCCAGAACGACCGATGGAGCCGTCGTAGGGGCTGCCACTCATCGCTACTTTGCCGAACGCTTGCGATGAAGGGATCGCCCGGCCAGGGCCGCCAGTCCCACCAGGAGAAGCGCCGCACTCTCGGGCTCCGGGATGGCCGCCACATCGCCGTCGTGAACCGCCCATGCATGGATCAAGGCGTCCGGTCCGATGGGCGACTGACGCCCGCTCCAGGTTTCCAGGATCCACACCGACGGCGAGTAGGCGTCTGGCACGGGCGAGCCGCTCCAGTAAGCGTGCGACTGAAAGTTGGCAAAGGGCGCCGTGTGCTGCAAGGCGCAAGGGTCGGCGCACGTCGAGGGCGCGTCGAGGTAGCCGGTGTTGCCGAGTGTCACGTAAAACAGATGGCCCAGCTCCGAGGCAGTCCCCCAGCCTTCGCCAGTGAGCGCGAAGCCGAAGTCTGTGCTCCCGTCGAGGCTGAACTCGGGCTGGTACGCGACGCCGTTGACCGGAGCCACGGACGGCAATCGCCAGCCTCCCACGCCATGCACGCTCAGCCCCGCGGTCCACGCCAGGGCCTCGGCATGGGTCATATAGCCGTCCGGCACGGCGCCGCTGGTCTTCGCGTAGTTCGCGTCTGCGAGCCAGGTGATGTCCAGCTCTGTGTCGTAGTAGGCGTCGAATGCGGCGCTGCCACCCAGGTCTCGTCCGACAAGAGCAGCCCCGGCGAAGTTCGACCAGGTCATGGAGAAGACTGCCGTGCAGAGGGCCGCCTGCCAGACGGGCCTCACTCGTGCCGATTTCATGCCTTGCTCCTTTGCGTTGGACAGATGGCGAAGCATGACAGGCTGACGGCCGGCGGACTGCACGGCCCCCGGGAACCCGCGGGCTCCATTGTCCGGATTGATTTTGGTCGGCGACGAACTATGGGGCAGCTCGGCGCATTTCATCTGGTGCTCCGCGGTTGAAGGCCTCATCAAAGGTCTGCAAGGAAGCCCACAAGCGCAGCTTTGGAGGACATGCGCTTGGCCGCTGAGCACAGCACGTGTTGAACATCCCGCAACAAGCCGACGTTTGCCTCGGCAAACCCATTCGAACAAGAATGCCGCAAAGCAATAGCGCCACCGGCGCAGGGGAGGGTCATCGCATGAAAGATCACAAGCCAGGCAACGCAGTTCATCGGGTCATGGCCCTGGTGTCGGCCGCCTTCCTGACGGGGTGCGGAACGACCGCCGCGTTGGACCCCGATGCATCCGGGCCGGCCGAAGACGAGTCGGTCATCGTGCTGGGCGTGCAGCCGGCCAACTACCGGGTGATGCTGTTCCCCGGCACCGTCAGCGCGGGGAAGTTCACGCAGGACACCTGGAGCGGCGCGGCGATCAACGGTGTGCCGAAGGACGGCTACATCGTCGCGAAAGCCAAGGCGGGCCAGGTGCTGGGGCTGGTGAGCGTGCAGGCCACCAAGGACGGCGGCCATTTCGGGACCGCCTTCAACGCATGCGGTGGCCGGCCGGCGCTCACCTTCGAGGTGCCGAAGTCCAAGGTGCTCTACCTGGTGGACGTCGAGTACGTGCCCCATGCCGTCAGCCTGTTCGTCCACTACACCCACCGCTTCGCCGCTGCAGAGCACCACCTGCGCACGCGCTTTCCCCGGATCCAGGGGCCGATGCAGCAGCACGCGTTCCAAGCGCTTCCGACCACCGCGAGTTGCGGCGGCACCGTCACCATTCCCGTCTACATCGGGCGCTGAGGCGGCAGGCGGTAGGCACCGCCGGCCCTACTGCCGCTTCTGACAGGTGCGGCCCCGCAAGCAGAGCATTCCTGGTTGACCGGCACCGGCCGCTATGTCACCGTGCCATGGCGCAGTACCCCTCGCAACCAACCAGGAGCAACAGCATGGCAAGCAAGGCATCCAAGGTGGGGTCGATGCATCTCATCGTCAGCGACGAGAAGAACCCGGCCGTGAAGCTGAAGAAGGGCATGAGGCTGGAGGTGCGTGAAGTGGCCTTCAACACGCCCGAGCTGAAGAAGGTGGCGCAGGCTTCACGGTTGTGCGGCATGGGTGGGGCCTGCATGGCACTGATCGACATCGGCGCCGACGTGGTGAACCCGGTGCCCAAGACGGCCGCGCGCAAGTCGTCGCGGTAGGCGCGGTCATGCAGGCCGCAGCGGCCGTGCCAGCGATGCTGCTGGCATCGCGCTACAACTTTTCCTTCGCGCAGGGCGGGCGGGTGGTGCTGTTCAATGCCCGCACCGGCACGTCGTGGGTGCTGGAAGGCGAAGCCGCCGCGGCGCTGGGCGCCGAGCTGAGCTCGGCCGTGCAGGCGTGGTCGAGCGAGGGCTGGGACCCGGCGGTGCTGCAACGGCTGCTGGACGGCGGCTTCCTGGTCGATCCCGACTTCGACGAAGTCGCGCAGGTGCGCCACCGCTATTGGGCGGCGCGGCACGAAGCGCCGATGGTGGTCACGGTCACCACCACGCTGGACTGCAACCTGGCGTGCTACTACTGCTACGAAGAACGCAGCGAGCAGCAGCTGGAACACGGCGATGCGGTGGCCATCGCCCGATGGGTGGCGCAGCGCATCGGCACGTCGGGCAAGCGCTCGCTGCATGTCGACTGGTACGGCGGCGAGCCCTTGCTCAACCCGGGCCTGATCGAGGAGCTGTCCGCTTCGTTGCAGGCGCTGTGTCGCGAGCAGGGCGTGCGGTACGACGCATCCATCGTCTCGAACGGCACGCTGTGGCCGCAGGACGTGGGCGGCTTCGTGGCGCGCCACGCCCTGCGCGAGGTGCAGATCTCGCTCGACGGGCTCGAGCACGAGCACAACCGGCGCCGGCGTTACCGCCGGCAGCACCGGCCGGCCCCCGACGCCTCATCGTTCGCGCAGGCGGTGGCGCTCATCGACGCATTGCTGGACCACGTGCGCGTCGACCTGCGTGTGAACGTTGACCCAGGCAATGCCGCCGATGCGGTGCCGCTGATGGAGATGGCGCGCCGGCGCGGCTGGTTCCAGCGCCGCCACCCCATCGTGATGGCGCCGGCGCGGCTGGCGCACTTTTCAGAGCGTTCGGAGTTCATGCGCCAGCACGGGCTGGACACCGTGACGTTCGACGCGCTCGCCTCGCAGATGCGCAGCGCCTGCGGTGACTCGGTGCGCTTCGAGGACCCGTACGTCGCCAACGGCCGGCTGCAGCCGCGCACCAGCGTGTGCGCCGCGTTGGCCGACGACTCCGTGGTGTTCGGCGCCGACAAGTCGCTGTACCGCTGCGGGCTGCAGGTCTCGGAGCCGCACCGGGCCGTGGGCCGGCTGCAGGCGACCCCGCGCCGCGTGATCCCCATCCGGCCGGTGGAAGCGGGCGCGCCGCCCGCCGACGCGGACGCCGGGTGGTGGGCCGCCTACGACCCAACCGAGGAGACGCGCTGCGGCAGCTGTTCCTTCCTGCCGTTGTGCTGGGGGGGCTGCCCCAAGCACCACCTGGAGGACGACACAGCCGCCCTGCTGGAGCAGTGCGGCTACTGGCGCCGCAACCTGGGGCGCTATGTATTGCAACCCTGGTTCGGCGTAGCAACGGAGGCGCTGCCGCCGCTGGGCGAGGAGGCGCAGTTTCGCCGGGGTGTGGCGGTGCTGCCCGGGTCGTGCAGCGCCGCAGCTTGATCGACGATCTGGTGCGCCCGCTCCACCGACATCGGGGGTTGGGGCTGGACCCGGCGCACAAGTAGAGTCCGGGGGCCCGCAACTCGAAAATCAGGAGGACCCCATGCATGCAAAGACAGCGATACGACACGCGGCGCTCGTGGCAGCCGCCATCCTGTGCGACACAACGGCCCAGGCCGAGCGGTGGCATCCGTCAGGCCCCGTCGTCGTGAACCCTCATGTCGCCACGAGCGGATATGTCGGCTGGGAAAGCAAGTACGGGTTCGAGCCGCCCACTTTCGACAGTTGGTCCCTGACCCCGGCTTACGACCAGTGGGTGGTGTTGAAGTTGAAGCAGGACGACTACATTCCCGGCGACAACTACGCGCTGTTCCTCAACGGCGTCGACCTGCCGTGGGACACCTATGTCCCCGGCACGGGCAGCGTGGAGGGCGGCACCTATGCCGAAGGCGAGGTGAAGTTTCTCCTCCAGGCGGGAACGGCCCACGCGCTCACTTTCGTGGCGACGCCATGCGTGGACTCGGAGTGCCACGACGGCGGCGTCGCACGCTACTGGATCACGCCGGTGCCGGAGCCGGGAACCTATGCGCTCGTCTTGGGCGGGCTGGGGGCGCTGGCCTGGCGACGGCGCCGACGCGGTGACGGGCCCGCAGACAGGTAGGCCTGCCGACGTCGGCCGTGAGTGGGGCCGGGACACGGCGGAGCCGCGCGCTCAACGGTGCCGCTGCTGTTCTTGGCCAATGAAGTCTGAGACAACCGGCCCGACGGTGGTGGTCCACCTTTCGCTGCGCCAGTCTGAGACGGGGGCCAGCGGGTCACCGGCAGGCAGGCACGGCGGCAATGTCTGAGACAACGAGAACGTCAGCTTCAGGCTGGAAGGGACTTTTAGGGTCGCTCGCGCCACAGCCGCTTCCGACCCAGAGCGGTCGGCGGAACACCGCGCTTTGGCCGGCTCAGCGGAAAGCTGGTTTGCCTCGGGCAAATACCTCGCAAGCCGCGTACACCAACGCCTTGCCAATCGATTGCGGATCTGTCGGTTGCAGATCAGCGTTCGCCTGCTCGGCCGTGCGCTCCATGCGTCGAACAACTGCTCCGTTGCCACCGGCTTCGGCATAAAAGGTAATTGATTGGTCTGCCAGGCTTTCGGCTGCACAGCCGAAACGGATAACACGTATCGAGGATGCATACGCGTTTCCGTCTGGAGTTCGCTGACTAGGAGAGTGCTGTGCAAGCACCACTGCAACTACCTGGTTGTCAGCATCCCGCCGTGGACTATCGACATCCAGGTAGTAGGCCGTGCCTCCCGCATCGAGTTGAGCAACTCGCCGCCAGTCTGCGGCCTGCACGCTGCTTGCCGCGAAAACAAGCACCAACCCCGTTGAGATTGCGAGCGACCTTGAATCAAGCATTGCCAAGCTGCGTAGAGAGGTTCAATTGGCGAGATTGTCCGTTATTGCCGGGACCTGCGGCTCCGTTCGACCCGATGCAGTCCTTCGTTTGTGAGCTATGCGCGAGCAAAGGGCGCCGGGTAGCCGACTCCGCTCATGTCCCCCGGGATGGGCTACGCCCATCCCTCCTCCTTTACTTCGCTGCGTCGGCCACCCGGCACCCCTTGCCTGAGCGGCTCGCTGCCTTCGAAGTCGCGAACAACGTGCGGTAGTGGATCGGGCCGGCGGGGTGTTCTGCGCAGCGAAGTAAAGGAGGAGCGGCGGGCGTAGCCCGTCGCGGGGGACATGAGCGGAGCAGAGCACCCCGCCGGCTCGATCTCGCGCTAGCGTCTGCAAATGGCCGAGAGCTCTCTGGCGGCATTGTCGGCTGAACTTCCGCTTTCGCCGCTGCATAGCGATCGTTCCAGCCCGGCTCCGTGTCTCAGACGTTAATGGCGCGGAACAGCTGCAACGCCTCTTTCCGGAACACGAAACCGGGTCCGAGGGAAGATGCGAGCCAACGGCGCCGGCGATCCACCGAGCTTTTCCTTCGGCAGAATCGCGTCACCGCACTCAACGGCACCATCGCTCCATGCCTCGTCGCACCCAACCCTATCTGCTGCGTGCATCCTTCCGGCCGGAGGTGGACCTCGACTTCGACGAGTACCCGTTCAACATCCCCGCAGTGCAAGAGCTGGGGAATGTCGACTTCCATCCGAACGTCACGTTTTTCGTCGGCGAGAACGGTTCCGGCAAGTCGACGGTGATCGAGGCGCTCGCGGTGGCGCTCGGGTTCGGCGCCGAAGGGGGCACGAAGAACGTCAGGATGGCGGGTGCCGGCAGCGTTTCGCCGCTGCACGAGGTGCTGCGGCTGGCGCGCGGGGTGCCCGCGCCGCGCGACGGCTACTTCCTGCGTGCCGAGAGCTTCTTCAACGTGGCGTCCTACATGGACGAGGTGGGCTACACGGAAGGCTATGGCGGTTCATTGCATGCACGTTCCCACGGAGAGGCTTTCATGGCCGTGCTGGTCCACAAGCTCAAGGGCAAGGGCCTGTACCTGCTGGACGAGCCGGAAGCGGCCCTGTCGCCCAACCGGCAACTGGCAGCGCTGAGCGCCATCCATCAGCTGGTGGAAGACGGCTCGCAGTTCGTGATCGCCACCCACTCGCCGATCCTGCTGTCCTACCCGCACGCCCGCATCATCCAGTTCGACGCCGCGGGCCTCGGCGAAGTGGCTTACGAAGACACCGAGCACTATGCCGTCACGCGGGACTTTTTGAACCACTATCCGCGGCGGCTGGGCCAACTGCTGGCAGAGGAGGAGTAACGCGTGCGCCGGGGGCGCTCCCCCCATGCGGCATGCCCCTTCATCTCAGGCCCACGCGAAAGGACGCGACAATCCGGGCGATGAAAATCCCCGCCCGTCTGCAGAACCTGGTGGCCGAAGGCCTCATCGACGGCGTCGTGCGCCAGCTGAAGAGCGGCAAGGAAGCCGACGTCTACGTGGTGCGATGCGGCGACGAGACATGCGCGGCCAAGGTCTACAAGGAAGCGCACAAGCGCAGCTTCCGCCAGGCGGTGGACTACACCGAGAACCGCAAGGTGCGCAACAGCCGCCAGGCCCGCGCGATGGCCAAGGGCACGGCTTTCGGCCGGCAGCAGCAGGAGGCGGCGTGGCAGAGCGCCGAGGTGGATGCGCTGCGCCGTCTGGCGGCCGTCGGCGTGCGAGTGCCGCGGCCGGGCAACTTCCTCGACGGCGTGCTGCTGATGGAGCTGGTGACCGACGCCCACGGCGACGCCGCACCGCGCCTGAACGACCTGGACTTCAGTGCCGAAGACGCCGAGCGCCACCATGCGACGCTGATCGACGAGGTGGTGCGCATGCTGTGCGCCGGCGTGATCCACGGTGATTTGTCGGAGTTCAACATCCTGCTGGCCGCCGACGGGCCGGTGATCATCGACCTGCCGCAAGCGGTGGACGCCGCGGGCAACAACCACGCACCGCGCATGCTGCTGCGCGACGTCGACAACCTGCGCAGCTTCTTCGGCCGCTATGCGCCGGCCTTGCTGCCCACGCAATACGGCCCCGAGATCTGGTCGCTCTACGCCGGCGGGCTGCTCGCGCCCGGCATGCCGCTGAGCGGCCGCTACGAGCCCCAGCTGGGTGCGGTGGACCTGTCCGGCGTGCTGCGCGAGATCGAGGACGCGCGGCTGGAAGAGGCGGCCCGCCTGCAGCGCATGGCCGGGTGATGTCTTCGGCGATGAAGCTCAGGTATCTGCAGGGCTACCCGCCCGGGCTGCTGGCTCAGGTGGAGGGCCTGATCGACAGCGGACGGCTGGCCGAGACGGTGGCGCGCCGCCACCCGCAGCCGTCCGCCATCCGCAACGAGCGGGCGCTCTACGACTACGTCTGCGAGATGAAGGCTCGCCACATGAAGAGTGCACCGCCGCTCGCCAAGGTGGTCTTCGACCCGAAGCTGCACGTCGTGAAGAACGCACTCGGCACGCACAGCGCCGTGTCGCGGGTGCAGGGCGGGCAGTTGAAGGCCAAGCGCGAGATCCGCATTGCGGCGCTGTTCAAGGACGCGCCGGCCGACTTCCTGCGCATGATCGTCGTGCACGAGCTGGCGCACCTGAAGGAGCGCGAGCACGACAAGGCCTTCTATGCGCTGTGCCAGCACATGGAGCCCGACTACCACCAGCTCGAGTTCGACCTGCGGCTGTGGTTGACCGCGCAGGAGTTGCAGGGCAAGGAACCCGTTGCGGACTGACGAGGCCGGCAGACACCGACTTGCCGGCGTGCCCGGAGGGCTGCGTGGCGGACCTCACTGCGTGGGCCAGGGCCCTTTGAAGTAGTCCTTCGCCCGGTGATGGACCGGTACTTTCGCGCCGGTGCTGGACCGTTCGACCTCGGTCAGGCTGGGCGGCAGGCCGTAGCCGTCGACGCCGTGCCCCACGACACCGTTGACGGCACGGCAGGCGATCCACATCAAGACCGTGCCGGCGGCGCCGTGTGTCTCGAAGAGGGACTGGAGCGTCACGCCGTCCTCGTCGTCCACGGTGACGAGCTTGACGCCGGTCTGGGCTTCTTCGTCGTACAGGTCGTGGGTCAGGCCGGCCGGCGGAAACAGCCGATAGTTGTGAACCGGGTCACCGCCGGTCTTGATACGGCGCAGGTGCTGATCCTTCAGCATCTCGTCCTTGAAGTCCTGGTGTGCCAGCAGGTTCGCGGCCGCGGCCATCGCGTCCATGTTGTAGCGGCTGATGTAGTAGCTCAGGTGGGTCATGCGAGTGCCCATGATCTCTTCCTTGTGCCGCGCGAACAGGCAGAACTTGCAGCCGCTGGGGACGGTGACCTTGGGCGGCTGCTCCTGCGGGTCGAACCTGCCGTGCCCGAAGAGAAGGACAACGTTGGCCATGGCGTTTCAGCTCCTTGAACGACGTGCGGATTTTGCGCCTTCACTCGAAGCAGGCCACAGCGGTCTGCAGCCGCTGTGTCGCCAGCAGCACGCGCCGATGTTCGTACTGCGGCGGGTGGCTGGTCTTGTACTGCTCGCTCGGCGCCTCTGCGGCCGGGAACGCGACGGTGGCGATCACCACCCACGGGTCGCTCACGCAGGGGGGGCAGGCAGGGGCCGGGAAGCGATGGCGGCGTCGGATGTCGGTGGCGGCCGGCTGCTGCTGCAGCGCCTGGCACCAGGCCTGGTCGTCGGCGGCGGCATCGGTGTGCGACTGCGGCAGCTTCCACAGCACCTTGATCTCGAACGACTCGCGGACGCGCGCGTATTCGCAGGACACCTCGTCGCAGCCGCAGCCGGCCGGGTGCACGCGCACCGGGCGCGTGTGGCACTCGGCATAGCGCACCGCGATGTAGGCCACCGCCGGCCGCTCGCGGCTGCCGCCCGGCATGTCGCCCTGCGGCGGGCAGGGCCAGCGCACGGTGCACGGGTCGGGCACGGCACCGAGCTTGAGGTCGACGATCACGCAGTCGTCCACCGCGATCTCGTCGCCCTGTGGTGCCACCGCGTAGCCGGGGCACACGCGCACGCTCCAGCTCTTGGCGTCGTCGGTCCATTCGACGGCCAGGCCGCACACCACGCCCCAGCCGTGCAGGTAGCGGTTGTGGCGGCGCAGCTTTTCGCGGAAGTAGTCCTGCTCGAGCCGCATGTCGTCGGCGGTGAGCATCTGCCTGGGGAAGTAGCGCACGCGCTCGAGCGGGGCGCCGCACACGGCGCAGGGAAGGTCCGACAGGTCCGACATGGTGGAGCTCCTGGTTTCGAAATTCGGGTGGGCGCGCTTCAGCGGCGCACGACGACGGCGAAGGCCGCGGTGAAATCGCCGCCGGCCGCGCCGTCGCCGGAGATCACGCCGCCGGCCGGCGCCGTGGGGTCGCCGTCGAGCGAGGTGCCGTCCAGGTCGGCCAGCGCCGGCTTGCCGGCCTGGGCCGTGCCGCGCAGCACCAGGCGCAGGTTGGTGGTGCCGCTGGGCCACTGGCCGTCGGCGTTGACGATGCGCGAGCCGCGCAGCACGTCGAAGCGCAGCGTGTCGGGGGCCTCCATCGTGACGGTGCCGGGCAGGTACTCGATGCCGCGCGCCGTCGCGTCGCGCGGCGGCAGCAGCACCTGCACGTTGTGGCGCGTGAAGTCCGGGTCGTCGAGGCCGTGGGTGATCGGCCGGGTCGGGCCCTGGGCCGCGAGCGGCTCGGTGAAGCGCACGCGGATCGACGAGATGCGCCCGTTGACCAGCGTGCGGTCGAGCGGGGAGGCCATCGTGGCCACGATGGTCTCTGCTGCTCCGACGTCGCGCAGCAGGAAGTCGACCGAGCGCACGCGCAGCGTGGCCGGCGGCGCGCCGCTGCCGACGACGAACGCACCGACGAAGTCGCCGCCCGCCGTGCCGTTGCCCGAGATGAGCCCGCCCGCGGGCGCGATCGGCTCGCCGTCGAAGGCCGTGCCCTCGGTGTTGCCGAGCGCGGGCTTGCCGGCCGGCAGGTCTTCGTTGCCGCGCAGCATCACGCGGTAGCGCCCCTTCTGCCAGCCGCCGCCGCGCACGTAGGGCGAGTCGGGAAACAGGTCGAAGCGCACCGTGTCGGCCCCCTCGATCGTCAGCGTGCCGGGCACGAAGGGCAGGCCGCCGAGCACGTCGTCGGGCAGGATCTGCACGTTGTGCCGCGTGAAGTCGGGGTCGCCCAGCCCGGGGGCAGTGGGCTTGCGCTGGTCTTGCGCGAAGGGCTGCGAGAAGCGCAGGCGCAGCGTGTTCATGTTGCGGTTGATGTCCACCGGCGTGTCCACCAGCGGGTTGGCCATCGTGGTGACCGGCGACTCCATGCCGTTGGTCAGGCGCGCGATGAAGTCCACTGTTTCCAGCCGCATCGGCTCGGTGGCGGGCGGTGGCGGGGGCTCGTGACCGTTGCAGCACTCGTCGAGCCGGTCGGCCAGGCACAGGATCAGGTCGAGCAGCTGCGCGTTGCTGTAGATGCGTGGGCGCACCAGGCAGGCGTCGAAGCGCACGATGCGCTCGCCGCGCAGCATGAACACGCCCAGCGGCACGCACGGGTCTTCGTCGGCGGGATCGCAGTGGCCGTCGAGCAGGCCGCACAGGATGCGCCGGCGGCTGTCGAGCGAGCGGCGCAGGTCGTCTGCGGTGGGCTGGCCTGGGCCCGCCGGCAGCGGCGTGGCGACGAAGTCGCCGGCCGCCGCACCGCTGCCGCCCAGCGCCGGCTGCCGCGGGTTGGCGGGCTGCGCGGTGCCGGGCGGTTGCGGCGCCGGCTCGATGGGGGGGCGCCGGCGCGGCCACAGGTGGGCGCACCAGTCGGGGTCCTGCTGCAGCGGTGCGCCAGGTGCCACCTTGAGACAGAACGACTCGACGATGGTGCCGGCCTCGCACGGCTGGCGGGTGTGGCATTCGCTCGCCAGCACCGGCTCGAAGTCGGTCTTGCATTCCTTGTAGCAAAGCCACAGCGTGTAGAGGCGGGGGCGGACGCCGGTGTCGTCGGGCGGGTCCGGATTGGCTGGGCCGGTGGGGTTGTCGGGGTTGTCCGGGTTGGCGCCGTCACCGCGCGGCGGCGGCGTCGGCTGCGGGTCTTCGCAGCAGGGCGTGCAGCAACCGCCGTCGTTGGTGAGCGGGTCGATGCACTGCCGCACCGGCACCACGATCTCGCGTCCCAGCCCGTCGATCGCGACGCCGGGGTCGACGCACAGGCGGTTGCCGTCGATGCTGACGCGCAGCCCGCACACCACGCCCTTGCCGAGCGTCAGGCGGTTGAGCAGCCACTGCTTGTGCTTGCCATAGTCCTGTTCCAGCTGGAAGTGCTGGACGTCCATCCGCTTGCCGTAGAAGTAATGGTTGCGGCGCGCGGGAGACAGCACGCGCAGCAGCGCTTCGGCGTTGTCGCAGGGGTTCATGCGGGGCTCCTCAGTTGAGCGTCATGCCGTCGCCCAGCACGAGGCCGTCGAGGCGGGTCGCGGCGTCGCGGGGCGACAGGGTGGTGTGGGTGCCGAGCTCGGCGCCGAGGCGCCAGCCGGGCCGTTCGCCGCCGACGATGGCGTCGATGCCGATGCGCGCCTGCAGGCCCACGCGCATGTCGGGTTCGACCAGTTCCAGGCGCCAGTCGGTGTGGGCGGGCTTTTCCCGGTCGACGATGCGGCGGATCTCGTCCAACAGCGCGGCATCGCAGACGCGGTAGGCGTCGACCAGCACGCAGAAGCGGTAGGCCTCGTCGGAAAACAGCGGCAGGCCGATCTGGTGTGCGGCCAGCGGCCCGCCTTCGCCGACGATGGCGCGGCCGACGGTCGTGGCGGGCAACTCGACCACCGGGCCGGCAGCCCCGGCGGGCACGCACGGGCCGCAGCCTGCATCGGCCAGCGGGACCGGCATCCCGCAGCCGGCGGGCGCCTCGAGGGCCGCGCAGCAGTCGATGGCCGCATCAGGGTCGGGCACCACCCAGCCGAGCGGGTCGAACGGCGGCAGCTGCGTGTCGAAGCCGAGCCGGGACGAGGTGCCCAGCAGCCACAGGTGGCGACCCTCGTAGGCCTCGACGATGGTGGGGCGGATGCCGGTGTGCAGCGCCACGTGTTCGGCGATCGAGGCCGGCGTGCCGCGCCGCGCATGCAGGCGCACGGCGCGCGCGATGAGCTCGCGGCATTCGTCGTCGTCGCGGATGCGCGGCAGCTCCAGCGCGAGCCAGCTGGCCAGCCACGCGAGGTGGGTGCCGGGCGCGTGTTGCGGGTCCGGCAGGCGCGGCATCAGGTCCAGCGCCTCCTCGATGATGGTGAACTCGCCGCGCAGCAGCTTGAGCCAACGTGACAGGAAACCTTCGCGGCCGTCGGGCGCCGCGTCGTGCAGCCGGTAGGTCATCGGCAGGTGGTCGAGGTAGTCCTCGCCCGGGGTCGCGGCGCGCGCCTGCGTGAGCCGCGGCGTGCGCGCGGGCACCGTGGTCGACAGCGTGACGCGCAGCCACAGGTGGCGCCGCGTGCCCGGCGCGGCCGGCGGGCCGGCCGACAGCAGCGCATCGTTCGAGGTGGCGAGTGTCCAGGCGACGGGCGCCGGCGCCTCGTTCGCCTGGTGGGCGTATTCGAGGGTGCAGCGCGTGCCTTCGGGCGTGCTCGACTCGCACCACACGCGCTCCCAGTCGGCCAGTTCGGCGGCGTCGAGCGGGCCCGCGGCGATGTGGCCTTGTGCCACGTGGGCCAGGCCGGCCGCGAACTCGTGATAGGTCGCATCGAGCCCGGGTTTCACGAGCAGGTGGCCGCCCGCGCGCAGCGCGAGCGCCGTGACCGGACCGGACCAGTGCGGCAGCACGCCGATCCAGGCGCCGTCGGCATCGAAGGCCTGCAGGCGTGCGGTGGCGGCATCGGCCACGTAGATGCGCTGGTCGTCGGCGGCCAGCGCACCGGGCAACCAGCCGGCCGGGCCGGGCAGCGGGTCGCGCGGCGTGCCGTCGGCGTCGAACACGAACACCGCGTTCGCGCCCGCGTCGCCGACCAGCACGCGGTCGTCGCGGCCGATGGCCACCCACCGCGGCTGTACCAGCAGGCCGGCGGCGGCCAGCGCCGCGTTGAACACGGCATCCGGCACGCCGCGGTCGTCGCAGCGCTCGACACGCTGTCCCGCGGCGTCCGCCACCACCACGCGGCCGGTGCTGTCCACCGCCACCCCGACCGGCTGGCCCCAGCGCGCCCAGGCCAGGTGCGGCTCCAGGGCCGGCAGTGCCAGATGCTGCACGCGTGCGTTGCCGCTGTCGGCCACCAGCAGCGCACCGGCGGCGAGTGCGAGGCCGCGCGGCGCATGGAACTGGCCGGGCGCCGAGCCGGCCGTGCCGCCCGGCGGCAACCACGCGCGGGCGTTGCAGGCGCCGTCGATGAACAGCAGCCGGTGGTGTTCGGTGTCGCTGACGAACACGGCGCCGTTGGGCCCCGCCGCGATGCCGGACACTTCGCGCGCCGCCGGCAACGGCGTCGCGATCGACACGCTGCGCCCGTCCGCCGGTGCGGGCAGGGCCGCCAGCTGCAACGCGCCGTCGCGGTCGACGTCCAGGCCCGAGCGCAGCCCGTGCCAGCGCCGCCGGTCGCGCAGCAGGAAGTGGCGGGTCGCGTCGTTCATGCGCTACTCGACATAGAGGTTGTAGTGGAGCTGCCCGCCACCGGCGGTGGGGATGAACTCGAGCACGTGCTCCTGGTTCGGCGCGAGGTCCACGCCGGGGATGCGCAGCAGGTCGATGGGCCCGGTGCCGGTGGTCACCAGCAGGTGGGCAGCGTTGTTCGCCTGGCCCAGCTTGAGGTTCGGCCAGTCGGGCCCGTTGGCCTTCAACTGCTCGAGGATCTGCGCGGTGATGTTGATGCCGTTGAGCTTGACCTGCAGCTCGCCGAAATAGGTGTAGGCGGCGCCGTTGCGCACGCCGGGCTGGTGGCCGGTTTCGTCGGCCGACAGCGTGGTGAAGTTGTGGCTGTGCGCAGGCACTGCACCGGCGGCATTGGTCTGCTGACCCGCGGCGATGCTGTGGGTGTGCAGCGAATTGATCGCGCGCAACTCGGCCAGCTGGCTCAGGTTGTGCAGCACGTGGCCGGCATCGGTGTTGGCCTTCGTGGCGGGTTCCCACAGGCGGATCGCGTAGTCGGCGTCGCTGCCGAAGTGCGCGAGCGACTGGAACTCCAGGTCGTCCGGGTCCAGGCCCTCGCCGGTGGTGATCTCGCCCATGGTGTGCTGGTGCGCGTCGACGCCCGGCTGCGTGGACAGCTCACCGTCGAGGTGGTGCGTGTGGCGCGCCAGCTCGGTGTAGTGCAGCGTCGAGAACTGCCGGCTGCGCAGGTGCAGCGTGGCCACGTTGGGGAATCCGCCCTCGAGGTGGAAGTACAGCACCTTGGGGTTGGCGGCGTTGACGTCCTTCTCGCCTTCCAGGGCCATCACGCGCACTGTCTGCGGCTTGGTCGGGATGGCGTAGCGGCGCACGCCGGGGATCACGCGCACCACCTCGCAGTTGGCGTTCAGCTCCACCTGCGCCAGCACGATGCGGCCGCTTTCCTCGGCCGGCCAGGCGTCGAGGAAACTGAACGCCCAGTCGGCAACGATGCGGCTCGGTGCGCCCCATGGCATGTCGCCGCTGCACGGCTTGTAGGGGGTGACGACCGCGCAACGCTCGTGCACCGGTTGGCGGCGGTGCTCGCGGTACGACACCGCGAGCAGGTTGCCGAACACCACGCCCGGTGTCGTGCTGGGCGCACCCATCACCAGCACCAGCACGTCTTCGGGCACGAAGATCTCGCGGCCGAGGTGGTCGAAGGCCAGCCCGCGACGCACCAGCACCTTGTGCTTCCAGGTCGGGTCGGCCGGGTCTTCGGGGGCGCGTTCGACGTCGAGCCCGACGACGATGCCTTGGGTGTACAGCGAGCGGTTCAACACGCGACGCATGCCGACGTGATGCCCCTGCTCGGTGCGCAGGTCGCTCGCGGTCAGGCGCTGGCCGTTGAAGTAGTTGAGCCGCTCACGCACAGGGTCTGTCTTGCTCGCACACATGGGCGTCGCTCCGTCTCAGGTTCAGGGGTTGTGCGCTTTGCACGCGCAGGCGGTGCCGCCCGGGCCGCACCAGTTCGTCGTCGCACAGCGTCACGTTGCCGCAGCAGGCGCCCTGGCCGCAGGGCCCGTTCAGGCCGAGCTCGCTGACACTCGCCACGCCGGGGGTCTGGGCCAGCAGGGCCATCAGCTCGTTGCGGTACACAGTGCGGCCGATCGGCCAGCCGGTGCCGTCGGGGCCGCCGGTGAGCGGGTCGAGAAAGGCATCGACGCGGGCCGCCGCGAGCTCCATGGTCGTGTCGGCGTCGTGTGCGGTGCAGTCGAGGTGCAGCGTCGCGTGCACGGCGACGCGGCGGTAGCGCGGCGGGCGCACCTGCAGCTCGCAGGTCACCAGACGGCGCGGCGCCAGGTAGCGCGCCACCGCGTCGAGCAGCGCGCGGCTGGGCATCGGCGCGGGCCGCCGGCAATGCGGCACGACGACGAGCTGCACCACGCCGGGGGCCGGCCAGCACGGCAGAGCCGGGTGGGTGCCCGCCACCGCACGCACGCGCGCCACCGGCACGCCGGGTGTCCGCAGCGCGAGGCGTTCGAAGTCGGCCAGCGTGACGGCCTTGTCGACCGAGGTGGCGTGCCGGATGGCACGCGCCTGCATCGCGCGCAGCGTTTCGCGCGGGCGCCCGCCCGTCGCGGCGAAGGGCTGCCGCACCGACAGCGCATGCGCCAGCCCGGACAGCGGCGTGGGCTGCGTCAGTGCATCGTTCGTCGCATTGACCGGCACGTGCATGAGCGAGCCGGCGGCGAGGTTGCCCGCGGGCCCTCCGCCGACACGGTAGCTCGCGTACACCTCGTGGCCGGCCGGCAGCACGGCACCGCGCAAGCCGTCGCCGCCGTGCAGCAGCCCCAAGGCCGGGTCGATGCGCACGCAGCGGTCGTGCGGGCCGCTGCGGTCCCACTCGGGCACGACGGCCCAGTCGGTCTGGACGCTGCCCGCGCCGTCGTCGATGCGCAGCGAGGTGGTGCCGTGCGCGATGGGGGCCTCGCCCAGCGCGAACAGGGGGCGGGCACGGCCATGGGCGAGGCCCAGCGATCGCTCGGGACGGCTCAGCGCATGCTCGGCCTCGACGGCGTTGAAGGCCAGGTGCAGCGCACGCGGCGGGCATTCGTGGCGGCCGCGGCGCAGGCGGCAGCGCACGCGCCAGAGGCCGCCGCTGGCCTGGTGGCCGACCGGTGCCGTGAAGCGCACGAAGCCCGACAGCGAGAGTGCACGCGTGTCGTCGACCACGTCGGTCAGCGGCTGCCAGGTGCCGCCGGCATCGAATTCCCACACGGTGGCGGCGCGGTAGTGGTGGCGCCAATGCGCGGCTTCGGCGGTGGGCTTCCAGCTGCAGGGCGGGCAGCTCGCCTGCAGGTGCTGCACCAGCGCATCGTGCTCGGCCTGCAGGCGCTGGCGCGTGCGCGCATCGGCGGACCAGGTGTCGGTCCACAGGTGCAGCGCCAGGGTCGCGCCGGGGGCATCCAGCGGCCGGTCGAAGCCGAGCACGAGTGCGGCACCGGGCCGCGGGCGCGGGCCGAGCGGCCACCAGGGGTGCGCCGTCTGGTTGTCGGCGGTGGCGTCCTCGAAGCCGCCGCCTGCGGCGCTCCAGCCGACCTGCACCAGCTGCGCCGGTGAGGCATGCAAGGCGGTGCGCGTCTCGAAGGCCTCGGCGGTGCCGGTGGCGAGCTGGATGCGCGCGGGCAGGTCGACGCCCGCGGCATTGGCATGGGCCACCGCCACCACCGTGCTCGCAAGGGTGGCCTCGCGCCGCGCATCGTCGAGCACGAGTTGCGCAAAACCGCGCAGCGCCTCGTCCGAAGGTCGGTCGTAGCGGTAGATGTTCTGCTCTGCGAGCCAGGCCGCCAGCTCCATCAAGGTGATGCCGGGGTCGGACGCGTTGTGGTCGGTCCAACCCGGTGCCAGCCGCGGGATCTGCGCGCGGCCTTCGTCGACCAGCTGGTCGAAGCCGCGGTTGTCGAGCGAGGGCTTAACCAAGGACATAGGGCACGCTCGGCACGAGGATCTTCAGTTGCGATTCGCCGGGGGCCGGCAACTGCTGCGGGCTGACCGGCACGAAGTCGCCGTGCACGGCCGAGCCGACCATGAGCTGCAGGAAATGCACGGCGTCCACCCCCGGCGTGTGTTCGACCAGCGCGGCCACGCCGGACAGGTCGACCGGCTCGCCGAACTGCCAGCCGCGCCCGTCGGCGCCGCCGCTGAGCGGGTGCAGATAGCGCGCGAGGCGCTCGCGCACGCGTGCCTCGACGCGGCCTGCTTCCTGCGCCGACACCGGCAGGATCTCGGCGCGCACGCCCACGCGCACATAACTCGGCATCACGCTGCGGATGCCGCCTGCGACGCCGGCCGGTGCGCGACGGCGCAGGTGGTCGAGCACCCGGGCCACCAGCTCGCGCGACGGCACCGGCGCCGGGTCGACCGAATGCGGCACCAGCACCAGGCCGACGAAGCCGCGCGCGCCGCGGCCGTCCAGCCCTTCGAGCGGCAACGCGCGCACGCGCGCGACATCGGGCGAGGCCTCGCGGGCCAGCCACTCGTAGTCTTCGAAGCTCACCGCGCGGTCCCGGTGCCGGACGAGTTGTACGCTGCGGTCGCGTGCGCTGCGCAGCGACTCAGTCGCGGCGCCGCCTTCGGCCGGCAGCGGGTTGCGCACCGATTCGATGAAGCCGACGCCGCTGCGCAGTTCGCGCAACGTGCCGGCCGGGACGTTGCCGCCGGTGCCGCCACCGGTGACGTAGCTCACGGCGATCGGCGCACCGGCCGGCGGTACGCGCGCGCCGGCCGGCGGGAAGCGGAACATGCCGCGCGCCCGCTCCACCACGTAGTGCCGGTCGTCGCGGCCGGTGTCGTACAGGTGCGGCCGCGCATGCCAGCGCACCCAGACGGCGGTGACCACCGAAGGCTGCTGCGGGTCGGTCTCGAAGCGCAGGTCCTCGCGCGGCACGCCGGCCACGGCCGTCTCCCAGTCGTCGCCGCGGCCGCTCCATTCGCGCACCTCGACCTGCTCGCCGGCCAGCACGGGCACGCCGTGCACCGGCACGTCCAGCGCCTGCTCGAAGCTGGCCGCGTCGCGTGCGGCGGGCGGCGCCGACGCGGAGCCGAGCGACGCCGGCCCCGCGACGGCGCGCACCGGCGGCAGCACGTAGGTCTGGTCGGGCTCGCCGCTGGCGATGCCGAGCGACTCGCGCACGTAGCGTGTGCCCTGCGAGGCCCACACGGCGTTGAGCCACACGCCCCCGAAGTGTGTGACGTGGTCGCGCGCGAGCAGCCCGGTCTTCAGCCGCGCCCGCACGCGGTACAGCGAGCCGCCCAGTCCTTCGCGCGGCAGCGCGTCGGGCGGGCCGACGAACTGCACCAGGCCGGTCTGTTGCAGGCCGAGCGTGGAATCGCGCACCGACAGCTCGGTCCAGCCGTTGCGCCCCCAGTACTCCCAGGTGTAGGGCTGCGCCGCTGCGGCCGCACCTGCCGCCGTGACCTGCAGCAGCAGGCTCACCAGCGCGGCCGGCGGGTGGTGCGTGAAGCCGAAGTGCAACGCGGGGGTGCGGTCGGCCACCGGCGCGAACGGCGCAAAGGTGCTGCGCGACCAGCGGGCGTTCTCGCTGTGGTCGGTCAACGCGAAATCGTTCTCGGCGATGCAGTACTCCAGCGTCGACGGGTTCGACAGCACCACGTAGCCGACGCGCAAGGTGCGCACCACCGGCGGCGCGAGCGTCGGGTCGACCGAGGTCACGATGTACTTGCTGCTGTCGGCCGGGTCGGGCACCACCGACAACTCGCGCGGCTTGCCGTAGTCGCCGCTGGCGATGCGCAGTCGCAGCCAGAAGGCGGACTCGCCGTTCAGCTCGGATTCGGCCCAGGCCAGCGGCGCGTTGAACGACACCACGCCGGACTTTGACGCGGCCATCAGGGCGGCGGTCGTGTCCTGCAGTTCGTCGTCGGGGCCCAGCATCGCCCAGCGGTCGCCCTTGAAGTACTCGTAGGCGAGCACCGCCGAGCCGGCGCCGGCCTCGACCAGCTCGAAGCGCAGCTCGATGCGGGCTCCCTTGCGCGAGAAGGCTTCCTTGCAGGCCACGTAGAACGACGCGTAGGGGGCGGGCTGGGTGCCGAACGGATGGAAGTCCTTGCTGATGTCGACATTGAAGCCGTCGAGCAGGGCCTTGTCGGCCACCAGGTCGGAGCGCGAGAAGCCGACGCGCGCGCGGATCACGTCGAGCCGCGGCAGCACGCCGGCCTCGTCGGCCCCATCGGGGCGCAGCGGCGGCAGCGCGTCGGCGAGCACCAGGTGTTCGCCCGGCACCAGCCCGGCCGGAATGCGGTCCAGCGTGACCGTGCGCTCGCTGGTGCGCACCACCGTGGCATGGTCGATGCCGTCCACCGTGACGACGTCGTGCGCGACCAGTTCGCGGCTGGTTTCCACCTCGAAGTCGTGTTCCTGCGGCGCCGCCGGCACGAGTTCGGCCACGACCCGGGCCGACGGCACGCGGCCCGCCACCGTGGCGCGGATCCAGAACGCGTTGCGGCCGGCCACCAGGCCTTCCTTGGCGTCGGGGCCGGTGAGCTTGCCGATGACGATCTTGCCGTCGCGCGTGAAGCGTTCGGTGCGGTCTTCCACCAGCGTGAGCGGCAGCCAGCCGTTGACGCTCAAGTACTCCCAGTCGAGCAGCAGCGGACGCTGCTGCGCTTCGACGCTGGCCGCGGCCATGCCGGGCGGCGCGAAGTCGACCGTGAGCACCACCTGCGCGGTGCCGGACAGGCGCAGCAGCTCCGGGTGGCCGAGGTACAGCCGGTGCGGCACCGGCGACATCGCTTCCAGCACCGCGAAGCCGGTCTCGGTGGCGGCGCTGTGGTCGGCGTACAGGTCTTCGGCCGGGTCGATGGAATAGCAGGCCGCCAGCCGCCCGCGCATCGCGGTGATCTCGCCCTCGGTGTAGAACTCCGGCGCCACCGGGCGCGGGGCGGCGGCGCCGGCCTCGAGCGACGGCGCCGGCGGCGGCAGCACCGCGGCCACCCGGGTGCCGGACGGCACCGTGGCGTCGCCGGTGGCACTGTCGAGCAGCTTGAACACCAGCGGCGCGCGTGCCGACTGGGCCGGCAGCACGCCGGCGCCCAGGCGGTCGAGGAACTCCAGCTGCAGGCGCAGCGGCATCGCGTTGAGTCCCTGTGCCTGCACGTCGAGGCTGCGCGCAATGATCCACGCCAGCGCCTGGCCGGCGTCGGCGGAGTTCAATCCGTCGGCGCGCCACGGGGCATGCCATTCGCCGACGTACGAAGCGCGGTCGCGGTCCAGCGCCTCGCGCCACTGCGCGAGCGCACGGTCGACGACCAGCGGGGGGCGTGCGCAGTCTTTCATCGCGCGGTCGCCGGCCCGGAGGCCGGCGTCGCCGTGGTGCGCCCTTCTTGCACATAGAAGGGGTGCACCAGGTTGTAGAAGGTGTTGGTGGTGCGCACGCGGTAGCGCACCTCGATGCGCAGCAGGCCCTGCCGCGGCTCGGCGCGCACGTCGACACCGATGCTGTCGATGCGCGGCTCCCACAGCACCAGCGCCCGCTCCACGCGATGGCGTGCGAGCGCGATCGTGGTGGTGTTGATCGGCTCGAACAGCAGGCCGCGCAGCCCGGCGCCGAAGTCCGGCCGCATGACGCGCTCGCCCGGCTCGGTGTCGAGGATGATGCGGATCGCCTGCCGGATGTCCTCTTCGTGCAGCGCGGTGGCGATGCGGCCGTCGGACACGCCCACCGGGAAGGTCCAGCCGCGGCCGAGGAAGGCCTTGGGGTCGGCCGCTGGGTGGGCGGCGTCGCCGGCGGCGGCCTCGTCGAGCAGGAAGTCGTCGTCGCTCACGGTCAGCCTCCGATGATCACGTTGGGCGAGCCGCTCGCGATCGTCGCGCCGCAGCCGGTCAGGTCGCCGACACGCGCAGCGGGCTGGCCGCCGATCAGGACGGTGGCGCTGCCTTTCGCGATGGTGTTGGGCGGGTGCGGGCCGGCTGTCGGCGGCATCAGGCAGGTGTGCGGGTCGCCCAGGCGCGCAGCCGGCAAGGTGTTGATCAGCACCGTCGGGCAGCCCGCCGTGACGAGCCCCGGGTGGGTGGTGAGCGAGAACTGCATCGCGGCGGATTGCGGCATGGTGCGGTGCTCAGTTGATGGCCACGGTCTTGCCCTGCACCGCGCAGACGCCGTCGGCCTTCACCACCAGCGCGCCGGTGCTGCCCACCTGCATGAAGCTGCTGGCCTTGATCTCGATCACCGGGGCCTCCAGCGTCAGCTTGGTGGTCGCGGTGATCGTCACGTCGCCGCCCTTGCCGATCGACACCTTGGCCAGCGGCGTGCTGATCTCGGCCCGCGTGGGGTCGAGCGTCACGGTGGAAAAGGTGTTGCTGCTGAGCGTCACGGCCTGGGTGGCCTCGTCGAAGTCGAGTTCGTGGCCCAGCGGGGTGCGGATCTTGCGCTTGGTCATCGCGTCCGTCGGGCTGAGCGCCGGCGGGCGGTCCATCGCGTTCCACAAGGTGCCCAGCACATAGGGCTCGCGCACGTCGCCGTGGTTGAAGGCCACCAGCACTTCATCGCCGATCATCGGCACGAAGAAGCTGCCGCGGCCCATGCCGGCCATCATGCTCGACAGCCGCGCCCACGGCGTGAAGCCGGGCAGCCACGGCAGCATCAGCTGCACGCGGGCCTGGCCGGTGCAGTCGATGTTGTTGAGCACCATGGCGACCGAGACGCCGTAGACCTTCTTCTCGGGCGGCTCCGAGCGCTGGCCGATGCCCTCGATTTCTCGCGTCAGCCCGAACTTGACCGCTTCGTCTGCCATGTGCCTCTCCTAGAACGACAGGCGGACCGGGACGGCGCCCTGGTCCGCGAGGGGAATCGAGCCGAACCACACTTCCTTGCGCGCGTCGAAGCGTGTGCGAAACCCGCCGCCGTCGATCGTGTGCGTCACCGACGTGACCCGGTAGAGCCCGCCGAACTCCTCGCCGGCGTTCTCGATGCGCGCCACCTGCCCGGCTCGCAGCTGCGGCTCGCCCACCACGTTGGCGCTGGCGGTGACGCGGCGGTTCAGGCGCGGGATGATCTCGGACACCAGCTTGCGCGGGATGGAGGTCGGGGTCAGCGGCTCGTCGATGAGGTAGTCGCCCGGCTGCATGCCGATCGGCACCATGCCGGGGTAGATCGACAGCGTCAGGCTCATGCGGTCCCAGTCGAAGCCGAGCGTGACCACGAACGTCATCTTGATGGCCGACACCCACACGAAGCCACCGATGGTGGCGATCTGCCCCACCTTGGACACGCGCGGCTGGAAGTCGATCAGCGAGCGGCCCCAGGCGAAGGTGTGGTCGGCCTGCAGGTGGTCGAGCGACGAGGTGAAGCGCAGCAGGTGCCCGCCGACGGGGCCGTCGTGCTCGACCAGCACGTCCCAGCCGTTCTCGGCGGCGATGCGGCCGAGGAAGTCGTAGTCGCTCTCGTTGGCCTGCTTGCGGATCACCTTCTGCGCCGACTCCGGGTCGGTGACCGCCACGAAGGTGTCGACCCCGCCGAGGATGATGGACAGCGCCGCGCCGACCGGGTCGAAGATCGGCAGCATCAGGTTCTCGAGCGTGACCAGGCTGGCGGTGGCGATGTCGGGCAGCGGCAGGTTTCCCGGGCAGGGCAGCGGGATCGCGAACCAGCGCACCTTGTTGCCTTCGCGCAGGCGGTGGCGGCGGTCGTGCGCCGTCACGGTGAAGGTCGGCATGGCACCCGACGGAAAACTGGCGCCACGTGCCACCACCTGGCCGTCGAACACTTGCGACAGCGGGTCGGGCGCATAGCCGAGCTCGAAGGTGACGGCCGTGTCGAGCTTGAACAGCGGGTGGTCGAGCCAGCGCAGCTGCTCGTTGGCCAGCACCAGCTGCAGCTCGTCCAGGCCCTCGTAGCCGGTGGTGCAGCTGACGCTCTGGATGCACGCGCGCAACTCGGCGGGTGCTGGCGCGCCGTCGATGCGCAGCGCGAACTCGGGGGCGAAGCGGGCGCGGTCCATGGTGTGCCTCAGGCGATCACGCGGCCCGAGTCGGGGTCGCGGTAGGGCAGGCGGGGCAGCCGCAATTGCAGGCCGGGTTCGAGCCCGCGCGCACGCTGCAGGCGGTTGGCGATCGCGATCACGCGCCACAGCTTCGGGTCGCCGTACTCGCGTGCGGCGATTGACGACAGCGTCTCGCCCTGCGACACGACGTGACGCTTGGAGTAGTCGGCCGTCTCGCGCTTGACCTCCTTTGCCTCCAGCTCGACGTTGCGGTATTCGCTGAAGGCCACCGTCAGCCGCGCGCGCACCGGGATGCCGTCCGGGCGGAACATCACGAACTTCTGGCCTGCACGCGACAGCACGCAAGTGAACGACAGCGAGCCCCAGGTGAACAGCAGCACCGGCGGCGCATGGGTCGACGGCTCGATGTTCATCAGGTCGGTCACCTGGCGGGTGAGCAGGCGCACGTCGCTCTGCGCCGCGTTGACCACGCGGCTGCCGACCTTGTGCTCTTCCCACGAGTCGACGAACAGCTCCATCTCCAGCGTCTGCAGGTTGCCGTTGACGAACTGCAGCAGCGGCGCCGATAACCCGGGGATCGCAGCCTGGGCGTAGGTGATCTCCCGGTTGAGCGTGTAGTCCTCCGGGTTGAACTGCACCGGGATCGCGGTGCCGGTGACGGTGTTGGTGATGAGGGCCTTCTCGAGGGACATGGTGGAGGCTCCTAGAGCTGCCCGTGGCGCTCGCGGTACGAGAGCACCTTGCGGTCCAGCTGCGCCAGCACGTGGTCAGTGACGCGCGCCAGCTCCTGCGGCGGCAGCGGCTCGCGCCCGGCGGGCCACGCGAGGGACCGGGCCGCCGCGAACGGGCTGTGCGCGGCCGGCGGCAGCGCCGTGGCCGCGCGTTCTGCAACGCCGGGCGCAGGTGCAGGCGCCGGCGGGCGCGACAGCACCACCGAGACGCGCGGGTAGGCCGCATGACGCTCGATGCGCATCGTGCGCAACACGTGGACCGATGGCACCGAGGTGTGCCGCTCGTGCCGCGTGGCGCTGCGCTCCAGGTGCGTGTGAGACCGCATGACCGTGAGCACCCGCATCGCCGGCGTCGCGACGGCCGGGCGCAGCGTCGTCACGCCGGGGCGCAGCGCGGTGCCTGCACGAACGAGGGTGCGTACGGAGGCCGGTGGCGCGGCAGGCCGCGGCGACAGCACCCACGTCCACGACGGCGCGAACCAGCGTGCGCCGGCCGCGTGCAGCACCGTGGCGCGGCGCCTCAGCAGCACCGGCGACAGCGGCCACGCACGCGTGCGCCCGGCAGCCGCCGCGGCGAAGCGCGAGACGAACGCACGATGCCGTTCCAGGCACGGCAAGGCAAGCCGCGCAGGCAGCGGTCGCAGGGTGAGGCGGGTCGGGTGCGGCATGTCAGCCCTCGTTCATGCGCTGGTTGATGGCAGACACTTCGGCCACCCAGCGGCGCCGCTCGCGGTGCTCCAGACCCAGCAGGTCGGCGGGCGTCCAGTGCAGGTGGTAGGCGAGGAAGGCCATCTCTTCCCTCAGTTGAGCGGCGGGGTAGCCGACCACACCCCGCGCGCCTCCCCCGGCAGCGGCTCCGCGTCGGCCTGCAGCGGCTTGCCGCAGTGCGGGCAGGCGCCGGCCGCCTCGTCGAGCGTGTTGACGCGGTTGTAGAGGGCCTGCAGGTAGGCCAGGTCGGTGGCGAACAGGTTCTCGATCACCTTGGGGTTCACCGCCGGCACGCTGCCGAGCCGCGTGACCACGCGCGACAGCAGGATGACGATGAGGTAGGCCTCGTTGGACTGCACGCGCGCATCCTTCATCGGCAGGATCTCGTCGGCTGCCGTTGCGCGGCGCATCACGCCGTCGCGGTGCAGGGTGCCGTCCTCGTCGAGATAGCCGCACGGCAGCTGGAACTCGAATTCGGTCTGGAACATGGGGGGTCTCCAAATGGGGCGGGTCAGGCGCGCGCCAGGCCCTCGTGAGCGAGCTCGAGCGTCTCGATCGCGAGCTCGCTCGACTCGGCGTTGAAGGCCGGGCCGGTCCACTTGGCCGGCCAGGCGTTGAAGAAGTTCCAGCGCACCTTCTCCTGGCCCTGGCGGTCCAGCAGCACGATCGAGCCGTTCTTGCGCTTGGCGGCCGAGTCGCCGTCGGCCCATTGCTTGTGCCACTCGTAGAGGTCGGTGTCGTCCGACATGCCCCACTTCAGGCTGAGGTTGGAGAACTTCACCTGGCCGGGGTACTTGCGCATGGTGATGTTCTCGCCGCCTTCGCGGTGCTCGACCACGTCGATCGACGAATCGAGGCCGCCCACTTCCTGGAAGGCGGCGCGGCGGATGCCGTCGATCTCGAGGCGGAAGTTGAAACTCGAGTAGGGGTCTTTGCGGGTCGCCATGGATGTCCTCCGTTGATCAGGCCTCGGTCACGTCCGAGCCGCCGTCCCAGATGCCGATGCGCACGATGACGAACTCGGCCGGGTAGCTCGGCCGCACGCCGATCTCGATGTGCAGCCGCCCGAGCTGCTGTTCCGAGAACGGGTTCAGCGCTTCGTCGATGCGCACGTAGAACGCCTCCTCGGCCTTGGCGCCGAACAGCGCGCCGTCGCGCCAGCTGCGCAGTAGGAAGTCGGTGAGGGTGCGCTTGAGCTTCTGCCAGAGCTCGAGGTTGTTGGGCTCGAACACGGCCCAGCGGATGCCCTCCTGGATCGACTCTTCCAGGTAGAGGAACAGCCGCCGGGTGCTGACGTAGTGCCAGTTGGTGTCGGTGGCCGTAGTGCGTGCGCCCCACAGCATCGGCCGCCCGCCGTCCTGGAACACCTGCACGATGTTGATGCCCTGCAGGTTGAGCTGGCCCTGCTCGATCAGGCTGATGCGGCGCTCGACGCCCAGCGCCCCGTTGACGATTTCGTTGGCCGGGGCCTTGTGCACGCCGCGCAGCGCGTCGCTGCGCGCGAAGATGCCGCACACATGGCCGCTCGGCGGCACCAGGATCGGGGGGCCGTTGTTGTCGGGCCCGACCCGCAGCCATGGCGCGTACAGCCCCGCGTAGCCGCGCGTCGAATCGAGCCCCCGGCGCTGCGTCTCGAGGCTGTTGGCGGTGGTGAAGAGGTCGGCGCCCGGGTTGGCGTCGAGCACCGCGAAGCGGTCGGCCAGCAGCTCGCAGTGCGCGACCAGGTGCTGCTGCACCGTCAGCATCAACTGCCCAGCGGCCGTCGGACGGTCGGGCACGGCGATGAAGTTGACGTCGTCGATGGCGGCGAGCCGGTCGATGGCGGCCGTGAAGTTGGCGACCGTCAACGAGCCCAGCGCTTCGGCCGCACCGTTCTCCACCGGGCTCATCGGCAGCGCGGCGCCGGTGCGCGGAATGGCATTGGCCACGGTGTTGGGCGGCGGCGGCTCCACCAGCGAGGCGGTCAGCAGGCCGCCGGCGTCGTTGTTGAGCACGTCGATCAGGTAGCGCGGGTGCGCCGGGTCCATCGACAGGCCGGGGTAGCCGACCACCACCGCACCCAGCGTGACGTCGAGCTGGATCTCGGTGGACATGGCCGTGACCGCGGGGCCACCCGGGTCCATGTTGAGCTGGATGTTGAGGCCCGAACGGAAGGTGACCCGGTAGCTGAAGGCGCTCAGGCCGCCCTGCGCGCCTTCGGTGAGCACCTCGCTGATGACCGAGTCGACGATCTGGGTGTCGGTGGCGGCGCCCTGCGTGATGGTGAGGATGGTGCCGGCCACCAGCTGGCCGGCCGGCAGCGGCCCGGCGCCGGCCGGCCTCAGGCGGATCGTGCGCGTACCGGTGGTGGTGTTGGCGAGCCGCATCGTGGCGGCGGCCAGCAGCGTCGACGACAGCGGCACCGCGAAGCGCACGGTGTCGCCGCTGACGCCGATCACCACGCGGCGGTCGGTGCCGGTCGAGAACGAGACCTCGTCGCCCGGCTTGAAGCGGTTGGCCACCTGGTCGGCCGTGATGGGGCCGGCGGCGGCCACGCGCACCGAGGACTCGCCCGCGGTGGCCTGCGCGGCCAGCGCCGCGGTCGGCCGGTACACCGCCACGTTGCTCAGCACCGGCGTGTCGGTCACGTTCACCGTGATGCCCAGGGCACCCAGCTGGCGGGCGCGCAGCTGCACCACCGGCCGGCTGTTGTTGACCGGGTTGATGCGGTCGTTGAGCGTCATGCGCTGGTAGGCGCCGTTGGAGGCGCGCACCACGTAGCAGACGTTGCCGCCGTTCTCGAAGTAGCCGCGCACCGCGTACCAGAGGTAGGTGCCCGGGACGGGATGCGGCCCGTAGGTGCTCTTGAACTGCTCCCAGGAAGTGATCTTGGTCGGTTCGTTGAGCACGCCGCGCTCGGCCACGCCGACGAAGGCCGCGGTGTTGGTGCCGACGCCCTGGATGGGGGCGCCCGGGGCGAATTCGTCGATGTAGACGCCGGGATAGGAAACCTGCACAGCCATACGTTGCTCCTTGATCAGAAGACGATGTCGTAGGAGCCCGACGGCTCCGGCACGGTGATCGCTCGCACTGGCGATGTCGGTTGCGCCGGTTGCGGCGGTGCGGGCGGGGAAGGGGGCAGCGGCAGCGCGGCAACGCGTGCACGCAGGTGGTAGTCGCCGGCGGGCACGTCGGCGAAGACGAAGCGGCCGCTCGAGTCGGCGCGCGCGATGGTGACCAGCGTGTCGGCCGGCGTCAGCAGCTCCACCCAGGCCAGCGGCACGGGCGTGGCGTCGGCGGCCGACACGTGCACCGTGCCGCCCAGGTGGAAGCGGGTGTTGAGCGTGGCCGGCAGGTCGCGCTGCAGCGTGTGCGAGTAGATCGTCGTCACCATCGGGCCGGCAGGCCGCGGCGCCTCTTTCAGGGCCACGGTGACGATGGCGTAGAGGCAGGGCTTCCAGCGGTGCGACGGGCCCATGGTGCCCCAGAACTCGCCGAGCTTGGGGAAGCCTTCCACCGGCAGCAGCGTCACCGGCATCTGTTCGTCGAGCAGCGGCGCAGGCACGGGGATCGCCGGCAGGCCGGGGCGCGTGGCGGCGCAGATCGCCACCGGGTCGAGCACGTCCGAGCGCCCGAGCGCGAGCGCCGCTTCCGACAGCAGCGCATGCTCGTCGATGGTCGGTTCGGTGGCCGGCGACACGGTCACCGGGCTCCAGGCACTGATGAGGTAGTGGCAGTCGACACGCCGCGGTGCCGGTGTCTCGTGGATCTCGGTGCCGACCGTGGTGCGCTCGCGCTCGTTGCTGCGCAGGCGGCGGTTTTCGCGCACGTCGGCCAGGTAGACGTTCAGCGAGCCGGCCGGGTTGCCGTTCATGTCGGTGATGCCCGGCACCGCGGTGCGCCAGTCGTCGTCGGGCGGCTGGAAGCGCACCTGCGTGTCCGCGGACAGCTCCGCCACCTGCCACCGGAACAGGCGGAACAGCAGCAGGTCGGCGTGCGCGATCATGGCGCCGCCTCCTCGTCCTCGCGCTCGCCGTCGCGCACCTCGGCCACGTTGGGCAGCCGCGGCACCGTCACCGGGCCGGCGCGGAAGGTTTCGGCCGGGTCGATGGTGACCGACTGGTGGCCGGCGGCGGTCGGCTCGGTGCGCACCACGCGGATGTAGACGTTGCCGTCGGCCGCCGCCTTGCGCACCACCGCGTCGATGGCCGGGTCGCCGAAGTCCATGCGCTGCCCCGGCGGCGCCTTGGGATCGATCGCGCCGGCCAGCTCCTGCTGCCAGTTGGCATGCGAGGGCTTGGCGCCCTTGGCTGCGGTGGGCGTGGTGACGTCGTTGAGGTAGATCGTCGCGCGCACCGGCCGGCCCTGCGCGTCGAACTCGATGCGCGCGGTGATCGAATCCACGCCAGGCGCATTGGAGCCCTGCGGCCGCAGGATGCCGAATTCGCCGGTGTCGAGGTGGCGGTTGTAGGCCTGGTTCTCGTTGGTGTCGGGCCGGATGGAGGTTTCGGTCACCGCGCGCGGGTCCTTGGCCGACGCGCTCGCGTAGCGCGAGCCGCGGCGCCCGCCGGCGCCGGTGGATTCCACCGGCCGGCCGTTCGCGCCAGTGCGCGGCGTGATCGGAACGATCTTGGGCGCCTCGCCGGCCGGCGTGAAGTTGCGGTCGTCGGCCTGGCTCTTCGGCATGGCCACGCCCTCGCCCTTGCCGAAGCGCTTGTCGCCTTCGGGCACGTAGCTCCAGCGCTGCTTGCCCTTGCCGGTGCGCACCCACACGATGGGCTCGGCATTCGGCTTGAAGGCCGGGCCGCTCGACGGCGAGGCATGCGCCGGGTCGCTGAGGTCGGCGAAAGAGGCCTGCGGATCGTCCGGGCCGCGCAGGGCCTGGGCCTTTTCCTTCGCGGTCTGGGCCTTGCTCTCGGCCTGCTTGGCCTTGGCACGGGCGTCGTTGGCCTGGGCGCGGGCGTCCTGCGCGCGTTGCTCGGCGGCGGCGGCCTTGGCGTCGGCAGTGTCGGCCTTGGCACGCGCCGAGTCTGCACGCTTGCCGGCGTTCTCGGCCTTGGTGCGGGCGTCGGCCGCGGCCTTGTCGGCCGCCAGGGCCGCCTTGTCGAGCTTGGCTTTTGCCTTCGCGTCGCCGCCGTTGGCCGCGGCCTTCTGCTGCGCCTCGGCCAGCGCCTGGGCCTTCTCGTCGGCCTTGGCCCGCTTGTCCTGCAGCGTCTGCGCGTTCTTCTCGGCGCGGGCCCGCTGCTCGTCGGCCCGGGCCTTGGCCTTCTGCGACGCCGCCTCGCGCGCCGCGGCCGAGTCCTCGGCCTTCTTGGCGCGCGCATCGGCGGTGTCTGCCTTGCGCTTGGCGCCCTGGGCGCGCAGGTCGGCCTTCTTCAGTGCCGTGGCCGAAGGCGGCTTCGCGACAGTGGCGGTCTCGTTGGCCGGGCCGGGCGTGGCCCCCCCGGCGTCGGCTGCGCTTGCCGCCGGTGCCTTCGGCACGCCGCCTTCGCTGCCGACGTCGCCCACCGGGCCGCCCTTCGGGGGCCCGCCCTTGTACTTGGGCGTCGGTTTGCCGGCGGCGCCGTTGCGGATGATCATCACGACCACGTCGACCACCGCCCGGACTACCGCGTTCAAATCTCGCTTCAGCGTCTGCTCGTAGCGCTCGGGGTCGGCCTGCAACTCCGTGTCGTTGTAGTCCTTGTACAGCTGCCACAGGTGCGGCACCACCTGCGCCAGCGCGCCGCACTTCAGCGCGATGTCGATGATCTTCTTCGACGCGCCCTTGCCCTTGAGCCCGACGATGGACAGCGCCGTGGTGAGCAGCCCGGACCAGAACGACGGCTGCGTGTGAAAGTCGTTCGGGTGGGCGCGCATCGTCTCGACGATGCCGCGGATGCCGCCGAGCGCGCCGACCACGGCCAGGCCCACCTTCACCTCGGTCGCGCCGACGAAGGCGCCGGCCACCTGGATGCCGACGGCGCCCAGCAGTTCACCCTTCTCGCGCTGGGTGAAGAGGCTGTCGTCCGCTTCCTTCTTCGGTGCGTCGATGACCTCGAGCACCTTGTCGCCGGCGTAGTCGTAGAGGTCCTGCACCTGCGTCGTCAGGCTGGCCTTGCCCTGTTCATCGACCCAGCCGGCCTCCTTCATCGCGTCGTTGGCCCCGCCCAGCGCGTCGGCCAGCAGGGCTTGCGGCGCGAACGGAGCGACCAGCACGCTGCCGACGCGGGCCACGGTCTTCGCGGTCTCGGGGTCGATGCCGGCCACTTCGGCGGTTTTCTCGACCACCGTGTTCTTCGCATCGCGCAGCTCGGAGCCGGCCCACACCACGGTGTCGGCCAGGTCGGTGACCTGCGAGACGGCGCCCTTGCTGACGCCGACCGCGAAGTCGACCTTGCGGGCCGCCGTCTCGCGCACGCCGAGGGCTTCGGGGTCGTCGACACCGGTGATCTCTTCCTTGATGTCGGTGATCACCGCGCGCTGGAAGTCGACGACGTTGCCCACCACCGGGCCGGCCGCATACGGGGCGTATTCGACCGCGACGTCCACGGCGTCGCCTGCCAGGTCGAGCGCGTCGCCGGCGACCTCGCGCACTTCGTCGGGCACCATCTCCTTGGCCTCGTCGACGAGCTGCGACGCGCCTTCGTACTTCTTTGAGAACCAGCCCTTGATGTCGGCCGCGACGCCCACGCCGGTGGCGCCCTCCACCGCGACCGTTCCGCTGCCGCTCGCGACCGCATCGGCCGCGCGGTCGGCCGCCTGCTCGTGCGGCGCCTGTGGGTCGAACGCCGGCCGCGGGCCGCCGCGCGACTGCTGCACCACGTGCGCGAGTTCATGCGCGAGCAGCCGCCGGCCTTCGCGCGTGTGCGGCGCATAGCGTCCCGGCCCGAACACGATGTCGCGGCCCACGGCATAGGCATTGGCGTGCAGGGCGTCGGCCGAGCTGGCTGCCGCCGGCCCGGCGTGCACGCGCACCTGCGAGAAGTCGGCGCCGTAGCGTGCCTGCATCTCCTGGCGGATGGTGTCGTCCAGCGGTGCGCCGGCGCCGAGCGCCTGGCCGATGGCGAGGTTGCCGCCGGCGCAGGCCGGCGCCACGGCCTGTTCCAGGGCGCCCGCGGCGCCTGCGCCGTGGCGCGCAGCCGGTGTGCGGCGCGCCGGGCGTCCGCCTTGCGGGCCCGGTGCAGCGCGGATGGAGCTTGTGTCAGCCATGGCGTGCCCTCATGGCTGCTTCAAGCGGATGAGCTTGCCCAGCTCGACGGTCGGCGCGGCGGTGCCGCCGGTGGGCGTGGCCCCGGGCGCCGCCTGGTCCGGCAGCGACACCTTCACCGGCCGCACGTAGACCTCGTTGGCTGCGATGGCCCGGCGGATCGAGTCCTCGACCGCCACGCCGCCGATCTTGCGGCCCCCGAAATCCATGCGGCCGGGTGCCGTCGCATCCAGCAACTCGCGGCGCCACTTGTCGTGCGTCGGCTTGGGGCCCTTGCGAGTGCCGGGGGTGGTGAAGTCGTTGAGATAGATGCGCGCGTTGCCGTTGCCGTCGATCACCGCGGTGATGGAATCGACCCCCGGCGTGCTGACGTTGTTGGGGCGCAGGACGCCGAGCTCGCCACCGTCGATGAGGGCGTTGTGGCCCTGCGACTGCGCGATGTCGGCCTTGATGGTGCGGTCGAAGCCATGCTGAGCGGCCTTGTTCTTGCGCGGCGCTTCGAGGCTGGAGCCTGTGCTGCGGCCGGCTTGCCGGCTGGTGCGTGCGGTGATGGGGTGCCCGGTCTGGCGGCCCGCACCGGCGGACTCGACCTGCAGGCCGCCGATGCGGCGCGGCTCGATGGCACTGGTGGGCGCTTCGCCCTCCGCTCGAAACCCGAGCTGACGCGCCTGGCTCTCCGGCATCACCACATGGGTGCGCGAAGGCGGCGACTTGGGCTGGCCTGCGCGGGTGGCGGTGCCGGCATGCTTGCCGAATTCCGGTGTGCCCTGGCGGAAGAACACCCCTTTCTTGCGGCCCTGGATCGGCACCGCGACCAGCGGATCTGCGGCCACGGCCGGCGTGCCGCTGCCCGCTGCCGGCGCGAGGACCGGCGCCACGCCGGCCTGCGCGGCTTGTGCCGCCTGCGCGGCGCCGGCCGTGGAGGCGGAGCCCGCCGACTTGCCGACGGCGCGCGGCCTGACGACGCGGCCCGAACGGCCCGAGCCGCGCCCGCCGCGTCCCCCGCGGCCCGTGCCCCGCTTGCGCGGGCGGCTGCGGCCCCCCCGGCCGGGCGCATTGAAGACCACATCGCCCAGCGCGGCGCCCGCTTCCGAGCCCTCTTCGCCGTCCAGGCCCCAACCCACCGCACCGAAGACGTTGGCGGCGATGTTCTCCGCCACGCGCGCGTTGCGCTCCTTGATCTGCGCGTCCTGCACGGCGAGGAAGTCGCGCCGGCGACCGATGTAGCCGGTGCCGTCGGGCAACTCGTCGAGGATGACTTCGTTCTGCCGCGCCTCCTCGCCTTCCGGGTCGAAGATGGGCACGCTGAGCGCACCGCGCTTCAGGTAGCGATAGCGCGTGGCCTGGGCCCAGATCGACACGGCGAAGTCGAACTCCTTGAGGTATTCGCCGACACCGCCGGAACTGACCTTGCACGCCATGCCGAAGCCATAGGGCCCGAGCAGGCGCATGGTCGCCGACCACACCACGCCCGGCTCCAGCGCCGCCATGCGTGCGTACCAGTGCCCGAAGCGGTATTCGTGGCGGCGAAACGCGAGCAGCGCCAGCACCAGCTCGGCATGCGCCTGCTCGCGTGCCTGCTGCCGGGCCTGGCGTTCCTGCGCTTCGCGCTCCATCACTTCGCGGCGACGCGCGGTGTCGGGGTCATCGGCCTTGGGCACGGGGGCGCACGCCACGCCGACGGCGGTGCCGCCTTCCACGTGCACGGCGGTGGCACCGGCCGCGACCTGATCGGCCGCGGCATCGGCCGCCTGCTCGTGCGGTGCCTGTTGCGACAGCGCGGGCGTGGGGCCGCCGCGGCGCTGCTGCACCACGTGGGCCAGCTCGTGCGCCAGCAGCCGGCGGCCGGTCGCGGAGTGCGGTGCATACGCGTGTTGCGCGAACGCGATGTCGTGGCCTACCGTGAAGGCCCTTGCGCCGAGGTCTGCAGCGCATGCATGCGCCTCGCCGTCGTCATGCACGCGCACATCGCCGAAGTCCGTGCCGAAGCGCGCTTCCATGTCGGCGCGCACCTGCGGATCCAGCCGTGCGCCGTTCATCGCGCCGCTGCGCGCGCGGTTGCCCGCACTGCCGGTCGCTGCCTCCCGCGCCGGATTCACGCCCGGCGCTGCCTCGCGGCGCGACAGCATGCCGTCGTGATCCACGTCGGTGCCGGCCGATGTCCGCCCGCGCTTCATGGCGCTCCCCCTCCGGCCATGGCACAAGACCGTCTCGGCGGTCGGCGGTGCGACGCGAGCGGCTTCATTCCAGCTCCTTCAGCCGCTGGCTCCACAGCGCGCGCATGTGGGCGCCACGCCCGCCATCGGAGGCCTGCCCCGCCTCGCGGTTCTGCGCCTCGGCGTAGGCACGCAGCGTGTCGAGCGAGATGTTCTTTGCGCGGGCAAACGCGACCAGGTCCTCGAAGGGGATGTCTTGCAGCGGCAACGAGAACGTCGTGGTCGTGGTGTTCTCGTTCATTGCGAAGCCCCACTCGTGGTGGTCGCTCGAGACGTTGAGGTTGACCGGCGAGACGGCCACGCTTTTCAACGAGGTGCCGATGTAGACGTCCGAGTGGACCCAGCCGGTCACCTCGGGGTCCTTGTAGGTGTGCGCCGTGGTCTGCACGGTCACGTTCGCGTACAGCGACCCGCCCGGTGCCGTCATCGCCGAGAGGTAGACGAAGTCGCTGAGGTCGTTCAGCTTGGCTTCCAGCTGGGGCTGGATCTTCTCCATGTCCTTCTCGTACAGGTAGGTCCACACCTTGTCCTGCAGCCAGGCGCCGCCGACGGCAAGCGCCGCACCCGCCAGGCCACTGCCGAAGCTGCGACCAAAGGTGCGGAAGCTGGGGTAGCGCATCTGCACCTTCGGCGTGAAGCTCGGCACCGGCCGTGCAGCCGGGGGCGCCACTGCCGGCGTGGCCACCTTGGCCGGCGCCGTGGCCGCGGGGCCGGTGGCCGCTGGACCAGCCGGCACTTTCGCGGCGGGCGGCGAGGCGAGCCGGGCCGGAGGCGCCGCGGTCGCCGGCTTCCCCGTCTTGGCCCCTGCGGGGGCCTTGCCTGCCGATGGTTTCGCGGAGGCGGCAGCCTTCGCCGCGGGAGTCCGGGGGGACGACGATGTTCCCGGTGCCGGTGTCTTGACGGCCGGCTGAGCCGCCGCAGTCGCTTTGGGCGGCGGCGCCTTGCCGCCGCCTTTGTTCGCCGCCGCCGCCTTGTCGGCGGCGGCTTCGCGGATGCCGCGCTGCACCGCGGCGGCGAGCCGCTGGCGCTTGTCCGGGTACTCGGTCGTCGCGTAGCGCTGATCGAACTCCCGTGCGTGCTGCACGATGCGCGTGAGCACCGCCTTCTGGTCTGCGGCGGGCAGGCGCGAGAACAGGCGCCCGTAGCTGCGGCGCGCCCCCCGCTTGGCGTCCCGGGCGAGCGCGCCGCGCCGCTTCAACTCCTGCTCGAGCAGCAGGTACAGCTCCTCGTGATAGAGGTAGTGCAGCTCCTTGGTCAGCCGGATGTAACGCTGCACGCGCCGGCCGCCGAGGAACTTCGGCAGCCCATGGTGCTCGTCGACGTCCTTCAGCCGATCGGCATGGCGCGCCGTCTCCGATCTCCCGGTGCGGCGCGTGGTGCGCTCCTCGGCCAGTTCGGCTTTCTGGTCGGGGTCGTGGGCGCGTTCGCCGAACACCTCCAGCGTGTGCTTGCGCCGCACCGCGTCTGCATCCGGCAGTTTGCGGTCCGACACCAGGGTGTCGGTGCGCCGCGTCTTCGAACCCTTGCCACCTTGCTTGCCGCCCTTCTTGCGCTTTTCATCGTCTTCGGGTTCGCGCGCGACGCCGACTGCCGCGGCGCCTTCGACCGGCACCGCGGCGGCACCCGCAGCCACCGCGCCGGCCGCACGATCCGCTGCGCGCTCGTGGGCGGCGTCGTCGTGCTGGCGCGGCGCCGTACGCCCGCGGCGCTGCTGCACCACGTGCGCCAGCTCGTGCGCCAGCAGCCGGCGCCCCTGCGGCGATGCGGGAGCGTACCGGTCGGCGGAGAAGACGATGTCCTCGCCCTGCGCAAACGCCTTGGCGCCCAGTGCCTCGGCCAGGGCGTTCGCCTCGGGACCGTGGTGCACGCGCACGCTGTCGAACCCGGTGCCGAAGCGCGCCTCCATGTCGGCTCGCACGGCCGGGTCCAGCGGCGCGCCGTCCGCGGGGGGCACCACCGTGCGGTGGCCGCCGCGCATGCCCCCAGCGGCATCCTGTGCCGTGTTGCGCTGCGCATCGCCCACGTGCTTCGCATGCGCAGGGAGCGGCCTGTCGGCGCTGCGCTGCCGGTGGGCCGGCGGGCGCCTCATGCCGCCCTCCGTTCGCCTGTGGCAGGCACGGGACCGAGGGTCTTGCCGAACTTCTGGTATTCGCGCCGCGTCGCGTGCAGCAGGTGCTCGCGGGTGACCGGGCCGTTGTCGGCGGCCGCGAGGTAGAGCGCGGCGGTGACGACGTTGCGGATGTTGCCGCCGGAGAGCTTGTAGTCGCGTGCCAGCACGGCGAAGTCGACCTCGTCGGTGCGCCGCGCTGCCGCCGGCCACAGCGTCTGCCACAACCGCAGCCGTTCGGCCTCTTCCGGGAACGCGAAGTTGATGCAGAACGTCAGCCGCCGGGTGAAGGCGTCGTCGAGGTTCTGCTTCAGGTTGGTCGCCAGGATCGCCACGCCGTCGAACTGCTCGATCTTCTGCAGCAGGTAGGCGATCTCGATGTTGGCGTAGCGGTCGTGCGCGTCCTTCACCTCGCTGCGCTTGCCGAACAGCGCCTCGGCCTCGTCGAAGAACAGCACCGCGTTGGCGTGCTCGGCGGCCGCGAAGACGCGGTCGAGGTTCTTCTCGGTCTCGCCGATGTACTTGCTGACCACCGCCGACAGGTCGATGCGGAACAGGTCGAGCTCGAGCGCATGGGCGACGATTTCGGCCGCCAGCGTCTTGCCGGTCCCCGAGGGGCCGGCGAACAGCGCGTTGATGCCGTTCGCGCGGCGATGCACGCCGTCGCCGCACCAGCGGCGCACCGTGTCGCGCAGGGCCACGCGCGTGCACATCTCGCGCAGCTGCGCAATCACTTCCGGGGCCGCCACCAGGGCCTCGAAGCCGGCGGCCGGCCGGATACGCTGTGCCAGGCGTGCAAGTTCGTCGCCGCACAGCCGGCGTGCAGCGGCCGCGAGGTCGCTGGCAGCAACGGTGGACGGGCCGCCGCGCAGGCGCAGCTCTCGCTCCAGGTCGGCCGCCGCCTGGCGGATCTGCGCGCGGCTGAGCGCGAAGCGTGTGGACACCGAGGACAACTGATCCTGCGGCACGGCGAGGCCGCGCTCGGTGAGAGCCTCGTCCCAGCAGTGCAGGCGCAGTTCGGCGTCCGGCCACTGCAGCTCGATGCGGTCGACGGACACCGCTCGTGCGCCGACGCACGGCAGCGGGGCATTGAGCGACAGCACGAAGGCCACGCCGGGGGCCGCCAGCAGGTCTTGCAGCAGGCGTGGCAACTGCGGGTCGTGGGCACTCATGCGGGCCACGCCGTGCAGGTAGGGCAGGCCGCCTTGCAGCCGAGCTGCGAGCGTCTCGGCGTCGACCACGGCGCGCAGTTCTTCCGCCGACGCGCAGGCCCGCAGGTCGACGACGCGCAGTGTCAGGCCGGCTGCGCCGGCGATGTACCGGGCCAGATCGAATTTGCCGGCGCCGTCCGGCCCCTGCAGCATCAGCCGCACCGGCTCGGCATGCGCGCGGGCCTCGTGCACGATGCGGCCGACCTGGGCCGCCACCTCGGAAGGCGCGGCATGGAGCGCCGGCCGCTCGGCGCGGGGCGCTGCGGCCTGCGCCGGGGACCGGGTCAGTGCGGCGAGCCAGGGGGCACTCAGGCGCAAGCCCAGCCCCAGCCCCGGCGCCGCGACGCCGGCGCCACCGGCCTGCAGCACGCGTGCGCGCATCAGCGGCGCACCCGGCTCGAATCGCTCCAACACCTGCAGCCGCCCGGCCGGCGAGCCGCCGAGCAGGTTGGCGATCAGGTCCGGCGCGGGTTGCCGACACTGGATGTCGTCCTGCAGGTAGCCGTAGATGCGCTCGTAGCGCAGGTCGACGTGGGGTGCGAGCACGACGACAGCAATCGCGACGTCGACGGGGTCGAGCGCCGCGCCGTGCACGACGCCGGCCAGAACGGGCGACGCGAGGATCGGTGCGGCGAGCGCGGCCGCCGCATCGCCGCCGACCGCGAACGCGGCATCGCTCTCGTGCAGTGCCGCGACCCGGTCGCCGCGCAGCGCACGCCGCACGTCTTCCACATCCAGATGCATGCCGCGCCAGGGATCGAGCAACGTGGCCGGCCCGAGCAGGCGTGCCGTCTTGTCCACGGCCACCGCGAGCAACCGGTCGAGCACGGCCAGCGTGGCGGCGACGACCGCCGGCGCATCGAGGGGGGCGGCGGCCGACCCGGCGGCGACTGCGGCCGCACTGCTCGCCATGGGCGCTTCACCGCCGTCGCGGGGGGCGCGCCGGCGCTTGAGCCGGGCGGGAGGGTCGGGCAGGTTCATGGCGCCTTGCTCCCCGGGGCATCGCTGCGGCGGCGGCAATACATGGTCGCCCCCGCCGGGATCGGAACGCGGTCGATCAAGGCCTGGTGCTCCAGCAGCACGAGCGCGCTTTCCACCGTTTCCGTCGCGTCTTCGAGCCGGATGCGTGGCAGCCACCATTGCAGGATGCCTTCCAGCGTGTCGCACGCCGTCGGTCGCCGGGCCAGGTAGGCCAGGATTTCGCGCGCGACCTTCTCGGCGTCGGCCTCGGACGGCGAAGAGGGCAGCAAGGGGCTCATGCTCATGCGTGAGCTTTCGCACGACTTGTGCCACCCCGAAAAACCACGCAAGTCCTTGATTTGCAAGGCAAGCCTGTTGGGCGGGTGGGGTACGGGCGACCCGGCGGCGGGTGCCGTCGCAGGCCTGTTCGACGCAACGACGCCCCTGCGGGCACGACCGGGTCGCACATGACCCGGGCGTGGGTGCCGCGTGACCCGCAATGGCACATGAAAGCGCGCGTGGCGAACCGGGAGCCCGGGGGCGCCATGCCACGTCGGCGATGAGGGGGGGCGCGGGCTGGCGGGCCGCGCGGCCGTTGCATCGTCACACGGCCCGAGTGGGCCGCGCCCCGCGGGGTTCAGTGAGCCGAGTGACCCCTGAAGCTGGTCGCGTCGAGCGCGTAGCGCTTGAGCAGCCGTGCCAGTGCTCGGCGTTCCTTGCCCGCTTCGCGGGCCGCGTGCGTGATGTTGCCGCCATGCCGGCGCATCAGCTCGCACAGATAGTGCCGGTCGAAGGACTCGATGGCGCGGGCGCGCGCGTCGCGGTACGACGTCGCCCCGGCGGCGGCCAGGTCGGCGGGAGTGATTTCCTCCTGCAGCGGCCGCAGTTCGTCGGTGTCGCCGAACAGCAGGCCGCGACACACCCAGTGCTGCAGCTCGCGCACGTTGCCGGGCCACGCGTGGCCGCGGATCCAGGTGCAGGCCGAGCTGTGCAGCGGCCGGTCGGGCAGCCGGTAGCGGCGCGCCAGGCTGCGCACGAAGTGCTCGGCGAGCAGCACCGCGTCACCGTCGCGTTCGCGCAGCGGCGGCACCTTGAGGCCCACGAGCCGCAAGCGAAACAGGAGGTCGCCACGGAAGCGGCCCTGCTTCACGAGCTGGTCGAGGTCCTGGTTGCTCGCCGCCAGCACGCGCACATCGAAAGACACCTCGCGGCCGCCGCCCAGCGGCCGGTAGGTCGGTTCCTCGAGCAGGCGCAGCAGCATCGCCTGGCCTTTCAGCGGCAGCGAATCGACCTCGTCGAGGAACAGCGTGCCGCCGTTCGCCACGCACAGCAGGCCGGGGGTGTCGGCCACGGCATGGGTGTAGGCGCCGCGCCGGTGGCCGAAGAACTCGTTCTCGACCAGCGTCTCGGGCAGCGCGCCGCAGTTGACCGGCACGAAGGGGTGGTCGGCGCGGGCGCTGTGATAGTGCAGGGCACGCGCCGCGATGTCCTTGCCGGTGCCCGTCTCGCCCTCGATCAGCACCGGCACGTCGTAGCGTGCCGCCCGCTCGATGCGCTGCTTCAGGCGCGCAAAGGCGTCGGAAACGCCGATCATCCCGCACAGGTGGTCTTGCATCACTGGGCACCTCCTCCGAACGTCGTGGGGCGCAGGCGCGTGCGTCATGGGCCGGGTGGACCCGGCCCTCCTGCGGCCTCGCCGCGACATCGGGTGGTTGGCGCAGACGGCATCCTGATACGGCTGACCGCCTGTCGGCGCCTGCGCAACCGCTACGCCAGTGCACGGCGAGCCGGACCGACAACATTTGCTCGTGCGGCAGGCATGCGGGGCGAGCTGCTTCTCTCCGCATGCCCAGGCGATGGGGACGGCGTGGGGGCCGGCCGTTCGTCCTGTGGCGAGATGAGTTTCACGGAAAGCCCCGCACGTGTCATCACCCCCTTAGGGTGGGATCGCGATGAACGGACGTCCCGCAGCGGGGACCGTCAACGAGGGTCGGGCAGGGGCCGGTCGTCGAGCGGCAGCCGTATTTCGGTGAGCAGGTCGCCCGGCGCGGTGGTGCGCGGGTCGTTCAGATACTCCTCGACCAGCGGTGCATCGGCAGGGACGAGGCCGGACTCGACCAGCCAGGTGCCGTAGAGCCAGCGGTAGGCTTCGTGCATGGTCGCGTAGGGACCCCGGTAGGTCAGCACGGCATACCAGCCGCCGCGGATCGGCGTGTCGACGAGCGGGTGGTGCGGCTCGACGACGAGGCACGCCGTGGAGCGCAGCGAGCCCACCGGCGTGCACGCGGGATCGTCGTGGTAGAGGCCGACCATGCGCAATGGCGGTGTCACCTCGCCGCGGCTGACGTGCCGGCCCACCAGCGTCTCGAACGCTCGCCCGATCGCCATGTACGAACCCCGATGCTCGAGACCGACGGCCGCGAGCGCCGGCAGCTGTTCGACACGCACCGGATGGGCCGCCGCGGCGGCGGCTCGCCGCTGCAGGAATTCCGCATGCTGCCCGGCGACGCGAAAGCGCGCCGGCGTCAGGCCGTAGGCCGCCTTGAAGATGCGCGTGAAGGAGCTGACATCTTCGTAGCCGCAGCGGCGCGCGACCTTCGCGACCGGCCAGCGGGTGTGGGCCAGGTCGCCCGCAGCCCGGTGCAGCCGCAGACGTTTGACCGAGGCGGCCAGCGTCTCCCCATGCACGGCGTGATAGATGCGATGCCAGTGGTGCGGGGAGAGGCAGGCGATGTCCGCGAGCCGGTTCAGGTCGAGGTCGTGGTCCAGGTGGGCGTGAATGTACTCCGTCACCCGCAGCAGCCGGTCGGCATGATCGGTTCGCCGCGGCTGCAGCGGTTCAGAAGGCGTCGCCGGGTTCGACCCCGATGCACAGCTCGATGCCGCCGTCCGGTCCATATCGTTCATAGTCGGCCAGATAGGTTTTGCGAAGATCGTCGCGCTGCCAGACGCGCTGCCATGCGGCGCCGACGAGGTCCGGGCGCCCCTTCTCGACCGGGAAGCGCACCCGGCGCGACGGTGCCACCCGCACCGACACCATCCCGGGCGGCACCTCCGGGCGTCCGTGCACCGGGCAGCCGATCACCAGCGAGTATCGGCCGCCATTGTCGATGCCTTCATGCTCGAAGTGCGTGTACACCGCGATCACGTCTTCGCCCAGGCGTTGCGGCACGCTCGCCGGCACCTGCTGCTGCGAGAAGCGGCGCCAGTGGTCAGGGATGGTGCGGCCGGCTTCGTCGTTGGACGTGCGCAGCTCGATACCGATGACCAGCAGCGGGTCGCGCTGGTCGAAGTGGTCCGTGGGGTGGGTGCTCACCGGTCAGTCCTCGTTGTGAATGAGGACTGAATGGTGCGGCCGGGTGACTTGACGATTCTTGCGGACTTGCGCCGGCAACGGGCTCACGCCGAAGCGTCGTCGACCGCCTGCTCGCTCCCGACCGTGCCCGCCGGCACGCCATGGATGCGCGTTGAGTGCACTGCACATGCGCCCGGGAGACCCGTGGGACGTCGACACGCTGGCCGAGGTGGCCGCGCTGTCGGCATATCGGTCGAACAATTCACGCTGCTCGATCATCTCTGTGCCTACGGAGGGCCGGCGCTTCGGGTCCCGCAACCCGGCGCGTTCTTTTTGGAGAGAATGGCGCGTTCCGAACAGAAAGCCAAACCGCAGTACCTGCTCCAGGGGCGCGCTCGGTGCGGCGCAACAAGGAGAGGAAGCAAGACCATGCGTGTGGCGGCACTCGACGACGATCCTTCGCAGTTGGATCTGGTGCAGCGATCGGTCAAGGCTTCAGGCCATGAATGTGCGATCTTCAGCAAGGGGCAGGCGCTGTTGCGCGAACTGCGCCGCGAGAGCTTTGACCTGCTGGTGCTGGACTGGCAACTGCCTGACGTGGCCGGCATCGATATCGTGCGCTGGGTGCGGCAGAACTACGGGCATCCGGTGCCCATACTGCTCCTGACCAACCGCGGCGACGAGCGCGACATCGTCGAGGGCCTGTCCAGCGGCGCCGACGACTACATGGTCAAGCCCATCCGCGTGCACGAGCTGGTGGCGCGGGTGAGGGCGCTCATCCGCCGAAGCTATCCGCAGCAGGAACAGCTGGTCCTGGGCTATGGCGGCTACTGCTTCAACCTGGCATCCCGGACCGTCGAGTTCGAGGGGCAGCCGATCGAGCTGAAGCAGAAGGAGTTCGATCTGGCCCGCTGCCTGTTCGCCAACCAGGGGCGGCTGCTGTCGCGGGCCTATCTCATCGAAACGGTGTGGGGCCGCGCTGCCGACATACCGTCGCGCAGCCTGGACACGCATGTCTCGTCGCTGCGCAGCAAGCTCAACCTGCGCCCCGCGCGCGGCTACCGGCTGACCGCCGTGTACGGGCAGGGGTATCGGTTGGAGGCGATTGCCGAGCTGGCAGACAGCCTGCCTGCAGCGGTCGAGGGCCAGGCATGAACCGCGCGGTGAAGCACGCGTGCGTGGCGGCCTTCGCGCTGCTGGCGACGGCAGCGGCGGCCAACGAGCACATCAACTATGAAGTGCAGCAGGGCGACACCTTGTATGCCGTCTCGCAGCGCTACCTTGAGAGCGCCGAAGACTGGCGGTTGCTCGCGCGCATCAACCGGGTGCGGGACCCGAAGCGGCTCACGCCGGGCAGCATCCTGATGCTGCCGGTGTCGCGCATGCTGGGCGTCGCGCAGCGCGCCACGGTGCTCTACGTGAAGGGCGCCGCAGTGGCGCGCCAAGGTGCGCACGCACCCGAGCGCGGCTTGCAGGCGCGCGACGTGCTCGACGAAGGCACGACGATCCAGGTCGAGCCCGGGGGCTTCGTCACTGTACGGCTGGACGACGGATCGGTGCTGCACCTGCAGGGCGGCACGCGCGTCACGCTGCAGCGGCTGCGCGAGATCAAGGAGGCCGGCCGCCGCCAGAACGTGATCCAGCTGGACGAAGGACGCGTCGATTCGGACGTCTCGCGCCAGCCGAAGGGCTCGCGTTTCGATGTGCGCACCCCGCTGGCCGTGGCCGGCGTGCGAGGCACCCGTTTCGGCGTGTCGGTGCCTGCGGGTGGCGGGCGCATGCTGTCCGAGGTGGTCGAAGGACAGGTCGCGGTGACGCCAAACGCCGGCTCGCAAGACGCCCAGGTGATGGCCGGTCAGGGCGCCGTGGTCGCTGCGGCCGGGCAGGCGCCCCAGGTGCGCACGCTGCTGCCGGCACCGCGGCTCGAGCTGCCGGCGGGGCCGATCGAGCGGTTGCCGTTCGAGCTGCCGCTGGCCAGGGCGAACGACGCGCGAGGCTACCGCATACAGGTGGCGGAAGACACGCAGTTCGTGCGCGTGCTCGTGGACGAGACCGGCACCCACCCTGCGCCGCGCCTGGACGGCCTGCCGGACGGCGCCTACACGCTGAGACTGCGGGCGATCGATGCCGACGGGTTGATGGGCGAGGAAACCACCGTGCCCCTGCGCATCAAGACCCAGCCGCTGCCTCCGCTGGCGCGCTCGCCGCTGCCGGGGCAGGTGTTCGGCCCGGGCGCCGTCGAGCTGCGCTGCACCGAGGTGCCCGGCGGCGTGGCCTACCGGCTGCAGCTGGCGCGGGACCCGCAGTTCACGACGCTGGTCAAGGAGGCGACGCAGCGCGACCAGTGCCGCTTCGCGACGGATCTGGCCGAGCCCGGCGAATACCACTGGCGCGTGGCGACGCTGGCGCCGGATGCCGGCGGCACGGAAGAGCGCGGGCCGTTCAACGATGCCAGCCGCTTCACCGTGGTGCCCGTGCCGGTGGCGCCCGAGCCGGCGGTGGAAACCACTGACGGACTGACGGTGCACTGGGCCGGCGCGCCTGGAGAACGCTACCAGGTGCAGTTGGCGGCCGACGTCGATTTCCGCGAGATCGTGCGCGACATCGAGGTCACGCAATCCCGCGCGCGGCTCGAGCTGCCCGCCGGGTGCCGGGCGTATTTCCTGCGCCTGCGCACGATCTCGGCGCATGGCCTGGCGTCGCCTTATTCGGCGGCGCGGCGGGTCAGCACGCCGGCCGGCGTGTGCACCTCGGACGGCGCGCCGGTGAACGTGCGGTACGGCACCGAGCTGGGCACGCAGTCGCCTTGAGCGTGCGCATGCTGCGAAACCGCCGAGCCGGGCGACCGGGCCTGTCCCTGGTCCGGGTGGCCACGCTGCCGGCGCCCGTCGCGGCACTGGCCCGGTGGGGCATCTTGTGGGTAGCGGTGGCGCTGGTCGCCGGCATCTGGGGCTATGCCAACGGGACCGGGCGCGTCGAGAATGCCTTCGTCGACCACCTGCGCTCGATGACCGAGCGGCCGGCACCGACCGACATCGTGATCGTCGGCATCGACGACCGCAGCCTGGCAGCGCTGGGCCGGTGGCCGTGGCGGCGCCGCGTGCATGCGGCCTTGATCGAGCGGCTCCAGCAAGCCGGTGCGCGCGCCATCGGTCTCGACCTGATCCTATCCGAGTCGAACCCGCAGCAGGTCGAAGACGACATCCTGCTGGCACACGCCATCGGGCACGCCGGCAACGTGGTGCTGCCGCTGCATGCGCAGTGGCTCGGCAGCGCCGACGTCCAACCGGCCTTGCCGTCGCCGCCGTTGCGGGCCGCCGCGCGCGGCGTCGGGCACATCCACGTGGAGCTGGGGCAAGACGGCGTCGCTCGCAGCGTGTTCCTGCGCGAAGGCACCGGCACGCAACACTGGGACCACTGGACCGTGGCCTTGATGCAGGCCGCCGGCGAAGCGCCGCCGGGGCGCACGCTGCCCGGCGTGCGCCGGCCACCCGCGGCACACGCCGACGGTCGGGCAGCGGGCGGCACATGGCAGCGGGACCACTGGATCCAGATTCCCTTCGCCGGCCCGCCGGGCCACTTTGCCCGCCTGTCGTATGTCGACGTGTTGGAGGGCAGGGTGCCCGCCGAAGCGCTGCGCGGCAAGTATGTGTTGATCGGCGCCACTGCGGCCGGCATGGGCGACGCGTACCTGACGCCGATGGCGAGCCAGGACAGCCTGATGCCTGGCGTCGAAGTGTCGGCCAACGTGCTCGATTCCCTGCGCCGGAACATCCACCTGCGCCGTGCGACGCCGTGGGAGAACGCGTTGTTCTGCCTGGTGCCGGTGGTGCTCGCGATGGCCGCGCTGTACCGGCTGCAGCCGCGTTGGGCCTTCTGCACCGTCGTCGCGCTCGTGCTGCTGGTGTACGTGCTGGCGTGGGCTGCACTCAAGGCGCCCGGGGTGCAGTTCGCGCCGCTGGCCGCTCTCGGTTGCCTGGCGTTGATCTATCCGATGTGGGGCTGGTTCCGCCTGGAGGCGGTGACCGACTACCTCGCGAAAGAGTTTCGGCAGATGCAGCGCGAGGACAAATTGTTGACGGCCTTGCCGGTGGCCGGCCGAGGCACCGGCGACGAGCTCGACCGCAGGATGCTGGCGCTGACCACGGCGGCCGAGCAGTTGCGCGGCCTGCTGCGCTTCGTGCGCGACAGCATCGACAGCCTCGCCGACGTGGTGCTGGTGGCCGACCCGCAAGGGCGCGTGCTGCTCGCCAACGAGGCGGCGGCGCGCTACTTCAGCGCCAGCGTGCAGCAGTTGCAGGACCGCGACGTCGACGCACTGTTCGCCGACCGGCTGCGGCTGCCCGACCGATCGCCATTGCCGCCCGTCGTGCCGGTCGTGCGCGAGCAGGCGCTCGAACGGCATGTGGTCGACGTGCAGCAGCGCGACCTGCTGCTGAAGTGCCTGCCGCGGCGCGCCCAGGACGGCACGGTGGTCGGCAGCATCGTCAGCCTGGTCGACATATCCGCGGTGCAGCAGGTGCAGCGGCAGCGCGAGGAGGCGTTGCGCTTCATTTCGCACGACATGCGCGCACCGCAGTCGTCCATCCTGACGCTGATCGAGTTGCAGCGCCTGGACCCGGTGCCCGATCCGCAGGTGTTCGAGCGCATCGAAGCGCACGCGCGCCGCACGCTCGCACTGGCCGATGACTTCGTCCACCTGGCCCGGGCGCAGTCGGACGCCTACGAGTTCACGACGGTCGATCTGTGCGACGTGATCGTCGATGCGGCCGACCGCTTCTGGGATCAGGCCCGCGCGCGCGGCGTGGAAATCGTCACCGAAGCCTCGAACGGGCCGTGCATGAGCCGTGCGGATCGCGACCTGCTCACGCGTGCCGTCGCCAACCTGGTCGACAACGCCTTGAAGTACGGCCCTCGCGGCGGCCGGATCACCTGCGCGCTGCAGCGCGACGGTGACCGGCACGTCATCTCCGTCAAGGACGAGGGGCCGGGCATCGCGCAGGACCAGCAGGCCAGCTTGTTCGAGCAGTTCAAGCGGCTCGGGCGCGATACGCGCACGTCGGGCGCAGGGCTGGGGCTCGCGTTCGTGCAGGCCGTGGTGACGCGGCACCGGGGCACCGTCTGGGTGTGCAGCCTTCCCGGGGCCGGTGCGGAGTTCCGCATGAGCCTGCAGGCGGTGGATGTGCTCGACAGCCTGCCGGCCCTCACGGTGGAGTGAGCCGACCCTGCGTGGCGTGAACAGGCCCTGATTCATCGTCACGTGCCGAGCGTCGCGTGCGAAGACCGCGCGCGACAGGCCCTGGGGCGTGCAGCGATGCACGGCTTCGCCAGGTCTTACTGTCAACGATTGTCAATTCGCTGGCGGCACCGGTAACCAGTCTCTACATTTCGCGCCGTACGTGCGGTTCGTCGCCTTGGGGAAGGGCTGCCGCACGGTTCCACGCATATCGCCTTCGGCCTCGCACGCGCTGTTGCTTTCAACGGCGCGGCGGACTTCTTTTGTCCGCGATTCCCGAGGGCGGCGTCGGCCTCAACGGGAAGTGAAGAACATGAGCTACGAGCGACAGTTGAACGCGATGCGACGCCACGGTGGACGTGCGGCCGCATCGCTCGCCGCCTGGTGCGGCAGGCTGCTGGCGGCATCGGCCGCGAGCCTGGTGCTGGCCGGCGCGGCGCAGGCGCAACTCATCATCTCGGACCTCCCCGACAGCCCGGACCCGGTGTCGGCCGGCGGCACCGTGACCTACACGGTACGCGTGGCCGAGACCAACGGTGCTCCGCTGTCCGGTGGTTCCTTCTCGTTCAGCGTGCCGGCCAACGGCGTCTATGCCGGCACCGGTACGCTGCCGACAGGGGTCTCCTGCAGCGGCATGAGCAGCGGCCAGAGCGGGCCGGGCACCCTTTCGTGCAGCGGCATCAACCTGGGCGCCAACGATACGGTGCAGATTCCGCTGCTGGTGCGCTCCACGGCACAAGGCACGATGAGCGTTACCGCGACGCCGACACCGGGCGGTGCGCCGCAGACCGAGCTGACCACCGTGAACGCGGGCGCGGACCTCGAGCTCAGCATCGGTGGGCCGGCCAGCGCGGCCGCCGGCAGCACGCAGACCTACACCCTGACCGTGCTCAACAACGGACCCGACAGCTCGCCGAGCTCGGTCGTCAGCTACAGCGTCCCGCCGGGCTTTGCGCTTTCGTCGACCCCGGGCGGATGCTCGCTGGCGGGCAGCACGCTGACCTGCACGCTCGCCTCCATCGCGTCGGGCAACACCCGCAGCGTCTCGCTCACCGGCGTGATCGGTGCCGGTGGCGGCTCCACCATCACGCACACGGCCGACGTCGCCGCCACCGGTGGCGTCGGCGACGGCGTGTCCGCCAACAACACCGACACGCTGAACGCCAGCGTGACACCGGGCAGCGCGATCTCGGTGACGAAGACCAAGTCGGTGGCCGACCCGGTCGCCACCGGCACCACGTTCAACTTCACGCTCGACCCGCGCTACAGCGGAGACTATCCGGTCGGCGTGCAGGTCGACGACAACGTACCGGCCGCCTTCTGTTATGCGGGCGGCAGCACCAGCTTCACGAGCAACGGCTGGAGCTGCACCGCGTCGAGCAGCTGCCCGAGCGCCGCGCCGGCGATCTCGTGCACGCGCGGCGGATCGGGCGCGGCAGGCGCCAACGTGGCACTGGGCAACATCGTGATCCCGGTGCAGGCCATCGCCACCGGCTCGGGCGTGATCAACACCGCAAGCATCAGCGCCCCGGGCGTCGCGACGGGCAACGGCTCGGTGGCGACCACGGTGATCGACCCGGTGTCGGACTTCCGCGCCAACAAGAGCAAGAGCTGGCCGCAGGCCGCGGTGCCGCTCAACACGGCGTTCGACTACAGCGTCTCGACGACCAACCTCGGGCCGACGGCCTTCCCGTCGAGCGGCGTGGTGACGTTGACCGACACGGTGCCGGCCGGCCTGCAGGTCAACAGCGTGACACCGCCTTCGGGCTTCAGCTGTACGTCGAGCGGTGGCGCGAGCTTTCCGCAGGCGGGGCCGGTGACCATCACCTGCACCAGCACGGGCGTGGCCGTGCCGGTCAACGGCACGACCGGCAGCGTGACCCTCAACGCGCAGGCGACCAGCAGCGGCGCGACGCTGACCAACCAGGTGTGCGTCGGCAGCGCCGGCGGTCCCGTCGACGACAACGCGCCGAACGACTGCGCGTCGGTGGGCGTGACACCCCAGGACGCCATCGATCAGGCCGACATCTCCACGCTCAAGCGGGTGGTCGGTACCGGCGACGCGAGCGGCAACCGGCAACTGGCCGGCGACGCGATCACGTGGGAAATCGAGGTCGTCAACGCCGGCCCGAACGCCGCCACCGACGTGACGGTGACCGACGTGTTCAACAACGTGTTCAATGCGTCGGCGAGCGACTACAGCATTGCCACGCTGCCCGGCACGGCGAGCTTCGCGAGCTGCAGCCTGACCACCGGCAGCAGCAACGTGTCACTGAACAACTGCAGCATCGCCACGCTGCCGGTGTGTACCGCCGGGGTGGACTGCCCGCGCATCCAGGTGAGCGTGCGCCACTTCGGCAACGGCACCTCGGGCTCGGACAACTTCCAGGTCACCAACAGCGCTTTCGCGCTCGCGCAGGACCAGGGCGACAACAACCTGTCGAACAACACCTCGGCGACGACCACGGCCTATTTCGTCGCGCGCACCGACGTGGCGGTGACCAAGACCGACAACCCCGACCCGGTGCCGGCAGGCCAGACGCTCACCTACACCGTCACGGCGCGCAACCCGTCGGCCACCAGCGCGAGCACCGCGTTCAACGTGTCGGTCACCGACACGCTGCCTGAAGGGCTGGTGTTCCTGTCCGCCAGCGCCAGCGGCAGCGGCAACTGCTCGGTCACCCCAGGGGCCGGCAACACGACCTCGGCCGTCAACAGGACCCTCACCTGCGGCTGGAGCTCGATCTCACGCGGCGGCCAGCAGACCGTGACGATACGCGTGCGCCCGCCGGCGGCACTGAGCGTCGCGGGCGGCGGCCCGGGCAGCATCACCAACTCGGTGACGATCAGCACCACCACGCCGGAGATCGCAGGCGGCGCGGCCAACAACACGGCCACGCAGTCGACCGCCGTCACTTCGCCGGTTTTCGATTTGCTCGTCAACAAGACCGACGACGCCGACCCGGTGGACGTCGGTGACGACGTGACCTACACGCTGACCGCGACCAACAACCGCGCGTCGACGGCGGAGAACGTCGTGCTGACCGACACCCTGCCGGCAGGCGCCGGCGCACCGACCTTCGTCGAGGTGGTTGCGCCGCTGCCTGCCGGCGTGAGCTGCGATACCTCCGGCGTCACGGCCGGCTCGGCCGGCGGCAGCATCGCCTGCACCATCGCGCAGCTCGGCGGCACCGGCAGCGGCTCGACCGGCGAAACGTCATCGGTGGCCGTGCAGGTCCGCCTGCGCGGGGCCGACAAGGGGCAGTTCACCAACCAGGCCGCCATCGGTTTCGCCGACGCGTCGATGAACGCCTTCGACGCGCTGCCCGGCAACAATACCGCCAGCCAGCCCACCACCTTCCGCTTCAAGGCCGACGTCGAAGTGGTCGACAAGCGTGCCGTGCAGCCGGGCACCGCCACGGCCGTCGGCACCGTCTCTGCGACACAGACCTTCGATTGGCTGGTCGTCGTGCGCAACAACGGCCCGCAGGCGGCCGAGACGACGACCTTCAGCGACACCTTGCCGGCCGGCATCGAGATCGCCGATGCACCGAGCCTCACCATCACGTCGGGCAGCTTCACGCCCGCGGCGCCCACCTGCAGCGGTGCCGTCGGCACCTCGAGCGTGAGCTGCAGCATCACGAGCATGCCTGCCGGCGGTGCCGCCACCGTGCGCATTCCGGTGCGCTTTTCGGGCAGCCCGGCCAACGGCACGTCGTTCACCAACACGGCGAGCATCGTCACCACCGGTTCGGGCGACACCAACGGGGGCGCCAACGCCAGCGCCGGCAACAACTTCAACAGCGGCAGCGTCACGGTGCAGACCTCGGTGGTCAGCGGCCGTGTGTACCACGACCAGAACGCCAATGGCGGCTACGCCGCCGGCGAGCCGGGCATCGCGTCCACGATCACGCTGACCGGCACCGACGACTTCGGTCAGGCGGTGAACCTGAGCACGACCAGCGATGCGACCACCGGCGCCTTCAGTTTCTCGGTGCCGCCCGGCACCTACACGCTGACCCAGACGCAACCGGCCGGTTATGCCGCGGGCATCACGCGCGCGGGCACAGCCAGTGGGGCGGGCAGCAGCGCGGGCAGCGTGCCGACCAGCGGCGCCGGCGTGGTGTCGGGCCCGAACGGCTCGAATGCCAACGTGGTCCAGAACATCGTGCTCGGCACCGCGGGGCAGTCGGTGAACAACCTGTTCGGCGAAGTGCGCACCGCGTCGCTGGCCGGCCGCGTCTACCAGGACGCCGACTACAGCGGCAGTGCCTCGGTGGGCGAGCCCGGCATCGCCGCGGTGACGCTGCAGCTGAGCGGGACCGACATGTTCGGCAACGCGGTGTCGCAGTCGACCACCAGCGCGGCGAACACCGGCGACTACAGCTACACCGGCCTGTGGCCCGGCGTCTATGCAGTGGCCGAAACCTCGCAGCCCGACGGCTACGCCGACGGCAGCGAGACGGCCGGCAGCGCGGGCGGCAACACGGCGGTCAACGATCGCGTCACCGCGGTCACGCTCGCGTCCGCAGCCTCGGCCACCGGCTACGACTTCGGCGAGCTGCGCGCCCGCGTGCTGGTGCAGGTGTTCGAGGACGGCAACAACGACGGCAACGTGCAAGCCGGCGAGAGCGGCATCACCGGCGTGGCGCTGCGACTGACCGGCACCGACGCGACCGGCAACCCGGTCGACCTCGTCGCGACGCCGGTGAGCGGCCAGCCCGGCCACTACGAATTCCGCAACGTGCCGCCCTCCGGCGCATCGAGCTACACCATCACCGAGACCCAGCCGGCGACCTATGCGCCGGGCCAGGCCAACGCCAACGGCAACCCGGGCACCGCGCAGCCGGGCGGCAACGTGATCACCGGTGTCGTGATTCCGGTGTCCGGCACGCCGGCCACCGTGGGCGAGTATCTGTTCGGCGAACTCACCAGCAGCCAGATCCGCGGGCGGGTGTACTACGACCGCGACGGCGACGGCACGCAGGACCTGCCGGGCGAACCGGGCCTGGCGGGCGTCGCGATCACGCTGACCGGGACGGACGACAACGGCAACCCCGTGACCGTCAGCACCACCACCGACGCGAACGGCGACTACGTGTTCGACGCTGTCGCGCCGGGCGTCTACAGCGTCACCGAAACCCGTCCGGCCGGCTACCTGCCGGGCCTGACGCGCGCCGGCACGGTCAACGGCGCCGGTTCGACGCCGGGCAGCGTGCCGACGTCGGGCAGCGGTGTCACCGCGGGCCCCAACGGCTCCGACGCGAACCGCATCCAGGGCATCCGCCTCGGTGCACCGGGCGCGAGCTCGAGCAACAACAACTTCTCGGCCGTGCGCGCGGCCGGCCTGGCCGGTGTCGTCTACGTCGACGTGTCGCCGACCAACGGCCAGCGCGATGCGGGCGAGCCCGGCATCGACGGCGTCAGCGTCAGCGTCAGCGGCACCGACCTGTTCGGGCGCAGCGTGACCCGCAGCCTCACCACGGGCGCCGACGGCAGCTATGGCGTCGACGACCTGCTGCCCGGCAGCTACCGGATCGACGAGACGCAGCCGAGCGGCGTCAACGACGGCACCGAGACGCTGGGCACGGTAGGCGGCAGCGCTCGCGGCACCGCCAACCCCGGTGGCGTCGATGATCGTTTCGGCGCCATCGTCCTGGCCTCGGAGGAGGCCGGCATCGACTACGACTTCGGCGAGCGAGGCGGCCAACTGGCCGGCGAGGTCTACGTCGACAGCGACAACGACGGCACCCGCGATGCGGGCGAGCGCGGCATTGCGGGCGTCACCCTCACGCTGACGGGCCGCAGCAGCACCGGCACCACGGTCAACCTGACCGCGACCACCGATGCCGACGGCCACTACAGCTTCGAAGGCCTGCTGCCGTCGGACGCCAGCGGCTACACGATCACCGAGACCCAGCCGGCCACGTATGCCGACGGCCTCGACACCGCCGGCCGCTTCAACGGCACGGTGGTCGGTACCGCCGGCGACGATGCCATCAGCGGCATCGTCTACACCGGCGGCAATGGCGACGGCTACCTGTTCGGCGAACGCGGTGCCTCGTTGGCCGGCCTCGTGTTCAACGACGCCAATCGCAACGGCGTGCGCGAGCCGGGCGACCTGCCGCTGGCCGGCGTGACGATCACGCTGACCGGCACCGACGCCACCGGGCAGCCGGTGAACCGCACGGCGACCACCGGCCCTGACGGGCGCTATCGCTTCGACGACCTGCCGCTGCCCGACGGCGCCGGCTACATGCTGACGCAGACCCAACCTGCCGGCTACGACAACGGTGGCGAGAGGCCCGGTTCACTGGGCGGCACGGTGCCGCAGCCCAACCGCATCGTCGTGCCCCTGACGACGGTGGGTGCACAGGGTATCGACTACGACTTCTACGAGCAGTCGCAAACACCGTCGGCGCTGACCGGCACGGTGTGGCGCGACACGGACCACGACCGCACGCGCTCCGGCGACGAGCCGGTGCTCGGCGGCTGGACCGTGGAACTGCTCGGTTGCCCCGACGGCAGCGCCGACTGCGCTTTCTCGGACGTGGTGGTGCATCACAGCGTGAGCACGGCCGCCGACGGCAGCTACCGTTTCGACCAGCTCGTGCCCGGCAACTACCAGGTGCGGTTCCGGTCGCCGAGCGGCCAGGTGGTGGGCGGCGTCTGGCCGACCGACCCGGTGCAGAACGGCAGCGGCGGCGCCCATCCGACCGTTCCCGGCATGCAGCCTCGTCCGCTGATCGCGGTGACCGTGGGCAGTGGCGTGACGGTGGTCAACCAGGACCTTCCGCTCGACCCGAGCGGCATCGTCTACGACAGCCTCAATGCGCAGCCGGTGCCGGGTGCCGTGGTCACGCTGAACGGGCCGGCCGGCTTCGACCCGGCGGCCCACCTGCTCGGTGGTGAAGGCAGCGTCACGACGCAGGCCGATGGCGTCTACCAGTTCTTCCTGCTGCCGGGGGCGCCCGCGGGTGACTACACCCTGAGCGTCGTGCCGCCTTCCGGCTACGTGAACTCGCTGACCTATCTGCCGGCCGCCGGCCCGCTGAATGCGCAGACCTGTTCCGCCCCGGCGGGCAGCGTCGACCCCTCGGTGGGCGACCCCTGCATCGTGTCGCCGGGACTGCCCGCTCCGGGCGTGGCGTCGCCTTACTTCCTGAGCCTGTTCATCCCGGCCAGCGGTGCGCAAAACGTGGTCAACAACCACCTGCCGCTCGACCCGGAGGGCAACGGCGCGGTGATCGAGCTGCGCAAGACCAGCCCGAAGCTCACCGTGAAGAAGGGCGAACTGGTGCCGTACGTGATCACGGCCCGCAACACGCGCGCCGTGGCGCTGGGCAACGTGGTGCTGGTCGACACGCTGCCGCCGGGCTTCAAGTACGTGACGGGATCGCTGTCCATCCAGCGCCTGCCGGGCGGAGCGGTCGAATCGGTCCGACCCTTGCTCGAAGGCCGCCGCCTGACCGTGCCCGCGCGCAGCTTCGCCGCCAACGAGACCCAGCGCCTGACCATGGTGCTCGGCGTCGGCACCGGTGTCGGGGAAGGCCTGTACGTCAACCAGGTCACCGCGGTGCAGGGCGTCGGCGGTCCGTCGCTGTCCAACACCGCGAGCGCCACCGTGCGCGTGGTGCCCGACGCGCTGTTCGACTGCACCGACGTGATCGGCAAGGTGTACGACGACAAGAACGCCAACGGCTACCAGGACGACGGCGAACCCGGCATCCCGAACGTGCGCCTGGCCACGGTCAACGGCCTGCTGGTGAGCACCGACGTGGACGGCCGCTACCACATCGCCTGCGCCATCGTTCCGAAGGAAGGCACCGGCAGCAACTTCGTGCTGAAGCTCGACGAGCGCACCTTGCCTTCGGGCTACCGCGTGACGAGCGAGAACCCTGCTTCCGAGCGTGCCACGCGCGGCAAGTTCATCAAGGTCAACTTCGGCGCCACCGTGCACCGGGTGGTGCGACTGGACCTGCAGGCCGAGGCGTTCGAACCCGAGGCAGCGATGCTCAAGCCGGCCTTCGAGGCGCAGTTGCCCAAGGTGATCGAGGCACTGCTGGAGCGGCCGTCGATCCTGCGGCTCGCGTATCGGCCCGCGGCGGACGAGGCGGCGTCGCTCGGCGACGAACGCATCGACAAGCTGAAGGCGGATCTGCGAGAGCGCTGGCGGCGCCACGGCGCCGAGCAGCAGCGAGCCCTGTTCAACCTGGACATCGAGGTCGAGCGCGTGCCGGCCTCCGTCAAACCCTGACGGAGGACACCGATGCGCACTCCCCACGACCTTCTGACGACCGGTGACCAGGCCATGAACGCTCGCTCTCGCATGAACCGAACCTTCCGACGCGCCGCGCTTTCGAGCGCGGTCACCGCGGCCTGCCTCAGCATGGGCCTGGCCGCCGCACAAACGACCACGGCCGGCGATGCCGCAGCCGCGGCGCACTGCGAGGCAGACGCGCGCGGTCGCTACAGCGACCATTGCGCGGCGGACCGACGTGCCGTCGAGATCGACGGCGTCGACCATCTGCCTTCGACCTCCGAGCGTGAACTGCCCAAGCTCACCTTCGTGCTCGGCGACGACCGGTCGCTGCGCGAGACGACCCACGAGCAGCGTGAGCTGCAACCTGGCGAGCCGGTCGAGAAGACCGACACGCACACACCGCGCTTCGACTCCGGCGAAGATCTGCTGAAGGACGCCGACCGCCGCCGCCTGGACGACATCGTCGCGAAGGTGAAGGGCCGTGCGCAGCTGCGCTTCGAGATCATCGGTCACACCGACGTGCAGCGCATCAGCCCGCGTCTGCAGCCGCGCTTTCCGGACAACCATGCACTCGGATTGGCCCGCGCACAGCAGGTGGGCCGCTACCTCACGCGCGAGCTCGGCCTGCCGGAGAGCGCTTACACGGCGGCGTCCAGGGGGCCGGACGAACCGGTCGCCACGCCACGCGAGGACCGCGCCAACTGGAGCGCCAATCGCCGCGTCGAGGTGCGCGTGTACTGGCATGAAGCCGGCGCACCGCAGCCGGTGGTGAGCACGACCGTCACGCGCACCGATCCGAGCGAGTGCAACATGCTCTCGCCGTACGCCGACGGCGACGGACCGTTGCGCATCACGGTCGACGGCCAGCCCGAGGTGGGCGTCGATTCGTCCAGCGCCGACCGCCAGCGCTGCATCGACGTGCGGCTCGAACGCCATCGGCTGCGTCTGCAGTACGACAGCCTGGCGCAGCCGCGCCGGCTCAACGCGGCGGCCTGGCCCACCGCGGTGGTGGCGGGCGACACCGTCGAGTTCGCCGGCTACAGCAACTACCAGTTGTTCCTGCAGAAGGCCGAGCTGCGCATCTTCACTGCCAACGACGTGATGCAGCCGAAGTGGCTCGCCACCGTGCCGCTCGATGCACAGCTGCGCGGCCAGTGGGTGGTGCCCGAGGGCTTGTTCGAGCGCTTCGGCGACGCCGCTGGCGGCAAGCTCTACTACCGCGTGCGGGTCTACGACGCGGCCGGCCGTTTCGACGAGACGGGCGACTTCTCGCTGTCGGTGGCCGAGCGCCGGCCGCCGGCCGAAGTGGCCACCGACGTGCACAGGGAGCTGATGCGTGCCTATGGCGAAAGCCGCCTCGCGATCAGCAACATCCCCATCCACGCCGGCACCGTCACCGCCAGCGGCGAAGCGATCGCGGCCGACCAGCGCGTGCGTGCGCTCGGGTTTCCGGTGCCGGTGGACGAGCGTGGACGCTTCGTGTTCCAGCAACTGGTGCCGAGGCGCGTGCAGACCGGAGAGATCGCGGTGCTCGATGCCGACGGTTCGGCGCGTGTCTACCGTCGCGACTTCGAGATCCCGAAGGAAGACTGGTTTTTCGTCGGCCAGGCCGACCTGACCGTCGGACGCAACCGCGTCAGCGGCCCGGCCGAACTGGTGACGCAGGACGACAACCGCCACGACGACGGCACCTGGAGCGAAGGGCGCATCGCGTTCTACACCAAGGGCCGCCTGAACGAACGCTGGACGCTGACCGCGAGCCTGGACACCGAAGAGCGCCCGCTCGACGAGATGTGGCGCAACCTCGAACGCAAGGACGCCGCGTCGCTGTTCCGACGCATGGACCCGGCCGACTCGTGGGCCACCTTCGGCGACGACTCGACCACCGTCGAGGACGCGCCGACGCAGGGTCGCGTGTACGTCAAGATCGACGACGGCCGCTCGCACGCGATGTGGGGCAACTACAAGCTCAACCTCGACGAGACGGCGCTGGCGCAGATCAGCCGCGGCCTGTACGGCGTGCATGGCCGCTACGTCGGCGACGCATCGACCGAGGCCGGCGATGCGCGGCTGCGGGTCGACGTGTTCGCGGCCGAGCCCGGCACGCTGTCGGCGCGCGAGGAGTTTCGCGGCACCGGCGGCTCGCTGTACTACCTGCGCAACCAGGACCTGACGCGCGGGGCCGAGAAGGTGTTCGTCGAGATCCGCGACCGCGACTCCGGGCTGGTGCTGTCGCGCCGGCAACTGGTGCCGGCCTCGGACTACGAGATCGACTACCTGCAGGGCCGGGTGCTGCTGAATGCGCCGCTGCCGAGCCTGTCGGACGACGGCAGCATCGTGCGCGGCGGCGGGCTGACCGGTCTGCCGACCTACCTGGTGGTGGACTACGAATACGCGCCGCTGCTGAGCTCGCTCGACACGCTGGCCACCGGCGCTCGCGTGTCGTGGTGGGCCAACGACGCGGTGCGCCTGGGCGTCACCGCCTCGCGGCAGAAGCAGACCGGCGGCGACCAGCGGCTTGGCGGCGTCGACCTGACGGTGCGCAAGAGCGAGACCACCTACCTCAAGGCCGAGGTGGCGCGCACCGACGGGCCGGGCACCGGGCAACTGACATCGATCGACGGTGGCTACAACTTCAGCGGCGACGCGCTGGAACGCGATGCGGACGCCACCGCGTGGCGCGTCGAAGGCCAGGCCGACCTGCGCGACTTCGGCGTCGAGCAGGGCGGGCGGCTCGGCGCCTATGCACAGGTGCGCGGTGCCGGGTTCTCGGCGCCCGGGCAGCTGGCGAGCAACGAAACCCGCCAGGCCGGGGCTTCCGTGGCGACGCCGCTCGGTGAAAAGGCAGAGCTGAAGTTCAAGGCCGATCGACGCGACGAAACCAACGGCTACGACACCGACGCGGCGGAACTGCAGTTGGGCTACCAGCTCACGCCGGAATGGAAGCTGGGTGCCGACGTGCGGCACGACAACAAGCGCATCGACACGGTGGTGACCAGCCCCGGCCTGCCGACGTCCGCCGCCGTGGCAGGCGAACGCACCGACCTGGGTCTGCAGGTCAGCTACGACAGCCTCGACAACTGGGGCGTCTACGGCTTCGTGCAGGGCACGCTGGCGCGCACCGGCACGCGTCGAGACAACGATCGCGCCGGCATCGGCGCACGCTACCGGCTGACCGACAAGCTCTCGCTGAACGGCGAGGTGTCCGACGGCGACGGCGGCGTGGCCGGCAAGGCGGGCATCGACTACCAGTACGACGACCGCTCCAGCGTCTACCTGACCTACGTGCTCGACACCGGGCGCACCGACGAGAACACGCAGGCGCGCGGCGGCACGATGGTGAGCGGCCTGAAGTCGCGTCTCGGCGACGGCTTGAACGCCTATACCGAGCACCGGCACAGCACCGGAGCGCAACCGGGCCTGACCCACGCCTACGGCGTGCAGTACGCACCCGACAGCCACTGGACGCTGGGGGCCAGCCTGGAGACCGGCCGCATCGGCCGCGAGACCGAAGGCGAGATGCGGCGCCAGGCAGTGGCCCTGTCGGCCGGCTATGCGTCGGAGCAGGTGCGCTACAGCGGCGGCATCGAATATCGCGACGATCGCAGCACCACCGAAGACCGGCGCAGTTGGCTGGTCAAGAACGCGCTGAGCTACAAGGTCGGCACCGATGCGCGCTGGGTCGGCAAGTTCAACTGGGCGGACAGCGACAGCGACCAGGGCGCGCTGGCAGCGGCCAAGTACACCGAAGCCGTGCTCGGCTATGCGTTCCGCCCGGTGCTGAACGACAAGCTCAACGTGCTGCTGAAGTACACCTACCTGTACGACCTGTCGTCGCCGGGGCAGGTGGCGGTGACCGACGTGACGTCGGACGCGGTGTCGACCACCGGCATCGACTACCAGCAGCGCAGCCATGTCTGGGCCGCCGACCTGACCTATGACCTGACGCCGCGCTGGAGCGTCGGCGGCAAGTACGCCTGGCGGCGCGGCGAGCTGCGGCCCGGCCGCGACCACTCGGCCGACTGGTTCAAGAGCACCGCCGAACTCGCGGTGGTGCGTGTCGACTGGAAGGTCGTGCGGCACTGGGACTGGCTGGTGGAGCTGCGTTCGCTGCGCGCCAAGGAACTGGGCGACCGGCGCACCGGCTGGCTGACTGCCGGCTACTACCACGTCAACGAGAACTTCAAGGTGGGGCTGGGCTACAACTTCACCGACTTCTCGGACGACCTCACCGACCTCGACTACCGCAGCCGGGGCTGGTTTCTCAACATGCTGGGCAAGTTCTGAAGGGAAGCAGACATGAAGGCTTATGGCGCCGAATTCATCGGTACGTTCTGGCTGGTGCTGGGAGGCTGCGGCAGCGCGGTGCTTGCCGGTGGCGGCATCGGCACGCTGGGCGTGTCGCTGGCGTTCGGCCTGACGGTACTGACGATGGCCTGTGCGGTGGGGCACCTCTCGGGCGGCCACTTCAACCCGGCCGTGTCGCTGGGGATGTGGGCCGCGGGGCGGCTCCCGGTGGCGCGGCTGCTGCCGTACATCGCTGCACAGGTGCTGGGCGGCATGGCCGCGGGTGCGGTGCTGTACCTGATCGCCAGCGGGAGCACCGGCTTCGATGTAGCCGGCGGCTTTGCGGCCAACGGGTATGGCGAGCACTCGCCGGCCGGCTACTCGCTGGTGGCCGCGCTGGTCACCGAAGTGGTCATGACGGCGGTTTTCGTGCTGATCATTCTCGGCGCCACGTCCGCCGGCGCCGACAAGCGGCTCGCACCGGTGGCGATCGGCCTGGCGCTCACCCTCGTGCACCTGATCAGCATTCCGGTCACCAACACGTCGGTGAACCCGGCGCGCAGCACCGGGGTGGCGGTGTTCGCCGGAGAGGGAGCGCTGTCCCAGCTGTGGCTGTTCTGGCTGGCGCCGATGGTGGGCGCGATGTTCGGCGCGGCCATCTACCGGATGCTGTTTCAGCGCGAGGGCCGCGAACAGACTCAAGGGGCCTGACCGGGCGGCCCGCCGCAACGCGGGCGGACGTGGCGGGCCCTTGACCGCTTCCGCGTGGCGTCAGGCAGGCGACAGCGTCGCCATCAACATGGCCCCGAGCACCGACGCCGCACGTGCTTGCGTCACGCGGCCCTGGAGCATCTCACGCGAGATCGCTTCGCCGGCGCCGATCAAGCCGACGCAGCGCAAGCGCAGTTCTTCCTTCGACAACTTCGTGAACGGGCCGAGCGCCTCGCAATACAGGTCCACATAGCCGTCGACCAGCTCCTGCTGGGCGGCTTCCATCTCGGCCGTGCCTTTGAGCGCGGCCGAGATCGCATGCCATTCGGGCCCCGCCGACGTGTAGCAGTTCATGCAGGCGCGGCTCATCACGCGCGCCACCTCCTTCAACTCGCGCGGCGTGCGTTCCAGCGCCTTCAGCAGCGCGGCCACCTGTTCGGCGTCGATCTGCTTGTACAGCTCGATCAGCAGGCCCGAGCGCGTGCCGAAGTGTTCGTACGTCACGGGCTTGCTGACGCCGGCGCGCTCGGCCAGGTAGCCGAGCGTCAGCGCCTCGGTGCCTTGCTCGCGGACGATGGTCATCGCGGTGCCCAGCAGTTGCTCCCGGCGCTGGGGCTTCGACAGGCGTTTGGGGGAGGTGTCGGTCATGGGGTGAGACGGGTCCATATACGGCTGGCCGCCATTGTCTGCCGTCAGGGCGGGCAAGGCAGCGCATGCAGTGGGGGCATTGCAATCTACCAATGGTAAGTTACGATGGGTATGTCTACGTTTGGTAGGTTTACCGCGTCCCCAACAGCTTTCTCCCCCAGGAGCACCCATGCGCACCTCTCCCCCTGACCCCGTTCTCATCGTCGGCGGCTCCGGCCTCGTCGGCAGTCTGGCCGCACGAACGCTGCGGCGGTTTCAGCCGCAGCTGCCGATCGCCATCGCGGGGCGCGACCTCGCCCGGGCCACCGCGGTGGCCGAGTCGGTCGGCAACGCGCACGCGGTGCAGGTCGACCTGCAGCGCCGCGACCTCGGTCTGCCGCAAGGCGCCTCGTACAGCGCAGTGGTCGTGTTCGTCAAGGACGACACCCTCCACACGCTGCGCTTCGCGCAGGACCGTGGCATCCCGCACGTCGGTGTGTCCAGCGGCTCGTTCGAGATCGCGCCGGAAGTCGCCCAGTTCATCCACCGGTCGCATGCGGCACCGGTGCTCATGCTCAGCCATTGGCTGGCAGGGGCGGCCTCCCTGCCCGCGCTGCATTTCATGCAGGACTTCGAAACGGTGAACCGCCTCGAGATCGGCGCCGTGCTCGACGAGCAGGACGTCGGCGGGCCGGCGGCCCATGCCGACCTCGACCGGCTGACCATCGCCGCACCGCACGCGCAGCTGCTGGAGCAAGGGCGGTGGGTCTGGGCGCAGGGCGAGCTGGCCGGGCGGCGCTTCACCTGCGTCGACGGCACCTCGGTGCAAGGGCAGGCGTATTCACCGCTGGACGTGGTCAGCCTGGCGGCTGCCTCCGCCGCCAGGCGCGTGCGGCTGGACATCGCCATCGGCGAGAGCGAGGCGCGGCGTCGCGGCCAGCCCTACTCGACCGAGATCGTCATCGAGATCGAGGGGACGCTGAAGACCGGCGCGGCCGCCCGAGTGCGTCACGACATCGTGCACCCGCAAGGGCAGGCGCCGCTCACCGCCGTGGGCGTGGTCGTCGCGATCGAGCGCCTGCTGGGGCTGGACGGCGGCGCGCCGGTGCCGCCGGGGCTGTACCTGCCCGACGTGCTGATGGCACCGGCCCGCATGGTGCAGCGCATGCAGGACGTCGGCGCCGTGTTCTCGCGCCGTTGAAGTCGAGGAGACATCGAAGATGAACACCCCCACTCCCCATCCCGTTCTTTTCGTCGGCGGCAGCGGCCTGGTCGGCCGCCACGCCGTGCGGGCCTTGCGTCGCCTGCAGCCGGACCTGCCCATCGCCATCGGCGGGCGCGACCTGGACAAGGCGCAGCGGCTGGCCGGCGACATCGGCAACGCCGCGGCCTTGCGTATCGACCTCGAGCGCGCCGATCTGGGGCTGCCGCACGGCACGCAGTACAGCGGCGTGGTCGTGCTGCTGAAGGACGACACCCTGAACACCATGAAGTACGCCCAGGACCACGGGCTGCCTTACCTCTCGTTCGCCGATTTCGTGTTCGACATCGGCCCGCTGACGGCGCGCAGCATCCACCGGCCGAAGGCGTCCGCGGTGCTGGCGCTGGGGCAACTGCTGGGCGGCACCGTCGCACTGGCGACCTTGCACTTTGCCCGTGCCTACCGGCGCGTGGACAGCGTCGAGATCGCCGCGGTCATCGATGCCGACGACAGCGGCGGCCCGGCGGGCCAGGCCGACTTCGAGCGCCTGGCGCATTCGCCCCGGCCCCTGCTGCGCCGCGAAGGGCGCTTCGTGTGGGCCGGTGACGAGCACCTGAAGCGGCGCTTCATCGACGTCGACGGCATCGAGCGCACAGGCGACACGCTGCCGCTGCTGGATGTGGCCAGCCTCTCCGCGGCCCTCGACGCCCAGTCGGTACGCGTGGTCATGGCCGCACGCGGTGACGGCGAGCGGCGCCAGGGCGGGCGCTCGACCGAAGCCATCATCGAACTGCAGGGGCAGCGGGCGGACGGGACCACCGGCCGCTCGCGCCACGCGATGGTCGACCGCAACGTCTACTCGGCGCTCAGCGGCTACGGTGCCGCCATCGCGGTGGAGCGGCTGCTGGGCCTGGACGGCCAGGCGCCGCCGGGGCCCGGGCTGTACCAGCCCGAGAGCCTGCTCGACCCCGCGGCCGTGGTGCAGCGGCTGCAGCGGCTGGAGGTCGAGCTGCGCGACGCCTGACGCGGCCCTATTGCGGCAACTGCCCGATCACGTTGCCGCCCGCGTCCAGAAACTGCAGCTTCGGCTCGCCGTTCGCGTCGACCCGCATCACGATGCGGGCGCGGCCCTCGGTGTCGCGCATCTGCAGCGAGACGGCACGGTCCGTCTCGCGCGCCAGCGCAATGCGCCGCTGCGGCTGCGGATGCGTGGCATTGAAGCGCTCCAGCTCGGCCTGTTGCTGCTCGGGCGGCCAGTTCTTGATGCGCTCCAGCAGTTCCAGCAGTTCGGTGATGGGGTAGCCGGGCCGGTCAAGCACCGACAGCGTGGCCGACAGGTCGTCGTTGCGCTGCGTGGTCGTGAGCGCCAGCACCTGGTCCTGCATGTAGCGGTCGAAGCTCAGGTGGCCGTGGTTCGTGATGGTGCCGTCGGCACTCTTGGCACCGCCGAACGTCAGGCCGCCGTTCTCGGAGCCTTCGTCGTTCAGGAAGATCACGCCGGCCGTCTGGCGCTGGCCTTTGAGGTATTCCTTGCCGTGCATGTAGATGCCGGGCGCGCGCGCCTTGTTCGAGATCACCATGCGCAGCGTCCCGTCGGGTTCGACGATGTTGATGCGCTGCACGCGCACCTCCGGGATGATCGCGTTGTCACGGGAAAAACCGGTCAGCACGGTCCACGCGAACACCAGCGTGAGCGCTCCGGAATAGACGGTCAGGAATCGGGGGCTCGACAACCAGGACATGAGGGTCTCCTTGTTTGCTGTTGGGGGGCAGCCGCCGACGGCGGCGGCGCAGGAGCAGGAGGCAGGCGGCATGCCGGCAGCGCGTGCCGGCCGTTGCCAAATGCAGAAAGCAGGGTTGCCGAAAGGCGAGCGCTGGCGGCGCTCAGCGCGGCGAGACGGGCTTGCGGCCGGAAGGCGGCGAGACGGTCGCCATCAGGTGAGGCACCAGCAGGCGCAGCAGCGCGAGCGCACGCTTGCGGAACGCCTTGGGCGGCGCCGCGTCGACCATGGCGAGCACCATGTAGCCCTCGAAGGCGCCGAAGATCAGTTCGGCGAGTTCGCGGGCGGCGGCGCTGCCGGTGGGCAGACCTTGCAGCCGGAAGCCTTCTTCGAGCGTGGCGTGCAGCCACTGCACGTTCTGGGCGGAAAACCGTTCCAGTGCCTCGACGCAAGGCGACGTCAGCGCGCTGTGTGCCTCGGCCAGCACCGAATACAGACACAGCCGCGGCCCGTCGGCCAGCATGCCGCCGAAAAGCTCGGCATAGCCGGTGAGGCGCGCCTCCATGCGCGGGCGGCTGCTCAGTGCCTGCAGGCGCTCGCGCTGCATCTCGCCGTAGTGCGCCATTGCCTCGGCCGCCAGCATCTCCTTGGACGGGAAGTGGTGGTAGAGGCTCGCCGCCTTGATCTGCACCTGCTCGGCGATCTCGCGCATGCCCACCGCCCGGTACCCGCGATGCTGCATCAGCCGGATCGAGGCATCGAGGATGAGCGTGCGGGTCGGCACGGGCGGGGTGGCGGACATGGCCGGTGACGATAGCAGAACCGTGCCCCGAGCCGGCCTGCCGGCCGGGGCGCGAGCGTCACTCGACGACGCGGATGCCGCCGCGGTGCGCCACGAAGATCAGCGTATCCTCTTCGGCGAACGCTTCGTGCTCGTCTGCCCCCTCGACCTGCAGGAAGTCGCCGTGCTGCAGCAGCAGGTCGTTGAAGCGCACCGCGCCCGACAGCACCAGGATCTGCTCCCACCCGTCGTGCACGTGCTTCGGAAAGCGCGCGCCCCGGCTCAGCCGGGCGAGATACCCGCCGTCGCCCCCGTCGCCCGACCACATCGGGCAGCTCTGGATGCCGGGGATGCCGGTCTCGGCCCAGGCTTGCTGGGTGCGTTGCAATGCCATCATGAAAGAACTCCTTGGTGAGCAGGAAGTGACGCAAGGGAGGCCGCTGCGCCGGTCGTCATCCGGCGTGGGCACGGGCTCCGGCCGGCCGCTTCGCGACCGGGCCCGGAAGGAGGGCGGGTTCGTGCGGCGGGCGCAGATGCTCAATGAGGCAGCGCGCCGCGACCGGCGTGGAGTCGAATCCGCGAGAGCAAAGCTCGAGTTGCACGGCTCCCAGTCCGGCGTCGAGTTCGATCACCTTCAGTCCCAGCGGCACGGCATGCTGTACGGCGCATTCGCGCGGCATCAGCGCGACGCCGCAGCGCGCGGCCACCAGACGGCATGCCGACGCATAGGACGCCACCTTGACCTTGGCACCGTGCGCCAGCCACTGCTCGGCGCCCGAGGCCTCGACGGCCACCCGCTCGCAGGCCGACAGCTGCGCCATCGAGAGTCGATGCCCGCGCAGCGCCGACGGGTGGTCGAAAGGCGCCACGGCCACGAACTCGGTGTCGGCGTAGGGGGTATAGACGAGGTCGGGGTTGCGTTCGGCCATCCAGCCGGCCACGCAGACGTCGGCCTCGCCGCGCACCACCGCACGCAGCGCGTCTTCGCTCGCGCATTCGATGAGTTCGACGCTGACTTCCGGGTGCCGGACGCCGAACACGCTCAGCCGCTGCGGCAGCGCGCCCGCCAGCGCGGCCGCGTCCGCCGCAAGCCGCACGACCCCCTGGGCGCCTTGCGCGAAACGCGACATCTCGACCGACAGCCGACGCAGGTCCGCCAGGGTCTGCGTCAGCCGGCCGTACAAAAAGCGGCCGGCGTCGGTCGGCAGCACCCCATGGGGCTTGCGGTCGAGCAGGCGGCTGCCGAAAGACCTTTCGAGTTCGACCATGCGGCGGCTGGCCGCGGACAACGCGATGTGATTGTTCTTCGCGGCGCCCGCGATCGTGTGGGCGTCGACGACGTCGACGAACAGCTTCAGGGAGAAGAGATCGAAACGCACTGCAGGTCCTCCATCGGGTCGCAGATGGCCGGGGTGTCGTCCTCGGGACTAACGAACGTTAGGTTGAGTGGCGCAGGATGTCAACGACTCGCTGTGCGTGCCATCGCCCGGACAGCACTCCCTACGGATCATCGTGTTACCTGGTGTGACGATTCGGGCTGGACGCGGGCTTCCAGCCCGACGCCATGCGCTGCGACCCGCGCCTGCGCTCGGGCGAAACCGGCGTCGAGCTGCTGAAAGAGCTGTTCGTGCCGTCCCCAGGCGGGCGGCGTTGCCGGCCGCATCCCCGAACAGGCAGTTCGCGAGACGGTCAGTCCGGCAGGGTCTTGAACAGGCGGCACACCAGCTCGCGCATCCAGCGGTGTGCCGGGTCGCGTTCGAAGCGTCGGCTCCAGTGCAGCGAGACGGTGAAGTCCTGCAGCGGCAACCTGGGCTCGATGTAGCGCAGGCCGCCTTGCGCGGCAAAACCCTGTGCGATCTCTTTCGGCATCAGCGCCGCCAGGTCGCTGCTGCGCACCACCGAGGGCAGCGCCAGAAAGTGAGACGCAGTGAGCCGCACGCGGTCTTCGAGCTGCAGCGCCTGCAGGATGCGCAGCGTTTCGGAATGCGAGCGCACGGCGACGAACTCCATGCGCCTCAACTGCGCGGTGGTGGCGCGCTGCAGTGCGGCAGGGTGCGCCTCGCGCAGCAGGATCACGTAGCGGTCCGAGATCAACGGCACCCGTTGCGTGTCGAGCACCGACGGCAGGAAGCCGATGGCGAAGTCGAGCGTGCCGCCGTCGAGCGCCATCGCAATCTCGTCGTGCGGCCACGGCCGGCTGGACACCCGCACGCCCGGCGCCTCGTGGTGCAAGGTGCGCAGCAGCTCGGGCAGGAAGCGGCCCTCGCCGATATCGCTCAGATGCAGCCGGACGGTGAGCCGCGACTCGCCGGGCGCGAAGCGCTCGGTCTCCGAGAACGCCCGCTCGACCGCCGCCAGTGCGGGCTGCAGGCCCTGTGCGAGACGGTCGGCGCGCGGCGTGGCGCGCACGCCGCCGGCCACGCGCACGAACAGCGGGTCTTTCAGCAGCAGGCGCAGCCGCGTCAGTCCATGGCTGGTGGCCGGTTGCGACAAGCCCAGCAGCTGCGCGGCACGGCTCACGTTGCGCGTGCGATAGACCGCGTCGAACAGCCGCAGCAGGTTCAGGTCCAGGTCGCCGATATGCATGGAATGAATGAGACTTAGACGGCTCATTGTATTGATGGATGGAGCGGCGAGCACCAGACTGCATGGGTTCCAGCCACAGCCATCGCGCCATGCCTGCCCACGCCCCCGTCACCGTCCGCACCGCCGTGCTGCAGCTGCTGCGCGACTTCGGCATCCGCCGCATCTTCGGCAACCCGGGCTCCACCGAGCTGCCGCTGTTCCTGGACTTTCCCGACGACTTCGACTACGTGCTCGGGCTGCAGGAATCGGTGGTGGTCGGCATGGCCGACGGGTATGCGGCGGCCACGCGCAATGCCGCCTTCGTCAACCTGCATTCGGCCGCCGGTGTCGGGCACGCGATGGGCGCCATCTTCACGGCCTGGAAGAACCGCACGCCGATGGTGATCACGGCCGGCCAGCAGGCGCGCTCCATCCTGCCGTACGACCCGTTCCTGTTCTCGGCGCAGGCGACCGAGCTGCCCCGGCCCTACGTGAAGTGGAGCTGCGAGCCGGCACGCGCAGAGGACGTGCCGCAGGCCATCGCGCGGGCCTACTACCTGGCGATGCAGCCGCCGTGCGGGCCGGTGCTGGTGTCCATCCCTGCCGACGACTGGGCGCGCCCGTGTGCACCGGTGGCGCCGCGCCAGGTGGGGACCCTGCTGCGCTGCGACCCCGGCGTGCTCGGCCTCGTCGGCGACGCCCTCGATGCGGCCGAGCGGCCGGCGTTGGTGATCGGTGCCGGCGTCGACCGCGACGGGGCCTGGGACGAGGTCGTGGCGCTGGCCGAGCGCCACCGGGCGCGCGTGTTCACCGCGCCGATGTCCGCGCGCTGCGGCTTCCCGGAAGACCATGCGCTGTTCGCCGGCTTCCTGCCCGCGATGCGCGAGAAGATCGTCGCACGCCTGGAAGGCAGCGACGTGGTGCTGGCGCTCGGCGCACCGGCCTTCACCTACCACGTCGAAGGCCAGGGCCCGCACCTGCCGGCCGGTGCCTCGCTCTACCAGGTGATCGACGACCCCGACACGGTTGCCTGGGCGCCGGTGGGCACGGCGGCCGTCGGCAGCGTGCGCCTGGCGGTGCGCGAGCTGCTCGAGCGCCCGGCCCCACGGGCCCGCACGCTGCCCGCGGCGCGAGCGGGGCGGCGGCGCGTGCCGCCGGCCTCACCGATGTCGGTGGCCTATGCGTTGCAGACGCTGGCCGACGTGCGCCGCCCCGAACACATCGTCGTCGAAGAAGCGCCGAGCGCCCGCCCGGTGATGCACGAGCACCTGCCCATGCTGCGCAGCGGCACCTTCTACACGATGGCCAGCGGCGGTCTCGGCTACGGGTTGCCGGCCGCCGTCGGCGTGGCGTTGGCGCGGCCGGGCGAACGGGTGATCGGCCTGGTCGGCGACGGCTCGGCGATGTATTCCATCCAGGCGCTGTGGAGTGCCGCCCAGCTCGCACTGCCGGTCACCTTCGTGATCCTCAACAACCGGCGCTATGCGGCACTGCAGGAGTTCGCACCGAGCTTCGGCTTCCGGCCCGGTTCGACACTGCCGGGCACCGACCTGAGCGGGCTGGACTTTGTCTCGATGGCCGGCGGGCTGGGCGGCGTGGAGGCCGTCCGCGTCGAACGGCCCGAGGCTTTGCATGCCGCGCTGGAGACGGCGCTGCGCTCAACCGGGCCGTCGCTGGTGGAAGTCATCGTCGAATGAACCACCGGGCCCATCACACCAAGACAGGAGACAAACCATGCACACCTCACCCACCGTCGTCAGACGCCTGGCCCTCGTGACACTGCTGGCCCTGGCCGCCGGCACCGCGCAGGCGCAGGCCTATCCCGCCAAACCCGTCCGGGTGGTGGTGAACTTCGCGCCCGGCGGCGCCGCCGACCAGATCGCGCGCGCCGTGGGGCAGCCGCTGCAGGAGGCGCTGGGCCAGCCGGTCGTGATCGACAACAAGAGCGGCTCGGGCGGCAATATCGGCGGTGCCGAAGTCGCCAAGGCGGCGTCCGACGGCTACACGCTGCTGATGAGTTCGGGCGGCATGGTGTCGGTCAACCCGCACATCTACCGCAAGATGAGCTTCGACCCGATGAAGGCGCTGACGCCGGTGGCCGCCGCCGCGCGCGTGTCGGTCTATCTGGTGACCAGGCCGGAATTCCCGGCGCGCAACGTCGCCGAGTTCCTGGCGCATGCCAAGGCGCGTCCCGACCAGCTCACCTTCGGCTCGCCGGGCAATGGCAGCTCGCCCCATCTGGCCGCCGAGATGATGAACAGCCAGGCCGGTCTGCAGACCCGGCACGTGCCGTATCGCGGCGCGGCGCCGGCACTGACCGACCTGCTGGCCGGCCAGATCGATTTCCTGCTCGACCCGGGCGTGGCGCTGCCGCACGTGCAGGCCGGCAAGCTGAAGCTGCTGGCGGTCGGCGGGCCGCAACGCTCGCCGTTGTTCCCCGACGTGCCGACGCTGGACGAGTCGGGCCTGCGCGGCTTCGATGCCGATACGGTGTTCGGCTTCTACGCGCCGGCCGGCACGCCGAAGGCCGTCGTCGAGCGGCTCAACAGCGAGATCAACCGCATCCTCGCGCTGCCGGCGGTGCGCGAGCGCATCACCGCACTCGGCGGCGTGCCGGCCCCGATGACGCCGGAGGAGTTCGGCGCCAAGGCCGGAGAAGACTCGGTTCGTTTCGGCGAGATCATCCGCGCGCGCAACATCGTCGGCGACTGAGCCGCTCCGTCGAGGCCGCGCCGGCCGGCATGCGGGGGTTGACGGCGTCATCCAATAAGTTGGATGATACGTCCACCATGAAAGACAGAACCGGCAGCCTCGACCAACGCATCGCGCACCGCGTCAAGGCCTTGCGCACCTCGCTCGGCCTGTCGCTCGAAGCGCTGGCCGCACGCTGCGACGTCAGCCGTTCGATGATCTCGCTGATCGAGCGCGGCGAAAGCAGCGCCACCGCGGTGGTGCTCGAAAGGCTGGCCACCGGCCTTGGCGTGCCGCTGGCCTCGCTGTTCGATGCGCCGGCGCCGCAACCCGAGCCGGTGGCGCGTGCGGCGGCCCAGCCGTGGTGGCGGGACCCGGGCTCGGGCTACCGGCGCCGCAACGTGTCGCCGGCCGGCCTCCCGTCTCCGATCCAGATCGTCGAAGTGCAGTTTCCGGCCGGTGCGCGCGTGGCCTATGAAACCGGCGCACGCGAGCCGCGCATCCACCAGCAGGTGTGGGTGCTCGAAGGGCGCATCGAGGTCACGGTCGGCGACGAGGTGCAGCTGCTGGACGCAGGCGACTGCTACGCCATGACACTCGACCGGCCGATGGCCTACCGCAACCCCACACGCCGACCCGCCCGCTATGCCGTCGTCATCGCCGCGCAGGCAGGCGCCAGGAGCTGAACCGATGCAAGCAGCAGATGCCGTCACCGTGCGCCGTCTCGATGAAGTCGGTGCGCTGCAGGTCGAGCAACTGGCCGACGTGCTGATCGACTGCGTCGAGGGCGGCGCGTCGGTCAGCTTCATGCTGCCGTTGTCGCGCGAGCGCGCCGTGGCCTTCTGGCAGCGTGTCGCGGCCGACGTGGCCGGTGGCCGCCGCGCGCTGCTGGTGGCCGAAGAGGCCGGGTGCATCGTCGGCACCGTGCAGCTGGTGCTGGACCAGCCCGAGAACCAGCCGCACCGCGCCGACCTGGCCAAGATGCTGGTGCTGCGGCGGCTGCGCCGGCGCGGGGTGGGGGCCGCGCTGATGCGCTCGGCCGAAGCGGTCGCTGCCGCATGCGGCAAGCGCCTGCTGGTGCTCGACACCAGCAACGACGACGCGGCGCGGCTGTACGCCGGCCTGGGCTGGCAGCACTGCGGCACCGTGCCCGGCTATGCGCTGTGGCCGGGCGGCGGCCTGTGCCCGACGCACATCTTCTACCGGCAACTGGCGACCACCGGGTAGCCAAGCCTGCCGCGCGCCGCCGCGTTTCGGCGCGGCCGATTTTTCTGTCGCTTCAACCCCGCCGGTGCGCTGCTCGCGTTTGCAGCAGCAAGCGCGTTGGCGCCCACCCCTCTTTTTCTGCGGAGATCCCATGCTTCAGGTCCATCGTTCGCCTTTCGTCCTGGCCGTTGTCGCGGCGGCGCTTCATGCCGCCGCGGCGGCCCAGCCGGTCGCGCCCACCCCGCCGGCCGCACGCGCAGCACCCGCTGCGAGCCCCGAGCGGCGCAGCACGCTGGACGACCAGCAATCGGTGGCGGTGACCATCTACAACGAAGACCTGGCACTGATCAAGGACGCGCGCAACGTCACGCTCGACGCCGGCGACAACCGCCTGGCGCTGCGCGACGTTAGCGCACAGATGCGGCCGCAGACAGCCTTGCTGCGCAGCCTGTCGCAGCCCGGCGCGTTCACCTTGCTGGAGCAGAACTTCGACTTCGACCTGCTGACGCCGGCCAAGCTGCTGGAGAAATACGTCGGCCGCAGCGTCAAGATCGTCAAGACGCACCCGACCACCGGCGCCGAGACGGTCGAAGCCGCGCAGGTGCTGAGCGCCAACGGCGGCATCGTGCTGAAGATGGGCGACCGCATCGAGACCGGCGTGCCGGGCCGCATCGTCTTCGACGGCGTGCCGGCCAACCTGCGCGACCGGCCCACGCTGGTCACGCAGCTGCACAACAAGCGGGCCGGCGCGCAGAGCGTCGAGCTGTCCTACCTGACCGGCGGCCTGTCGTGGCAGGCCGACTACGTGGCCGAGCTGAGCGCCGACGACAGCGCGCTCGACCTGAACGGCTGGGTCACGCTGACCAACCGCAGCGGCACCACCTACCCCAACGCGCGGCTGCAACTGGTGGCCGGCGACGTGAACCGCGTGCGCGACGAGATGCGGGCCGTGGCCCAGGACCGGGTGATGCGCGCGATGGCGGCGCCGGCGCCGGCCGAGATGGCGCAGGAAGCCCTGTTCGAGTACCACCTGTACACGCTGGGCCGCACCACCACGCTGGCCGACAACCAGACCAAGCAGGTCGCGCTGCTGAACGCCACCGGCGTGCCTGTGACCAAGGAGCTGCTGCTGTCGGGCCACGAGCACTACTACCGCGACAGCGTCGGCGAGATCGGCCGCAAGATCAAGGTCGGCGTGTTCGTCGAGTTCGCCAACCGCGAAAGCAGCCGCCTCGGCATGCCGCTGCCCAAGGGCGTGGTGCGCGTGTACAAGCGCGACAGCGCCGGCAACGCCCAGTTCGTCGGCGAAGACCGCATCGACCACACGCCCAAGAACGAGAAGGTGCGCCTGCACCTGGGCGACGCCTTCGACGTGACGGCCGACAAGAAGCAGACCGACTTCAAGCGCCGCGAGCCGACCAACAAGGCGAGCTATGTGTTCGAAAGCGCCTACGAGATCGTGCTGCGCAACGCCAAGGCCGAGCCGGTCACCGTGACCGTGCGTGAGCCGGTGCCGGGCGACTGGACCATGGTGCAGGAATCGCAACGCCACACCAAGGTGGCCGCCGGCACCGCCGAGTGGCGCGTGTCGGTGCCGGCCGGCGGCGCGACGACGCTGAAGTACCGGGTGCTCACGCGCTATTGACCTGGCACCACGGCCGGTGCGTCGCGGCCGGCCGCGCCGATCGCCGCGTCCACCAGCGTGCGAAAACCATCGACATCGAAACCCCGCCCGTGAGCCCGCCCCATGCGCAGCACCACCAGCCGGTGCGACGGGATCACCGCCAGGCGCTGCCCCAGGTTGCCGAGCGCCAGGTAGGCGCCGGGCGGCACGCCGGTGTCCACGCACACGCCGTGGCTGCCCGGCGTGCAGGGTGTCCACCAACCGGCGCCGTAGTTGGTGCCGGGTGTGGGGCTGGCAGAAAACGCCGCCCAGCCCGGCGGCAGCAGGCGGCGGCTGCCCACCACGCCGTCGTTCAGGAACAGCAGGCCGAAGCGGGCCCAGTCGCGCGGCGTGGCCAGCATGTAGTGGCCGCCCACCGGCGTGCCGGTGGCGTCCATCTCGAGCGTGACGTGCCGCATGCCCAATGGGCCGAACAGTTCGGTGGCGGCAAAGCGCTGCACCGACTCGGCGGTGCCGCCCGCGGCGTCGCGCACGATGCGCGCGAGCAGGTGGGTGCTGGCGCTGCTGTAGGCCCAGCGTTCACCCGGCCGGGCCCGGGCGCCTGCGGCCTGCGCGTCAGCGGCCATGTCGGGTGCCAGGTAGAACATCTGGTTCGACGGATCGAAACCGCTGCCGGTCTCGTCGAGTTCGAGACCGCTGTTCATGCGCATCAGGTGCTCGACCGTGACGGCCGCACGCGCGTCGCCGCGCCACGCCGGCAGCGGGGCGGGCCGGTCGACCGCCAGCCGCCCGCCGTGCACCAGCACACCCACCAGCGCGTTGACCACCGACTTGGTCATCGAGAAGCCGAGCAGGGGCGTCTCGGGGCCGTAACCCGGCGCATAGCGTTCCGCGATGATGCGGCCGTCGTGCACCACCACCACCGCCTTGGTCTGGCGGCGCTGGCCGGGCGGGTCGACAAAGGCGGCGTCGAGCGCTGCTTGCAGTTGCGGGTCGGCCGCCGCCACCGGCTCCGGCCCGGCGATCTGGGGCAGCAGGGCGGGGGCGGTCGGCGCGGCGGCGCCCAGTGGCCGCCCGATCGGTTCGTCGCCATGCACCAGCACGCAGCCCCAGCGCCCCCGGTGCACCGCACGGCTCGTCAAACCGCCGGCGAAGGTGGCGGTGACCTGCTGCTGCGTCCGGTCCACCTGGTAGCCGAGCCCCCAGGCGATCCACCGCAAGCCGGGCCGCGGCGCGATGCTTTCGGCAAAGGTGAGGTCGGGGTCGAGGCCGCTGACGAAGGTTTCCGAGCAGAGGTCGTGCGCGACGGTGCCGGTCGCCGTGCGCAGCGCGCGGTCGGGCCGCAGCGCGGCGCACCCGGCCAGCGACAGCAGGGTGAGGGCAAGGCAGCTGGGCAGCAGGTGACGGTGCATCGAAAACGCTTCACGGGACAGCGACGCCGCCAGCATGCCGGGGGGCCGCGGCAGGCGGCGGCCCCCCGGGACGAAGCGGCGCTGGGCGGGGGCGAACGGTGCCGCCGCAGCCGGCTCTATAGTCCAGGGCCGTAGAGTCCTGCTGGAAAGGTGCGCCAAGAATGAAAGCTGTGGTCTGGATCGTGTTTGCCGTTTTCGCCGTCCTCTGGACGGGGGGCGCCGTGGTGGCGTCCGAACTGACGCGCTGGACGGCGCAGGCGGTGGCCTCGGGCGAGACCGTCGAGCTGGGCCGCGCTGCCGCGCAGTGGCCGGTGCCCGACTGGATGGCCTGGTGGGTCGACCCCGCCCTGGTGCAGGCCGCCCAACGTGCCCTGCTGTGGATGGTCGACACGACGAGCGGCCTCCTGCCCTGGGCGGGCGCGGCGCTCGGCTGGCTGGTGCCGGTGATCTGGGTGACGTGGGCGCTGGGCCTGCTGGCGGTGCTGCTGCTGGCCGTGGGCGTGCACGTGCTCGTCAAGCGCGTGGCCGGGCCGGGAGGCCCCCGCCCGGCCCGCTGAAAGCACGCCGGGCGCGGCGCTGCTTCAGTCGGCCCGGATGCCGCGCTCGCGGATCACCTTGCCCCACTTGTCCATCTCGGCCTGCAGGTGCCGGGCGAGCTGCTGCGGCGTGCTGCCGATCGGCTCGGCACCGATGGCCGCGAAGCGCTGCTGCACGGCAGGCAGCTTCATCGCGTCGAGCAGGGCCTGGTTGATCTTCTTGACCACCGGCTGCGGCGTGCCCGCCGGCATGTACACCGCGAACCACGGTGCCAGCTCATAGCCGGGCAAGCCCGACTCGGCGATGGTCGGCACGCCGGGCAGTGCCGACGATCGTTTCGCCGTGGTGACGGCAATCGCCCGCAGCTTGCCCGATTCGATGTGCGGGCGCGCCGACGTGACGCTGTCGAACATGTATTCCACCTGGCCGCCGATCAGGTCGGTGACGGCCGGACCGCTGCCCTTGTAGGGCACGTGCACCATGTCGACGCCGGCCATCGAGTTGAACAGCTCGGCGGCGAGGTGGATCGACGTGCCGTTGCCGGCCGAGGCATACATCACCTCGCCGGGGCGGGACCTGGCCTGGGCGATCACCTCGGGCACCGTGTGCACCTTGGCGCGCGCGGCGTGGGTCACCAGCACGTTGGGCACCACGGCCACCAGCGACACCGGGGTGAAGTCCTTCACCGGGTCGTAGCTGAGCCTGGCGTAGAGGAACTGGTTCACCGCCATGCCGTTGGCGACGATCATCATCGTGTAGCCGTCGGCCGGCGACTTGGCGACCATGTCGACGCCGATGTTGCCGCCCGCGCCGGGCTTGTTCTCGATCACGAAGGTCTGCCCCAGGGCCTGGCCCATGTGCTCGCCCAGCGTGCGGGCGATCACGTCCATCGCGCCGGCGGGCGGGAAGGGCACCACCCACTTCACGGGCCGGTTGGGGTAGTCGGCGCTCTGGGCGGCGGCGGTGCCGGCGGCGAGGCAGCAGGCGGCTGCGACGGCGAGCAGGTGGCGGCGGTTCATGGTCATGGTCTCCTCAGCAGGGTATCCGTTTCATTCAACGGTCGTCGTCATGGACGGACGACGCGTGGCGGCACAGCGCCTGCACCTCGATGTCCATGTAGGGGAACAGCGGCAGGCGCGACAGCGTGTCGTGCAGCTCGGCCGGGCCGGGCACGTCGAACACGCTGACGTTGGCGTAGCGCCCGGCGATGCGCCACAGGTGGCGCCAGGTGCCGGCTCGCTGCAGCGCCTGCGCCATCTCTTTTTCGCGCGCCTTCAGCGCGTCGGCCTGCGCGGCGGGCATGTCGTGGGGCAGGCGCACGGTCATCTGCACGTGGAACAGCATGGTCACTCCTCGGCCGGGGCAGGGTGGGCGGCGGCCACCGCGGTGCGGCGGCGGTCGCGGCGGTAGAAGGCGAGCTTGTCGGGGTCGAGCGCCACGCCCAGCCCGGGCGTGGCCGGCAGGTGCAGCTCGAAGTCTCGGTACAGCGGCCGCTCGACGACAACGTCGTCCTTCAGCAGCAGCGGGCCGAACAGCTCGGTGCCCCAGCGCAGCTGCGGGCACGCCGCAAACGCATGCGCCGACGCGATGCTGCCGACGCTGCCTTCGAGCATGGTGCCGCCGTACAGCGCAATGCCGGCCGCGTCGGCCACGGCCGCGGCGCGCAGCGTGGCGAGCAGGCCGCCGGCCTTGGAGATCTTCAGCGCGTACACGTCGGCGGCGGCGGCTTGCGCCAGCTCCAGCGCATCCTGCGCGTCGTTGACTGACTCGTCGGCCATGATGGGCACGTCGAAGCGCGCCGCCAGCCGCGCCAGCGCGGCGCGCTGCCGGCGTGGCGTGGGCTGCTCGACCAGGTCGACGCCGGCCGCTTCGAGCCTGGCGATGCAGCGGGTGGCGAGCGCTTCGTCCCAGGCCTGGTTCACGTCGACCGTAATGCGCACTTCGTCGCCCAGCGCCTGCTTGATGCGCGCCACGTGCGCGATGTTGGCGTCGGGGTCGCCGAAACCGATCTTGAGCTTGAAGACCTTGTGGCGGCGCGCTTCGATCATTGCGCGGGCTTCGTCGATGTCGCGTGCGCTGTCGCCGCTGGCCAGCGTCCACAGCACCGGCAGCGAGCTGCGTGCCGCGCCGCCCAGCAGCGTGTGCACCGGCTGCCCGAGCCGGTGGCCCAGCGCGTCGAACAGCGCGCATTCGATCGCCGACTTGGCATACGAATGGCCTTGCGCCACCTTGGCGGCCACCGCCATCGCCGCATTGATGTTGCCGGCGTCCCGCCCCAGCAGGGCCGGCGTCAGGTAGGTGTCGATCGCCAGCTTGGTGCCTTCGGGGCTTTGGTCGCCATAGCTCAGGCCGCCGATGCTGGTGGCTTCGCCGAGGCCTTCGGTGCCGTCGCTGCAGCGCACGCGCACGATCACCAGCGTCTGCTGGTGCAGCGTGGTCATGGCCAGCTTGTGCGCCCGGATGGTGGGCAGGTCGACCAGGAGGGCTTCAATGGAGGCGATCAGCGCGGTGGTCATGTGTGGGTGCTTGCGGGTGAACATCGCTTTTGGCACCGATCATGGGCGGCGGGTGGCGCGGCGTCCAATATCGATGGTGTCCGGCGCCATACTCTGCGGGTATGGAAGCCACCCGAGGGCCGTGATGGAACTGAGACACCTGCGCTACTTCGAGGCCGTGGCCACCGAGCTGAACTTCAGCCGCGCGGCCGAGCGCCTGCACATCGCGCAGCCGCCGCTGAGCCGGCAGATCCGCCAGCTGGAAGACGAGCTGGGCGCCGAGCTGATCGACCGCACCGCCCGGCCGCTGCGGCTGACGCCGGCGGGGCGCTTCCTGCTGGAGCAGGCGACGCAGCTGCTGGCCCGCGTGCGCGAGGTGGGCGACGCGACCCGGCGCATCGCACGCGGCCAGCGCGCCTGGTTCGGCATCGGTTTCGTGCCGTCCACCCTGTACGGCGTGCTGCCCGAGCTGATCCAGCGCTTCCGCGCCGGCCAGCCGGACGTCGACGTGGGCCTGTCGGAGCTGACCACCGTGCAGCAGCGCGACGCCCTGAAAGCGCGCCGCATCGACGTCGGTTTCGGCCGCCTGGTGCTCGACGACCCCGAGCTGACCGGCGAGGTGATCCTGCAGGAAGCGATGGTGGCGGCCCTGCCCGCCGGCCACGCGCTGCTGAAACGCAAGCGCCTGAGCCTGGCGCTGCTGGCCGCCGAGCCGCTGATCCTGTACCCGGCGCGGCCACGCCCCAGCTATGCCGACCAGGTGCTTGCGGTGTTTCGGGCGCAGGGGCTGTCACCCACCATCGCGATGGAGGCCAACGAGCTGCAGACCACCATCGGCCTGGTGGCCGCCGGCATCGGCCTGGCGCTGGTGCCCGAATCGGTGCAGCGGCTGCACCGCGACGACGTGCGCTACCGGCCGCTGGCCGAGGCGGGTGCCGTGTCGCCGGTGATCATGAACTTTCGTACCGGCGACGACGCGCCGACGTTGGCCGCCTTCCGCCGGCTGGTGCGCGGGGTGCTGGCGGAAGCATCGCGGCGCTGAGCGCGTGGGGGCGGGCCGGACCCCACTTCGTTACAACCTGCGGTCCATGCGCGGCGATGATCGTCAGGCAGTTCCGAGACGCTGCGCGGCCGCGGTCGGCACCGCGCGTTCCATGGGCGGGCCGGCCCTGCGCAGCACTTCCTTTTCCATCCACGGGACATCACGCATGCCGCTCAACAAACCTCTCGCCGCCACCTGCCTCTCGCTCGTTTGCCTGCTGACCGCGCCGCTCGCCGACGCCGCCCTGCCCTCCTACCGGGCCGCGTTGCTGTATCCGGGCTACTCGGTCGATCCGACGGATCTGAACGATGTGGGCCAGATCACGGCCGCCACCGGCAACTACGGCCAGTTCTTCCAGGCCTCCGCCTACGCGGGCGGTCAATGGCAGGGCCTCGGGACGCTGGGCGGTGGTGACAGCGTCCCTGCCAGCATCAACAACGCCGGCCACATCGTCGGCGCTTCGCGCCCACCCAGCGACGGGGCGTACCACGCCTTCGTGCACGACGGGCGCTCCATGCGCGACATCCACCCAACGGGGGCGGACGAAAGCCATGCGAGCGCCATCAATGACAAGGGGCAGGTGGTGGGCACCTGGACGACGTGGGGCGAAACCGTAGCGACGCACCATGCGTTCATCTACTCGAACGGGAGCTTGCAGACCATTGGCCTCGGTCGCGCATCCGACCTGAACCAGGCGGGCCAGGTGACGGGCATGGCCCCAGCGAGTGACGCCCTCGATGACAGTCAGGCGTTCATCTACGACGACGACGGGCTGCGGCTGCTGGGTACGCTGGGAGGGCTCGACAGCCATGGATCGGCGATCAACGCGGCGGGGCATGTGGTGGGGCAGTCGTCCCTGGCCGGCGGGCCGATATGGGGCGGCCACGCGTTCTGGCATGACGGCATGGCGATGCACGATCTCGGCACGCTGGGCGGCACGCACAGCGAAGCGCTGGACATCAACGATGCCGGTGACATCGTGGGCTGGTCCGAAGGGCCGAACAGCGGCAGCTCGTTCGACCACCGCGCCTTCCTGTACCGCGATGGCGAGATGCACAGCTTGGCCGACCTGATCGCCACGGACTTCGCCGCCCGCATCGAACTGAACCGAGCGGTCGCGATCAACGAGGCGGGCCACATCCTGGTGGCGGGGGCCTACGACGGCTACAACGTCGGCTTTCTGCTGACGCCGGTGCCCGAGCCCGGCACGTACGCCCTGCTGCTGGCGGGGCTGGGCCTGGTGGCGGTTCGGAAACGGGCGCGGCGGACGCCGGCAGGCTCACCGGCACGAGCAAGGTCCTGAGCTCAGCGGACGTTCATGCTGCGCCGACATCGTGGAACGCCTGCACGATCGGCGTATGACGGTATGCGCGCGCCATGGCGCGCAATGCTGACCGGCTGCACGCCATGCGCCCGGAAGGGCAATGCTGCGGTGTTTCCGCGGCTGCTCCGGCGACGGTTGCCGTCGCGTGGCAGATGCAATATCACGCAGCCGATCGTCCGGCGTCAGCACGGTTTCAGCGAGCCGAGCGACTACGCCTAGAAGGTGACCTCGGGCGGATCCTTCTGGAAATTCTGCGGGTACCTGTCTCGCACCTTGTCGTGGTAGTTGCGGTCCGTGGGTTCGAACCGGGTCAGTTCGGGTTTTTCCGTCTTGGTATAGCCCAGCATTCCGTCGGACTGCCATTGCGCCGCGACCGTTATGCGGCGCAGCTTGATGCTCTTCTTGCTCTGCTCGAATGCAATCACGCCGTAGTAGCTCTTGGACAGGTTCTCGTACTTCGGGTAGGTGACACCCACCCGCAAGCCCAGCCCTTTGACAATGGCGCTGGCCAGAGCGCCCTGGGCACCCTTTTCCAGTGGCTTGTTCGCCGCGGCGTTCATCATCGTCGTGAGGTTGTGGACGATCCAGCGAGCGCTCATCTGCTCGAAGCCCGGCGGCATGAAGGGGTTCTCCGACTCGCTGGCACCCGGCCCCTTGGCTTCGACGATCAGTACCTCGGCGAGGCGGCCGCGCGTGTCTTCCTTCACCCAGATCTGGTCGATACCCGGGCCGGAATGGCCATGGAAGCCCCAGCGCATCTTGAAGCCTGCATGCTCCTTGAGCATCGCCATCGCGGCGGCGGCTTCGCCGGTTCCCTCAGTGGCATCGGTCGGGCGGTGGTTGCTCACCATCACTCGGGTGATCTCGGCGAAATGCTTCTGCGCCTCGGTGTCCTGGGTCAGCTCCGGCAAAGCGATCACGAGGCCCTGCATGCCGGTATTCCCGATGTCGAGACGCTGGTAGGGAAGGCGGATCGCCTGCCCCGCTGCCGTCCAGGCAGGCGTCGAAAGGTCAGCGACATAGGTGACGTCGGTGTTCTGGTTGGTGAGCGGCCAACTGGTGAACGAAGGCGCTGCGTTGCTGCGGCCCACCATTCCGGTGTGCCGCTTCTTGTTCGGGTTGGCGGGCTTCGGCGGCATACCCGCCTGCGTGGCATGCGGTGCAAGACAGGTTGCGGTGATGCTCGTGTCCCCGCAGGCGGGGCACTCGACGCGGACCTTGGGCTTGAGCTGGGTCTGCGGCAGGTCGACGATATTCATGCAGGAGGGGCACTGGTAGAACGGCATGGGGTTCTCCTTGAGCTTTGAGGGCATCCGCGGGGGCGCAGGATGACGTGGCGCTCCCTGCCTGTCGATCCCTAGTCCAATGAATCAGAAGAAGTGGACCTTCTTCGGCAAGATTCGACACACTGCAGCCAGTTTCAGAATCACTCGATGAACTGCAGAGGAACGAGCCAAGAACGGAGCGACTAGGCGGCCCACGACCCCGCCTACAGCGCGCGAATCGCCAACTGCCACTGCGGATTGATCGCGGCATAGACGGGTCTGGCGGGCATGCTGTCTGTGGACTGCCGCCCGCAGCTCGCTTCTCGGTATGTGTGGACTGCCGCGGGTCCAGATCGAATCTCGGCTCTGCAGCGGGAGCGGTCGGCCGCTGCCGAGACTGGTGTTCACCGTGTCGATCACCTTGAGGTCATTCGACGGTCAACTCCGCCGTTACGAGAACGACCGGTTTCGAAGGTGCTGCGATCCTTCGCTACCCCGGAGTCAATTCAACCGCGATAGACGGCTTGCCGGCGGCTCGAAGTGGTGCTCACGACCCGATGCAGTCCTTCGTTTGTGAGCTATGCGCGAGCAAAGGGCGCCGGGTAGCCGACTCCGCTCATGTCCCCCGGGATGGGCTACGCCCATCCCTCCTCCTTTACTTCGCTGCGTCGGCCACCCGGCACCCCTTGCCTGAGCGGCTCGCTGCCTTCGAAGTCGCGAACAACGTGCGGTAGTGGATCGGGCCGGCGGGGTGTTCTGCGCAGCGAAGTAAAGGAGGAGCGGCGGGCGTAGCCCGTCGCGGGGGACATGAGCGGAGCAGAGCACCTCGCCGGCTCGATCTCGCGCTAGCGTCTGCAAATGGCCGAATCCGTGAGTTGATTTCGCGGCCCAGAAACCGCCAGTCTTGGCGCGCAACGGTTCCTATTGAAGTCGCATCTGTTGACGCTCGTCACGGCAGGCGGGTAGGGAGAAAATCATGGGCTGAACTGCTCCTGGGCTGCAAGACAGCCTTCCCCCATTCACAACTGGTGGTGTACTACCGCTCATGACCGACGCCCTATACACGACCTTGCCGCAGTGGCCCACCGCTTATCCGGCCAGCGGCGCCAGCGCCACCCTGAAACTCCTCACCGAGGATTTCATCGTGACCGAACTGCCGCTGCAGTTGCCCTCCGGTGAGGGCGAACACATCTGGCTGGACGTCGAAAAGAACGGCGCCAACACCGCTTTCGTCGCGCAGCAGCTGGCCGAGGCTGCAAGCGTGCAGGAAAGGGACGTGGGCTATGCCGGCCTCAAGGACCGCTACGCCATCACCCGGCAGTGGTTCAGCATCTACCTGCCGAAGGGCGAGACGCCCGACCTGACTCAGCTTCAGCACCCGGAATTCAAGGTGCTGGGTCAAAGCCGCCACGTGAAAAAGCTGCGACCGGGTGATCTGCAAGGCAACCGATTCCGCATCGTGCTGCGTGACGTCACCGGCGACCGCGACGCCATCGAGGCCAATCTCAAGGCCGTTGCGTCACAGGGCGTGCCCAACTACTTCGGCGCTCAGCGTTTCGGCCACGACGGCGGCAACGTCGAGCAGGGCCGGGCCATGCTGGCGCGCGAAATCCGCGTGCGCAACCCGAAGAAGAAGGGCATCTACCTGTCGGCGGTGCGCTCCTTCGTTTTCAACGAATTGCTGGCGCTGCGCATCCAGCAAGGGCTCTGGGGCAAGTCCTTGCCCGGCGACGTGATGAACGAGGCGGGCCAGCCCACCGGGCCGCTCTGGGGACGGGGCCGCGTGATCACCACCGATCAAGCGCAGGCCCTGGAAAACGAAGTGGCTGCACGTCACGCCACCTTGTGCGACGGCATGGAGCACGCCGGTCTGGATCAGGAGCGTCGCGCCCTGGTGGCAAGCCCGGTCGACATGTCATGGGAATGGCCGCAAGCCGATCAACTGGTGCTTGTGTTCTCTTTGCCCACCGGGAGTTACGCCACTTCCGTTCTGAATGAGATCCTCCGCACGACGGAGCCCGAGCGGCGCGAAGAGAACGAGTCTGCGGCCGTCGAATGACGGTGCGCTCATTCGGGTCGAGACGGCTGCCAAGCCGGCCGCATTGCTCGAATGCCCGGCCTGGAAGGTACAGCGATCATCGCTGCGCATCGAGCAGCCAGCCGCAAGCGCTCATCCCCGGTCGCTTCCCGCCACCTTCCACCCCGCCCACCCAAGTAAAGGGCACGCGACCGCAAGCGCCACGAGAAACGCCACGGCGGCCACATCATCGAGCGCAGGCGGTTCCGGAGCATGGGGAGCGTACAACGCCGTCGCAAGGTGCCCGGCGCCCCATGCAAGCAGGGCGCCGAGCAACACGCCAAGCACCGCGCCCAGCAGCTTCTTCACGCCACCTCCCAGAACCAGATGCCGGCGCCCCGGGTGTAGTCGCTACCGAGACCCAGGTAGACGGCGAAGGGCGATGACAACTTGGTCATGCGCCATCCATTCCACAGGTCGATGTGGTCGCCGCTGCCGTTGTAGAAGTCCTTGATGAACACGATGCCCTTGCGGCCGGTGATCTTGTCGAACGCTTCCTTGGCCTGGTGTTTCTCGACGCGCTTCATGCCCGGCACGATCACCCGCGTCAAAGCATTGGCCATCTCTTCGGCTGCCAAGGTGTGCCCTTCGTCCTTGTCGTGGTGCCAGCACTGTCGCAAGCCCCATGTCTTCATGCTGATGCCGGACTTGGTGATCGCGACGCCCATGCGGATCGCACACTGGTTCTCGAAGTGGCTCTTGCCATCGGTAGAGCACGGAAACTTACCCGTCGGGTGGTTGCCCCACAGTCGGTGAAAAATGCTCATTTGATGTGTCTCTCCCTTTTGTTGATGCCATTTGGCGCCGAAAGGCTAGCACGGGTGCTGCGGAGGTGTGCGTATGAGCGCAGGTGCCCTGTCAGTCTCGACAGCCCCCACTTGGGCGTGGCATTCACGAAGCCCGGCCTCACCATGAAGACCTGGGGCCTCGGCACTGCTGACACCATGGCAAGGCTGATGGCCACGCGCTCGCCGCTGAGGAGATGGCAAACGCGCTGACGCGAGTGATCGTGCCGGGCATGAAGAAGGTCGAGACGTACGCCGGCGCGTGTTGTCTCGCCGAGCCCGATCAAGGAAAGATGAAGAAGCGTCCGCGCATGACCGACAGCCCGAAGCTGACCGAAGTTCCGGTCTGGAAGGACCAAAAAACGACACCGTGCGCTGCCACCGGGCGCAGCGCGACCAGCGTCCAGTTCAGGTGCTTGCCGTCGGTCAACCCGTTGATCTCGGCCTCCCCGGCGAAGTCCCGAACCGTGTGCGGGCGCCGGGTGGTGAAAGCATTCCACGGTCCCGTGAACGTCACGCTGGCGGGTAGCCCGATGGACAACCCGGTGCCGATGAATCGATAGCCCTGGCGGTTGCCGTGTTCGTCCTCGATCTCGAAGTTCGCGTACATGCCCGCAACAGGGCCGTGAGAGGCGTCGGCTGCGAAGGTCATGCGCATCCGAAAATGCGTGGCCTGGGTCGGCCGGGGGAGTGAAGGCGACGGCAGTCTGCGTGGCGGAGGGGGCGGCGGCGGCGCCACGTAGCCGGACCGCAGCGCGACCAGCACGCCGCGGTCGAAGTCGTCATCCTCCGACAGGCCGAAAGCGTAGCGCTCGCCCCAGGCATTGACTGCAATGCGGGACTGCGGAACACCGGCGCGCACGAAAAAGTCGACCACGCGCTGTGCCCTTTGCAACGACAGCCGCTCGTTCGGCGCATCGCGCCCCACCCGGCTCGCCAACCCGGTAACCTGCACCCGCAGTTCGCGCGTCTTGCGCATCCTTTGCGCCGCCGGACCGTTCACCCACCTCATGTGCTCGGCCTTCAGCGTCGTGCCGTCGTGGTCGAAGTTGTACAGGTAGGCAAGGCCCATGTGGGGGCGGCTTTGGTCCCAGACCCGTCCTCTGCCGGTGCGAATCAGCGTCACGCTGCCTCCCTGTTGCTCGCCTGCTGCGCAAAAGTAAGCTAGGCGACGCCCGGGGCGTGCGCAAGACTCGACCCGCCCCTAGAACGTGGGGCGCCACGTGAGCGAGCTGTGATGCTCGATGGCGAGAACGGGCAGCCGCAAAGATGAGTCGGCCGAACACGTCGGATCGAGCCGCGCGCCTTCGTGGATGTCGTCAAAGCGTTCGATCGAGGCCAGCCCCTGGGCCGACGCGCCGTCCTTCATAGCCCGGAGCCGGCACGTGCCTTGCCGCGCAGGACGACATGCGCCAAGCCGATGCGCACCGGAGATCGCCATGGTGGATAGCAGCAACACGTCGACCACTCGCCAAAGATTCCGCCTCTTGGGCGGCGCCGAGCTGTCGTTTCTCACGGCAGGCGAGCCCTCCAAGCCCGCGGTGTTGCTGCTGCACGGCACGCCGAACTCGGCGCTGTTGTTCCGCGGGCTCGCGCCCGCGCTGGCGCAGGCCGCTTACGTCATCGCGCCCGATCTGCCCGGCCACGGCGAATCCGATGTGCTGCCGCAGGTGTCGTTTGCCGCCATCGGCCAGGCCATTTCTGAACTGCTAGACGGGCTGAAGGTCGGGCCTCGGTTCATCTACCTGCATGACTGGGGAGCCCCCGTGGGCCTGCACGTCGCCATGGAAGCGCCCGACCAGGTCCTGGGCCTCATCGTGCAGAACGCCAACGCGCATCGAACGGGATGGGGGCCAGGATGGGCCGCGACGCAGGCCTACTGGTCGCACCCGAACCGGGAAAACGAAGCGCTGGCCACGGCGCATCTGACCCTAGACGGCACGCGCGATACGTACATCTCCGGCGTCCCTGCGGATGTGGCCGAGCGCATCCGCCCCGAACAATGGGAAGAAGATTGGCGCGTGATGAACCTTCCGGGCCACATGGACACACAGCGAGCGCTGATCAAGGACTACGGCAACTACGCCACCCGCTTCGACGCCATCGCCCAGTATCTCGAGCGCTGGCAGCCCCCGGCTTTGATGGTCTGGGGAAGGCATGACATCTACTTCGACCTTGCCGAGGTGCTGTCATGGATGCAGGCGCTGCCGAGGATGGAAGCCCACGTCCTGGATGCCGGCCACCTGCTGCTCGAGACGCATGCAGCCACGGCTGCAGCGCTGATGCTCGACTTCATCAAAGGCACTGCCAGCGCCCGGGCGTAGCGGGCTCCGGCTGCCGGGTTCCACCGGCGGCACGCTGCCGCCCGCAGCGGGTGTCACCCCGCAGCATCTACCGGCGCTGCCAGCGCATTCAGCCGTTCGATCGCTGCAGGCGGCAACTCCAGCGACGCGCTCGCAAGGTTTTGCTGCAGGTGAGCGGGCGACGAGGTGCCGGGGATCAGCAGGATGTTTTCCGACCGCTGAAGCAGCCAGGCCAGTGCGACCTGCTTTGGCGTGGCGCCCACGCCCTTGGCCACTTCGTCCAGCACCGTGGACTGCAAGGGGGTGAAACCGCCCAGTGGAAAGAACGGCACGTAGGCGATGCCGTCTCGCGCGAGCTCGTCGATCAGCGTGTCGTCGGTGCGGTGCACCAGGTTGTAGTGGTTCTGCACGCACACGATGGGCACCATGCGCCGGGCCTGTCCCACCTGGCGCGGGGTTGCATTGGAAAGCCCCAGGTGCCGGATCAGCCCTTGCCGATGCAGCTCGGCCAGCGCAGCAAGCGGCTCCTCGATGGAACCTTCGGCCGGCCCGTGGACGTCGAACATCAGGCGCAGGTTGACCACGTCGAGCACGTCGAGCTTCAGGTGGCGCAGGTTGTCGAGCACGGCCGATTGCAGCTGCGCGGCAGAGAACGCGGGCAGCCAGGCCCCGGTGCCGTCGCGCACGGCACCGACCTTGGTGACGAGCGTCAGCGACTCGCGGTACGGATGCAGCGCCTCGCTGACGATCTGGTTGGTGATGTGGGGGCCGTAGAAGTCGCTGGTGTCGATGTGGTCCACGCCGGCCTCGACGGCCGCGCGCAGCACGGCCACGGCCTGGGCGCGGTCCTTCGGTGGGCCGAAGACGCCGGGGCCGGCCAGCTGCATGGCCCCGTAGCCCATCCGGTGAACGGCCCGGTCCCCGAGCCGGTAGGTGCCGGCGCCGCTGGTTGCTGTCATGTCGGACTCCTTGAAGTGGATGCAGTGGTGCGAATCTAGGCGTCGGGTGCCTGTCGCACAATCCAGCACAATCGGCACGGCCTGTGCGGAAAGGCGAACAGTCATGGCACCTCTTGAAGATCTCTGCGCATTCACGGCCGTGGCCCGGCACGGCGGTTTCCGTACTGCCGCGCGGGCGACCGGCACCAGCGCCTCGCGCCTGTCCGAGGCCATCCGGCGGCTGGAAGCGCAGCTGGGCGTGCGCCTGCTGCACCGCACGACGCGCAGCGTGACACCCACCGAGGCCGGCGGCCGCCTGCTGGCCCGGCTGCGCCCTGTGCTCGAAGAGGTCGACCAGGCGCTGGAAGAGGTGAACGACTGGAAGAACACGCCGGCGGGGCGCCTTCGGCTCAACGTCCCGGTCAGCGCCTCGCGCCTGGTGCTGCCGCGCATCGTTCCGGCCTTCATGGCCGCGTATCCCGACATCGAGCTCGACGTCGTGGCCGACGACCGCTTCGTCGACGTGCTGGCCGAAGGCTTCGATGCGGGCATCCGCTACGGCGAACGGCTCGAGAAAGACATGGTGGCCATCCCCATCGGCCCACGCACCCAGCGGTTTGCGGCCGGCGCGTCCCCGGCCTATCTCGACAAGCACGGGTGGCCACGCCATCCGCGAGACCTGCTGCGGCATGCGTGTCTGCGCGGGCGATTCTCCAGCGGCGCTTCGCCGGCCTGGGAATTCGTGCGCCGCGGCGAAACGGTCAAGCTGGAAGTGAACGGGCCGCTGGTGGTGGGGCTGGGCGGCACCGTCGACCTTGCCGTCGAAGCGGCGGTCGCGGGTGCCGGCGTGGTCTATCTGTTCGAAGAGTGGCTGGCGCCGTACTTCGAGCGCGGCGAACTCGAACCGGTGCTAGCGCCGTGGTGGCCCAGGTTCGACGGCCCGTTTCTCTATTTCGCCGGGAGGCGGCAGCTGCCGGCGCCCCTGCGCGCCTTCGTGGACTTCGTCAAAGCGTTCGATCGAGACCTGCCGCCTGGTTGACGCGCGGTCCTTCGCCGCCAGTCTTGCGAGCGCTCCATGTTTCGCAAGCTGCTCGCCGAAGGGGGCCCATGGCCATCACACCAGCGCCTGCACGTGTTCCGCCAGCAGATGTTCGAGCCGGCTCACGGGCGGCGGGGGTTGGGCGTCTGCGCGGTGAACATCGAGCCCGGCGTGCGGCAGCCCGGGCAAGCCCGCCAGCACCTGCAGTGAGGGCGGCACGCCGATGGCCGTGCGCACCGTGACGCCCAGGCCGGCACCGACTGCGGCCCAGATGCCCGCCAGGCTGGGGCTGGTGAAGGCCACGCGCCACGGGATGCGCGCGCGGTTCAGCGCGGCGATGGCCGCATCGCGCATCAGGCAGGGCGCCTCCAGCATCGCCAGCGGCAGCGGCTCGCTTTTGGAAGGCGGGGGCAGTTCGGCGCCCCGCGCACCCAGCCAGCACAGCGGCACTCGCGCCACGCTGCGCGCATGCGGCGACCGCCGGCCGTCCAGCCTCCATGCCAGCGTCAGATCGAGCCGGCCGCGCTGCAACTGCTGCAGCAGTTCGGCATTGCGGGCCAGCCGCGCTTCGACCCGCACCCGCGGGTGCGCCCGCGCAAAGCCCGCCAGCACGTGGGCCAGCAAGCCTTCGCCGAAGTCCTCTTGCAGGCCCAGCCGCACCTCGCCATGCAGTTCGGTGCCGCGCACCGCGTGGGCCGCCTCGTCGTTCAGCTCCAGCAGGCGGCGTGCATAACCGATCAAGACCTCACCGGTCGGCGTGAGCACCATGCCGCGGCCGGCCTTGCGCAGCACGGGGGTGCCCACCTGCTCTTCCAGCTTTTTCAGCTGCGCGCTCACGGCCGACGTGGAACGGCCCAGGCGGTCCGCCGCCTTGGCGAAGCTGCCCAGCTCGATGCCGGTGACCAGCGTGCGCAGCACGTCAAGGTCGAAGGTGAGGCGGCTCATGCAACCGTCCTGGTTTTTGGAAGGGTAGGGTCTGAATTTTCACATTTTCAGGAAGGTGGTGCCGCCGTATCGTGCCTGCTCGTGCACTCATCCAAAGGCCTGCAATGACCGACCAACCCTCCATGGCTGCCCCGCCCTCGCTCGCCGCGGCCGCTCCCAAGCTGGCCGAGTTGTCCGACCGCATCCTCTTCGGCGACGTGTGGCAGCGACCGCAGTTGAGCCCGCGTGACCGCAGCCTGATCACGGTGGCCGCGTTGGTGTCGATGTATCGTCTGGAGCAGTTGCCCTTCCATCTCGAGCGTGCCTTGGGCAACGGCGTCCCACCGAGCTGGTGTTCGACCGCCACTACCTGGGCGGATCGCGCAGCGACGACTACCTGCTGATCGCCATCACCGCGGGTCGGCTGCGCTCCACCGAGGTCAAGCGCGCCTTCTACCGCCGTCTTGCGGAACGGCTGGCCCGGTCGCCCGGCATTGCCGGCTGCGACGTGATGGTCGTGATCACCACCACGGGTGTGGAGGACTGGTCGTTTGCCGAGGGCCGCATGTCGATGATCGACGGGGCGCTCGAACGCTGACGGTGCCGCGGGGCAAGGACTGCGCGCGACGACGCGCGACCTCAGTGCATGAGCCTGCCGCCTTCGTCCACCACCGAGATCTCGACGAACTTCAGCCCGGTGTGGTCTCCCTTGCGGTAGTTCAAGCGAACGCCGCCCAGGTCGAAGTCGGTCATCGTCTCCATGGCCGTGACGAAGCCCGGCCGGGTCAAGGCCGGTCCCGCCCGGCGCAGGGCTTCCACGGTCACCTTGGCCGTCGCGTAGCCTTCCAGCGCAATGGCCGAAGGCGCGTCGCCCGGTGCGTGCCTGCGCATCGCCGCATGGAACTCGCGCACCAGCGCCAGCCCCATCGCCGAGGGCTTGGGCATCACCTGCGTGACGCCGATGCCTCGCGCGTCGCCGGCCAGCTGGCGGATCGACGCACCGGCAGGGAAGAACGACAAGGCGTAGTAGGACGGGCTCTTGCCCGACTGCTTCATGCCCCGCACGAACTCCACCAGAGAGTTGCCGAACGACCCGCAGATGACCACCTGCGCGTCGGACGCCGCGATCGCGGAGACCGCCCGCGCGACGTCGACCGACCCGCGGTCCACGCGTCCTCGCGCCACCGGCGCCAGGTGGCGCCGTGTCAGTGCCGCTTCGGCGGCCTTCAAGACATCCTGGCCGAAAGCATCGTCGTCGTAGAAGACCGCGATGCGGCGCATGCCGAGCGTCAGCACATGCTCGACCATCTTTTCCACTTCCTGGGCGTAGCTGGCGCGCAGGTGGAACACCCACCGGTATTGCGGGTCGCGCAACTGCTCGGCACCTGAAAACGGCGCCACCACGGGCACGCCTGCGCCTTCCAGCAACGGCAGCACCGCCGCGGCGTTGGCGGTGCCGATCAGCGACACGAACGCGAACGCGTCGTTGCGCTGCAGCCGTTCGCGCACGATGCGGCGCGTTTCTTCGATCTCGTACTTGTCGTCTTCGGTCACCAGGTCAACACGACGCCCGTGCACGCCGCCGCGTTCGTTCACCTGCGCCAGGAACGCGCGCCAGCCCGAGTTGAGTTCCTTCACCAGCGACGCCCGCGAGCCGCTCAGGTCGGCCGTCTGCACCAGCGTCACGGCGTCGCCCGTCACGCCCTGTGCCCACGCAGTGGCCCCCAGCAGGGCCCCCACCAGCCATGCCACGATCCCTCTCGTTGTCTTGCCCATGTCCCCCTCCGGACGCTGTTGACGTGCATCAGTGGAAAGGAGGGCGCCTTGAGGTGGCTGAGACAGTTGAGCAGGACAGCGCAGCTTTGTGAAGGGCTGCCGGTGGAACCGTGATGAACTTGGCGTGCGGCCGTTGTCGCGCCGCGCAGCCGCCGTGTTCGCATGACTGCACATGACTTCGCGCCCTGGCCGCGGGCCGTGCCTTGCCTGGCGTATGGTTCCGCCTCTTCAAGAACAAGGAGAACGCCGTGGGGTGGCTGCAAAAACTCTGTTGTATCGGCTCGAGGCCCGTGACGCGCGAACCCGCTGGAGGACCGGCGTTGCCTGCGCCGGCCGTCACGCCCCCTTTGTCCACAGGGGGACTGCAGTCTCGCCGGTCACGATCGGACAGCCAGTCGAGCGGCCCGGTCGGTGCGGGGCACACCCCGCTTCGGCTCACCTTGCCCGAGCGCACCGGACCCGCCGTGCTGCGCGGTGACCGGCTGCTGACCGACTCCTCGCGCTTTCGCACCATGTCGGATCTAACGCAGCTGCGGGGCGCGGCGATCAACACCGAAGGCCTTGCGGAGCTGAGCCTGTCGGGAAGCGCCAGCCTGTACTCCAACGACCAGATCGAAGAGATCAAGAGGGCCGCAGGCGGGCGGCGGTTTGTGGTGCTCGACCTGCGGGAGGAGTCCCATGCCATCGTCGGCGGGTATCCGGCCACATGGATCGCGCCGGACGACTGGGGGTGTGTCGGCATGAAGACGCCCGAGGTGCTGGCAGTCGAAAACACACAGATCGAAAACCTGAGGAAGCTGGACCAGGTGACGTTCGTGAACTACCCCGACCTCAAGTGGGATCGGGAGCCCCATTCCACCACGCTGCACAAGCCGTCCGTCGTCGACGAAAAAACGCTCGTCGAGAGCGGCGGCGGCGAATACCGCCGGCTCCCCATCACCGACCACGTCCGGCCCAGCCGGGAACGCGTGGACGAGTTCGTCGACTTCGTGCGCAACATGGAACCCGACACTTGGCTGCACGTGCACTGCAAAGGGGGCAAGGGCCGGACCACCTCGACCATGGTCATGTTCGACATGCTGCACAACGCCAGCCGGGTGTCTGCCGAAGACATCCTGGCCCGCCAGACGGCGATGGGCGGCAGCGACCTGGTCACGATCGGCGGCAACCGCATCGACATGAAGCAGGACCGGCTGGCCTTCCTGCTCGAATTCCACGCCTACGCCAAGGCCAACCCGCTCGGTGCCGAGAACGCGAAAAGCTGGGCGGAGTGGCGCATGGCCCCGAAAGCGGTAGCACCGGAGGCGACGACACAGGGGTGAGCCGCGAGCGTCAACGCCAGCAAGCCGGGCATCGATGCGGTTCCGACCGTGCCGGCTTGTCGCGAGGGCCGGCGCCGGCAGTCAATCTGCGTACGCGTCGGCCGCCCGGATGACCTTGGCCCAGCGGGCCACTTCGCCCTCGACGAACTTCTTGTGCGTCGCGGGCTCGACACGGGCATCGACACGACCGTGATGCCCAGCGCTTCTTGGCGCTTGATCAACTCGGGGTCCTTGAGCGCGCCGCGCAGCGCCTCGTTCAGCTTGGTCAGCACTGGCGCCGGGGTGTTCTTCGGCGCGTACAGCCCGTGCCACACGGTCACGCTGAAACCGGGCAGGCCGGATTCGGCCAGCGTCGGCAGGGGCGCCAGGGCCGGAAGCTTCATGCGTTCCTTGCTGGTCACCGCGAAGGCCCGGACCTTGCCGCCTTCGATCTGTGGCACGGCGTTCGTGGCCTGCTCGCACATCACGTCCACGATGCCGCCCATCAGGTCAGTCATCGCAGGCCCCGTGCCCCGGTACGGGACCGTGGTCATCTCCGCCTTCAGAGAGCTCTGGAGCATCAGGCCGCACAGATGCGACGCGGAGCCGACGCCCGCACGCGCCAGGTTGACCTTGGCCGGGTCGGTGGCGATCCACTGGCGCAGTTCAGCGAAGTTCTTCGCCGCCAGCGACGTCCGGCCGACCAGTGTGGAGGGCGCTTCGTGGATGAGGCCCAGGTAGGCGAAGTCGTCGATGCCCTTGTACGCAAGCTTGCGATACAACGAGGGTGCCGTCGCGAAGCCGATGTGATGGACCAGCAGCGTGTACCCGTCCGGCGCAGCGGTTGCCACCTTCGCGGAGCCCAACGTGCCACCCGCGCCGCTGACGTTCTCGACGACCACGGTCTGGTTCAGCTGCTTGCGCAGCGATTCGGCCAAGTCACGGGCAATCTTGTCGCTCGGGCCGCCGGCCGCGAACGGGACCACCAGCGTGACGGGCTTCTCGGGGAACTCGGCGCGGGCCGCGCCCGTGCCAACGAGAAGAATCGAGGCCACCGCGAGGCCCCATGCGCGGCGATGCAACTTGTCCATGCTTGTCTCCGATGAGCAGCGCTCCATGGGCGCCATGGGCAAGATGATCGTGATCCGCGTCGCTGAACGCCAATGCCCGATTTCTTGGCTTTGATGCCTTCAAAGCACCGCAACGTCAGGCGGTTCGGATGCCGTGCTGGCCGCCTTCCAGAAGGCCTCGGCAGCCTTACCAGCGTCGCCGCGCCGGCGATACAGGCGGATCTGGAGATCGATGCGCCAGTCGTCCCGAGCCGCGACGACGAGCCGGCCGGTTGCCATGTCGTCCTCGATCAGCAGCTTCGGAAGCCAGGCCAGCCCGCGCTGGTCGAGAGCCATTGTTCGCAGCACGGAAGCCAGATGCGCCGTCAGCACCTGGTGCGCATGCATCCGATCCAGCGCCGGCCCTTTCAGCTGCTTGAGGATGCGCCCCAGACCCGATTCGGGGCTGTACCCGAGCCACTGCATCTGAGTGGCTTTGCCGCTAGACGGAAGGCCGTGAAGCGGGCGGCCGCTATTGTCGGGCGCAGAGACCGGGATCAGCTGGTCGGTTCCCACCACCAGGCTCGGGAAGTCCGCTTCGTCCAACGGGCCGTGGACGCCGGGATGCCCGTGGGCGAGCATGAAATGCACCTGGTTCTGCGACAGCAGCGTCTCGCACTTCTGCTGCACGTCCGACATCAGTTGCAGTTGCCCCATGGACGCGTGCGCTTCAAGCGCGTGCAGCCAGCGCGGCATGAAGGTGAACGACAGTGCGTGCGTGGCCGCGAAGCGCAGCGTGGTGGAGCTGGCCTCGGCAATGGCGCGTGCCTGGCCCGGAATGCCGGCCACACGGGACTGCAGGTCCTGTGCGACGGTGCGGAACCACTCGCCCACCTCGGTGACCCGCGCCGGCTGGGAACTGCGATCGAACAGGTCTGCCCCGAGCCACTCTTCCAGCGCGCGGATGCGCCGGCTGAAGGCCGGCTGCGTCATGTGCCGCTCTTCGGCAGCGCGCGAAAAGTTGCCGGTGGCCGCCAGGGCCATGAAGTCGTCGATCCAGGACAGGTTCATCGACATGGCGGTGCTTTCAGGGCATCAAAGACTAGATAAACAGCATTGGAAAGGCGCAGCGCCGGCGGCGATCATTTCCACATCGCAACCCGCAACACACCGGAGACCCGCGTGAAGATCGTCGAGATTCGTGAGAAGACTGTTCCCATCAGCTCTTCCATCCGCAACGCCTACATCGACTTTAGCAAGATGAACCTCAGCCTCGTTGCGGTCGTCACCGATGTGATCCGCGACGGCAAGCCGGTGGTGGGCTACGGCTTCAACTCCAACGGCCGCTACGGTCAGGGCCACATGATGCGCGAGCGGTTCATTCCGCGCATCCTGGAGACTCACCCTGACGACCTGATCGACGCCAGCGGCAAGAACCTGGACCCGCACAAGATCTGGAACGCGATGTTCAGGAACGAGAAGCCCGGCGGCCACGGCGAACGTTCGGTGGCCATCGGCACGATCGACATGGCCGTGTGGGACGCGGTTGCGAAGATCGAAGGCAAGCCGCTGTTCCAGCTGCTGTCGGACCGCTACGGCGACGGCCAGCCCAATCGCAGGATCTTCGTCTACGCCGCGGGCGGCTACTACTACCCCGGCCAGGACGACAAGAAGCTGCAGGACGAGATGAAGAGCTACATCGACCGCGGCTACACCGTGGTCAAGAAGAAGATCGGCGGCGCTCCGCTCGACGAAGACCTTCGTCGCATCGACGCCATCATGGAAGTGCTGCAGGACGGCCAGAAGCTGTGCGTCGACGCCAACGGCCGCTTCGACCTGCAGACCGCCATGGCCTACGCCAAGGCGCTGTCGCAGTACGACCTGTTCTGGTACGAGGAGCCGGGGGACCCGCTGGATTTCGAGTTGCAGGCCACGCTGCGCCAGTTCTACAAGAACCCCATGGCCACCGGCGAGGACCTGTTTTCGATGCAGGACGCGCGCAACCTGATCCGCTACGGCGGCATGCGCCCCGACCGCGATTGGCTGCAGTTCGACTGTGCGCTGAGCTACGGCTTGGTCGAGTACCTGCGCACGCTCGAGATGCTGAAGGAACACGGCTGGTCGCCCAGCCGCTGTATCCCGCACGGCGGCCACCAGATGTCACTGAACATCGCCGCTGGCCTCGGTCTTGGCGGCAACGAGTCGTACCCCGACCTGTTCCAGCCCTACGGCGGCTTTCCCGACGGCGTGAAGGTCGACAACGGCTACGTCACCCTGCCTGATCTGCCCGGCATCGGCTTCGAGGGCAAGGCCGACCTGTACAAAGAAATGAAGGGCCTGTCGGCCTGATCCGGGCAACGGGCGGGTCCGCATCGACGCACGCCGCGCCGCCACGCGCGGCGTGCCGTTTTCCGCCAGGATCTCTTCTGCCCGTTTGCGAGGCTCTCGTCGCCCTGAGCAACCTGGGACTTCAACGGCAAACGCGGGGCGACTCCCGCATCCACCGCTACAGCGAAGGCAAGCCGTCATCCGGCGCTGCCCGGAGCAGGGACGCGCAGTTCGCTCGGGCCCCCTTTCTGCATGGCCTTGAAGTAGCCCCGCGATGGAGGATGAACCAGCGGATTGAACTTCAGCCTTCCACTTTTTCCTGGATAACCTTCGGGGTCCTGGTAGTCGTTCTTGTCGTCCACAAAACCCTTCTCGTGCTCCACGCCAAGGTCGTCCGCAAGTTCCACGATCCGCGCCGCCAGCGCATCGCCATGGGCGGCCTCTTTGACCAGGTCCTCGTGTGAAAAGGCGGTCTGGCAGCAGATGAACGCGGGGCCATGGACCCTGTCCCAACTGAACGGCGCGGGCCTTTCCCCCCATCGGGTGGACAGGGCTTCCTGGTTGACGGAGGCGAAGTGGAGCTCCAGACCTTTGTCGGGCCTGCTACCCCTGGACGCCAGGTCCTGCAGCTGTGCCAAGACGCCGGCATGCCGCAGAGGGTCGGGCTCGAAGGGCGTGTCGTCCAAGCCGTTCTTCCTCCACGCCTCATAGTTGTCACGTTGCCAGGCGTTGTTCATTGCCGCCGCGAGGTTTCTCCATCGGCGGAATGCCTGCGGGTACCGATCGTGTGCGCTCAGGTCGGTGATGATGACCACAGGCGGTGCCGCGTGTTCCTGGTAGAGCGCCTGGAGGAAGTCACGGTCCAGCCCTTCCGGGTCGAGGCTGTGAAGTTCCGTATCGGTCGACGGCTGCTTGATGATGAACACCTCTGTCCCGGCGGCCCTCAGCTTGTCGAGTCCGAGCGGCGTGAGGGCCGTTCCGCCGGAGGTCGAATTGCCCACCAAGATCAGCGGCACCTTCTTGTCGAGCTTTTCGGAGAGCTCGGTCGTCTTCTGGATGGCGGGCAAGTAGATCCGCTCCTGGAACTTCTTCGCCTCGTAGGCCAAGCACATCGATTCGAAGGCATCGAGTCGCGCCGCGGCCTCCAGGACGTGTTGTCTGACGCCCTGGTTGCCTTGTATTTTTCGAGCATCTTCAAAGTTGAATCGCGTGTTCTTCTCCAGCGAGAGGAATTTCGAACAGTGAGCCTCTTGGACAGACGAGTAGTAGTCCACCAGTTGATGTTCCGGTCGGCTGAGATCGAGAGCCTTTCTGCTGACGAAAGGATGGGCCTGCGCGAGCTTCTGAGAGACGTATTCGCGGAAGTGCAGCAGAAAGCGCAGCGGCATGGCGTTCCATGGCTCTTGGACCTCCTTCGCTGCGAGCATCCCGTCGAGAAGCCGGCGCCAATTCTCGACCCGATCTTCCACGCCGCCCGCGAGGTCGGGGATCGCGATTCGCGCTGCAGATTGGCTGATCGCCATATCGACGTCGGGCGGGATGCTGTCCGCACGGGGCGCCTTCTGGTCCATGCCTGCCAACACGCGGTTCAAGTCCTCGGGCTTCAGTTGAAGCAGCCAGTGCATCAGTTCCTGCGACATGCGGGGCGAGAGCGCCAGATTCGCAACCCCGTTCTCGATGGCCGACAGACGGCGCTTCGTCTCGGCGACTGGGCTTCCATCCGTGACCAGGGATGCCTTGAGCTTCACGAAAGTGTCGATGGACTGGGAGACCTCCTGCGGGCTCAGGCTTTCCCTGTTGCGCAAGATGCTGTCTACCAAGCTTCTGGCGCTCTGCCCGCACCGGTTCAAGCCGACCAGGTTGCTGTAGCACTGCTCGGCTGTCTTGTACTGGTCCGGGCCGGGGATGCATTGCTGGCCCACCAGCGCGCCACGCCAGTGATCATCGCCCTCTTCGACGTCCTTCAGTTCATTGAGGACATCGGTGGCCCGTACGGTAGGCAGGAGGCAGGAATAGTGCTGTTGAAGGCGTACGACGGTTTGGACCGCCTTCTCTGCGCCCATGTCGACCATCGCCTTGATGGCATCTGGCTCGACGTTGTTCCAAGCGCCATAGAGGGTCCTCCAGCACCATTCCAGTTGGTTCTTCTCGATGGCGCTCGGCAGCCTTCCGACTTCTTCCAGTGCCCGACGAACATTGCTGGCATAGGCCCCAGGTTGGCGTCTGGCGATCTGCTGCGCAACCTGGCCCGCGTGCCCCCGCTCCTGAGAGGGGATCGAGGCCAGCATGCCGATGGCAGCCATGCTGTCCGCGGCATGCTGCGGTCCGTCGGACGGCGACAACAACTCGAGCGACAGGATGTGCTGCCAAAAGGCCGGTCGCTCGTCTGGTGGGAGTTTTGCAAGGGCCGGAAGTATGTTCAAGAGATCTTTGGGATCGGACGCTCCCGAGCCGTGGAGGGCGTTGAGAAGCTTCAGGAAGTCCAGCCGATCTTCGGGGCCATGTTCCTGTATGGCGCGCTGGAACTGATGCCTGGTGGACAGGTCGCTGCTCAGGCCGCCGATGATGGCCTCTTCTGCCGGGGAAAGCGGCGGCGACATGCGACCCGGCGGCGTGCTCGGGAAAGGCATCGCAGCGCCCTCTGGCGACGGCGGCCGCGTGGCTGGAGGAACGGGCGACGTTCGCGCTTGCAGCGATGGTCCAGTGGGCTGAGCCGCCGGAGCCTCTCCCGCGGGAACACTGACCGGCGGGGCGGGCATGCCCGCCCCCTGTGCGCGGGCTCGCACCTTCAACGGCAGGTGGCTCACGAACCGCTTCGCCAGGTTGGTGCTGCCATCTACCGGCTCCGCGGGCTTGTGCCCGGTGATAACACGGTGGCCGAACCAAGGCAGGTGGGGAAATTTCGGTTTCATGTCGCGGGTGTGGCGCTGCACGCAATTCAGCCACCATCAGCCATGTGTCGCCGAAGGCACGCCTGCTCAGCGAAGGCGGTGTGCCTCTTCCGAAGCATCGCCTGGCTGCAAGCGGCGGCGCGTGCACGCCGCGGCGGTCACGCGGAACTTGCCGTTGAAGCTCTCGTCGGCGCCATTCTGCCGCGGCTTGCCCGGGTCGTCGGGATGTCGAGCCACCTCGCCCGATTGGTATCGTTGCACCATGGACCCGCAGCCGTCGCCTTCCCGTGCAATTCACCGTCGACGGTCTTTCCTGTGCCGCGCAACTCTGGCTGCCACAACGGCCACGGCCGGTGCCGGCGGTGGTGCTTGCAAACGGCTTCTCGGGCACGCAGGACTGGATCGTGCCGCAGTTCGCGTCGCGTTTCGCCGAAGCAGGGGTCGCCGCACTCGCGTTCGACTATCGGCACCTCGGCCGCAGCGCGGGCGAGCCGCGACAGCTGATCGACCCGCGCCGGCAACGCGCCGATGTGCGCGCTGCCCTGGCCTTTCTGAGAACGCAGCCGGCGGTGGATGCGCGCCGCGTGGCGCTCTGGGGCACCTCGCTGGGCGGAAGCCATGTCGTGGAGGTGGCTGCCTGCGATCGGGGGGGGCGGCTGTCGTATGGAACATGCCGGCCCTGGATGCCGTGCGCGGTGCAGACCTCAGGGCCAAGCTCGCCGCGGCAGGCGTCGGCCCACGAGAAGCTTTCGCCGCCGGTTTGCGCCTGCTGGGCGCCGCGCTGCACGACGCGCTGCGTGGCACGCTGGGAATGAGACCGCGGTACCTCGCGGTCTATGGCCGCCCGGGCGAGGCCTTCTTCACCGATCCGGCCCTGATGGAGCGGTTCCGCGCCGCTGCGGCGGGAAGCCCGACATGGGAAAACCGCATCGCCGCGCGATTCCTGCTGCATGCACCGCGCTATCGCCGCGGTACGCTGGAGCGCATCCGGGCGCCGATGCTTTTCAGCCTGGCGGCGCAAGACGTGGAGGTCTCGCCCGTGTTCATCAAGGGGCTGGTCGCAGGGCTGCCCCACTGCCGCGTGGCCGAGCACGATGCCGCGCACTTCGACCTCTACCACGGCGCGGTGTTCGAGCAGGTGGTGGCCGACCAGGCGGCGTTCCTCGCGAAGGCGCTCGACACCGGCTGACGAGTGCACCGGCGCGGCATGAATCGAAGATCACGGCACCAAAGACGGCGACAAGCGCCTATCCGGTTCGGCCGATTCAACAGGCAGAGTCAGCCGACCATCCTGCCGTTGGCACGGCTCATTCCGGAAGTTCTCGCCGGCCGGCTGCCGCTGAAGGGCCCGGCCCACCACATCACCCGATATAGACTGCCAGTTCCTCCGGCGTCCCTTGGGGAAAGGCCTCCTTGAGGACGTCGAGGAAGGCCGAGACACGAGCGTTCAACAGGCGACGAGAAGGGTACAGGGCCCACAGCGCGATCTCGGGCCCGGGCACATCGCCCCAATGCACCAGCCTGCCAGCCGCCAGATCGGGACTGACCAGCGAAAGGGGAAGACGCGCCGCGCCCACATCCGCACGCACGGCGTCGCGCACCATGAACAACGACGACAAGTGCAGGACGGGCTGCACCGTCAGGCGCTTCTTGCCTTCGGGTGCCGCCAGTTCCCAGACGGCCGGCGGGTCCGTGCCCGCGCTTCCTCGTACCACCACCGGTACCGGCGCGCCCCCTGCTGCCGCGGGGAGCCGCGGGCTGGCCACCACCACCATGCGGTCCCTCAGGAAGATGCGCCCGACCAGGCTTTCGTCGGGGGCCGGGTTGACGCGGATCACCAGGTCGTATCCCTCTTCCACCATGTCGACCGCGCGGTCCTCGGTCGTGACTTCGAGCCGGACGTGACGGTGCCTCAGCGCAAACCGGGCGGCGAGCTTGCCCATGGCGGCTTGCGAGAACAGCAATGGCGCGCTCACCCTCAGCCTGCCTCGCGGCTCGTCGCCGCCGGACGCGACGGCTGCCGTGGTCTCGTTCAATTCGGTGAGCAGCACCGAGGTTTTCTCGAACAGTGCCCGGCCTTCTTCGGTGAGCTTCAGCGCGTGCGACCCGCGCTCGAAGAGCCGCAGGTTGAGGGCGCTTTCCAGGTCGGCCACCCGGCGAGACAAGGTGGCTTTGGGGCGGCCGGTTTCACGGGCTGCCCGCCCGAAGCCGCCGTGCCGGGCGACCAAGATGAAGTCGGCAAGTGCGAGCAGGTCCACGTGTTCCATTGGTGAGACAGGTCGTCCAAATATACCGTCTATCGGTCAAAGTGCGGAACGATCAACATGAAGGCTCTTCAACCCAATGGAGTGACTTCATGACCATCCTCATCACCGGTGCTACCGGCAACGTCGGCCGCCACGTCGTCCAGCAACTTGTCCAGCGGGGCGCCGATGTCCGCGCGCTGGTACGGGACCCGGCCAAGGCGAACTTTCCCGCAGGGGTGGGTGTCGTGCAAGGCGACCTGCTCGATGTCGACGCCCTGCGCCACGCCTTCGATGGCGTGTCCACGCTGTTCCTGCTGAATGCGGTGGTGCCCGACGAATTCACCCAGGCCCTGGTAGCGCTCAACCTGGCGCGCGAAGCGGGCATCGAGCGGGTTGTCTACCTGTCGGTGATCCACAGCGACCGCTACGTGAACGTGCCGCACTTCGCGGGCAAGTTCGGTGTCGAACGGATGCTGGAGCAGATGGGCTTCGGCGCCACCATCCTGCGACCGGCCTACTTCATGGACAACGACCACACCATCAAGGACGTGGTGACGACGTACGGCGTGTATCCGATGCCCATCGGCAGCAAGGGGCTCGCAATGATCGATGCACGCGACATCGGCGAGATTGCAGCTCTCGAACTGCTCCGCCGCGAGCACGCCCGCGGCCCGCTGCCGTTGGAACGGATCAACCTGGTCGGCCCCGACACGCTGACCGGAGACAGTGTCGCGGCCATCTGGTCGGCCGTGCTGGGGCGCTCGATCGCCTACGGCGGCGACGACACCGCCGCTTTCGAGAAAAACCTGCGTAGCTTCATGCCGCCGTGGATGGCATACGACATGCGCCTGATGAGCGAGCGCTTCCTGACCGAGGGCATGGTTCCCGAAGCAGGCGATGCGGAGCGCCTGACCCGACGCCTGGGCCGGCCGCTGCGCTCGTACCGCGACTTCGCCACCGAGGCTGCGGCTTCGACCTGACCGTCGTCGCTGCTCAATGCCCAGGAAAGGAAACTGCCATGATCTATTCGACTGCCACCGTTCCGCTCAACCGTGAAGGCGAGGCGCCGCTCACGCGCTCCCAGGCATGGGCCGGCCTGGTTCTCAAGGCACGCGATGCGCAGCTCTTTCTTCCACCCGGCCTTTGCACCCGCTGCGAGGTCGTGGAAGAGAGCGAAACGCACATCGTGCGCGAAGCCACCATTGCTGGCGACCCCCTGCGAGAAATCATCGCCTTCGAGCCGGAAAGCAAGGTGACGTTTTTCCAGGCCGCCGGCCCGCGCGAGGGCGCGATCATCAACGAGCTGTTCGAAGATGGGTCGGGAACGCTCCAACTTCGCTTCTACGGCTACCTTGGCCTTCGGGGCAAGGCGCCGGGCGGCCCCGAGGAGCAGGCCGAGCAGGCCTGGATGGACGGCGACCAAGGCTACAAGAGCGCTCTTCTGTCGACGCTGAAACGCACTCGCGAATTGCTCGCGCAGGGCAAGCTGTGAAGGGGGGCGCCATGAACTCGATCAATGCTGTGCACCCTGATCTCGCGCACCCGAAGATCCCAAGTTCAGCCCCGCCGAGCCGCGTCGATCGCTGCGACGTCGATCTCGCTCATGTCCAACGTGGCGCCGATCGCGCTGGCTGCGGATGCAACTTTCCGCCGGCCCGGTACACCTCTTTCCCCCAAAGGTAGGATCGCGTCGTGGAGGTGCGTCGCCTAGTTGTGAAGCTTCAATAGGTTGTATCCGGTGTTCATCCGGACTGGGTTTGAGAGACTGGAAGTCGCCAAACACCCAATCCACCCAAAGGATCCAACCGGATGAACACCCATAAGCATGCCCGACTTACG
>NZ_JAMKFE010000006.1 GCF_023721835.1 Caldimonas mangrovi | reverse complement strand
GCGGCGGGCGCTGCGGCGCCAGCCAGATCGTCAGCGCCGACACCGCCACCGGCCAGGCCAGCGTGCGCAAGGCCTGCCGCAGCACCGCGCCCACGCCCTGCCCGCCTTGCCAGCCGGCCCACGCGTCAAGCACCGCCACCAGCGCGGCCATCGCCAGCAGGAACCACACGGTGCCGGGCACCTGGCCCAGCTGCAGCAGGCCCACCGTCAGCGCCGCAAACGCCACGTACTCGCCTTGCGGGATGTAGATCACCCGCGTCACCGCGAACAGCAGCACCGTGGCCATCGCCAGCAGCGCGTAGATCGCTCCGTTCGTCACGCCGTCCAGCAGCAGTATGCTTGCGATCGATAGGTCCATGTCAGTTCCAGCGCGTGCCGGTCATCCCCGGCGCCACAGCGAAGCCAGAAGTCCAAGTGCCGCCGCGGAGCCGGCTCAGCCGGTCCGCCAGCGGCGCCCCTTGAGGGGCGGGCGAAGCCCGTAGGGGGTGGTCTAGTGCTCTACCTTCCAGTCGCCGTTGACCACCTTCATCACGACCGCACTGTCGTTCGTGAAACCCCAGTGATCCTTCGGCGAATAGTCCAGCACACCTTGCGAAGCCGCCACTGCGCCGCCCGACTCGATCGCGTCACGCAACGCCGCGCGGAACTCCTTGCTGCCCGGCTTGGCCTTCTTCAGCGCCACCGGCACTGCTTGCTCCAGCACCAGGAGCGCGTCATACGTGTGCGCTGCGAACTGGTTGCGCATGCCCGCTCCGTACAGCTTCTCGTAGCCCTGCACGTACTTCAGCGCTTCCTTCTTCGACGGGTGCCCGTCGGGCAGTTGCTCGGCCACCGTGGCCGGGCCGGAGACCACGAAGGCTCCTTCGACGTCCTTGCCACCCACGCGCATCAGATCGCGCGACGCGGCCGCATGCGTCTGGTAGATCTTGCCCTTGTAGCCACGCTCGACGAGGGCCCGGTGCGGCATGGCAGCGCCGGAACCCGAAGCGACGACCAGCATCGCATCGGGGTTGGCCGCAACCAGCTTCAGCGCCTGGCCGGTGACGCTGGTGTCGGTGCGCTGGAAACGCTCCGTCGCGACCAGCTTGATCCCTGCCGGCTCGGCCTTGGCCGTAAAGTCCTTCAGCCAGGTCTCGCCGTAAGCATCGGTGTAGCCGAGGAAGCCGACCGTTTTCACGCCCTGCTTCTTCATGTGTTCGACCATAGCGTGAGCCATCACGGCCGACGAATGCGCCATGCGGAACGACCAGGTGTCCTTGCCCGCCGGCAGCGGGATCGGCGACATCGCAAGCTGCACCGTGCCCGACTCGGCGGCCACGTCGGCCATCGCCACGGCCACCGGCGTCGCCGCCGAGCCGATGATGAGATCGACCTTGTCGTCGGTCACCAGGCGGCGCGCATTCTTGACGCCGTTGGTCGGGTCGGTGGCGTCGTCGAGCACGATCAGGTTGACCTTCTCGCCGGCGATCGTCTGCGGCCACAGCTTGAAGCCGTTGTTGACCGGGATGCCGAGGCCGGAGGCCGGCCCGGTCAGCGGCAAACTGACCCCGATGGTGAGGTCGGCCTGTACGGCGCCTGCCGTCAGCGTGGCGAGCAGGGTCACGACGAAGTGCTTCAGAGCGGGTCGCTTCATGGTCTTGTCTCCGATGTTGTCGAGTGGCGGGAAAAAGAGGGCTCAGCGCGGTGGCAGACGCAGTGCGCCGTCGAGTCGGATCACCTCGCCGTTCAGCGAGGGATTGCCGACCACATGCGCGGCCAGTTGCGCGAATTCCTGCGGCTTGCCCAGCCGCTTGGGAAAGGGTATCGACGCTGCGAGCGATTGCTGCACCTCTTCGGGCAGCTTGTGGAGCAGCGGTGTCAGGAACAGGCCGGGCGCGATGGTGCACACCCGCACGCCGAATTGCGCCAGGTCGCGCGCCAGCGGCAGCGTCAGCGACACCAGCCCTCCTTTCGACGCGGCGTAGGCCTCTTGGCCCACCTGGCCGTCGTAGGCCGCGACCGAGGCGGTACACACGATGACGCCGCGCTCGCCGTCGTTCAGCGGGTCGAGCTTGACCATGCCGGCCGCAACCAGCCGGACCACGTTGAAGGTGCCGACCAGGTTGACATCGATGACCCGCTTGAAGTCTTCGAGCGGCATCGGCTGGCCGTCTTTGCCGACCACGCGCCGTGCACCGCCGATGCCGGCGACGTTCATCAGCACGCGCGCCGGCCCATGTGCCTCGCGCGCCGCGTCGATGGCCTGCTGTACGCTGGCACTGTCGGTGATGTCGCAGGCGACGGCGAGCCCCCCGATCTCGGCCGCGACCGCCTGCGCCGCCTCTGCGTTCACATCGAGCACCGCGACCTTGGCGCCCTGACGGGCCAGTTCCCGCGCGGTCTCGGCGCCGAGGCCGGAGCCTCCGCCAGTGACCAATGCGGCGTGTCCTTGCAGATTCATGTGTTGCGCTCCTGTCTGCCGATTCAGGCGTACTTGTCGCCGACCTGCTCGCGGATCGGATGGGTGTCGTAGAGGATGGTCATCGCGCCGAACAGCCCGCTCACCGGCTCGAACTCGAACACGTCCATGCACTTGAAGGTCACCACCTGACCATCCTTCAGCGTCCAGTCGTAGCGGAAGTACGCGGCAGCACGCGCGCAAGGCTCGTCGCTGCTGCCGGCGAACAGCTCGATCGGAGTGATGACGCTGCGCGTCGACGACTGCGCAAGCTTTTCGAAAAATGGCCGCGCGTGCATCGTGCCGAGGAAGGGTGACACCACGAATCCCTCAGGCGCGAACAGCGAGATCAGGCCCTCGATGTCGCTTCGGTGCAGACAGTCGAGGTAGCGGCGCACCGCCGCCAACCGTTGCTCTTTCATGCTCGGGCTCCGATCCCGGTCGGCAACAGCACGTCGAGGTCGGCGGCCGCACCGCGGTACAAAGCCTCGACCAGCGTGTTGCGATGCGCCAGCACGGCCCGCTGGTTGATCGAGCCCTTGTCGGTCACCTCGCCGCGGTCGATCGACGGCGGCTCCACCAGGACATGGGCACGTGCGACCCGGTTCGCGCTGCCGGTGCCTTCGGTCCACAGGCGGTCGAGCAGGCGCTGGAAGCTCTCGCGCACGGCCGGGTGATGCAGCACTTCAGGCACGCTCGCTTCGGTGCTCAGACCAGCGAGCTTGCGGCATTCGTCGACGCGAGGGAAAATCAGCATGCCGACCTCGTTGCGGTTCAGCCCGGTGATGACCGCGTCTTGCACGAGCGGCGCGCCAAGCGCGATGATCCGGGCGCGCAGCGGCCCGACGCTGACGAACGTACCGGTCGCGAGCTTGAAGTCCTCGGCAATGCGGCCGTCGAACATCAGGCCCTTTTGCGGGTCGGACGGGTCGACGAACCTCACCGCGTCACCGGTGCGGTAGTAGCCCTCTTCGTCGAATGCCTCGGCCGTGAGTTCCGGCTCGCGCCAGTAGCCCGGCATCACGTTGGGGCCGCGAAAGCGCACCTCGACCTTGCCGTCCACCGGCACCAGCTTGACCTCCACGCCCGGGCACGGCAGACCGATGTGGCCGGACTGGATGCCGGGCTTCAGCGCGAAGGTGCACGACGGTGCGGTCTCGGTCATGCCGAGACCGGTCATCATCGGAATGCGCTCGCCCACGGAGCGTTCGGCCAGACGATGCAACTGGTCCCACACCGGCTGCGACAGCCCGGCACCCGAGTAGAAGAACGCCTTGACGCGCTTGAACAGGCTTTCGCGCAGCGTGTCGTCGGCCTCCATGGCGGCTGCGATCTCCTCGAAACCTTTCGGCACGTTGAAGTAGATCGTCGGCGAGACCTCCCGCAGGTTGCGCAGCGTCTCCTTGATGCCGGCCGCCGTCGGCTTGCCCTCGTCGATATAGAGCGTGCCGCCGTTGTAGATCGTGATGCCGATGTTGTGGTTGCCACCGAAGGTGTGGTTCCACGGCAGCCAGTCGACCAGCACCGGCGGCTCGTCGACCAGGAAGGCCAGGCTTTGCGCCAGCATCTGCTGGTTGGCACACAGCATGCGGTGCGTGTTGACGACGCCTTTGGGCGACTTCGTCGAGCCGGAGGTGAACAAAAACTTGACGATGGTGTCCGGCCCGACCCGTTCATGCGCGGCGTCGAGCGTGGCGCCGGTCGGCGTTGCCAGCAGCGCGTCGAACGGCGTGCTCGGGCGGTCCGGCAGGTCTCCTTCGGTCAGAACGATCTCGACATCGTCCGCCACGCAGGCCGAGATGGCCCGCGCGTAGGCCGCGCCGCTGGTCGCGAACACCAACCCCGGCGTCAGCTTGGCGACGATGTGCCGCAGCTTGCCGTAGTCCTGGGAGACCAGCGAATACGCCGGCGAGATCGACGCGTAGGGCACGCCAGCCCACATCGCACCCAGTGCGAGCGACAGGTGCTCGAGGTCGTTGTCCGACAGGATCATCACCGGCCGCTCGGCCGACAAGCCGCGGTCCACCAGCGCCTGCCCCACGGCCTGGGCACGCTGCAGCATCTGCCGGTAGCTCAGTCGCAACCAATCGCCGCCGCGGTGCCGCTTGGCGGCCAGCGTGCGATCCGGCGCCGCTTCGGCCCAGTGCTCGAGCCGGTCGGTGAGCCGGCTCGGGAAGCGGCCCAGCGTTTCCGTGGAGCGCAACTCGACGATGCCGCCCGCACGCTCGACCACGGTCGTCTCGACGCAGCCGCCGACGCGGGCGGCACGATAGCGCGCCACCGAGCTCATGACGACGCCTTCCCGACCTTGCCCGCCTTGCCTTCGAGGAAAGCCCGCATGCGGTCCTTTGCCGCCGGGTCGCCCTGCGCGATGGCAGCCATCAGCGACTCGACGAACAAGCCTTCCGGTTGCGACATCTCGGCGATGCGGGGCAGCGCGTGCAGCACTGCATAGTTCGACAGCGGGGCATTGCCGGCGATGCGATGCGCCAACTCCATCGCCTTCGCAATGCCCTGCCCCTGCCCGACGCGGTAGTGCGACAGACCGGCTTGCTGGCCTTCGTCGGCGTTCAGCACGCGACCGGTCAGCATCATGTCCATCATGCGCGACACGCCGATCAGCCTCGGCACGCGCGCCGAGCCGCCGCCGCCGACGAACAGTCCCCGCTGCCCCTCCGGCAGGCCGTAGAAGGTGCTGTCCTCTGCCACGCGGATATGCACCGAACTCGCCAGCTCCAGCCCGCCACCGACCACCGCGCCGTGCAGCACGGCGATCACCGGCACGCGGCCGAACTGGATCTGGTCGAAGGCCGCATGCCACATGCGCGAATGAACAATGCCTTCGGCCACGCTGCGGTCGGACAGCTCCGACAGGTCCAGCCCCGCACAGAAATGCTCGCCCTCTCCGCTGAGCACCACCGCGCTCACCTCCGAGGGCAGGTTGACGAAGCAGGTGTGCAGTTGCGCGATCAGGTGGTCGTTGATCGCATTGCGCTTGGCCGGCCGGGCCAGCCGGACGTGAGCAACGGGGCCGTCGATCCCGACCTGCAACAGATCGAGCCGAACCGGTACGGCAGAGGATGGGTTCATGGAAGGAGTGGCATTGCCAGGCGATCAATTGTTATTGATATTAAATAATCACCCACCCGCGACACCTGGGACAAACCCGCATCCAGGGCGATACATGGCATCAGTGAAAACACCGAGACTCCAGGCCAGGAAAGCCATTCCTTCCTTTAGGAAGGCTGACACATAATTGATTAAGTGCTTTAATTAACCATCCCCTGATCTGCTCGTCCCACGGAACCTTCATGAACTTCCAGGATTTGATCGCCATCGACTTCCACACGCACGCCGAGGTGTCGTGCTGGAACCCGTTCGACAACTACGGCGAGGAGTACGACCGAGCCGCCGACAAGTACTTCCGCTCGAGCCGCCGCCCCACCATTGAGGAGACGGTGCAGTACTACCGCGAGCGCAAGATCGGCCTGATCATGTTCACGGTGGATGCCGAGGCACAACTCGGCCGGCGGCGCATCCCGAACGAGGAAATCGCCGAGGCCGCACAGAAGAACAGCGACATGATGATGGCCTTCGCAAGCATCGACCCACACAAGGGCAAGATGGGCGCACGCGAGGCACGGCGCCTGATCGCCGAACATGGCGTCAGGGGCTTCAAGTTCCATCCCACGGTGCAGGGCTTCTACCCGTACGACAAGATGGCCTGGCCGATCTACGAGGTGATCGCCGAGCACAAGATGCCCGCCATCTTCCATAGCGGCCATTCCGGCATCGGCTCGGGCATGCGCTGCGGCGGCGGGCTGCGGCTGGAGTACTCCAACCCGATGCACCTCGACGACGTGGCCATCGCCTTCCCCGACATGCAGATCGTCATCGCCCACCCTTCGTGGCCGTGGCAAGACGAGGCGCTGTCGGTGGCGATGCACAAGCCGAACGTGTTCATCGACCTGTCCGGCTGGAGCCCGAAGTACTTTCCGCCGCAACTCGTGCAGTACGCCAACACCTTGCTGAAGGACCGGGTGCTGTTCGGCTCCGACTACCCGCTCATCACACCCGAGCGCTGGATGAAGGACTTTCAGGAGGCCGGCTTCCGGCCGGAGGTGCACCCACTGATCCTGAAAGACAACGCGATGCGGTTGCTGGGTCTGCAGGCTGCGGCAGCCTGACGGCCGGCGTCGATCTCGCCCGCGAAATCCACTCCATCAGCAAAAAAGGAGACGACGTCATGTTCCCGAAGAACGCCTGGTACGTGGCGTGCACGCCCGACGAGATCGAACACAAGCCGCTCGGCCGCAAGATCTGCGGCGAGCCGGTCGTCTTCTACCGCGGCCCCGAGGGCGCCATTGCAGCGCTGGAGGATTTCTGCCCTCACCGAGGAGCGCCGCTGTCGCTCGGTCGGGTGATCGACGGCAAGCTCGTGTGCGGCTACCACGGCCTGGAAATGGGCTGCGATGGCAAGACCATCGCGATGCCCGGCCAGCGGGTGCGCGGCTTTCCTCCCATCCGCCGCTACCCCGCGGTCGAGCGCCATGGCTTCGTCTGGGTGTGGCCCGGCGACCCGGCCCAAGCCGACCCTGCGAAGATCCACGCCCTGCACTGGGCGCAAGACCCGGCGTGGGCCTACGGCGGCGGCCTGTACCACATCGCCTGCGACTACAGGCTGATGATCGACAACCTGATGGACCTGACGCACGAGACCTATGTGCACGCCGACAGCATCGGCCAGAAGGAGATCGACGAGGCCGCCCCCACCACGCGTGTCGAGGGCGACGAGGTCATCACCAGCCGGTTCATGGACAACATCAGCGCGCCGCCGTTCTGGAAGATGGCTCTGCGCAGCAACCACCTGCCCGACGACCAGCCGGTCGACCGCTGGCAGATCTGCCACTTCACACCGCCGAGCCACGTGATGATCGAGGTCGGTGTGGCACTGGCCGGCAAGGGCGGCTACCACGCCGCTGCCGAACACAAGGCATCGAGCATCGTCGTCGATTTCATCACCCCCGAGACCGAGACGTCGATCTGGTACTTCTGGGGCATGGCACGCAACTTCAAGCCCGACGACCCGGCACTGACCGCAGCCATCCGCGAAGGCCAGGGCAAGATCTTCAGCGAAGACCTGGAGATGCTCGAACGCCAGCAGCGCAACCTGCTGCAGTGGCCCGGCCGCAACCTGCTCAAGCTCAACATCGACGCCGGAGGCGTGCAATCACGCCGCGTGCTCGAGCGGGTGCTCGCGGCCGAACAGGGTGCAGCGGCCGGCGGTCGTGACGTCGCTCCCGAGGCGGCGGCATGACGCTCCCCGGCGACACCTTGCAGGTCCGGGTGGAGGCCAAGACCGCCGAGGCGCTCGACATCTGCAGCTTCGACCTCGTCGCGGCCGACGGCAGTGCCCTGCCCGCGTTTTCCGCCGGCTCGCACATCGACGTGGCGGTGAGCCCCACGTTGACGCGCCAGTATTCGCTGTGCAACGACCCCGCGGAGCAGCACCGCTACCAGATCGCCGTGCTGCGCGAGGCCGCCTCGCGTGGCGGCTCGTCGGCGCTGCACGACCGCGTCCAGGTCGGCGACCTGCTCACCATCAGCGCGCCGAAGAACCATTTCCCACTGGTGCATGGCGCGGCGCGCACCGTGCTGCTGGCCGCCGGCATCGGCGTGACGCCCATCCTGTGCATGGCAGAGCGCCTTGCCGCGATGGGCGCCGAATTCGAGATGCACTACTGCGCCCGCTCGCGTGAGCGTGCGGCCTTCGCCAACCGCATTGCCGCCTCGCGCTTCGCCGGGCAGGTGCGGTTTCACTTCAGCGACGGCCCCGGGGCACAGCGCTTCGACATCGCCGAACGACTCGCCGAACCCGAGCCGGGCACGCACGTCTATGTTTGCGGGCCGAGGCGGTTCACCGACGAGGTGCTGACCGTGGCACGAGCCAGGAGGTGGCCTGACGCACAACTGCACCATGAGTTCTTCTCGGCGGAAGTGGGCCCCGCCGCCGGCGACAGCTGCTTCGAAGTGCAGCTGGCCCGTTCAGTGCGCGTGATCGTGGTGCCCGAAGACCGCACCGTCGTGCAGGCGCTGGCCGCCGCCGGCGTGGAGGTGCAGACCTCTTGCGAGCAAGGCGTGTGCGGCACCTGCCTCACCCGCGTGCTCGACGGCGTCCCCGACCACAAGGACCTGTACCTGACACCCGAGGAGCAGGCGGCAAACGACCAGTTCACGCCCTGCTGCTCGCGCGCGAAATCCGCGCGGCTGGTACTCGACCTGTAGGCCGCAGCCGGCCCGCAGCGACACCCGCCCCCAAAAGCAAAAACGCCGACCGGCTTGACAGCCGGATCGGCGTTTTTCGTTTATTCCTTGGGGTGGCTGATGGGACTCGAACCCACGACAACAGGAATCACAATCCTGGACTCTACCAACTGAGCTACAGCCACCAAAGAGTCGAAGATTATAGCCGGTTCGCGCAGGCTTTTGCCAGCCTTCGTGAACCGGCCGGCCTCACTGCGCCGCCGACACCTTCAGCTTGTCGCTGATCTCGACCTTGTAGCGGTTCTTCAGGACCTCGTAGTAGGCCTGGGACTCCGCGGAGGACCACGCCTGGCGGTACTGCGCGTCGAGCTGCTGTCCGCCCGGCAATTCGGCGCGGCCGGCAATCTTGTTGACCTTCACGACGGCGTAGCCCTGCGCGCCGAGGTCGACACCCACCCACGCTGGCAACTGGGCCGGATCGGCCTTCAGTGCCGCTTCAACCACCTGGCGCGGCTGCTCGTTCGGCTGCACCCGCGACACCGTCACCGCTGCGCGCAGCTGCGCCGCGTCGGGCGACTGCTTCCACTCGGCCAGCTTGGCCTCGCCTTCCTTGCGCGCCGCCTGCGCGGCCTGCTGGGCCACGACGCGGTCGCGCACCTGGTTCTTGACTTCGTCGAAGGGCAGCGTGCGTGCCGGCGAGTATTCGATGACGCGCGCAGCCGCCAGCTGGTTCGGGCCGATCTCGATGGCCTTGGTGTTGCGCTTGCTGCGCAGCGTCTCGTCGGCAAACACAGCCTCGAGCAGCTTCGCATTCGCGATCGGTCCCTGCACGCCAGGACCGGGGTTGCGCGTGACGTTCCGAGCCGTCTGCACCTCGAGTTTCAGTTTGTCGGCTGCGGGCTTCAGGCTGTCGTCCTGCTCGTAGACCGTATTGCTGAACTGCTCGGCCGCCTCGGCATAGGCTTGCTGCGCAAGCTGCCGGCGCACTTCCTGCTCGATCTGCGCCTGCACCGATTCGAACGGCTGCTTGTCGCCGCCCCGCACCTCGTGCAGGCGGATGATGTGATAGCCGAAGTCGGTTTCGACCACATCGCTCGTCTCGCCCGGTTTCATCGAGAACGCCGCATCAGCGAAAGGCTGGACCATCGCCCCCCGACCGAAGAAGCCCAGGTCGCCACCGCTCGCAGCCGATCCCGGGTCGTCGGAGTTCTTCTTCGCCAGCTCGGCAAAACCTTGCGGATTCTTCTTCACCTCGGCGAGCAGTTGCTCAGCCTTCGCCTTGGCCGCCGCACGTTTGTCCGCCGTGTCGCTCTTCTCGGACTTCACGAGGATGTGGCTCGCGCGACGCTCTTCCGGCTTGGAGTAGCGCCCCTCGTTCTGCTTGTAGTACTCACGCAGCTTGTCTTCCGGCACCGAGATGGTCTTCATCACGCTGTCGAGGTCGAGCACTGCGTATTCGATCGTCGCCTGCTCCGGCTGCTGGAACTGGGCGGCATGCGCGGGGTTGTCGTAGTACGCCTTCAACTGCTCCTCGGTCGGATCGACCCGACCCGTGTACTCCTTTGCGTCGAAACGGGCGACCTGAACCTCGCGTTGCTGCAGGAAGGCGTCGAGCGCAGCATCGGTGGCCGCCTTGCCCGCCACCGTGCTCTGCGTCACGCCCTGCATCACCTGCCGCAGCGACAGGTCGCGGCGCAGGCTTTCGGTGAACATCGCCGGCGTCATGCCGCGCATCGCGAGCGCGTCACGGTTGACGCTGCCGTCGGGGTTGCGCAGGAACGCAAGCTGCGGATCGCTCAGGAAGATCCGGTGCAGCCGCTCGTCATCAGTGACGAGATGCAGATCGTTCGCGGCTGCCGCCATCACCCGCTCGCGCACCAGCGCCTCCAGCGTTTCACGGCGCATTTCGGGCGTGTCGAGCATCTTCACGTCGACACCGGGCATCTGCTGGCGCACGCGCTCGATCTGGTTGCGGTGGGCCGCCTCGAGTTCCGCGCCGCTGATCGGCTGGCCCGCGACCTTGGCGACCTCGTCAGCGCCCTCGCGGAACTGGGTGTAGCCTTGCACACCGAAAAAGACGAACGAAGGAATGATCAGCAGCATCAACACGAAGAACAGGACACGCGTGTTGTTGCGAACGAAATCGAACATGGAAGAAATCCTCGACCTCTGACGATGACGGCCCCGCAACCTGCGGGCCCGGCAGCGACGATGGCCAAAAAGCAAAAAGGCGAACCTCGGTTCGCCATTTCACGTTGCAGTCGCGAGCGCTGGGCCGCTTGAACGGTGGGGCTCGGCGGGCCGGGCCCCCAAGCCCCGGGGGCGTGACAGGCGGCTAGTTTAGCCGACCCTGTTGCCCCTGCTGCCTCGTGCGCCCCGCCTGGGCGCCTGCTGTTCTCGGTGGTGGGTGCTGAGGGGTTCGAACCCCCGACCTACGCCTTGTAAGGGCGCCGCTCTACCAACTGAGCTAAGCACCCGAGACAACTGATCGATCAGTTGAGCGCGTCCTTCAACGCCTTGCCCGGACGGAACTTCGGCACCTTGGCAGCCTTGATCTTGATCGCCGCGCCGGTGCGGGGGTTGCGACCGCTGCGAGCGGCGCGCTTGCCGACGGCGAACGTGCCGAAGCCCACCAGCGACACCGTGCCGCCCTTCTTCAGGGTGGTGCGCACGCCGCCGATCATGGCTTCGAGCGCGCGGGTGGCCGCTGCCTTGGAGATGTCGGCCTGCTTGGCGATGTGCTCGATCAGTTCAGTCTTGTTCACGAAATACCCCCTCTCAAAGGTGTCTCACAGGAAGGAATTTTTGCGCCGCCGCGCGATGAAAGAACCGCGTGGAAGGTGTCGCAGCAGGCACTCCGCTGCGCGACCAATTACAGCCACCGCCCCCCTCAGTGTCAAGCGCGGATGCGGATTCTATGCGTATTTCGAGACGTTAAAGAGTGAACATTCCGCGTGGTTCCACGCTTGACAGGGCACGGTGCGAGCCTCGCATCCACGCATGTTGCGGTGCACTCCGAAGCGAGCACCGAGCCGCGTCGGAGCTCGGCGCCTCCTTCGAGGACCCACTGCGAAGCGGCGGGTTCAAGGACACTCAGGCGAGTGCCGACTCGATCGCACGCCCGAGGTCATGGGTGCTGTCCCGGCCGCCCAGGTCGGGTGTGCGCGGAGCGCCGCTCGCCGGATCGAGCACGGTCTCGACTGCGGACAGGATCGCGTCGTGTGCCGCGCGGTGGCCGAGGAAGTCGAGCATCAACGCGCCGGACCAGATCTGCCCGATCGGGTTGGCAACGCCGCGCCCTGCGATGTCGGGCGCCGAGCCGTGCACCGGCTCGAACAGCGAGGGGAAGCGTCGGTCAGGATTCAGATTCGCTGAAGGCGCGATGCCGATGGTGCCGGTGCAGGCGGGCCCCAGGTCACTGAGAATGTCGCCGAACAGGTTGCTCGCGACGACCACATCGAAGTGCTCAGGTCGCTGCACGAAGTGGGCCGTGAGGATGTCGATGTGAAACTTGTCGACCGCCAGTTCCGGGTAGGCCTTGGCCATCGCCTCGACACGCTCGTCCCAGTACGGCATCGTGATCGAAATGCCGTTGGACTTGGTGGCGGATGTCAGGCGTTTGCGCGGGCGCGACTGTGCAAGCTCGAACGCGAACTTCAGTACCCGGTCGACACCGGTGCGTGTCATCACGGTCTCCTGGATCACGAGCTCCCGCTCGGTACCCTCGAACATGCGCCCGCCGATGCTGGAGTACTCGCCTTCGGTGTTCTCGCGCACGATCATCATGTCGATCTCGCCAGCCTGGCGCGGCGCACCATCGCGGCGCACCAGCGGCGAGCGGATGCCGGGCATCAGGCGTGCCGGCCGCAGGTTGACGTACTGGTCGAAGTCGCGGCGAAAGCGCAGCAACGAACCCCACAGCGAAACATGGTCGGGGATCTTCTCCGGCCAGCCCACCGCCCCGAAGTAGATCGCGTCGTGGCCACCGATGCGGTCCTTCCAGTCGTCGGGCAGCATCTTGCCGTGGCGCTCGTAGTAGTCCCAGCTCGAGAAATCGAACTCGTCGAAGTGCATCTGGATGCCGAAGCGGCGTGCCGCTGCATCGACCACGCGCAGGCCCTCGGGCATCACTTCCTTGCCGATGCCGTCGCCGGCGATCACGGCGATGCGCAGCTTTGCGGATGATGGGCTCATCGATTCACTCCTGAAAGAAGGTTTGCATTTCCTCGAGCAGCGCCTGCGGCTGCTCCTCGGCGATGTAGTGGCCGCAGTCGAGCGAGCGCCCCGTCACATGGCTGGCCCTCGCCTGCCACAGCGCCATCACGTCGAAGCATGCGTCGACCACGCCGTGGCGTCCCCACAGCACGCGCAGCGGCTGCTCGAGCCGGCGGCCGTCGGCCACGTCCTGCCGGTCATGCTGCAGATCGATCGACGCAGACGCGCGATAGTCTTCGCACATCGACGCGGCACTGCCCGACAAGGCGATGCAGCGCTCGTACTCCTGCAGCGCACGCGGGTCGAAGGCGGACAGTCCTGCGTGCCGGCGTCCCATCACGCTGCGCAGGTAGAAGACCGGGTCGTGCTCGATCAGCCGCTCCGGCAGCGGCGCCGGCTGGATCAGGAAGAACCAGTGCCAGTAGGCACGTGCAAAGGCCTCTGTGGTGCCCTCGTACATCGCCAGGGTCGGTGCGATGTCGAGCAGCATCACGCGCGTCACCCGCTCGGGGCGGTCGACCGCGAGCCGGTGGGCGACACGTGCGCCGCGGTCGTGTGCGCAGACCGCATAAGGCCCCAGGCCCAGCACCTGCATCGTCGCATCGACGTCTTCCGCCATGCGGCGCTTGCTGTGATTCAGGTGCTGCCCGTCGGGCGGCGGGCGATAGGAGTCGCCGTAGCCCGGCAAGTCCACCGCAACGACGGTGTGACGCGCGGCCAGCGAGCCGGCGACGCCATGCCACATGACATGGGTCTGAGGATGGCCGTGCAGCAGGAGCAACGGAGCCCCGCTGCCGCCGACGCGCACGTGCATGCGCCGAGGCGAGGCGCCAGGCAGCTCGATGAAGCGGGATTCGAAGCGTTCGAACATGAGGGGCGATTCTGCGCTGCGATCCGCGGTCAAACAATCAATAATCCGGCAACCCATTCATTCCTTGAAGGAAATGATGACGATCGAACACCAGGAGCTTCTTCTTGTCGTGCAGGCCGCCGAGCAAGGGAGTCTGGCCGCTGCTGCGCGCTCGCTGGACCTGGAACCGCCGGCGGTCACCAAGCGGCTTGCCGCATTGGAGCGGCGTCTGGGTGTCCGGCTGTTTCACCGCACCACACGCCGGCTGTCGCTCACCGACGAAGGCGAGCTGTTCTGCGGCCGCGCGCGCGAGGTGCTGGCCCGGCTGTCGTCGCTCGAGTCCGAATTGCAAGACAGCGTCGGCGAAGCGCGGGGGGCGATCCGGCTCGCTTCATCTTTTGGCTTCGGGCGCCGCTGGGTGGCCCCGGCTTTGGCGCGTTTCCAGCAGGCACACCCCCGCGTCGAGCTGAAGCTCGAGCTGATGGAGCACCTGCCCGACCTCGCATCGGCCGGGCTCGACGCTGCGGTGTGGCTGTGGTCCCCCACGCGCGCGAGCAGCGTGGCCCGCAAGCTGGCGTCGAACCGCCGGGTGCTGGTTGCCGCCCCCGCGTATGCCGAACGACATGGCGTGCCCGCCTCGCCGCAGGAACTGCCGCAGCACGCCTGCCTGATCGTGCGTGAGCACGAAGCCCGCTACGCGACGTGGCGGCTGTCGCCGGTAAACCGCCCACGCGCGACGCCGGTCACTGTGCAGGTGCATGGCGCCTTGTCCAGCAACAGCGGCGAGGTCGTGCGCGACTGGGCGCTGGCCGGGCACGGCATCATGCTGCGCTCGCTATGGGACGTGCACCCCTTGCTGGCCGACGGCACACTGCTGCAGGTGCTGCCCGGCTACGCGATGCTCGACGCCGACGTGCACTGGATCGCACCGCCGCGGACGCCAGGTGGCGCTGTGCCGCTGCGCCTGCGGCTGCTGCAGGACCATCTCGCCAGCAGCCTGGCCGATCCGCCGTGGCTGAAGCCGCTGCCGTCAGCCCGCCCGCGCCGCTGACGCCGGCTGCTTGGCGGCCGGCCCTTTGACCACCAGCCACACGCCGAAGGCCGTCAAGGCCATGCCGGCCAGCGTCGAAGCGCCAAGCGGCTCGCCGAACAGCAGCCACGCCATGGCGGCGGTACAGGGCGGTACCAGGTAGAGCAGGCTGGTCACTGAAGTGGCAGCACCGCGCTGGATGAGCACGTACAGCAAGGAACTGCCGCCCAGGGTCAGCCCGAGCACCGACCATGCCATCGCGCCGACGAAGTGCGGGTGCAGCCGGATCGCCTCGGCTTCGAACAGGGCGAACGGCAGCGAGACGGCCAAGGCGGCCATCAACTGCACCGTGTTGGCCGTGCGCGCGTCGCAGGGTTTCAAGAAGCGCTTCTGGTAGAGCGTGCCGACGGTGATCGACACCAGCGCGAAGATCGCGAGCGACAGGTTCAATGCGTTCAGCTCGCCGAGCCCGAGCTTGCGCCAGACCACCAGCGCCAGCCCTGCCAGGCCGAGCGTCAACCCGCCCCACTGCCGCCCTGTGACCCGCGTCCCGGCGCCACCGATGGACGTGACCCATACGGCCGTCAGCACCGGCTGCAAGCCGACGATCAACGCGATGGTGCCCGCGCCCATGCCCGCTTTGACCGCGGCCCAGACGCCACCCAGATAGCCTGCATGCATCAGTGCGCCGGTGACGCCGAGGTGAGCCCATTGCGCTGCGCCTTGCGGCCACGCCGCACGTGCCAGCCGTATCCAGACGAGAAAGCAGGCGATCGACAGCGCATAGCGCCACGACAGAAATCCCAGCGGCGGTGCATAGGGCATGCCATAGCGCGCGACGATGAAACCGGTGCTCCAGACGAGCACGAACACCCAGGGCATCGAGCGCACGAGCGCCTGCCGGTCGTTGAACATGTTAGATATCTGGTGCACCGGCGATGCTGCCGTTGATTTCATGGGGGCGTCGTCAGCGGGATTTCGCCCGGATCTCGGGCAGCGCCTTCTGCAGGTAGTAGACCATCGACCAGATCGTCAGCACTGCCGCCAGGTAGATCAGCCCCGTGCCCCAGATCTTGGTGTCGAAGATGCCGAAGAGCAGGCCGTCATACAGCAGGAACGGAATGGCGATCATCTGCGTCATCGTCTTCAGCTTGCCCAGCATGTGCACCGCCACGCTGCGCGACGCGCCGATCTGCGCCATCCATTCCCGCAGCGCCGAGATCGCGATCTCGCGGCCGATGATCACCAGCGCGACGAGCGCGTTGACGCGGTCAAGCTGCACCAGGATCAGCAGCGATGCGCAGACGAGGAACTTGTCGGCCACGGGGTCGAGAAAGGCACCGAAGGCCGAGGTCTGATTGAGCTTGCGCGCCAGCCAGCCGTCGAGCCAGTCGGTGGCCGCGAACACGATGAACATCACCGTGGCGATCAGGTTGCGGGTCGGGCCTTCCACCTGTGGCAGGTAGAACACCCCCACGATCAGTGGGATGGCGACGATGCGCGCCCAGGTCAGCAACGTGGGGAGGTTGAAGAACATGGCGGCCATTGTGGCGCAAAGTCGATGACGGCTTGTCGCGGTGCGTGACAGGCTGTCTTGCCCGTGTGCGCGCGCTGCTGCCTGGCGGGTTGTTCGGCAACGCCATGCAGTCCCCCGCCACAGGGAAGCAGGCCCGGCAAGGCCGCTCGCGCAGAGCAGAGGAGAACGGTCAATCCAGCGACCGCGGCTTGAACCGACGGTCGTCGCGAAACAAGAACGTCTCCGGAAACCTCCACGGTTTCGGCAAATGCGCCACGCTGCCGAACGGCCCGGCCCTTCGCACCGCATCGATCGCCAGCTGTGTCGTGTCCTTGGCCTGCCGCGGGTACCGCAGCACCTCGATACGCCGCACGCTGCCGTCCGCGTTGAGCTCGATCTCCAGCACCGGAATCGCCAGCAGGATGTCCGGCGGCGTATCGAGATAGACGCCCGCGGCATTGACCTCGGCAATGCGCTGCCCCACCCGCAGGCGGTACTGCTCCCAGGTGCGCGCCGGCGCCTCGACGCGCGGTGCCGGTTTCGCCACCGGCGGCGCGACAGGCCTTGCAGCGGGGGGAGCGGGTTCCGGCGCAGGCACCGGCGCCTTCTGCGCACACCCGCCCACCACTGCGACGATCGCTGCGCCAAGTGCAGCCAGCGAGAACGGCACGCGCCACGCGTAGCCACCGGAACGGCGTCTCTCCGACATCTGGAACCCCTCTTCGTGCTTGTCAGTGCACGAGGCACCGACCCTCATCGGTCAGTGCAGCGCACGATAGATTTCTTCGGCCAGCTCGCGCGAAATTCCGTCGACGGACACAAGATCCTCGACGCTCGCGTTCGTCACCCCGCGCAACCCGCCAAAGCGCTGCAGCAGTCTAGCCCGCTTCTTCGGCCCGACACCGGGGATGTCCTCGAGCTTGGAGCCGCCGGTGCGAACTGATGCACGCCGGGCGCGCATACCGGTGATCGCAAAACGGTGCGCCTCGTCACGGATCTGCGCGACCAGCATCAGGGCCGCGGAGTCCTTGCCCAGGTACACCTTCTCGCGGCCGTCGGCGAACACCAGTTCCTCCAGCCCGACCTTGCGGCCCTCGCCCTTCTCGACGCCGACGATCAGGCCAAGGTCCAGGCCCAGCTCTTCGAACACTTCGCGGGCCATCGCAACCTGCCCCTTGCCGCCGTCGACCAGCACCAGGTCCGGAAGACGCGCCTCGCCCTGCTGCGCCGCCTCGGCGAGCTTGGAATAGCGCCGGGTCAGCACCTGGCGCATCGCGGCGTAGTCGTCGCCGCCGGTCACGCCCTCGATGTTGTAGCGGCGGTACTGCGACGGCTGCATCTTGTGCTGCTCGAAGACGACACAGGACGCCTGCGTCGCCTCGCCGGCGGTGTGGCTGACGTCGAAGCACTCGATGCGGAAACTGTCGAAGTTCTCCGGCGACAGGTCCAGCGCCTCGACCAGCGCACGCGTGCGCGCCTGCTGCGAGCCCTCCTCGGCCAGCAGCCGTGCCAGCGCGAGGTCGGCACCTTTCACCGCCATGTCGAGCCACGCGCGCCGCTGCTCGCGCGGCTGGTGCAGCGCGGTGATCCTGACGCCGCTCTGCAGCGACAACGCCTCGATCAGCGCCTTGTCGACCGGGTGGCTGAGCACCAGCAGGGGCGGTACGCCGCCTTCGAGGTAGTGCTGCGCGATGAAGGCCGCCAGCACCTGTACCTCGGCGCTCACCGTCTGTCCAGGGCTGTCAGCATCTTCTTCGGCGGACAAGGCCGTCGCATCCTCGACGTGCTTCGGGAAGTACGCACGGTCGCCCAGGTGACGCCCGCCGCGCACCATGGCGAGGTTCACGCACGCCCTGCCGCCTTGCACCTTGACTGCCAGCACGTCTGCGTCCTTGTCCGAACCGGTATCGACTGCCTGCTGATGCAGCACGCGCGACAGCGCGCCGAGCTGGTTGCGGATCTCGGCCGCCTTTTCGAACTCCAGCGTATCGGCATGCGCCATCATCTGCGCCTGCAGCGCGTCCATGACCTCCTGCTGCTCTCCCTCGAGGAAGCGCACTGCGTTCTCGACGTCGCGCGCATAGTCTTCCGGCGCGACCAGCTTCACGCAGGGGCCGGAGCAGCGCTTGATCTGGTACAGCAGGCAGGGGCGCGTGCGGTTGTTGAAGACGGTGTCCTCGCAGGTGCGCAGCCGGAATACCTTCTGCAGCAGCTGGATCGACTCCTTCACCGCCCAGGCGCCCGGGTAGGGGCCGAAGTAGCGATGCTTCTTGTCGACCGAGCCGCGGTAGTAGGCCATGCGCGGGTAGTCGTGCGACGCGATCTTCAGGTACGGGTAGCTCTTGTCGTCGCGAAAGAGAATGTTGTAGCGCGGGTTGAGCGTCTTGATCAGGTTGTTCTCGAGCAGCAGCGCTTCGGCTTCGGAACGCACCACGGTCGTCTGCATCCGCACGATCTTCGACACCATGTGCCCGATGCGCGTGCCGCCGTGGTTCTTCTGAAAGTAGCTCGACACCCGCTTCTTCAGGTTGCCTGCCTTGCCGACGTACAACACGCCGCCGTCCGCGTCGAAATAGCGGTACACGCCGGGCAGGCCCGGCAGTGCGGCCACCTCGGCGAGCAGCTTGTCGCGCAACGGGTCGGTCGGGGTCTCGGAAGCAACGTCGGTCATGGGCGAAATTGTGCCGCGGCCCGGTCCGCCGCGATCACTGCGGGACAATCGCCCGATGCAATGGGACATCTTCTGCCGCGTCATCGACAACTTCGGCGACATCGGCGTGTGCTGGCGGCTGGGCGCCGACCTGGGTCGGCGCGGCGAGCAGGTCCGGCTGTGGGTGGACGACCCATCGGCGCTGGCCTGGATGGCGCCGGACGGCGCACCCGGCGTCGACGTGTGCGTGTGGGCCCAGGCCACGCCCCTGCCCGACCCGGGCGACGTGGTCGTCGAGGCCTTCGGCTGCGAGTTGCCGCCCGCCTTCGTCGAACGGATGGCGCGCCGTCAACCGCCGCCGGCCTGGATCAACCTGGAATACCTGAGCGCCGAGGACTACGTCGAGCGCTCGCACGGCCTGCCGTCACCGCAGTTCAGCGGCCCGGGCGCCGGGCTGCGCAAGCACTTCTTCTACCCCGGGTTCTCCGAACGCACGGGCGGCCTGATCCGTGAACCCGGTCTGATCGAAGCGCGGCTCGCGTTCGACCGCGACGCCTGGCTGGCGCAGCAGGGCTATGCCCGGCGCACGGACGAGCAGGTGGTGAGCCTGTTCTGCTACGACAACGCCGCCCTGCCGGCGCTGCTGGCCCACCTCACCGAGACGCCGACCCTGATGCTGGTGACACCGGGGCTGGCGGCGGCACAAGTGGCGCGCCTGCTGGGCCTGACGCCGCAGCCGGGGGGCGGGGCCGACTCCGGCCTGCTGCGGCTCGGCTGGCTGCCGCCGTTGCCGCAGGCACAGTTCGACCGGTTGCTGTGGGCGTGCGACTTCAACTTCGTGCGCGGCGAAGACTCCTTCGTCCGTGCGCAGTGGGCAGGGCAACCGTTCGTGTGGCAGATCTACCCGCAAGGCGATGGCGCGCACGAGATCAAGCTGGAGGCCTTTCTCGACCGCTTTCTGCGCCATGCCGAACCCGGTGTGGGTGAACGCATCCGCGGACTCTGGCGGGCCTGGAACGGCATGGCGCCGGGGCTCGGTCCCTGGCCGCCGGCCGACGCCTGGCGCTCGGCCGTGAAAAGCTGGCGTGATGCGCTGCTCGCCCAGCCCGACCTTGGCAGCCAGCTGCTCGGCTTTGTCAGGCAGACCGGCTAGAATATCGGGCTTTGCGCGTTCCTGGGTTCTCGGCAGCTGGTTGACGGTTGTGCTTGTGTGCAGCTGTTTGCGAGCGACGCCTTCCCATCCACTGTGATGTCTTTCATCTTGTGCCGGTAGAACGCGCCCTCACCTTCCGTTACTGGACTCACACCGACCCCAGACACCCTCAAAAGGGACCGCTATGAAGATTGCACAGGAAATTCGCGCCGGCAACGTGATCATGCAGGGCAAGGACCCGATGGTCGTCCTGAAGACCGAATACAGCCGCGGCGGCCGCAACGCAGCCACCGTGCGCATGAAACTCAAGAGCCTGCTGAACAATTCGGGCACCGAAGTCGTTTTCAAGGCCGATGACAAGATGGACCAGATCGTCCTCGACAAGAAGGAGTGCACCTACTCCTACTTCGCCGACCCGATGTACGTGTTCATGGACACCGAATACAACCAGTTCGAGGTCGAGGCAGAGAACATGGGCGACGCGATCAGCTATCTCGAAGACGGCATGGGCGTCGAAGTGGTGTTCTATGAGGGCAAGGCCATTTCGGTCGAACTGCCGACCACCGTCGTGCGCGAGATCACCTGGACCGAACCCGCGGTCAAAGGCGACACTTCGGGCAAGGTGCTGAAACCCGCGAAGATCGCGACCGGCTTCGACATCCAGGTGCCGATCTTCGTCGCTCAGGGCGACAAGGTCGAAATCGACACCCGCACGCACGAGTACAAGAAGCGCGTCTGAGTCGCTCACAGCCGCGCAACCGCATCAAGGGGCACCATTGGTGCCCTTTTGCTTTGAAGCCCTGCCTCGATGAAGACCGAACCGATCCGCCCCGCGCAGATCGACTTCACCGCTGACGGCGTGCCCTGGGCGCCGCAGTTCGGCGACGTCTATCACACGGCGGCCGGCGCACTCGATCAGGCACGGCACGTCTTCCTCGCGGGCAACGGGCTGCCCGCACGCTGGCAAGGGCGCGAGCACTTCACTGTGCTGGAAACCGGCTTCGGTCTCGGCAACAATTTCCTCGCAACCTGGGGGGCCTGGCGCGAAGACCCTCGGCGCAGTGAGCGGCTCTTCTTCATTTCGGTCGAGAAGCATCCGCCCGCGCGATCCGACCTGCAGCGCGTGCACACCGGCTGCGCACTGCCGGAACTGGCTCATCAACTGATCGCCGCCTGGCCACCGCTGACGCCCAACCTGCACAGCCTGTCGTTCGATGGTGGCCGCGTGACGCTGCTGCTGGCGCTCGGCGACGTGGCGCAGTGGCTGCCCCACCAGTTGTGCGCGTCGGTCGACGCGTTCTACCTCGACGGCTTTGCACCCGCCAAGAACCCTGAAATGTGGGACCCGCGCGTCCTGAAGGCCTTGGGCCGGCTGGCCTCTCCTGATGCCACTGCGGCGACCTGGAGCGTCGCCGGCAGCGTGTGCGACGGGCTGCGCGACGCCGGCTTTGCCGTCGAGCGCTCTGCCGGCTTCGGGGGCAAGCGCGACATCACCGTGGCCCGCTTCACGCCGCGCTTTCAGCGCCGCGAACCGCGCGGCTGGCAGTCGGCCGCAACGCACAGGCGCGAGGCGGTGATCGTCGGCGGCGGCCTCGCCGGTTGCGCCGCGGCCCATGCGTTGGCGCAACTCGGCTGGCAGTGCCGCGTGCTCGATCGGCAAGCACATCCGGCACAGGAAGCATCGGGCAACCCGGGAGGCCTGTTCCACGGCATCGTCAATCCGCAGGACGGCGCGCACGCCCGCTTCAACCGCGCTGCAGCGCTGCAGTTGCGAGCGCTGCTGCCGCACCTGCTGGTGCATCGGCCGATCACCGGCGGCTTCGACGGGATGCTTCGGTTGCAAGTACCCTCGCCGTCCAAGGACCTGGCCTTGGCGTCCATGCGGCGAGCCATCGAAGCCACCGGCCTGCCGCCCGACTACGTGCGCGCCGTCGACACCGCCGAAGCCCGCGGCCTGAGCGGCCTGCCGCTGGCCGGGCCGGCGTGGTTCTACCCGGGAGGGGGCTGGCTGCACCCCGGCGATCTCGCACGCTCCTGGCTGGAAGACTCACCCCGCGTGCAGTGGCAAGGCAACACGCGCGTGGATGCGCTGCGCCGTATCGGAGACAACTGGCAACTGCTCGATGCCAGCGGCGCAGTGCTCGCGCAGGCGCCGGTTGTCGTGCTCGCCAATGCCAACGATGCGACCCTGCTGCTGTCGCTGCGCCATTGGCCGGTGTCCGCGGTGCGGGGCCAGACCACGCTGGTGCCGTCCGATGTCCCCGGCTTGCTCGCGCCGTTGAAGCCGGTCGCCGGTGCAGGCTACCTGCTGCCCGCACACGCCGGCCACGTGTTGTGCGGCGCTACGACGCTGCACCGCGACTCCGATCCGGACGTGCGTGTCGGTGACCACCTGCACAACCTGGCGCAGGTCGAACGCATCACCGGCTCGCGCCCTGTCGTCGACGCGGCGCAGCTGCAGGGTCGTGTCGGCTGGCGCTGCGTCGCCGACGACCGCCTGCCGGTGCTCGGTCCAGTGCCCGACGAAGCGGCGCTGGGCCGATCCGGTGAGCGGCTCGACCACCCGCGCTTCGTGCCCCGTCGGCCCGGCCTGTATGTCTACACCGGGCTCGGCTCGCGCGGCATCACCTGGTCGGCCCTCGGCGCCCGTGTGCTGGCGGCGTGGATTGCCGGCACGCCCTGCCCTGTGGAGACCGATCTGCGCGACGCAGTCGACGCGGCACGCTTCGTCAGTCGGGCGGCGCGGCGTCCGCCGGGCTGAGCAAAGCTTCCAGGTCGCGGCGGATGCTGCGAACCTGCCACGAGCCGGCCACCACCAGGGAGCCGGCAGCCCAGAACAGAAAGGCCGCGCCGACCAGCGACCCGGCGGCGCCGAACAGCAGCGGCATCGCGGTACTGGAGACGTTGATCGCCATCATCCGCAGGCCCAGCGCCTGGCCGTGACGGTGCGGCGGCGTCACCTGGTGCAGCGCCGACATCACCATCGGCTGCACCGACCCGAGCGCCGCACCGAGCAGCACCGAGCACAAGCCCATCGTCAACGCCTGCTGCGTGAACGGGTAGACCACGAAGAGCAGCGCCGTCGAACTCATCGCCGCCAGCAGCACCCGCCATTCCTGCACGCGGTGCGCGACGACGGGAATCACCAGTCGCACCGCCGTCGCGGCGATCGAGAAGGCACCCAGGATGGAGCCGATCGCCGACGCGCTCAAGCCACGTTCGTGCCCCAGCACCGGCACCACGAAGGTGTGCACGTCCCAGCAGGTGGACAAGGTCCAATTGACGATCAACAGGCGGCGCAGCGGTGCGAACCCGAGCAGATCCAGCGCGGAAAGCACCGAGGCGTCGCCGTTCATCCCCGTCCGCGGCGCCTCGCGCGGCACCTGCCGCGCCCACCACAGCGTGGCAAGCGGCAGCAGCGCCAGGAAAGCGAATGCGGCACGAAAGCCGGCCAGGTCGATCAGCACGCCCGAGACGAACGGCCCCATGAAATTGGAGAAGGCCGGCCCGAGCGCGAGCCAGCTGAAGATGCGTTTCAGCTGCGTGGCGTCGCGCGCGCTGCGCCCCGCAGTGCGTTGGATGGCAACCAGCGCGAACGACGTGCCGCCGCCGGTCAGCAGCGCCGCGACGCACAGTGCCGCGTAATGCTGGAACGCCCAGGCAATGCACGCACCGGTGAACGACAGTGCAACGCCGATGGCAACCGGCCGGTGGTAGCCATGGCGATCAGCCAGCCGCCCGGCCGGCAACGACAAGGCCACCGGCGCCACCGCAAACAAGGCCAGCAGCACGCCCACCGACCAGGCCGAGTGGCCCTGGTCCAGCGCGAGTAGCGGCGCCGCCATGCGCGTGCCCGCCATGCAGGCATGCAGACACACCTGACCACCGATCAGCGCGACCAGCGGCCGCGGCATCATGGCGCGTCCTGCTCCTCGGCCGGCACGTCCTGCGGCAGCAGGCCCGCGGCGTCGGGCTCGGGCAGTGCCTCGACTGTTTTCAACGCCCGGCTCATCTGGCGGGTGCGAACCTCGGCCTTGTCCAGCGTATTGAGCATGCTTTGCGTCTGGTCTTTCACCTTCGCGAGCACGTCGCCGAATTTCGAGAACTCGGTTTTCACCGCACCCAGCACCTTCCAGACCTCCGACGAGCGCCGTTCCAGCGCCAGCGTGCGAAAGCCCATCTGCAGGCTGTTGAGCATCGCCAGCAGCGTGGTCGGCCCTGCCAGCGTCACGCGATGCTCTCGCTGCAGCGCTTCGACGAGCCCCGGCCGGCGCAGCAGTTCGGCATACAGGCCCTCAGTGGGCACAAACAGCACCGCGAAGTCGGTGGTGTGCGGCGGCGCCAGGTACTTCGCGCAGATGGTGCGTGCCTCGTCGCGGATGCGCATTTCCAGCGCCTTTGCCGCCAGCTCGGCGCCGTCGCGGTCGGCGCGCTCCTGAGCTTCGAGCAGGCGCTCGTAGTCCTCGCGCGGAAACTTTGCGTCCAGCGGCAACCACACCGGGGTGCCGTCGTCGGACCTGCCGGGCAGGCGGATCGCGAACTCGACGCGGTCGCGGCTGCCGGGGACGGTGGCGACGTTGACCGCGTACTGCTCGGGCGTGAAGACCTGTTCCAGCAGCGCAGCGAGTTGCATCTCGCCGAAGACACCACGCGTCTTGACGTTGGTCAGCACCCGCTTGAGGTCGCCGACGCCCTGCGCGAGCGTTTGCATCTCGCCCAGTCCCCGGTGCACCTGTTCCAGCCGCTCGGCCACCTGCTTGAAGCTCTCGCCCAGGCGCTGCTCCAGCGTGGCATGCAGCTTCTCGTCGACGGTCTGGCGCATCTGCTCGAGCTTCTTTTCATTGTCAGCGGCCAGCGCAGAGAGCTTCTGTTCGACCGTCGTGCGTACTTCCATCAGCCGGCGCTCGTTGGCGTCGGACAGCGCACGCAATTGCTCGCTCTGCGCATCGGCGAAGCGCTTCAGCGCGGCGTCCTGCGCCTCGCGCGCGGCCTGCGACTGCGCGGTCAATGCGCCAGTGGAGCTGCGCAGCGTGTCGGCCATCAGCTGCTGCATCGCCGCCAGCTGGGTTCGAAAACTGTCGATCTGCTCATTCTGCGTGCGGGCGACGTCGCCCTGCTGGGTCAGCAGCGTTTGCTGGAAGTTCGACAGCGTGCCGCCCAATTCCTGCCGCGTGCCTTGACTGGTTCGGCCCAGTTCTTCGCGCAGCCCCCGCTCGAGTCGCGCCAGCGCGTCGGTGTGCGCATGCGTCAGTGCTCGAAGCTCGTCGGCAGAGGCCGCAGCGGCCCGGGCTCGCAGGCTCCAGACGAGCCAGAGAAGCAGCAGCAGATTGGCCGCACCGAGCGCAGCCAGCCAGAAGTCGGTGGTCATGCGGTGATTGTGGCAGGGCGTCGGCCCTGCCGTCTCACCGACGAGCGAGCACCTCGGGGTTCAGCGGCGACGGCGGCTGGCCGGCCCGTGGTCCGCAGCCCAATGCGGCAATCAGGTTGTCGGCCGCGAGGTTGGCCATGGCCAGCCGGGTGCGCACTGTCGCACTCGCGATGTGCGGGGTCAGCACGACGTTGGGCACGTCCAGCAGGCCGGGATGCACAGCGGGTTCGCCCTCGAACACGTCCAGTCCGGCCGCTGCGATGCGCCGCTCGCGCAACGCTTCGGCCAGCGCCGCGTCGTCGACGATGCCGCCTCGGGCGATGTTGATCAGCGTGGCGCTGCGCTTCATCTGCGCGAGTTCCGCCGCACCGACCGCATGGTGGCTTGCAGGTGAATACGGCAGTACCAGCATCAGGTGATCAGACTCGCGCAGCAGCTCTTCCTTGCCGACATAGCGCGCATTCAACGACACTTCGATCTCCGGCGCCAGCCGCGAGCGGTTGTGATAGATCACCTGCATGCGGAAGCCATGAGCCGCGCGCCGCGCAATCGCCTGCCCGATGCGTCCCATGCCGAGCACGCCGAGCGTCGTGCCGTGCACGTCGCGCCCCATCATCATGTCGAAGGACCAGTTGCTCCACTGACCGCTGCGCAGGAAGCGCTCGGCCTCGGCCATGCGCCGCGCAGTCGCCAGCAACAAGGCGATGCCGAAGTCGGCCGTCGTCTCGGTCAGCACGTCGGGCGTATTGGTGCACAGCACGCCGCGTGCGCTGCAGGCTGGAACGTCGAGATTGTTGTAGCCAACGGCCATGTTCGCGACCACCTTCAGGCCGGGGCAGGCCTCCAGCACCGCGGCGTCGATGCGGTTGGTCGGCGTGAGATAGACGCCCTGCTTGCCCCGCAACCGCGCGATCAGTTCCTCGTGCGACCAGACGCGCTCTTCCTCGTTGACTTCCACGTCGAAGTGCTCTCGCAGGCGCTCGACCACTTGCGGAAACACCTTGCGAGCCACCAGCACTGCAGGTCTCATGTACTGCCTCCAAGGGCCGCGTCAGCGCAGCCAGATGAATGTGGTTACCGCGAACAAGGGCAACAGGATACCGAAGGACCACACCATGTAGCCGAAGAAGCTCGGCATGCGGATGTCGCGGTCTTCGGCGATCGCCTTCACCATGAGGTTGGGGGCATTGCCGATGTAGGTGTTGGCACCCATGAAGACGGCGCCGCCCGAGATGGCCGCCAGCACCGGCGCCAGCGTCGTCATCAGCACCTGCGGATCGCCACCGGCCAGATTGAAGAACACCAGGTAGGTCGGAGCGTTGTCGAGGAAGGACGACAGCAGGCCGGTGGCCCAAAAGTACATCGCCGGGATCGGTTGCCCGTCGGGTGAGGTGACGAGCTGCACCACCGGCGCAAACGGCCCGTTCAGGCCGGCCTTCAGCATCGCAAGCACCGGGATGATCGTCAGGAAGATGCCTGCGAACAATTTTGCCACTTCTGCCATCGGCCCCCAGCCGAACTGGTTCTGTTCGCGCGCCGCCTTCGGCGTGACGACCAGCGAGATGAAGGTGATCGCCGCCAACGCGCCGTCGCGCACGAGTTGCGGCAAACCCACCGCGGTGCCGAACACGTCGAATTCGATGCCCGGGCTCCATACGCCGCTCATCAGCACCAGCCCGACGACCGCGAGCAGCAGCACGAAATTCACCTTGCCCTCGATGCCGAAGCTCGGCGTGTCGGGCGTCGGGTCCTGCCGCGTCACGCCTTCCTTGCGGTAGTACCAGGTGTCGATCGCGTAGAAGAGCGCCAGCAGCGCCCCCACCAGGAACAGCGTCTCCGGGAGGATCGCCTTCGCGGTCCAGAAGAAGTCGACGCCCTTCAGGAAACCGAGGAACAGCGGCGGGTCGCCCAATGGCGTCAGCGACCCACCGATATTGGAGACGATGAAGATGAAGAACACGATCACGTGCGCGACATGCTTGCGGTTGTCGTTGGCACGGATCAGCGGACGGATCAGCAGCATCGACGCCCCCGTCGTGCCCATCACGCTTGCCAGGCACGCGCCGATCGCCATCAACCCGGCGTTCAAGGCCGGGCTGCCGTGCAGGTTGCCTCGCACGAAGATGCCGCCGGCCACGGTAAACAGCGCCGTCAGCAGGATGATGAAGGGGATGTACTCGGCCAGCATCGCGTGCACCAGCCCTGCACCGGCCGTCGGCAGGCCGAACACGGCGGCGAACGGCATCAGGAAGGCCAGCGCCCAACCGGCGGCCACCTTGCCGTAGTGGTGGTGCCAGAAGAAGGGGGCCACCAGCGGGATCACCGCGATCGACAGCAAGATGCCGGCGAACGGCAGCGCCCACCACACCGACAACGCGGCGCCATCCACATCGGCCGCAAACACCAGCCCGGGAGCCAGCAAGCCTGCGCACAATACTGCGGCGACGCGCAACACGCGTTTGATCATCTTCGTCTCTCGAATCAAAAGGAAATGGGCCGGGAGCCGGCGCGGCGGCGGCGGGACCTCAGACGCTACCGTGCACGATCACGACATGCACCCGGTAGGGGCCGTGGGCACCGAGCACGATCGTCTGCTCGATGTCACCGGTGCGCGACGGCCCGGACACCGTGTTGAAGCCGCGGGGAATCTCGCCGAGTTCGGCTCGCATCAGGTCGAAGGCGTCTTCCTGGCAACCGACGATGCGCTGCACATCGAGCAGCACGACGTGCGTCTCCGGCAGCAGGTGCGCCGTGGCCCAGGTTCCCGGGCTGGTGGCAAAGACCAGCGAGCCGGTCTCGGCCACCGCACAGAAGCAATCCGTCAGGCTGACGAGGTCCTCGTCGCGCGGCGGGCGGTGTTCCACCGTGATGCCGGCGTCCTGCCAAGGCAGGCGTTTGAGCGTCTCGTAGGCCACGGCGCTCGGCCCCAGGGCGTGCGCGCTCAGATAGCGTGCAATGGCCGCCGGCGCTTCGTGCCACGACGGTACCTCGTCGAGCGTGCTTTGCATCCGCAGCGCCATCTCGCGGAATTTGGCGAGCCGGTCGGTACCGATGTCCGGCAGCGGTCCACGAGGATGGCGCTGCAGCCAGTCGTCCGCCTCGTGCACCTCGGCGGCCTTTTCTGCATCGTCCCGGCCTTGCTGCTGCCGGATGCGCGCCAGGATGCGCTCGCGGGCGAGGGGTGTCTCCATATGGGGCCGGATTATAGAAATCCGTCCCTTACGCCCAGCTTCACGCGGCAAGGACCGCTCGAACGCCAAAAAAAGCGGGCCCACCGACTAGCCGTGGTGGCGCTGCAGCCGCGCCCGGATCTTCGGCTCGTATTGCCGCCAAGCAGCGCCAACGCCATGGGCAAGGCCGGCCGCGTCCAGCCGCACGCGCAGGGCAAGCAAGCGGCGCTCCGCGTCGAGCCGCTCCTCGCCCTCGGCATCTGCGAGCTTGCCTTCGGCTTCCCGCAGTTCGTTCAGCAGGCGTACTTCTTCGGGCACGTGGCCCGAGTTTTTCAGCACCCGCATCGCTGCACGCTGTTCGGCGGGCACCAGCCGGTCGTCGTCGAGCTCGAGCGGCCGGCCCTCGCCCGGCAGGCCGGACAGCTCGCCCGCTGCCACTGCGCGGGCGATGCGCTCCTCGGCCACCCATTCCAGGGCCGACATTGCCATACGCCCTACTCCAGGAACTTCGCGAACACCTCGACCGCTGCACGTTCGGTCTGCAGGCGGTTCTCGACCGCGTCCGGGTCGGCATGGCCCAGGGACATGCCGCACACCAGCATCTCTTGCGGCGGTGCGCCCAGGTGCTCCATGATGATGCGGTGGAACTGCGTGAACGCAGCCTGCGGGCAGGTGTCCAGCCCGCGGGCACGGGCGGCCACCATGACGTTTTGCAGGAACATGCCGTAGTCGAGCCAGGAGCCTCGCTCCATCACCCGATCGACCGTGAACATCAGGCCGACCGGCGCGTCGAAGAAGGCGTAGTTGCGCCCGTGCTGTGCATGCATGCGCGCCTTGTCCCCCTTCGCGATGCCGAGCAGGCCGTAGAGGTCCCAGCCGATCTTGCGGCGGCGGTCGATGTACGGGGACACCCATTCGCGCGGGTAGTAGGCGTATTCCTCCTGGTGCGTCGCAGCCACCGCCGGGTCGTCGTAGGCGGCCAGGATTTTGCGGCTCAAGGTCTCGCGGGAAGCGCCGGTGAGTACATGGACCTTCCACGGCTGCGTGTTGGTGCCCGAGGGCGCCCGCGATGCCACGTGCAGGATGTCTTCGATCACGTGCTTCGGCACGGGCGTCGGCAGGAAGGCGCGCACCGAACGGCGCGACGTGATCGCCGCGTCGACGATGGCGGCGGTTTCGGGCAGACCCGTCATCGGAGTTTCTCCAGGGCTTGCGCCAGCGCAGGCGGCAGCGTCGCCGGCCGGCGGGTGGTGCGATCGACATAAACATGGACGAAATGCCCGCGCGCAGCGCTGTGCGGCTCGCCCTGTGCAAACAGCCCGATTTCGTAGCGCACGCTCGATGCGCCGAGATGGGCGACCCGCAGGCCTGCCTCGACCGTCTGCGGGAAGGCCAGCGGGCCGAAGTAGTTGCACTGTGTCTCGACCACCAGCCCGATCACCTCGCCGGCATGGATGTCCAGCGCACCTTCGACGATCAGGTACTGGTTCACCACCGTGTCGAAATAGCTGTAGTAGACGACGTTGTTGACGTGGCCGTACACGTCGTTGTCCATCCAGCGGGTGGTGATCGGCAGGAAGTGACGGTAGGCGTTGCGCGCTTCAGGCTGGGGTCGGGACATGACTCGAACGATTATTCCATTGCTGTTGAAAACCGGTGGCCAGCGACAGCGTGCGCCGCTGGATCTCTACCGTCTCCTCGATCACGCGGCCATAGCCCCCGGCCATCGTCACGACCACCGGGATGCCGCGCGCATGCGCGGCCGCGAACACGCGGCGGTCGCGCTCCGCCAGCCCATCGACCGACAGCCGGAGCCGGCCGAGCCGGTCGCCCCGGTAGGGGTCTGCACCGGCCAGGTAGAAGATCAGCCCCGGCGGCCGGCCTTCATGGCGGTGCCACAACTGGTTCAGCGCGCCGTCCAATGCGTCCAGGTAGGGCTCATCCTCGCAGCCGTCGGGCAGTTCCAGGTCGAGGTCGCTCACCTCCTTGCGGAAAGGGAAGTTGCGCGCCCCATGCATGCTCAGCGTGAAGACGGTCGGGTCGTCGCGGAAGATCGCAGCCGTACCGTTACCCTGGTGCACGTCCAGGTCGACAACCGCTACGCGCAGCAGGGCCCTGCGTCGACGGTGCCACTCGGCCTGCATCAGCCGCGCGGCCACCGCAACGTCGTTGAAGACGCAGTAGCCCGAGCCCTTGTCCGCATAGGCGTGATGGGTCCCGCCGGCCAAGGTAGCGGCCACGCCGTCTTCCAGCGCAGCGCGAGCCGCCGCGATGGTCGCTCCGACCGATCGACGGGCCCGCTCAGCCATGCGTGCCGACCAGGGAAAGCCGATCTCCCGCTGCTGCGCCTGCGTCAGCCAACCCTCGGCGACCGCGCTGACATAGACCGGTTCGTGCGCCAGTGCCAGTTCGCCATCGCTCGCAGCAGGCGCCGGGCACAACCGGACCTCCGGCAACTCGCTCGCGACGCGATCACGTAACAGTGCGTACTTCCCCATCGGGAAGCGATGCCCTTCCGGCAGCGGCAGAACGAAGTGATCCGAGTAAAAGGCGCGCACCGGGCCCATTGTCGCGTCGCACCCGGCTTGGTGCCGTCGCGCGCGTGTCATTGCACCGCAGCAAATCGCACGCCTGAGAAGGCTCCGGCAGCCGGTTCTAGGTTCGCGGCCCTAAATTGCTGCAACGCAACAAAAAGGGCTTGCAAGCGGCGGATCAACCCCTATACTTTGACCCATGCTGCAGCGCAACATGAATGCAGCACCCCTCACTGCCACTCTGGAGGTTACTGAACCATGCTGACCGCTGAACAACTGATCGCCGCCCAAAAAGCCAATATCGAGACCCTCTTCGGCTTGAGCCAAAAGGCCTTCGAAGGCGTCGAGAAGCTCGTCGAATTGAATGTGCAAGTTGCCAAGGCTTCGCTCGACGAGGCCGCCGAGCACGCTCAAGCGGTGATGTCGGTCAAGGACGCCCAGGAACTGCTGGCCCTTCAAGCTGCCCTGCTCCAGCCGAACGCCGAAAAGGCCGCTGCGTACAGCCGCCATGTCTATGACATCGCCGCCGCGACCAACGCCGAAGTCGGCCGGGTCGCCGAAGCGCAACTGGCCGAAGTCCAGCGCAAGTTCATGGCCGTGGTCGACACCGCGGTGAAGAACGCACCCGCCGGCTCGGAGAACGCCGTCGCACTGGTGAAGTCTGCCGTCGCGGCCGCAAACAACGCCTTCGAGAGCGTGCACAAGGCCGCCAAGCAGGCTGCAGACGTCGCGGAAGCGAACTTCCAGGCTGTCACCAACACGGCGGTCAAGGCAGCGCAATCGGCCAAGCCTAAGCGCGCAGCCGCCTAAGTAAATGTGTGTGTCGGGGTTGAACTTTCCAGTGCAGCCCCGACTCTGTGGAGTACCGTGTTTTTCACGGTCTCCCTGAAAGGTTGTCTCCTCGGTACCTCTCGAAACCCTCCTTTCAAGGTACCTTCAGCCCGGTGGCTTGCCACCGGGCTCTTTTCTTTCCGGCCTCGCTTTTCGGCTTGCCTCGTGGCCTGCTCCTCAGCGGGTCTTTGCGGCAATCTTGGCCTTCAGCTCTGGCAGGGCGGCGAGCGCCGCTTCTCGCCCCGCCTGGATCACCCGGCCCCGCGCCGCGAAGTCGGAGCCGGCCACCCCGGGCAACCTGGGCACAAGCACGATGTCGGCGTCACGCAATTCGAGCTGGTTGATGCTGCGCCCCATGATGGCGAAGGTCTGCAGCAGCATGCGCATCGCGTCGCCCACCGGGTTGCCTTCGGGTGCGGACGAAATGTCGACCGCGATGACCAGTTCGGCGCCCATCTGGCGCGCGTAGCGCACCGGCACCGGCGAAACCAACCCGCCGTCGACGTACTCGCGGCCGTTGATGCGCACCGGCTGAAACACCGCCGGCACCGCGCTCGAGGCGCGCACCGCAACGCCTGCATCGCCGCGCTGGAACAGCACGCCCTGCCCACTGCCCAGGTCGGTCGCGACAATGCCCAGCGGCACCCGCATCTGTTCAATCAGCTTTCCACCGGTGTGTTGGTTCACGTACCGGGCCAGTGCCTCACCCCGGATCACGCCCCTGAACGGGAAGGACCAGTCGGTGATCATCAGCTCGTCCATGCCGTCCGCCAGCCTTGCGAGCTCCCTGCCGTCCTTGCCCGAGGCATACAGGGCGGCGACCAGACTGCCGGCCGAGGTGCCGGCCACGAAGTCAGGCTTGATGCCGTTTTCTTCCAGCACCTGCAGCACGCCGATGTGCGCGAAGCCCCGTGCAGCCCCGCCTCCCAGCGCCAGACCGATCCGCGGTGGCCTGGGCGCCGGCAACGGCAGGACCGCCACCGGTGGCTCCGCTGTAGCAGGCGGCTGCACCGGCGGCGTCTGGCAGGCAGCCAGCGTCGCGAGCAGGAGACCGACGACCCATCGACGCGGCCCGCGCATCGAACCATCCGGGATTCCAGGGAAGCGCAGCAGACACGACATGGGCGCGGATTCTATCGGCGGCTCCGATGTCGGCCAGCTCCAAATAACGATCATCGATAACCAACAAACGAAACTGTAGTTCTCTTTTATATAGAGCCCTCCTAAAGTGCCTTCTCGGCCCTGCCGGCGTGCCGCCGGCGTGGGCTCCGACCAAGGATTTCCATGGATTGGCTCGCAGTCATTAGCGGTTTTGGAGTAGGCGCCATCGTCGGCATGACGGGGGTGGGCGGCGGCTCGCTGATGACCCCGCTGCTGATCTCGGTCTTCAAGCTCAACCCGGCCACCGCCATCGGCACCGACCTCTGGTTCGCGGCCATTACCAAGACTTCGGGTTCCATCGCGCATCACCGTCACGGCCAGGTCGACTACCGCATCACCGGCCGGCTGCTGATGGGCAGCATCCCGGCCGCGATCGCGACGATCGCCTTGATGCACTACACCGGCGTCACCAAGGGCTGGGCCAGCGCGCTGACCTTCTCGCTCGGCATTGCGCTGCTGCTGACTGCCCTGACGGTCGCCTACAAGCAGGCGTGGCACCGAGTCGCGTTGCGGCTGCAACGTTGGCTGCCGGAACACCGCAAGCCCGCACTGACGGTCCTGGCCGGGCTGATCCTCGGCGTGCTGGTGTCGCTCAGTTCCATCGGAGCGGGTGCCATCGGCGCCACGTTGATCCTGTTTCTCTATCCCCAGCTCGAAACCCGCCGCCTGGTCGGCACCGACATTGCGCATGCCGTACCGCTGACGCTGGTCGCCGGCATCGGTCACGCCACGCTAGGCCACGTCGACTGGGGCCTGCTCGCCGCGCTGCTGCTCGGCTCGATCCCCGGTATCTGGATCGGAGCGCAGCTCACCCGCAAGATGCCCGACCGCCTCGTGCGCGCCCTGCTGTGCGTGTCGCTGGTGACGGCCGGCCTGAAGGTCATTCACTGAAGAACCCACGATGTATCAATACACCGAGTTCGACAAGCAGTTCGTCAAGCAGCGCGCCGCGCAATTCCGCGACCAGCTGGAGCGCAATCTCGCCGGCCAACTGGACGACGAAGACTTCAAGGCGCTGCGCCTGCAGAACGGCTGGTACATCCAGCGTCATGCGCCGATGCTGCGCATCGCCGTGCCGTACGGCGAGCTGAACAGCGCGCAACTGCGTACGCTGGCAAAGATTGCACGCGAGTACGACCGCGGTTATGGCCATTTCACGACGCGCCAGAACCTGCAGTTCAACTGGATCCCGCTGGCGCGTGGCGCCGACGTGATGGACGAGCTCGCGGCCGTTCACATGCACGGCATCCAGACCTCGGGCAACTGCATCCGCAACATCACCAGCGACGCCTTTGCCGGCATCGCGCCCGATGAGACCATCGACCCGCGCCCCTACTGCGAGATCATGCGCCAGTGGTCGACGCTGCACCCTGAATTCGCCTTCCTGCCGCGCAAGTTCAAGATCGCCGTGACCGGCGCCGCGGAGGACCGTGCCGCCATCGCCTGGCACGACATCGGCCTGCAGATGCTGCGCAACGATGCCGGCGACGTCGGCTTCAAAGTGCTCGTCGGCGGCGGCATGGGCCGCACGCCGATCACCGGCACAGTGGTGCGCGACTTCCTGCCGTGGCAGCAGATCCTCGTCTACATCGAGGCGATCGTGCGCGTCTACAACCGCTACGGCCGGCGCGACAACATGTACAAGGCGCGCATCAAGATCCTGGTCAAGGCCGAAGGCCCGCAGTTCATCCAGGACGTGGAACAGGAATTCCGCAACATCCTCGACCACGACGTCGACGGCGCCGCCCACATCATCAGCCAGGAAGAACTGGACCGCGTCGCGCAGTACTTCGACGTGCCCGAAGGGGTCCGCTTCGAAGCGGCCAATGATTCCTTCGGCGCCACCGTCACCGACGCGCCGGCGGCCTACCAACGCTGGCTCGAACGCAACGTGCACCCGCACCGCTTCCCCGGCTACCGTGCAGTCACGCTGTCGCTCAAGCGCGTGGGCCAGGCGCCCGGCGACGTGACCGACGAGCAGATGGAGTTGGCCGCCGACATCGCCGACCGCTTCAGCGCCGGCGAAGTCCGCGTCACGCACGACCAGAACCTGGTGCTGCCCTGGGTGCGCGAGGCCGACCTGTATGCACTGTGGCAGGCAGCGAAGGCCGCCACCTTCGCGACGCCCAACATCGGCCTGCTGACCGACATGATTGCCTGCCCTGGCGGCGACTTCTGCGGCTTGGCGAACGCGCGCTCGATCCCGATCGCCGGCGCCATCGCCGAACGCTATCAGGACCTCGACGAACTCTATGACATCGGCGAGATCGATGTGCACATGAGCGGCTGCATGAACTCCTGCGGCCACCACCACACCGGCCACATCGGCATCCTCGGCGTCGACAAGGATGGCGCCGAGTGGTATCAGATCACCCTGGGCGGCTCCGACGGCACTGTCGCCAGCGGCAACTCGGTGGCCGGCAAGGTGATCGGCCCGTCGTTCGCGGCCGACGAAGTGCCCGATGTGATCGAAGCCGTGATCGAGACCTATCGCACCCATCGTGCGGCGAGCGAGCGCTTCGTCGACACGGTCAAGCGCGTCGGCCTGGAGCCGTTCAAGACCGCGACCAACGCCGTGCGCCGTACGACCGGCAACAAGGCCCTGGCCGCTTGAGGACGAACACGATGGAATTCATCACTTCCGACAAGGACTTGTGGGCTGCAGTGCCCGAGGACGAGGCCGTCGTGCCCGCCACCAACACGCTGCTGACCTGGGCGCAATGGCGCAACGTGCGCGAGCAGTGGCCGGCCGGCCTGCCGGTGGCCATCGCCTTTCCGAACGACGCCGATATCGAGGACCTGAGCCCCGACCTGTCGCGCATCGCGCTGGTCGTGCTGCACTTTCCCAAGTGGACCGATGGCCGTGCGTACAGCCAGGCGCGCCTGTTGCGCGGGCGCTATCGCTATGGTGGCCAGGTGCGCGCCACCGGCGACGTGGTCGTCGACATGGCACCGTTGCTGAGCCGCACCGGCTTCGACAGCGCAGTGCTGCGCGCCGGCCAGAACCCCGAGTTCGCGCAGCGCGCGCTCGGCTTCTTTCCGGCCTATTACCAGGGCGATGTGCATGAACACCGCCCGCTGTTCAATCGCGGAGCCTGAGGACATGGGGGCGATCGAACTCTACGCGCGGCACACGCCCGACTTCGCAGCGAAACTGGCGCATGCGCAGGCGCTGCTGCAGGCGTCCGCCAACGAGCACGCCGGGTCCATCGTGCAGGCCACCAGCCTGGGCGCCGAGGACATGGTGCTGACCGACCTGATCGCTCGCAATGGCATCCAAATCGCCGTCGGCACCCTCGAAACCGGCATGCTGCACGACGAGACCGTCGCGCTGATCGGTCGCATCGAGGCCCGCTACGGTTTGAAGCTCGAGGTGTATCGGCCGGTCGCCGAAAGCGTCGTCCACTTCGTACAAAGGAACGGCGACAAGGCGATGTACCAGAGCATCGAGCTGCGCAAGCAATGCTGTGGCATCCGCAAGCTGGAGCCACTGTCGCGCATGCTGAAGGGCCGCAGCGCCTGGGTCACCGGCTTGCGGCGCGAGCAGTCGGCCAACCGCGGCGAGGTACCGTTCAGCGAAGACGACGACAAGGGCCTGGTGAAACTGAACCCGCTGGCCGACTGGACCTGGAACGACGTGTGGCATTACATCGCCACCTACGATGTGCCCTACAACCCGCTGCACGACCAGTTCTATCCCAGCATCGGCTGTGCGCCCTGCACGCGCGCGATCGCAGTGGGCGAAGACTTCCGCGCCGGCCGCTGGTGGTGGGAGGACGAAAAAGCCAAGGAGTGCGGGCTGCACGTGACAGAAGAGCAGCCCGCGGTATCGATGATTGGAGCCCGAGCATGAACGCCCCCGTGAGCGTCGACAAGCTGTTGCCGGAACTGGACCGCCGACACCTGGACTGGCTGGAAGAAGAAGCCATCTTCATCCTGCGCGAAACCGCTGCCGCCTTCGAGCGCCCGGCGCTGCTGTTCTCCGGCGGCAAGGACTCGTGCGTGGTGCTGCGCCTGGCCGAGAAGGCCTTCAAGAACAGCCAGGGCAACGGCCAGTTCAAGGGCCGCCTGCCTTTCCCGTTGCTGCACGTCGACACCGGCCACAACTTCCCCGAGGTGATCGAGTTTCGCGACCGCCGCGTGGCCGAGATGGGCGAGCGCCTGGTCGTGGGTCATCTCGAGGACTCGATCAAGCGCGGCACCATTCGCCTGTCGCACCCGCTCGAATCGCGCAACGGCCACCAGACCGTCACGCTGCTCGAAGCCATCGAGGAACACCGCTTCGACGTGCTGATCGGCGGCGCCCGCCGCGACGAGGAGAAGGCTCGCGCGAAGGAACGCATCTTCTCGCACCGCGACAGCTTCGGCCAGTGGCAACCCAAGGAGCAGCGGCCCGAGCTGTGGACGCTGTTCAACACGCGCATCAAGCCCGGCGAGCACATGCGCGCCTTCCCGATCAGCAATTGGACCGAACTCGACGTGTGGCTCTACATCGCTCGCGAGAACATCCCGTTGCCTCACCTGTACTACAAGCACGACCGCGACGTGGTGCGCCGCAAGGGCCTGCTGGTGCCCGTCACCGACGTCACGCCGGTGCAGGCCGGTGAAACCGTCGAAAAAGCCCAGGTGCGGTTCCGCACTGTCGGCGACATGACCTGCACCTGCCCGGTGGAAAGCGATGCCGCCACGCCGGCCGAGATCGTCGCCGAAACGCTGACCGTGACCGTCAGCGAGCGTGGCGCCACCCGCATGGACGACCGCACGTCGGACGCCTCGATGGAGCGCCGCAAGAAGGAAGGGTATTTCTGATGTCTCTGGAAAACACGCCCCACCGCGCCCTGCGCTTCCTGACGGCAGGCAGCGTCGACGACGGCAAGAGCACGCTGATCGGGCGCCTGCTGTTCGACAGCCGCGCCATCCTGGCCGACCAGCTCGACACGCTCGAGAAGCGTGCCGCCGGCCAGCCGATCGACCTGTCGCTGCTGACCGACGGCCTGGAAGCCGAGCGCGAGCAAGGCATCACCATCGACGTGGCATACCGCTACTTCGCGACCAAACACCGCAAGTTCATCATCGCGGATGCACCCGGCCACGAGCAGTACACCCGCAACATGGTGACAGCCGCGGCCGGCAGCGATGCCGCCGTGGTGCTGGTCGACATCACCAAGCTCGACACCACCGCCCTGCCCGTCACGCTGCTGCCGCAGACGCGGCGGCATGCGTTGCTCGCCCACCTGCTGCGCGTGCCGAGCATCGTGTTCGCGATCAACAAGCTCGACGCCATCGAGCAGCCCCAGGCGGCCTTCGAGGCGGTGCGCGACGCGCTGCTGGGTTTCACCGAGCAAGCCGGCATCCAGGTCGCGGGCATCATCCCGGTCTCGGCGCTGCGCGGCGACAATGTCACACAGCCGCTCGATGCACCGTGGTATGGGGGCCCGTCGCTGCTGCAGCTGCTCGAGTCGTTGCCGACCACCCAGGAGCGCGACAGCGGGCACCTGCTGCTTCCCGTGCAATACGTCGCCCGCGAAGGCGAAGGCACCGGCAACCAACCGCGCACACTGTGGGGTCGCATCGCGCACGGACAGGTCAAGGCCGGCGACCACGTGCAGCTGTTCCCGAGCGGCGAGATCGCCACAGTCGCCGAGGTGCGCCGCGCCGGCGAGGTGGTCGACAGCTGTGCGGCCGGTGAATCGGCCGGCCTGGTGCTCGACCGCCAACTCGACGTTTCGCGAGGCGACTGGATCGCGACGCCGCAGTCCGTCAAGGACAGCAACCGCTTCTCGGCAACGCTCGCCTGGCTCGATACCGAACCCGCCGTGGTCGGCCGCAAGTACTGGGTGCGCCATGGCAACCGCTGGGTGCAGGCCCGCATCTCCTCCATCGAGAGCCGCCTGAACATCCACACGCTGGAAGCCATCGACGCGCACGAGCTGGCGGTCAACGACATCGGTCACGTGGTGATCGAGACGCAGCAGCCGCTGCCGGTGGAGTCCTACGAGGACAACCGCGTCGGCGGCGCGCTGATCATCGTCGACCCGACGAGCAACCGCACCAGCGGCGCGCTGCTGGTGAAGGCGGCACTCTGAACGGAAGGCAACGCGGGATGGGCAAGGTCGCCTTCATCGGTGCCGGCCCCGGCGCAGCCGACCTGATCACGCTGCGCGGCGCGCGGCTGCTCGCACAGGCTGACGTGGTGCTGTTCGACGCATTGACCGACCCGGCGCTGCGCGAGCTGGCTCCCGACGCCCGCTGGGTCCATGTCGGCAAGCGCGGCTTTTGCGACAGCACCGGCCAAGCTGCCATCAATGCGCTGATCGTGCGACACGCACGCGAGGTGCATCTGGTCGTGCGCCTCAAGGGCGGTGACCCGAGCGTCTTCGGCCGACTCGAAGAGGAACTCGAAGCCGTCGCCGAAGCCGGGTTGCACGCCGAAGTGGTACCGGGTGTGACTGCAGCGCTGGCAGCAGCCGCCGGCACACAGCGCCCGCTGACCCGCCGCGGCAGCGGCCGCAGCGTCAGCCTCACCACGGCAATGACACGCACCGGCGAGCTGCATGCCAGTCGCAGCGCCGACACCGAGGTGTTCTATATGGCCGGCAAGCAGTTGGGCGCGCTGTCGCGCCGGCTGCGCGACAGCGGCTGGCCCGCCGACACGCCGGCCAGCGTGGTCTCGCGTGCCGGCTGGCCCGACCAGCTGCACAGCGAGCACACCATTGCCGAACTGGCGCGAGCCAGCCTGCTGCACGCGGGGCGCCCCACCGTCGTCGTCGTGGGCGCCGGAGCCCGTGCCGTCGTGCTGGAGCGCCCAGCGTCCCAGGTTGCGACATCCGGCATCGTCAGCGAGGACATTGCGCCAGACCAAGGCCTCGGGCAAACCCTCAGGCCCTAGAATCACGCGTTTGGTGCACGAGCGCGACGGCGCCATCGCCGCGTGGCAATCGCCTCAACCAGCGCACACAGAGTAACCGCCAACCACAAGAGACCGCCACCATGACCCACGTAGTGACCGAGGCCTGCATCCGCTGCAAGTACACAGACTGTGTCGACGTCTGCCCGGTGGACTGCTTCCGTGAAGGCCCGAACTTCCTGGCCATCGATCCCGACGAATGCATCGACTGTGCGGTGTGCATTCCCGAGTGCCCGGTCAACGCCATCCTTCCGGAAGAAGACGTGCCCGGCAACCAGCAGCACTTCATCCAGCTCAACGCCGAACTGGCCAAGCAGTGGCCTAGCATCACGAAGCGCAAGGAAGCGCTGCCCGACGCCGACGAGTGGAAGGACAAGACGGACAAGCTTTCCGAGCTGAGCCGCTGAAGACCGGGTCGAGGCTCTGATGGAAGCACCGCAAGGCGTGATCGAAACCGACGCGGTCATCGTCGGGGCCGGGCCGGTCGGCTTGTTCCAGGTGTTCGAGCTGGGCCTTCTCGAGGTCAAGGCACACATCATCGATTCGCTCGCCTACCCTGGCGGGCAGTGCATCGAGCTCTATCCCGACAAGCCCATCTACGACATCCCAGCCGTGCCGGTGTGCACAGGCCGGGAGTTGACTGACAACCTGCTCAAGCAGATCGAACCCTTCGGCGCGACCTTCCACCTCGGCCAAGAGGTCTCGGTCGTCGAAAAGCAGCAGGACGGACGTTTCCGCGTCGAGACTTCGAAAGGCACCAGCTTTCTCACGCGCACGCTCTTCATCGCTGCAGGCGTCGGCGCCTTTCAGCCGCGGCTGCTGAAAATCGACGGCATCGAGAAATACGACGGCACCCAGGTGTTCTACCGGGTGAAGAATCCGGGCGACTTCGCAGGCAAGCACCTCGTGATCGTCGGTGGCGGTGACTCCGCGCTCGACTGGTCGCTCAATTTTGCGCAGGAAGGCCCTCATCGGGCTGAAAGCGTGATCCTGATCCACCGCCGCGACGGCTTCCGCGCCGCGCCGGCTTCGGTGGCCAGGATGCACGAACGGTGCGCGGCAATGGAGATGCAGTTCGTCGTGGGCCAGATCAGCGGCATCGACGAGGCCGGTGGCCGGCTCACTGGCGTGAAAGTCATGGGCAGCGATGGCGTCACACGTGTCGTACCGCTCGACGTGCTGCTGGTGTTCTTCGGCCTGAGTCCCAAGCTCGGGCCCATCGCCGAATGGGGTCTGGCGCTCGAACGCAAGCAGATCCTGGTCGACACCGAGAAGTTCGAGACCAGCATTCCCGGCATCTTCGCGGTGGGTGACATCAACACCTATGCCGGCAAGAAGAAGTTGATCGTGTCCGGCTTCCACGAGGCCGCATTGGCGGCCTTCGGTGCCGCGCCCTACATCTTCCCGGACAAGCGCATTCATTTGCAGTACACGACGACCAGCCCCAAGCTGCACAAGGTGCTCGGGGTCGAAACGCCGACTTTCGACGACTGAATGCATCGCGCCTTGCAGCTTGCTTGAAAACCAGCATATAATGCGAGGCTCTGTTCCCCGATAGCTCAGTCGGTAGAGCGCCGGACTGTTAATCCGTAGGTCCCTGGTTCGAGCCCAGGTCGGGGAGCCAAGAAATCAAAAGCCAGCAGGTCAGCGCCTGCTGGCTTTTTTGTTTTCTGTATGCAGCTGTGCTGTCAGGCTTGCTGGCACTGATTGCCACCAGCTGTGTGATGGTGAGCTCGACGGCGTCAGTGCGCTTGCAAGGAGCGGCCCATTCCGGGTGCCCCGGTTAAGGGCATCCGAGCGCCTGGCTGATGACAGCGACCTGTGGCAGCAGATGGTCGTCGCCCCCCAGCCGCCCGGTCGGCCAGTGGCCGGCGGCCATCAGTGCCGCGCAAGGGCGCGCACCATCGCAATGACCTCCGCCGGCTCGACCGGCTTGAGCAGATGCGCCTGGAAGCCGGCGCGCAGCATGTTCACCCGGTCTTGCGGGCGCGCGAGGCCGGTCACCGCGATCGCGGCGATGCCGTCTGTCGCCAGCGAGCGGTCGGTGCGCAGCTCGCGGATGAACTCGTAGCCGTCCTTCCCCGGCATGCCGATGTCGGACACCACGACCTGCGGCGGCGCTTCGCGGATGCAGCCGATTGCCTCGTCGGCGCCCGCGGCGGTCTGCACCACGGCGCCAGCGCCTTCCAGCAGCATCTTCAGCACGCCGCGCGCATCGGCATCATCGTCGATCAGCAACACGCGAACGTCGTGCAGCGGTGCCGGATCGGCCTCGGCATCTTGCGGTACGGCAACCACCGTGGTGCCGACGGCCGCGACCACCAGCGGGAACTCGATGCTAAAGACCGCTCCGCGGCCCAGTCCTGCGCTTTCAGCGCGTATCGATCCGCCATGCAACTCGACCAGATTCCTGCAGATCGACAATCCCAGTCCCAGGCCGGACCGCTCCTGGCGCATCGCGGCGTCGGCCTGCCAAAATCGCTCGAAGACATAGGGAAGCTGCGCCGGGTCGATGCCTGCGCCGGTGTCGGCGACGTGCAGCCGCACATGCATTCCCTCGCGTGACAGCCCGATCTGCACGCGTCCGCCGCGGGGCGTGAACTTGACGGCATTCGAGACCAGGTTCCAAACGATCTGCTGCACCCGAGCCGGGTCGGCATTGACGGTGCCGGCGGAGTTGTCGATGGACGTCACCAAGTCAACGCCCTTGGTTTGCGCCATCGGTCGCGCGGCGTCCGCGCCCGCCTCGACGATTGGCGCCAGATCGATCGGTCGCGGACTGATGCGCAACTTGCCGCTCACGATGCGTGACACGTCCAGCAGGTCCTCGATGAGCTGGCCCTGGAGTTGCGCGTTGCGTTCGATGGTGTCGAGCGCGCGCTGCTGCATCGGCGCATCCAGCTTGCCCGACTTCGCCAGGCGCACCCAACCGGTGATCGCGCTCAACGGCGAGCGTAGCTCGTGCGAGACGACGGCCAGGAACTGGTCCTTGGCGGCCGTCGCCACCTCGGCAGCGCGTCGGGCATCGATCAGCGCCGCCTCGAACTCTTTGCGACGCACCATCGTCATCATGCAGCAGTGGTTCAGCGACGTACCGTCACCGTCCCCCTCGCCGTCACGTACCGCGCTGGCGAGCACCGGCAAGTCGGTGCCGGCGGCGGTACGCAGTATCAGGTGCACCTCATCGGCGTGGCCATGCAGTTTCAGCAGCGGGAAGAAATGCGTGCTGTGGAACACGCGTGACGCCGGGGCGAGCACGCGGTCGATATGGCTGCCGGCCAAATCGCCGATCGGGGTGCCCAACCAGGCGTGCAGGCAAGGGTTGGCGTATCGGATGGTGCCGCTGTCGCAGAAGCTGAGCAATCCGAACGGCGCGAGCAGCAAGCCACGCTGCGCCCGCGGATCGCCGTCAGCCAGAGACACGGCCACCTCGCGCGAGGTATTGTTTCATCGCGTCGATGGTGAGCTGCGGATGGCTCATATGCGGGCAGTGGCCGGTGGCCTCGAGCACCGCCAGCTCACTGCCTGGCATGTGCTCCAGGAGGTAGCGGCCCACCGCCATCGGCGCGAGCGCATCATCGCGGACCTGCAGGATGAGGCTCGGTACAGGGGCGCGAGCGAGGTCAGCCCTGTTGTCGGCGAAGAACGTGGCCCGCGCGAAGGTCTGCGCGGCCAGCGGGTCGGTGGAGCAGAAGCTTTGCTCGAGCTCGGCGCCGAGGTCCGGCCGGCCTGGATTGCCCATCACCACCGGCGCGAGATAGGACGCCCAGCCGATGTAGTTGTGGTCCATCAGCGAGAGTAGGCTCTCGATGTCGCCGCGCTCGAAACCGCCGACATAGCAGGGGTCGTTGATGAAGCACGGCGACGGCGCAACCATCACGAGGCTCGCGAAGCGCGACGGCTGCCGAATTGCGGCCAGTAGGCCGATCATTGCGCTGACCGAGTGGCCGACCAGGATGGCCTGCTGGAGTTCGAGCGCCTCGCAGACATCGAGCAAGTCTAGCGCGTAACCTTCCAGTGAACTGTAGCGAGCGGCGTCGAAGGCTCTCAAGTCGGACTGGCCGCAGCCGACGTAGTCGAACAGCACGACGCGGTGCGTGTCGGCGAATGCTGGGGCCACGAAGCGCCACATGTTCTGATCGCAGCCAAACCCATGGGCGAAGACCATGGTCGGCTTGTCGCCGGCGCCGGCGATGCGAACGTTGTTGCGCAGAAGGATCGATTCACGAGGCTGCATGGCGGGCATGGCAGAGAGTCCAGCCGCAATGTTACCCCCCGGATTGTGCTAGGGAGGGTTTGCACAAAGCGCTGCGCCGTGCCCTTGCGCATTGACCGAGCGGGAAGTCGATGATTGCAATGTATCGATAGGCATTCAACTGCCGGTGCATTGGCTAGCGCACACCCGCTCGCGCTGCGGTCGCCTGCGGCAGCGACGGGCCGAAGCCCTGCTGTTGGCCGTGTCCCTGCTTCGACCGGCAACGGCTTGACGACGCAAGGGTGACCAGCGCGCCGGCTGTAGGCAAAGTCGCTCGAGAAGGTGCCACGCGTCGGCTGAAAAAATTGCGCGGGCGACAGCCCAGCCCTGCAGCGACCGACTTCAGCTCGCCGGCGCTGCGCTGTCGAAAGGCGGGATGTCAAAGTGCAGAACGTCTTCACGCACGCCCAGCTTGGTGTACAGCGCGATCGCCGGGTCGTCGCCGTGGTCGGCCTGCACAAAGATCACGTAGATGCCGCGCGCAGTGGCCAGCTTCCTCAGCTTTTCGATCAAGGCCGTGGCAACACCTTGGCGTCGATAGGCCGTGTCGACCGCCAGATCGTAGATGTACAGCTCGGATCGAGCTTGCTCGAACTTGGGCAGCACGTAGGCGGCCAGCCCCCCGATGACCTGAGAGCCCGCCAGGGCGGCCACGGCGATGAAGTTGTCGTTGGACAGCAGGCCTTCGAGGTAACGATCGTCAGGCTGCTTGGCGGTGTAGGTAGGAACGTCTTCGAACGCCTCACCGAACATGGACAGCATGCCGCGCAGAGCGGCGAGATCCCTGTCGCCGAGGACGCGAATGTGGACGGATTGCTTCGCTTCGATGGGGTCTCGACGGGACGGCATGTGTTGCATGGCTTGTGGCGACGCAGCCCGTGATCCCATGGATAGCGCAGGCCGAGCACGACTATGCCATAGCCACGGAGTGGCCGGTCATCAGCCGTCCGCGGCATTGCTCGGGGCCAATGGCACTGCGCAAGATTTCAGCAATGTGGCGACAAGCACGCGGCGACGCCGTGGGTTGAGGCGCCATGCATCGCTGTCCACAGATTTGTCCACTGTCCCGGTGGACAACCGGCCTGTCTTGTGGCCTCGAGTGCCTTGGGCACCTCATGTGCTCTGCTGGACGGCGCACACAGGAATTGCGTTACAGTTTCTCGTGTCATCCGCATCAGCCGCCGGCACGCGTGGCCGCGGCCATGCCGGGCACGACCGTCGAGCGCCATGCTCAGTCAGCATGCCGTCCGGCGCTCGGATGTCCGGCAGAACAGGCCAACGACCGCGACGACGGAGAGAAACAGACATGCCAACACCGGACCGGGACCGTCGTGCCAGCCGCCGCGCCGCGCTGCAGCAGGAGTGCGAGGTCGTCCTGCCGGGCAACGTCTGCCGGAAGGGACGTACCTGCGAGTTGGGCCTCGACGGCCTGTCGCTGCTGACCGGCAAGCCAATTTCTCCGGGCGTCCGCTGCCAGGTCCGGTTCCAACTGCCCACGGCCGCCGGACCATTGCCGCTCTTTCTGTCGGCCAAGGCGGTCTATTCCTCGTTCCAAAGTGCGGAGCGCTTTCGCATCGGGCTGCTGTTTGACCGGCTGACGGACGAGGACGAGCAGGCCCTGGCCGGGTTTCTGCACGGGCTCGGTTGAGACGTACGAGGGCGGCGCCCGGTGATTGCCGCCGCCGAATCCGCCCACCTATACTCGACCAATGAACGAACTAGTACATGCGCGCATGAGGCGAACGTCACGCAGCGCAGCTCCGCCGCGCAAGGAAACCGGCCGCACCAATGACCCCGAGCGGACGAAGGCCAACATCCTGGAGGTGGCGGAGGCCGAGTTCGGCGAGAAGGGTCTGGCGGGCGCGCGCATCGACGAGATCGCGAACGTCACAAAGACCAGCAAGCGCATGATCTACTACTACTTCGGCAGCAAGGAAGGCCTGTACCTTGCCGTGCTGGAGGAAGCCTATCGCCGTGTGCGCGACGTCGAGGCAGAACTGAACCTTCAGGACCTCGAACCTGAAGAGGCACTGCGCAGGCTGGTCGCCTTCACCTTCGACCACCATGCGCATCACGAGAACTACATCCGACTGGTGATGTCCGAGAACATCAGTCGTGGGCAGTACCTGGCGCAGAGCCAGCGCATTCAGGACCTCAACGTACCGGCCATCGCGGCCATTCGCAACCTCTACGAGCGCGGCGTGAAGCTGGGCCTGTTCCGCAAGGGACTCGACCCGGTGGACATCCACGCCTCCATCTCGGCGCTGAGCTTCTTCAACGTATCGAACCGGCACACCTTCGGGCTCATCTTCAAGCTAGACATGCAGTCACCCGCTTATGTCGCGCAGCGCCGCGACAACGTGGTGGAGATGATCGTCCGCTTCGTCCGCAAAACCTGATCCGCACCGGGCAACCGCCGTTCGCAGGCCTGCGGCGACAGCGGGGTTTTCCCTCAGTTTAAAACTAACTAGTCCGTACAAAATGGGTGACAGGAGATCGCCCTTGCTTCAAGCCTTCATCGACCGGGTCTGCCGGCTCTTCGTTTCCCTGATGGTCGTCTGCCTGGCGCTCATGGTCGTCATGGTGTTCGGCAACGTGGTGCTGCGCTACGGCTTCAACTCCGGAATCACGGCATCCGAAGAACTGTCACGCTGGCTGTTCGTGTGGATGATCTTTCTCGGCGCCGTGGTGGCGTTGCACGACCGTGCACACCTGGGCACCGACGCGCTGGTCGCCCGGCTCCCGATGGCCGGCCGCAGGTTGTGCCGTGTCGCGGCGCATCTGTTGATGTTGGGCGTTTGCTGGCTGATGTTGCACGGCGCGTGGCAACAGACCGTCATCACCTACCGCACCTCCAGTGCGGTGATGGAAATCCCGATGGCGGGCTTGTACGGCAGCAGTGTGCTGTTCGCACTGCTTGCGACGCTGATCATCGTGCACGAGTTATGGAAGCTGGCTACCGGGCAACCGGACCACGACCGTCCCGCTGCATCCGCCGAAGCCGGCGGTCCGCCGCACGGCGACCCGCAGGCGTCGGCATCTGACGCCACGAAGGAGCAGTCGTGACGATTGCCGTCTTTCTGGGTGTGCTGCTCGGCGCCATGGCACTGGGCGTGCCGATCGCCTTTTCGCTGCTGATCTGCGGCGCCGCACTGATGTGGCACCTCGACATGTTCGACGCGCAGATCCTGGCCCAGAACGCGGTAGAGGGTGCCAACAGCTTCCCGCTGCTGGCTGTGCCCTTCTTCATGCTGGCCGGCGAGATCATGAACGCCGGCGGGCTGTCGCGTCGCATCGTCGGCTTCGCGATGACGCTGGTCGGGCACGTCAAGGGCGGACTGGGCTACGTGGGCATCATGGCCGCGGTCCTGATGGCAGCGCTGTCAGGCTCGGCAGTGGCTGACGCGGCCGCACTGGCTGCCCTGCTGCTGCCGATGATGAAGCGCGCCGGCTACGACAGCGCGCGTTCCGCGGGCCTCCTGGCGTCGGCCAGCATCATTGCGCCGGTCATCCCGCCGAGCATCGGCTTCGTGGTGTTCGGCGTGGCGGCCAACGTCTCGATCTCCAAGTTGTTCATGGCGGGCATCGCCCCCGGCGCGATGCTGGGCGCCGCGCTGTGGCTCACGTGGTGGCTGCTGGTGCGCAAGGAGAAGATCGCGGCAGCCCCCCGTGCCAGCCACCGCCAGGTGCTGGTCGCCTTGAAGGATGCGACATTTGCGCTGGGCCTGCCGGCCATCGTCGTCGGCGGGCTGAAGTTCGGCGTCTTCACGCCCACCGAGGCCGCGGTCGTCGCAGCGGTGTACGCGCTGTTCGTTTCCACGGTGATCTACCGCGAGCTGAAGCTCTCGCAACTCTATGACCTCTTTGCCGCAGCGTCGCAGACCACGGCGGTGATCATGTTCCTGGTCGCGGCGGCAATGGTATCGGCCTGGATGATCACCGTCGCCAACCTCCCGGGCGAACTGGTCGCCCTGCTGCAGCCGTTGCTGGACCGACCCACGCTGCTGCTGATCGCGCTGATGGTCATCACGATGCTGGTCGGCACGGCGATGGACATGACGCCGACCATCCTGATCCTCACGCCGGTGTTCATGCCTCTGGTGAAAGCGGCCGGCATCGACCCGGTCTACTTCGGCGTGCTGTTCATGATCAACAACGCGATCGGCCTGATCACACCACCGGTCGGCACGGTGCTGAGCACCGTCGCAGGGGTGGGCAAGGTCAGCATGGACCGCGTCGTCCGGGGCGTCTTGCCCTTCATGCTGGCGCAGTTCGCGGTGATGTTCCTGCTGGTGCTGTTCCCCAGCCTGGTGATCGCGCCCGCCCGCTGGTTCTATTGACGACTCCGCTGCCGGCGGTGCAAGGGCACGCCACCTCCGGCACGGCTGATCACAGCGTCCCGAAGTCAAACAGGAGACATGCAATGAAACGACTCTTCCTCAAGGCTCTGGCAGTCACCGTGGCAGCGGCTGCACTGGCTTCGGCGCATGCTCAGACGAAAACCATCAAGTTCGCCAACCAGAACGCCAAGGGCCACCCGATCGTGAGGGGCATGGAGAAGTTCGCCGAGCTGGTGGAGGCCCGCTCTGGCGGCAAGCTCAGGGTCAACGTGTTTCCCGGTGGGGTGCTGGGCAGCGACCAGGCCAACCTTTCGGCGCTGCAGGGCGGCACGCTCGAGATGGCTTCGATGAACTCCGGAATATTCGCCAGCCTGGTCAAGGACTTCGCGATCTACGACTTTCCGTTCCTGTTCGCCAATTCCCGAGAGGCCGACACCGTGGTTGACGGGTCCTTTGGCAAGGGCCTGCACGCGAAACTGGAAGAGCGCGGTATCGTGGGCTTGGCGTACTACGAGCTGGGCTTCCGCAACATCACCAACAGCAAGCGTCCGATTCAGAAAGTCGAAGACCTGGCCGGGCTCAAGCTGCGCGTGATCCCCAATCCGATCAACATAGACTGGGTGAGTGCGCTGGGCGCCAACCCGACGCCGCTGCCGTTTCCCGAACTGTACGCCGCGCTGGAACAGAAGGCGGTCGATGGGCAGGAGAACCCGGTGGCCACGATCAACGGCGCGAAGTTCTATGAGGTGCAACAGCACCTGGTGCTCACGAACCACCAGTACAACCCGCAATCTGTGGTCGTCGGCAAGAAGTTCTGGGACGGTCTGTCGGCCGACGAGAAGAAGATCCTGCAGGAGGCCGCGGACGAATCGGCGCGCTATCAGCGCGAGCAGGCGCGAGCCTCGGTCACGTCGACGCTGGAGTCGCTGAAGAAGCACGGCATGCAGGTCACCGAGCTGCCGCCCGCCGAAGTGGCCAAGATGCGGGAACGCATGAAGCCGGTGATCGCGAAGCACTCCGTCAGCGTCGGTGAGGCCACGGTCAGCTCGATGATGGCCGAGCTCGACAACCTGAGGAAGTGACCGCCCCGGACCAGGAGCCGTACTGCATGAACGCGCGCCCGTTCGCGACAGGCAGTCTCCGCATCGACGGCGACACCGAACTGATCGCCCACCTGGGCTTTCCGACTCATGCCTTCAAGGCTCCGCTCATCTACAACCCCTACTTCGCGTCGATCGGCTTGAATGCGGTGGTGGTGCCGATGGGCTGCCGCCCGGAGTCGTTCCCGACGCTGCTGCGCAGCCTGTTCCAGCTCGAGAACATCCGCGGTGCACTGATCACGATGCCGCACAAGGTCAGCACGCTGGCGCTGCTCGACGAGGTGACGCCGACGGCCGAGGTAGCCGGGTCCTGCAACGCCGTCAAGCGCATGCCCGACGGCCGCCTGCTGGGGGACATGTTCGACGGTGAGGGTTTCGTGCGCGGCTTGCTGCGCAAGGGTTTCCGGGTCGCGGGCAGTCGCGCGCTGGTCGTGGGCAGCGGCGGCGTCGGCAGTGCAATTGCAGCGTCGCTTGCGGCCGCGGGCGCACGTGAGCTGGCGCTGTACGACGTTCAGGCTGCCTCGGCACAGGCGCTTGCCGAGCGGCTCCTCGCGCGACACCCGACACTTGCCGTCCGCACCGGCCACAACGACCCGGCCGGCTTCGACCTGGTGGTCAACGGCACGCCCCTGGGCATGGCCGCCGGCGATCCCCTGCCGATCGATGTGGAACGCCTGCAGCCGGCGACCTTCGTCGGTGAAGTGGTGATGCGCGCCGAGATCACGGCTTTCCTGTCCGCCGCGCAGGCGCGCGGCTGCCGCATCCAGATCGGATCGGACATGCTGTTCGAGCAGATCCCTGCCTACCTCGAGTTCTTCGGCCTGCCCAGCGTGACGGCCGACCGTCTGCGCGCCGTCGCGCAACTCCGCGCACAACCCCATGGAGGCTCCGCATGAGCGATCTCCTGCTTGCCCCTCAACTGCCACGCGAGCCTTGGCAGGCTTCGTTCAGCGACGAAGCCAACCCGATCGGCCTGGACGGCGTCGAGTTCGTCGAATACGCGACACAGAAGCCGCAGGCCTTGGGCCAGGTGCTCGAGATGATGGGGTTCCGGCTGACGGCCAGACACCGTTCGCGAGAGGTCTTGCTGTATCGGCAGGGCCGCATCAACATCGTCGTGAACGCTCACCCGGGCGATGCGCAGGCCGCGAGCCACGGCATCGACCAACCGAGCATCAGTGCGATTGCAGTGCGGGTGCGCGACGCGCGTGCTGCACGCCACTACGTACTGGAGCACGGCGGCTGGGAAGTGCCCACGCACCCCGATGCGATGGAACTGAACATTCCGGCCATACACGGTGCGGGCGGCTCGCGCGTCCATTTCGTCGACCGTTACCGCGACTTCTCGATCTATGACGTCGACTTCGTTCCGGTGCCCACCAGCGAGCCGCAGGTCGACGTACTGAGCGGGCTGCATCTCTTCGGCGTCGTGCAGTACATCGGGTGGGGTCGCACAGGCGACTGGGTGGAGTTCTACCAGGAAATGTTCGGAACCTCGGTGGTCCCCGCCCAACAGCGCTTCGGCATCATGCCGTCGGGCACCCTGCTGCGCGCGCCGTCGCGTGAGCCGGACAACCAATTCATGCTGCAACTGGTCGAACCTGCGATCGATGCCGCCGACGCGCGTGAGCATCTGCATCGCATCGGGCTCGGTGTGCCCGACGTGGTGACGGCCGTGCAGGAACTGCGCTCACGCGGTATCGAGTTCATGGAAAGCGCTGCAGCCCACACCGAGCGCCGCGGCGCGATCACCAAGACCTACCTCGGCAGCGTGGTGTTCGAGCTGGTGCTGAGCGAGCTCTCCCGGGAGGCGGCTTCATGAATGATCGACGCAGCCTCGAGGAAGCGCTGGCAGGCTTTGGCATGGACACCATCACGCTGGCCGGGCCGCTTGCTGCCAAGCTGGCGGCCATGAAGGACGCCGGCTTCCACCAGGTGATGCTGAAGGCGAACGATCTGGTGGGGCACCCGGGCGGCTGGCGTGCCGCTATCCAGGAGGTCCGTGCCAGCGGGCTGCGAGGCACCGGTTTTCAGGTGCTGCGCGACTTCGAGGGGTTGAGCGGGCATCTGCACCAGTACAAGCTCGACATCGCAAAGACCATGCTGCAGATGTGCGCAGCACTCGGCTGCGATGTTCTTCTCGCATGCTCGTCCACGTCGGCCCACGCCAGCCAGGACGTCGAGCAGATGGCGCGAGATCTGCGCAAGCTGGCCATGCTCGCATTGCCCTACGGCATCCGCATCGCCTACGAAGGCCTGTCATGGGGGCGCACGATCAACGAGTACACGACCGCCTGGGACATCGTGCGCCGCGCGGATTGCCCGAATCTCGGCATCGGCCTGGATTCCTTCCACATTTTCGCGGCCGGCACGTCGCTGGATGGCATCGGCGAACTCGATCCCCAGAAGATCTTTCTCGTGCAGTTGTCAGATTTTCTCTGGCAGGAGACCCGCACGTTCGAGGAGCGCATCGCGACGGCCCGCACCTACCGCGTCTTCCCGGGCGAGGGCGTGCACACCGAACGACTGGTGGATCTCGTTGTGCGACTCGAAACGATCGGCTACGCCGGCGATTACAGCTTCGAGGTCTTCAACGACGACTATCTGCAGATGCCGTTGTCCATGGTGGCGCAGCGCGCATCGAGGTCGGCGCTGTGGCTGGCGCAGGACGTGCTGAGACGCTCGCTGCCACTGCCGAATCAGCTCACGCTACGTGTGTTGCCTGAGTGAGTGCACGGTGCCTGCGCATCAGGTAAAACGCCACCGGTACCAGGAACAGCGACAGCAGCGGCGCCGTCACCATGCCGCCGAGCATCGGTGCAGCGATACGGCTCATCACCTCTGAACCGGTGCCGTCTCCCAAGACGATGGGCAGCAAGCCGGCAAGAATGACCGCCACAGTCATCGCCTTCGGGCGTACGCGCAACACCGCACCGTCGCGGATCGCATCGAGCAGCATGCGCGTGTCGGGCGGCTGACCCTGCGCGACCCGCACTGCCATCGCCTGCTTCAAGTACAGCAGCATGACGACGCCAAACTCGGCCGCCACACCGGCCAGTGCGATGAAGCCCACGCCCGTCGCCACGGACAGGTGGTAGCCCATCAGGTAGAGGAACCAGACGCCGCCGACGAGCGCGAACGGCAGCGTCGCCATGATGAGCAACGCCTCGTCGATGCGGCGGAAGGTCAGGTACAGCAGTACGAAGATGATCGCCAACGTCGCCGGCACAGCCACCTTGAGACGCGCGTTGGCGCGCTCGAGATATTCGAACTGGCCGGAATACGCCAGGCTCATGCCGGGCTCGATCTTGACCTCACGTGCCACAGCTTCGCGAAGGTCGCGCACCACCGAGGCGATGTCTCTGCCCCGCACGTCGACATACACCCAGCCCGAGGGGCGCGCGTTCTCGCTCTTGAGCATGGGCGGTCCGTCTGCCAGCTCGACGCGCGAGATGGTGCCCAGCGTGATCTGCTGCCCCGTGGGCGTCAGCACCGGCAGATCGCGCAGGCGCTGGGGCGTGTCTCGCATCTCACGCGGATAGCGAATGTTGATGGGAAACCGAGCGAGCCCTTCGACGGTTTCGCCGATGGTCTCGCCACCGATGGCACCGGCCACGATGGCCTGCACGTCATTGACATTCAGTCCGTAGCGCCCCGCCTGCGCGCGGTCGATCTTCACGTCGACGTAGCGACCGCCTTCGAGACGTTCGGCCAGCGCCGAACTGACGCCGGAAACTCCCTTCGCGACCCGCTCCACTGCCGCTGCGACTCGATCGATCGCCGACAAGTCGGTACCGGACACCTTGACGCCGACAGGACTCTTGATGCCTGTGGCCAGCATGTCGATGCGGTTGCGGATCGGCGGGATCCAGATGTTCGCCAGGCCCGGCACCTTGACGGCGGCATCCAGCTCCTCGAGCAGCTTCTCGGGTGTCATGCCGGGGCGCCACTGATCACGCGGCTTCAACCGTACCGTCGTCTCGAACATCTCGAGCGGTGCAGGATCGGTCGCGGTCTCGGCGCGTCCGGCCTTGCCGAACACCCGCTCCACTTCGGGTACCGTGCGGATCATGCGATCCGTCAACTGGAGCAGTTCAGAGGCCTTTTGCGCCGACAGCCCGGGCAGTGCCGAGGGCATGTAGAGCAGGTCCCCTTCGTCGAGCGGTGGCAGGAACTCGCCGCCCAACCGGGCGAGCGGCCACAGCGCGGTGGCGAGCAGCACCACAGCCGCCGCAAGCGTCGCCTTCGGCCGGGCCAGCACGCACTCCAGGGCGGGTCGGTAAACGGCGATCAACCCGCGCGTAACCGGGTTGCGTTCTTCCTCGGGGATGCGACCACGGATCCAGTAGCCCATCAGCACCGGGACCAGCGTGACCGACAGCCCCGCCGCGGCGGCCATCGCATAGCTCTTGGTGTAGGCCAAGGGTCCGAACAGGCGCCCTTCCTGCGCCTGCAGCGTAAACACCGGCACAAAGGACAGCGTGATGATCAGCAGCGAGAAGAACAACGCCGGGCCGACTTCGACCGCGGCCTCGGTGACCACGCGCCAGCGGGCCTCGCCTTCGAGTCGCAGTGCGGGGTGCGCGCGCTGCCACGCTTCGAGCTTCTTGTGCGCGTTCTCGATCATCACGACGGCGGCGTCGACCATTGCGCCGATCGCGATCGCAATGCCGCCGAGCGACATGATGTTCGCGTTGATGCCCTGCTGCTGCATCACGACAAACGCGGCCAGCACGCCCAGCGGCAGCGAGATGATCGCCACCAGCGCAGAGCGCAGGTGCCACAGGAACACGACGCACACGAGCGCGACGACGATGAACTCCTCCAGCAACTTGAACCCGAGGTTCTCGACGGCTCGGCCGATCAACTGGCTGCGATCGTAGGTCGGCACGATCTCGACGCCGGGCGGCAAGCTGCGCTGAAGCTCTTGCAGCCTGGCCTTCACCGCACCGATCGCGCGCTGCGCGTTCTTGCCGCTGCGCAGGATCACGACACCCCCGACCGCTTCGCCCTCGCCATCGAGCTCGCCGATGCCTCGCCGCATCTCGGGGCCGACCTGCACGGCTGCGACATCACCGACGCGTACGGGCACGCCGGCGCGGACGGCCAGCGGCACCTGGCGGAAATCCTCCAGCGACGCCAGATAGCCGCTCGAGCGCACCATGTACTCGGCCTCGGCGAGCTCCAGCACCGAGCCGCCGCTTTCCTGGTTGGCGTTCATGAGCGCCTCACGCACCTGCGCATGGGTGATGCCGTAGGCCACCAGCTTGGCGGGATCGAGCACCACCTGATACTGCTTCACCATGCCGCCCACGGTGGCCACTTCGGCAATGTCGGGAATGCTCTTTAATTCGAACCGCAGGAACCAGTCCTGCAAGGCGCGCAGTTGTGCGATGTCGTGGCGACCGCTGCGATCGACCAGCGCGTACTGGTACACCCAGCCGACGCCGGTGGCGTCCGGCCCCAGCGCAGGCCGGGCGCCCGCAGGCAGGCGGCCTTGCACCTGGCTCAGGTATTCGAGCACTCTGGAGCGGGCCCAGTACAGATCGGTGCCGTCCTCGAACAGCACGTAGACAAAGGAATCGCCGAAGAACGAGTACGCCCGCACTGTTTTCGCGCCCGGCACCGAAAGCATCGTCGTCGACAGCGGATAGGTCACTTGGTTCTCGACGATCTGCGGTGCCTGGCCCGGGTAACTGGTGCGGATGATCACCTGTACGTCGGACAGGTCCGGCAGCGCATCGATCGGTGTCTCGCGCAGCGCCAGCAGGCCCCATGCACTGAGCAACAACGTTGCCAGCAGCACCAGAACGCGATTGCCGACCGACCATCGGATCAAGGCCGCGATCATTTCGTCGCCCCCGATGCCACCGGTTCTATCTCGCGGATCTCGTAGCCCTCGGCGGCCTGCACGAAACGGAAGCGCACCCGGTCGCCCGGCTTCAGCCCGCTGGCGAGCTGGGGTTGTGCCAACTTGAAGGGCATTTCCATCGCACCCCACTGCAGCGACGGGATGGGCCCGTGGTCGACCGTCAATTCGCCGCCCCGGTGTTCCACCACGGCACCTTCGCCCTCATGCACACTGGCCGCTGCCGCGCCCGCCTGACGCGGCAGCAAGCCCTGCATGCTGGCTTCGGAGTCGATCAGAAACTGGCCCGATGCCACCACCTGCTGTCCGGCCTCGAGCCCGCGGCGCACGACAAGACGATCGCCGAGGTCCGCTCCGAGTTCGACCTCGACCGGGTGATAGCGCCCGGGTGTGTCGACCACATACACCACCGTACGCCGACCTGTGCGCACGACCGCTTCGGCCGGCACGACAAGCACCTCTTGCCCGGCTGTGCTGAACCGTACCTGGGCAAACATGCCCGAGCGCAGCCGTCCCAGCGGATTGGGCAGCTCGATGCGCACACGCAGCGTGCGGGTCTGTTCGCTGGCTTGCGGCAGCACCGCAGCCACCTTGCCAGGCAGGGGCTCGTCGGGCCACGCCTGCACGCGCACCTCGACCGCCTGTCCGGGCACCACCGCGGGTGCCTGCACTTCGGGCACCGAGGCTTCCAGCCACACCGTGGCCAGCCCGCTGATGCGCGCGAGGGTCATGCCGGGTGTCACGGTCATGCCGGAGCGCACCGTCAACTGGTCGACCAGACCCGCCAACGGCGCGCGAATGGCCGTCACGGCCTCGACCTTGCCGCTGGCTTCGACCGACCGGATCAGCGAGGCGGGCATACCGAGCAACACCAACCGTTGCCGTGCCGCGTCGGTCAATGCCGTGTCGCCGGTCGCACGCACCGCCAGGAACTCCTGCTGCGCTCCCGCCCACTCGGGCACTAGCAGATCGGCGATGTGCGCCCCGGCCGCAATCACGTCGCCCGGCGCCAACGCCGATACGTGCTCGACGAAGCCGCCGCTGCGCGCCTGCACGATGGCGACGTCACGTTCGTTCAGCTGGATCGTTGCGGGCACTTCGAGCACCACGCCGCCGCTGCGGCGCTCCACTGCCGCCGTGCGCCATCCCAGCGACTGAGCCAGCCGCGGATCGATGGCGACGGCGCCGGTGGCCGCCTCGTTTGCATACTTCGGCACCAACTGCATGTCCATGAACGGCGACTTGCCGGGCTTGTCGAAACGCTGGTTGGGCACCATCGGGTCGTACCAGTAGAGAACCTCCCGTCCCCCGTCCGACCCGGGCGCCGCCGCCTCCGAGCCCTTGTACGTCGAAGGAATCACAGCAGTGAACTTCGAGCCGACATACCCGCCGACGGCTCCGGCTGCCAGCAGGGCCAACGTCACCACGGCCCGACGATAGGAATGGGGGTGCATGCTGTTCACTCCGTCACCAGATGGGACAAACGCGCGTTCTGCTGCGCGAGCTCCGATTGCAGTTCGATGGTCCGCAGCCGCGCCTCGGCAGCGTTGCGGCGCGCGGCGAGCACGCTGCCAAGGTCCGCGCGGCCAGCCTGGTAGGCCGCCAGCGACAGGCGAGCCCGCTCTTGCACCAGCGGCTCGACCCGTTCGCGTTGGCGCTGCAGCGCGCGTTCGAGGCGGCGCAGCTCCGCCAGTTCGTCGTCGAGCTCGGCCGCAACACGCAGGCGCGCTTCTTCTGCTTCGGCTCGCACCCGTTCGGCGTCCTTCTGCCGCGCAGAGACGCGCGGTCCCTGCCGGGTGGAGGGCGAGACAGGCAGCTGGAAGCGCAATTGCACCGACAGCATGTCGCCGAAAGCACGCGAGCGGTTGCTGTAAGCCACCTCCCAGGCCCAGTCGCCACGTCGTTCGGCCTGCGCTTGCGCCACCGCCGCTTCGCTCATCGCCAACATCGGCTCGTAGGGCAGCAGTTCGACATGTCGGTTCAGCCGCGCCTTGAGTTGCAACGCGTCCACGGTGAGCAGCGGCGGATCTCCTGCCGGCTCTGCCTCGCCAAACCAGCGAACGAATGCCGCCTGCGCACCGTCGAACTGCCGCTGCAGCTCGTCGCGCCTGTCGTCCAGCGCGGCAGCCTCGAGCCTGGCCATCGCTGCGTCAGCGGGCATCGCCGTGCCGGCGGCCACGCGTGCATGCACCGTGTCGACGAGCAGGGCCACCTCTCGTTCAACGCTCGCCAACGCGACCAGCCGCCGCTGCGCATAGTGGCGTGCCAGCCATGCAACGGCCGCCTCACCCCTGACCTGCTGGCGTACCGCCAGCCACCGTGCTCGCTCGCGCTCGCGGGCCGCCTGCGCTCCGATGCGCTGCGCCGCTCGCTTGGCTGCATTCGGCACCTCCTGCATCCAGCCGAGACGGCGCATGGTCATCGGCTCGGCGCTCCAGTCGAAGCGATCGCGGCCACCGACGGGCAGGTTCTCGAGCCCGACGCTCAGGCTCGGGTCCGGCAGTTGGCCTGCCGCTTCAGCGCTGCGCGCCGCCGCATCGACGGAAGCGGCACCGGCGGCCAGGGACGGAGCGCGGCGCTCGGCGGCGTCGAGCGCCTGTTCATAGGTGAGGCCCGGTGCCGCACCGGCCGGCATGCCGATGGCGACGGCCAGCCCAAGGATGGCCGCGGCACTCGGGCCGGGCCAAAACGGAAGTCTCATGGATGTTCTCCGCAATCTGCTGCCTGACAAGCTCTTGCAGGTGCCGGCATCCCGTCGCCGGGCAGCCGCACGCCGGGAGCTCAGGCGCTAGTTGCGGAGAACGAGAAAGCTGAGATAGACCGGTGGCGTACCGAGCGGCGGCCCTGTGGGCGCGCTCGCCGCTCGCACCGACAGGGCGCAGGGGAGCTCGCACAGCCCCCCTCGGTCGAGCACCCAAGGCAGCACTGCAAGCGACAGGATGTCGACGCCAGGCGCGGTGTTCACCGTTTGCGTGCCGGCCTCGCAATGCGCCTTGCACAGCTGCGGCTGTTCAGGGTCCGGTGCCGTCATGCCGGCACAGTCGGGCATCGTCATCGCTGCCGGCATCCCGGGCACCACGGCCGATCCCGGGCAGGCGTACGCCAGCGTCGCGAACTGCATGAACAGCAGCGTCGCGATCAGCCAACCGGCAAGGCGGCAGCGAGTGCTGGCAGACAGGCGCATGGTCGCAAGTCTAGCGTGTCCGTCAGCGACTTGTTTGACTCGTGTCAGGAGCCGCAGGACTTGCTGCACCGCACGCTGGTGCCCGGGGGGGCGCCGTACCGCTCAATGGGTGCTCGAGGCACGCGCACCCGACGAGGACTGCGCGCCGCGCTGCTGCGACATGCGCCTGCATTCGTCCGCACAACGGCGGCACGTCTGCGCGCATTGCTGGCAGTGGTCCATCTGATGCTTCGCGCACTCGTCGCCACACATCTCGCAGATGTCGCCGCACAGCGCGCAGATGGCGTGTGCGTTCTCGCTGCCCCGCGCCATGGCAGCCGCCGCAAGGCGACAGATCGCCGCGCAGTCCATGTCGAGTTCGATGCAACGGGCCATGGCTTTCGGATCTGGTTCCTTCAGGCAGGCGGTTGCGCAATGCTCGCACGCGACCGCGCACTGATTGCAGGCTTCGATGCAGGAGGCGTATTGCTGGTATGCCATGGGGGCTCCTTCACACTGAAAAGCCGGGGATTCGGCATTGCCTGGGCGGCAAACCGCGCGCCCGAGCCCCGGGGCGTCGTCCGGAGCCCGCCGGTCCCCTGTCCGAGGCCGACGACCACGACATGATCGGATGCGCGTCGCGGCTACCGCCCGGCTTGTCGCTGGCACGCCTACAAATTCTCGCAACTGCCGCAAGCATTCTCGCTACTTGGGCAGCACCTTGACCTTGCCGACCATGCCGGCCTGGTAGTGCCCCGGAATCAGGCAGGCAAAATCGAATTCGCCTGCGCGGTTGAAGGTCCAGACCATGTCGCCCGCCTTGCCCGGGCGCACATGGATCATGTGCGGCTCGTCGTGCTCCATGTCGGGGAACTTCATCATCAGCTCAGCATGCTTGTCGAGCGCCTGCTTCGTGCCGAGCACGAACTCGTGCAGCACCTTGCCGTCGTTGCGATGGATAAAGCGCACGGTCTCTCCCTCGCGAATGTCGATGCGCTCGGGGGAGAAGCGCATCGTATCCAGCATCCGGACCTCGATGGTGCGTGTCACGGTCTTCGCGTCGCCCGCGATGCCCCAGGGCTGCTGCTCCTTGACTGCGGGTACGGGAGGCCGGTCCCGGTGCGAATCGTCGCCATGCGCGACGGCGAGGCCGGTCGCACTGACCAGCGCAGCCACTGCGGCCACGCGCTTCATTGCTTTCATCTGCTGCTCCTGCGGGTCAATGATCGTGTCCGCCGTGGTTGGCCGGCTTGCGAACCTTCACTTCGACATCCTTGGACGGCTGCTGTCGACGCGGCATCGATGAGCGGCCTGCGCCGTAAGCGCGCGCAGGATCGGGCAGCGCACCGGTCCACTCGTAGGCCACGGTGCCGGCCGGGTGCGGGTACCAGCCCGGGTCGGAATAGTCACCTCGCTTCTGTCCACGCCGTACCTTGACGACGCTGAACATGCCGCCCATTTCGACCGAGCCGAACGGCCCGTCGCCCGTCATCATCGGCGCCGTGTTGTCAGGCAGCGGCATCTCCATCTCGGCCATGTCCGCCATGCCCCGCTCGCCCATCACCATGTAGTCCGGGATCAGCTTCGTGATCTGCTTGACGACACCGCGGTGTTCGACGCCGATCATCGTCGGCACGTCGTGGCCCATTGCGTTCATCGTGTGATGGCTCTTGTGGCAGTGAAAGGCCCAGTCGCCTTCCTCGTCGGCCAGGAACTCGATCTGGCGCATCTGCCCGACCGCGATGTCGGTCGTCACCTCATGGAACCGCGTCGACTTCGGCGTCGGGCCACCGTCGGTGCCGGTGACCAGGAACTCATGCCCGTGCAGATGCATGGGATGGTTCGTCATCGTCAGGTTGCCGATGCGGATGCGCACCTTGTCGTTCAGCCGCACGTTCAGCGAGTCGATGCCTGGAAAGACCCGGCTGTTCCACGACCACAGGTTGAAGTCGAGCATCGTCATGATCTTGGGCGTGTAGCTGCCCGGCTCGATGTCGTAGGCGTTCAACAGGAACACGAAGTCACGATCGACCTCGTCGATCAGCGGATGCCGGCTCTTCGGATGCGTGATCCAGGAGCCCATCATGCCCATCGCCATCTGCGTCATCTCGTCTGCATGCGGGTGGTACATGAAGGTGCCCGGCCGCCGCGCGACGAACTCGTAGACAAACGTCTTGCCCGGCGGAATGCCCGCCTGAGTGAGCCCCGTCACGCCGTCCATGCCGTTCGGCAGGCGCTGGCCGTGCCAGTGCACCGACGTGTGCTCGGGCAGCTTGTTCGTCACGAAGATGCGCACGTGATCGCCTTCGACGACCTCGATCGTCGGGCCCGGCGACTGGCCGTTGTAGCCCCAGAGGTGCGCCTTGAAACCCGGCGCCATCTCGCGCACGACCGGCTCCGCCACCAGGTGGAACTCCTTGACGCCGTTGTTCATGCGCCAGGGCAGCGTCCAGCCGTTCAACGTCACCACCGGGGTGTACGGTCGGCCCGTATCGGGCACCAGCGGTGGCATCGTATCGGGGCTGGACTGCGTGATCGGCTCCGGCAAGGCCGCCATCGCGACTTTGCTGATGCTGGCTGCCGCGGCCGCGGTTGCCACGCCGGCCGTGCCCGTTAAAAAGCGACGTCGATTCGTTGTCATGTTCTGTTGCTCCGTCGGATTCAGTGGGCACCCGCCGCTGCCGGTGCGGCGGCCGGTGACTCAAGCGCAACGCTGCCTGCCGGGCGGCCGATCAGCGCGCTCTGCAAGGCGGCATCGGCCAGCCAGAAGTCCCGCTGCGCGTCGATCGCCTGCATCACGGTGCCGATCTGCTCGCGCGTATCGGCCAGCAGTTCGAACACGCCGATCAGCATGCCGTTGTAGCGAAGCAGGTTTTCCTCGGCGATGGTCTTTTGCAGCGGCACGATCTCATCGCGGTAGTGGCGGGCCACGTCATAGGCCGTGCGATAACTGCCGTAGCTTTCGCGCACCTGCGAACTCGCCTCGACGGCAAGCTGCGCGGTGCGGTTGAGTGCCGCCATGTAGCGCGCCTGGCTGCCTGCTCTGGCAGCGTCGCCGGCATCGAAGATCGGCAGCTCGAACTCGAGTTCATAACCCTTCTGCGGCGCTTCGCCCGTTTCGCTGTTGCGCACGCCGGCGACATGCAGGCCATTGACCACGCTGGTCACCCGCGTCAAGCCCCGCTGACGCGCCAGTGCGTCGAGTTCGGCGCGCGCCAGCCGCAGGTCCAGCCGCTGGTCGAGTGCTACTTGCGCAACACTCGCCTCATCCCTCGCCATGACGGGCAGATCTGGCAGCCGCTGCGGCAGTTGGAGTGCCGCAGCTTGCGTATCGTCAAGCCCCAGGACGCGGACCAGTTCTTCACGCGCGCTTTGCGCGGCTTGGCGAGCGCGCGCCAGTTGTGCAACGGCCTGTGCAGAGTAGGCCTGCTCCCGGGCGCGCTGCAAGCGACTGAAGTTGCCGGCAGCCTGCATCCTGCGTGCCAGTTCGGCGCCCGCATCCGCGGCGGTGTTCACCTGCTCGGCATAACGCAATGACTGCCCGGCCGCCACCGCCCGCACCCAGGCTTGCCGTGCACGGGTGGCGGCCTGCACGACGTCGCCGGATAGCCTCAGACGTGCCTGCTGCTGCTGCAGGTCGGCCAAGCGTTGGCGCGCTGGCCACATCAGCAGGTCGAACACCGAAAAGCTGATCATGCGGCCGATGTCGATCTCGGTCTCGCCGCCTGCACGACGCACCAGGCGCTCGAAGGTGAACACCGGGTTGGGCATCCGTGCGGACTGCGTCGCTTGCGCCGAAGCCTCGGCCTGCTGGAACAGCAGGCTCTGCAGTGCGGGACTGTAAGCGAGCGCAATGCGCACGGCGTCGTCACCCGACAACGGCTGCGTCAGCAGGGCGTCGACCTGCAGGCGTGCGTCGCGCCGCGCCTCGTCGGACGTCAGCCAGCGCGGCCGGGCACCGAGGTGCTGCTCGCTCACGGTCCGGGCGTGGTCGAAGTTCACGTCTATCGCCGTGCTCGCACAACCGGCCAGCGCCAGCGTAGCCGCCCACACCCATCCGCGCAGCCCCGGTGGGCGACAGGAAGAGATAGTTCTCATGCGAATTTCCTGGTCAGTGTCGGTGGTGGCCGCGGTCGGAGCGCTCGTCGGCTGCATCGACGGCTGCCGGCCCGACGGGTTCGAGCGCGTCGTTCGCCTCGCGCGCGTAGGCGCGCCATCCACCGATGCGGTGCACTTCTTCGTTCACTTGCGCCCAGGGCCGTACCGGCTGGTCGGCAAACGCGCGGTAGCGCTCGAAAGCCGATGCGTAGTGCGGCATGCCCGCTTGAGAGCCGGCGAGCGTTGCAGGTGCGGCATGGACGGCGGCCATGGCCGTCCAGGCCAGGGCCCACGCCCAACGGACGGGTCGAAAGTATCGGGACATCGAATCCTCGCTGGGAATGCACGCCCACTGTTGCGGGCATGAGCACGCGTGCGTCAGCCGCGTACTGAAAAGCTTCTCGACTCGGGAGAGGCTCAGCGAGGGGGGCGCTCCTGCCCGCCCGTCAGGAACGGAGCGCAGGCCAGCGGCAACCAGGGCGCCGGATGGATACGGGCCAACGTGGTGGGTAGATCCACCCCTGAAGCGGGCAGCGCGGCTGAGGAACAGCAGGCCGCGCAGGCACTGCAGTCGTGATCGGCCAGTTGCTGCCACGGCGCCGGGTGGTCAGCAGCCGGTGTCGCGTTGGAGTGCGTCGCAGCCGCATGGTGATCGTGCGGTGCAGCGTGCGGCGCGTGGTCGGCGTCGTGCTGATGATGCGCGTCAGCATGCTCGCTGACCATCCGCTCGTGTATCGTCCCGCAGAAGGTCATCGCTGCCGCTGCGTACCCCTGGAGCGGGACGGCGAGCGATAGCAGGCAGACGAACACGAACCGCAGGACGACAGGCATGGGCGCAGTTTAACGACGAACCCGCATCCTCGACCTTGCCACGGGGGCAAGGTCAAGCACGCCTCAGCGCGGCCCGTAGACCGGGAACACCAGCCCGCCGACTTCGTACGCGCCGATGTCCGGACCCGTGCCCTTGAAGCCGTCGTTCACGTTCGGAATGCGTGAGGCGGCATCGACTGCCGGCGAGCCGGACTTCAGCTGAAGGTCGGGCACACCGTAGGCGGTCATCGGCGACGAGGGGTAGGCTACCCCGGCCGAAAAGCCATCGAGGCCCACCTGCAAGGCATTCTTCTCGGTCGTGCTGCTGCGCAGTGCCGCCAGGCTGGTAAAGCGCGCCGACCCGATCTGGCCGCTGAAGCCGCCGGTGGTCGAGCCGTAGGCGTCGTGGTCGGCGGACGAAGTGGCGTCGAAGTCGCTCAGCGAAGTGACCTTGCCGCTGCCGCTGCTATAGCCCGCATAGGTGCCGCCCGGCCCGCCGATGAACAGGTTGTTGCGAATCACCGCCCGGCGCACCGGGGCACCGGCATACACGCCGAATCCGTCGCCGTTCTTCACCACGGTGTTGTGCAGGATCACGTCGCCGATGCTGCCGTTGTTGAGCTTGAACGCCGACAGCACGATGTTGTACATCGCGTTGCGGATGAAGTACGTCGGCCCGCCGAGGCTCGGCTGCGACGAGATGCCCTGGAAGGCGTTGGTGATGCGGTTGCGCATCACGCGACAGTTGTGAAAGCAGAAGTCGGCCTCGACCGCGTCGTCGGCGGCGTTGCGCAGGTCGTTGTAGAGGATGTCGATGCTGTACTGGTCGACGGCTTCGGAGGCTTCCAGCAGGGAGATGTTGTCGCGAAAGCCGCTGATGCGGTTGTTGCGGATCACGTGGCCCGGCCCGGTGACGAGTATGCCCTCGCCGACGTTGTCGCCGTTGACACCCATCGACGACTCGCGCCACACCGTCTTGCCGTTGATGACGTTGTCGGCGAAGTAGCTGTTCTCCGAGCGCAGGTAGTGCACGATGCCGTCCGTGCTGGCGTTGATCGTCGACCTCGTCACGGCCACGTGCTTGGTGCGATTCAGGCGGATGCGCCCATTGACCGTCAGGCCGCTCAACTGCACATGGCTCTGGTCGAACATGTCGATGTTGCCGTTGATCACTGCACCGGCGCTCGAGCGGATCACGACGGGCTTGCCTTCCACGCCGCTCTTGACCCAATTGAAGCCGTTGTAGGTGCCAGCGCCGAGTTGCAAGACGTCCCCAGGTCGCGCCGCGGCTGCCATGCTGTTGAAGTTGGACGGCGTGACGGCCTTCACCGGCGCGTTGGCCATCGGGGCCGGCACGGCGCGAGTGCGTACAGCGACGACCTTCTTCGTCGAGCCGCCGTCCGGGTCGGTCAGGGTCAGTTCGACGTCATACGAGGTCGCCGGCTGCAGGTCCAGCAGGCTGCCCGAGTGGCGGTTGGCCCACGAGAAGCCGGCATTGCTGCCCGCCGGCACCCGGCGCAGTGCCATCGCGTCTCTCCAGCTTCCGCCCGCCGGGCGATAGCGCATCTTCACGATGCCGTTGAGATTGGCATCGCCGCTGATCGCCCACTCGACGCTCAGGCTCTGCATCGTCGGGAATGGGAGCGTCACCGCTCCCGGCACCGTCGCGTTCGCAGTGTCGACCGCAGCCAGACGCTCCGACTCGCCAGAGGGCGCGGGCTCGTCCCCGGCCAGCAGTGCGTCGTACGGGACATCCGCCCCATCCGAGCCCGGTTCGGCGTCCGCTTCAGCGACCGAGGAGGACTCGGAAACAGCAGGGTCATCCGATCCGCCGCCGCACGCGGCGAGCCCCAGCACCAGGGCATAACAAGACAAACGGGCAAAGGAAAGCGGCAGCCCGCCCGAGGGCCGAACAAAAGAAGACATCAAAAACCCAACGACGTTCGTAGTAGTGGTGAACGCGGAACACTGTGGCTCCGTCGTGCGCGAGGCGAGTCGGCGTGCGCCGGCTCGTGAAAGCCAGCGAATTGTTGGCGCTTGCAAGCCCTTCAGGTAAGCAATCGAAAGTCGCCTGGCGCCACCACTGGAGAACCGACGCAGCGCGTTACACACGGCGCATCGCGCTGGCAAATGGCGCTGATTCTTACCGTGAGAAATGAACCCCTGCCACGGGTAAGGCCAGGGGGTCGATGCGCCGCGCCGAAGAAGCGCCACAAAACGGGACCGCCGCTTGCCCGGTTCGAGTGATCGGCCCATCGGGGCCAGCCAGAAGCAGGAGCGTAGCCATGGCACAAGTACTGGTGGGTGTGTTCGAGCGCAGCGAGCAAGCGCAGCAGGCACACCGGGAACTGATCGAGCGAGGCGTCGACCCGCAACACATCCAGCTCGCTGCATCGCAGCCGCCGCCCGACCAGGGCGACGAGATCGGGAGTTCGGTCGAACGCAGCATGTCGATCCATGCGTCGATCGGCGATCTCTTCCGCTCGTTGTTCGTCGAGTTCGGCGGGCCCAGCGACGATGTCGAGCTCTACAACGAGGCGATCCGCCGGGGCGGCATGGTCATGAGCGTTCAGGCCCAGGACGAGCGCCACGCCTCGACCGTGCGCGAGGTGATGGAGCGCCATGGCGTCGCAGACCTCGGCACGCCGGGCGCGGCCGCCATCGATCTGTCGGTATTGGGAGAAGCCCCGGGGGAAGCACTGGAAGACACCCCGCAGCGACAAAAGATACGCGTGTACTCTGCTGCTCAGCGCATGGACCGGCAGCAGTGATTCCCCGCGGCCGGGGTGACGACGGGCAACGGCCGGCGATAGAACTCGTAGCGGTGACGGTTGTCCGTGACGAGCTGCACGACGGCTGAGCCCAGCGGCGGCAGCACGACAGGCTCGAAATCTTTCAACGCCTCGCAGCTCGAGAAGCTGAAGGGCCGGTAGCGCGGCACGTCGTTCCAGCCGACCACGAGTTCGCCACCGGGGCGCAACAATTGCCGAAAGCCTCTCAGCGTGGCGTTGGTGTCCGCCCGTGCGTTCAAGCCCCAGCCGAACACGCCGTTGAAGACGATCAGGTCGAACTCGCCGGGTTGGAACAACTTTGCCGCGTCGACAACCGACCCCGTCACATGGCGTTGGCGGCTGCCGTGTCGGGCAACATGCGGGTCGATGTCCAACGTGGTGTAACGGCGGCCGGCGAGGAGCGACTCGTATCGCACGGTGTACCAGCCGACACCGACGAAAAGCACACTGCGCATGTCCGGCCTCGCCGCGTAGTACGGCAGGATGCACTGCTCCAGCATCAGGCGGTCTGCCGTCTGCATGTGTACCGGCAGGCCGAGCCGGCGACGCAGCCACTGGGACGCCACGCGCCAACCCCAGCGCAGCGCCGCCAGCTGCGACCGCCCCTGTGCGGCTGTGCGCGATGGTGCAGTGTCCTGACTGCCGTCTATTGCCATGCGAGCTGCTTAGCAAACGGCATGCGCGGCAGGCCCAACGAAAAGAGCCGGCAGTGCCGGCCCCCTACAGCGTGTGCGGGCGAACCGACCTACTTCTTTGCCGCCGCGAAGCTCGCGATGCCGGAAGCGATCTCCTGCTTCGCGGCCTCGGGGCCTTCCCAGCCCTTGACCTTGACCCACTTGCCGGCCTCGAGGTCCTTGTAGTGCTCGAAGAAATGCTGGATGGCCTTCAGGCGCATCGGGTTGATGTCTTCCGGCTTCTTCCAGTGATCGTAGATCGGCAGGATCTTGGTGGTCGGCACGGCCAGCAGCTTCGCGTCGCCGCCGGCTTCGTCTTCCATCTGCAGCACGCCGATCGGACGGCACGTGACCACCACGCCGGGGGTCAGCGGGAACGGCGTGATCACCAGCACGTCGACCGGATCGCCATCGTCCGACAGCGTCTGCGGCACATAGCCGTAGTTGCACGGGTAGTGCATCGCAGTGGTCATGAAACGGTCGACGAACAGCGTGCCCGTCTCCTTGTCCACTTCGTACTTGATCGGATCCGCGTTCATCGGTATTTCGATGACGACGTTGAACTCTTCCGGCGCTTTCTTGCCGGGGGTGACGTTGTGCAGGCTCATGATGCTTGTGCGATGGTTGGCAAGGGAAAACCCGAAGTGTACCGGCTGGCCTTGCGAGGCCCTGACACGAGGGGCCCTCGAGGCAACGCGGCAACTGCGCGTAAACACAGGTACCGCGCGATTGCGGCACCATGAGGCATCCCGTAGCATGCACCGGCGATTCGGGCACCAAGACCCGAGCGCGTCGATTCACTTTCGGATCATCTCGAGGAAGGAGACCGCCTCATGTCCCAATCTTTGGCGCTTTACTTTGCGCTTGCGTGCGGCCTTGCCGCCGTGCTGTACGGCTTCGTGTCGCGCAGCTGGATCCTCAAACAAGAAGCGGGCAACGCCCGCATGCAGGAGATCGCCGCGGCCATCCAGCAAGGCGCGGCGGCCTACCTGGCCCGGCAATACAAGACCATTGCCATCGTCGGCGTGGTGCTGACCGTGCTGATCGGGATCTTCATCGACACGACCACCGCGGTCGCCTTCGTCGTCGGCGCGGTGCTCTCGGGCGCCTGCGGTTTCATCGGCATGAACGTCTCGGTGCGCGCCAACGTGCGCACGGCGCAGGCGGCCACCAAGGGCATCAATGAAGCGTTGAACGTCGCTTTCAAGGGGGGGGCCATTACCGGCATGCTGGTCGTCGGCCTGGGCCTGCTGGGCGTGGGCATCTTCTACTGGTTCCTGACGGCCAACGGCCAGACCACGCCGGTCTCCGACCTCGCCACTCAGCTCAAGCCGCTGCTGGGACTGGCCTTCGGCGCTTCGCTGATTTCCATCTTCGCGCGCCTGGGTGGCGGCATCTTCACGAAGGGCGCCGACGTCGGGGCCGACCTGGTCGGCAAGGTGGAAGCGGGCATCCCCGAAGACGACCCGCGCAACCCGGCTGTGATCGCCGACAACGTCGGCGACAACGTCGGCGACTGCGCCGGCATGGCGGCTGACCTGTTCGAGACCTACGCGGTGACGCTCATCGCCACCATGGTGCTCGGTGCGCTCATGGTCACCGCCGCCCCCGGGGCGGCGGCCTTGTATCCGCTGGCGCTCGGCGGCTTCTCGATCATCGCCTCCATCATCGGTTGCAGCGTGGTGAAGGCCTCGCCCGGCATGCGCAACGTGATGCCGGCGCTGTACAAGGGGCTGATCGTCGCCGGCGTGATTGCCCTGGTGGGTTTTTACTTCATCACCACCTGGGTCATGCCCGACGATGCGATCTACGCGAGCGGCACGCAGCTGCGCCTGTTCGGCGCCGCCGTCGTCGGCTTGGTACTGACCGCGCTGCTGGTGTGGATCACCGAGTTCTATACCGGCACCGACTACAGCCCGGTCAAGCACATCGCGCAGGCGTCGACCACCGGACACGGCACCAACATCATCGCCGGCCTGGGCGTCAGCATGAAGTCCACCGCCTGGCCGGTGCTTTTCGTCTGCGCCGCCATCCTCGTCTCGTTCTGGCTGGCAGGCCTGTACGGCATTGCCGTGGCGGCCACATCGATGCTGAGCCTGGCCGGCATCGTGGTCGCGCTCGACGCGTACGGCCCGATCACCGACAACGCGGGCGGCATCGCCGAGATGGCGGAACTGCCGGACAGCGTCCGCGACATCACCGACCCGCTGGACGCCGTGGGCAACACCACCAAGGCCGTCACCAAGGGCTACGCGATCGGATCTGCCGGCCTGGCGGCGTTGGTGCTGTTCGCCGACTACACGCACGCGCTCGAAGCGCGAGGCATGAGCATCAGCTTCGACCTGTCCAACCACGAGGTGATCGTCGGCCTGTTCATCGGCGGCCTGATCCCCTATCTGTTCGGCGCCATGGCCATGGAAGCCGTGGGCCGAGCAGCGGGCAGCGTGGTCGAGGAAGTGCGCCGGCAGTTCAAGACCATCCCCGGCATCATGGAAGGCACCGGCAAGCCCGAGTACGGCACGGCAGTCGACATGCTGACGACGGCCGCCATCAAGGAGATGGTGATTCCGTCGCTGCTGCCGGTGGTGGTGCCGATCCTGGTCGGGCTGCTGCTCGGGCCCGCCGCCCTGGGCGGCCTGCTGATGGGCACCATCGTCACCGGCCTGTTCGTCGCGATCTCGATGTGTACCGGAGGCGGTGCCTGGGACAACGCCAAAAAATACATCGAGGAGGGCCACCATGGCGGCAAGGGCAGCGAAGCGCACAAGGCCGCTGTGACCGGTGACACGGTCGGCGATCCCTACAAGGACACGGCCGGCCCGGCCGTGAACCCGCTGATCAAGATCATCAACATCGTGGCCCTGCTGATCGTGCCGCTGCTGCCGGGGACGGCGGCGACCCGGGCCGACGCGCCGGCGGCACAGCCGGCGCCGGTCGTGGTGCAGGCCCCGGCCTCGCGCTGACGCCGCAGGAAAATGAAAACGCCCGCCGATGCGGGCGTTTTTCTTGCTGGCGGCGCTGCTACTTGCGTGGCGGTGGCACGTCGGTACAGGTGCCGTGCGCGATCTCGGCCGCCATGCCGATGCTCTCGCCCAGCGTCGGGTGCGGATGGATGGTCTTGCCGATGTCGACCTCGTCGGCTCCCATCTCGATCGCCAGCGCCACCTCGCCGATCATGTCGCCCGCATGCGTGCCGACGATGCCGCCGCCGACGATTTGATGGGTCTCCTCGTCGAACAGCAGCTTGGTGAACCCCTCGTCGCGTCCATTGGCAATCGCACGCCCCGACGCCGTCCAAGGGAACAAGCCCTTCTTGACCTTGCGGCCTTCGGCCTTGGCCTGGTCTTCGGTGAGTCCCACCCAGGCCACTTCCGGGTCGGTGTACGCCACGCTGGGGATCACGCGCGCATCGAAGGCCACTTTCTCGCCGGCCGCCGCTTCGGCCGCGACATGCGCTTCGTGCACGGCCTTGTGCGCCAGCATCGGCTGGCCGACGATGTCGCCGATCGCGAAGATGTGCGGCACGTTGGTGCGCATCTGCACATCGACCGGGATGAAGCCGCGATCGCTCACGGTCACGCCCGCCTTGTCGGCACCGATCTTCTTGCCGTTGGGCACGCGCCCCACCGCCTGCAGCACCAGGTCGTACAGCTGCGGCTCTTTCGGCGCGCCCTCGCCTTCGAACTTGACGAGGATGCCGTCCTTGGTGGCCTCGGCGCCGACCGTCTTGGTCTTCAGCATGATGTTGTCGAAGCGGGGGGCGTTCATCTTCTGCCACACCCGCACGAGGTCGCGGTCGGCGCCCTGCATCAGGCCGTCGAGCATCTCGACCACGTCGAGCCTTGAGCCGAGCGTCGAGTAGACGGTACCCATCTCCAGACCGATGATGCCGCCGCCGACGATCAACATGCGCTTCGGGGTGCCGCGCAACTGCAGCGCGCCGGTGGAATCGACGATACGGTCGTCCTGCGGCAGGAACGGCAGGCGCACCGCCTGTGAGCCGGCCGCGATGATGGCCTGCTTGAACCTGATGGTCTGCGCCTTGCCGGTCTTCTGCTGGCCGTCGCCGGTGGTTTCCTCGACCTGCACGTGGTGCGGGTCGAGGAAGCTGCCGTAGCCGCGTACCACCGTGACCTTGCGCATCTTGGCCATCGCCGACAGACCGCCGGTCAGCTTGCCGACCACCTTGCCCTTGTGCGCGCGCAGCTTGTCGAGATCGACGCTGGGGGCACCGAAGGCGACACCGAGATCGGCGAAGTGCTTGACCTCGTCCATCACCGCGGCGACGTGCAACAGCGCTTTCGACGGAATGCAGCCCACGTTCAGGCACACACCGCCCAGCGTTGCATAGCGCTCGATCAGCACCACTTTCATGCCGAGGTCGGCCGCGCGGAAGGCCGCCGAGTATCCGCCTGGGCCCGCGCCGAGCACCAGCATGTCGCATTCGAGGTCGGCCGCCCCGCCATAACGTGCCGCAGCCGGAGCAGGCGCGGTCGCGGGCGCAGGCGCAGGCGCAGAGGCCGGCGCCGACGCGGCGGGAGCTGCAGCAGGCCCGGCTGCCGGTGTGCTTTCCGAATCAAGCGTCAGGATCACTGTCCCCTGGTTGACTGTGTCGCCGACCTTGACCCTCACTTCTTTCACGACGCCGGCGGCCGACGACGGAATCTCCATCGACGCCTTGTCCGACTCGACGGTGATCAGCGATTGCTCGGCCTTTACGGCCTCGCCCGGCTTGACGAGCACTTCGATGACGCCGACGTCCTTGAAGTCGCCGATGTCGGGTACCTTGATATCGATCACTGCCACGAAGCGCTCCTTACAGCATCACGCGGCGGAAGTCCGCCAGCACGTTGGCCAGGTAGGTGTTGAAGCGCGCGGCGGAAGCACCGTCGATCACGCGGTGGTCCCAGCTCAAGCTGAGCGGCAGGATCAGCCGCGGCTGGAAAGCCTTGCCGTCCCACACCGGCTTCATCGACGACTTGCACACCCCCAGGATGGCCACTTCAGGCGCGTTGATGATGGGCGTGAAGTAGGTGCCGCCGATGCCGCCGAGCGACGAGATCGAGAAGCAGCCGCCGGTCATGTCGGCCGGGCCCAGCTTGCCGTCGCGCGCCTTGGCGGCCAGCTCGCTCATCTCCTTGGCGATCTGCACGAGGCCCTTCTTGTCGGCATCCTTGATCACCGGCACCACCAGCCCGTTGGGCGTGTCTGCCGCAAAGCCGATGTGGAAGTACTGCTTCAGCACCAACGTATCGCCGTCGAGCGAGGCGTTGAAGTCCGGGAACTTCTTCAGCGCTGCCACGCACGCCTTGATCAGGAAGGCCAGCATCGTGACCTTGACGCCCGACTTCTCGTACTCCTTGTTCAGGGTCACGCGGAAGGCTTCGAGCTCGGTGATGTCCGCATCCTCGTGGTTGGTGACGTGCGGGATCATCACCCAGTTGCGGTGCAGGTTCGCCCCGCTGATCTTCTTGATGCGCGACAGGTCGCGGCGCTCGACCGGGCCGAACTTCGCGAAGTCGACCTGCGGCCACGGCAGCAGGCCCGGCAAGGCGCCGCCGGCCGCTGCGGCGGGCGCAGCGGCCTTCTGTGCCTGCGTCCTGACCTGGCCGCTCATCACGCCCTTGACGAAATTGCGCACGTCGTCCTGGGTGACGCGGCCCTTCAGGCCGGTGCCCTGCACCTCGTCCAGCGGTACGCCCAGCTCACGCGCCAACTTGCGGATGCTGGGCGATGCATGGGGCAGCTTGCCCTTGTTCGCGGTGGGCTCATGGGCCGGCAACGCCGCCGTAGGCGGCGTGCGCTCGACAGGCGGGCTCGCCAATTCGGCCGAAGCGGCCACCATGGCCGGAGCCGGCGCTGCTGGCGCGGCCGGTGCCGGCGCGGTAGCGGGCGTCCCACCGGACGCTTCGACCACGGCGATCAGGCTGCCCTTGGACACCTTGTCACCCACCTTGACCTTCAGCGCCTTGACGACCCCGGCATGCGACGAAGGAATCTCCATCGAGGCCTTGTCGGACTCGACGGTGATCAGCGATTGCTCGGCCTTCACGGTGTCGCCGGCCTTGACCAGCACCTCGATCACCGCGACTTCGTCGAAGTCGCCGATATCCGGCACGATCACATCGACCGGACCGCCCGACGCTGCCGACGCAGGAGCGGGGCTTGCCGCAGGTGCCGGGGCCGGCACTGGTGCTGCCGGAGCAGGAGCCGCCGCTGCAGCGTCGCCCGCGCCCTCGCTTTCCAGCAATAGCAGCAAGCTGCCTTCGCTGATCTTGTCGCCGAGCTTGACCTTCAACTCCTTCACCACACCCGCGTGCGATGAAGGGATCTCCATCGAGGCCTTGTCGCTCTCGACCGTGACCAGGCTTTGCTCCGCCTTGACCGTGTCGCCCGGCTTGATCAGCACCTCGATCACTTCGACATCCTTGAAGTCCCCGATGTCGGGGACCTTCACTTCCACCAATGCCATTGCTTGTCCCCGTCGGTTTTATGCGTAAAGCGGGTTGATCTTGTCGGCGTTGATCCCGTACTTCTGGATGGCTTCCGCCACCTTGGCCATCGGCACGGAGCCTTCCTCGGCCAGCGCCTTCAGCGCCGCGACCACGATGTAGTGGCGGTTGACTTCGAAGTGCTCGCGCAGCTTCGAGCGGAAGTCGCTGCGACCGAAGCCGTCGGTACCCAGCACCTTGTAGGTGCGCCCCTTGGGCACGAAAGCGCGGATCTGCTCCGCGTAGTTCTTCATGTAGTCGGTGGAGGCGATGACCGGGCCCTTGTGCTTTTCGAGCTGCTGGGCGACGAATGGCACTTTCGGCGTCTCGACCGGGTGCAACAGATTCCAGCGCTCGCAGTCCTGGCCGTCGCGCGCGAGTTCGTTGAAGCTGGGGCAGCTCCACACGTTGGCCGCCACGCCCCAGTCCTTCTCGAGCAGTTCTTTCGCGAACATCGACTCGCGCAGGATGGTGCCGGAGCCGAGCAGGTTGACGCGCAACGTCTTCGTCGCGCCCTCTTCGAGCAGGTACATGCCCTTGATGATCTGCTCTTCGGTACCGGGCTTCAGGCCGGGGTGCGCGTAGTTCTCGTTCAGCAGGGTGAGGTAGTAGTAAACGTTCTCCTGCTTCTCGACCATGCGCTTCAGGCCGTGCTGCATGATCACCGCCACTTCGTGCGCGAAGGTCGGGTCGTAGGTGATGCAGTTCGGGATCGTGCCGGCCAGGATGTGGCTGTGGCCGTCCTCGTGCTGCAGGCCTTCGCCGTTCAGCGTGGTGCGCCCCGAGGTGCCGCCGAGCAGGAACCCGCGCGCCTGCATATCGCCGGCAGCCCATGCCAGGTCACCGATACGCTGGAAGCCGAACATCGAGTAGTAGACATAGAACGGGATCATGATGCGGTTGTTCGTCGAGTACGACGTCGCCGCGGCGATCCACGAGCTCATGCCGCCCGCTTCGTTGATGCCTTCCTGCAGGATCTGGCCGGCCTTGTCTTCCTTGTAGTACATGACCTGATCCTTGTCGACCGGCGTGTACTTCTGCCCCTCCGGGTTGTAGATGCCGATCTGCCGGAACAGTCCTTCCATGCCGAAGGTACGCGCCTCGTCGACAAGAATCGGCACGACGCGCGGTCCGATGGTCTTGTCGCGCAACAGCGCCGTCAGGAAGCGCACGTAGGCCTGCGTGGTAGAGATCTCGCGGCCTTCAGCGGTCGGCTCCAGCACCGCCTGGAACGCGCTCAGGTCGGGCACCGGCAACTGCTCGTCGGCTTTCGCGCGCCGCTTCGGCAGGTAGCCGCCCAGGGCCTTGCGGCGCTCGTGCAGGTAGCGCATCTCGGGCGTGTCGTCGGCCGGCTTGTAGAACGGCACGTCCGCAATCTTGTCGTCGGGGACGGGGATGTTGAAGCGGTCACGGAACGTGCGGATGTCGTCGTCGGTCAGCTTCTTGGTCTGGTGCGCGGTGTTCTTGCCCTCACCGCTCTTGCCCATGCCGAAGCCCTTGACGGTCTTGATCAGCAAGACGGTCGGCTGGTCCTTGTGGTTCACCGCGCGGTGGTAGGCGGCGTAGACCTTCTGCGGGTCGTGCCCGCCGCGTTGCAGGCGCCAGATGTCGTCGTCGCTCAGCTTCGCGACCATCTCCAGCGCCTTGGGATGGCGGCCGAAGAAGGTCTTGCGCACGAAGGCGCCGTCGTTGGCCTTGCAGGCCTGGTAGTCGCCGTCGACCATGTCCATCATGATCTTGCGCAGGATGCCTTCCTTGTCGCGCGCCAGCAGCGGGTCCCAGTAGCTGCCCCACAGCAGCTTGATGACGTTCCAGCCGGCCCCACGGAACTCGCCTTCGAGCTCCTGCACGATCTTGCCGTTGCCGCGCACCGGCCCGTCCAGCCGCTGGAGGTTGCAGTTGACGACGAAAATCAGGTTGTCGAGTTTCTCGCGCGCGGCCAGTCCGATCGCTCCCAGCGATTCGGGTTCGTCCATCTCGCCGTCGCCGCAGAACACCCAGACCTTGCGGTTGCTGGTGTCGGCGATGCCACGGGCATGCAGATACTTCAGGAAGCGTGCCTGGTAGATGGCCATCAGCGGGCCCAACCCCATCGAGACGGTCGGGAACTGCCAGAACTCGGGCATCAGCTTGGGGTGGGGGTAGCTCGACAAGCCCTTGCCGTCCACTTCCTGGCGGAAGTTGTTCAACTGCTCCTCGGTGATGCGGCCTTCCATGTAGGCACGTGCGTAGATGCCCGGCGACGAATGCCCTTGTATATAGAGCAGGTCGCCGCCATGGCCTTCGTGCTCGGCGTGCCAGAAGTGGTTGAAGCCGGCGCCGAACATCGTCGCCACCGATGCGAACGACGAGATGTGCCCCCCCAGGTCGCCGCCATCGGCCGGGTGCAGGCGGTTGGCGCGAACCACCATGGCCATCGCGTTCCACCGCATGTAAGCACGCAGGCGCTCCTCGATGTCGAGGTTGCCGGGGCAGCGTTCCTCGTCTTCCGGCTCGATCGTGTTGATGTAACCCGTCGTGGCCGAAAACGGCATGTCGATGCCCGATTGGCGCGCATGCTCGAGCAGCTGCTCCAGCAGGAAGTGGCCGCGCTCGCGGCCTTCACTTTCGATGACGGCGGACAACGCGTCCAGCCATTCACGGGTTTCTTGGGCATCGGCATCGTTGGCCGCCGCGCCCGGGAACGAATCCGGCACTGCAGACATGGGGTCTCCTCGCATGGGTGTGAAACTGCGGGCGCCAGTGTGGCATACGACCCGCCGTTTTTCAAATAGTGCGAATCATTTTCACATTATGAATTATTAAGGGGTCTGTCAATTTCGGCGCGCCGGGGCGGCCTGCATGCCGGAATTCCCTCCGGCACCGGCGCCGCACGCGGGATAATTCCGGCCCTATGCCCACCATACCGAGCGAGTTTCGTTCCAGTACCCACGAATTGCCACCAAGACCGCGTCGGCTGTTCGGGAAGTGGTGGCGCAGACAGTCGCCGGCCCGGCAAGACCGCTTTGCCACGCTGGGCCCGTTGGTGTCCGTCCTGCTGTTCCTCGCGGCCATCATTGCGGCCTTCTGGTACTTGCGGATCGAGGAACTGGAGCGCGAGCACGAGTCGGTCAAGCGCGACACCGAAGTAGCGCAACAGCAGATCCGGCTCCGCCTGATCGAGAACCAGGAACAGCTCGTGCGGGTGGCGCGCGAGATCACGACACGGGCGATCGATCAGGACGAATTCGTCGGCCAGGCCACCACGTTCGCCCGCGAACGCCCGGAGGTCGTCAGCCTGACATGGCTCGGCGCCGATCGCTCGCGACGCGTCAGCTACCTGTCGCCCAGTCACACGTTCAACGGCAGCCGCTACGCCGAGCCGGCGGAAGCCGCGGCATCGGCGGCATCCGGTCCCAAAGTGACGAAAAGCGAGCCGGAGTGGGCCTTCGAAGCGGCTCGCGACCTGCGCCAGCCGGTCTACTCCCGGACCTACGCCACGTCCAACGGGCTGCACGTGTTCCAGGTGCAGGTGCCATTGATCGATCGCAGCGCGTTCGTCGGCACGGTCGTCGCCGAATACTCGGTCGAGGCGTTGGTGCGCTACTTCGTGCCGACGGAAGTGTCCAACCGGCACGGGATCATGCTGCTGGACCCCAATGACCGGGTGCTGGCGAGCACGATCTCGCGGGTGAGCGCCAAAAACGGCGAGCGGCCGTCGATCTTTCACGACATCCCCGTCGCGCCGGTCGGCAACGGGCTGATCCTGCGCGGCCTCGGTTACCGCACCTCGATCGGCCTGATCAGCAACACGCTGTTCTGGATGGTGGCGGCGCTGAGCGCGCTGACCGTCTGGATGCTGCTCGGCACCTGGCGCCACATGCGTCGACGCCTGCAGGTGCAAAGTGCGCTGGTGGCCGAGACCAACTTCCGTCGCGCGATGGAAAACTCCATGCTGACCGGCATGCGGGCGATGGACCTGGAAGGCCGCATCACCTATGTCAATGCGGCCTACTGCTCGATGACGGGCTTCTCCGAAACCGAGCTGATCGGCAAGCTGCCGCCCTTCCCGCACTGGCCGCCCGACCGGATGGAAGAGAACCGGCGCCTGTTCGAGCAGGAACTGCAGGGCCGCAGCCCGGCCGGCGGTATCGAAGTGAAGGTGATGCGCAAGGACGGTACGCAGTTCGACGCCCGCATGTACGTTTCGCCGCTGGTCGACGCCAAGGGCAACCAGACCGGCTGGATGACCTCGATGACCAACATCACCGAGGCCAAACGCATCCGCGACCAGCTGTCGGCCTCGCACGAGCGATTCACCACGGTGCTGGAGGGGTTGGATGCCGCCGTCTCGGTGCTGTCGGTGCAGCAGGGCGAGCTGCTGTTCGCCAACCGCTCCTACAGACTGTGGTTCGGCGCCGACGCGCGGGGCCACGCCCTGCTTGCCGGCGAGCACCCGACCGAAGTGGACGTGACGCTGCCCGATCATGATGACAGCGTCGACAACCTGAGCGGCCTGCCGACGCAGGAGTTGACCGAAACCGGCTCCGACCCGCGCGAGGTCTACATCGAGTCGCTCGACAAATGGTTCGACGTCCGGGCCCGCTACCTGCAGTGGACCGACGGGCGTCTGGCCCAGATGCTGATCGCGACCGACATCACCGCCCGCCGCCGTGCCGAAGAACAGGCGGCGCAGCAAGCCGAGAAGGCCCAGGTGACGAGCCGGCTGGTGACGATGGGAGAGATGGCGTCGTCGGTCGCGCACGAGCTGAACCAGCCGCTGACCGCGATCACCAACTACAGCAACGGCATCATCTCGCGTGTCAAGGCCGGCACGATCTCGACCGAGGACATGCTGGTCGCACTCGAGAAGACCTCGAAGCAGGCCCAGCGCGCCGGGCAGATCATCCATCGCATCCGGGCCTTCGTGAAGCGCAGTGAACCGCAGCGTCAGGCGGCGCAGGCGCGCGAAATCGTCGAGGACGCGGTCGAACTGGCGATGATCGAGCTGCGCCGCCGCAACGTCGGGATCCATACCTATGTTGCGCAACGCCTGCCGTCGCTGATGGTCGACCCGATCCTGATCGAGCAGGTGCTGCTGAACCTGCTGAAGAACGCGGCCGAGGCGATCGACAACGCCAAGCTGGCCCCATCGCGCCGCAACATCGAACTGCGTGTGATCCCGCGGCACACGCCGGAAGAAGGCGGCGTGATCGAGTTCAGCGTGACCGACAACGGGCCCGGCCTGAAGGAAGAAGTGCTGGGGCGCATGTACGAAGCCTTCTTCTCGACCAAGGCGGACGGACTGGGCATCGGCCTGAGCCTGTGCCGCTCGATCATCGAGTCTCACCGCGGCCGGATACGTGCCGAGAACTTATACAATGGCCCGAGCGTGGTCGGTTGCCGGTTCTCGTTCACGTTGCCGGTGGACACCGCCACACTCTCCCATCACTGAGAACCCGCCCATGAGCTTGATCCCCAAGAAAGGCACCGTCTATGTCGTCGACGACGACGAGGCAGTGCGCGACTCGCTGCAATGGCTGCTGGAAGGCAAGGACTACCGGGTCAAGTGTTTCGACTCGTCGGAGTCCTTTCTCTCGCGCTTCGATCCCCGTGAAGTGGCGTGCCTGATTGCCGACATCCGCATGGACGGCATGAGCGGGCTGGAGCTGCAGGACCGCCTGCTGGAGCGCAAGTCCCCGCTGCCGATCGTCTTCATCACCGGCCACGGCGACGTGCCGATGGCGGTCAGCACGATGAAGAAGGGCGCGATGGACTTCATCGAAAAACCCTTCAAGGAAGACGAACTCGTCTCGCTCGTCGAGCGCATGCTCGACCAGGCCCGCTCGCTGTTCTCGCAACAGCAGGAAGCCGCCAGCCGCGACGCGCTACTGTCGCGCCTGACCACGCGCGAGGCCCAGGTCCTCGACCGCATCGTCGCCGGCCGCCTGAACAAGCAGATCGCCGACGATCTGGGCATCAGCATCAAGACGGTGGAGGCCCACCGCGCCAACATCATGGAAAAACTCAACGCCAATACCGTGGCCGACCTGCTCAAGATCGCCCTCGGGGCGCAGGCCAAGGCCTGAACTCAAATCCGACCCCAGGGCCGCTTTGCCAAGCGGCCTTTTTCATTTCCAGAACCTCGCTCCGGATTCCGCCATGACAGCACGCATCATCGACGGCCTCGCCGTGTCCCAACAGATCCGAGCCGAGGTGGCCGAGCGCGCTGCCGCCCTGACCGCGCGCGGCCTCAAACCCGGCCTCGCGGTGGTGCTGGTCGGCGACAACCCGGCCTCGCAGGTCTACGTGCGCAACAAGGTCAAGGCCTGCCAGGAGAACGGCCTGCACTCGGTGCTCGAGCAGTATCCGGCCACCCTGACCGAGGCCGAGTTGCTGGCCCGCGTCGAGGCACTGAACGAGGATCCGGCCATACACGGCATCCTGGTGCAGTTGCCGCTTCCCGCCCACATCGACAGCCACAAGGTGATCGAGACGATCTCGCCGTTGAAGGATGTCGACGGCTTCCACGTCGCCAGCGCCGGCGCGCTGATGGTCGGCCAGCCGGGCTTCAAACCCTGCACGCCCTACGGCTGCATGAAGCTGCTGGAGTCGATCGGCTGCGACCCGAAGGGCAAGCACGCGGTCGTCATCGGCCGCTCCAACATCGTCGGCAAGCCGATGGCGATGCTGCTGCTGCAGGCCAGCGCCACGGTCACGGTATGCCACAGCGCCACGCCCGACCTCGCCCACTTCACGCGGCAGGCCGACATCGTCGTCGCCGCGGTCGGCAAGCGCAACATGCTGACGGCCGCGATGGTCAAGCCCGGCGCGGTGGTGATCGATGTCGGCATGAACCGCAACGACGCGGGCAAGCTGTGCGGCGACGTGGACTTCGAAGGCGTGTCGAAAGTCGCATCCGCCATCACCCCTGTTCCGGGCGGGGTGGGGCCGATGACGATCACAATGCTGCTGGTCAACACCATTGAATCGGCGGAACGCGCCGCCAGATGAGCCCCATGACCACGTCGCTCGACCCGAATCCCCTGCTCGACTTCTCTGACCTGCCTCGATTCGCCGACGTTCGGCCCGAGCATGTCAGCCCGGCGATCGACGAGTTGCTGAAAGGCGCCGAGGCGGCGCTCGAACAGGTGGTCGGCGACACCGTGCCCGCCGACTACGACGCGATCTCCGCGGTGCTCGACGTCGCCACCGAGCGGCTGGGCCGCGCCTGGGGCACCGTGGGCCACCTCAATTCGGTGGCCGACAGCCCGGCGCTGCGCGCCGCCTTCAACGAAAACCTGCCGAAGATCACCGAGTTCTACACCCGGCTGGGTGCCGACGAGCGGCTGTACGCCAAGTACAAGGCGGTGGCGGCGCGCCCCGACGTGAAGGATCAGCCTCGAGCGCGGCAGAAGGTGCTCGCCAACGCGATGCGCGACTTCGTATTGTCCGGCGCCGAGCTGCAAGGCGCGGCGAAGGAGCGCTTCGCGCAGATCCAGGAACGCCAGGCTGAGCTGTCGCAGAAGTTCTCGGAGCACGTGCTCGATGCGACCGACGGCTACAGCTACTTTGCGACCGAAGAGGAACTGGCCGGTGTGCCTGACGACGCCAAGGAGGCCGCCCGGGCAGCCGCGCTTCGCGACGGCAAGGACGGCTACAAGATCACGCTGCAGTTCCCCAGCTACTTTCCCGTGATGCAGTACGGCAGCCACCGGCCGCTGCGCGAAACGCTCTACACCGCCTATGTCACGCGTGCATCCGAACTGGGCCAGCCCGAACACGACAACTCGTGGGTGATGGCCGAGCTGCTGGCGCTGCGCCAGGAAGAGGCACAACTGCTCGGCTACCGCAACTTCGCGCAGGTGTCGCTGGTGCCCAAGATGGCCGAATCGCCCGAGCAGGTGATGGATTTCCTGCGCGACCTGGCGCGCCGGGCTCGCCCGTACGCCGAGAAGGACCTGGCCGAACTGCGCACATTCGCACGCGCCGAGCTGGGCATGGACGAGTTGGCGGCCTGGGACCTGGCCTACGTGTCGGAAAAGCTCAAGGAGCGCCGCTATGCCTTCAGCGACCAGGAGGTCAAGCAGTACTTCACCGAGCCCAAGGTGCTCGAAGGCCTGTTCAAGATCGTCGAGACGCTGTTCGAGGTGTCGATCCGCCCCGATCAGGCCCCGGTGTGGCACCCGAGCGTGCGCTTCTTCCGCATCGAGCGCAGTGGCCGGTTGGTCGGCCAGTTCTACCTCGACCCGTACGCCCGCGCCGGCAAGCGCTCGGGCGCGTGGATGGACGACGTGCGCGGCCGCTGGGCCCGGCCCGAAGGCCGGCTGCAGACACCGGTGGCGCACCTGGTGTGCAACTTCGCCGAGGGCGTCAACGGCAAGCCGGCGCTGCTGACGCACGACAACGTCACGACGCTGTTCCATGAGTTCGGCCACGGTTTGCACCACCTGCTGACGCAGGTCGACGAAATCGGCGTGGCCGGTATTTCAGGGGTCGAGTGGGACGCGGTCGAGCTGCCCAGCCAGTTCATGGAGAACTTTTGCTGGGAATGGGACGTGCTGAAGCACATGACCGCTCATGTCGACACGGGCGAGCCGCTGCCGCGCGAGTTGTTCGACAAGATGCTCGCCGCGAAGAACTTCCAGAGCGGCATGCAGACGCTGCGCCAGATCGAGTTCTCGCTGTTCGACATGCGGCTGCATGCCGAACCGGGCAGCGAATCGCGCGTCCAGCAGATCCTCGACGATGTGCGCGGCGAGATTGCCGTGCTGATGCCGCCGGCGTTCAACCGCATGCAGCACAGTTTCTCGCACGTCTTCGCCGGGGGCTATGCGGCAGGCTATTACAGCTACAAGTGGGCCGAGGTGCTGTCAGCCGACGCTTACAGCGCGTTCGAGGAGGCCGGCGTGCTGAATATCGAGACCGGCCGCCGCTACCGGCAGGAGATCCTGGAAGCCGGCGGCAGCCGGCCGGCCGAAGAAAGCTTCAAAGCCTTCCGTGGCCGTGAACCACGCATCGATGCGCTGCTGCGACACGAGGGCATGGCCTGATAGCATCTGAGCCTTGCACCGACAGAGGGACCGGGATGAAGCACATCGCGCGCTGGGCGCTGCCCACATGTTTGAGCCTGCTGGCGCTGGGGGCCAGCCTGCCCGTGCAGGCGCTGTACAAGGTGGTCGGCCCGGACGGCAAGGTCACCTACACCGATCGGCCGCCGACCGAGCAAGGCCGTGCGCAGCCCCTGTCGCCCTCCGGCGGCACCGGCAGCGAAGCGCAGCCGCTGCCTTTCGAGTTGCGCCAAATCGCCTCGCGCTACCCGGTCACGCTGTACACCACCGCCAATTGCCAAGCCTGCGACGCGGCCCGTTCGATGCTGCGCCAGCGCGGTATCCCCCACGCCGAGCGCACGGTCACGACGCAACAGGACTCGCAGGCCTACACTCAGCTGACCGGCGGCAACGAGCTGCCGATGATGCAAGTCGGCGGCCAGCAGGTGCGCGGTTTCTCGTCGACCGAGTGGTCGTCTTACCTCGACGCCGCCGGCTACCCCAAGCAATCGCGCCTCCCCAGCACCTACACCTACGCGCCTGCCACGCCGATGGTCGCGGCGCAGCCGGCGCCGGCTGCACAACAGCCGGCCACCGCACCGCAAGCGACCCCGTCGCCTGCCACCGCAGCACCACTGCCTCCTGCGGGCAACGCGCCCCCGGGTTTCAAGTTCTGAGCACAGCATGCGCAAGAGCCGCCTTCGGGCGGCTCTTGTGTTTCAGCATGCCGGGCTACCAGGCAAGGGTGCGAACGCCATCTGCGGTGCCGAGCAGACACACGGCGGCCTTGTTGCGCGCGAAGATGCCGCAGGTCACCACCCCCGGCCACTGATTGATCTCCGCTTCCAGGGCAGCCGGATCGGTGATCGCAAGCCCGTGCACGTCGAGAATCAGGTTGCCGTTGTCGGTGATCACGCCGTTGCGCAGCGACGGATTTCCTCCCATCGCCTCGAACTTGCGCGCGATCTGGCTGCTGGCCATCGGTATCACCTCGACCGGCAGCGGGAAACGTCCCAGGGTGTCGACCAGCTTCGACGCATCGGCGATGCAGACAAAGCGCTCAGCGATGTCCGCGACGATCTTCTCGCGCGTCAGCGCCGCGCCGCCACCCTTGATCATGCAGCCGGCGCGATCGATCTCGTCGGCCCCGTCGATGTAGACCGGCAGCCGCTCCACGCTGTTCGAGTCCAGCACCGGGATGCCGAGCGCCTGCAGTCGCTCGGTGCTCTTCAGCGAGCTGGAAACGGCGCCGGCGATGCGATCCTTGATCTTTGCCAGTTCGTCGATGAAGCAGTTGACGGTCGAGCCGGTGCCGACACCGACCACCGAGCCGGGCACCACGTGATCGATCGCCGCGCGCCCCACCAGGGCCTTGAGTTCGTCTTGGGTCATGAAGAGGTGCCGGCGCGCCGGCCCGTTTGAGACAATCCGGCGATTATCCAAGACGCCTTATGTCGATCCTGCCCTACGCCCTTGCCCGCCCTTTCCTTTTCGGCCTCGACGCGGAAGCCGCCCACGAGCTGACGCTCGGCACGCTCGCCCGAGTTCAACGCACCCCGCTGGCCTGCCTGTACGGCGAAACCCGGGTGGACGACCCGGTCACCGTCGCCGGCCTGCGCTTTCCGAACCGGATCGGCCTGGCGGCCGGGCTGGACAAGAACGGCCGCTGCATCGACGGCCTGGCGTCGATGGGCTTCGGCTTCATCGAGGTCGGCACCGTGACGCCGAAGGCCCAACCGGGCAACCCGAAACCCCGCATGTTCCGGCTGCCGGAGGCCGACGCGCTGATCAACCGCCTGGGCTTCAACAACGACGGACTCGACGCCTTCGTCGCCAATGTGCGCACCGCCCGCTTTCGCCAGCAAGGCGGCGTGCTGGGCCTGAACATCGGCAAGAACGCCGCGACGCCGATCGAACGCGCCGTGGACGACTACCTGATCTGCCTCGACGGCGTCTACCCGCACGCCGACTACGTGACGGTGAACATCTCGTCTCCCAACACCAAGAACCTGCGCGCGTTGCAGTCGGACGAGGCGCTCGACGCACTGCTCGGGGCCGTTCAGGAGCGGCGCGAACAACTGGCCGCGACGCACAGCCGTCGGGTGCCGGTGTTCGTGAAGATCGCTCCTGACCTCGACGACGCGCAGGTCGGCGTGATCGCCGCGACCCTGAAGAAGCACCGCATCGACGGCGTGATCGCGACCAACACGACGATCGCCCGCGACGCGGTCAAGCATCTGCCGCATGGCGATGAAATCGGTGGCCTGAGCGGCCGCCCGGTGTTCGAGGCCAGCAATCGCGTGATCCGCCTGCTGCGCGCCACGCTCGGTCCCGGCTACCCGATCATCGGGGTCGGCGGCGTGATGAGCGGGGAAGACGCACGCACGAAGCTGGCGGCAGGGGCCGACCTGGTGCAGATCTACACGGGGCTGATCTACCGCGGCCCGGCGCTCGTGCGCGAAGCAGCGCTGGCGCTGAAAGGTTGAACGTTCAGCGCGTCGGCAATGCGAGGTCCGCCGCCACGTCTGCCAGCGCAAGGGCCGCGGTCAGGCCGGGCGACTCGATGCCGAACAGGTTCACCAAGCCCGCAAGCCCGTGTTCGGCCGGCCCTTGCAGCCAGAAGTCGCGCGCAGGCTCGCCGGGTGCCTGGAGCTTCGGGCGCACGCCGCTGTACGCGGGGCGCAGCGAGCCGTCCGGCAGTTCGGGCCAGTAGCGGCGTATCTCGGCATAGAAGCTGTCGGCCCGCATGGGATCGACGCGATAGTCGAGTCGCCCCTGTGCGTCCGGCACGATCCATTCGACATCCGGGCCGAAACGCGCCTGCCCGCCCAGGTCCAGGGTGAGGTGCACCCCGAGCCCGGCCGCCTCTGGCACCGGGTAGATCAACCGCGAGAATGGCGCACGGCCGCTGAGGGCGTAGTAGCTGCCTTTGGCGAAATGGGCGCTCGGGACATGCTGTGGCGCCAAGCCCTGGAACCGAGCGGCAAGGGACGGTGCCCACAAACCTGCGGCGTTGACCAAGACACCGGCTTCCAGCGTCATGGGGGACGCGCCGCCAACGCTGACCACGTGGCCTTGCGATCGGCACTGCACCTCCGCGACCGGGGAGGCAAAAGCGACCGCACCGCCGGCCGCTTCCAGATCAGCCTGCAAGGCAAGCATGTAGCCGTGGCTGTCGATCACGCCGGTCGACGGCGACAACACCGCCGCCACGCATGCCAGCCGCGGCTCCAACACCCGCGCCTGGTGCGCGTCGAGCCATTGCAGGTCGGTGACCCCATTGCGTGCGGCCGCATCGACGACGCCATGCAGCGCGGCCAGCTGTGCCTCGCTCGTGGCAACCACCAGCTTGCCGCAGCGACGGTGCTCGATGCCACGTTCTGCCGCGTATGGATACAGCCTGTTCCTGCCCTGTACGCACAAGCGCGCCTTCCACGAACCCTGCGGGTAGTACAGCCCGGCGTGGATCACCTCGCTATTGCGCGAACTGGTCCCTGTGCCGATGGCAGCTTCGCTTTCGAGAACGATGGTTTCCAGCCCGCGCTGCGCCAGCGCACGGGCGACCGCCAGCCCGACCACGCCCGCGCCGACAACGACGGCCTCAACCCGCTCCATCTCAGATCCGGACGTGACGCGGGTCGAGGCCGATCAGCTGCTCGACCAGTTCACGCAGGTGCGGCTTCAGTCGGTCGTAGCCTTCGTGCAGTTCAAGACTGGCCTCGTCCATGTAGAGCCGGCGGTTGATCTCCAGCTGGATCGAATGCCGTTGGGCGGTGGGGTCGCCGTAGCGCCGCACCAGCTCGACCCCCTTGTAGGGGTGGTTCAGGCTGACGGTGTAGCCGCGCTGTTCGAGGAAGCGCGCCATCCATCGGCCGATGGCCGGGTCGGCCGTGGTGCCGTCGCGGTCTCCGATCACGAAATCGGCATGCACGAGGCCGGGAAACTCCGTCGCGTGCGATGCCGCGACCGCGGGCATCGAATGGCAGTTGACGTGGATCGAGTACCCGTGTCGCGCGTGGGCCGCGCCGATCGCCGTGGCCACCGCTTCATGATACGGACGCCAGCAACGCTCGATGCGCTGCCGCACCTCGGCGACGCTGAGCTTGCGGTCGTACAACGCGACGCCGTCGTCGGTCAGGCGCCAGACCAGGCCCTTGCCCAGGCGCACCTTTGCGCCCTCCTCCACGGGGTCGGGCCAGGCCGCGTCGAGCAGGCTGATGTCGAGCTCCGTCAGGTCGCGGTTGGCGTCGAGATAGCTGCGCGGGAAATGCGCTTCGACCCAGGCCGCGCCCAGCCCGGGCGCGAAGTCGTAGAGCTTGTCGACGTGCGTGTCCTCGGCGCGCCGGAGCACGGCCAGGTCGCAGGCATGCTGGAAGTCGTCGGGGTACCAGGTTCCGCTGTGCGGGGAATCGAGCACCAGCGCCGTGGTGCCGGGGTGGCAGGTTACGTATCGCATGGTCCACCCATTGTGGTGCATGCGCGTTTCGCACACGCTGCGGGTGGCCCGCATGACCTGCCCGCCAGGAATGGAAAAGCCCGCCGAAGCGGGCTGGAGGCCAGGGCCGACCCACACTCAGGCGGGCTGGACCGCGCGGCTGACGTACCAACCGATGGCTTCGCGCAGGCCGGCGCCGACGTTATGCGTCGGCACGTAGCCGAGCAGACGGCGCGCCTTGCTCACGTCGGCGAGCGAATGGCGGACGTCGCCCGGCCGGAAGTCGGCGTATTCCGGTGTCTGAATGCGCAGATCGGCGCGCAGGCCGCCGAGCGCCGCGGCGATCGACTCGTGCAGCTGGTTGAGCGTGGTCCGATCGCCCACCGCGACGTTGTAGACCTGGTGCACGGCTTCCGGGTTGTCGGTCAGGCCGGCGCGCAGGTTGGCCTGCACCGCGTTCGCGACGTAGCAGAAGTCGCGCGAGGTCTCGCCGTCGCCGTTGATCACACAGCGCTTGCCGCGCAGCATCTCGGCCACCCAGCGCGGGATCACCGCGGCATAAGCGCCGTTCGGGTCCTGGCGCGGCCCGAAGACATTGAAGTAACGCAGCCCGACGGTCTCGATGCCGTAGCAGCGGCCGAACACGTCGGCGTAGAGCTCGTTCACGTACTTCGTCACCGCATAGGGCGACAACGGCCGGCCGATCTTGTCTTCGACCTTGGGCAGCGTGGGAGAGTCACCGTAGGTGGAGCTCGACGCGGCATAGACGAAGCGCTTGACGTTCGCGTCGCAGGCGGCGAACAGCATGTTCAGGAATCCAGTCGCGTTCGAGCGATGGGTGGCCAGCGGGTCCTTGATCGACCGAGGCACCGAGCCGAGCGCCGCCTGGTGCAGCACCACGTCGACGCCCTCGCAGGCGCGCCGGCAGGTGTCCGGGTCGGCGATGTCACCTTCGATGAAATGGTGCGACGCCCACGCCTGCTCGCCGACCAGCGCACGGACATCGTCGAGATTGGAGCGGTGGCCGGTCGAGAAATTGTCGAGGCTGGTGACCTGCTGGCCGGCGCGCAGCAGCGTCTCGAGCAGGTGCGAGCCGATGAAACCGGCGCTGCCGGTGACCAGCCAGCGACGCCGCTGCGAACCGAGTGAGTCGAGGACTTCCTGCAACATCACAGCCGCCACACGTTGATGCCGCGGGCCCGCAACGCGGGTGCGTCGGCCGTGCACTTCACGTCGACGAACAGGCCGCCATGCGCGAGCTTGGCCACGTACTCGTCAATGCTGCGGTCGAGCAGGTTCTTGTGCGGCACCGCCGCGACGATCGCATTGGCGCGCGGCAGATGCTCCCACTGCACCAGTTCGACGCCGTATTCATGCCACGCTTCCTGAGGCGACGCCAGCGGGTCGTGCACATGCACGGTCACGCCGTAGCTCTCCAGCTCGCGGATCACGTCGATCACGCGGGAATTGCGCAGGTCGGGGCAGTTTTCCTTGAAGGTCAGGCCCAGCACGATGACATGGGCGCCCTTGACCGGGCTGCCGTCCTGGATCATCTGCTTGACGGTCTGTTCGGCGATGTACTTGCCCATGCCGTCGTTGATGCGGCGCCCGGCCAGGATGACCTGCGGGTTGTAGCCCAGGCGCTCGGCCTTGTGCGTCAGGTAGTAGGGGTCGACGCCGATGCAGTGCCCACCGACCAGGCCCGGCCGGAACGGCAGGAAGTTCCACTTGGTGCCGGCGGCCTGCAGCACTTCGAGGGTGTCGATGCCGATGCGGTGGAAGATCAGCGCCAGTTCATTGACGAGCGCAATGTTGAGGTCGCGCTGGGTGTTCTCGATCACCTTGGCCGCCTCGGCGACCTTGATGCTGCTGGCCTTGTAGACACCGGCCGTCACGACGGCGCCGTACATCTCGGCCACCTGGTCGAGCGTGTCCGGTGTGTCGCCGGAAACCACCTTGACGATCGTCGTCAGCGTGTGCTGCTTGTCGCCGGGGTTGATGCGCTCCGGAGAGTAGCCGACGAAAAAGCCCTGCTTCCACTTCTGGCCCGATTCGCGTTCGATGATCGGGATGCAGACCTCTTCGGTGGCGCCCGGGTAGACGGTGGATTCGAACACCACGATCGCGCCGGGCTTCAGGTTGCGCCCCACGGCCGTGCTGGCGCCGACAAGCGGGGAGAAGTCGGGAATGTGAGCGTCGTCGACGGGCGTCGGCACGGCCACGACGACGAAATCGGCCTCCTTCAGCGCGGCGGCGTCGGTGGTCGGCTCGAGCAGACGGGCCGCCTTGAGTTCGTCCGTGCTGACCTCGCCGGTCGGGTCGACGTGGCGTCGATAGGCCTCGATCTTCTCCTCGGACAGGTCCAGCCCGATGGTGCGGAACTTCTTGCCGAATTCGACGGCCAGCGGCAAGCCGACATAGCCGAGGCCGACAACAGCAACGGTTTTCATGAGTTCTCCCGGAACGCGCGTGATCGCGAAATAGACCGGGCGGATCGTTACAGAATGTGGTTCACTGGGGTATCCCCGATTTACGGGTTGCACGTCGCCGCGCCCGCGCGCGGCATGCCCGCGGGGTTCAGCCCCCCGACGCTTCTGCTTCCGCCCCTGGAGCACGGCACTGGTGCGCAGCGTCCCGCCTCGCCCCGGCGCGCAGTCACCTATTTGGGGGGCGTCCAAATCGATACCCGGCTCGCATAATCGGTAACAGCTGGAGACAGTGGCGGGACGCCGCTGCCCGCCCACCGCCACAGAGGGTCGCAAGACGTTAGGCCTCCCCTTGATCTGGGCATGCCTGCAACCGCGCCCTTCGAGCACCCGACTTCGTCCGCGCGCCTTGACGGAGAGAGCGATGAACCATCAAAGCCCATTTGATGGGAGCGGACCGGATTCCCTGCCGGAGCCGCCCCCATTGCATCACTGGCTGCGCGCAGCCGCACGCCGCTGGCCTGACCGCGTTGCCGTCTTGCACGCCCGTGGAGACAGTGTCGACTACCGGGCCCTGTGGAACGCCGTGACCGAGCGCGCCGCCGCAATGACCGCCGCAGGCATGGGCCCCGGCGACCGCGTCGCCATCGCCGCTGCCCGCTCGATCGAGACCGTGATCGACATCATGGCCGCCGTCGAGGCAGGATTGGCCTATGTGCCGCTCGACCTCGGCTACCCGGGCGACCGGATCGCGGCGATGCTCGACGATGCGAAACCGCGTTCCGTCCTGGGCGACGCCGACGTGCTGTCCCGCCTTGAAGCCGTGGCGGGCAAGCTGCCGACACTGGCCGCGCCCGCGCCCGCGCGCGCGGGCGCGGCGTACGGCGCGGCGCCGGATCTGGCCTATGTGCTGTTCACGTCGGGCTCGACCGGCCGCCCCAAGGGCGTGGCGATGGGCGCGCGCCCGCTGCGCCACCTGATCGCCTGGCACGCGGCGCACCCTCGCCTCGGCCAGCCCGCGACCACGTTGCAGTTCGCTCCGCTGTCGTTCGATGTGCACTTCCAGGAGATCTTCTCGACGCTGGCCTGTGGCGGCACGCTGGTGATGCTCGACGACGCTCAGCGGCGCGATCCGGCGCAACTGTGCGCCGCGCTGCAGGCGCACCGGGTCGAGCGCATCTTCTTGCCCTACGTCGCGCTGCAGATGCTGGCGGAGGCGGCGCGCGAGTGCCTGCCCACGCACCTGCGCGACGTCGTCAGTGCCGGCGAGCAGTTGCAGGTCACGCCGGCGATCCGCTGGCTGTTCGGCCAATTGCCCGACGCGGGCCTGCACAACCACTACGGTCCCACCGAAAGCCACGTCGTCACCGCACATGAACTGTACGGCGACGCCGCCCAGTGGCCGGTGATCCCGCCGATCGGACGCGCCTTGCCGCACGTGGCGCTCGCGCTGCGCGCCCCTGAGACCCAGTCGGTACACGGCGGCGACACCGGCGAGCTCCTGCTCGGCGGCGACACGCTGGCGCACGGCTACCTGGGCCGCGAAGACTTGAGCCGCGAGCGCTTTCGGGATGACGTCGCCCTGCTGCCGGGCCGCTGGTACACGACCGGCGATCTCGTGCAACGCGACGCCGAGGGCGTCTACACCTATCTCGGTCGGGCCGATCAGCAGCTGAAAGTCGATGGCTTCCGCATCGAGCCCGGCGAGATCGAAGTCTTGCTGATGGCGCACGAAGCCGTGCGCGACGCCGTGGTCACCGCACCCGAACTCCCGGGCATCGGCAAGCAGTTGATCGCCCACCTGGTGCTGCGCTCGGGGCCCGTGCAGGCCGACGCCCTGACCCCGGCGCTGCGCGCCTACCTGCGCGGGCGATTGCCGGAGTACATGGTCCCGGTCCGCTACGTGGTGCTCGACCGCCTGCCGACCACGCCGAGCGGCAAGATCGACCGGCGCGCCCTGCCGCTGCCGACGGTCGAGGCCGCCTCCCACCAGGACCCTGCGGCGCTGATACGCAGCCTGTGGGAAGAACTGCTGGGTGTGCCCGACATCGGCGAGAACGCGAATCTGTTCGAGCTGGGCGCGAAGTCGCTGCTCGTGTTGCGCTTCGTGACCCGGCTGCGCGAAGCCGGCATGCGGGGCATCTCGGTGGCCGACATCTACGACCGGCCCACCATCGCCGGCATACGCTCGGCGCTCGAAGGTCGTCCTCAGACCCGGCATGCGAGCAAGGCCCGGACGTCCATCAGCCACGGCGGCATCGCCATCGTCGGCATGGCGACCCGCACCGCTGGCGCGCGCCACGTCGAGCAGTTCTGGGACAACCTGGTGGCCGGCCGCGAAGGCATCCGGCACTTCTCGCCGGCCGAACTCGACCCGTCGATTCCCGAGGCGCTGCGCAACCGCCCCAATTTCGTCGCAGCGCGCGGCGTGCTCGACGACGCCGGGCGTTTCGACGCCGCTTACTTCGGCATCTCGGCGCGCGAGGCGACGGTGCTCGACCCGCAGCAGCGCCTGTTCCTCGAGTTGTGCTGGACGGCGCTCGAGCATGCGGCAATCGACCCGAGCCGAGACGGCGAACGCGTCGGCGTGTACGGTGGCGTCGCGAACAACACCTATATCACTGCGCTGCGCCAGGAACAACCCGAACTGATCCAGCAGATGGGCGAGTTCGCCGCGATGCTGGCGAGCGAGAAGGACTATGTCGCCACCCGCGTGGCCAACCGGCTCAACCTCAATGGCCCGGCGGTCAGCATCCACACGGCCTGCTCGACCGGGCTGGTGGCCGTCGTGCAGGCCTGGCACGCGCTTGCCAGCGGGCAGTGCGACGTGGCGCTGGCCGGCGGCGCGACCGTTGTGGTGCCGCAGGAAGGCGGTTATCTGCACGTGGAAGGCGGCATGGAATCAGCCGACGGCCATTGCCGGCCGTTCGATGCCGATGCCAGCGGCACGGTATTCGCAAGCGGCGGCGGCGTTGTCGTACTCAAGCGGCTGCACGATGCGCTGGCCGATGGCGATACCGTCTACGCCGTCATCCGCGGTGTGGGCTTGAACAACGACGGCGGCGACAAGGCCAGTTTCACCGCGCCCAGCGTGAGCGGCCAGGCCGGCGCGATCCGCATGGCGCTCGAGCACGCCGAGGTCAGTGCACGCAGCATCGGCTACGTCGAGGCGCACGGCACCGGCACCGCACTGGGCGACCCGATCGAGGTGTCGGCGCTCACGCGAGCCTGGCGCGAAGACACCGCCGACGCGCAGTTCTGCGGCCTGGGTTCGCTGAAAGGCAACCTGGGCCACACCATCGCCGCCGCCGGCGTGCTGGGCCTGGTGAAGGCAGCGCTGTCGCTGCACCGTGAGCTGATCCCGGGCACGCTGCACTTTCGCCGGCCCAACCCGCAGATCGATTTCGCGGCGACGCCGTTCCATGTTGTTGCCGACAACACCCCGTGGCCACGCGGCACGCAACCGCGCCGCGCGGCCGTCAGCTCCTTCGGTGTCGGCGGCACCAATGCCCACGTCGTGATCGAAGAAGCCCCGGTGGCGGCCAGGCCCGCCGCCGACGAAAACGACAAGCTGTTCCTGCTGCCCTTGTCGGCACGCACGCCCGAAGCGGCACTGCAACGCGCACGCGACCTCGCCGACCACCTGGAGCGCCACCCTGCACTGCCACTGGCCGATGTCGCCGCCACGCTGATGCGCGGCCGCCGACCCATGGCACAGCGGCTGTGTGCTGTCGCACCCAACGCTGCATCTGCGATCGCCGCGCTGCGCTCGATGAAGAGCCCGGTCGCCGCGGTGAACGCGCCGAGAGTGGTCTTCCTCTTCCCCGGTCAGGGCTCGCAGCACCCCGGCATGGCGCGCAAGCTGTATGACGAGGCTCCTGCCTTCCGCGTGGCGCTGGACCGCTGCTTCGAGCTCGCCGGCCTGGACCTCGGCGCGCGCCTGAAGGGCTGGATGCTGGATGCCGAACCGGGCGACCGCCAGGCGGCCGACGCGCTGGCCGAAACCCGGCATGCGCAGCCGGCGCTGTTCGGCATGTCGTATGCACTGGCGGCCTGGCTCGACAGCCTGGGCCTCCAGCCCGACGCGATGATCGGCCACAGCATCGGCGAATATGCGGCGGCCTGCCATGCGGGCGTGTTCTCGCTCGACGACGCGCTCGCTGCGGTCATCGAGCGCGGGCAGGCGATGTTCGAGCAGCCGCGCGGTGCGATGCTGGCCGCCCGCGCCGGCACCGAGCAGCTCGCCGCACTGCTGCCCGCCGGCATCGAGATCGCCGGCTGCAACGCACCCGGGCTGACCGTGTTGGCCGGTGACGCTGCGGCCATCGACACCCTCGCCACAGCGCTGGAGTCGCGCGACATCGGCACCACGCGCCTGCGTGTTTCGCATGCATTCCACAGCGCGGCGATGGACGCTGCGCTGCCGCGCGTCGCTCAGGCACTGCGCCGCGCGCGACTGCAGGCGCCCCAGCGCACCCTGTATTCGTGCCTCAGCGGTGCGCCGTTGCAGGCGAGCGAAGCCACCGACCCTGAATACTGGGCTCGCCAGGTGCGCGCCACCGTGCAGTTCAGCCGCGCAGTACAAGCGGAGCTGGCGCGCGACGGCGATTGCGTCTTCGTCGAGGTCGGCTCCGGACAGGCCTTGACGGCGCTGCTGCGCCAGCATCGCACTCGCACTGGCGGCGTGCCCCGCGTGGTGCCGCTGCTCGGGCCCGCGCAGGACCCCGGCGATGCCGCGCAACTTGCGTTGAGCGGCATCGGGGCCCTGTGGTGCGCAGGCGTCGAACTCGCCTGGCCGGTCGCCTCGAGCGCGCGCCGCATCGCGCTACCGACCTACCCATTCGCGGGGCAGCACCACTGGTTCGCCCGCCGTTCGGCGCCCAACCTCGGCGCCATCGCAGCCATCGCCACTCCCGACAGCCTCGCCGGCCCTGTGCCGACGAGCCCTCTTCCTTCCGCCGCGCCCCCCCTCATGAGCCGACTGCCTCGCCTCGCACAAGAACTGAAGCGCATCCTCAGCGACGTCTCCGGCCTCGCCGCCGAGGACATGAACGACGACGCCAGCTTCGTCGACCAGGGACTAGACTCGCTGTCGCTGACACAGGCCACGCTCGAACTCGAGCAGGTGTTCGGCATCAAGCTGCGCTTCCGGCGTCTGCTGGAAGACCTCGACACGCTGGACAAAGTAGCGCGCTTTCTCGACACGGAGTTGCCGGCCGATCGGTTCGCGCCGCTGCCTGTGGCGGCGCCGGAGCCGGTCGCCACCCCAGCGGCACCGGCGGCCCCGGTTCAAGTCGGGCCCACGATGGCGCCGGTCACCGCCGCGCCCGTGACTGCCATCGCCGGCGGCACGGCACTGCACCAGCTGATCCAGCAGCAGATGCAGCTGATGTCGCAGCAGCTCGCGCTGCTTGCGGGCCAACCGATCCCCGCCACCATGGCGCTGCCTGCCGCTCAGGCGGCGCCGCCCATCGTTGAATCCCCTCTCCCGCAGCCCGCGGTGTCCGCTGAGCCGGACCAGCCCACGATCAAGGCGCTGATCGAAAAACCCTTCGGCGCCGCCGCGCGCATCACGCTCGACGCGAAGCAGGACGACACGCCCGAGCAGCACCGCTGGCTCGTAGAGTTCATCGCACGCTACAACGCCAGGACTGCCAAATCCAAGGTCTACAGCCAGCAGCACCGCAAGCTGATGGCCGACCCGCGCGTCGTCACCGGCTTCAACCCGCTGTGGAAAGACCTCGTCTACCCGATCGTCGCCGACCGTTCCAAGGGCGCACGCATCTGGGACATCGACGGCAACGAATACATCGACCTGCTCTCATGCTTCGGTGCCAACCTGCTCGGTTACAACCCCTCCGACGTCGTTGACGCGATGGTCGAGCAGTTGAAGGCCGGCATCGAGGTCGGCCCGCAGCACCCGCTTGCCGCCGAGGTCGCGCAGCTCATCTCCGAGTTCACCGGCCACGAGCGGGTGGCCTTCTGCAACACCGGCTCGGAGGCCGTGATGGGAGCGATGCGCATTGCACGCACGGTCACCGGACGCAAGACGATCGCGATCTTCACGAATTCGTACCACGGCATCTTCGACGAGGTCATCGTGCGCGGCACCAAGCAGCTGCGCTCGCTGTCGGCTGCGCCGGGCATCCTCGCCAACGCCGTCGAGAACGTGCTGGTGCTTGACTACGCCAGTGACGACGCATTGCGCGTGCTGCGCGAACGCGGCCCGGAACTCGCCGCGATCATGATCGAGCCGATCCAGAACAAGTACCCGACACTGCAGCCGCGCGAGTTCGTGCAGGAGCTGCGCCGAATCGCCGATGCGGCCGGCTGCGCGCTGATCTTCGACGAAGTGGTGACCGGATTCCGCGTTGCGCCCGGCGGGGCGCAGGAGTTCTACGGCGTGCGCGCCGACCTGTGCACCTACGGCAAGATCATTGGCGGCGGCCTGCCGTTTGCTGCTATCGGGGGCGGCTCGCACTGGCTGGACGCGCTGGACGGCGGCCAGTGGCAGTACGGCGACGACTCCTACCCCGAGGCCGGCGTGACCTACTTCGCCGGCACCTTCGTGCGCCACCCGTTGGCATTGGCGGCAGCGCGCGCGTCGCTGCTGCATCTCAAGCGCGGCGGCCGCGAGCTGTACCGCAGCCTCAACGAACGCACGCAACGTCTGATCGAGCGGCTCAACACGGCCTTCGCAGTGCGTGGTGCACCGGTCAAGGCGGTGCATTGCGCGTCGCTGTGGCGGTTGAGCTGGGACGACGGGCAGAAGTACGTCAGCCTCTTCTACTACCTGGTGCGCTTCCATGGTCTGCACCTGTACGAGCAGTTCGGCCATTTCGTCACCGAGGCGATGGGCGAGTCGGAGCTGGACCGCATCTTCGACGTATTCACCCAGGCGCTCGACGAGCTCATGGCGCTTGGTTTCATCGTCCCGCATGACGGCCCTCCCCCTCCCGGCGGCGGCGACAAGTCCCTTGTCTCCTCGACCACGGAGGGGCCGCTGTCGCCCGGGCAGACGGAGCGCTGGCTGGCGGCCAGCTTTGATGTCTCGGCCGCACGAGCATTGAACGAATCGTTTTGCGTCAGCCTGCAAGGGCCGGTCGACGTCGATGCGCTGCGCGCGGCGGTGCGCGACGTGATGTCGCGGCACGATGCCTTTCGCATCAGTTTCGACCCCGAACAACCGCTGCAACGCGTCGACAGGTCGGCCCCCGTCGCGATCACCGAAGTCGACCTGCGCGATCAACCCGACACCGCCGCCGCACTCGACGCCTATTGCACCGAGGCCAGCGGCAGGCCGTTTCCGCTCGATCGAGCGCCCCTGGTCGCGGTAAGCCTGCTGCGCCTCGCCAGCGGGCAGGTGGTCGTTCATGTGGTCGCCAGCCATCTGGTGTTCGACGGCTGGGCGTCCAGCGTGTTCAATGCCGAGCTCGCCGCCGCCTACCGTGCTCGGAGCTCGGGCATGGCGCCCTTGCTGCCCGAGGCCGAATCGCCCATCACCTTCGCTTCGCGCGAACTCCAACGCATGGAGAGCCCCGAGGGACGGCAATCGCTGCAGTACTGGCAGCGCGTGTTGAACAATCCGCCGGCGCCGCTGGCCTTGGGTGATCGCTCGCCGCCGATGCCACGCCGTTACACGGGCGACACGCTGCGGGCGCAGATCGACGGTGAGCTCTTCGCTCGGCTGCGCGGACAGGCGAAGCAGGCGGGTGCCACGCTGTTCCAGATGCTGCTGACCGCCGTGACCGTGATGTTGCAGAGGCAAAGCGGCCAAGGCGAATTCCTGGTGAGCATTCCTTACGCAAGCCAGAGCCTGGGCCGACATGGGCCACTGATGGCCGACGGAGTGCTGGACCTTCCGCTGCGGCTGGCATGCCGAGAAGACGACACCGGAGCCGCCGTGCTCGGTCGGGTGCGCGCGCATCTGATGGATGCACTGGAGCACCCGCTCATGACGCAAGGCACAGTGGCGCGCGCGCTGGGCCTGCGCAGCACCGGCGACAAGCCGGCGCTGACGGGCGTCTTCTTCAACCTCAACCCCAAGGTCAACCTCGGCGCCTTCGCGCCGCTGCGCGCGACGATGCACGAAGGCCGCAAATGCGGCACGCTCAGCCAGCTTTTCTTCAACTTCTACGAGAAGGAAGACACGCTCACGCTCGACCTGCACTACAGCACCGAGTTCTTCAGCGTCGAAAGGGCGCAGGCACTCGTCGATGCGCTGCAAGCGGCCTGTACAGAGCTGGCTGCATCGCTGCAAGCGCCACTGTCCGCGACGGCGGCCGCTGCAACGACCGCGAGCCTGCCGGCCGTCGACCCCCGACTGCTCCAGTGGAACGCGACCCACGCACCACTGCCGGATGGCGCCCGCGTCGAACAGTGGATCGCGCAGCAGGCCCAGCGCACGCCGGACGCAACGGCACTTGTTGCTCGCGGCGAGCGCCTGAGTTACCGGCAGCTCGAAGCGCGCGCCAATCGCTTTGCCAATCTGCTGGCACAGCGCGGTGTGGGCGCCGACACGCGCGTGGGCCTGTGCCTCAGCCGCAACCCCGATCTGGTGCCGGCCTTGCTCGGTGTGCTCAAGACCGGCGCCGCGTATGTGCCGCTCGATCCGGGCTTTCCGCGGGATCGCCTGCACGACATGGCCGCCGACGCGGGCGTCAAACTCGTCATCACCGAAGCGGCCCATGCCGAACTTGCCGGCGTGCCGCGCGAGCGGCAGCTGCGCGTCGACGATGACGCGGCGTTGGTTGCGGCGGCCCCCGATACCCCATTGCCTCCGCCCGCCGACAGGCCGGAGGGCGCGCCGGCCTATGTGATCTACACCTCCGGCTCGACGGGCAAGCCCAAGGGCGTCGTGCTGCCCCAGCGTGCGGTATGCAACTTCCTCGCCAGCATGAAGCGGGAGCCGGGCTTGCAGCCGAGCGACCGGCTGCTCGCGGTGACCACACTGTCGTTCGACATCGCGGTGCTCGAACTGATGCTGCCTCTGACGGTCGGTGCCTGCGTGGTCGTCGCGCAGCGGGAAGAAGCGATGGACGGCGAGGTTCTCGGCCGCATGATCGCAGACCACCGGATCAACGTGATGCAGGCCACGCCCACGACGTGGCACATGCTGCTCGACGCCGGCTGGCAGGCGCCGGCCGGCTTCAAGGCCTTGTGCGGAGGAGAAGCCCTGCCGCCGTCGCTGGCGGCGCGGCTGCTGGCGCAAGGCGTCGAGTTGTGGAACATGTACGGCCCGACCGAAACCACCGTCTGGTCGACACTCTCGCGCATTGACGACGCGAACCAGCGCATCACCGTGGGCCGGCCCATCGACAATACCCAGGTCTGGGTCGTCGACGACCAGTTGCGGCCGTGCGGCGTGGGCGTGGAAGGCGAGATCTGCATCGGTGGCGAGGGCGTGGCGCTCGGCTACTTCAAGCGGCCCGAACTCACCGCCGAGAAGTTCGTGCAAGACCCGTTCAGCACCGCTGCACGAGCTCGCATCTACCGTACCGGCGACCTCGGGAAATGGCGCGAGGACGGCACCATCGAACACCTCGGCCGCCTCGATTTCCAGGTCAAGATCCGCGGCTATCGCATCGAACTGGGTGAAATCGAGGCCCGGCTCGCCGGCCAGCCGGGTGTCGCGCGCACGGTGGCGATCGCCCGCGAAGACTCGCCCGGCGACGTGCGCCTGGTGGCGTACTTCGTGGCCGAGGCCGGTGCCGCGCCTGATCCGGCCGCCCTGCGTGAAGCGTTGCGTGGTGCGCTGCCCGACTACATGCTGCCCCAGTTCGTGGTGCCGCTGCCGACCATGCCGCTGCTGCCCAACGGCAAGATCGATCGCAAGTCGCTGCCGGTGCCCAGCGGCCCGGTCGTTTCGTCCTCACGAAACAGCACCCCGCCGCGCAACGACCTGGAGCGCACCCTTGCAGCGGCCATGCAGTCGGTCCTCAAGCTGGCCGAGGTCGGCATTCACGACGACTTCTTCTCGCTCGGCGGCCACTCGCTGCTGGCCGCGAGGCTGGTCGGGCAGATCAATCGCGAATTGCAGCTGCAACTGAACCTGCGTGCACTGTTCGAGGCACCCACCGTCGAGAAACTGGCCGAGTTCGTCGAGCGCCAACGCACGAACGGAGCCGGCTTGCCCACGCGCGCGCCCATCGCAAAGCGAGCGCAACAGGCCAACGCGCCGCTGACGTTGATGCAGGAACGCATCCGCTTCGTCGAGGAGATGCATCCGGGCAGCGTGATGTACAACGCGCCCTCGTGCCACAGGTTGCGCGGCCCCATGGACCTGCAGGCGTTCGACCGTGCGTTCCGCGAGCTGGTTCGCCGCCAGACCGCACTGCGCACGTCGATCGTCCACACGGACGACGGCCACATCCAGCGCATCGACGACGAGGTCGGCGTCACCCTGCTGCCGCTGGAGGATCTCAGCGGGCTGCCGGAAGACCGGCGCGAACAAGCACTGCAGCGACGGCTCGACGCGCTGCTGGCCGAGCCCATCGCGCTCGATCGTGGCCCGTTGATGCGCACCCGTCTGTTCAAGTTGGGGGAAGATCATCACGCGCTGTTCTTTACGCCGCATCACGTCGTCTGGGACGGATGGTCCTTCGATCTCTTCTACACGGAGATGTCGGCCCTTTACGACGCCTATCTGCACGGTCGAACGTCGCCGCTGCCGGAGCTGCCCGTCACCTATGGCGACTTCGCGCAATGGCACAACGAATGGTTGAAGAGCGACGAGATCCGTGCGCAGCTCGACTACTGGAAGAACCTGTATGCCCGCAGCCGGTTGCCCTCGCACCCGTACACCGACCTGCCCCGGCAAGCGGGTGCCGAGGGACGGGGCGCCACGGAGTTCCTGTTCATCCCGACCGACAAGGCCGAACGCATCCGGGAGCTTGCGAAGCAGAACGGCACCACCTTGAGCGTCGTGGCGCTGTCCGTCTACGCGGCCGTGATGGCACAGTGGCTGCGTGATTCCCATCCCGCCATCGGCATGCCGGTACGTGGCAGGCCGATGCCCGAGATCGAAGGCGTGATGGGCTTCTTCAACAACATGCTGCCGCTGCGGCTGAGCGTCGATGCTCGTGCTTCGAGCGCCGACTGGATCCGCTCGGTGCACCGGGCAGTGACCGAGGTGTACGCGCACCAGGATATCCCCTTCGAAATGCTGGCGCAGGAACTCGATGTCGGCCGCCGCGGCGCCGGGCACCGGCTGTACCAGGTGATGTTCGGCTTCCAGGATGCCCGTGGCCGGCCGACCCGTTGGGGCCCGCTGGCCCACGAGCGCATCAAGACGAACGTCAAAGGCGCCACCGAGGACATGAACCTGTGGATGGTGGAGATCGCATCAGGCATTGAATGCGGCGTCCAGTACAACGCCGATCTCTTCCTTCCCAGCACGGCCGCCATGTTGCGCGACCGCCTCGACAACGCCTTCGCGCGCTTGCTGCAGGACCCGACCCGGCCACTTTCGCAACTCCTGGCCATGAGCGACGCGGAACAGGCGTCCCTGGCCCGCATGAGCACGCCCGCTGCGGCGGCGCCGGCAGGCGGCGACTTCCTGGACATCCTGCATCTCAACGTCACCAGCCATCCGGACAAGGTGGCACTGCGTCACGCAGGAAGCTCGCTCACGCTGGGCGAGCTGTCGAGGCGGATCGCCGGCTTCGACAGCCGCCTTGCATCTCGCGGCGTTCCTGCCGGCGGCACGGTGGCCATATGCGTCGGTGACCCGGTGGCACAACTGGTCGCCGCCCTCGCCGTGCTGCGGTCCGGTCGCAGCTGTCTGGCGCTGCCGCACGGTGCCGATGCATCGTCCATCCGGAAGGCGCTCGCGGCGAGCAGGGCGCACGCTGTGGTCGCGGATGCCGTGCTGACGAGCGAGGTCCCCGACCTGATCGCGATTCCCGACCATGAAATCGAGGGCTTCCGGGCACCAAGGCTCACCGATCGGCGTGACCTCTGGGGGGTCCAAGCGCTGCCGCAACGTGCCCTCGGCCGCCGGGAGTTGGCTCAACTCGTCGCGTCGCTGACCAGCGATGTCACCCCCCTCGCCAACGACAAGCTGCTGACCTTCGACGGGCTGTCTAGGCCGCAGCAGCTGCTCGATCTGTGCCTCGCGTTGCAGGCAGGCATCGAACTGGTCGTCGCACCTGCATCGCTGTGCACCGAAGGGGCGCAACTGCTGACCCTCGTTCGATCCGAGCAGATCGGCTGGCTGCACGCGCCCGCAGCGACTTGGCGGCGCCTGTTGTCTGCTGCACAGCAAACCTCCCTGCCGCTCGTGGCGATGATCGATGCGCCCGAATCGTCGCGCGAGCTGGTCGCCGACCTGTTGGCGGCCGATTGCTCGGTGCTTTCGGTGTACCGCCCGTGGTCCGTGCAGGCGCCTGTGGCGGCCGCGCATCTGTCCCATGCAAACGACAGCGGACTGATCGGTCGGCCCCTCGTCGGCGACATGCTGCGCGTCGCCGAGGAGCCCGAAGCCCCTGTGCCTCCCGGCATCGCTGCGCCGTTGTGGCTTGCGCAGGCCGACCGCCGCTGGGATGCCACCGGTGCCCTGTGCCGTTGGCGCACGGATGGACAGCTGCAGTACCTGGGTGAAACCGGGGCGACCGCGTACTACGAGGGCGCACGTCTCGAACTCGCTGCCGTCGAAGCGCGGCTGGGCGAGGTCCCCCTCGTGCGGCAGGCGGGTGTCCTCGTGCAGCCGGACCGTGCTCAGCACCATCGACTCACCCTGCTGGTCGAGCCGAGGGACGGTGTACCGCTCGACGAACAGCTCCTGCAGACGGCGCTGAGAGCCGTCCTGCCTGCAGCGACCACGGCGCCCCGTGTCCAGTGGGTTCAGACACTGCGACGCGACCAGGACGGCCGGCCCGACCCGATGCAGTCGACCGCTTTGGAGCGTACTGCAAGCTCGGACATGGCCCGAACCGAAGGCACGCCGACCGAGCACGCGCTGATCGAAACATGGGAAGCCTTGCTGGCCATCCGCGGCATCCGCGTGAACGACAACTTCTTCGACCTGGGCGGCACCTCCCTGCTGGCAATGCAAGCTGTAGCGCGGCTCGAGGAGCGTTTGGGCAAGCGGGTATCGGCGCGCCGGTATGTGTTCGAAAGCCTGGGTCAACTGGCCGCCGCCTATGACGAGACGTCCCTCGTGACGCCGGCTCAGACCATGCGCACCGAAACCGCGGTGCCGGAGCCGCGCGGCGTGATGGACCGGCTGGTGCGGTTCGTGCGAAGGGCTTGAGGTGGAGATTTCGATCCGCCAGTTCGGCCCGCCCGCCCGACCGATGGTCGGCGTGATGCAGCGTGGCGACCCGAAACGCGCCGGCCGACCGGCCTTCCTGCTGTGCCGGCCGCTCGGACAGGAAGCCATTCGCACCAGCGCGATGTTCCGGGCACTGTCTGACCGGCTCGCACGCGAAGGGTGCGACGTGCTGCGCTTTGACTATCACGGCACCGGCGATTCGGCAGGCGATGAAGGGCAGCAATCCATCGAGCGCTGGACCGAGGACGTGATTGCGGCCCACGAGGTCTTGTGCGAGGCCGCTTCGCAGCGCCCGGTGCACTGGTTTGGCATGGGCCTCGGCGCCAACATGGCGGCCCGCGCCGCCGGGCGCGCGCGTATCGCACCAAGCCACGCCGTTCTTTGGGAACCGGTGCTGAACGGGCAAGAGTATCTCGACGCACTGCTGTCGTCGCACCGGAGCGAACTCTCGCGTGAACTGGGGCTGGAATGGAATCAACTGCGCCAGCGAGGGCGGGAACAGGAGCCTTCCCTGCCTGGCGTCGTGCTCGGTTTCGAGGTCGGAGAGGCGCTATTCGGCGAGCTGCAGCGGCTCGAAGCACTGCCGCTCCACGCCGCAGCGCGACGGGGAGTGAAGCTGACGTGCGCAGTGCATGCCCAGCAACGAGAGGCGCTGCAAAAAGCACTGGGTTCCGCAGTGAGGCTGCACACCGTGGAGACGCGCACCAACTGGATGTCGACGGAAGCGCTCGGGACGGCCATCGTCCCTCAGGACGTGCCTCGCATTCTTCTTGAAACCCTGCAGTGACCGCGATGATCGAACACACACTGGTCTTCGGCCCCCAACAGAATCTCGTCGGCACGCTGACCTTTCCCGACGCCGCCCGCGGCGGCAGCAACCCACCGGTCATGGCGCTCTTGACGAACGCCGGCGTCATCCCACGGGTCGGTCCACACCGGATGAACGTCAAGCTGGCGCGGCGCTTCGCGCAGCTCGGCGTGCCCACGTTGCGCTTCGACCTGAGCGGGCTGGGCGACAGCCAGCGCGCCATCAGCACCCAGTCGGCCAGCGCCCAGTTCGTTGCCGACACGCGGGCGGCAATGGACCTCGCCGCCTCGCGCTACGGGTGCCATCGATTTTTCATGATCGGCTTCTGTTCGGGCGCCGACATCGCGCATCTGACAGCACTCGAGGACTCTCGCCTCCAGGCCGCGCTGCTGTTCGATTCCTACGTCTACCCGACGCGCAAGGCCAAGCTGCTCGGCCTGTGGCACCGGCTGCGTCGCCACGGCGTGCCGGCCACTGCGTACAAGCTGGCGCGCTACATGCTGAGGGCCCGGCTCGACACATCCCAGGATGACGGCACTGGCACCCCCGCCGCGGAGGGCCCGGTCATCTTCGGACGCTCCCGCATGCCCGCGCGTGACGAGTTCGGCGCTCGCATCCGCACGCTGGTCGATCGCGGCGTGCAGCTGTACTTCGTGTACTCCGGCGGCGAGCCGGATTGGTACAACTACGAAGGCCAGTTCTGCGAGATGTTCGAATCCTACGGTTTCGTCGACGACGTGCGATACACCTATCTCCGCCAAAGCGATCACACCTTGACGCAGCCGCATGCACAACAGGCATTGACCGGCTTGATCGAGCAGTGGTTGCACGAGCGGGTGCTGGGTGCCGAAGCCCCGGGATCGGTCTCTTCGGTCGGCCTCGCCGCCGAATCCGCGCCGGTCGAGCGGCTCGCTGCAGCCTGATCCTGCATCAACGGTCGCTGCCCACTGCGGGCAGCTCGAGAACAGGCAGTTCGAGGTAGGACAGCCGTGCGCCCCCGTGGTGCACCCTGTTTCGGGCCACCACGCCACGCGATTCTTCAGCGTTGTCCCCGCCAGTGTTGAGGTTGCGTTCCAGCCGTGGAAAGCTGCTGCTCGTCACGTGGAGCCGGAGCCGGTGCCCTTCAGGTAGCAGGTAGGCGATCGACCGCATGTTCACCGCAATTTGGTAGGTCTGCCCGGGAGTCATCAAGGCCGGCTTGTCGGTTCCTTCGCGGTATCGAGCGCGCAGCGCCCCCTCCTGGATGCTGGTCGCGCGTCCATCGGGCCACACGTGCACAAGCCGCGCGACGAAATCGGTGTCGGGCGCGCTGGAAGAGACCGTCAATTTCGCCACCAGGGGGCCGGCAATGCGCAAAGGCCGCTGCAGCGGTGGCGATGTGTAGACCAGGACATCCGAGCGGGTCTCGACGTCGCGCTGGTCCACTGGCCCCGCCCGATCGGCCGGATTGCCGGTGCAGCACAGGGGACCGCCCCGCGACGGGACCGGTTTCGCCGGGTCGTACACGAATTCGTCGTTCGCCTCGCCCGCAGGTGCGGGTGCGGTGAGCAACTGGCCGTCGCCATCGCGACTGTTGGCCCTGCCCGCGCTGTGCAGGTACCACCGCTGTGTCTGCACACCTTCCGGCGGCCAGTGGGACGACGTCAGCCAGCGCCCCTCACCTACCACGTAGAACAGGTACGGCGGCAACTCTTCAAGCGCGTCGGCGTTGCCTCGCAACCAGTGATCGAACCATCGCAGATACCAATCTCGGTACGGCTGTTCGGCATGAGGCATTTCGAGATCCCCGAAACGCCCGGTCTGCGCGATGGCTTCGGCCTCGCAATGGTCGCCCGGTGCGATCACCACGTGATGCCGTACCGGCCCACGGTCGGTTTCCTGGGCCCTGGCATGCCGCGCGAGCGCCAGTGTGCCCTCGATCGTCTGGTCGCCCCAGTTGTTGATGTCCAGGGTCGGCGTCGTGAGTCGGTCTCCATCCGAGACGAAACCGTACCCGCGCCATCGGGGATCGTCGAGCGGCCACCGCAGCAGTTCGTCATAGGCGTTGGGGGCCGGGCGGGCCTGATTCACCAGACCCGCCACCGGCAGACCCCATATCGCCGACCCGATGTCGAGCCCCGCAGGGGCCGGCGCACGCGGGTCCTTCGCCCCATGCTTGACGAACCAGCCGAAGCCCGACGCCAGTTGAAACACCCCGCCCTCGAAGAATCCGAAGTGCGCGGACGTCCCCCTCATGGAGCCGAGCGCGCCGCCTGCCCCCTGAGCGATCATGGCCGCGTGTGCCGGATGGCGTGCGCGCGCCAGGGCATACTGCAGTTCGCCCAGCGCCGAGCACCCAAAGGTCCCGACCTTGCCGTTCGACCAGGGCTGCTGCACGATCCAGTCCAGCGTCGCAGCGCCGTCTTCGGTCGCGCGATACCACGGGGCGAACTCCCCTTCGGATTCGAACTTGCCGCGAATGTCCTGCACCAGCACGGCATAGCCGTGGCGCGAGAAGAACAGCGCCGATGCCAGGGCCTCGCCATAACGCTTGCGGTCGTAGGGCAGACGTATCAGCACGGTCGGCAATGAGCGCCGGGCGTTCGGTGGCAGGTAAAGGCTGGCGGCGAGGTGCACGCCGTCCGGCATGGCGATACGCACGCCATGATCCACCGTCACACCCGAGATGAGCGCACGCACGGCCACCTGCCAGTGCACGGGAACATGGTGCCGCCCTGCATACAGGGCGACGATGCCGGCCCCCGCAGACAACGCCAGCGCCAGCAGCGCCCACAGCCATTTCACCCGACCCCTGCGGCTCATCTCGGCCTCCATGCTTGTTCTGCCCTTCGCCCTGTCCGGCGCACGGCTGCGCATTCCCCTTGGGCAAGGGAGATACGCGCTCATCGCCGCAGCGGATAATCTGCGACCGCTGCGGCACGAGACAGCGCAAGCTGTCTCGGCAAACGGCCATTGTCGCGCCGGAAGGCCGCCGGACAGACATCCATGAGCACACTGCTGCATGCCATCCGCATGGTCGAGTTCACGTCTGTGGTCACACCTCCGCTGGCCCGGCTCTGGCGCGCCGGGCTGGATACCGCGCCTTCGGCGGACGAGCAGGCGTGGCTCTCTGACGACGAGCGCGCACGCGCGCAGCGGTTCGTCTTCGATCGCGACCGTCAACGATTCCTTGCCGCCCATTGCGCACTGCGCGCGCTTCTGTCCCGGCAGACCGGCCTCGCGCCTCACGCCATCCGCTTCTCGCTGGGCCCTTACGGCAAGCCCTTCCTCGTTCCCGCGGCATGCAGCTTCAATCTGAGCCACAGCGCGGACGTCGCCCTCATGGCTGTCGCACGGGAAGGCGAGTTGGGCATCGACGTCGAAATGCTGCGACCGATGCCGGACGCCCTCGAACTGGCACGGCACAACTACACCTCGGCCGAACGGCAGGAGTTGCTCGACACTCCCGCAGCACAGCGAGATCTTGCTTTCCTCTACGGCTGGACACGCAAGGAAGCGTGCCTGAAAGCCATCGGCAGCGGCCTCAGCCTGCCTGCCCAGTCCGTCGACGCAGGCCTGGCTCCCGCACCCCGGATCGTGCCTGTCGATCTGGGCAGCACCTGCATTTCGGTCCTCGTCCAATCCTTTCTTCTGGACCAGAACATCGTCGGCGCAGTGGCCAAGGTCCTCGCCGATCCGAAGGAGATCCCGTGAACAGACGCTGCCATCAGGCGCTCGCCTCCGCATCGGCGGCAGCCCTCGCCATGAGCCTCGGGGCAGATCCATCGCACGGCCAGCGGGTCGACACGTCGACAGCGGTCGAGGCAGCATGCGCCAAGCTTCAGCCGGCGAACACGCTGCCCCGAGCCGCTCAGCACACGGCGCCCGTGCCTGCCCTCGCCAGGCCGGGCAAGGGTGAAGCGCTGCTCGACCCGGTGCACGGCAGTTGTGTCGTTCGGGTCACCGCCCATGACCAGGAGCCGCCCAAGGGCTTCGCCCGCAACGACTACTCCCGCCGGCAGGCCTTCAATGCCGACGACACGCGCTTGCTCGTCGTGGCCCAGGACGGCTACTGGCACCTCTACGACGCCCGCACGCTGAAACACCTGAAGGTGCTGTCCGGCCCGGCCGGCGACGCCGAACCTCAATGGCACCCGACCGATCCCGCACTGCTGTATTACCTGCCGACCAACGGTGTGGGCATGCGCCTGCACGAATTGAACGTCAAAACCGGGCACTCGCGCGTGGTGGCCGATTTCGGCACCCGGCTGCGCGCGCTGTGGCCGCGTGCGCAGTCCGCGTGGACGCGGTCCGAAGGGTCTCCATCGGCCGACGGTCGCTACTGGGCCTTCCAGGTGGACGACGACCGTTGGCAAGGGCTGGGCCTTTTCACCTATGACCTGATCGAGGACAAGATCCTGGCGACCTACGATTTCGCGGCACACGGCAAGGTGCGGGCCGACCACCTCAGCATGAGTCCGTCCGGCCGCCATGTCGTCGTCTCCTGGAACGACGGTCCGACTGCCTTCACCCGCGAACTGACGCAGCCTCGCGTGCTGCAGCGTGTCGGCGAGCATTCGGACATCGCGCTGACCGCCGACGGCGACGACGCGTATGTCGCCATTGATTACAAAGCCAACGATGGCGCGCTGTTCATGCTCAACCTACGCACCGGCCAGCGTACCGATCTGTTCCCGACATACGTCGCCGGCACCGCGACGGCCCTGCATGTCTCCGGCAAGGCCTACCGCCGGCCCGGCTGGGTGCTGGTGTCCACCTATGCCGACTACGGCAAGGCCGGCCAGCAGTGGCTGCACAGACGGCTCTTCGCCGTCGAACTGAAGGCCAAACCACGCATCGTGCACCTCGCGCACCATCACAGCCGCTACGCGAAGTACTGGACGGAGCCGCACGCCTCGGCGAACCGCGACTTCACGCGCCTGATGTTCAACTCCAACTGGGGAACGGCGAGCGAAACGGATGTCGACGCCTACATGGTGCTGGTGCCACCGGGTGCTCTCGCCGCTCGCCCCTGAAGCCGCACGCGCGCCTGTCCCGTGTTTATCAATGCACTGATCGAACTGCTGCTGCCGATGACGTTCTACTTCGTTGTCGGGCTGCTGGCACTCACCGCCCTTTCCTTTCGCCCCCGCTGCGGCCCGGCATTGCGTCGCTGGCGCCCCGGGCTGCTCGGTCTCACGCTGTGGGCCTGGGTGTGCAGCACTCCGGCCGTCGGCAATCTGCTGATCCGCCACCTGGAGGGCCCGATCGCTGTGGCACCGCTCGCGGTGGCCCGCGATCCGCAGGCGTTGGTCATCGTGCTCGGCAGCGGGCAGATGTGGACGCCCGATCGAACCCACAGCGTGCAACTCGACCAAGACGGCTGGCAACGGCTTCACGAAGGCGTCGAGCTGTGGCGGCGTACTGGAGGCTCGATGCTGTTCACCGGCGGCCCACCAGGCGATGACGACCGCTCGATCGCAGCCGAGATGGGCCGCGTGGCACAGCGCCTCGGTGTGCCAGCCGACGCGATCCTCTATTCGCCCCGCTCTCGCACCACCTATGAAGACCTGATGCAGGTGCAGGCAGAGATCCACCGACATCGAGGGGCTGTCTGGCTCGTGACGAGCGCGGTGCACATGCGACGCGCCACAGCGGTGGCCGCGAGGCTCGGCCTCGCTGTCCAGCCTTATCCGGTCGCCTACCGCCAGATCGTCAACCCGACTTGGCGCGCCTGGCTGCCGCACAACGGCGGGCCCGACCGCTTTGCCACCGCCCTGCACGAAATCGTCGGGCTGTGGACCTACCGCCTGCGCGGCCAGGCCGAATGAAAAAAGGCCTCCGCGCTGCGGAGGCCTTCGCGATCTGCAAGCCCTGCAGGGCTCGCGGCGTTCTTACTTCAACGCACCGGCCGGGATCTCGACCATGTAAGCATCGAGGTCCATGCTGCTGTTGACACCCCAGTTGGACGTGAACAGCACCTTCGTGAAGTCGCGGTTGACGCTCGCCTGAGGCTCGGTCCAGTAGCCATTGTCGACCACACGGGTGTGCGCCAGGTGGTACACGGTCGGGTTGGCCTTCAGCTGCACCGCGGTGATCTTCCGGTGCAGCCACTGCATGGCTCCACCGTAGTCGGCATAGGTCGACATCAGCACCCAGCCCGGCTTGCGGAACGCCTTGCCGGAGAAGTGAATGGCCGTCGCCGTCCCGCTGATGTAGGTGCCGAACAGGTCGGTACGCGCCCCGGTGCGCAGGTTGATCATGAACACGGCACCGTTGTTCGACTGGTAGTCGACAGACACGTATACATCGTCGCCGTTCTCGTCGAGGGCGATGTCCGAGTGCTCGCTGCTCTTCTGGATCGTGCGCGGGTTCTGCAGGTTGCGGTCATAGGCCACCACCTTGTCGAGCCACGACACGACGACATAGTTGCCGGACGCACTCATGCTCAGGTGATCGGGGCGGTTGCTGTTGGCCATCGTGCTGACGATGGTGTCGGTCACGCGGTCCCACACGACGATCCCCACCGGCGAGAAGCTGGAGGTCTCGGCCATGAAGGCCCAGTAGCGCCCATCCGCCGACGGCGAACCTTCCGACTTCGTCCACAGGCGCGCGGCATTCGACCATGGCAGCCGGCCAGTGAAGTTGCCTACCACGCGGCTGGTGTTCGTCGACACGTTCAACTCGTTGACCACCATGCCTCCGTTGGTCGGCAGGTAGTGCAGCAGGTTGGGGTCGGTCGGGTGCCATTGCGGCTCGGCGTCCGCAGCAGGCCCGTTCAGTCGCTTGAGGTGCGCGAAGGTCTTGGCGTCGTAGAGATGCCAGAAGCCATCGTACGCATAGACGATCAGGCGGGTACTGTCCGCGTTGAAGGCTTGGCGGCGCGAGTAGTCATTGCGCGCGAAGCCAGACGGCGGCTCGGAGGCGTGGTCGGTCACTCGCACCACACAGGTCTTGTAGGACGGATCGAGGAAGGCCTTGCCCTTCGCCGGCTTGGACAGCGACGAGATCAGGTCGGTCACGAAACCGCTCTTCAGCGTGAGACTGGAAGCGTAGAGCGTGCTGCAGGCGCTGCTGGTGGACGATCCGCCTGAATCGCCGGTGTCCGGCGCCGGTGCGGCCGCGAAGTTCGCCTGGACACTGCGCGCGCTGGACATCGAGACCGTGCAGCTGCTGCTGGTGCCCGAACATGCGCCGCCCCAGCCGTTGAACACCTGGCCGCTCGGTGCAGCAGCCGTCAGCGTCACGCTGCTCGCGGTGTCAAACGACGACGAGCAGTCGGTGGCCGAGTTGCCGCAATCGATGCCGGACGGCGAGCTGCGGACATTGCCGGTGCCGGAGACGGCCACGCCCAGGGTGTGGCTCGTCGGTTGCGCGACGGCAAACGACGCGCTCACGCTGCGCGCTTGGGACATCGTCACCTGGCAGGTGCTGCCTGTGCCGCTGCATGCACCGCCCCACCCCTGGAAGGTGTAGCCTGACGGTGCCTGGGCGCTGAGCGCCACCCCCGTGCCGTTGGCAAACGAGCCGGTGCAGGCACTGCCGCCGCTGCCGCAGCTGATGCCGCCCGGATTGCTGGTCACGCTTCCGGTGCCGGAGACCGACACGCTGAGCGAGTAGTTGGTGACGGCGACCGGTGCCTGCGAGAAGGTCGCCCTGACATCGCGCGAGCGGCTGTTCGATACGCGGCACACCAGGTTGGTGCCCCGGCACGACCCGGACCAGCCGGTAAAGGTAGCGCCCGCCGCCGGTGTGGCACTCAGGCGCACGTAGGTCAGCGCCGAGTAACCGGTCGAACACTTCGGCCCGCCGCTGGCATTGCAATCGATGCCACCGCGATCGCTGGTGACACGTCCGGAACCCTGGACCCCGACCTTGATCAGTCGTTGGCTGTAATAGGTGGAAGACTGGACGCGCTGGGCGCTTTCCTGCTCGGCGCTGGTGGCGTCGGCATCCTCCTGCGGCTCCTGCTCTTCGACGGCCTCGCTGCCGGTCCCGTTTGACGTCTCGGTCGCGGAGGTGGAACTCCCCCCTCCACAGCCCGAGACCAGCAAGGCGAGCCAAATAGCCGCCGGCGCCAGATATGAACGTGTACGCATGATTTATCCCAACGATTCTTAAGGTTCAACCCGATGTAAATGGCCCGAACGTGCGGACCATCCCGAACAGGTTTTCCGCACCGACAGCGCTTTCTGCGCCGTCTCTCGTTCAATCGGAAAACCAAACCTCTCCTGTAGTAACTTTTTGCTGTTCATTTGTGTCTGAAAGTCACTTTGGTTTAAAAACGCCAAGAGCTGCGCGCTGCAATGCAACGCGCAGAAATACCATCAGCTGGGGGACTTGGCGAAGGCTGCTCACGCGCCGACACGGCGGCGCTTCGACCACGCGAGCAGTGATTTTTCATTGGGACGCCGCCGACAGCAGGTACAGCGATCAGCGTTCCCAGAAAGGATGTTTTTGACTGTGCGACGAAGGGCGCCGTGCGCCCGCGCCCGTCTACTTCAAGGCATCTTTGGGCAACTCGATCATATAGGCATCGAGGTCATTGCCGGTATTCACTTCCCAATTAGAAGTAAAAAGTATTTTCGTGAAATCTCGGCTGACACTGGCCTGCGGCTCCGTCCAATAGCCGTTGTCAACCACGTGTGTGTGAGCCAGTTGATAGATCTTCGGGTTGGCGGCCAGCTGCACCGCGAATATCTTGCGGTGCAGCCATTGCAGCGCACCACCGTAGTTCGCATAGGTGGACACCAGGACCCAGCCGGGCTTCTTGAACGCCTTGCCCGAGAAATGCATGGCCGTCGCCGTCCCTGCGAGGTACGTGGGGAACAGATCGGTGCGCGTGCCGGTGCGCAGGTTGATCATGAACACCATGCCTTCGTTGGACTGGTAGTCCACCGAGACGTAGAGATCATCGCCATTCCCGTCGAGGGCAATGTCCGAGTGCTCGCTGCTGCCCTGGATGGTCCGCGGGTTGCGCAGGTTGCGGTCGTAGGCCACGACCCGGTTCAGCCATGACACCACAACATAGTTGCCGGACGCACTCATGCTCAGATGGTCGGGGCGGTCACTGTTGTTGAGGGTGCTCACGATGGTGTCGGTCACGCGGTCCCAGACGACGATGCCCAACGGCGCGAAGCTCGAGGTTTCCGCCATGAAGGCCCAGTAGCGCGCGTCCGCCGAGGGCGAACCTTCAGACTTGGTCCACAGTCGTGCAACGTTCGACCACGGCAGGCGACCCGCGAAATTGCCGACCACGCGGCTGGTGTTCGTCGAGACGTTCAGTTCGTTGACGACCATGCCGCCATTCGTGGGCAGGTAGTACAGCAGATTGGGATCGGTCGGGTGCCACTGCGGCTCGGCATCCGCAGCGGGGCCGTTGAGCTGCCGCACATGCGCATAGCTGTTGGCGTCATAGAGATGCCAGTGTCCGTCGAGCGCATAGACAAGCAGCTTGCTGGCATCCGCATTGAAGGCCTGACGGCGCGAGTAGTCGTTGCGTGCAAAGCCGGAAGGAGCCTCGGCGGCGTGATCGGTCACGCGCACGATGCAGGTCCTGTACGTCGGGTCGGCGAATGCCCGGCCTTTGACGGGGCGCGAACTGGACAGGATCGACTGGGTGGCGGTGCCGCTCACCGGCGTGAAATCAGCGGCATAGAAGCCGTTGCAAGCGCTGACCGCCGGCGCGGCAACGAAGATCGCCGAGATGGTCCGGGCCTGGCTCAGCGTGACGGTGCACGTGGCGTTGGTGCCGGTGCAAACGCCGTCCCAGCCGGCGAAGGTATAGCCGCTGCCAGCCGCGGCGGTCAGCGTCACTTGGGTGTCCTTTGCGTAGCTCTCGCTGCAGTCGGAACCGCAGTTGATGCCGGACGGGCTGGACAGTACCGTTCCGGTGCCCGAACGCTGGAGGTTCAGCGCAACCGTGTCGGCTGCGACGGGCGTGAAAGTAGCCGTCACCGTACTGGCGGCCGCCAGTTCGATCGTGCAGCTCGTCGAACCGTCCGAGCAGGATACGCCGCTACCGCTCCATCCCGAGAACTGGTAACCGGCCGCCGGGTTCGCGCTGAGCGTCACTTCCGTGCCGACCGTGAAGCTCTCGGAGCAGTCGTTACCGCACGCGATGCCGCTCGGCTGCGATGAAACCGCTCCGGAGCCGGTCACGCCGATCTGCAACGTCGTCGTCTCCGTACCGCCATTGCCGCCCCCAGCCGGTCCTTCGTTCCCTGTATTGGAACTGCCGCCGCCGCCGCCGCCGCAAGCGGCCAGGGCCATCATCAGCGCAGCCAAGCTGCCAAGTCGAAGCACAGAAGTCATCACAGGTCCACGGTCGGTCGTTCGACGGGGGCTGATGCCACCCGGCCTGCAAGGGCGTTCTGACGGCAGCTCTCTTGAGCCGCACTGACCCTACCCTCACACGTTGGCTGCCATGGTGCCGTGCCTCGGCCGCGGCAAGTAACTAAATGAAACATTCTCTCCCTGTTTTGACCAGGGTCTCCGCGTGGAAAAATTACGCGCCCCGCAGGCGAGGGATTGAATTTCTTACCTCTTTGGCTATACGCAACTCGTATCCAGGGCCGTTACATCTATCTCCACACTCCGCACAGCGGGCGTGCACTATTTCGCACCCTCCTGCCTCAGCGGGGAGCGGCTTCCGGGGGACGACCGATTCACATCGGCCCCCACGGTGGCCCACGAAGCCTCTTTTGTCAGCGCGTGATAGCGGGCGACGATCCCTGCGAGGATCCAGAAGTTGCCCATGACGTCCCCATCCAGAAAACGGCTGCCATAGACATTGCCGAGAGCGACCGCGATCACGGACATCGTGAACCCGACGCCCAGCAACTTCGACTCGTCGCTCGCATCGACCTTCTCCACGCGCCGGCCCAACCGCCACAAACCAAAGAGGAGTGTCAGCGTTGCCAACGGGCCCAGCAGACCCGCTTCGGTGGTGATCAGGACGTAGAAGTTATGCGCGTCCATGTTGCGATACGTCGGTACGTATGCTCCGATCTCGCGCTTGAAATGGTTGAGGCCGATGCCCCATGGACGCTCGGCAATCAGTTGCGCCGCGCCTTCCCAGATGATGAACCGGCTTTCCGTGCTCTCGTCGTACTCACCCTCGCCGTCGGCATGCTCGGCACCGGTCCTTGGCGAGGCATGTCCGCCGCCGTCCTCGCCCTGTGTGGTCGACTGCAGGCGCTCGACCGCGGTCTCCGGCGCCCACGACTCGAAGGTCAGCAACGCCACGACGATCAGCCCGGCAAGGAACACGCTGCGCCGCACGGCGAGCAGCAAGGCCAGCAACGCCAGGATGAAATACGCCTGCCGAGAATAGGTGAAAAAAACGACGAAGGCGCCGAGCGCCAGGCAGCCGGCGGCAATCAGCCGGAACATCGGCTTGGACTTGTAGAACAACGCGACCGCAGCAAACATCGGCAGGAAGATGACGAAGAACACCGCCGCGCGGTTGGCATTGGTGTAGCTCCAGCCGAAAGGCGCCGAGACACGGCGCGTCTCGTTGTAGACGGTGATGCCATAGTCGAGCGCCTGCCGCAGCCCCTGTACCGATGCGACAAAGGTGACGAACAGCATCACCGCGAACAGAAAGCGCACCGTCTTCATGTCGTTGGCGCCGTGATAGAAGAGAAAGAACAGCAGCATGTAGAAAATGCTGTTCTTCAGCACGGTCAGGTCGTTGACCCACTCCGAAGGATCGTGCATCACGCCCATCAGGTAGCCCCAGACCAGCATCGCAAAAAAGAAGTAGAACGGACCCTTCAATGGCGCCGGCGTCCCGGACTTGGGCTTCAGCAACAGCATCAGCATCAGTGCCAGCAGGAACAGCACGTTGATGACGTTCAGCCCCTTGACGGTGAATTCGATGCGAAACAGCTGCTGGTTGGGCAGATAGACGATGATGGCCGCCAGCAACAGGCGCAATGCCGTCATGGCGATCCTCCGCGGTCAGGCCGGTGCATGCTGCGCTCGACCCGGTCGCAGCATGGTGGCGCTCAGTGCGCGCTTGAAGTCTGCGACAGGAGAATCCGGCATGCCGATGCGGCACAGCTTGAAGTGGTCGTACGGTGCACGGTTCACCGCGCTGATCGTGGCCACGGCATAGCGGAAACCGACAGCTCGCGCGGCAACGGCAGTGGCGTCGTTCATGCGCCCTCCCGGATAGGCAAAGCCTTCGACCGGCGCCTGGCACAGCGATTCGAGCATCACGCGTGAAGCGATCATCTCTTGCTGCAGATCGGCCTCGGAGACGAGTTTGAGGTTGGGGTGCCGCACCGAATGTGCACCGATCTCGACGCCGCGGCGGTGCATCTCGCGAATCTGTTCTGCCCCCAGCCGAGCCGCGGGCACTACCGGCCGGCACGGCGGACCCAGTACCCGTTCGATCCGGTTCACCACTTCAAGCACCTGCTCGATCGGCAGCGTCCAGAGTTGTTCCAGCACCGCCTCCGCCGTTGCAACCCTGTGCCATGACGAAAGCGGCAGCCGCGGGTGCGAACCATTCAGTCCCGCTGCCCGCATGTCCAGCGCCTGATGTGACGTGCCGGCCAGCGCAGCGATCACGCGATCCCACCAGAGCAGCTCACCGGTGTCGAGCCCGCCCGTCGGCACAAACAGCGTGACCGGCACACGATGGGCTTCGAGGATGGGCAGGGCTACCTCGAAGTTGTCGAGATACCCGTCGTCGAACGTGATCGAGACCGCACGCTCTGGCAGGGGTTCACCGCGCTCGAGCCGGTCGACGGCGTCACGCAAGCCGATCACGTTGAACTGCCGGCGAAGGTAGCCGATCTGCGCCTCGAAGCGATCGCGCCGGACGCACATGCCGAGCCGAAACGGATCGGCCATCGCCTCGGCGACCACCCGGTGGTACATCACGATGGTCCATTGGCACGGAGCGGACACCGCCCGACCGATGCGACGGTCGTAGACCCCGACTGCATCGAGGAGCGGCGAGACCGTGTCCTTGAGAACCGACTTGGCGTACCGCTTCAACATGTTGATCCCGACCCGAAGAAACCGTTCTAGTTGTTCTATGCAGCGGCGGCGACAGGCGCCGCCGCCGCATCGACAAACCTGCGAGCCCATAGCTCGTAGGTCAGCAACAGCCATAGCGGTTCGCTGTAGTCGTGCGTACCGGCCAGATGGTCAGCCATGCGCTGCTGCACGCCCGACGCATTGAAGATACCCCGCTCGCGGAAACGCCGATCGGCCAGCGTGTCCAGCATCAGCTCGCGCAAGTCTTCGCGGAACCATTGAGCCACGGGAATCGCGAATCCCTGCTTGCGCTTGTTCAGCACCGCAGCAGGCAACAGATCGTTTGCGACCTGCTTGAGCAGGTACTTGCCGACGCCGTTGCGCAGCTTGAAGTCGAGCGGCAGCCGCGCCGCGAACTCGAGCAGTTCGTGGTCCAGCAGCGGCGCCCGGGCCTCGAGCGAATTCGCCATCGTCATGCGGTCGACCTTGACGAGAATGTCGTCGGCCAGATAGGTTTCCATGTCGCCGGCGAGAATGCGCTCCATCGGGTCGTGGATATCGGCACGCTCGAACAGGCCGCGCACACGCACGAAAGGGTCGCTGCCGGCGACCTCGGGCGCAAGCAGCATGCGCAGGTCGGCCGCAGTGTTGAGCGCCACGCCGGACAGATAGCGGTCCGGGTAGCGCTGGTCGACACGATCGGCAATGCGGCGCATCCGCACGCCGCGTGCGCCGCCAACCAGGCCCGAGGCCACTCGCAACGCCGGACCGCCGAGCCCGAACGCACGGCGTGCAAAAGTGTCCAGTCGCTGGTATTTGCGATAGCGCTCGTAGCCCGCGAACAGTTCGTCGCCACCGTCGCCCGACAGCACCATCTTCACGTGCCGGGCCGCGAGCTGCGAGACCAGGTAGGTCGGGATCGACGACGAATCACCGAACGGCTCGTCGAAATACCAGACCAGGTCTTTCAGCATCGACACCGCGTCGGCCTCGACGATCAGCTCGTGATGCTCGGCGCCGATGTGCTGCGCCACCGCCCTCGCATCCGGCAACTCGTTGAAGGCGGCCTCCTTGAAGCCGATCGTGAAAGTCTTGACCGGCGACGACAGGTTGCGCGCCATCAGAACAGCAACCACGCTGGAATCGATGCCACCGCTGAGGAAGGCACCGAACGGCACGTCGCTGACGAGGCGCGCGCGCACTGCATCCTCGAGCTTGCTCGACAGCTGCGCCTTGAGTTCCGCCTCGGGTGCCTGCCATTTCGGCTCGAACTCGACCTGCCAGTAGCGTCGCACCGACACCTGGCCCTGCTTGACGACCAGGCAGTGGGCTGGTGGCAGCTTGTGCACGCCGTCGTAGATCGACGCAGGCGCCGGTACATACCCGAGCGTGAAGTAATCGTGCGTCGCTTCGAGCGAGATGCGCGGGTCGAACCCCGGCACCGCGTACAGGCACTTGAGTTCGGAGGCAAACGCCAGCAGGCCGTCCTTCGTGGTCGTGTAGTACAGCGGCTTCTTGCCAAGCCGGTCGCGCGCAAGCACCAGCTTGTTTTCACGCAGGTCGAGGATGGCGATGCCGAACATGCCGCGCAAGCGCTGGAAGCAGTTCTCACCATACTGCTCGTACGCATGCACGATGCACTCCGTATCGGTGTTCGTGTAGAAGCGATGCCCCAGCGCTTCCAGTTCGCGTCGCAGCTCGCGGAAGTTGTAGATCTCGCCATTGAAGACGATCCAGATGCTGCGGTCCTCGTTGTGGATCGGCTGGTGTCCGCTGGACAGGTCGATGATGCTCAGCCGGCGCATCCCGATCTGCGCCCCACCGTTGACATAGACACCCTGATCATCCGGCCCGCGGTGCACGATCATGCGACACATCGCGTCGACGATCGAAGGGTCGGCCGAGCGCCGCTCGTCCAACGAATAGAGCCCGGCTATGCCGCACATGAAGAACTCCTTGGAACGAAGGTGTCGACCATCTTCGGTTCACGCAATTTGCGGTACTCCGTACAGCGCGGCGAGTTGTTGCACGACGGAGCCGATCGACGCGCGCGAGACGACCAGGCCGCGTGCATTGGTGCCCATCCTGTCGAGGACGGGTGGCCCTGCTTCAGCGGCCGCGCGCAGTGAATGCTCGAAGTCACCCACATCGCCCGGTTCGAACAGCCAGCCGGTCTCGCCCGGCCGAACGAAGTCCTCGGTGCCGCTGACGCGTGACCCGACCACCGGCAAACCGGCTGCCATGTACTCGAGCAGCGTGTTGGACAAACCCTCGCTGAGCGAGGTGAGAACACCGAAATCTGCCAATGCGAGATAGCCCTCGACGGCATCGCTCGGCCCGGTGAAATGCACTTGGTCTGCAATGCCCAGCCCTTGTGCCCGTTGCACCAGGGCGTCGCGCAGGACGCCGTCGCCGACAAGAATCAGCGCGGCGTCCGACCGCTCGCGGAACACCCGTGCCCAGCCGTCCAGCAGCAGTTCCAGCCCTTTCTCCGGCACGAGACGCCCGACGTACACGCCGATCAGCGGCCGTTCTCCGCACAACTCGCGCCGCACAGCCGCATCTCGCTCGACCGAGGCGAAGCGGTCCGTGTCGACCGCGTTCGGAATCAGGCGCACCTTGCCGGCATCGAACCCGCTTTCGACCAGCATCCGGCCGATCCGCGAGCTGGTCGCCTGGTAGTGGTCAGCGCCGCGCAGCGCCAGCCTCTTCAGACGATTGAGCCAACTCGGCCGGGGATCCAGAATGCCTCCCAGCATTTCGGTCATGCCGGTCAGCTTCACGACCACCGTTTTGCCGAGCAAGCGCCCCATCAGACAGCTCACGGCGGCCATGTTGCCGGCGATGTGCGCGTGAATCACCGAGTATTCCCGCCGGCGCGCATACAGCAACCAACCGAGCTTGAACAGCATCGACGCTGCACCGAGGAGGGGCAGCTTCGGATAGGTGATGCGCCGCACCGTGATGCCGTCCACCGAGTCGCACGCCAGCTGCGGTCCGTAGGACACCATCGGAACCACCACCGAAACCTCCAGATGGCGAGCCCGCATGTGACGACCGAGGGTGCGTACCTGCGACTCGGCCCCGCCGCCGCCCTTGGTCGGGAAGACGCTCTCGAGCACCATCAGGACAGAGGCGACGCTCTTATCCATGCTGACCGTCGACATACTGGCGATGCCACAGTTCGAGCATCAGCAGGAGATAGATCTCGGCAGAGTGATCCCACGCGCCGCGTTCGTGGCGTTTCATCAGATGCTCCACGTGTTCCCGGTTGAAGTAGCCGCGGCCGGCCGCCTTCGGTGACAGCACGACCTCGTTCACCATGTCGCGGAAGGGGCCGGGGCGCCGCAACCACACGCTGACGGGCAGGCCGAAGCCCTGCTTCTTCTTCTTGCGAATCTCCACCGGAAGAATGTCCTCGGTAGCGCGCTTGAACAGGTAGCGCTTCTCCAGGCCCCTGACCTTGTCGTTGCCGGGCAGGCGCCCGGTGTACTCGACCAGTTCCCGGTCCAGATAGGGAAAGGCCACCTGCGTGCCGGCAAGGCGCGAAGCGCGCACGACCTTGACCACGTCGTTGTCGGCGATGGTCATCTTCAGGTCCAGGTACATCAGACGATGCAGGTTGCAGTCGGCCTGCGCCATGCGATAGATGGCGCGCTGCACATCCAGCGAATCGTCGCGGCCCACGTGGTCACGGAAGCTGGCGCTCAGCAGTTCCTCGAACTGTTCCGAGGCGAATGAGTCGTCGCTATAGAAGCGGTCGGGGTTGGGCAGGCTGCCACGGTAGACGAAGTTCTTCACACGGTTTGCAAGCCGTGTGTCCACACCCTTCAGCGCGCCGGCGAGCATGGCGCCCGCACCGCGCACCAGCGCGGGTGATCGGTGGAACCATTCGAAGATCCGGTCCTTGCGGTAGCGTTCGTTGCCACCATAGATCTCGTCGCCGCCGTCACCGGCCACCAGCAGCTCGACACCGTTTTGCGCGGCCAGATCGGCGCAATAGTAGGTCGGGATGGCCGACGAGTTGCCGAAGGGCTCGTCGAAGGCATCGACCAGCCGCGGAATCGCCGCCAGTGCATCGGCCTCGCCGACCGAGCGCTCGTGCCCGTCGAGCCCAAAGCGTTGTGCGGCCAAGCGGGAGTAGGCCAGCTCGTCGTAGCCTTCTTCGGCAAAGCCGATCGAGAAGCTCGACACCTTGTGCGAGCCGGCCGTGCGCGACAGGATGCTCGCAATGCTGGAGCTGTCGGTTCCGCCGCTCAGAAAAGTGCCCCAGGCGGCGTCGGACAAAGGACGGTAGCCCGAGACCGCGTCGATCATCCGTTGACGCAATCCGGAGGCCCGCTCGTCGTCGCTGCCGCGCAAATCTGCGGGATAGACCGCGTCCCAGTGCTTGCGCACCTCGGTCGCGCCAGGACGGCCTTCGAGGCAGTGACCTGCCGGCAGCTTCGCGATGCCTTCGATCGCGCAGTGCGGCGCCGGCACGTACGAAAAGTTGAGGTAGTGGTACAGCGCCGGCAGCGACACCCGCGCCGGCACCAGCCCGGTGGCGAGGATCAGTCGCAGATCACTGGCGATCAACAGGCAGTCGCCGGCAGCCGCATGGTAGATCGGGTAGGTGCGAAACGGGTCGACGCAGGCCATCACGCGGCGCGCGCGCGCATCCCACAGCACGTAACCGTAGCGCCCGCGCAAGCCCTCGTTCGACCAGCGTCGCTCAGCGATCCAGCGTCGCAGCGCGACAGCTGCCGGCTCGCCTGCGCCACCCGGCTCCATGGCCAGGCCAATGCCACCCGCGTGCGAGTCGCCGGCCTGCTGCACGTCACCGCGCGTCCATACCGCAATGCCGGGGGCCGGGGTGCTGCAGTGCACCTCGGCAGGCGCTCCGCGCCAGGCCGGCCACCGGCCGAGGTCGCGCAGCCGATCGAGCGGCGGCACCTCGCCTGCGGCACTCACACAAACCAGAAACTCTCCCAAAGGGCCTGACATACTTTCAACCTACCGTTCTTCTTGTCGACATGAGGGCACCGGCGCAGCGGAGCGCGGCGGCCTCTGCATAGCGGTTCTCGAACGCCCGCACCATCGCGGGCACACTGTAACGTTCGTGGGAACGTGCGCGGCCGGCGTCGGCGAGTGCACGACGACGCGCCGGGTCCTGCGCCAGGGCCTGGATCGCATCGGCCAGCGCCGCGGCATTCTCGGTCTCGAACAGCAGACCGGTGCGGTCGTGCTCGACGAGTTCAACGTTGCCCCCGGCGCGCGAGGCAATGACCGGCTTGCCGCTCATCATGGCCTCCAGAATCACGTTGGACAGTCCTTCCCGCAACGACGGCAGCACGACGAAGTCGGACGCCGCCATCAGTTCGGCCACGTCGGAGCGCTGACCAAGCAGCAATACCTCCTGCTGCAGCCCGAGGTGGAGGATCTGCGCCTCGAGTTCACTGCGCAGCGGCCCGTCGCCTGCGATCGCGAAGCGCAACGCCACGCCACGTTCGCGCAACAGCCGGCACGCGCGCAGCAGCGTCGGCAGGTTCTTGTGGACGATCAAGCGCCCCACGAAAACGCCCAACGCAGCCTCTGCATGCGGGCTCAGCGACTCGCGCAGCGCATCGACCGTACCGGATGCCGTGACGGGCATCTCCACACCGTTGTAGATCACATCGATCGCATGTCCGGCAAGCCCCATCTTCTGTTGCGCGTAGACAGCGCCCGCGGTGGAGTTGGCAATGACCGCCGTCGACTGCCTCGAGACCCAGCGTTTGACGCGCCACTGCAGCGGTGAATACCACTCGTAGGTGCCTCGTACCGACGACATCAGCGCAGGCCGCTTCGCCGGCAGGAGCAAGCGCCTTGCCGCTGCGCCCCACAGCTCGCCCGAGAAGGCGAAGCAGTGCATCACGTCGTAGCGCCCGTCACGCAGCCGGGTTGTCAGCTCGCGCACGAAGCGCAGGTCGATGCGCCCACGCTTCTCGACCTGGATCACCGGCACGCCGGCGGACTCCAGTTCGTCGGCAAAGAAGGAGCGGTTGCGAAAGAACAGCACGCTCGGCTCGAAGCGACCGCGGTCCAACCCCTTGGCAATGTGGACGATCTGGCGCTGCGTACCACCGACTTCCATCTCGTCGGTCAGCAGCAGCACTCGGGTCTTGCCGGTATCGTTCATCGCGGCCTCAGGCGAAGGCTTCATAGAGCTTGCGTGCCTCCTTGGCCACGTCGAACTCGCGTTCGACCTTATCGCGCGCATTCTGTGCCAGGCGCATGCCGAGCGCAGGTTGCGTCAGCAGCCGCCTCAAGGCGCCTGCCAGGCTTTCGGCCTCGCCCGGCTGCACCAGCAAGCCGCTGACGTCGTCCTCGACCAGCTCCGGAATACCCGACACATAGGTCGAGACGACCGGTGCGCCGCTGGCCATGGCCTCCATCATTGCGACCGGAATGCCGTCGCGGTCTCCAGCTGCCGTCACGACCGACGGCAGCACGAAAGCGCTGGCGCGAGACAGGTGGCGGCGCACTTCTTCCTGCTTGCAGGCACCGGGCAGGTGCACCCGTTCTTGCAGCCCGGCCGTCGCGATCTGCCGCTCGAGATCGGCTCGCAACCGGCCTTCGCCGATGACGATGCACTCGAACGGCACCTTCCAGTTCGCCAGCAATTCGCAGGCGGCGACCAGATGGCAAAACCCCTTGATTTCGTCGAGCCGCCCGACGGCCACGATCAAACCCGGCTCACGCCCGCCCGCCTGGAACGGAATCTCGCCCGGCGACACGCCGCAGTGCACGATGCGCATGCGCTCGCTCGCCTGCTCGTTGATGCGCTCGGCAAGGTAGCGCCGATTGAACTCGGAGATCGTGACGCCGAAAGCCGCACGGCGGATCTTGTCAGCGAGCAGATGGTGCTCGAGGAAAATGTCGTGCGCATGCGCAGTGAAGCTGAACGGCACCCCGGTGCGGCGCGAGACGATCATCGCCGCGGTCGAGGGGTAGGTGGCCCAATGGGCATGCAGGTGATCGGGCGCAAGGCAGCGCACCGTCGGCACCAACGCCAGCGTGCGCCACCAGACCACCAGGGTCTTCGCCAGCGCGGTGGGGTGCCGCGCCAGCTGCAGGCAGATGGAGCCCAGCTCCTTCAGTGTCTGCACCGGGCGACTCGCCGTGCCGCGCAACACCTCCCACGCACCACGCCAGCCACGGACCGGGTAGCTCACCCGGTCCAGCAGCGCCTGGGCGTCGGATTGCACGAGCTTCTCTTCGGGATCCTTCAACGAGATGATGCGCACGTCCACGCCCAAGCGCAGCAGCTCGTGCAGCTCGCGGACGATGAAGGTCTCCGACCAGCAAGGAAACAGCGACACGAAATAGACGACTCTCACCTTGCCCTCACCTCGGGGGATGCGCATCGGTCGCCGCCACCCCGGAGGCCGTGGGTTTCGAGCGCCAAAGATGCGCGTTCTTGTTCGACAGGAATTCGCGTGCGCCGAGAACGACGCACCAGTTGAGCAGCAGGAAGGCGCTCGCGATCTTCACCGGCTTCCAGCGCGCCGCGCGCTGCGACACAGCACCCAGCAGCGGCAAGGCGTAACCGGCAAGCTGCAGCGCGAAGAACCCTCGGTAGAACCCGCCCTTGCCCAGCAGCGCCAGGTTGGACAACAGCAGGGCCCCCATCGCCACCGGCGCGAGCAGCCGCATCAGCTTGTGCGAGACGAACTGCAGCACGATCGGGTTGCGCCACGGCAGCAACAGCTGCGGCGTCATCGCCACGAGCTGGAAGTTGCCCGCCAGCGTCCGCACCTTGCGCATCCTCTCTTGTTGCGGCGCGTGCGACGGCCGGTCGTAGGCGTGAGCGCGCTTGTCGAACACCACGCGCAGGCGCTGCATCGCGACGTTCATCGGAATGGCAACGTCATCGAGTATGGTCTGGGGCGGAATCGGCCGGAAGCTCGTGCGCCGCAACGCATACAGTGCCCCGGTGACGCCGACCACCGAGTACGCCTGCGACTCCTGCTGGCGGATGAATTTCTCGTACTTCCAGTACGCGTCGACGCCCTCGGCAAAGGGCGTCATGTCGTCCGCGACGAACACCAGCTCACCGCTGACGGCTCCGACTTTCGGGTCGGCAAGATTCTCGACGAGACAGCGGACCGCCTCGCGGTTGAGCCGCTGCCGAGCATCGGTGAATACGATAACGTCCTCGTCGCAGACGGCAACTGCATCGTTCAGGCAGGCCGCCTTGCCGCGACGCTGCGCGAAGGGCAGCAGCGTCACGCCCCGGTGGCGGTAGGACTCGACCAATTCGTTCATGCCGTCGTTCGAGCCATCGGACGCGACGACCACACGCAAACGCCCGGCATAGTCCTGCGCCAGGCAGCTCTCCAGCTTGTCACCGAGGCGACTGGCCTCGTTATAGGCGACAACGACGATCGCGACCGCCGGCTCGTGTGCCGCGCGCGCCACCGGCTTCGGCCACACACGCGCCCACATCCAGACCACGGCCGGGTAGCCGGCGTAGGTATAACCCAGCGCCGCCAGCGACAGAAAGAAAAGCGCCTCGATCACCGCCCCCCCTCCCCGGCGCCGCCGAGCAGTGCACGCCGCACACGTTCGTAGCGGCCATTGCCGAGGGCGCTCTTGGCGGCGGCAAGCACCCGGTAACGCAACTGCCGTGCCGCCAGTTCCCAAGTGCGCTGCTCGACCCACCGGCGCAGTTGAACATCCGTCGTTGAGGCCAGCACCGCCAGCCGCGGCACGTCCCAGGCGCCGGCGTCGCGCTGCCAGAGACTGACGCGCGAGCTGCATACCGCCTGATAGCCCAGCCGCCCGGCCAACTCGCCGAGGCCTGGGGCGACGCGTCCGCCCGGCGGCGCGAACAAGGTCACCGGACGGCCGATGCGATCTTCGATCTCATGCTTGGAGTCGGCCAGCTCTGCCTCTACCTCACGCTCGGGCAGTTCGTCGAGATAGCGATGGTGCTGCCCGTGCGACTGGATCGACATGCCGACGGTCGCCATGTCCTGCAGTGCGGCCCAGCTGAGATGGTGCGGCGTGCCGACCGTGCTCGGGTTGACGAAGAAGTCTGCGCTGCCGCCATGCTCGACCAGGTCCGCCGCTGCATCGGCATTGCTCGCATGCCCATCGTCGAACGTGAAGCCGACGCGCGGATTCCCGGCGTCCGGCTGGGCCAGCAGGCTCGCCACGCTCGCCGCCCGGCCCCCGGCTGCCGAGACCAGCTCGAGGTGACGCCTGAACTGAGTGCGCGTGACCGAGTAATGCGGATCGGCCCCCTGGCTTTGCCCTGTCACGTCGCTCACGGCGTGGTACATCAGGACGGTAACGGTTTTCATGTCGGCTCCGTGTTCGTCGTTGCAGCAGGGCCGCCGGTCTTGAGCCGGCGCAGCTTGTTCCAGCCGGTCGTCAGCAATTGCCGCGCGTCGGCGTCGACGAGCAGCGTCAGCGCCATGTAAAGGGCAGCACCTGTCGTCATGCGCGCAGCCAGTGTCGCGAAATCGCCGCCGACATCGATGCGCACCAGCACGAGGTACATTGCCCACGCGATGCCGCCGAACTTGAGTACCGACACCAGCGGAATCTGCGCCGGCAGGCACCGCCTGCCGAAGGCCATCGACAACGCCAGCAGCCCGGCATAGGCGATCAGCGTCGCCGCAGCAGCGCCGACCAGTCCCCAGACAGGGATCAACACCAGGTTCAGACCGATGTTGACGGCCGCACAGGCAACGACCAGCAGCATCACGGTCTTGGTGCGTTTCTCGATGTATAACCCCGCGCCGGCCACCATCACGAGGCCGTCGAGGGCCATACCGCCGATCACATAGGGCACCACCTGCGCGCCAGCCCGGTACTTATCGGAGGCGAGAAAGGCTATCAGCTCCCCGCCGACCGCCGAGAGTCCAGCGACGACCAGCATCGCCACCATGGTGTAGATGTGCATGAAGCGGCGCAGGAAGGCAGCCGTCTCGTCACGCCCTTTCTCTTCCCACATGCGCACGTACATCGGCAGCACGGCGGCGCCGAACGACGCGAGGAAGATCATGCGCACGTAATCGCACAGGTTGTAGGCGGCCGAATAGAAGCCGAGCGGCTCTGCCCCGAGCAGCGCCTGGATCACATAGCGGTCCCCCATCGACAGGATGATCGAGGCCAGCTCGTAACCGATCATCGGGATGCCGAAGGCCAGCATGGAGCGAAACAGCGGCGCATCGAAATCGCGCAGCCGCGGACGTAGCTGCTTCCACATCCACGCTGCAAGCACCAGCGTAGCGGCTGCCTCGCCGATGATGGTCGCGGCGTAGAAACCCCACAGGTCGCGCGCCACGAAGAACAGCACGAACAGCAGCAGCGCCAGCCCCGCATAGCGCCGCACGACGTTGTAGACGGTGATCTCGCGGCTGCGCTCCTCGGCCCTCAGCTGGTTCACGAAGGAGCTGTCGACGACGCGGATGAAGATCAGTCCGGCTGTCAGCAGCAGCAACGGCTTCAAGCGAGCGTCGTTCCAGAACGAATCGGGCATCAGCTGGCTCGCGCCGGCCCACGCCAGCGTGGCGATCAGACCGACGCCCGCCATGCCGAATACCACGGTGGCGACATACGCGTCGAGCCCGACGTTGCGCTTGCCGGCCTTGATCTCGCTGTAGAAGCGCACGGCGGAATGCTGCACACCGAGCTTGGCGACACCGACGAGCAGCGACAACGCTGTCGCGACGAGGTTCATCACGCCGTATTCGTCGACCGTCAGCAGGCGCGTGAGAATGGGGAACGAGACAATGCTCGCCAACGTCACCAGCAGGCTGCCGGCAGAGTAGTTCGAGACGTGGAAGATGAGGCGTTTCAACATGGCATCGCGAAGCAAGGGACGGCCGGAATGCGCCGGCCTGCGAGGGCCGCCGATACACCGGCCGATCGTGAAGTGAGCACCGCGCGCGGGCGCAGCGCAAATGTCCCCTGCGCCTCCCTCGTCAAATTCGGCCGAACTTCAGGACGCTGCAGACCACGTCGCATCGCTCGCGTCCCCGGCTGCGTCCCGCTTCGGCAGCACTCCGCGCAGATGCTGCGCGATGCGCATTGCCGGGCCTCCGTCCCAATAGGCTTCGACTTGCTCCTCCTTGTTGCTGCGCATGCGGATCGCTTCGTGCACTGCGCGCACCGCCTCGTCGGCATTGCGGACGACGGCTTGTCCCGCAGCGTCGTCTGCCGACGGCAGGGCACTGCCACGCACGGCGAGCACAAAGCAGGGAACGTCGAGCGTGGCGCATTCCTCCGACCAGCGCGTGTCGGTGCCCTGCAGCACGCAGGTCGCACGCCGAATCAGACTTGCCATCTCCAGATAGCCGAACCGAGGCAGCACGATGACGCCGGACTTGCGCAGTTGCTTCTCGGCGCCGGCGGCCTTCAACGCTGCAAGCGTGGCGGAATCGGCTGTCCACAACACCGGAATCTCACCCTTGAGGACCGCGAGGATCTGCAGCACCTCGCGCAGCGTCTTCTCGGCCTCCGCCCCGGTGGCGCACCGTATCGTCGCCAGCGCATACCCTTGCGGCTGCTTCAGGCATTCGTCCGGCACTCCGGCACCGGCCAGCGCTTCCTCAGGCGTCAGGGCTCGCTGCAAGGCCGCATGCAGCAGGTTCTCCATGAGGCTGCCGACGCAGTGCACGCGCGTCGAGGCAATACCCTCGCGATACAACGTGTAGTGCGCGGTGAGTTTGCTCGTGTAGAGCACATCGGCCATGCGGTCCAGCAGTACCGCGTTCAGCTCAACGGCCGGTCCGCGCTGTGCGCCGCGCACGCCGGCGTCCATGCGCAGCAAGGGCACGCCACGTTTGAGTGCTACCAGGCTGCAGGCCAGCACGGCATCGGTCGCGCCCAAAGCGAGCACGGCCCGCGGCTGCAGTTCGTCGAGCAGCGCGTCAAAACGCAACTGGGCGGTGGCGGCCTGTTGCGCGTAACCGTCCGAAGCAGCGCCGAGGTGGATCTCGATGCCGGGCAACGGCAACGCGCCGTCGAGTTCCTTGCCGGTGGCCACCGCGTCCTCGGTACCGGGATTGACCGAGACGACCACGGGCAGGTCGCGCTGGTCGCGCAGCACCTGCGCCATCGCACCCGCCTTCAGGTACGCCATCGGCCCGTCGACGAGACACACGAGAGGCGCATGCAGAGGGCCGGCCTGGCCATGGTTGTAGCGAACCACATCCGACGCCGCTGTCACCGCTTCGGGAAGACGTGCCGCGCCGCGCTCGACCGGCTCGGCCGCCTCGCGCTCCCGGGGCCGCGTCATCGGAGGAGCGATGGTCGATTCGCCGACCTCGCCACGCAGTTCACGGGCGGTCTGCTCGACCTGCGTGGCCGAGATGACCTCTTCGCCCCCGAGGAAGCAGGCCAGCAGCAGGCGGTTGCACAGCAGGTTGACCCGCCGCGGAATGCCGCCGGTCCAGCGGTGGATGGCATCGAACGCTTCGGGTTCGAAGTGCGGGACGTCCTTCCAGCCGACACGGCGCATGCGGTGCTCGATGTAGGCGCGAGTCTCCATGTCGTCGAGCGGCCCGAGGTGGCACGACGCGATGACGCGCTGGCGGAACTGCTCCATCGACTTCGACTCGAGCAGCGCCCGCAGCTCGGGTTGACCGACGAGGAAGCTCTGCAGCAATGCCTGCTTGCCGAGCTGGAAATTCGACAGCATGCGCAACTCTTCGATCGCCTCCAGACTGAGGTTCTGCGCCTCGTCGACGATCAGCAACGCACGCCGGTTCTTCGCCGCCAGCGCGGTCAGGAAACCCTCGAGCGTGGCGATCAGATGCGCCTTGCTGGTGCCGAGCGGCGGAATGCCGAACGCGGTAATGATGGAACGCAACAGGTCGCCGGACTCCAGCTGCGTGCTGACCACCTGGGCAGCGACCACTTGCTCCGGGTTCAGCCCCTCCAGCAACGTGCGCACCAGCGTCGTCTTGCCGGCGCCGATCTCGCCGGTGACGACAATGAAGCCCTCGCCCTGATAAACGCCGAACTTGAGATAAGCCAGCGCATTGCTGTGCCCACGGCTGTCGAAGTAGAAGGCCGGGTCAGGGTTGAGCTGGAACGGCGGGCCGCTGAGCCCGAAGTGCGATTCGTACATCTTGGGATCAGAAACGATGGTTCACGGCGGCGAATGCAGCAGATTCCCGAGCCGAGGCGGAGACGTTGGAGTCCAGCAACTGGCGTCTTGCGCCCAAGGTCACGGACGTATCGGGTGACAGTGCATGCTGCAGGCTCAGACGCGCGGACTTCTCGCGGGTGAAGTCGCCGTTCCGGTGGCCCAGGCCTTCCACGCGAGACGCGCGCAAGGCCAGGCTCAGCGAGGTCTGGAGTGTGAGTCGGCGCGTCAGGTCGATCGACACTCCGAGTTGTTCATTGTCGGATGCGAAGCTCGCGTCGGGGCCCAGCGGATCGTCGGAGCGGGCCAACTGGCGGTACCGCCGTGCGTGCACGGCCAGCGCGAGCGTCGTTCGACGACCGAGCAGTGCGACGCTCAGGCTGGTCCCCTGCTGCAGCTGCGCATAGTCGGCGAAAACCTCCACCGGGCCGCTGAGGGTCTCGGGTAAACCGAGATCGTTGATGATGGTGCGCACCAACGCTTCACGCGCCACGGGGTCCGGATAGCGGGTGGTCAGGATGGCGTCCAGCAGCTCAGACGTCGTACCACCGCCTGGCGACAGGATTTGCGAACTCGGTTGGGCCGTCGGCTCGCGGAACGAGCGCAGGTTGATCGAGAGAAACGGAGTGCGGTGAGTGAACTGGGCGGTCCAGCCCGTGCCGAAGAAGCGGTGCTCTACCGCGGCGCTCAAGTCGGTCCGCTCGGTCGGCTGCCAGCTGGCACGCACGCCATACAGCGTATCGGTATGCCTGCGCAGCGCGAACTCGCTGCGTTCTCTGCCGGCAATGACGCCGAGCACGAGTTGCGGATCTACCGCATAGTTCGCCACCGCGCGCAACGTGTCGAGCGTCAGGACCGACTCGGCGTCGCCGGCGTAGCGCGTGTCCTGCCGCAGGTACTCGATGTTGCCGCCGAAAGGCAGCGGTTGCTGCTCCAGACGCACGGTCTGCTGCTGTTCGTAGGCATCCCGCCGAGGGTCATCTGCCGACTGACGGCCGTTTCGGCGTGTCCAGGCGTGGTCGCTGCGAGCCGTGAAGGACAGTTCCGGAGCAAACCGGTGCTCGACGTACGGCGACAGCTTCAGTCGGCGCGTCGTGATCTGGTTGAACGAGGAGGCGCCGTCCGGACGCGCGGCGTACGGATTCGAGGCAGTCTGGTCGACTGCCGCCGACGCATCGAGGTAAACCCAGCGCTCGACCAGCGTGGATTGCATGCCGAGCAACGCCTGCGGCAAGACGCGATCCGGCTGCGTGCCGCGCAGATAGCGCAGTGCACTGGCACCGACCTCGCCCTGCACGCTGACGCGGCCGCCGCGCGTGTTCAGACGCAGACGCGGCTCGACGCTCAGCAGGGTGTCGCCGCGCGACTCTCGAGCATCGGTGTACCCGCTGTTGTCGGTGGCGGTCAGCGTCGCGGTGATTTCCGCTTCCGCGAGCGAGGCCGGTTGTTGCAACTGCTGAGCATGGACGACCGACAACGACGCTGCGGCAGCCAGACAGGCCAGCGGTTTCAGCGAGCGAAGCGGCGACGACCGAGCTTCAGTAGTAGCCATAGCGGTTGGCCCCAGAGGAATCGCGGGACTTGTTCAGCACCGACATCACGACCGGGCAGCTCTCCACTGTCGCAAAGGCTTTTTCCACCGTGTTGCGTGAAGTGTGGTCGGCCTCGACGACCATGACGACCTGGCCAGCACGTGCCGCAAGCACCCTCGACTCGGTGGTCGGCAACAGCGGGGGCGCATCGAACACGATGATGCGATCCGAATACTTGCTCGCCAGTTCGTCGAGCAGGCGCTCCATCGCCGCGCTTGCCAGCAGCTCCGTGGAATTGCCGCACGGCGTGCCGGCCGGCAGCAGTGTCAACTTGGGAACATTGGTCTTCAGCAGAACGTCCGACAGATCGAGCGACGCGTCGTTCAGCACATCGAGCAGCCCCTTGGCCGGCTCGACCACGCCCAGCCGCTGCATCAGAGAAGGCCGAACGACGTCGGCGTCGACCAGCAGCACCGTCTTGTCCACTTCCATCGCGATGCTCAGCGCAAGATTGACGGCCGTGAAGGTCTTGCCCTCGCCCGGCATCGCGCTGGTCACGAGGATCAGGTTGGCTCGCTCGACCGGAGCCGCCGAGTCGCCTTGCACGTTCTTGATCAGCGGCCGCTTGATGACGCGAAACTCGTCCGCCAGCTCGGTGCGAGGCTGCCCGGGCACCAGGAATCCGGCTTGCCCGAGCGCCCCCAGTGCAAGCTCGATCGAACGCGAACGGCGCTCGATGTCCTCCTGGGACCGCACCACCGGCACCCCGCCGGGATCACCGGAGGCAGCAGGCACGGCACGCAGCGAGACGCCCTGGCCGCCCTTCTGCCCGCTCTCCACCAGCGTATCGAACTCCTGCCGGCTGAGTCCTGCGGCCGCCCAGGGCACTTCCACACCTGCCCGCTGGAGCTCTTCCAGCCGCTTGGCCGCCTGCTCGATGATGCTCATCGGTGCTTCCCTTCTTACAGGCGACCCTGGATGGCCACCCAGGCCAGCCATGCCGCGTTCGCCGCGAGGAACAATCCGAAAGCTCCGGTAAAACCAAGCCAGGCACGCCGTTCCTGCACACGCATGGAAGTGCTCAGGACCATGGATATCGTGCCGAGCACCGGTCGGCCGGTCAGCTCGCGCAGAGAGCGTTCGTTGTCGAACGACGGACTCAGCTGCGACAGCCCGAAAGCCGCCGCGATGCCGCAGCCGACGGCCGCCAGCACCGCCAGCACGGCAAGCACCTTGCGGTTCGGGAATACCGGGGTCGGCGACACACTGGCCGGCTCGACGAGACGGAAATCGGCCAACTGCGAAGTCTGATCGATCTTGACGCCGAGCGAAGCTGCTTCCCGCCGTGCCACCAGTTGCTCGTAGTTCTTGCGTATGACGTCGTAGTCGCGATTCAGCTGCGCCAGCTCTGCCTCGACCTGGGGTATGCGGGTGGCAAGCGCGCGGATCTGGTCGAGCCGCGCCTGCTGTGCCTGCAGCCGAGTACGCAACGAAGCCACGTTGGCCTCCGCCTCGGCAAGCGACATACGAATACGCTGAAATACCGGATTGGTCGCCGCGCCCCGCCCTTTGCCGTCCCCCCGCATCGAGGCCTCGCGGCGCTTCTGTTCTTCGATCTGGGCGATCGTGCGACGCGTCGCGACGACGTCCGGGTGTTCGTCGGTATAGCGACGCAGCAACTCGTCGAGCTGGCGCTTCTGCGCCTGCAGACGTGCATCGATCTCTGAAATCGGCAGCATGCCGTTGGTCGGCAGGGACTCCGGTGGCAGTTGTGGTTCCTCGGACGACAGTTCGCGCCGCAAGGCATCGCGCGACTGCTCCGCCGCACTCAACTCGATGCGCAGCCGCCCCACTTGATCGGACAACTCGGAGATGCGAGCGAAATAGTCCTGGTTGGAGACACCTGATACACCAAAATTGCGCAGCTTGAAGTCCTTCAGGCGATTCTCGGACTCCACCAGCTTCTGCTCGTACTCCGCGATCTGCTCGTCGATGAAGCGACCGGCCTCGCGAGAATCACGCGTCTTGCTTCCGATGCTCGACTCCATGAACAGGTTCACGAGGCCTTCCACCAGACGGCGCGCGCGCTTCGGGTCCGTGTCGCGATAGCTGATGGTGTAGAGGTTGCCGCCGCCGCTCGGCGTCACCTTGATCTTGTCCATCAGCTTCATCAGCGCCTTCTCGCGCTCGCGAGGGTCGGCCGGCGACAACGCGATTTCGGGCATGTCCATCAGCCGCTCGACGTTGGGCCGAGACACCAGCGTACGAGCCAGCATCCGGACTTGCTGATCGATATCCGGCTGAAAGGCCAGCCCGGCCATCAGCGGCTTCAGCACCGACTGAGTGTCGACGTACACGCGCGAAGTGGCTTCGTAGCGATCTTCCATCAGGGCCACGCCGACCGCTCCGAGCAGCGCGACGACGCAAGCCGCGGCCAGTCCGGCCCAGCGGCGACGCCAGACGCCTCGCAGCATCGTCCTGATCTGGCGTATCACCTCAGTCGTTTCCATCCGAGTTCCGCCGGTTCAGGCGGCCTGTTGTTCACACCGATGTTTTGTCGATCGACTCCTGCAAGCGCCGAGCGCAGCAACCACAGGCGGCTGCCCGCTACAAACACAACGGGACCGGCACGCCGGTCCCCTGCAGGAGACGGCCCGCACCGCGACGTCCGACATCGCGATCGCGGGTTCTGCCTTTGCCGTCTGCTATATCAGAACCAGCTCTGCGGCACGATGATGATGTCGCCCGGCTTCACGCCAACGTTGGCGGAGATGTCGCCCCGCTTGAGCAGGTCCTTGAGCCGCACGCTGTACTGCTTGCCGCCTTCGGCGCCACGCACGAGCACGGCTGCGTTGCCGTCTGCAAAGTCGGTCAACCCTCCGGACTGGATCATCACGTCGAGGATGGTCATGTTCTGGCGGTACGGAACGGCCTGCGGTCGTGCAGCCTCGCCGACGATGCGGATCTGCTCCGAGAAGGTGCCCTGGAACCCGCTGACGACGATGGTCACCACCGGGTCGCGAATGTACTTCGAGAGCACCTTCTCGAGTTCGCGGGCCAAATCCACCGGGTTGCGCCCTGCGGCCATGACATCCTCGACCAGCGGCGTCGAGATCCGCCCATCGGGACGCACCGAGACGGTGGACGAAAGCTCCGGGTTGCGCCACACCACCACGTTCAACGTGTCGAGCGCACCAATCTTGTAGCGATGGTCGGGCGTGTCAGCGACAGTCGGTGCCGGCGGGTAGCTGCCGATGCTGCCGCAGCCGGAGATCAGAACGGTCAGGGCAGCAGTTGCTGCCCCGAAGCCGCTCCGCATGCGGGCGAAAGAAATTTTCTGATCCATGAGCAACCTTTCCAAAACCGTACATGGCGCGCCGCGACTTCGTCCGCCGCGCCCCGGCACAGTCAGCGAGAACCCTCGCGGAACAGCACGACGCTGACGGTCTCGATCAACACCAGCACATCCAGGAACAGCGAGTTGTTCTTGACGTAGTACAGGTCGTACTGGTGCTTCCTGCGCGCATCTTCCACCGAAGCGCCGTAGCTGTAGCGGACTTGCGCCCAACCCGTCACGCCGGGCTTGACGCTGTGGCGCAGATCGTAGAACGGAATCTGTTCTTTCAACTGCTTGACGAAGCTCGGGCGCTCGGGCCGCGGGCCCACCATGCTCATCTCCCCGCGCAGCACGCTCAGCAGTTGCGGCAATTCATCGATCCGTGTCTTGCGGATGAAGGCACCGACACGTGTGACACGCGCGTCGTTCTGCGTGGCCCAGCGAGCGACACCGTCCTTTTCCGCATCGACGGTCATGCTGCGGAATTTCAGGCACATGAAGCTGCGGCCACCAAGGCCCACGCGCTCTTGCCGGTAGATGATCGGCCCGGGACTGTCGAGGCGGATCACCAATGCCGTCAGCAGCATGATCGGCGACGACAGCACCAGCAGAGCCGCCGACGTGACGACATCGAATGCACGCTTGGCCGCCTTGCGTGCAGGCCCCTGCACGAAACCCTGGCTGTAGATCAGCCAGCTCGCCTTGAGGCTGTCGATCGGCACTTCGGCGCGGGCGCGCTCGTAGAAGCCGGCCAAGTCGAGGATGGGGGTTCCCGCGATGCGACAGGCGAGCAGTTGGTCCATCGGCAACCCCCCGCCACGTTGCTCCCGTGCCGCGACGATGATCTCGTCGATGCCATGCTCCGCGACGAGTTCCTCGATCGAACGCTCACGCGAGAACACGCGTTGGTCCGGGCGCATGCCTTCCGCGCTTTCCGACGTCGGATAAAACCCGACGACGTGCCGCTCGATCCGACGCAGCGTCGCCAGATCACGTGCGACGCCCTGTGCGTCGGCACCCGTGCCGACGATCAGCACACGCGGCACACCCACCGCCTTCTGCACCATGAAGACCGCCACCCGGACGACCACGAGGCCCGTCAGCAGGTACAGCATTGCCACCCCAACCACGTAGCCCCCGGGACTGCCGCCTGCAACCGACTCGAGCAGCAGATAGGTGACGTAGGCCCCCACCACGATGGCCAGCAGCGCGCGCTGGATGATGGTGCCGAGGCCCATCGGCTTGGCACCACTACGGTACAGGCCGACGAACGAGTAAAGCAACAGCATCACGGCGGCAAAGCCGCCGGCCAGCCACATCATGCCGGACTGCATTGCCAACCCACCTTCTTCGCCAGGCACCATGCGCAGTGCCGACGCAATGAACATTGCCGCCAGAAAGCACAGCAAGCTGTCTGCGAACAGCTCAAGCAACGTGGAAAGGGCAACGTGATGATGAAAAAGCCGGAACACCCTCATCGTGTCCTCCCTCAGGGGCTGGGTAGCGTTTTTTCACCCTGGTAAACAGGTGAAACCAATGCAACCGATTCTGCACATCCTTCCGTGACGAACAATCCTGCGAATGGGTGTAGCGCCCCCCTTAGGTGAGGGGTTCTCCGTGCTTGCAGAGCAGAAACTTGATGCTCCGGGCTGCCACGCCGACAAAAAGAAACCAGGGTAGCTTGCTTACACCCGCGGCCGGTCCGCGTGATAAGCAGGTGAGCATCGCCGGGTTGACGCAAAAAAAGAAGCCCGCAGTCGCTTTCGACTGCGGGCTTCTCTGTCCTGGTGGGTGGTACAGGGATTGAACCTGTGACCCCTGCCGTGTGAAGGCAGTGCTCTACCGCTGAGCTAACCACCCGAATCTGGCTTCCCGAACCTTGCTGCTCTTTCGGGCCCCAATTCAGGGAAACCGAGATTATGCCACAGCTTCTTGCCAGATTGTCTTGCCGCCGGAAGACTTGTCGATCGCCTTGAGCACCGCGTCGTGGGCCTCTCTCTCGGCTTCGCTGGCCCGCAACACCACCAGGCGGAACTGTGTCAGATCGATCTTCTCGACGACGATCTCCTGGGTGGTGTCTTCCTGCTCCTCGATGACCAGCGACTCCTGGCCGCGGGTCATCTGGATGTACACCTCCGCAAGCAGCCCGGCGTCCAGCAAGGCGCCGTGCAACGCTCGATTCGAGTTGTCGACCTCCAACCGCTTGCACAAGGCATCCAGCGAGTTCGACTTGCCCGGGAACATCTCGCGGGCCATCAGCAGGCTGTCGACCACCGCTCCCACCTGCGTCGCGAATTTCGGCCGACCCAGCCGCCTCAGTTCGGCGTCGAGGAAACCGACGTCGAAGCTCGCGTTGTGGATGACGATCTCGGCGCCCGAGAGATACTCCATCAACTCGTCGACGACAGCGGCGAACAACGGCTTGTCAGCGAGAAACTCGTCGGTCAGGCCGTGGATCTTGACCGCGTCCTCGCTGTTGGCGCGCTCGGGGTTGAGGTAGAAGTGCTTGTTGTTGCCGGTCAGTCGCCGGTCAACCATTTCAACGCAACCGATCTCGATGATGCGGTCGCCGGACTCGGGGCTCAGGCCCGTGGTTTCGGTGTCGAGGAATATCTGTCGGGACATGCCGCGATTATGGAGCGGCAGTTCGCACGGGTCAGTGCTTTTCCTTGGCGTGATTGATCGAGTACTTCGGAATGTCGATCGTCACGTCCTTCTGCGCCAGGATGGCCTGACACGACAGCCGCGACTGCGGCTCCAGCCCCCACGCGCGATCGAGCAAGTCCTCTTCGCTCTCGTCCGGCTCGTTCAATGACTCGTAGCCCTCTCGCACCACCACATGGCAGGTGGTGCAGGCACAACTCATTTCGCAGGCGTGCTCGATCTCCACGTCGTGGTCGAGCAGCGCTTCACAGATCGACGTGCCGGCCGGCGCTTCGATCTCCTTGCCCTCGGGGCAGTACTCACTGTGAGGCAGGATCTTGATGATGGGCATGTGGTGCTCTTGTGTGCGACGCTCGGCGTTCAGACCTCTTCGACGCTGCGTCCGGTCAGCGCTTGGCGGATGCTGCGGTTCATGCGTTCGGCGGCGAACGCTTCGGTGCCCTTCGCAAGCCGCTCGACAGCAGCCTCGATCGCACCGTGATCGTCCTGCGCAGCCAGCGCGCCGAGTTGTTCCATCAGTGCATCGACCTGCCTGCGCTCATCGAGCGTAAGCAGATCACCATCACGGTCGAGCGCAGCGTGCGTCGCCAGCAGCAGTCGGTCGGCCTCCACACGCGCCTCGCGCAGCGCACGGGACTTCATGTCGCTCTCGGCAGTCGAGAAGCCCTCTTGCAGCATGCGCGCGATCTGTTCGTCGCTCAGGCCGTAGCTCGGCTTGACGGCCACTGATGCTTCGACCCCGGAGGCCTCTTCGCGCGCCGACACGTTGAGCAGCCCGTCGGCGTCCACCTGGAAGGTCACGCGGATGCGCGCTGCACCTGCGGCCATCGGCGGGATGCCGCGCAACTCGAAGCGTGCCAGCGAACGGCAGTCGGACACCAGTTCACGCTCCCCTTGCACCACGTGGATCGCCATCGCCGTCTGGCCGTCCTTGTAGGTCGTGAAGTCCTGCGCGCGTGCGGTCGGGATCGTGCTGTTGCGCGGCACGATGCGCTCGACGAGCCCGCCCATGGTCTCCAGGCCCAGCGACAGCGGGATCACGTCGAGCAGCAGCAACTCGCCGTTCTCGTGGTTGCCGGCCAGCGCATTGGCCTGCACTGCGGCACCGAGCGCCACCACTTCGTCGGGGTTCAGATTGGTCAGGGGCTCACGCGAGAAGAACTCGCCGACGGCTTCGCGCACGCGTGGCATGCGGGTCGAGCCCCCGACCATCACGACGCCTTGCACTTCGTCTCGGCCGACCTTCGCGTCGCGCAGCACCTTGCGCACCGAGACCAGCGTACGCTCCACGAGCGGCGCCGTGAGTTCGTCGAAACGCCGACGCGTGACTTCGAGATCGATCTCGCGCCGGTCGATGGTGCAGCGCAGGCGCACCGCGTCCGCCGACGACAGCGCCTCCTTGGCGGCACGTGCGGCGACCAGTACGGCGCGCTTGTCCTGCGGGCTGCGCGCCTGCACGTCGGCCTGCTCCAGCACCCACTGCGCCAGCATGCCGTCGAAGTCATCGCCGCCAAGCGCTGAATCCCCGCCGGTCGCCACCACCTCGAACACGCCCTTCGTCAGACGCAGCAGCGAAATGTCGAAGGTGCCGCCCCCAAGGTCATAGACCGCATACAAGCCTTCGGACCCGTTCTCGAGCCCGTAGGCGATCGCTGCGGCGGTGGGCTCGTTGATCAGGCGCAGCACGTCAAGACCGGCCAGCCTGGCGGCATCCTTGGTCGCTTGACGCTGTGCATCGTCGAAGTAGGCCGGTACGGTGATGACGGCGCCGAACAGGTCGTCGTTGAAGGTGTCCTCTGCGCGGTAGCGCAGCGTCGCGAGTATCTCCGCCGACACCTCCACCGGAGACTTCGGCCCTTCGCGGGTTTCGATCTGCAGCATGCCGGGCGCGTCGATGAAACGATAGGGCAGGCGTTCGCGGCCCTGTACATCAACCACGGCACGTCCCATGAAGCGCTTCACCGAAACGACCGTGTTCTCGGGATCGTTCGCCTGTTCGGCCAACGCGTCGAAACCGATCTGGCGACGCCCTTCGCCGAGATACCGCACGGCCGACGGCAGGATGACCCGGCCGCGATCGTCCGGCAGGCATTCGGCCACGCCGTTGCGAATGGCGGCAACCAATGAATGCGTCGTGCCGAGGTCGATACCGACCGCGATGCGCCGCTGATGCGGATCGGGCGACTGCCCGGGCTCCGAAATCTGTAGCAAAACCATGATATGAACGTCAACAGACCTTGGTCATTGTCCCAGGGCGTCGAGCCGTCGATCGACGTCTTCGGCAAAGCGCTCCACGAACATGAGGGCTCTCACCTGCTGCGCGGCAGCGGCAAAGTCCCCGCGTACGTCAAGGCATTCCCGCAGGGTGTCCAGCATCTGCCGGTGCCGGGAACGTACCTCCTCGGCCAACGCATCGAGTTCGCCCTCGCCCTGCGCCTCGTCGAGCGTCTCGCGCCAGGCCATCTGCTGCATCAAGAAGTCGGCCGGCATGGCGGTGTTGCTCTCCGCCTGTATCGGCGCACCGCGCAACTGGCACAGATAGCTGGCCCGCTTGAGCGGATCCTTCAAGCGCTGATACGCCTCGTTGACGCGGACGGCCCACTGCATGGCCACGCGTTGCGCCGCAGCGCCTTGAGAAGCGAATCGATCGGGGTGAACGCGAGCCTGCAGCGCCTTCCAGCGCTCGTCGAGCAACGCGCGCTCGACATCGAAGCGTTCCGGCACGTCGAACAACTCGAAGTCATTGAGATCGAGCTTGATCCCGCCGGTCACGGCAAGCCCCGAGCCGGGTGTGCCACGCCCGTCAGATCCGGAACGACTCGCCGCATCCGCAGCGGTCCTTCTCGTTCGGATTGTTGAAGCGGAATCCTTCGTTCAAGCCTTCGCGCACGAAATCCAACTCGGTGCCCTCAAGATAAGGCAAGCTCTTCGGGTCGATCAGCACCTTCACGCCGTGGCCCTCGAACACATGGTCCTCGGGCGCCACGTCGTCGGCATATTCGAGCTTGTAGGCCAGACCGGAGCAGCCGGTCGTTTTCACGCCCAGGCGCACCCCGACACCCCGGCCGCGCTTGGCCAGGTAACGCGTCACGTGCCGTGCTGCTGCTTCGGTCAATGTCACCGCCATGGCGTCCAACCCACCCATCAATGCGCTTTCTTGGCCTTGTAGTCCTGCACGGCTGCCTTGATCGCATCTTCGGCCAGGATCGAGCAGTGAATCTTCACGGGCGGCAACGCCAGTTCCTCGGCAATGTGCGTGTTCTTGATCGTCACCGCCTCTTCCAGCGTCTTGCCCTTGACCCATTCGGTCACCAGCGAACTCGAGGCAATCGCCGAGCCGCAGCCGTAGGTCTTGAAACGCGCGTCCTCGATGACACCGGTCACCGGGTTCACTTTGATCTGCAGCTTCATGACGTCACCGCAGGCGGGCGCGCCGACCATGCCGGTTCCGATGGTCTCGTCGCCCTTTTCGAATGAACCCACATTGCGGGGGTTCTCATAGTGGTCGATCACCTTGTCGCTGTATGCCATGTCACTCTCCTACTGCTTGATCAGTGCGCGGTCCATTGGATGGTGCTGAGATCGATGCCGTCCTTGTACATCTCCCACAGCGGCGACAGTTCGCGCAGCTTGGAGACGCGGTCTTTCAGCGTGCTGACGGCATAGTCGATCTCTTCCTCGGTCGTGAAGCGGCCGATCGTCATGCGCAGGGACGAATGCGCCAACTCGTCGCTGCGGCCGAGTGCCCGCAGCACGTAGCTGGGCTCCAGGCTGGCCGAGGTGCAGGCCGAGCCGGAAGACACCGCAATGCCCTTGATGCCCATGATCAGCGATTCGCCTTCGACAAAGTTGAACGACGCGTTGACGTTGTGCGGCACCCGGCGCTCCAGGTGCCCGTTGATGAAGACCTGCTCTATGTCCTTCAGTCCGTTCAGCAGGCGCTGCTGGAGCATGCGAATGCGTTCGGCCTCGGTGCCCATCTCCTCGCGCGCGATGCGGAAGGCCTCGCCCATGCCCACGATCTGGTGCGTCGGCAAGGTGCCCGAACGCATGCCGCGCTCATGGCCGCCACCGTGCATCTGGGCCTCGAGACGCACGCGAGGCTTGCGCCGCACGTATAGTGCACCAATGCCCTTGGGGCCGTAGGTCTTGTGCGAGGCCAGGCTCATCAGGTCGACCAGCAGCTTCGAGAGGTCAAACTCGACTTTCCCGGTGGCCTGCGCCGCATCGACGTGGAAGATGATGCCGCGCTCACGGCAAAGTGCGCCGATGGCGGGAATGTCCTGAACCACGCCGATCTCGTTGTTGACGAACATCACCGAAGCCAGGATCGTGTCCGGGCGCAACGCGGCCTTGAAACGCTCCAGATCGAGCAGGCCGTCTTCCTGGACATCGAGATAGGTCACCTCGAAACCCTGACGCTCCAGTTCGCGGCAGGTGTCGAGCACGGCCTTGTGCTCGGTCTTGACCGTGACGAGATGCTTGCCCTTGCTCTTGTAGAAATGCGCTGCGCCCTTCAATGCCAAGTTGTTCGACTCGGTCGCGCCGGACGTCCAGACGATCTCGCGCGGATCCGCGCCAATCAATTGCGCCACCTGCTCGCGCGCCTTCTCGACAGCGGCTTCCGCCTCCCACCCCCACGCATGGCTACGCGAGGCAGGATTGCCGAAGTGTTCTCGCAGCCAGGGAATCATGGCATCGACCACGCGCGGGTCGACCGGCGTGGTGGCGCCGTAATCCATGTAGATCGGGAAGTGGGGAGTCATGTCCATGATGCTTGCGTCAGGAGCCTTGCAGGCCCCGGCTGGCAAAAAAACGGTAAAAGACGCGCAGCGGCCCGCACTCGGGCCTTATTTCGAGAACGCGTTGCCCAGCGCGAACACCGAATTGGGTGCGTTGACCTTGATCGGCTTGACCACCGGCTGGCTCGAGATGGCCCGCTTGACTGGCTGCTCCTCGATAGAAATGCCACGGGCAAGTTGGTCCTCCACCAGCTTCTTCAGCGTGATCGAGTCGAGATACTCGATCATTTTTGCGTTCAGGCTGGCCCAGAGGTCGTGCGTCATGCAGCGGCCCTGGTCGCTCATGCAGTTTTCCTTGCCGCCGCAACCGGTCGCGTCGATCGGCTCGTCGACCGCCACAATGATGTCTGCTACGGTGATTTCCTCCGCCTTGCGGCCGAGCGAGTAGCCGCCGCCGGGACCACGGGTGCTCTCCACCAACTCATGACGACGCAACTTGCCGAACAGCTGTTCGAGATAGGAAAGGGAGATCTGCTGCCGCTGGCTGATGGCGGCCAGCGCCACCGGGCCCTGATGCTCGCGCAGCGCGAGATCGATCATGGCGGTGACGGCGAAACGGCCCTTGGTGGTGAGACGCATGGCAAGCTCCTTAAAGCTTTCAGCTGCGCGCTGAAGTGTTGAACCCAAAACAGCTTGTGGCCCGGGTAAACCCTCGGTTGTTTCCGACTGATTTACTCGAATTTTACCTGAAGCCTACTCTTTTGGTCAAGTTTTGCTCAGGAAGTTCCTGAGACCAGCACGCCGCGTTCCATCAGGTGGGCCAGCAAGCCGGCACACGCATCCTCCAGGTAGTCGAGCACTGTCTCGAACCCTTGCGGAGCCCCGTAGTACGGGTCTGGCACGACGTCGTTGTCATGCCGGGTCGCAAACTCCATCAGTCGCCGCAACTTGTGCCGATGCTCGGGCGGGCATTCGGCGTCCAACGCGGACAGGTTGACCCAGTCCATCACGAGCAGCAGGTCGAAACGCTCGAAGTCCGCGGCCGAGACCTGACGAGCGCGCAGCCGGCAGAGGTCGTAGCCGCGCTTGGCGGCATGGCGCTGGGCTCGATGGTCGGGCGGCTCACCGGTGTGATAACCGTGCGTACCGGCGGAGTCGATCAGCACTTGATTCTGCAGGCCGGCCTGCTCGACGAGACGCCGGAACACACCTTCGGCGGTCGGGGATCGGCAAATATTCCCCATGCAGACGAAAAGAACGGAGGCAACGGAGGACTGCTTCGACAACATCATGACCGCCAGTCTAGGGCCGTGACCATGTGCTCGCCGGCGCAGCGTCGGCATAATTCGGCGCTTTCGACAGCGGCGCAACCATGTCCATCACCGGCGACCACAGGTTACTGAAGCGACTGAACCGCATGGCTCTGGTGCGTCAGGTGCGGCAGGCGCCAGGCAGTTCAAGGGCCGATCTGGCCCATTCGACCGGTTTGACGAAATCCACCGTCAGCCTGCTTTCGCAGGAGCTCATCGACGAGGGCTGGCTGGTCGAACTGGATCTCGATCCCACGATCGCGCGCGGCAGCGGACGCCCCCCCACACCGCTGACACTTGACGAGCACCGCCTGGCCTTCATCGGTGTCGACATCGGGCTTGGAGCCGCCACGGCCGTCGCCACCAACCTGGTCGGCATGGTGTTGATGGAAAACAGCACGCCGATCGATTCGGCCGACCCCGCTTCGGCCTGCCGCCAAGTCGCCGGCCTGATCGAAGCGTTGCTGCGCGAGCCGGAATTGCGCAAACGCACGACGATCGGCATCGGCGTCGGCGTGCCGGGTGCGGTGGACGACCGCACCGGCGTATTGCGCTTTGCGCCCAATATCGGCTGGAAGGAACTGCCGTTGCGCGACCTGTTGCGTACGGCGCTCGCCGACGGCCCGGCCGGCAGCCTGCCGGTGTACGTGCAGAACGATGCAGACGTCGGTGCACTCGGCGAGTTTGAGTTCGTCGACCGGCCGGTGGATGAACCGCTGGTCTTCCTGGTACTGGGTACAGGCGTCGGCGCGGGCATCGTCGTCAACGATCGCCTGCTGACCGGCTTCGGCGGCTTCGCCGGTGAGATCGGTCACACCATACTTGATGCACGCGGGCCGCGCTGCAGTTGCGGCCGCAACGGCTGCACCGAAGCCTTTGTCGGACTCGGCGCCATTGTCGAAAGCGTGCTCGGTCCGGGCAAGGCGCGCCACGCGCAGGATTCGCAAGCCTTGCTGCGCAGCCTGCCGGCCGCGGCGTTCGATCCAATGCGCGTGGCGCAGGATGCGGCCTTGAAGGCTGCCTTCGACCGCGCCGGCGCCTACGTCGGCCAGTTGATGCAGAACCTGTGGGCAGCCTTCGACCCGGCGACCATCGTGCTCGGCGGCCCCAGTTGCGAGTTCGGCGAATCGCTGCTCGCGCCAGCCCGGACGGAACTGGCCCGCTATGGCGAAGCGGCCGGCCTGAGGCCACCCGTCGTGAAGGTGGCGCGCTTCGGGCGGCTGGCCCAGGCGGTGGGCGCAGCAGCGGCGGTGATCCACTATCAGGTGCGCCCGTTGACCGAATCGCTGCTCGGCCAGACCGCCGAGACAGGCTGACGGTCGCACATTACCGCAGCGGCACGACGTTGTCGGAGCCGCCGGCGCCGAAGGCCTGCTCCTTCAGCAATGCCAGTTGATCGCGCACGCGGGCGGCCTTCTCGAACTCGAGGTTGCGTGCATGCTCGAGCATCTGCTTCTCGAGCTGCTTGATACGCTTGCCCAGGTCCTTCTCGGACATCGCTTCGACCTTGGCGGCCTCCTCGGCCGCCTTGAGGCCGGCGCGCGATTCCTGCCCCGAGAACACGCCGTCGATGAGCTCCTTGACCTGCTTCTTGACGCTGCGCGGCGTGATGCCCTGCGCTGCGTTGTGCACGAGCTGCTTGGCACGGCGGCGCTCGGTCTCGTCAATCGCGCGGCGCATCGAGTCGGTGATCTTGTCGGCGTAAAGGATGGCCTTCCCGTTGACATTGCGCGCCGCGCGGCCGATCGTCTGGATCAACGAACGCTCTGAACGCAGGAAGCCTTCCTTGTCGGCATCGAGGATCGCCACCAGCGAGACTTCGGGAATGTCCAGTCCCTCGCGCAGCAGGTTGATCCCGACCAGCACGTCGAACGTGCCGAGGCGCAAGTCGCGCAGGATCTCCACCCGCTCGACGGTGTCGATGTCGGAGTGCAGGTAGCGCACCTTGACCCCGTTGTCGGCCAGGTAGTCGGTCAGCTGCTCGGCCATGCGCTTGGTCAACGTCGTGATCAGCACGCGTTCATTGACCTCGAGGCGCTCGCGGATCTCCTGCAGCACGTCGTCGACCTGGTGTGTCGCCGGCCGCACCTCGACGGTCGGGTCGACGAGGCCCGTGGGCCGTACCACCTGCTCGACGACCTGGCCGGTGGTGCGCTTCTCGTAGTCGGCGGGCGTGGCCGAGACATAGACCACCTGACGCATCTTGCGCTCAAACTCCTCAAACTTCAGTGGACGGTTGTCCAGTGCGCTCGGGAGTCGAAAGCCGTACTCGACCAGCGTCGTCTTGCGCGCACGGTCACCGTTGTACATGCCGCCGAGCTGGCCGATCAGCACGTGGCTTTCGTCGAGGAACATCAGCGCATCGGGCGGCAGGTAGTCGACCAATGTCGGCGGCGGCTCGCCTGGCGCAGCGCCGGACAGGTGTCGGGTGTAGTTCTCGATGCCCTTGCAGTGGCCGACCTCCTGAAGCATCTCCAGATCGAAGCGACTGCGCTGCTCGAGTCGCTGCGCCTCGACCAGCTTGCCGGCCTTGACCAGTTCGTCGAGCCGTGTGCGCAACTCTTCCTTGATGCCGTCGATCGCGCGCAGCACCTGCTCGCGCGGCGTCACATAGTGGCTGGACGGATAGACCACGAACCGCGGCACCTTCTGGCGAATGCGACCTGTCAGCGGATCGAGCAGCGCCAGCGACTCGATCTCGTCGTCGAACAGCTCGATGCGCAGCGCGAGTTCGGAGTGTTCGGCGGGGAACACGTCAATCGTGTCGCCGCGCACACGGAAGGTGCCGCGGCCGAAATCGATCTCGTTGCGCGTGTACTGCATGCGGATCAGCTGCGCGATCAGATCGCGCTGGCCCACCTTGTCGCCCACGCGCGCAATCAGGCGCATCTGGGTGTAGTCCTCGGGCTTGCCGATGCCGTAGATCGCGCTCACCGTGGCGACGATGACGACGTCGCGCCGCTCCAGCAAACTCTTGGTCGCGGACAGCCGCATCTGCTCGATGTGCTCGTTGATCGAGCTGTCCTTCTCGATGAACAGATCGCGCTGCGGCACGTAGGCTTCGGGCTGGTAGTAGTCGTAGTAGCTGACAAAGTACTCGACGGCGTTGCGCGGAAAGAACTCGCGGAACTCGCTGTACAGCTGCGCTGCCAGCGTCTTGTTCGGCGCGAACACGATGGCCGGCCGGCCGAGCCGGGCAATGACATTGGCCATTGTGAAGGTCTTGCCCGAGCCGGTCACCCCCAGCAGCGTCTGGAAGCTCAGCCCGTCTTGCACACCCTCGACCAGCTGATCGATGGCCGTGGGCTGGTCACCGGCCGGCAGATACGGCTGGTACAGCTGGAAAGGCGAATCGGGGAAGCGGACGAAGCGGTTTTCGTCGAGCGCGGTGACTTCGGTGAGAACTTCCGACATGAGGATAGAGGCAACAGCCTAAAATGCGGGTTATCCCTTGCCTCCGGGCGGCGGGGGAAGCCGACTAGATTAGCCCAACTACCCGTGCCACTCCACTGACAAGGACTGACTCCACATGGCCTCGCTCTTCGCCGCTGTCGAAATGGCCCCGCGCGACCCGATCCTGGGTCTCAACGAACAATTCAACGCCGACCCGAACCCGAACAAGGTGAACCTGGGCGTCGGCGTGTACTACGACGACAACGGCAAACTGCCTTTGCTGAAATGCGTCGCTGCCGCCGAGAAGCAGATGCTCGAGGCGCCGAAAGCCCGTGGCTATCTGCCGATCGACGGCATCGCGGCGTACGACAAGGCCGTGCAGGGACTTGTATTTGGGGCCGACAGCGGGGCTGTCAAGGCCGGCCGCATCGCCACTGTGCAAGGGCTGGGCGGCACCGGTGGGCTGAAGGTCGGTGCCGACTTCCTGAAGAAGGTCGATCCGAACGCGAAAGTGCTGATCAGCGATCCGAGCTGGGAGAACCACCGTGCGTTGTTCGAGGCGGCTGGTTTTCCCGTCGCGACGTATCCGTACTATGACGCGGCCAAGCGCGGGATCGACTTCGAAGGCATGCTGGCAGCGCTCGAGGCAGCGTCCGCCCGCACCATCGTCGTGCTGCACGCCTGCTGCCACAACCCGACTGGTTACGACCTGACGCTCGAGCAATGGAAACAGGTCATCGAGACGGTCAAGACGCGCAACCTGGTGCCCTTCCTCGACATGGCGTACCAGGGCTTCGGCGAAGGCATTGCCGAAGACGGCGCAGTGATCGGCCTGTTCATGGACGCCGGACTCGACATCTTCGTGTCGACCTCGTTCTCGAAAAGCTTCTCGCTGTATGGCGAGCGCGTCGGCGCCCTCAGCGTGGTGGCCGCGAGCAAGGAAGAGGCCGAGCGGGTCCTGAGCCAGCTCAAGCGCGTGATCCGCACCAACTACTCCAACCCGCCGATCCACGGCGCGCAGGTGGTCGCCACCGTGCTGACGACCCCCGAATTGCGCAAGCAGTGGGAGCAGGAACTGGCCGAGATGCGCGTGCGCATCAAGCAGATGCGCACCACGCTGGTCGAGAAACTCCAGGCGGCGGGCATCCGGCAGGACATGAGCTTCATCACCCAGCAGAAAGGCATGTTCAGCTACTCGGGCCTCACCAAGGAGCAGATGCAGCGGCTGCGCAGCGAGTTCGGCGTCTACGGTGTCGACTCCGGCCGCATTTGCGTGGCGGCACTGAACAGCAAGAACATCGACTACGTGGTCGACGCAGTGGCCAAGGTTTCGTGAGCAGGCTGCGGAAGATTTCACGAAAAAAAGGGGCGCAGGCCCCTTTTTTCATTCCTGAACTGCGGCGCATCTGCAGATAAATGTCCGGGTTCTCGGGGTTACTCCGCGGTTCGCAGCAAGCAAACAAGCGGTCACCCTCCGTAGAATGGTGCATCGCAGCAACGGGACCGGGTCGCGCATGCAACTTGCAACGACTGTCGGACCCGTCGAGCCGCCGATCTGAAAGGGAACGATCGATGCTGTACCAACTGTACGAAACCCAGCGTGCTCTGCTGAGCCCCTTTGCCGAGTTCGCGAGTGCCTCGGCCAAGCTCTACAGCCACCCGATGTCGCCCTTCACGCATACGATCGGCGCTGACCGCGTCGCGGCGGGCTTCGACCTGATGCACCGGCTGTCGAAGGAGTACGAGAAGCCCGCCTTCGACATCACGTCGGTGCAGGTGAACGGCGTCGATGTCGCCGTGCAGGAGCAAGTGGCCGTCAGCAAGCCGTTCTGCCGATTGCTGCGCTTCAAGCGCTTCACTGACGAAGCGAAACTGCTGCCGAAGATGAAGGCGCAGCCGACCGTGCTGGTGGTGGCGCCCCTGTCCGGACACCATGCGACGCTGCTGCGCGATACGGTGCGCATGCTGTTGCGTGACCACAAGGTCTACATCACCGACTGGGTGGACGCCCGCATGGTGCCGCTTGACGCCGGCCCGTTCCACCTGGACGACTACGTCGGTTACGTCGAGGAGTTCATCCGTCACATCGGCCCGCATGTCCATGTGATATCGGTGTGCCAACCCACCGTGCCGGTGTTCGCCGCGATCTCGCTGATGGCCAGCCGCGGCGAGGCAACGCCGCGCACCATGACGATGATGGGCGGCCCCATCGATGCCCGCAAGAGCCCGACCGCCGTCAACAACCTGGCGATGAACAAGAGCTACGAGTGGTTCGAGAACAACGTGATCTACCGCGTGCCGCCGAACTACCCCGGCGCCGGCCGGCGCGTCTACCCGGGCTTCCTGCAGCATACGGGCTTCGTCGCGATGAACCCGGACCGCCATCTCAGTTCGCACTACGACTACTTCCTGGACCTGGTGCGCGGCGATGACGACAGCGCCGATTCGCACCGCAAGTTCTACGACGAGTACAACGCCGTGCTCGACATGCCGGCCGAGTACTACCTCGACACCATCAAGACCGTGTTTCAGGATTTCGCACTCGTCAACGGCACCTGGCGCGTGCGCGGCGAGCTGGTGCGCCCGCAGGACATCAAGACCACCGCACTGCTGACGGTGGAAGGCGAGCTCGACGACATCTCCGGCGCCGGCCAGACGCGGGTGGCCCACGACCTGTGCACCGGCATCCCAAAGAAGGAGCAGCCGCACTACATGGTCGAAGGTGCGGGCCACTACGGCATCTTCTCGGGGCGTCGCTGGCGCGAGAAGGTCTACCCGGTCGTACGCGACTTCATCGCCCGCCACGAGAAGTGAGCCGCCCGCCGCGGTACATTGGCGCCCTTGCGGCGCCTTTGTCGTTTTCCGACACTCGAAAGATGTCCCGTCCCGTTCCCTGTGCCGATGCGATCGACGCGCTGCTGCCCCAAACGCAGTGCACGCGCTGTGGCTACCCGGACTGCCGCAGCTATGCCGAGGCGATTGCACGCGGCGAGTCGGAGATCAACCGCTGCCCGCCCGGCGGAGCCGAGGGCGTGGTGCGGCTTGCCGGGCTGACCGGCCGCCCTGCACTGCCGCTCGATCCGGCCTGCGGCCGCGAAGGGGCGCGCCAACTGGCCGTGATCGACGAGGACTGGTGCATCGGCTGTACTTTGTGCATCAAGGCCTGTCCGGTCGATGCGATCGTCGGCGCCAACAAGCAGATGCACACGGTGATCGACCCGCTGTGCACCGGCTGCGAGCTGTGCATCCCGGTGTGCCCGGTCGACTGCATCTCGCTGGTGGACGCAACCCCGGGCCGCAGCGGCTGGCAGGCCTGGAGCCGGCCCGAAGCCGACGAGGCACGCCAGCGCTACGCCTGGCACCGCCTGCGCGTCGAGCGCGACAAGCAGGAAAACGACGAACGGCTGGCCGCCAAGGCGCAACGCAAGCTGGAGAATCTGGCCGTCGAATCGAAGCTGACCGACCCGGAACAGCTCGACCGCAAGCGCACCGTGATCGAGGCAGCGATGGCGCGTGCACGCGAGCGCAGCCGCAAACCCGGCTGACCGCTACACTGCGCGCCCATGCGCGCGCAAGACATCGAACCATTCTTCGCCACCCTGAAGGCGGCGAACCCGCAGCCCAACACCGAGCTCGAGTACACCAGCGTGTTCGAGTTGCTGACGGCCGTGCTGCTGTCGGCCCAGGCCACCGACGTGGGCGTCAACAAGGCCACGCGCAAGCTCTTTCCAGTCGCGAACTCCCCCCGCAAGCTGCTCGAACTGGGGCACGACCGGTTGTGCGAGTACATCAAGACGATCGGGTTGTACCGCAGCAAGGCCAAGCACTTGATGGAGACCTGCCGCATCCTCGTCGAGCGGCATGGCGGCGAGGTACCGCGCACGCGCGAAGAACTCGAAGCGCTGCCCGGTGTCGGCCGGAAAACGGCCAACGTCGTGCTCAACGTCGCCTTCGGCGAGCCGACGATGGCAGTGGACACGCACATCTTCCGCGTCGGCAACCGTACCGGCCTCGCGCCTGGCAAGAACCCGCTGCAGGTGGAACTGGCGCTGCTGCGGCGCGTGCCGGCCGACTACCTCGTCGATGCGCATCACTGGTTGATCTTGCACGGGCGCTACGTGTGCGTCGCGCGCAAACCGCTGTGCTGGAAGTGTCAGGTGGCGCGCTACTGCGACTTCAAGCCAAAGACGCCGCCCCCGGCCTGAGCCGCCACGACTCGCCATAGCGGGGCGGCACCGGCCACTGCGCAGCGTCGTGTGGCGGTTCCCCGTGTTCGCAAAGGAGCCGGGCAGCCTGCATCCATCCGGCATGTCCAACGATCAGCAGCGGTGCGCTCAATGGACCTTGCGCCTCGAGAAACGCCTGGCAGCGAGACGACAACGCCGTGAGGCTCTCGCCTCCGCCGGGCGCATGAGCCGTGAAGTCTTCGCACCAGGCCTGCACGGCAGCGGCGCCGATATCGTCCCAGACTGCGCCATCCCAGGCGCCGAAGTCGAGTTCGTTCAGGCGGGCGTCGCGGTGGTGGCGCCACCCCCAAGCCGCGAGCATCTCGCCGACGGCCGTGCAGCGGCACAGTGTCGAGGTCCACACTTCACGTGGCCAGCGCTGTCGTCGTGCTTCCCGCCGCACCGCATGCGCCAGGCGCTTGGCCTTGCGGCGGTCGACGGATACGTCGGTGCGGCCTATGCAGCGGCCTGCGATGCCTGCCGGACGCGGGTGACGCCAGATCACCAAGTCCATTGACAGCCCGCCACGATGCCGAGGTACATGGTCAACTCGCACAGTTGCTGGGTGGCGCCCAGGCAGTCCCCGGTGTAGCCGCCGAGCCGGCGGTTGAACCAGCGGGCGCACCACCCGGTCGTCGCGCCCCCCGCCGCGACCGCGAGTGCCAATGCCGACAGAGGCAGCACGAAGGCTGATGCCAGCCCTGCGGCGGCGGCCCACGCGAGCGCCACCAGCCAGCCGCCGCCAGAAAGGTGCTGCGCAAGCGGCTTGGCCTTGGCGTGCTCGGCGTCGCCCGCGTAGCGCAAGCGCCAGATCAGTCCTACCGCCGCAGCGCGCGACGCGGTGTGCCCGAGCAGCAGCGCAGCGGCCCCGACCCAGGCGGGCATCGAAGCCAACGCCGACCATTTCAGGCCGAGCATCAGCACCAGCCCGATCGCCCCATAAGCCCCAATGCGCGAGTCTTTCATGATCTGCAGCGCGCGCTCCCGGTCCGGGGAACCGCCCAGCCCGTCGCAGACATCCGCCCAGCCGTCCTCGTGGAAGCCGCCGGTCAGTAGCAGGGTCGCTGCAAGGCACAGCCCGGCAGCGATGGCGGCCGGAAAAACAAGTGATGCCACGAGCAACACCGCAGCAGCCCCTGTGCCGACCATTGCCCCGACGAGCGGAAAGTGCCGTGCGCTGGCCTGCAGCCAGGCATCGCGATAGCCGACACGACGCACCACCGCGGCGGGCAGCGGCACCCGCGTCAGGAACTGCCACGCGATCGCGACCAGCCTGAGTTCGTGACTGAGCGCGCTCATGCTGCACGCTGGGCGCTGGGCGCCTGCCCCGCAGAAAGGGAAGTCGCCGTTCGGTCCGACACGCCGGCAGATTCAAAGCTCGCCATTTCGGCGAGCAGCAGCACGCTCGAGGCCACCAGTGGCCACACGAGAGCCGCTCCTGAGCCCTCACCGAGACGCATGCGCAGGTCCACGAGCGGCTCGACTTCGAGGTGCTCGAGCAACCGGGTGTGTCCGGCCTCGCCGGAGCGATGAGAGAACACACAATAGTCGAGCACGGCCGGCGCCAGGGCATGCGCGACCAGTACGGCCGCACCGGTAATGAAGCCGTCGACCAGCACGACCCGATGCTCGTGCGCTGCCTGCAAGACCGCGCCCACCATCATCGCGATTTCGAAGCCGCCGAAGGCCGCGAGCGCATCCAGTGGATCGCTCGCTTCGTCGTGCAGGCGCATCGCCTGCTGCAGCACCGCGAGCTTGTGCGCCAAGCCAGCGTCGTCGAGGCCGGTACCGCGGCCGGTGCACTGCTCCAGCGGCACGCCGGCAAGCCGCGACAGCAGCATCGACGCGCTGGACGTGTTGCCGATACCCATCTCGCCCACTAGGAGCACGTTGCCCGGCAGTGATCGGGCGACTTCGACGCCCGCGGTCAGCGCTGCATGGCATTGGTCTCGCGACATCGCCGGCGCCTGGCTTGCATCCTGCGTGCCGTGCGAGATCTTGCACAGCCTCAGGGCCTCCCGCGGCTCGAAGTCGTGCCGCACGCCGGCGTCGACCACGGTGAGTGCGATGCCGTGCTGCCTCGCCAGCACGCTGACCGCCGCACCGCCAGTCAGAAAGTTTTCGACCATCTGCCACGTCACGTCGCTGGGGAAGGCCGACACGCCACGCGCTGCGATGCCATGATCGCCGGCGAACACGACCAGTTGCGGCGCCTGCAACTGCGGCGCTTCGCTGCGCTGGATCAGCCCGATCTGCAGTGCCAGCGCCTCCAGGCGTCCCAGCGCGCCGAGCGGCTTGGTCTTGCGGTCGAGCCGGTGCTGCAGCCGGGCGGCACGCACGACATCGTGCGCCGGTTCGACAGAAGGAGCCGTCCACGTCGGGTTCATGATTGGCTTCCCGAAGCGGGCTTCACGGCCATCGGCAGACCCGCCACCATCAAAGTCACCCGCTCGGCCTGTGCCGCCACACGTTGATGCAGCCGACCGAGCGCATCGACGACTCCGCGTGTCTCGCGCCCGAGCGGTGTCACGCCCCACCCGATCTCGTTGGAGACGAGCAGCACCGGCGCGTCCGCCTGGCGCAGCGCCTCCAGGAGTGCGTCGCTGGCAACCTGCGCGTCCTGCTCGGTGCAGCCCGGCGGCGGACAAAGCATCTGCGTGATCCACAGGGTCAGGCAATCGATCAGGACACAGGCCCCGGGCCGTGCGTGCTCACGCACGGCAGCGGCCAGCGCGTCCGCTCGCAACGGCGGCTCGATCGTCTGCCACGCCGGCGGGCGCTCGCGCCGATGGCGCTCGATACGTTCGCTCATCTCGGCATCGCCGCGCCATGCGGTGGCGAGGTAGACCACCTGGGCGCCTCGTCGTTGCTGGATCTCGCGCGCCAGGCGTTCGGCATGGCGGCTCTTGCCGGAGCGCTCGGCTCCGAGGATCAGGTGCATTTGCGCTGTCATGCGCTCTCCGGTGCAGGCGCCGGCATCAGCGTCCCCGCAGCTGCTCGGCCAGAACGGGTGCGAACTGCGTCACGCCCACGTGTTGGCCGGTCTCCGGGCTGGCGAAACCCGATGCCGCCTTCCCGGATGCCTGCGTTCCAGTGGCCGATGGCACGGGTCGGGAGCATCGTCCCTTCCGCTTACCGTTGCGGGGGCAGCGCAGGTTGGAGCATGCGCTCTCCCTGCTTCCCGTTTCCTCGCCTGCACGACTTCACGGCATGAGGGCGAGCACCAACGGCGGAATTGTAAAAGCGCGTTCTACAATGCCCGCAGAGGAAGGCCTTCCCCATGTCACAGATCGACGAACTCGCGGAACGCGTGGAACGCCTGCTGGTGCGCTACGAAGAACTGCAACGCACCAACGCCCTGCTCGAGCAGCAACTGGCCGGCATGACGGCCGAGCGCGACAGCCTGCGTTCGCGATTGAGTGCCGCGCGCGCGCGCATCGACGCACTGCTCGAACGACTGCCCGAAACCATCAGCGCGCCGGATGGCGGTCAGAAGGACGCAGGATGAAGCAGATCGAAGTGACCATCATGGGCCAGAGCTACATCCTCGGCTGCACCGAGGGTGGCGAAGCTGCGCTGCTCGAAGCGGTGAACCACGTCGATCGTGAAATGTGCTCGATCCGCGATGCCGGCAAAGTGAAGGCGCGCGAACGCATTGCGGTGCTCGCAGCGCTGAACATCGCTTACGAACTCGCCGAACGGCCGGCGGCGCCGCGCGCTGCGCAAGCACGCGCGGACCATGCCGAGGAAGGCGCGGCAAGCACAGATCTCGCCACCCTGATCCATCGTATCGACGAAGCCCTAGGGCAAGACGGGCAACTGCTGTGAAGCGGCAAGCACGGGCGTAGAATGATTTTGTCCGTCGCGTTCGCGGGAGTTTTATATTTCCTTGAACCGATGCTCCTGTGAGCAAGGGCTTGGAACATTGTCTTGCTGGTGCGATCGTCTCGCGTCAGATGAACCCGAAGCTTGACTGACCTCGCCCACCTGAATCCCCTGGGTTCAGGAATGCGGCTCTCGGCTCGTGGCGGACACCCTTATCTTGCGCATGCCCTCCCCCCAGTACTGGTTGATGAAGAGCGAGCCCGACGAGTGCTCGATCGACGACCTCTCGCATGCCCCCGGGCACACCGTGCCGTGGACCGGCGTGCGCAACTACCAGGCACGCAACTTCATGCGCGACGCGATGCGCATCGGCGACGGGGTCCTGTTCTACCACTCCTCCTGCCCCGAGCCGGGCATCGCAGGGATCGCCGAAGTGGCGTCCACTGCGTACCCTGACGCAACTCAGTTCAACCCGGACAGCACGTATTTCGACGCGAAGTCGACGCGAGAATCTCCGCGTTGGTTGCATGTGGATGTCAAGCTGGTACGCAAGACGCGATTGCTCAGTTTGAAGGAAATGCGCGAAGCACCTGGCTTGGCAAGCATGGTGGTGTTGCGGCCCGGCAACCGTCTGTCGATCACGCCCGTCGCCCCCGACGAATGGCGGGAAGTTCTGCGGTTGTTGGAGTCTGCTTGAATCTCGAATGGTTGTTCTTTGCCGAGCTGCTGTTGCTCGGTTCGTGCACCGGCTTTCTGGCCGGCTTGCTGGGCATCGGCGGCGGCATGTTGATGGTGCCGTTCTTGACGCTGATCCTGTCGCACCGCGGCGTGCCTGACGGGCTGGCAGTGAAGATGGCCATCGCCACCTCGATGGCGACGATCCTGTTCACGTCGATTTCCAGCGTGCGCGCCCACCACAAGCGAGGTGCCGTGAAGTGGGGCTTGGTGCGCGGGCTGGCCCCGGGCATCGTGATCGGCGGGCTGATCGCCGGCGCCGGTGTGTTCGCATTGCTGAAGGGGGCCTGGCTGGCACTCGTGTTCGCGCTGTTCGTCGGCTTCTCGGCGACACAGATGCTGCTCGACAAGAAACCGGCGCCGTCTCGACAGATCCCGGGCCCCCTGGGCCAGACGGCCGCCGGCAGCGGCATCGGATTTGTCTCGGGACTGGTCGGCGCCGGCGGCGGATTCGTCTCGGTGCCGTTCATGACCTGGTGCAACGTGTCCATGCACAACGCCGTCGCAACGAGCGCCGCACTCGGGTTTCCGATCGCCTTGGCAAACACGGTCGGCTATCTCGTCGGAGGCTGGTCGCTGCCGCAGGTGCTGCCGGGCGCGCTTGGCTACCTCTACCTGCCGGCACTCGGCGTCATTGCGGCGGCCAGCGTGCTGTTTGCCCCTCTCGGCGCGAAGGCGGCTCATGCCATGAACGTGAGGCAGCTCAAGCGTGCCTTTGCCGGCATGCTCTACCTGCTGGCCGCCTACATGCTCTACAAGGGATTGGCGGCGGCCTGACCGAAGGCGATCGCTGCCGGCATCACGCAGTTGCTGCCGCGGCGACGGGCCTCCAACAGCGCGGCTTCGGCGGCATCGAGCAGGACCTGACGCTCCTGAGTGGTATGCGGAAAGCTGGCGACACCCATCGACACCGTGAAGCGCAGTTCTTCGCCCTCGAGCATCACGATCTGCGCCTCGCACTGGCGACGCACGCTTTCCATGCGTGAATGCGCCGTCGCCAGGCCGACGCCCGACAGCACCACCGCGAAGCGGTCTTCGCCGAGGCGGCACGGTGCGTCCATCGCGCGCGTGTTGCCCCGCAGCAGCCGGCCCAACGCCTGCAGCACACGCTCGCCGGCCGGCTGGCCGTGCCGGGCCACCAACTGTGCGTAGTCGTCGACCTGCACCGAAACGAGCGCGAATTCCCGGTGCTCGCGCATCGACAAGTCGACCTCGCGCCGCAGTTGTTCCTCGAAATGATTGCGGTTGTAGACGCCCGTGAGCGGGTCGCGCACCGACTGGTCTTTCAGTTCCTGGCGCAGTTCCTCGTTCTGCCGTTGCTGCATTTCAAGCTGCTCGAGCGCGTGCCGTAGCTGCGCCTGCGTGCGGCGCAGCTCGGACGGATCGGTCCATGTGCCGCAGATGTAGCCGCCGGGAACCGGGGTGCGCACCGCCAGGAGCTCCAGCACAGCGCCCGACGCGTCCGGGATGCGATCGTCGCGGCGAACGGCGCGCCCCTGAGCGAGCGCAGCTTGATCGGCAGTGCGCAGGATCGCGGCGTATTCGGGCGAAAGCAGTTCGTCGTCGGTCCGTCCGAGCACCTGCTCGGCCTCGCGACCGAGCAGCCGGGCGGCAGCAGGATTGACGAAAACATAACGCCCCTGGGCGTCTTTGACATAAATGCCGACCGGGGCATGCTCGGAGGCACCGAGCAAGGCGTCGAGGAGTGCCGCGCCGGGCATCGTCGACGTGCGATCTGCCGCGTCGCCTGCGGGCGCGGGGCTCCCTGGCGGGACAGGGTTTTGCGGCTGTTCCATGTTGCTATGCCTTCCGGGGGCACTCGGTGCCTCCGGTGTGCGTGTCTTGGCTGGCTCCGCCAGTGACGGCGAAGACGAGGTCATTGTCCACCCAAGCCACTCGCCCTGCGTGGCGATTTTCACGGATGCCATCAGATTCGCGGCATACCGCACACCGCAGCGCCCCCGCGAGCAGGGGGGCCGACGGGACAGCGTGCGGACGTTCGGGTTTCGAGCATCCGGCGCGGCCGGCCGGCTTGTCCGATTCGACCGTCCCCCGTCAGCCAGTGAGCATCTGCATGCTGCGTTCGTAGCGCTCGGTCAGACGCTCGAAGGCATCGAGCAGCTCTTCGCTGGCACGCGCCAGCAGCAGCCTTCCCGAGGCCTCGTCGGCGCGCTGCAGACCACCGAGCAATTGTTGCCATGCCACGCCGGCCAGCTCCAGCGAGCGGCGGATGTCGGCAGAACTCAACGGTGCCTGGTTCAGGTACGCGAGCGAGCGCTCGAACTCCTGCACCGTCGCCGCGGCGCTCGCCTGCGCGGCCTGCCCTGTGGCCCCGGTCAGCAGCCCTCCCAGCAGAGCCTGCTTGGCAAGCCGTTGCGACAGCATGCGCTGGCGGCCGCATACGTTGATCACGTGCAACGTGTTGAGCAATCCTGCGCCTTCGAGACTCGTGGTCAGCTGCTCGGCACCGCTCAGCAGGTTGTCGGCCAGTTCGTCGAGGCGGCCAAGGCGGGAGATATCGCTGCCCTCACGCAGGCCTTCCTTCAGGGGCTCCCACACGCCCTGCACGGTATCGAGCAGGTCACCGAAGGTCGGTTTCGACAGCGATCGCCCCAGCTGGACCAGGTTGGCATCGACCCGCTCCACCGATTGCGACAGCAGTGCAGCGGAACCGGCCGGCTCAGCGCCGGCACACAGCAGCGCCTGCAGCTTGACGATGCGCTGCGACAGCATGCGCAACTGCCCGGCGCGATTGACGGCTTCCGCGTAGTGGGCCGCGTCGATGACCTGCCGCGAGACCTGCCCGACGCGCTGGTTGTCGCGCATCGAGACCTTGCGCAGCAGGCGAAAGGCTTCGTCCTCGGACATCTGCGTCGCACGCATCAGGATGCCCTTGGCGCGGTCGACGAGCTTGCGCTCTTCGAAGCGGTGGGTCACGTCCTCCAGCGAACTGCGCAAGCGCTGCTCGTGCCTGAATCGCGCTTGCGCGACGTGCAGCACCGAGCGCAACCGTTGCACTGAATAGCCGTTGACGACATGCGCGTGCACGCCGGCTTCGATGGCCCGGCCGATGCGCTCGACGTCCGGGTCGGCGGTGAATGCCACGACCGGCAACGGGGCTGTCGAACCGAGAGCTTGGAGCGCCTGCAGCGCGGCGGCGTCGAGGGTGTCGTCCCACCAGACGAGCACATCCGGTGCATGCCGGACGACGTCCCGCACCACATTGCGGCGATCGGTCGCACCAAGCACGTGAATGCCGACCGACGTGAGGTCGGCGGCGAGGCTCGATGTGCCGGCGATATCGGCCGATGCGACGAGAACGGAGATCATCTGGGAAGGGGGCTTTCTGGCTGGATCACGGGGCGCGGACAGGCACGAGGCCGCAAGCATAGAGCACGTCGCGCGCCCGCGGCCCGGAAGTTTTGGCATGGACGTTGCTTTGAAAGCCGCCGGGTGTGACGCTGCACCCCGACCGTGCCACCTGCACCGCCGGTCATGCGTACGACGTCGTGCGCAGCCATGTGCGTCCTCCCCGGATCGCCCGGGTCGAACACGTGTCTCCATGGCAGGCTTCAAGACTTTCCTCAGATCCGGACACTGGCCCACGCTGCTGGCGTCCTTCCTCTATTTCGACTTCTGCTTTGCGATCTGGGTGCTCAACGGAGCGATGGGCCCTTTCATCGGCGAGAGCTTCGACCTGACGCCGGCGCAGAAGGGGTTCATGGTGTCAGTGCCCATCCTCGCCGGAGCGCTGATGCGCTTCCCGCTCGGCGTGCTGGCGCAGTACATCGGGCGCAAGAACGCGGCGATGGTCGAGATGGGCCTGATCGTCGTCGCGCTCGCCTACGGCTACTTCTTCGTCGACAGCTACGACGGCGTGCTGGCGATGGGCGTGCTGCTGGGCATCGCCGGCGCCAGCTTCGGGGTTGCGCTGTCGCTGGGCTCGGGCTGGTTCCCGCCGCGCTACAAGGGTCTCGCGATGGGCCTGGCCGGCGCCGGCAACTCGGGCACCGTGCTGGCCGTGCTATTTGCACCGCCGCTGGCGACCGCCTACGGCTGGCAGACGGTCTACGGCCTTGCCGCCTTCACGATGCTGCTGCCGATGGCCGTGATGTGGCTGTGCGCCAAAGAGCCGCCCGACCGCGAACACCAGACCTTCCGAGAACACATTTCCTGCTTGTTCGAGAAGGACGGCTGGGCCTTCAGCCTCATCTACGTCGTCACCTTCGGTGGCTTCATCGGGCTGTCGAGCTTTCTGCCGACGTATTTCTATGACCAGTTCAAGGTCACCAAGATCGAGGCAGGGCAACTGACCATGCTCGCGACCTTGATGGGGTCGGCAGTGCGCGTCGTCGGCGGCTACATCTCCGATCGCATCGGGGGCGTGCACACGCTGACCGCCGTGCTGCTGATGGTGGCGGCCTCGCTGGTGTTGTGTGGCATGGCCGGTACCTCCGTGGTGGTGACCACTCTGCTGTTCATGCTGTGCTTTGCGGCGCTGGGTGCCGGCAACGGAGCATTGTTCCAGCTGGTGCCGTTGCGCTGGCCGCTCGCCACCGCGGTGGCCGGCTCGATGATCGGCGAGGTCGGCGCGCTCGGCGGCGGCTTCATCCCCAACGCGATGGGTCTGTCCAAGCAGTACAGCGGCACCTATCTGTGGGGCTTCGTCTCGTTTGCGCTGGTGGCCCTGCTGATGCTGCTGATGCTGCGCATCGTGCAGATCCGCTGGACCCGCACCTGGGCTGAAAAGGGCGGGCGGGCCCGCGCCACGCCGGCTGCTGCACCGCAAGATTTCGGACGCGCCGAACTGCGCGCAACCCCGAAGTGAGGCAGCGAGGACGACAGCGATGCACACGCGCCCCCGCTGGTCCGGCTCTCGTTCCCTACCGCGGCAGGAACAGCAGCCACACGACCAGCAGCAGGTTGAACAATGCGGAGATCGCGAACGCGATCATCCACAGCGCGGCCGGATCGCGCGTGGCCAGCGGTGTGCTGCCGGGCGCCGCGAGCGGGCGCGATGCACCGCGTTCGAGCGCCAGCGCGAACTCCTCTGCCGTCTCGAAGCGCTGCGCCTCGTCACGCGCCACCGCCTTCAGGACCACGTGATCGAGCCAGATCGGCACGTCGGGCCGCAGTCGAGACGGTGCTTTCGGGTCGCGGCGAAAGCGCGCCAGCTGATACGGTTCGACCTCCCCGTACGGCAGGTGACCGGTCAACCAGCGGTAGAGCGTGACGCCCAGGCCATAGAGGTCGCTGCCCGCATCGGCCGCTCGAGGATCCCGATCGCCGGGACCACCCCATTGCTCGGGATTCATGTAGCTCGGCGTGCCGGCATGCAGCTGCCGCTGGGTCGCGGGCTCGCGGCCCGACAGCGCAACGCCAAGGTCCAGCAGGCGCCATTGCCCGTCGTCGCCCAGGTGCAGGTTGGCCGGCTTGACGTCGCGGTGGACCACGCCCTGCCGGTGCAACCGCCCCAAGGCCTTGCAGACCGTGAGCGCGCCCTCGACCACGTCGCCGATGTCGAAGCGCCGGCCGTGACCCAGCCAATGCTCCAGCGTGTGCCCGCTGTGCCAGTCGAACACGGCATAGAAGGCGCTCGCGTGCTCGACCTCACGCGCACGGACCAAGCCCCGCGAATCGCGTTCGGTGATGCGTTGGCTCAGCCAGGCTTCGTGCGCCAGCATGGCGCGCTCCTCGGGGTCGCTCGCGCGGGCCTCGTGCAGCGTCTTGAGTGCGACCAGTTCGCCGGTGGCCGCCTCGCGCGCCTGGTACAAGCGGTGCACGCCGTTGTCGTCGACCAGGGCCGTGACGGTGTAGCCATCGAGCACGTCGCCCACGCGCAGCCGCATCGGCGCGGGCAATTGGCGGCCGCGCAGCAACGCGTCCTCGAGCCGGCTGGCTGCGAGGCCGCGGACGCGGATCACGACCGCGGTCGCGTTGTCGCGTCCCCCTGCGGCCAGCGCCTCGCGCACCAGCGAGGCACTCGCGGCGTCGGCAGAGCCCTCGGCGGCCAGCGCGGCCAGTCGACGTCGTTTCAGCACGCCATGCACGCCGTCACTGGTCAGCACGAAGCTGTCGCCGGGCTGCAGCTCGCCCTGCACGTAGTCGAGCCGCACACCGTCGTCGAGGCCCAGCGCACGCGTCAGGCGGCTGCGCATGTCGGGCTGCTCGAAGCAATGATCCTGCGTGAGCTGGATGCAGTCGCCGTCGCGCAGCAGCCAGGCTCGCGTGTCGCCCACGTGCGCGACGGTGTAGCTGTGCCCCTGCAGCACCAGGGCTGTCAGTGTGCACATCGCGGCAGCACCTTCGGCGCCCGCACCCTGGCGTCTGCGGTTGTGGTCGGCCAGCCATGCGTTGTGCGCGCTGATCAGGCGATCGAGCGCAACGGTGATGTCCCAGGTCTCCGGTGTTGCGTAGTAGTCGCGCACCAGGCTCAGTACCGCAGTTTGCGCCGCCTCGCGGCCGCGCCCGCCCATCGACACGCCGTCGGCCACCGCAGCGATCAGGCCGTGCGCCGCATCCTGGTGCGCAGGCTGCACCACGCCGGAGAAATCCTCGTTCTCTTCACGCGGTCCACGCTCGCTGCAGCGGCCGATATCGACATCAAAGCTCATGGATCTCGCGCCACCCGCGCGTCGACGGTTCGTGTGCGCGGCATTGTCGACTCAATCGGCCGTTGTGCAAGAACTTTCCAACCTGGTGCATGGCGTGCCGCGCGTGCACAAAGCTGGCACCTGCCTTGCTTTGAACGAGCGGCCCAAGTCCCGGAGTACAGCGTATGAAAAAGATGAAGCTTGTGATGGTGGGCAACGGCATGGCCGGTGTGCGCACGCTCGAGGAACTGCTGAAGATCGCGCCTGACCTCTACGACATCACCGTTTTCGGTGCCGAGCCGCACCCCAACTACAACCGCATCCTGCTGTCGCCGGTACTGGCCGGCGAGCAGACGCTCGAAGAAATCGTGTTGAACCCGCTCGAGTGGTACGAGCAGCACGGCATCACGCTGCATCTGGGCAAGAAGGTGGTCGACATCGACCGCAAGCGCCGCATCGTCAAGGCCGAAGACGGCACGATGGCCGGGTACGACCGCCTGCTGCTGGCCACCGGCTCCAACCCGTTTGTGCTGCCGGTGCCGGGCAAGGACCTCGACGGCGTGATCGCGTACCGCGACATCCAGGACACCAACACGATGATCGAGGCCGCAAAGACTTACAAGCACGCGGTCGTGATCGGGGGCGGACTGCTCGGTCTCGAAGCGGCGAACGGGCTGATGCTGCGTGGCATGCAGGTCAGCGTGGTGCACATCGCCCCCTGGCTGATGGAGCGCCAGCTGGACGACGTGGCCGGCAAACTGCTGCAGAAATCGCTCGAGGAGCGCGGCCTGAAGTTCCTGATCGGCGCGCAGACGCAGGCACTGGTCGGTGACAAGGACGGCGGCAAGGCCGGCCGCGTGATGGCCGTGCAGTTCAAGGACGGCACGGAAGTGCCGGCCGACCTGGTGGTGATGGCCGCCGGCATCAGGCCGAACACCGAGCTCGCCGAAAAGATCGGCATCTACTGCAACCGGGGCATCGTCGTCACCGACACCATGCAGACCGTCACCGACGCACGCGTGTACTCCGTGGGCGAATGCGCGGCGCACCGTGGCGTCGCCTATGGCCTCGTGGCCCCCTTGTTCGAGCAGGGCAAGGTCTGTGCAACTCACCTGGCCGAATTCGGCATCGGCCGCTATACCGGCTCGCAGGTTTCGACCAAGTTGAAGGTCACCGGCATCGACCTGTTCTCGGCCGGCAACTTCATGGGCGGAGAAGGCACCGAGGAAATCGTGATGAGCGATCCCTACGGCGGCGTCTACAAGAAGCTGGTGATCAAGGACGATCAACTGGTCGGCGCCTGCCTGTATGGCGACACCGTCGATGGCTCCTGGTACTTCAAGCTGCTGCGCGAAGGCCGCAAGCTCTCGGATATCCGCGACAAGCTGATGTTCGGCGAGTCCAACATCGGCGACACCGGGCACGAAGGACACAACAAGGCGGCCGCGATGGCCGACAGCGACGAGGTGTGCGGCTGCAACGGCGTCACCAAGGGCACCATCTGCAAGACCATCAAGGACAAGGGCCTGTTCACGCTCGACGAGGTGCGCAAGCACACCAAGGCCAGTGCCTCGTGCGGCTCGTGCACCGGGCTGGTCGAGCAGTTGATCATGTTCACCGCCGGCGGCGATTATTCCGCCACGCCCAAGAAGAAGGCCCTGTGCGGCTGCACCGACCACAGTCACGAGGACGTGCGCCGCGCCGTCCGCGACCACAAGCTGCTCACCATCGACAGCGTCTATCGGTTCCTGGAATGGCGCACGCCGAACGGCTGCTCGAGCTGCCGCCCGGCCGTCAACTACTACTTGATCAGCACGTGGCCGAAGCAGGCGCAGGACGATCCGCAGTCGCGCTTCATCAACGAACGCTCGCACGCCAACATCCAGAAGGACGGCACCTACTCCGTGGTGCCGCGCATGTGGGGCGGAGAGACCACCGCTGACGAATTGCGTCGCATCGCCGACGTGGTCGACAAGTACCGGATCCCCACCGTCAAGGTGACCGGCGGCCAGCGCATCGACCTGCTGGGCGTGAGAAAGGAAGACCTGGTCAATGTGTGGAAGGACATCGGCATGCCGTCCGGCCACGCGTATGCGAAGGCGCTGCGCACGGTGAAGACCTGCGTCGGCAGCGAATGGTGTCGCTTCGGCACGCAGGACAGCACGCAAATGGGCAAGGACCTGGAGCGCGCACTGTGGCGCATGTATGCGCCACACAAGGTCAAGCTGGCGGTCAGCGGCTGCCCGCGCAACTGCGCCGAGGCCGGCATCAAGGACGTCGGCGTCATCGGCGTCGACTCCGGGTGGGAGATCTATGTCGCCGGCAACGGCGGCATCAAGACCGAAGTGGCGCACTTCTTCTGCAAGCTGAAGACCGCCGCCGAAGTGCTGGAGTACAGCGGCGCGTTTTTGCAGTTGTACCGCGAAGAAGGCTGGTATCTGGAGCGCACGGTCCACTACGTCAACCGGGTCGGCCTTGACTACGTGAAAAGGAAGATCCTCGAAGACCACGAAGGCCGCAAGGCGCTGTGGGAGCGGCTGCAGTTCTCGCTCGACGGGGAGCCCGATCCGTGGTTCGAGTTCGACAAGGCACACGTCGACGCACGACAGTTCGACCCAATTTCGGCGTAAGGCGGAGCACCGCAGACCGTCGCCCCACGGAGAACCTGATGAGCCAATGGAAACCCGTCTGCCGGGTCGAAGACATCCCGGTGCTCGGCGCTCGCCGCATTGCACGCCATGACGGCTGTGCCGTTGCCGTGTTTCGCAACGACCAGGACAAGGTCTTCGCGCTGCTCGACCGCTGCCCGCACAAGGGCGGGCCGCTGTCGCAGGGCATCGTGTTCGGCGAAAGTGTCGCCTGCCCGTTGCACAACTGGACCATCGGCTTGAACGACGGCTGCGCTCAGGCACCCGACGAGGGTTGCACGCAGAAGTTCAGCATCAGGATCGACGACGGTCAGGTCTGCCTGGATCTAAACGAGTTGAACTCGCTGGCACTCGACGGGAACAAGGCCACTGCATGAACCCCAGCGCCCAGGGAGCCGGAATGACCACCACACTGGTTCGGCAAACGAAGTCCACCTGCTCCTACTGCGGGGTGGGTTGCGGCGTGATCATCGAATCGAAAGGCGACCAGATCACCGGTGTACGTGGCGATCCGGACCACCCGGCGAACTTCGGTCGGCTGTGCACCAAGGGCAGCACGCTGCATCTCACAGCAGCGGCACCCGTCTCCCTGCAGGCGCGGTTGCTGCAGCCGCAACGACGCGCTGAGCGCGGCGCAGCGCCGCAGACCGTCGGCTGGGACACGGCGCTCGACGAAGCGGCTGACCGCTTCGCGGACATCGTGCAGCGCCATGGCCCTGATGCCGTGGGTTTTTATATTTCGGGTCAGTTGCTGACCGAGGACTATTACGTCTTCAACAAACTCGCGAAGGGCCTGATCGGCACCAACAACGTCGACACCAACTCGCGGCTGTGCATGAGCAGCGCAGTGGCCGGCTACAAGCAGACGCTGGGAGCGGATGCGCCGCCGAACTGCTACGACGACGTGGAGCATGCCGAGGTGATCTTCATCGTCGGGTCCAACACGGCCTATGCGCATCCCATCCTGTTCCGCCGCATCGAGGACGCCAGGCGCGCCAATCCGAAGCTCAAGCTGATCGTGGCCGACCCGCGCCGCACCGAGACGGCCGACGTCGCCGACCTGTACCTGCCACTGCTGCCCGGTACCGATGTCGCGCTGTTCCACGGCATGCTGCACCTGCTGATGTGGGACGGACACATCGACCCCGCCTACATCGCCGCGCACACCACCGGCTTCGACGCCTTGAAGTCCACCGTGCGCGACTACACGCCCAAAGAGGCCGCCCGCATCTGCGGCATCGACGAGGCGGCCCTGGTGCAGGCTGCGCAATGGTTCGGGTCCTCGAAATCCACGCTGTCGCTGTACTGCCAGGGGCTGAACCAGAGCAGCAGCGGCACCGCGAAGAATGCGGCACTCGTGAACCTGCACCTTGCCACCGGCCAGATCGGCAAGCCGGGCGCGGGCCCTTTTTCGCTGACCGGCCAGCCCAATGCCATGGGCGGGCGCGAGGTGGGCGGGCTCGCCAACCTGCTCAGTGCCCACCGCGACATGGCCAACCCCGAGCACCGCGCCGAAGTGGCACGGCTGTGGGGGGTGGCTGACGTGCCGGCCACGCCCGGCAAGACCGCGATCGAGATGTTCGACGCGGCCGCGCGCGGCGAGATCAAGGCGTTGTGGATTTCATGCACCAACCCGGCGCAGTCGCTGCCCGACCAACCGACCGTGCGCCGTGCCCTGCAGCGCGCCGAGTTCGTCGTGGTCCAGGAAGCCTTTTCGACCACCGCGACCTGCGCCTACGCCGACCTGCTGCTGCCAGCAACGACGTGGGGCGAGAAGGACGGGACCGTTACCAACAGCGAACGCCGCATTTCGCGCGTGCGCCCCGCGGTCCCGCCGCCGGTGCAGGCGCGGCACGACTGGCAGGCCGTGGTCGGCTTCGCGCGGCGGCTCGAATCCCGCCTGCCGGGGCGGCTGAACGGCCAGGCGACGCTGTTCCCTTACGCCACCCCGGAAGAGATCTGGAACGAACACCGCGAGAGCACGCGCGGGCGTGATCTCGACATCACCGGCATGAGCTACGCCATGCTGGAACGTGCGCCGCAACAATGGCCGCTGCCTCAGGGCGCAACCGCGGGCAAGGCTCGGCTTTATGAAGATGGGCGCTTTCCGACGCCCGACGGCCGTGCGCGTTTCGCCAACGTCGCCTACACACCGGTGGCCGAACCGCGCGAGGCCCGCTACCCGTTCAGCCTGACCACCGGCCGCCTGCGCGACCATTGGCATGGCATGAGCCGCACCGGCACGCTGGGCCGGTTGTTCGGCCATGTGCCCGAACCCGCGGTCGAGATGAACGCACAGGACATGGTGCGCCTCGGGCTGAAGGATGGCGACCTCGTCTATGTGACGTCGCGCCGCGCCGCATTGCTGCTGCCGGCGCAGGCGAGTCAGCAGGTCGCGTCTGCGCAGGCCTTCATCGCGATGCACTGGGGCGAGGAGTATCTGTCCGGCTGCACCAGCACCGGCGAGCGCGTCTACGGCGTCAATGCGCTGACGACGCCCGCGTTCTGCCCGACATCGAAGCAGCCGGAGTTGAAGCACGCAGCGGTCAAGATCCTGAAGGCGGAGCTGCCATGGAGCGTGCTCGGCGCCGCCTGGCTGCCGCAGGACCGGGCCTTGCACGCCCGCGAGCAGTTGCGCTCAATGATGCGGCAGTTCCCGTTCGCGACGTGCGTGCCGTTCGGCCGCGAACCGAGCGAGCGCGGCGTGACCGGCGTGCTGTTCCGCGCGGCCGCGCACGAAGCGCCGTCGCCCGATGTGCTTGCCCGCATCGAAGGCGTGCTCGGCCTCACCGGCACCGACGCCCTGCGTTATGCGGACGCACGCAAAGGGCAGCGCCGTGCGATGCGGCTGGTGCCGAGCGGCAACCGAGAAGCCACGCTCGAAGCCTTCGTGCTGGCCGGCGACATCCGGGCCGAGAGCTGGATCAAGACACTCCTTCAGGACAGCCTGCCCGCGCAGTCCTATGGGCGCCTGCTGCTCGTGCCTGGAGCGAAACCGCCCGTTGCGGTGCAAGCCGCAAGCCGGCAGGTGTGCACCTGCTTCAACGTGCGCGAAACCCAGATCACCACAACGCTGGCGCGATGCAGTGGCAGCGCCGATGCGCGGCTGGCGCAGTTGCAGGAGCAGCTGAAGTGCGGCACCAACTGCGGCTCGTGCCTGCCCGAGTTGAAGCGGCTGGTGCGGGTGCAGCTCGCTGCTGCATGAAGTCAGCAGGGGCTGCGGGGCGCAGCGGAAACGGTCCGTCACGGCTGGCGTGAGAATTGCGGATTGCCCGCGAACAAGCACCGGCCCCAGCGGTCCAAGGAGAGACATGAACCACGCGCTGCCCCGCCCGTCACGCCGCTGCCCGGCATCCCGTCCTGCGCAGGGCCCGTCCCGATGAGCATCGCCAAGTACATCAAGGAGATCGGCCGCGGCAAGGACGGCGCACGCGCCCTCGACCGTGACCAGGCCTACGACCTGATGACACAGGTGCTCGACGGCGAAGTCACCGACCTCGAGATCGGCGCCTTCGCCATCGCGATGCGGATCAAGGGCGAGTCGCTCGACGAACTGGACGGTTTCCTTGCCGCCACCTCCGAGCGCTGCCTGCCCATCGCCTGCGAACGCCCCATGCTGGTGCTGCCGTCGTACAACGGCGCCCGCAAGTTGCCGAACCTGACCCCGCTGCTGGCGCAGTTGCTGGCCCAGGAGGGCGTCCCCGTTTTGGTGCACGGCATGGCGAAGGACCCGGGACGCGTCACCACGGCCGAGATCTTCCACGACCTGGGGTTGCCCGTGGCGCAGGACGCGGCCGGCATCGAGCACGCCTGGCGCCGGCGCGAGCCGGTGTTCATCCGCACCGAACACCTCTGTCCGCCGCTGGCACGGTTGCTGGACGCGCGCTGGGTCATCGGCCTGCGCAACCCGGGGCACACGGTGGCCAAGCTGCTCGACCCCTGCCCGCCCGGCACGGCCTTGCGCGTCGTCAACTACACCCACCCGGAGTACGGCCGCACGTTGACGGACTTCCTGCAGCGCACTCGGGCCAATGCGCTGCTGATGCGGGGCACCGAAGGCGAGCCGGTGGCCGACCCGCGGCGCACGCCGAAGATGGAGCTGTTCCTCGACGGCGTTGCGCAACCGGCACTCAGCGTAGCGGCGCGCGAAGGCGTGCTGACCGAGATGCCGATCCTGCCGCGGGAATGCGATGCGGCAACCACCGCCCTCTACATCCAGGCGGTGGCCAGCGGGGAAAAGCCGGCCCCGGCAGCGCTGCTGCAGCAGGTGGAATGCCTCTTGCAAGCGCTCGCGCGTCTGCCAGCCGCCACTTCCACCCCACATGAACGCACTGCCTGAACCCGCCACGATCCCCCGCGTCGCCCTCGTCGGTGCCGGCCCCGGCGACCCGGATCTGCTGACCATCAAGGCCGTCAAGGCCATTCGCGCCGCCACCGTGCTGCTCGTCGACGATCTGGTCGGCGAGGGCGTGCTGCGTTATGCGCGCCGCAGCGCCCGCATCGTCCATGTCGGCAAGCGCGGCGGCTGCAAGAGCACCCCGCAGGCCTTCATCGAACGGCTGATGGCCACCGAAGCGCTGAAAGGCGAGCGGGTCGTGCGCCTGAAAGGCGGCGACCCCTTCGTCTTCGGCCGCGGCGGCGAGGAGGCCGAGCATCTGCGTGCGGCGGGCGTCGAGGTCGACGTGATCAACGGCATCACGTCCGGCCTGGCTGCCGTTACCGGGCTCGGCGTGCCGTTGACCCATCGCGACCATGCGCACGGCGTGATCTTCGTCACCGGCCACGCGAAGGCCGGCGAGGCACCGCTGGACTGGCCGCAACTCGCGCGCACGGCCGCACAGGGCTACACGCTGGTCGTCTACATGGGGGTGGCGCAGGCCGGGCAGATCGAATCGGGGCTGCTGCAGGGCCTGCCGGCCGAAACGCCGTTGGCGGTGGTGCAGCATGCGAGCCTGCCGCAGCTGCGCCACGTCGTCACCGAGCTCGGGCAACTGCAGACCATGCTCGCACGCGAAGGCATCGGCAGCCCGGCGATCATCATCGTCGGCGATGTGCTGCGCGGCTTGCAGGCGCTGCCGCTGTCGGCACCGGCGCTCAGTGCGGCTGCCGCCTGACGAAAAACAGCGCTGCGCCCATCGCCATCAGCAGGCCGCCGAAGATGCGGTTCTGCCACCGCGCTGCGCCGGCGCCGCGCAGCAGTTGCTGCATGCGCGCTGCGAGCAAGGCGTAGCCGTGCATGACGACCAGATCGACCGCGCAGCTGGTGACGCCCAGGATCAACAACTGCAGCAGCAACGGGCGCGCAGGGTCGATGAACTGCGGCAACACGGCAACCATGAAGACGATGCCTTTCGGATTGGTCGCGTTGGTCAACGTGCCGGTCAGGAAGCGCCTCCGGGCCGACATCGGTGCGACCTGCACTGCACCCGCGGCGGCATCTTTCGAGCGCCATTGCTGCACACCGAGCCACAGCAGATACAACGCACCGGCCACCTTGACCAGGGTGAATGCCGTTTCTGAAGCGAGCAGCAGCGCTCCCAGGCCCGCGCCCGCAATCACCAGCGTGAACAGCAGCCCGAGCTGCAGACCCAGGATGGTGACCGTCGTCGGACGCACGCCGTACGACAGCCCATGGCTCATCGACAGCACCGCCCCTGACCCGGGCGACAGGGCCATCGCCCACGATGCGAAGAAGTATGCCAACCAGACATCCCAAGCCACGAGCGACTCTGCTTTCCTGCGGCGCTACCGGGGCAGCGCGCGCCTCGACAACCCGGCCAGCACGGCCGTGAACAGCACGACGACGAACAGCGCCGCCGTCAACGACGAGCCCTGCGCGAGCACCCCGATCAGCGGCGGCCCCGCCATGAAGCCGAGGTACCCGACCGACGAGACGGCTGCAATACCGTGCGCCGGACTGGTGCCCGGCACATGCGCGGCCGCACTGAACAGCACCGGCACCACGTTGCCCAGACCGACACCGACGAACGCAAAGCCGACCAGCGCGACCCCCGGGTGCCCGACCAGCAGCACCAGTGCCATCGCCGCAGCCGACAGTGCGGCACTCGCGCGCATCAAGGTGGCGGGACTGGTGCGCGAACGCACCCAGTCGCCGGCAAAGCGCGCCAGCGCCATCGCGCCGGAGAAGCTGGCATAGGCCAGCGCCGCTTGGTCCTGCGGGCTGCCGAGCTCGTTCTGCAGGTACAGCACGCTCCAGTCGTACATCGCGCCCTCGGAAATCAAGCCGAGCGCGGCGAGCACGCCCAGCAGCAGCAAGGCGCCGCGCGGCAGGCTGAAGCCGGCGTCCTCGCCCGCCTGCTCGGGCGGCAGCATCTGCAGGCAGGCGGCGCCGATCGCCAGGGCGCCTGCAACGGCCACACCGACGAGGTGGCTCATCGCGTCGACCTGCCAGCCGAGCAGCAGGCTGCCGATGGCTGCCCCGGCCATGCCGCCGAGGCTGAACATCGCGTGGAAGTGGCTCATGATGGGCCGTGCCTGCCGGCGCTCCAGTTCGGACGCCTCGGCGTTGATCGCGACGTCGAAGATGCTGCTTGCGCCGCCGAAGACCGCCAGCGCCGCCAGCAGCCCGGCGTAACCGGGCAGGATGAGCAGCAGGCCCAGCATCGCGGCCGACGCCACCCCGCAAACCAGTGCGACGCCCTTGGCGCCGAAGCGGCCGACCAGCGTGCCGGCGCGCGACAGCCCGAGCAGCGCGCCAATGCCGGCGGCCAGCAGCGCCAGCCCCAGCGCCCCCTCGCCGATCTCGTAGTGCGCCTTGACGGTGGGGATGTGCACGCCCCAGGTCGCGAACAGGAAACCGCTGCAGAAGAAGTGCGTGCGCGTCGCCCAGCGCGCAGCAGGCAAGGACGGCACGTCGCGAGCCGTTGGCTCGCTGGCAGGCATGGACATGGGTGGTGTGCAGGAGACGGCGCGGCGGTCACCGCCGCCGCGCAGCCCCTCATTCTAGGGAGCACCCACCCAAGCTGCCGCGGCGCCCCGGATAATTCCGCGCGGCGCAAGGGGCCGCGCACCGCGGCGCATCCCTGGAGGGAACACGAATGCTAGACAAACTCAACCAGCTCACCGAATCGCACGGCACATTGCGCCGCGGCACCGGCATGACCTCCGGCGTGATCGCCTTGACGCTCGCGATACTCTGCCTGCTCGGCGTGCTCGCCTTCCACTTCCCCGAGTACCTGACGACGCCGCAGCTGCGCAAGTCGTACGACGTCGACGCGATGCGTCTGGTGATGTATTGGGCGATGGTGATCGCCGGCTCGATCGCGTTGTTCAACATCGTCTTCGGCCGTGTGCGCTGGCTGTCATTCTCGGCCTTCACGCTGATCGCGCTGACGCTGGTGCTCGGGGGGCACAAGGTGCCGGTCAACGATTTCCCGGACAACACGCCCTACATCGGCCTCGACTGGTTCATCCTCGACCTGCTCGGCTCGACGCTGATTTTCGTCTTCATCGAAAAGCTGTTCCCGCTGCGGCGCGAGCAGCCGGTGTTCCGGCCCGAATGGCAGACCGATTTCCACCACTTCATCGTCAACCACATGGTGGTCGGCTTCGTGCTGCTGGCGACCAACCTGCTGGTGCACAAGCTGTTCGGCTGGGCCGTCAAGGACGGCGTGCAGGCCTGGGTGCGCGACCTGCCCTTCCCCATCGCACTGTTCGCCATCGTTCTCGTGGCCGACCTGGTCCAGTACTGGACGCACCGGGCGTACCACGAAGTGCCGCTGCTGTGGCGCCTGCACGCGGTGCACCACAGCGTCAAGAGCATGGACTGGATGGCGGGCTCGCGGCAGCACATCCTCGAGTTGCTGCTGACGCGCACGCTGGTGCTGGCGCCGATCTTCGTGCTCGGTTTCTCGAAGGAAGTGATCGACACCTACATCGTGATCGTCGGTTTCCAGGCGGTGTTCAACCACGCCAACGTCAGCGTGCGCCTGGGGCCGTTGCGCTACGTCATCGTCACGCCCAACTTCCACCACTGGCACCATTCGCAGGACGACGAGGCGATCGACAAGAACTACGCGGCGCACTTCGCCTTCCTCGACTACCTGTTCGGCACTGCGGTGACCGCCGACCGCAAATGGCCGAACCAGTACGGCGTGGTGGGCGACTACGTGCCCAACGGCTTCTGGAGGCAGTTCCTCTTCCCGTTCACCTGGAAGGGATGACGGGGCACCGGCGCGGGGCCGGATAATCGCGGTCCATGCACCGGTTCGACGTCGTCATCATCGGGGCCGGCGCGGCCGGCCTGTTCTGCGCCGGGATGGCGGGGCAGCTGGGCTTGAAGGTGTTGCTGCTCGACCATGCCGAGAAAGTCGCCGAGAAGATCCGCATCTCCGGCGGCGGCCGCTGCAACTTCACCAACCGCGACGCCGGTCCCGGCAACTTCCTGTCGCGCAACCCCCACTTCTGCCGCTCGGCCCTGGCGCGCTACACCCCGCAGGACTTCATCGCGCTGGTGCAGCGCCACCGCATCGGCTTCCATGAAAAGCACAAGGGGCAGCTGTTCTGCGACGAGTCGAGCGACGACATCGTCTCGATGCTGCTGCGCGAGTGCGAACAGGGGCGTGTGACGCGCTGGCAACCATGCGCGGTGGCGGCTGTGCGCCGGGTAGAGCACGGCTTCGAGGTCGATACCGCGGCGGGCACCGTGGCCGCCCCGCGGGTCGTGATCGCGACCGGCGGGCTGTCGATTCCCAAGATCGGCGCCACCGACTTCGGCTACCGGCTGGCACGCCAGTTCGGCCATGGCATCGTCGAGACGCGCCCGGCCCTGGTCCCCCTGACCTTCGACGCCGCCGCCTGGGCGCCCTTCTCGGCGCTGGCCGGCGTTTCGGTGGAGGTGGGCATCGAGACCGGGCACGGCAAGCAGCGCGGCGCCTTCGTGGAGGACCTGCTGTTCACGCACCGCGGTTTGAGCGGGCCCGCCGTGCTGCAGATTTCCAGCTATTGGGCGCCGGGCCAGCCGATCCGCGTCAACCTGTCGCCGCGCGCCGAGCTGTCGGAAGCGCTGCGCGCCGCCAAGGCCCGCTCGCGCAAGCAGCTCGGCAACCAGCTCGCCGAACTGCTGCCGGCCCGCTTGGCTGACGCCTGGCTGGCGGCGACCCCCGAACTGGCCGTGCGCGCGGTCGCCGAGGCCAAGGACAAGGAACTCGACACGCTGGCCCAGCGGCTGCAGCGCTGGGAGCTGCTGCCGTCCGGCACCGAGGGCCATCGCAAGGCCGAGGTCACCGCCGGCGGCGTCGACACTCGGGAGCTGAGCTCGCAAAGCCTGGAGAGCACCCGGGTGCCCGGGCTGCACTTCATCGGCGAGGTGGTCGATGTGACGGGCTGGCTGGGCGGTTACAACTTCCAGTGGGCCTGGGCCAGCGCCGCCGCCTGCGCACGGCAGATGGCGGCCGCACGCGACGCCGCGGTGGCCTAGCGCGTTTTGCAGGTGCGCGATTTCCTGTCTATAATCGCGGTCTTTGCTAGCAATTGGCATCTTGTGCCCAGCCCGTACACCTGGGCGAGCCGGACGAACATCGGCCCCAAGACTGCCTTGAATCCGAAGGATCCGATCTCTCAATGACTACCATTCGCGTCAAAGAAAACGAGCCGTTCGACGTGGCCCTGCGCCGCTTCAAGCGCACCATCGAAAAGCTGGGCCTGCTGACCGAGCTGCGGGCGCGCGAGTTCTACGAAAAGCCGACCGCCGAGCGCAAGCGCAAGAAGGCCGCCGCCGTCAAGCGCCACTACAAGCGCGTGCGCAGCATGCAGCTGCCCAAGAAGCTCTACTGAGCTTCGGCGCACGCTGGATCAAAGCCCGCCTGGGGACGCCCACGCGGGCTTTGTTGTTTCCGGCTTGCACGCTGGCGGGCGCTACCATAGCCACCTGCCAAGCAGCGCCTGCCCGCTGCCCGTACGCACCATCGGTTCCACCGGGTGGTGCCGCTTCCCTTCCCGGGGGGCCGACGACCGTAGCAGGTGGGTCACAATCGCCATCATGAGCCTCAAAGAACAGATCACCGAAGACATGAAGAGCGCCATGCGCGCGAAGGACGCCGACCGCCTGTCGACCATTCGCATGCTGATGGCCGCAATGAAGCAAAAAGAGGTGGACGAGCGCGTCGAACTCGACGATGCGGCCGTCATCGGCATCGTCGACAAGCTGATCAAGCAGCGCAAGGACTCGCTGGCGGCCTACACCCAAGCCGGCCGCACCGACCTCGCCGACAAGGAGGCCGCCGAGATCAAGGTGCTCGAAGGCTATTTGCCACAGCGGCTCGGCGCCGACGAGATTGCTGCCGAAGTCGCGCGCATCGTGGCCGAGACGGGCGCCGCCGGGCCGGGCGACATGGGCAAGGTCATGGGCGCCGCAAAGGCCCGCCTGGCGGGCAAGGCCGAGATGGGCCAAGTCTCCGCAGCCGTGAAGCAGGCGCTGAGCCAGAAAGCGCAATGAACGAGGACTTCCAATGAGCCTTCCGATCCAGCAAGTCGCAGCCGACGTGTGCGTCGCGCCGCAACTCGATGCCGCTGCCATGAAGCAGGCCGCCGAGGCCGGCTTCAGGAGCGTCATCAACAACCGTCCCGACCACGAAGGCGGACCGGACCAACCCACGAGCGCTGAGATCGAGGTTGCAGCCCAGGCCGCCGGCCTCGCTTATGCCTACCTGCCAGTGAGCCCGGCCGTGCAAACGCCTGAGGAAATCGCCCGCTTCGCCGAGTTGCTGCACACCCTGCCGAAGCCCGTTCTTGCGTTCTGCCGCTCCGGCGCACGCAGTACCAAGCTCTATCGAGCCGCCACCGGCCAGGGCTGATTCCGGCAGCAGGGTGCGCCATGCGCCCTGCCGACCCTCGAGACGCCCCTCCCTTCAAAAAGGGGCTCGGACTTTCCCTAGGTCCCGGCCTTCGTTCAGCCGCATTTCAGCCGCTCTTACTTACAGTCCGCCGGGCGTCGAAAAGCCAGCGACATCGAGCGCAGGCTTCGACGAGGGAACCCGCTAGGGGAAACACGCGAAAGCGCACAGCGGGGGCTTCCTAGAATGGCCGTTCAGCTTTTTGCAAGCTGACCGTACCGTTGCGCAATTCCTTCGAACGAACCCGACCGGAGAAAACGTGTCTGCTCTTCTCAAACTGTCGAGCGCGATCGACTGGATCAACGAGCACATCGGCAAGTTGATCATGTGGCTGGTGCTGGGCTCTGTGCTCATCAGCGCCGGCAATGCGATCGTGCGCAAGATTTTCGACACCAGCTCGAACTCGCTGCTGGAGATCCAGTGGTATCTCTTCGCCGGCGTGTTCATGCTCGGCGCCGGGTATGTGTTCTTGCGCAACGCACACGTCCGCATCGACTTCATCTCGGCGCGCTTGTCCAAGCGCGCCAACGCCATCATCGACACGATCGGCATCCTCGCGGTCGTGCTCCCGTTCTGCCTGCTGATGATCAATCTCTCCTGGCCGGTGTTTCACAACGCCTACGCCAGCGGGGAGATGTCGCAGAACGCTGGCGGACTGATCCGCTGGCCGGTGTATTTCCTGATGCCGGCCGGCTTCGCACTGCTGCTGCTGCAGGCCGTGTCGGAGTTGATCAAGCGCATCGCCTTCCTGAACGGCACCACCGCTGAACCCTTCAGCCACGTCGAAGAAAAGTCCGAGGCCGAGCAACTGGCCGAAGAGATGGCCCGCGAAGCCACACTGAAACAGACGAGCGCCAAGCAATGATCGAACTCCTGACGCAAAACTTCGTTCCCGTTCTCTTCGTCGGGCTGCTCATCATCCTGCTGTCGGGCATCCCGGTAGCGTTCGGTCTGGCCGCCACCGGCCTGCTGTTCGGCTTCATCGGCATGGAGCTCGGCCTGTTCGGCTCCAACCTGTTCCAGGCCCTGCCGCTGCGGGTCATCGGCATCATGCAGAACGACACGCTGCTGGCCATTCCCTTCTTCACCTTCATGGGGATCATCCTCGAACGCAGCGGCATGGCCGAGGACCTGCTCGAGACCATCGGCCAGGTGTTCGGCCCGGTGCGCGGCGGCCTCGCCATCGCAGTGATCCTGGTCGGCGCGCTGCTGGCAGCGACCACCGGCGTGGTGGCGGCCGCCGTGATCTCGATGGGCCTGATCTCGCTGCCCATCATGCTGCGCTACGGCTACAACCGCACCATCGCGACGGGCACCATCACCGCGTCGGGTACGCTGGCGCAGGCCCTGCCGCCGTCGCTGGTGCTGATCGTGATGGCCGACCAGTTGGGCCGCTCGGTCGGCGACATGTACGCCGGCGCGCTGGTGCCCGGACTGCTGCTGGTGGGCCTGTACCTGGTGTTCGTGATCCTGGTCGCGATCTTCAGGCCCGCGTGGGTGCCGGCACTGCCGATCGAGGCGCGCATCTACCGCGAATCGAACGGCAGCAGCGGCCACGTTTCGCTGCTGGTGCTGCTCGTGCTCTGCGGCGTTGCCGGCTTCGCCTGGTCGCGCGTGCACGATCCGGTCATGCAGGCGCTGCTGGAGCGGCCCAATGCGGCCCCTGGCGACGAAGTGCTGATCATGTCGATGACGGTCGCATCCTTCCTCGCGCTCGGCCTCGCACTGTTGAACAAGGCGCTGAAGCTGCACCTGCTGTCACGCCTGGCGCAGCAGGTGACCTTCGTGCTGATCCCGCCGCTGGTGCTGATCTTCCTGGTGCTCGGCACGATCTTCCTCGGCATCGCAACGCCGACCGAAGGCGGTGCAATGGGGGCGCTCGGCGCCCTCATCATGGCGTCCTCTCGCCGCAAGCTCAGCTTCGCGACGATGAAGCAGGCGTTGGACAACACCGCCAAGCTTTCGTGCTTCGTGATGTTCATCCTGATCGGCTCCACCGTTTTCAGCTTCACCTTCAATGCCGCCGACGGCCATATCTGGGTCGAGCACCTGTTCGAGAAGCTGCCCGGTGGCCAGATCGGCTTCCTGATCGTCGTGAACCTGCTGGTGTTCGTGCTCGGCATGTTCATCGACTTCTTCGAGATCGCATTCATCGTGATCCCGATGCTGGCGCCGGTCGCGGCCAAGATGGACATCGACCTGATCTGGTTCGGCGTGATCATCGCGATGAACCTGCAGACGTCCTTCCTGACGCCGCCGTTCGGCTTCGCGCTGTTCTACCTGCGCAGCGTCGCGCCGAAGTCGGACTACGTGGACCGCATCACCGGCAAGCTGATCCCGGCCGTGAGCACGCCGCAGATCTACAAGGGCTCGATCGCCTTCATCATCATCCAGGTCGTCATGGTTGCGACCATCATCGCTTTCCCGGGCCTGGTGTCGGACAACATCGTCAAGGCCGAGCAACTGAGCGACGAAGAGGTGATGCGGCGGCTGATGATGCCCGGCGGCACCGAAGGCGGCTCGGCCACGGAGCCCGGCCTTCCGACGCCGAGCGAGGAACCGCAGCAGGAAGAGGACCCGCTGCGCGGCTTCGATCCGCCGAAGAACTGAGGACTGCCGGGCGCCATGCGACGTACGGCGCCGGACAAGCAAGAGGGCTCCGCAAGGAGCCCTCTTCGTTTTCGCTACGCGACACGGCGGTCGTTCGTTCCGCGCCGCGCAGACCCGAAAAAAACCCCGCACGCGGCGGGGGTCCTTGGGTCCGACTCTGAGCGGTCAGAGCTTGGCGGACTGCATGTAGCGATCGAACTGCGCTTCGGTGAAACGGAACCAGAGGTTCTGGTCGCGCCGGAAGTTGGCATAGTCGGTGTAGACCTTCTTCCAGTTCGGGTTCTTCGCGGACAGCTCGGAATACAGTGCCATCGCTTCGCGGAAGGCCGCGTCCATCACTTCCTTCGAGAACGGCACGATCTTGGTCTTCGCGGCCACCAGCTGCTTCAGCGCTTCCGGATTGCGGGCATCGTAGCGCGCCTGCATGTCGGTGTGGGCGTAGGCCGCGGCCGACTCGACGATGGCCTTGTACTCTGCCGACAGGCCCTCGTAGGCCTTGGTGTTGACATACAGGTCGAGCTGCGGGCCGCCTTCCCACCAGCCAGGGTAGTGATAGAACGGCGCGACCTTGTAGAAGCCCAGCTTCTGGTCGTCGTACGGGCCCACCCATTCGGCCGCGTCGATCGTGCCCTTCTCCAGCGCCTGATAGATCTCGCCGCCGGGAATGTTCTGCGGCACGCCGCCGAGGCGCTCGATCACCTTGCCGGCGAAGCCGCCGACGCGGAACTTCAGGCCCTTGTAGTCGTCGACGGTCTTGATTTCCTTGCGGAACCAGCCGCCCATCTGCGCGCCGGTGTTGCCCATCGGGAAGCTGATGATGTTGTACTGCGCATAGAACTCGCGCATCAGCTTCAGGCCGTTGCCGTCGTACATCCACGCCGTCATCTGGCGAGAGTTCAGGCCGAAGGGGATCGCGCAGGCGAGTGCGAAGGTCTCGTCCTTGCCGAAAAAGTAGTACGGCGCCGTGTGCGCCATCTCGATGGTGCCGTTCTGCACACCGTCGACAACGCCGAACGGCGGCAGCAGCTCACCCCCGGCATGCACCGAGATCTGGAACTTGCCGCCGGACATTTCCGACACTTTCTTCGAGAAGACTTCTGCGGCACCGTAGATGGTGTCCAGCGCCTTCGGGAAGCTCGAGGCCAGACGCCAGCGGATGCTGGCCTGGGCGTGGACGATGGCGGGCGCAGCACCGGCAGCCAGCACGCCGGCGAGACCCGTGTTGCGTATGAAGGAACGACGTTCCATGTGCTATCTCCTCTCCGAGTATGGAAACAAAAGGATGCGACAAGCGTGCGGCGATTCTAGAAGTGGGTATTCAGCTTGCTGACAGGGGTTTTCCCGCTCGGGAATAAGCCACACGAGAGACGTGAACGTCGCACTGCCACGAGGCATCGATGCCACTTTCAGCTTATTGCAAGCAACGTCGTGCAGGCATGAAAAAGCCCCGCCGAGGCGGGGCCTGATCGCAACCTGGACGCATGCCCCGCAGGGCGCGCGTTCACAGCTTCGCGGCTTGCATGTAGCGATCGAATTGCGCTTCGGTGAAGCGGAACCACAAGTTCTGATCGCGACGGAAGTTGGCGTAGTCGGCATACACCTTCTTCCAGTTCGGGTTCTTGGCAGACAGCTCGTCGTACAGTGCCATCGACTCCTTGAAGGCCGCGTCCATCAATGTCTTCGGGAAGGCCATCAGCTTGACCTTCTGCGCCACCAATTGCTTGAGCGCCTCCGGATTGCGCTGGTCGTACTTGGCCTGCATGTCCACGTGCGCGTAGGCCGATGCCGCCTCGACGATCGCCTTGTACTCCGGCGACAGGCTGTTCCAGGCCTTGTCGTTGATGAAGAACTCGATCTCGGGACCGCCCTCCCACCAGCCGGGGTAGTAGTAGTACGGCGCCACCTTGTAGAAACCCAGCTTCTGGTCGTCGTACGGGCCGACCCACTCGGCCGCGTCGATCGTGCCCTTCTCGAGCGCCTGGTAGATCTCGCCGCCGGGGATGTTCTGCGGCACGCCACCCAGGCGCTCCAGCACCTTGCCCGCAAAACCGCCGATACGGAACTTCAGGCCCTTCATGTCGGCGGCGGTCTTGATCTCCTTGCGGAACCAGCCGGCCATCTGGGCGCCGGAGTTGCCGCCGGGGAAGTTGACCATGTTGTACTGCGCGTAGAACTCGCGCATCAGCTTCATGCCGTTGCCATGGAACATCCACGCCGTCATCTGGCGGGAATTCATGCCGAACGGAATGGCCGCACCGATCGCGAAGGTCTCGTCCTTGCCGAAGAAGTAATACGGCACGGTGTGGGCCATCTCGATGGTGCCGTTCTGCACACCATCGACCACGCCGAACGGCGGCAGCAGTTCACCGCCGGCGTGCACCGAGATCTGGAACTTGCCGCCGGACATGTCCGACACCTTCTTTGCGAACACCTCGGCGCCGCCGTAGATCGTGTCCAGCGCCTTCGGAAAGCTGGAAGCCAGGCGCCAGCGGACATTGGCCTGCGCATGCACGACGGCTGGCGCGGCACCCGCGGCCAGCACGCCGGCGATGCCGGCGCTACGAACAAAGGAACGACGTTCCATCAAGAAACTCCTGTAAGGGGAAAACAAGGAAATAGGAGAACGAGGCCGCGCGATTCTAGGAAGCGGGTCGACGGCCGCCCTACAGGAGGATTCCTCTTGTCGATACTACCTAGTGGCCCCGTTTTCTCAGGTGGTTTTCAGCACCGGGTGGTACTGCTGCCGGGTGCGTTCAGGTTCCAGCAATCTTCATGCGCTCGATCAGCACCGAGCCGGTGGTCTTCGAGCCCAGCGTGTAAGCGTCCGAGCCGATCGCGGCGATGCGCTGGAACATCTCGCGCAGATTGCCGGCGATCGTGATCTCGTGCACCGGGTAGGCGATCTCGCCGCCCTCGACCCAGAAGCCCGCCGCACCACGCGAATAGTCGCCCGTCACGTAGTTGACGCCCTGCCCCATCAGCTCGATCACGAACAGTCCACGCCCGAGCTTTTTCAGCATCGTTTTCAGGTCGTCTTCAGGCTGTGTCAGTTTGCTCGTCAAAAAAAGATTCTGCGAACCGCCGGCATGCCCGGTTGTACGCATACCGAGCTTGCGCGCCGAATAGCTGGACAGGAAATAGCCCTCGACACGTCCGTCCTTCACGACGTGCCTGGCGCGCGTCGTGACGCCCTCGTCGTCGAACGGGGCACTGCCCTTGGCTTTCGGCAGATGCGGGTCTTCGTGAATGTCGACGTGCTCCGGGAAGACGGCCTGACCGAGGCTGTCGACCAGGAAGGTCGCCTTGCGGTAGAGCGCTCCGCCGCTGGTGGCCTGCACGAAGCCGCCGAGCAGCCCGGCTGCGAGCGTCGACTCGTACAGCACCGGGCATTCGCAGGTGGCGATCTTGCGCGACTTCAGGCGCGACAGCGCTCGCTCGGCGGCATAGCGGCCGACGGCTTCTGCCGATGCGAGTTCGGCCGCGTCGCGCATGGAGCTGTACCATGCGTCGCGCTGCATGTCGTTGCCGCGTCCGGCGATCGGGGCCACCGACAGCGAATGGCGCGAACTGGCGTAGCCGCCGCGAAAGCCGCGCGTGTTGCCGGCGAAAAAGTGCGACTGCTGGGCCGACACCCCGGCGCCTTCCGAATTGGTGATGCGCTTGTCGGTTTCGAGCGCCGCGGCCTCGCAGCGCATCGCCAACTCGGCGGCAGCCTGCGCATCGATGGCCCACGGGTAGAAGAGATCGAGGTCGCGCGCCGCATCCTGCGGGGTTGCAAGATCGCCCTCCTCGGGCAGGCCGGCGGCCGGGTCCTCGGCGGTGAATCGCGCGATGTCGTAGGCCGCACGCACGGTCTGCTCGAGTGCCGTGCGCGAGAAATCGGACGTGCTGGCGTTGCCCCGCCGCTGGCCGATGTAGACCGTCACGCCGAGCGACTTGTCTCGGTTGCGCTCGACGTTCTCCAGGTCGCCCTTGCGCACCGAGACCGACAGGCCCGCGCCTTCGGACACCTCGGCGGCCGCGTCGCTGGCGCCCAGCTTGTGCGCAAATGCGAGCGCGTCTTCGACGAGGGTGCGGAACTGGTCCTGCGTATAGGCAAAGCCCTGGACGGGCGCGGAGCGGGAAGGCTGGTGCATGGAGGTCCGTGATGGCGAGCGGAAGTGCGGCTTTATGATACTGGCCCACCTCCTTCTCGCGAGCCAGGCGCTCTCGTTTCCCGCAATGCCTTCCGACCTTCCCGACGATGATCTCGACGCACACGCCGAACTGCCCAGCAAGACGCAGCTCAAGAAGGAAATGCACGAGCTGCAGTCGCTCGGCGAGGCGCTGGTCGAGATGCCGGACGACCGCATCGAGAAGCTCGAGATCCCCGAGTCGCTGCGCGACGCGCTGCGCGAGTACCGGCGCACGCGCTCCCACGAGGGGCGGCGGCGGCAGATGCAGTACATCGGCAAGCTGATGCGCCGGGTCGACCCCGAACCCATCCGCGAGGCGATCGCCGCGCTGCAGCTCGGCCACGCCAAAGGCACGCTGGCGCTGCACCAGGCCGAGCACTGGCGCGCCGAACTGATCGCGAGCGATGACGCCGTCACCCGCTGGATGAGTGAGCACCCGCAGTGCGACGTGCAGCAATTGCGCAGCCTGGTGCGCGCTGCCCGCAAGGACGCAGCCGCAGCGCCGGAGCAGCGTAGCGGCCGGGCCTACCGCGAGCTGTTCCAGTTCATCAAGCCCCTGCTGGAGGAAGCCCCGTATGAGTGACTTCGATCCCGTGCGCATCGGCGTGGTTTCGATCAGTGACCGTGCGTCGAGCGGCGTCTATGAGGACAAGGGTGTGCCGGCCCTGCAGGAGTGGCTGGGCAGGGCCGTGCGCAACCCGGTCAGCTGGGAAACACGCCTGATTCCCGACGAACAGGAACGCATCAGCGCGGCCCTGCGGGGGCTGGTCGATCAGGCCGGCTGTGACCTGGTGCTGACCACCGGCGGCACGGGCCCGGCGCCGCGCGACGTGACACCCGAAGCCACGCTGGCCGTGGCCGACAAGGTGATGCCCGGTTTCGGCGAGCAGATGCGCCAGATCAGTCTGCAATTCGTGCCCACGGCCATCCTGTCGCGCCAGGTCGCGGTGATACGCGGCAAGGCCTTGATCATCAACCTGCCCGGTCAGCCCAAGTCGATCGCGGAAACCCTCGAAGGGCTCAAGGACGCAGATGGCAGGGCCATCGTGCACGGCATCTTCGCCGCCGTGCCCTACTGCATCGACCTGATCGGCGGCCCCTACATCGAGACCGACGAAGCGGTGTGCAAGGCCTTCCGGCCCAAGTCGGCGATCCGGCCGGCCGCCGCTACCTGACGAGCTGGTTGAGTTTCTCAGCGTCGAACTGCTCGGTGGTGTGGGCGTCAGTCGGCACGGTCGCGTTCGACAACCGCTCGATGGCCTGCCACAGCAGCGCGATCTGGTGCTCCTGGCTGGACGCGTTGTCCACCAGCCCGTTGATGGCCTGCGACACCGGGTCGTCGCTCTGGGTGACGCCATAGGCCGAAAAACCCATGCGGGCAGCGGCCTCTTCGCGCAACGCGTCGGCCTCCTTGTGCAGGATGCGAGCCGGGTTGCCCACAGCGGTGGCGCCCGCAGGCACTTCGCGCACGACCACCGCATTGGAGCCGACCCGCGCGCCTTCGCCGACCGTGAAGGCTCCCAGCACCTGCGCATTGGCGCCGACGATGACACCACGCCCCAGCGTCGGGTGCCGCTTGGCTCCCTTGTGCAGCGATGTGCCGCCGAGCGTAACGCCCTGGTAGATGGTGCAGCCGTCGCCGACCTCGGCCGTCTCGCCGATCACCACGCCCATGCCATGGTCGATGAAGACCCGCCGGCCGATGGTGGCGCCCGGGTGGATCTCGATGCCGGTGAAGAACCGGCTCAGGTGCGAGACGAAACGCCCGAGCCAGCGCAAGCCATGGGTCCAGCACCAGTGCGCGCGCCGGTGCAACACCAGGGCATGAAGGCCCGGGTAGCAGGTCAACACCTCCCACTTCGAACGCGCCGCTGGGTCGCGCTCCAGAATGCAGGCGATGTCTTCTCGCAGGTGCTGGAACATGGGGCAGAGCTGTCGACGGGAGTGGCACAGTGTAACGGCGGCCTTGCCGCCCTGCCCCGCCTACCGGCTGCCCTTCTGCATGGCCTTGGCGATGCCGCGCAGGATGTGCACCTCTTCTTCGGTCAACTGGGCCCGGTTGAACAGCTGGTTGAGTCGCGGCATCAGCTTCTTGGGCGCATTCGGGTCGAGAAAACCGATCTCGACCAGCGCCTGCTCCCAGTGTGCAAGCAGCCCCTGTACCGCCCGGCCGCCGGCGAGCGACGGGTCGGCCGCGCGCGGCTGCACCGGGAAGCCGCCCAGCGCCTGGCGCCAGTCATAGGCCACCACCTGCACCGCCTGGGCCAGGTTCAGCGAACCGTAGTCCGGGTCGGTCGGGATGCTGAGCACGGCGTGGCAGCGGTAGACGTCGTCGTTGCTCATGCCGTAGCGCTCGGAGCCAAACACGAAGCCGATGCGGTGCGCCTCTTGCGCCAGCCGGGCGAACAACTCGCGCGGCGCGTGCGTCGGCGGGCCGAAGTCGCGCGGCGTCATCGCCGTCGCGCAGGCGCAGGTGATGCCTTCGAGCGCTTCGGCGAGCGTGTCGACGGTACGGGCGCGCACCAGGATGTCGGCCGCGCCGCTGGCCATCGCCACGGTCTCCTCCTGCACCAGCACGTCGGCAAAGCGCGGCGCGACCAGCACCAGATCGGAAAACCCCATCACCTTCATTGCACGTGCGACGGCGCCGACGTTGCCCGGGTGGCTGGTGTTGAGCAGGATGAAGCGGGTGGAGTCGGCAGTCATGCAACAGCGTGAAGCAGCCGCGAGCGCAACCGGTCACGTCGAAAGGTTTCGTGGCCGGCAGCGCCCAGCGCCGCCAGATAGAATCCGCATTATCTTTGCGAGGCCCGCCGAACCGGCTGGCCTCGCGCCGCTCTTACTCCCCGCCAGCCCTCTCGACCGCCACTGCCCGCAGGTATTGCCCATGTCCCAACAAGCGCTCCATCCGATGCTCAACACGGCCATCAAGGCCGCCCGCGCCGCCGGCGCGATCATCAACCGGGCGTCGATGGACCTGGACCTGCTGCGCATCACCGCGAAGTCGTCGCCGAACGACTTCGTCACCGAGGTGGACCAGGCGGCCGAAGAGATCATCATCGAGACGCTGCTGACGGCCTACCCCGGCCACGGCATCCTGGCCGAGGAGTCGGGCCGCACCCATGGCGCCAAGGACAGCGACTACGTCTGGATCATCGATCCGCTGGACGGCACCACCAACTTCATCCACGGCTTCCCGGTCTACGCGGTCTCGATCGCGCTGGCCTTCCGCGGGCAGGTCCAGCAGGCGGTCGTCTACGACCCGGCGCGCAACGACCTGTTCTACGCCTCGAAGGGCCGCGGCGCCTACCTGAACGACAAGCGCCTGCGCGTGTCCAAGCGCACCCGGCTGGCGGACTGCCTGATCGGCACCGGCTTCCCGTTCCGCAAGGGCGACAATTTCAAGCGCTACATGAAGATGTTCGAAGCGGTGATGACGCAATGCGCCGGTCTGCGGCGGCCGGGCGCCGCGGCGCTCGACCTGTGCTACGTCGCGGCCGGCTACTACGACGGCTTTTTCGAGACCGGGCTGAACCCGTGGGACGTGGCCGCTGGCTCGCTGATGATCACCGAAGCCGGCGGGCTGATCGGTAATTTCACCGGTGAGTCCGACTTCCTGTACCAGCGTGAAGTGGTGGCCGCGACGCCGCGCATCTACGGCCAGCTTGTTCAATTGCTGTCGCCGTTCACGCGCATCATCAAGGAAGATGAGGAACCGGCCGAGGCCGCGCCGGCGCCCGCTCCCGCCGAAGCGCCCGCCGCAAGGAAGAAGGGCCCGGTGCGCATTCGCCGTGCCGACGTGGCCGGTGCCAAGGACGAAGACAACTCGCACTGACCGGAGCCGGTGCACATGATGGACCGCCCGGCCCAGCCGATGCAGGATTTCAGCCAGCACACGCCGATGATGCAGCAGTACCTGCGCATCAAGGCCGAGTTCCCGGAAACGCTCGTCTTCTACCGGATGGGCGACTTCTACGAACTGTTCTTCGACGACGCGGCCAAGGCCAATCGGTTGCTCGACATCACGCTGACGACACGCGGCCAGACCGCCGGGCAGCCGGTCGTGATGGCCGGCGTGCCGGTGCATGCGGTCGAAGCCTATCTTGCCAAGCTGATCCGGCTCGGCGAGGCCGTCGCCATCGCCGAGCAGGTCGGCGACGTGGCCACGGCCAAGGGCCCGGTCGAACGCAAGGTGGTGCGCGTCGTCACGCCCGGCACCGTCACCGACACCGAACTTCTGGCCGACAAGCGCGACGCGCTGCTCGTCGCGCTGCACCACAAGGGCGCCACCTACGGCCTCGCCTGGCTGGGCCTGAGCAGCGGTCAGCTCGGGCTGACCGAATGCTCGTCGCGCGAGCTGGGCACCTGGCTGGCGCGGCTGAACGCCGCCGAGCTGCTGGTCGCCGGCGACGAATGGCCCGAAGCGGTGCGCCAAGCCCGCCTTGCCGTGACGAAACGGCCGGGCTGGCAGTTCGACGCCGCACTCGGCGCACGCAAGCTGTGCGAGCAACTGCGGGTTGTCAGCCTGGCCGGCTTCAATGCGCAGGACCTTGCGGTCGCCCATGCCGCGGCCGCGGCGTTGCTCAGCTACGCCGAGCACACGCAGGGCCGCGCGCTGGCACATGTCAGCACGCTTGCGGTCGAACGGGCCAGCGACCTGCTCGAACTGCCGCCGGCCACGCAACGCAACCTCGAGTTGACCCAGACGCTGCGCGGCGAAGACAGCCCGACACTGCTGTCGGTGCTCGACACCTGTCGCACCGGCATGGGCAGCCGCACGCTGCGCCGCTGGTTGACCTATCCACTGCGCGACCGCACACCAGCGCAGCAACGGCACGAGGCAATCGAGGCCTTCCTCGAACACGGCTTCGAGCCGTTGCGCGAGGCGCTGAAGCGGGTCAGCGACGTCGAGCGCATCACCGCGCGGCTGGCGCTGCGCCAGGTGCGCCCGCGTGAGCTGGCCGGGCTGCGCACCACGGTCGACACCCTGCCCGCGCTGCGCGCCACGCTGCCGGCGCAGGCGCCGCCGCTGCTGCTCGACCTCGGCGAAGCGCTCAACCCTGCGCCGCAGGTCGCGCAGTTGCTGCAGCGTGCGCTGGCCGAGGAGCCGGCGGTGCTGGTGCGCGATGGCGGCGTGATCGCCCCGGGCTTCGACGCCGAGCTCGACGAACTGCGGGCGATCAGCCAGAACTGCGATGCCTTCCTGATCGATCTCGAGACGCGCGAACGCGCGCGCACCGGCATCGCCAACCTGCGCGTGCAGTTCAACAAGGTGCACGGCTTCTACATCGAGGTGACGCAGGGCCAGCTCGACAAGGTGCCGATGGACTACCAGCGCCGCCAGACGCTGAAGAACGCCGAGCGCTTCATCACGCCCGAGTTGAAGACCTTCGAGGACAAGGCCCTGTCGGCGCAAGACCGCGCGCTGGCGCGAGAAAAGATGCTTTACGAGCAATTGCTCGACGAGCTCCAGCCGCATCTGCCGGCGCTGACCGCGTTGGCGCGCGCGCTGGCGAGCCTTGACGCCCTGTCCGCACTGTCCGAGCGGGCGACCACGCTGAGCTGGAGCCAGCCGCAGTTCGTCAAGGAACCCTGCATCGACATCGAGCAAGGCCGCCATCCGGTGGTCGAGGCACGGCTGCTCGAAACCGGCACCGGCCCCTTCATGCCCAACGACTGCCGGCTCGACGCCAACCGGCGCATGCTGGTGATCACCGGCCCCAACATGGGCGGCAAGTCGACGTTCATGCGGCAAGTCGCGCTGATCGTGCTGCTGGCGGCCATGGGCTCGTACGTGCCCGCCAGGCATTGCCGCCTTGGGCCGGTGGACGCCATCCACACCCGCATCGGCGCTGCCGACGACCTCGCGAACGCGCAATCGACCTTCATGCTCGAGATGACAGAGGCGGCCGCCATCATCCACGGCGCGACCGAGCATTCGCTGGTGCTGATGGACGAGATCGGCCGCGGCACCTCGACCTTCGACGGCCTGGCGCTGGCCGGCAGTATCGCCAGCCACCTGCACGACAGGAACAAGTCCTTCACCTTGTTCGCAACGCACTACTTCGAGCTGACCGAATTCCCGGCCAAGCACGAACGCGCCATCAACGTGCACGTGTCGGCCGCCGAATCGGGCGATGACATCGTGTTCCTGCATGAGATCCAGCCCGGTCCGGCGAGCCGCAGCTACGGCGTGCAGGTCGCGCGGCTGGCGGGCATGCCGGCCGGCCTGGTGCGCCAGGCCCGCGCCACGCTGGAAGCGCTGGAGACGCAACAGCGCGCCCACAACGCCCAGATCGACCTGTTCGCGGCACCGCCGCCGCTGGTCGAGGACAACCGCATTGCCTCCGCCATCGAAGAGACGCTGGCGGCGATGCAACCCGACGCGATGTCGCCGCGCGAGGCGCTCGACGCGTTGTACCGGCTGAAGGAACTGCAGGGGAGGCCCTCATGACTTACTGCGTCGCGATGCGCCTGGATGCCGGGCTGGTGTTCCTGTCCGACTCGCGCACCAATGCCGGGCTGGACCAGATCAGCACCTTTCGCAAGATGTCGGTCTACGAGCAGCCGGGCGACCGCGTGATGGTGCTGCTGTCGTCGGGCAACCTGGCGATCACGCAGGCGGTGCGGCAGTTGCTGCACACCGAGACCATCAGCGGCGAAGGCGGCACGGTATCGATCTGGAACTGCCGCACGATGTTCGACGCGGTGCGCATCGTCGGCGCCGCGGTGCGCAAGGTCTACGAGCGCGACGCGGCCTCGCTGAAGAATTTCGGCATCGAGTTCAACGTCAACCTGATCTTCGGCGGCCAGATCCAGGGCGAGACGATGCGGCTGTTCAACGTCTACGCCGCCGGCAATTTCGTCGAGGCTGGCGTCGACGGCGTGTGCTACGTTCAGATCGGCGAATCGAAGTACGGCAAACCCATCCTCGACCGCGTCGTCACGCCCGCGACGCCGCTCGACCAGGCCGCCAAGTGCGCGCTGGTGTCGATGGACTCGACGCTGAAGTCCAACCTGTCGGTCGGGCTGCCGCTGGACCTGCTCGTCTACGAGGCCGACACGCTGCATGCTCAGCGCATCGTCCACATCGACGACCACGACCCTTACTTCCGCATGATTCGGGAGACCTGGGGCCACCGGCTGCGCGACGTGTTCGAGTCGATCCCCAACCCGTCGTGGGACGTGGGCAGCGACGAAACGACGCTGAAGCCCGCCGCGGCGCAGCAGCTCGAATCGCTGAACCCGCTGCGCAAGATCAACGCACCGGAAGGCTGACGACAGGACGATGTCGACCTCGATACCCCTCGTCTTCTCTCACGCCAACGGTTTCCCGGCCGGCACCTACCGGCTCTTGTTCGAGCGCTTGCGAGCGGCCGGCTACGATGTGCGCGCCATCGAGAAGTTGGGCCACGACCCGCGCTTCCCCGTCACCAGCAACTGGCCCCATCTGCGCGACCAGCTGATCGACTTCATCGAGACCGAGGCGCTGGGCGGCCCGGCCTACCTGGTCGGCCATTCGCTCGGCGGGTTCCTGAGCCTGCTGGCGTGCCTGTACCGGCCCGACCTGGTGCGCGGCGTGGTGCTGCTCGACTCGCCGGTCATCCACGGTGTCAAGGCGCGCGGCGTGCAGTTCTTCAAGGCCACGGGATGGATCAGCAGGATCTCGCCGGGCAAGATCTCGCGCCAGCGGCGCAACGTCTGGACCAGCGCCGACGAAGCCCATGCCCATTTCGCGGCCAAGCCGAATTTCGCGCGCTGGCACCCGCAGGTGCTGCGCGACTACATCGCGGCCGGCACCTATAGCTCGGGCGGCCAACATGCTTTGAGCTTCAGGCGCGAGGTCGAGACCGAAATCTACGACACGCTGCCGCACCACTTTCCCCGCCTGCTGCGCAGCCGCCCGCTGCAGCGTCCGGTCGCGTTCGTCGGCGGCACCCGGTCGGTGGAAGTCCGCCAGGTCGGCATGCGCGCCACGCAGCAGGTCACGCAGGGGCGGATTTCCTGGATCGAAGGAGGGCATCTGTATCCCTTCGAGCAGCCGCTCGAGACGGTCGATGCGGTGGTCGGCTGGCTGCGCGCCTTCGAGACGGCCCAGGGGCCGGACAGCCCGGCCGCAGCCCGGGCCGAGACCGGCCAGCCCCCCGGCAAGGGGCCGTCGATATAATGCCTCTTTACCACCACAGCGGTCGTGACCTTTAAGCGGCCGCTGCTCACAATGACCAAGTTTGTCTTTGTCACTGGCGGTGTGGTGTCCTCCCTAGGCAAGGGCATCGCTTCGGCCTCCCTGGCCGCGATCCTCGAATCGCGCGGCCTCAAAGTCACCCTCATCAAGCTCGATCCCTACATCAACGTCGATCCTGGAACGATGTCCCCGTTCCAGCACGGCGAGGTGTTCGTGACCGACGACGGGGCCGAGACCGACCTGGACCTGGGGCACTACGAGCGCTTCATCACCACCAAGATGAAGCGCTCGAACAACTTCACCACCGGCCAGATCTACAAGAGCGTGCTCGAGAAGGAGCGGCGCGGCGACTACCTCGGCAAGACCGTGCAGGTGATTCCGCACATCACGAACGAGATCCAGGAGTTCGTGCGCCGTGGCGCCGGCGTCGGCACGCCGGAGGCCGTGGACGTCGCCATCGTCGAGATCGGTGGCACGGTCGGCGACATCGAGTCGCTGCCGTTCCTGGAGGCGGTGCGCCAGATGAGCCTGAAGCTCGGGCCGACGAACACGGCCTTCGTGCACCTGACCTATGTGCCGTGGATCGCTGCCGCCGGCGAGCTGAAGACCAAGCCCACCCAGCACACCGTGCAGAAGCTGCGCGAGATCGGCATCCAGCCCGACGCGCTGCTGTGCCGCGCCGACCGCCGCATCCCCGACGACGAGCGCGAGAAGATCTCGCTGTTCACCAACGTGCCGGAATACGGCGTGATCTCGGTGTGGGACGCCGACACGATCTACAAGGTGCCGCGCATGCTGCACGAGCAAGGTGTCGACCAGCTCATCTGCACCAAGCTGCACCTGTCGACCAAGCCCGCCGACCTGTCGCGCTGGGACAACCTCGTGCACGAGCTGGAGCACCCGCAGCACGAGGTGACCATCGCCATGTGCGGCAAATACGTCGACCTCAGCGATTCGTACAAGTCGCTCAACGAGGCGCTGCGCCATGCCGGCATCCACAACCACGCCCGCGTGCGCATCGAATACCTCGATTCCGAGGAGCTGAACCCGCAGAACGCCGAACGGCTCGCCAAGTACGACGCCATCCTGGTGCCCGGCGGCTTCGGCAAGCGCGGCGTCGAGGGCAAGATTTTGGCGGCGCAATACGCCCGCGAGCACAAGCTGCCCTACCTCGGCATCTGCCTGGGCATGCAGGTCGCGACCATCGAATACGCGCGTCACAAGGCCGGCCTGTCGGGCGCCAACAGCACCGAATTCGACGCGCAGGCACAGCACCCCGTGATCGCGCTGATCGACGAGTGGCAGGAGGCCGACGGCACCATCCAGCGTCGCGACGAGCATTCCGACCTGGGCGGCACGATGCGGCTGGGCGCACAAAGCTCCGACGTCAAGCCCGGCACGCTGGCGCACGAGATCTACGGCGACGTGGTGACCGAACGGCACCGCCACCGCTACGAGGCGAACGAGAAGTACCTGAAGCAGCTCGAGGATGCCGGGCTGATCGTCTCGGCCATCACGCAGCGCGAGAAGCTGACCGAGATCGTCGAGCTGCCCCGCAATGTCCACCCGTGGTTCATGGGCGTGCAGTTCCACCCCGAGTTCAAGTCGACCCCATGGGGCGGGCACCCGCTGTTCGCGTCCTTCATCAAGGCGGCGCTGGCGCACCAGCAAAGCCGCTCCGAGAAGGCCGCCGCCTGAACACACCGCGCTTGCGCGGTTTTTTATCAATACGAGGTCATCGCATGCAGCTTTGCGGCTTCCAGGTCGGTCTCGACCGCCCCTTCTTCCTGATCTCCGGCCCCTGCGTCGTCGAGTCCGAGCAACTGCAGATGGACACCGCCGGCGCGCTGAAAGAGATCACCACCGAACTCGGCATCCCGTTCATCTTCAAGTCCAGCTACGACAAGGCCAACCGTTCGTCGGGCACATCCTTCCGGGGCCCCGGCATGGAGAAGGGCCTGGAGATCCTGGCCAAGGTGAAACGCGAGCTGGGGGTGCCGCTGCTGACCGACGTGCACAGCGAGGCCGAGATCGAGACCGTGGCGCAGGTCGTCGACGTGCTGCAGACGCCCGCCTTCCTGTGCCGCCAGACCGATTTCATCCGCGCCGTCGCGCAGTCGGGCAAGCCGGTCAACATCAAGAAGGGCCAGTTCCTCGCCCCCGGCGACATGAAAAACGTGATCGACAAGGCCCGCGCCGCAGCACGCGAGAAGGGCCTGAACGAAGACAGCTTCATGGCTTGCGAACGCGGCGCGAGCTTCGGCTACAACAACTTGGTCAGCGACATGCGCTCGCTGGCGATCATGCGCGAAACCGGTGCGCCGGTGGTGTTCGACGCGACGCATTCGGTCCAGTTGCCGGGCGGCCAGGGCACCAGCTCCGGCGGCCAGCGCGAATTCGTGCCGGTGCTGTCGCGCGCAGCGGTGGCCGTCGGCGTGGCCGGGCTGTTCATGGAAACCCACCCCGACCCCGCCAAGGCACTGAGCGATGGCCCGAACGCGGTGCCGCTGAAGCGCATGCGTGCGTTGCTGGAGCAGCTGGTCGCGCTGGACCGGGTCGTGAAGACCCAGCCGCTGCTCGAGAACGACTTCCAATGACTGCGGAGAGCGCAATGGCAGAAGCCTACGTGGTGGTCGACATGAAGATCACCGACCCCGAGCAGTACAAGGCCTACATGGCGGCCGCCCCGGCGGCGGTGGCGGCCTTCGGCGGCGAGTACCTCGTGCGCGGCGGCCGCCACGAAACGCTGGAGGGCGACTGGCACCCGGCCCGCATCGCGATGCTGCGCTTTCCGAGCCTCGAGCAGGCCAAGGCCTTCTACGACAGCGAGAACTACCGCGCCGCGCGTGCCTTGCGCGCCGGCACCACCGAATACTTCAACATGATCGTGGTCGAAGGCGTGCCCCGGTCGACTTGACACCCGCAAAGGAGAAACAACACATGAGTGCCATCGTTGACATCGTCGGCCGGGAGATCCTGGACAGCCGCGGCAACCCCACCGTCGAATGCGACGTCCTGCTGGAATCCGGCGTGATGGGCCGCGCCGCCGTGCCGTCCGGCGCCTCCACCGGCTCGCGCGAGGCGATCGAGCTGCGCGACGGCGACAAGGGCCGCTACCTCGGCAAGGGCGTGCTGAAGGCCGTCGAGCACGTCAACACCGAGATCTCCGAAGCGGTGCTGGGACTCGATGCGTCCGAGCAGGCCTTCCTCGACCGCACGCTGATCGACCTGGACGGTAGCGACAACAAGTCGCGCCTGGGTGCCAACGCGACGCTGGCGGTCTCGATGGCCGTGGCCCGTGCGGCCGCTGAAGAATCCGGCCTGCCGCTGTACCGCTATTTCGGCGGCTCGGGCTCGATGCAGATGCCGGTGCCGATGATGAACGTCATCAACGGCGGTGCGCACGCGAACAACAACCTCGACCTGCAGGAGTTCATGATCCTGCCGATCGGCGCGCCCAGCTTCCGCGAAGCCGTGCGCTACGGGGCCGAGGTTTTCCACGCGCTGAAGAAAATCATCCACGACAAGGGCATGAGCACCGCGGTCGGCGACGAAGGCGGCTTCGCTCCCAGCGTCACCAGCCACGAAGCGGCCATCCAGCTGATCCTCGAAGCGATCGAGCGCGCCGGCTACACGCCGGGCGAGCAGATCGCGCTGGGCCTGGACTGCGCGGCCAGCGAGTTCTACAAGGACGGCAAGTACCACCTCGAAGGCGAGGGCCTGACACTGAGCGCCCAGGAATGGACCAACGTGCTCTCGACCTGGTGCGACAAGTACCCGATCGTGAGCATCGAGGACGGCATGCACGAAGGCGACTGGGACGGCTGGAAGCACCTGACCGAGGCGCTGGGCAGCAAGGTGCAGCTGGTCGGCGACGACTTGTTCGTCACCAATACCAAGATCCTGCGCGAAGGCATCGACCGTCGCATCGCCAACTCCATCCTGATCAAGATCAACCAGATCGGCACGCTGACCGAAACCTTCGCCGCGATCGAGATGGCCAAGCGCGCGGGCTACACCGCGGTGATCTCGCACCGTTCCGGCGAGACCGAAGACTCGACCATCGCCGACATCGCCGTCGGCACCAACGCCGGCCAGATCAAGACCGGCTCGATGTCGCGCTCGGACCGCATCGCCAAGTACAACCAGTTGCTGCGCATCGAGGAAGACCTGGGCGACATTGCCAGCTACCCCGGCCGCGCCGCGTTCTACAACCTGCGCTGAGGCATCCCGCTGCCGTGTCCACCCGCCTCGTCACGCTGGCCCTGGCTGCACTGCTCGTGCTGGTGCACGCGGAGCTGTGGTTCGGCCGGCATGGCGTGCACCGGGTCATGGAGCTGCAGGGCCGGCTCGGCGAACACCGGGCCAGGAACGACCGCGCCCGCGAGCGCAACCAGCAGCTCGCGGCGGAGGTCAGCGACCTGAAGGAAGGGCTGGAGATGGTCGAGGAGAAGGCGCGCTTCGAGCTCGGCATGATCAAGCCCAACGAGATCTACGTGCAGGTCACGCCGCCGCCGCGATGACGACGCCGCAGCGACGATCGAAACGGAGCCGCCCGCGGCTCCGTTTTTCTTTGCCGAGGGCGAGGTGAACCGCTGCATTGCGCTCGCTGGGGCGCCGGGCACCGGGGTCGAGTTCCTGCAGGCGGGGCTTGCAGCCCGATTGGCCGATGCCGGAACGCCTGCACGGCTGGTGGACATCACGCCATGGCTGCTGGGCCATGCCGACAGCCGGGCGCCGGAAGCCGACCGCCTCTGCTGCCTGCTGGCAGGCGTGGATGCAGCGACGGGGGTGGATCGCCGCGCGGCCGAAACGATTGACGCGCAACTGCGGCTGGCACTCGGGGCCGCGTCGTGGCCGTACAGCGTGGTCTACGGGCGCGTCGAGCAACGGGTCGATACCGCATGGCGGCTGCTGCAGCCGCGGCTGTTCGCCAGCGTCTCACGGCTCGCGACGGTCGCCGACACCGTCCCCCAGAGACTGCGCCCGTGCTGCCTCGAATGCCTGGTGCCCGAATGCGAGCACCGGCTGTTCAGGTTCGCATCGAAACCGTGAGGTTCGAACCCGAGCCGGCCCGCTACTGGATGGAGGACGACGATGGCGGCTGGTTGCGCTCGTCGGTGAACAGGCTGCCGACGTCGATCGCGTCGAAATGGTAGTGCTCTCCGCAGAACTCGCAGACGATCTCCACCCGGCCCTGCTCAACGACGATACCGTCGACTTCCTCGCGCCCCAGGCCTCTGAGCATCTGGCCGACGCGCTCACGTGAGCAGCTGCACGCGAAATGGGGCCCGTCCTCGCCGGTCAGCGGCTCGAAGCGGCGCACCGATTCTTCCCAGAACAGACGGTGCAGGATGGTGTTGGCGTCCAGCGTCAACAGCTCCTCGCTCGTCAGCGTGCTCGCCAGGTGCGAAATGCGGTTGAAGGCTTCGTTGAGACCGATCTCGTCCTCGTTGCGTTGCGCAGCCAGGTTGCCCTCCCCTTCGATCGGCAGGCGCTGGATCAGCAGGCCGGCGGCGACCTGGTCGTTGGCGGCCAGCACGAGCTTGGTATCGAGCTGTTCGGACTGCAGCATGTAATGCTCCAGCACCTCGCTGATCTGCTGCAGCGGCTCGCGCCGATCACCGTGCAGGGGCACGACACCCTGGTAGGGCTGCTGGCCCGGCAGGCGGTCCTTGGGGTCGAGCGTGATGGCGCAACGGCCCTTGCCGTGCACGTTGACGAGCGCCTCGAGCTGTGCGTCGTCGCCCACGTCGCCGATCACCGTGGCGGTGGCGCGCAGCGCCAGGTCGGGCTGGACTTCCGCGACCGCGAGCTTGACCGGGCCATCGCCGGAGATCTGCAGGACCAGCGCACCGTTGAACTTGATGTTCGACTGCATCAGCACGCCGGCCGCAGCCATTTCGCCGAGCAGATGACGCACCGGCTGCGGAAAGGCGCCCGCCTGCTCGCGCCGCTGCAGGATGTCCTGCCAGGCGTCGGTCAGGCGCACCAGCATGCCGCGCACGGGCAGGCCTTCGAACAGGAATTTGTGCAGTTCGCTGGAGGAGGTGTTCGTGGTCAACGGTATTCCAAAGTTTGTGTCAGCCGATCTTCTTGAGACCGGCCTTGAAGCGGCGGGCATTCTCGACGTAATGCCGGGCGCCTGCCTGGAAGGCCGTGATCTGCTCGGGCGTGAGCTGCTTCACGGCCTTGGCCGGTGAGCCGAGGATCATCGAGCCGTCGGGGAATTCCTTGCCTTCGGTGACCAGGGCGCCGGCACCGACGATGCAGTTGCGGCCGATCCTGGCACCGTTCAAGACCACGGCCTGGATGCCGATCAGCGTACCGTCGCCGACAGTGCAGCCATGCAGCATCGCCTGGTGGCCGACGGTAACGTTCTCGCCAAGGGTGAGCGGCTGGCCCGGGTCGGCGTGCAGCACCGAGTGGTCCTGGATATTGGTGCCGCGCCCGATACGGATGGTCTCCACGTCGCCGCGCACCACCGAGCCGAACCAGACGCTGGCGCCCTCGGCCAGCTCGACCTTGCCGATGACCTCGGCACTGTCGGCCACCCAGGCGGTCTCGTGAACGTCGGGCGCGTGCTCGTCGATCTGGAACAAGGCCATTTCAGTCCTTCGTCGCGGGGAAACCGATAATTGTAAGGATGAGCCCCCGCCGACGCGCCCTCGAGATCCTTGCCCTGAAAGACCCTGAGGAGAAAGCCCGCGAAGCCCGCGAGCTGCAGGCCCGATGCGAGGCCGGGACCGACTGGGCGAGCACCGAGCGGCCGGTGCCTGCGGGCGTCCTCCCCGGCCGGCCCGAACGCCCTGCACTGGTGCCGCCGGACAGCGTGCCGCGCCGCTCGCCGTTCACGCCCGAGGGCCGCGCGGCGCTGCTGCACGCGATCGCCCACATCGAGTTCAATGCGATCAACCTCGCGCTCGACGCCGTCTGGCGCTTCGCGGACATGCCGCCGCGCTTTTATGCCGACTGGCTGCGGGTGGCCGCCGAGGAAGCGTTCCATTTCACGCTGCTGCGCGAGCACCTGCACACCCTGGGCCACGACTACGGCGATTTCAGCGCGCACGACGGCTTGTGGGCGATGACCGAGAAAACCCGCGATGACATCGTCGCGCGCATGGCACTGGTGCCGCGCACGCTGGAAGCTCGCGGGCTGGACGCAACCCCCTTGATCCAGGCCAAGTTGCGCAAGGCCGGCGACGAACGTGCGGTGGAGATCCTCGACATCATCCTGCGCGACGAGGTAGGCCACGTCGCGATCGGCAACCACTGGTATCGCTGGCTGTGCGAGCGCGACGGGCTGGACCCGGTGTCGCACTACCGGGTGTTGACCGAACGCTACCAGGCCCCGAAGCTGAAGCCGCCCTTCAACCGCGAGGCTCGCAAGCGCGCCGGGTTCAGCGACGAGGAACTGCGGTATCTCGAAGGCGACGGCGGCACCTGAGGGCTACAAGTCCCCGAGGAAGTAGCGCTTCAGGCCGGCCAGAATCATCTCCACCGAGATCGCGGTCAGCACCAGCCCCATCAGTTTCTCCAGCGCGCTGACCACCGAATCGCCAAGGAAACGGCGGATGCGGTCGGCCGACAGCAGCACCACGCCGGAGACCACCATCGCCCCGGTCAGTGCGCCGATCCACTCCATCAGCAAATCGGGCTGCCGCGAGGCCAGCAGCAGCACGGTCGCCATCGCCGAAGGCCCCGCCATCAGCGGCACCGCGAGCGGAAAGATGAAGGGCTCGCGCTCGGCGTCTGCGGCATAGATCGACTCGCCGCTGGCGAAGATCATGCGGATCGAGATCATCAACAGGATCACGCCGCCGGCCACCTCGAGCGACCGCTCCGACAAGTGCATCAACCGCAGGAAGGCCTCGCCGGTGAGCATGAACAGCAGCAGCACGCCGAAGGCCAGCGCCACCTCGCGCATCGCCACCCATCGGCGCCGCTCGGGCGCGACGTTGCGCAACACCGAGATGAAGATCGGCAGGCTGCCGAAGGGGTCGAGCACCAGCAGCAGCAGGATGAAGGCGGAAGCGAAGGTGTGGTCCATGGCAGGCGATTGTGCGCGAGGCCGCGCCGCGCGACGGAACGGCTTCAACCGCGCGGATGGTGCCTGGCGTGCAACGCCTTCAGGCGCTCGCGAGCGACGTGGGTGTAGATCTGCGTCGTCGAAATATCGGCATGCCCCAACAACAGCTGCACCACGCGCAGGTCGGCACCGTGGTTCAGCAGGTGGGTCGCGAAGGCATGCCGCAGCGTGTGCGGCGACAACGGCACCGCGATACCGGCTTCACGGGCGTGCTTCTTGATGAGCGTCCAGAACATCTGCCGCGTCATGCCGTCGCCGCGGTGGGTGACGAACAGCGCGTCGGTGGTGCGCGGCCCGAGGATCTCGGCGCGTGCCGACGCCAGGTAGCGGCGCAGCCAGGCGTGGGCCTCTTCACCGAAAGGCACCATCCGTTCCTTGCTGCCCTTGCCCATCACGCGCAGCGCGCCTTCGTCGAGGCCGACGTGCACTGTCTTCAGCGTCACCAGTTCGCTGACGCGCAGCCCGCTGGCGTACATCAGTTCGAGCATGGTGCGGTCGCGCAGGCCCAGCGGCGTGTCGACGTCGGGTGCGGCAAGCAGCGCTTCGACCTGCTGTTCGCTGAGCGTCTTCGGTACGCGCATCGGCTGGCGCGCGGTGCTGAGCTTCAGTGTCGGATCGGCGTCGACGAGCCGCTCGCGCAGTGCCCACCGGAAGTAGCGGCGGAACACCGCGAGCCGCCGGTTGGCCGAGGTGGCCTTGGTCGCCGCCCGCTCGACGGCATAGGCCAGCAGGTGCGTCTCGGTGGTGCGGTCGAGGGCCAGGCCTTCGCTGCCCGCCAGCCAGGCACAGTACAGCGTCAGGTCGCGCCGGTAGGCGGCCAGCGTGTTCGTCGACAGCCCTTCCTCGATCCAGAGGGCGTCGATGAAGCGGTCGATGGAAGCCTGGCTGTCGGGGTGCACGAATGAAAACGCCGCCCGGACGGAGCGGCGTCGCGTCGATGGACGGCGAGAGCTTACTCGAGCTTCAGCTTCTGTTGCTCGACCACCTTCTTGTAGACCTCGAACTCGGCCTTGGTCTGTGCCGCGAACTCGGCCGGCGTGTTGCCGACCACCAGCGAGCCGGTGTCCTCGATGCGCTTGCGCACGTCGGGGTTCTCGAGCGTCTTCCTGGCTGCCTCGGAGAGCTTGTCGACCACGTCCTTCGGCAGGCCCTTGGGCGCGTGGAACCCGTAGTAGGCCATGCGGTTGACCGGTTCCAGCCCCACTTCCTTGAAGGTCGGCACGTTGGGCAGCACGGTCAGGCGCTGGGGTGCCGCCACGACGATGGGGACCAGCCGGCCGTCCTTGATGAAGGGCAGCGCCGACGGCAGGTTGTCGAAGATGATCGGCACCTGGCCGGCCACGGTGTCGTTCAGCGCCGGGCCCGCGCCGCGGTACGGGATGTGCGTGATGAAGGTGCCGGACAGCGACTTGTACAGCTCCATCTGCAGGTGGCCGATGCCGCCGGTGCCGGAACTGGCGAAGCTGTACTTGCCGGGGTTCTTCTTCAGTTCGGCGACGAAGCCCTTGTAATCCTTGGCCGGGAACGACGGGTGCACCGCGATCACGTTGGGCGTGGCCGCGATGTTGATGATCGACGTGAAGTCGGTCAGCGGGTTGTACGGCGTCTTGGGGTTGATGGCCGGGTTGGACGCCGTCGTCGAGACGGTGGCCATGCCGATGGTGTAGCCATCCGGCGCGGCCTTCGTGATCTCGTTGGCACCGATGATGCCCCCGCCGCCCGCCTTGTTCTCGACGATCATCGGCTGGCCGAGCTGCGGCGTGATCTTGTCGGCGATCACGCGGGCGACGATGTCGGTCGTGCCACCGGGCGCGAACGGCACGACCAGGCGCACCGGCTTGGTCGGGTAGCCTTGCGCCCAGGTCGAGCCCGCGGCCAGTGCCAGGGGCATCGCGAGGGCGGCCAGCAAGTGTCTACGCTGCATGTGTGGGTCTCCTTGTTCGAACGGGGAATGGCGATGCGCGGATCATGCACCGAATGCCGCGGCACCACTGCGACATGTTGCCGGACGCAACGGCTTTTCCCTATGGTGTGCACGAAAATTCCCCCGGGGATTGTGGGAACTACGAACCGGGTCTGCCCTGAGACGCACGCCCGCGCTGGCACACTCAGTCGGCCTTCTTCGCTGGTCCTTGCCGATGTCCGACGCCCTGCTGCTGCTGCCCGACTTCCTGTTGATCGTCTGCGGGTTCCTGCTGTGTCGCTACAGCGCGCTCGACCGGCCGGTGTGGGACGCGGTGGAGCGGCTGGTGTACTACCTGCTGTTCCCGGTGCTGCTGTTCAACTCCATCGTGCGCAGCCCGCTGGAGATCGGCGAGACGCTGCCGCTGGCCGGGGCCGGCCTCGGCATCGTCGCGACCGGTATTGCCGCCGCCTATGCGCTGCGCAGGTGGCCGGGCGTCGATGCGAAGCTGCACGCCTCCGGCGCGCAGGTCGCCTTTCGCTTCAATTCCTATGTCGCGCTCGCGCTGGCCGAGAAGCTGGGCGGTGCGCAGGGCGTGGCCTGGACCGCGCTGCTCGTCGCGCTGTGCGTACCGCTGTGCAACTTCGCCGCCGTTTACCCGCTGGCCCGGCACGGCGGGCACCATTTCTGGCGCGAGATCGTGCGCAACCCGCTGATCGTCAGCACCGTGGCAGGTCTGGTGGCCAACCTGCTCGGCATCCGCTTCGTCGACCCGGTCGCACCGATGCTGCAGCGCATCGGCCAGGCCGCCCTGCCGCTCGGCCTGATGGCGGTGGGCGCCGGGTTGAAACTGGGTGGTTTGTGGGCCGGGCCCGGGCTTGCGGCCGGCCTGCTCGGCATCCGCCACGTGCTGTTGCCGCTGACGGCGCTGGCCCTCGTGTGGCTGCTCGGCGTGCCGGCGGCGCAGCAGCCTGTCGTCGTGGCCTTCGCCGCCATGCCGACCGCCTCCAGCGCCTATGTGCTCGCGATGCGCATGGGCGGCAACGGGCCTTACGTTGCCGGCCTGATCACCTTGTCGACGCTGCTCGGCATGGCGTCGATCCCGCTGTGGCTGGCGTTGCTGCGTCAGCTGTGGTGAGCCTGTGCGCGCTGCGCCAGCGCCCAGTCGATGTGCTCGGCCACCAGTTCGCTCGCACTGCTGCGCGCCGCCAGCAGCGCCGCGACGATCTCTGCCGAAGGCTGCATGCGCAGCGCATTGCCGAGCGCGATGGCCAGGTTGCGCCGCCAGCGCTCGTAGCCGATGCGCCGGATTGCACTGCCTTCGGTGTGATGCAGGAAGTCGGGCTCGCTCCATCCCCACAGCTCGAGCAGGCCCGGGTGCGTCAGCGCGGGCCGCGCATCGAAGTCGGGCAGCATGGACCGCTGCGCGTACTTGTTCCACGGGCACACCAGTTGGCAATCGTCGCAGCCGTAGATGCGGTTGCCGATCAGCCGCCGCAGTTCGTGCGGGATCGGTCCGTCGTGCTCGATGGTCAGGTAGGAGATGCAGCGCCGCGCGTCGAGCCGGTGAGGCGCGACGATAGCCTGCGTCGGGCACACGTCCAGGCACGCCTGGCAGGAGCCGCAATGCGGGCTGACCGGCTCGCTCTCTGGCAGCGCAAGGTCGACGTAGATCTCGCCGAGGAAAAACATCGAGCCCGCCTCGCGGTGCAGCACCAGCGTGTGCTTGCCGCGCCAGCCCTGGCCGCTGCGACCGGCAAGCTCGGCCTCGAGCACCGGCGCGGAATCGGTGAAGACGCGATGGCCGAAGGCCCCCAGCCGTTCGGCCATGCGATCGGCCAGCTTTTGCAGCCGCTGGCGCATCACCTTGTGATAGTCGCGACCGCGTGCATACACCGACACCACCGCCTGCTGCGGCTCGCGCAGCCGCTCGAACTCGACTGCCTGCCAGCCTTCGGGGGTGTGCCGCGGCAGGTAATCCATGCGCGCGGTGATCACGCTGACGGTGCCGGGCACGAGTTCTGCCGGGCGAGCTCGCTTGAGACCGTGAGCGGCCATGTAGCCCATCGAACCGTGAAATCCTGCGGCGAGCCAGGCCTGAAGGCCGGCTTCCGCGCCGCGGAGGTCGACGCCCGACACGCCGATCTGTGAAAATCCGAGCTCGTGCGCCCACTGACGGACCTCGGCCAGCAGGGCCGCACGATCGACGACCTTGGATTGATGCATCCACCGATTCTAGGAACCCGCCAGCTCCTGTGGCCCGACGAGGCCGCGTGTGCGGCCTTTGCCCGGGCGCTGGCCGAGAAGCCCGAGATCCGCAACGCCTTCATCGAGCTGCAGGGGGCCTTGGGCGCCGGCAAGACCACGTTCGTGCGGCACCTGTTGCGCGCGCTCGGTGCCGCCGGCCGCATCAAGAGCCCCACCTATGCGGTGATGGAGCCGTATGAATTGCCGTCGCTGCACGCGTGGCACTTCGATTTCTATCGCTTCGACGACCCCCGCGAATGGGAAGACGCCGGCTTTCGCGAGGTGTTCACGAGCCCGGGCCTGAAGCTCGCCGAGTGGCCCGACCACGCCGGCCCGCTGCTGCCGGCGCCCGACCTGCGAATGGAACTTCAGGTGTCCGACAACGACCAACGCCACGTGATGCTCACTGCCCTGACCCCCGCCGGGGCGGCGCTGCTGCCATGACGACGACGTCGATCAAGCGCCGCAACTTCGTCGTCGGCAGCGGCAGCCTCGTGCTGCTGCTGGCCGCTCCGCAACTCGCCTACGGCGCGACCATCGTCGCGGTGCGTGTGTGGCCATCGTCCGACTACACCCGCGTCACGCTCGAAAGCGACACCCATCTCGTCGCCCGGCACTTCATGATCGGCGACCCGCACCGCATCGTGATCGACATCGACGGGCTCGAGCTGAGCCCGACGCTGCGCGACATCGTCGGCAAGGTGCAGTCTGACGACCCCTACATCGCGGGCGTGCGCATGGGGCAGAACCAGCCGCGTGTGGTGCGTCTGGTGATCGACCTGAAGCAGGCCGTGGCGCCCCAGGTGTTCACGCTCGCGCCGGTCGCCGCCTACCAGCACCGGCTGGTGTTCGATCTCTACCCCACGGTGCCGCCCGACCCGCTGCTGGCGCTGATCCGCGAGAGGGAGCAGGCCGAAAAGCAGGCCCAGGCCGCGATGGACGACGCGCTCGGCGACTTCATCGGGCGCATGGGGCCGCCCGATTCGCAGCCGCCGGTCGCCGCGGCCCCTCCTGCATCGGCTCCCCCGGTGCCAACGCCCGGCCCCACCGCGCCGGTCACCCGCCGCGCCGAAGTCGATCCGGGCACCCTGAAGAAGATCGACCGGCTCGTGATCGTTGCGCTCGACCCAGGCCATGGCGGCGAGGACCCGGGCGCGATCGGGCCGAGTGGCCTGAAGGAAAAGGACGTGGTGCTGCAGGTGGCGCGCAAGCTGCGCGACCGCATCAATGCCGAACCCAACATGCGCGCGATGATGACGCGCGACGCCGACTTTTTCGTGCCACTGCACCAGCGGGTCGACAAGGCGCGGCGCGTGCAGGCCGACCTGTTCATTTCCATTCACGCCGACGCCTTCATCACGCCCAAGGCGCGGGGCGCCTCGGTGTTCGCGCTGTCCGAGCGCGGCGCGACGAGCACCGCAGCGCGCTGGATCGCCAACAAGGAGAATGCGGCCGACCTGGTCGGCGGCGTCAACATCAAGCACAGCGACCGGCACGTGATGCGCGCACTGCTCGACATGTCGACCACCGCGCAGATCAACGACAGCCTGCGCATCGGCCACGAGGTGCTCGGCCAGATCGGCCGCGTCGGCCGGCTGCACAAACCGCGCGTCGAGCAGGCCGGCTTTGCGGTGCTGAAGGCGCCTGACGTGCCGTCCATCCTGGTCGAAACGGCCTTCATCTCGAACCCGGAAGAGGAGTCCAAGCTGCGCAGCGCGACCTACCAGCAGGAACTGGTCGACGCGATGATGAAGGGCATCAAGCAGTATTTCGCGAAGAACCCGCCGTTGGCGCGCAACCGGCAGGTCTAGCCGGCCCACCCCTACGGCCTGCGGCCGCCCCTCAAGGGGCGACACCAGCGGACCGGCAAAGCCGGCTCCGCGGTGTCACTCGATGACGGCGGCCCCGCCACCAGTGGTTCTTCTGAGGGTCGCTTCGTGAGGGCTTACGCCACCGGCGCGCTGCGGCGGGTTTTCCAGGCGCCGAAGATCGCGATCAGGCCGGGGATCAGGATCAGGCCCCAGATGATCTTGCTCAGGTTGTCCTGCACGAGGGGGAGATTGCCGAACAGGTAGCCGGCGACGGTGATGCCGACGACCCACAGCACTGCGCCGATCACGTTGTAGAGGGTGAACCTGGCGCGGTTCATCTCGGCGACGCCGGCCACGAAGGGCGCGAAGGTGCGAATGAACGGCATGAAGCGCGCCAGGATGATCGTGATGCCGCCATGGCGCTCGTAGAACGCATGTGCCTGGTTGAAGGCCGCCTTGTTGAAGAAGCGCGACTGCTCCCAGCGGAACACCTTGGGGCCGAAATAGCGGCCGATGCTGTAGTTGAGCTGGTCGCCGGCGATCGCCGCTGCGAGCAGCAGGCCGATCGACAGGGACAGGTCCATGTGGCCGGCGCCACACATGGCGCCGACGACGAACAGCAGCGAATCGCCGGGCAGGAACGGCATCACCACCAGCCCGGTCTCGACGAACACGATGGCGAACAGCAGCGCATAGACCCAGGCGCCGTACTGCTGCACGAAAGCGGCCAGGTGCTGGTCGACGTGCAGGATGAAGTCGATGAGGAAGGTGACCAATTCCATGGCGCGGATTATCGCGGTGTGCCGAGACAGGGCGGTAAGGCCCTGTAGCGGCACGGCGGCGGTGCTTCCCTAGAATGCCGGCATGAATGCCGTCCCCGCTCCCGTCGCGCGCCGCCCGATCCGTGAACTGCCCGACGAACTCATCAGCCAGATCGCCGCCGGCGAGGTGGTCGAGCGCCCGGCCTCGGTGGTGCGGGAGCTGGTCGACAACGCGCTCGATGCCGGCGCCAGCGAAGTGGGCATCAAGCTGCTGGCCGGGGGCGTGCGCAGCGTCGTGGTCGAGGACAACGGTTGCGGCATCGTCGAGGGCGACCTGCCGCTGGCGCTGCGTCGCCACGCAACCAGCAAGATCGCGTCGCTGCCCGACCTGGAATCGGTATCGACGATGGGTTTTCGCGGCGAAGCGCTGGCCGCCATCGCGTCGGTGGCCGACGTGTCGGTGCTCAGCCGCACGGCCGAAGCGGCGCACGCCTGGCGGCTGGATGCGCGCTCGGGCGAGCTGGCCCCCGCCGCACGCGGGGTCGGTACCAGCGTCGAGGTGCGCGAGCTGTTTTTCAACACGCCCGCGCGACGCAAGTTCCTGAAGACCGACGCCACCGAGTTGGCGCACTGCGTCGAAGCGGTGCGTCGCCACGCGCTGGCGCGTCCCGACGTGTCCTTCGCCGTCTGGCACGAGGGCAAGCTGGTGGAGCAATGGCGCCGCGGCACGCCCGAACAGCGTGTGAAGGACGTGCTGGGCGACGATTTTGTCGGGCAAAGCCGGGCGGTCGAGGCGCGCGTCGGGCCGGTCACGATCACCGGCCGCGCCGGCACGCCGGACGCCGCGCGCGCGCGGGCCGACCAGCAGTACTGCTATGTCAACGGCCGCTACGTCCGCGACAAGCTGCTGGCGCACGGCGTGCGCTCGGCCTACGAGGACGTGCTGCACGGCGGCCGCCAGCCGACCTATGTGCTGTTCGTCGAGATTCCGCCCGACCGCGTCGACGTGAACGTGCATCCGACCAAGATCGAGGTCCGCTTTCGGGAGTCGCGTGAAGTGCACCAGGCGGTGCGGCACGCGGTCGATGCGGCGCTGGCGGCTTCGCGCGCACTGGCCGCACCGGAAGGCACGGCCGCGCCATCGCTGGCCTGGCCCGCCGCAGCACCCTCTGCTGCGCCTCGCGCCGGCTTCGGCCCGGCTGCCGCGTGGGCGCCACCGTCGGCGCAAGGCAGCCTCGGTCTGCAGCAGGCGGCCGTGCTCTACGCGCGCGAAGCTCCGCCGGCATGGCAGCCTTCGGCCGCGGCGGCGCCCTCGGCACCCGCGCCAGCATGGGCCGACGCCGACGCCTGGCCGCTGGGCCGCGCGGTCGCGCAGATCGGCGGCATCTACGTGCTGGCCGAGAACGCACACGGCCTGGTGATCGTCGACATGCACGCGGCGCACGAGCGCATCGTCTACGAGCAGTTGAAAAGCAACCTGGCGGCCCAGCGCATCGAGACGCAACCGCTGCTGATCCCCGCCACCTTCTCCGCCACGCCGCCGGAAGTGGCTGCCGCAGAGGCACAACGCGAGGCGCTGTTGACGCTGGGCCTCGACGTCACGCCGCTCGGCCCCGGCACGCTGGCGATCCGTTCGCGCCCGGCGGCGCTGGCCGACGCCGACGTCGTCGAACTCGCCCGCAGCGTGCTCGCCGAGCTGGCGCAGTACGACGCCAGCAACGTGATCCAGCGCGCCCAGCACGAACTGCTCGCGACCATGGCCTGCCATGGCGCCGTGCGCGCCAACCGCAAGCTGACGCTCGACGAGATGAACGCGCTGCTGCGCGACATGGAGCGCACCGAGCGTGCCGACCAGTGCAACCATGGCCGCCCGACCTGGCGGCAGCTGACACTGCGGGAACTGGATTCCCTGTTCATGCGCGGGCGTTGATTCCCGCGCTCGAAGAACAAGCCAAAAAAGAACGTGAAGGGTTGCGCACCTTGGTGTGCACCGGCACCGCCCGGCCCTGAACTTTCGGTACGCTGGCCGGGTCTTTCTTCCGCCATGACGTCCCTCCTCCGCCACGGCTGGCGCCTCGCGCTGGCCCTTGCCACCTTGTTCTCGCTGCTCGCGGGCTGCTCGGCACTCGACACGCAGCAGCGTCGATGGATCTTCCAGCCCGAAACCGAATCGTGGCGCAGGGGCTTGCAGGCAACCGAGGGAATGGCGGACGTATGGATCGAATTCGCGTCGCAGGAAACCGGCCAACCGGCCCGACTGCACGCGCTGTGGCATCCCCGGCCCGAGGCGAACGCGCCCGTGCTGCTGTATCTGCATGGCGCCCGCTGGGGCGTCAACGGCAGCGCGCACCGGGTGCGCCGGATGCAGTCGATGGGCTTCAGCGTGCTCGCGATCGACTACCGCGGCTTCGGCCGCAGCAGCGCCGCACTCCCCTCCGAATCGCTGGCCCACGAAGACGCGGGCGCCGCCTGGGACTGGCTGGCACATCGATACCCGGCACAGCAGCGCTACATCTTCGGCCACTCGCTGGGCGGCGCGATCGCTGTCCACCTCGCTTCCGAGGTCGCGGACGTGCAAGGCCTGATGCTCGAGGGTACGTTCACGTCGGTGGCCGACGTGTTCTCGACCATGCGCTGGGGCTGGTTGCCGGTGAGCTGGCTGATCACGCAACGCTTCGATTCGGCCGAGCGCATCGCGCGCGTCCGGGCGCCGGTGCTGGTGGTGCACGGCAGCGACGACACCCTGATCAAGCCCGAACTCGGCCGGGCGCTGTACGAGAACGCCTCGGAGCCGAAGCGTTGGGTGCTGGTCGAGGGCGGCTCGCACCACAGCACCCACTCGGTCGGGCAGGCGCATTACGAGGAAGCACTGAGGGATCTGTTCGGCTGGAAGCCCTGAGGGGGCCGCGCGTCGTGGTCCAATCGTGGTTTCCGGTGTGACCCCACGATGACCCAGCGCCCGAAGATTTCCCTGCCGCCGGCGGCCAAGAAGGCCGAGAAGCGGCGCGACCGGCCGCCCGTGCGCGGCATCGGCTCCGCGCCGCGCTCGCGCACGATGAAGCCGGCTGCCGCGACGCAGCCGCACACGCCGCCCGAAAAACGCGAGCCGCGCGCCGAGCCTGCTGCCACGCGGCCGGTTCCCACACCGCCCGTCGCTGCACCGCCAGCGCCCGCCCGGCCTGTCACCCGCGCCGCACCAGCCGCGGACGAACAACACCCGCGCCTGTCGAAGCGCATGAGCGAACTCGGCCTCGCCTCGCGCCGTGAAGCCGACGAGTGGATCGCGCGCGGCTGGGTGCGCGTCGACGGCGCGGTCGTCAGCGAACTCGGCGCACGGGTCTCGCCCGAGCAGCAGATCACCGTCGACCCGGCTGCCAGGGCCTTCCAGGCCCAACTCGTCACGGTCTTGCTGAACAAGCCGATCGGGTATGTGAGCGGCCAGGCCGAAGACGGCTACGAGCCGGCGGTGACACTGGTCACGCCGCAGAACCACTGGAACGGCGACCCGACCGGGCTGCGCTTCAAGCGCGAACACCTGCGCAACCTCGCGCCCGCCGGCCGGCTGGACATCGACTCGGTCGGGCTGCTGGTGCTGACGCAGGACGGCCGCATCGCGAAGCGGCTGATCGGACACGACTCGGAGATCGAGAAGGAATACCTGGTGCGCGTGCAATACGGCCGGCCCGGGCCGGTGCGCGACGTCTTCCCCGAGGCCGACCTGGGCACGCTCAACCACGGTTTGTGGCTGGACGGCAAGCCGCTGCTGCCGGCCAAAGTGTGGTGGCAGAACGAGGATCAGCTGCGCTTCGTGCTGCGCGAAGGCAAGAAGCGGCAGATCCGGCGCATGTGCGAAGCCGTGGGGCTGAAGGTGGTCGGGCTCAAGCGCGTCCGCATCGGGCGCGTGATGCTCGGCGACCTGCCGCCGGGCCAGTGGCGCTATCTGCGCGGCGACGAGACGTTTTGACGCTCCCCCTGCGCGCTTCGTGCGCCCCCAGGGGGGACGCCAGCGGCGCGGCGCGCGGCGGCGACGCCAGGCTCACTTCTTCAGGCCCACGACCAGCAGCACGACGCCGGCCGCCAGCGCCAGGCCGCCCGACCATGTCGGCAGGCGCTTCTCGGTCTGCACCTGCGCCTTGAACTCGCCCAACTGGAACACGGTCTCGTTCGACGAAAACGACAGCCCGTTGAACAGGATCACGCCGCCGAGCACGATCAAGGCCGCTCCCACGACCGCCAGAACGGTTTTCATGCTGACTCTCTCCGACTATGGCTTGGTTTGTTGCTGTGCGGCTTCGACCTTGCGCAGCAGTTTGTTCGCTTGCGCCGACCAGTTGCCGCCGAGTTCGACCGCGCGGCGCGCGGCGGCCTCGGCTTGCGACAGGTGGCCCAGCTCCAGCTGGACCAACCCGAGGTTGACCCACGCGGCGCCGTGCTCGTGGTGCCGGGCCGTGGCTTCGAACACCTCGGCCGCCTCGCGTTTGCGCCCGGCAGCATACAACGTGTTGCCCTGCCCCATCAGCAGCGTCACGTTGGCGGGCCATCGCTGCACTGCAGCGGTATACGCACGCGACGCCAGCTCCGGAGCCGCCACCCGCTCGAAGGCCACCAGCGCGCGGGTCATCTCGGCTTCGCCGGCCGTCACCGGCACCAGCCCCGGCGCCACCGCCACGAAAGCCCAGTACGCCGAGCGTGCCCAGGTGTGCTCGAACGTGCGCAGGCTCATCACCATGCGGCGCTCACGACCGGAACGCAGCAGCACCGTGCGCTCGTCGAGGTCATAGCCGACCGCGACGGCGTAGTGCCACACCGGTGACACCGCGAGCCCCAGGTTCTGCAGGATGACGACCGGCGTGCCCGCGGCCAGCTCGCGGCACAACGCCTCCAGCTGCGGCGGCAGCATGACCGCGACCCCGCCCTGCCGCCGCGTCGCGGCAAGCATCTCGGCCTGCAGCGACCCTTCGCGGCCGGGCAGGTACACCTGCGGCACCAATTGCGGCGGCGTCGCAGCGACGCCTGCCGCCTGCAGCACCGCTGCCAGCGACTCCGGGCCGCAAAGGAAGCGCTGGTCCTGGGGAAAGAACGGCACCTGGGCGAGCTCGACGCGCCGGGGCAGCCCGGCAGCCACCGCACGCGTGTCGAGCAGCTCGGCCGTCTGCGTCGCGCAGCCTGTCAGCGAGACGGCGCCGAAAGCGGCCACGCCGGCCAGCAGCCGGCGTCGTTCGCGCTGCGGTGGATTCGTCATCCGCGCGGCCGCTTGCCCCGCGCCTTCAACGCACCGAGCGGGTGAACGGGAAAATCTTCGTGAAGCCGAGGATGTCGGTGATCAACAGCAGCACGAACACGAAGATGATCGCGCCGATCACGTCGCCGCCGGCCGGTGCCGAATCGATCTGCGCGACCAGCGCTGCAGCTTCCTCGTCGGTCAGCGCGGCGACGCGCTCACGGGCCTGCTCGGGCGTGACGCCCCACTCCTGCAGCTTGGCCAACAACTCGGGCCGGTCGAGGTGGCCGGCGAGCGCGTCGCGCTGCGTCTGTCCGGCCGCCGTGCGTGCCTGCGCGGCGGCCTCCTGAGCGACCTGTTCGGTCGAGATCAGCGTGGCATGCGCCGGCTGCGCAAAAGCCGTGAGGCCCACGCAGAGCGACACCGCACAGGCCGTGCTGCGCAGGAAACGCGAAACCGAGAACATCGACGACATGGCAGGACTCCTTGCGTGCGGGTACATCGTGGTCTGAGGCCGGGCCGACCGCCCGCATCGGTGGCCGCGCCGCAGGCATTGTGGGATCAGATCCCGTTCGACCCGATGCGGCGAACGTGAGCGTATGTGTGAAACCGTAAGCCCGACTCAGTCGAGGCCTGACGGCTGGCGAGGCTTCACTTCGTCGGGTGCGCAGCACGCACGGGCACTGCGGTCGCCTCTGCTACGCTGCCGGGATGCCGCCGTCCTCCGTTACGTCCTCTGCACCCGCACCGCTCGAACGCCCCCATCCGCGCAACGAAACCGTGGTGCTGGCGCTGGTGCTGCTGCTCGGCACGCAGCCGATCTCGACCGACCTCTACCTGCCTTCGCTGCCGTCGCTGCCCGGCCTGTTAGGGGTGCCGATCGCCACCGTGCAGCTCACGTTGAGCGTGATGATCATCAGTTTCGGCGCCGCCCAGTTGGCGCTCGGTCCACTGGCCGACCGGCTGGGCCGCCGACCGGTACTGCTGGGGGGGCTGGTGCTGTACACGGCGGCCAGTGCGCTGGCGATCGCCGCGCCGCACATCGCGTGGCTGATCACGTGCCGCGCGGCGCAGGGCATCGGCATGGCTGCCTGCGTGATGTGTGCGAGGGCGATGCTGCGAGACTTCTACGCCCCGCACGAGGGTGCGCGCGTGCTGGCGCGCGCGATGGTGTGGATGAGTGCGATCCCGCTGCTCGGGCCGATGTTCGGCGGGGTCATCGAGACGACGCTCGGCTGGCGCGGCGCGTTCGCGACGCTGACGGTCTTCGGCGCCATCGGCCTCGCCTTCGTCGGCCTGCGGTTGCCGGAAAGCATCGGGCGGCGCGACCCGCACGCACTGCGTTTCGGCCCGCTGCTGCGGCACTGGGGCGAGATCCTGCGGCACCCGACCTTCTGGGCCTACACCGCGGTCGCAAGCTTTACCTATGCCGGGCTGTTCAGCTTCATCGCCGGCTCGTCCTTCGTGCTGGTCGACGTGCTGGGCCTCACGCGCCGGCAGTTCGGCGTCGCCTTCTCGCTGGTGGTCTCGGGCTATCTCGTCGGCTCGTTCTGGTGCCAGCGCCTGATCCCCCAGCGCGGCCTGGTGCGCACCATACGGCTCGCCGCCTTCCTTTCGCTGGCCGCGGGGGTGTCGATCGCAGCGCTCGCGCTGGCCGGCGTGCACCACCCGCTCGCGTTGATGGTGCCGCAGTTCGTCTATCTCGTCGCGCACGGCATCCACCAGCCTTGCGCCCATGTCGGCGCGGTCGGGCCGTTCCCGGCGCGCGCCGGCACCGCGGCAGCGCTGTCGGGCTTCCTGTGCATGGTGCTGGCCTTCGCGACCGGCAACTGGATCGGCTGGAGCTTCGACGGCACCGTGTATCCGCTGGCACTGACCATCGCGTTCTGGTCCGTGCTGCTCACTTTCGCCGCGCTGGTGCTCGTGCGCCGCCACGGCGAGCCGCGACCGGCCGCAACGGCATGAGCGCAGCCCGGCAGACGCCCGAAGGGGCGAACTCTCTCCCGGAGGGACCGACACCCGCGAGGCCGCACTATGTCTGCGTGGCAGGCCCCACCGCATCGGGCAAGACCGCTGCCGCGCTGGCCGTCGCGCAGGCACTGCCGATCGAGATCGTCAGCGTCGACTCCGCGCTGGTCTACCGCGGCATGGACATCGGCACCGCGAAACCCGGCGCCGACGAACTGGCCGCCGTGCCTCATCACCTGATCGACATCATCGAACCGAACCAGACGTACTCGGCCGCGCAATTCGTCGCCGACGCCAAGCGCCTGGTCGACGAGATCCGTGCGCGCGGGCGGCTGCCACTGCTCGTCGGGGGCACCATGCTGTATTTCAAGGCGCTGTTCGACGGCATCGACGCGCTGCCCGCTGCCGATGCCGCCGTCCGTGCCGAGATCGACGCCGAAGCCGCACGCATGGGCTGGCCGGCCCTGCACGCCCAGCTCGCGCGGCTCGACCCGGCCACCGCCGCACGCCTGTCGCCGAACGACGCGCAGCGCATCCAGCGCGCGCTGGAGGTCCATCGCGTCTGCGGCCGACCGCTGTCGGCCTTCCACACCGACCGCTTTTCCGCGCCCTCGTCGATCGGCGCGGCAGCCCCGTTGATCTCGCTCGAACCGCACGACCGGGCGTGGCTGCATCGGCGCATCGCGCAGCGCTTCGAACAGATGCTGGCCGAGGGCTTCATCGGCGAAGTACGGCGCTTGCGGGCACGAGCTGACCTGACGGCGGCCATGCCGTCGATGCGCTGCGTCGGCTACCGGCAAGCCTGGGAGATGCTCGACGGGCTGTTCCCGCCCGAGCACCTCGCCGAGCGCGGCGTCGCCGCCACGCGCCAGCTGGCGAAACGCCAGCTCACCTGGCTGCGCGGCATGCCGCACCGACAGGTGGTGGCCTGCGATGCCCCCGACGCGGTCGAGCAGGTGGTCGCGCGCGTGCAAGCCGCGGTGGGAAGCGCATGACGCTGGTGCTCGACGTGCGCGGACTCGCGAAGCGCTACGGCGACGAGCGCGTGTTCGAGGGCGTTGACCTGCAGGTTCGAGGCGGCGAGTTCGTCGCCATCCTCGGCGAGTCAGGTGTCGGCAAATCGACGCTGCTCAACTGCATTGCCGGGCTCGACGTGCCGGATGCCGGCGAGGTGCATGTGCAGGGCCTGAACGTCACCCGGGCCAGCGAGGCGGAACAGGCACAGTTCCGGCGCCGACAGGTGGGCTTCGTGTTCCAGGCCTTTCATGTGCTGCCGCATTTGAGCGTGGCGCAGAACGTGAGCCTGCCCTTGTTGCTGCTCGGCACACCGGACGACGCGCGTGTCGAGCAGGCACTCGCGGCGGTCGGGCTTGCCGGGCTCGGGCAGCGGCTGCCGCAGCAGTTGTCGGGCGGGCAGCTGCAACGGGTCGCCATCGCGCGTGCATTGATCCATCGGCCGGCGTTGTTGCTCGCCGATGAGCCGTCCGGGAATCTCGATCCGGCCACGGCCGGGCAAGTGATGGGGGCGTTGATGGAGCAGGTACGCGGGCAAGGGGCGGCGTGCGTGTTGGTGACGCACTCGCGTGGGGCGGCGGCGATGGCGGATCGGGTGGTGCGGTTGACGGCAGGCGGGGTGGTGGACGGGGCTGTGTAGGCCGGGGCTGGGGTGCTTATGCTGCTCGCTGACGGCTGACTGCTGCTTGTAACGCTGTGCTCCATTGTGCTGCCGTGCCGGGAGTCCGCCCCGGCAGGCGGGTGACTTTCATTTGGCTGGCCTGTTCAGACTGGACACATGGGCAACACCTGCCTGATAGCGCTTCGTGCCGCACTTCTGCAAGCCGGGCAAGACCGAAGGCCGCATCGTCGGCATGCCCGACGAGGGCATGGACGTCCCCATCGGCGGCTCGTGCCTGATCGCGCTGCCGGCGCACTTGCTGCACGCGGAAGGCAACTTCCGGTTCTACGATCCGACGAGCCGCATCCTGTTCTGGGGTGACCTGGGCGGCTCGATGGGGCTGGACCTGAAGCCGAGCGAGTTCGTCACCTGGCAAAGCGCATCCCGTACAAGGAAAACTTCCACCGGCGCCCGATGGTTTCGAACAAGGTGCTGCGCCGCTGGGCGAACAGGGTGCGCACGCTGCCGATCGAGATGATCGTGCCGCAGCACGGGGCCCCGATGAAAGGCAAGGCGGTGCACGAGGTGATCGAGCGGGTGCAGGCCTTGAGCTGCGGCATCGACCTGATGACCGACGCGAACGACAACGTGCCCCGCGCTCCGCTGCGTCAGGTGCCCTGAGCGCCGGCCAGCCACGGCCGGTCGGCGTTCCAGCTGCACACGCGGTTGCGGCCGCTGCGCTTGGCGTCGTAGAGCGCGATATCGGCCTCGTGGATCAGCGCGTCGAGCGTCGGCGTGTCGGCACGAAGAGCCGCGACGCCCAAACTCACCGTCGCCTCGACCTTCTGCTCGCGCCATTGGATCGCCAACTGCGCGACCCGTTCGCGGATGCGCTCGGCCATCGTCAACGCGCCGGCCAGGCCGGTCTGCGGCAGCAGCACGATCAGTTCCTCGCCGCCGAGGCGCGCGATGACGTCGGTACCGCGCAAGCTGTCGCGGCAGGCCAGCGCGATCTGGCGGAGCAGCGCGTCGCCGCACTGGTGTCCATGCGTGTCGTTGACGCGCTTGAAGTGGTCTGCGTCGATCAGGATCAGAGACATCGGCACACCATAGCGGCGCGCACGCAGCAACTCGACTTCAGCCACCTCCATGAAGTAGCGCCGGTTGTAGCTTCCGGTGAGTTCGTCGGTGATCGCCAGCTGACGGATCTGCTGGCGCGACGATTCCAGCTCATAGAGCAGCTTGAGCACCGCGTAGCCGGCTGCCGGGGCGATGGTCAGCACGCACAGCGACGCGATGGTCATGCCAAGGGCCAGCGACCCGCGTTGAAGCGCGAACTGCACCAAGAAGGTGATGCACAGCGCTGCCAGCCAGATGCCGGCCGTGAGCACCGTCAGCGCGCGTGGCAGCCCCAGCCCGAGCACCCAGCCACGCAAGGTGATCCAGCGTCGGCGGCGGTCGGAGGGACCGCCTGCGAGAGGGGGAGAAAACACGGCGCGGCGCCTCGCAGCGGTGACGACAAGCAAAAAGCCAAGCAACGAACGGGCCGTGCCCGTGCCGTACGGCTTCCGGAGAAGCGGGCAAGGATACCGCGATTGCTTCTCGCGTTGAGCACAATGGGGGCGCCCGCACGCCTTGCCCATGATCGACGCTGCCCCACCGCCCCCACCCGCGCCGCTCGTCGCGCTGCTACGCGTCTACACGCTCAACGAGTGGCGCCGCCACCCGTGGCGGCACGCCACCGCGGTGCTGGCGGTGCTGCTCGGCGTCGCGCTCGCGTTCGCGGTGCACCTGATCAACCGGTCGGCGCTCAGTGAGTTCAGCGCCGCGGTGCGCTCGGTCAACGGCGAGCCGGACCTGGAGCTGCGCAGCAGCGCCGGAGGCTTCGACGAGGCCCTGTACGAACGGGTTGCGGCGCACCCGCAGATCGCGCACGCCAGCCCGGTGGTCGAAGCCGACACCTATGCGCGGCGTCCCGGCGGCAGCGAGCGGCTGCGGCTGCGGCTGGTCGGGATCGACGCGCTGGTGGCCGCGCCGGTGTCTCCCGCCCTTGTGCCGCGCCTTGCCGATGGCCGGGACCGCCTGGACCTGTTCGCCGCCGATGGCGTCGCTCTCAACGCGATGGCGCAGCAGGCCCTGGGCGTTCAAGTGGGGGACACGATCGAAGTGCAGATCGGCTTGCACTGGCGGCCGCTGCGGGTGTTCGGCAGCATCGGCGCGGCCGGATCGCCGGTGGGCGTGATGGACATCGCCGCAGCGCAATGGGCGCTGGAGCGGCTGGGACGGCTGTCGCGCATCGACCTCCGGTTCGTCACCGGCGCGGTGCCCGAGCAGGTGCTCGCCGGGCTGGATCTGCCTCCCGGGGTGCGTGCCGTCGCCCCCGACGCCGCGACGCAGCGCGTGTCCAACGTGTCGCGTGCCTACCGAGTGAACCTCACCGTGCTGTCGCTGGTGGCGCTGTTCACCGGCGGTTTCCTGGTCTTCTCGGTGTTGTCGCTGTCGGTGGCGAAACGGCTGCCGCAGTTCGCGCTGCTCGGCGTGCTGGGCCTGTCGCCGCGCGAGCGACTGGCGCTGGTGCTGGCAGAGTCGGCGCTGCTCGGGACCGTCGGCAGCGTGCTGGGCCTCGCACTCGGCACCGGCCTGGCAGCGCTGGCGCTGCGGCTGCTGGGCGGTGATCTCGGCGGCGGATACTTCCCGGGCATCACGCCCTCGCTGCAATTCTCGGCGCCGGCCGCGTTGCTGTACGGCACGCTGGGAGTGGCGGCGGCTCTCGTCGGCGGCTGGGTGCCCGCCCGTGCAATACAACGCATGGCGCCCGCGCAAGCGCTGAAAGGGCTGGGCGACCGCATGCTGGTGACGCGCCATCGCGGCCTCGGCCTCGCGCTGCTGGTTGCCGGGGCCGCGATGGCGCTGCTGCCGCCGATCGGCGGGCTGCCGCTGTTCGCCTATTTGTCGGTCGCCGCGCTGCTGGTCGGCGGCATCGCCTGTGTGCCCGAAGGGGTCGCGCTGCTGCTGCGAGCACTGCCGGCCCCGCACTCGCCCCAGACGCTGCTGGCGCTGGAACGGGCACGCCGCATGCGCCACACCGCCACCATCGCGGTCGCCGGTGTGGTGGCCAGTCTGAGCCTGGCCGTCGCACTGACCGTCATGGTCGCCAGTTTTCGCGATTCGGTCGCACGCTGGCTCGACGCGGTGCTGCCGGCCGACCTCTATGCGCGCACCGCGACCAGCACCGGCACGGCAGATGCGGTCTACCTGCCAGCCGCGATGGCGCGGGCGGCTGCGGCGCTGCCCGGCGTGGCGCGTGTCGAGACGCTGCGCGTGACGACACTCGACCTCGATCCGGCCCGCCCCGGCGTGGCACTGATCGCCCGCACGCTGGACGACGCCGGCCGCACGCTGCCGCTCGCCGGCGAACTGCTGCCGGCCCCCGACGGCGAGATCGCCGTCTACGTCAGCGAGGCGATGGTCGATCTCTACAACGCCCGCCCCGGCACGCGGCTCGCGCTTCCCCTGGTGCCCGGGCAACCGCCGGTGCCGGTTTTCGTGCGCGGCGTCTGGCGGGACTACGCGCGCCAGCACGGCTCGGTCGTCATCGCCAGCCGCGACTTCGTCCGGCTGACCGGCGACACGCGTGTCAACGACCTCGCACTGTGGCTCGAGGCGGGCGCCTCGCTCGCCGAGGTGCAGGCCCGGGTGCGCACCTTGGCGCCGGAGCCGGGGCTGATCGAGTTTGCGTCGGTGGCCGAGATCCGCGAGCGCTCGCTGCAGATCTTCGACCGCAGCTTCGCAGTGACCTACTGGCTGCAGGCGGTCGCGATCGGCATCGGCCTGTTCGGCATCGCCGCCAGCTTTTCGGCGCAAGTGCTGGCGCGCCGCAAGGAGTTCGGGCTGCTGCAGCACCTGGGTTTCACGTGCGGCGAGGTGCTCGCGGTGGTGGCGGGCGAAGGGGCGGCCTGGACGGCCGTCGGCGCGGTGCTCGGCCTCGCGCTCGGTCTGGCGGTCAGCGTGGTGCTGGTGCACGTCGTCAACCCACAGAGCTTCCACTGGACGATGGAGCTGCTGCTGCCCTGGGCACGCCTGTTGGCCCTGGGCGCCGCAGTCGTCGTCGCCGGCACCATGACCGCCTTGGTGGCCGGGCGTGCCGCGGCCGGGCGCGACGCCGTGCTGGCCGTGAAGGAGGACTGGTGATGCGCCGGCGCCACCTGCTGCAGTGGCTGGCCGCCGGCGCACCGTTCGCGGCGCAGGCCGCTCCGGTCGTGCAGCCCGGCGCTGCCCTCGCCTTCCCGCGCGACTTCGGCGCACACCCGGACTACCGCACCGAGTGGTGGTACATCACCGGTGCGCTGCAGGCCCCGGGCCGCGAATTCGGCTTCCAGCTCACCTTCTTCCGCTCACGCGTCGACACCGCGCAAGGCAACCCGAGCCGCTTCGCGGCAACCCAGCTGCTGTTCGCCCATGCCGCGCTGACCGACCTGCAGGGGCAGCGACTGGTGCACGACCAGCGCATCGCCCGTGCCGGCTTCGGCATTGCCGAAGCCGCGCCGGCGGACACCGACGTGAAGCTGCGCGACTGGGTGCTGCGCCGCCGGGGGCCCGTCGAGCGCAGCGTTTATGAGGCGTTGCTGCCCGCGCAGGGGTTCGGGCTGGACCTGCGCATCCGCGAAACGCAGCCGGTGCTGCTGCAAGGCCAAGGCGGCTATTCGCGCAAGGGGCCCCATGCCGAGCAGGCCAGCTACTACTACTCGCAGCCGCAGCTCGACGTGCAGGGGCGCGTCTCACTGGGCCCCGAGATGCACGCGGTACAAGGCCGCGCCTGGCTCGACCACGAATGGAGCGAGACCCTGCTGGACGACGCCGCGGTCGGCTGGGACTGGATCGGCATGAATTTCGACGACGGCGCAGCACTCACCGCGTTCCGGCTGCGTCGGCGCGACGGCTCCACGCTGTGGGCCGGAGGCAGCTATCGGCCTGCCGGCGGCGAGGCCCGCGCGTTCGAGCCCGGCGACGTGCATTTCACGCCCGGACGCCGCTGGACCAGTGCCGCCACGGGCGCGAGCTATCCGGTCGAATGGCAGGTCGACACACCTGCCGGGCGCCACGAGGTGCGGGCCCGGCTCGACGCGCAGGAGCTCGACAGCCGGGGCTCCAGCGGCGCGGTCTACTGGGAGGGGCTGAGCACGCTGCTGGATGCACAGGGGCGGCGCGTCGGCGGCGGCTACCTCGAAATGACCGGCTATGCCGACCGGCTGCGCCTGTAGACCGACCGGGCTCGCTCAGTGCGCGCCGCCTGCATCCGCCGCGGCGCCACCCCCGCTCGGCGGCGGCCGGCGCGTGAACCATGCCAGCCCCACCAGCGCGAGGAACAGCAGCGCCGAGCCGAAGAACAGGTCGTCGGCCGCCCGGGTATACGCCTGCTGGTCGATCAGCCGGTTGAGGTAGGCCAGCGCCTGGTCCGAGCCCAGCCCCGAGCCCGACAGCTTGCCCAGCGCGTCGGCAGTGACAGGGTTCCCTGCGCTGATGTGTTCGGTCAAGTGGGCATGGTGCATCGCCGCGCGGTCGGACCACAGCGTCGTCGCGATCGACGTGCCGAAGGCACCCGCGGTGATGCGCGCGAAGTTGCTCAGGCCGGAGGCCGCCGGCAGCCGGTCGGGCGTCAGCCCGGACAAGGTGATGCTCATCAGCGGGATGAAAAAGAACGCGACCGCGGCGCCCTGCACGATGGTCGGCACCAGGATGGTCCATTGGTCGGCCTGCGGCGTGAAGTTCGAGCGCATCCACAGCACCAGCGCGAACAGCGTGAACGCCACCGTGGTGAGCCAGCGCGGGTCGAGCCGTGCGACGTTGCGGCCGACCAGCGGTGAGAGCACGATCGCCAGCACGCCCACCGGCGCCAGCGCCATGCCGGCCGCGGTGGCGGTATAGCCCATGTACTGCTGCAGCCACAGCGGCAGGATGACCACGTTGCCGAAGAACAGGCAATAGCCGACCGCGAGCGTCACCGAGCCAAGCGCGAAGTTGCGACGCTTGAACAGCCGCAGATCGACGATGGGGTGCTCCTCGGTCAGCTCCCAGATCACGAACACCACGAAGCCGACACCGGCAAGGACGGCGAGCGCCACGATCTGCCCCGAATGGAACCAGTCCAGCTCCTTGCCCTTGTCGAGCATCACCTGCAGCGCACCGACCCACAGCACCAGCAGCCCCAGGCCGACGGCGTCGATCGGCAGGCGCCGCGTCGGCGTCTCGCGGTGCCGGTACAGCGCCCACGTGACCGCGGCCGCAGCCAGCCCGACCGGCACGTTGATGTAGAAGATCCACGGCCACGACACGTTGTCGGTGATCCAGCCGCCCAGCAGCGGGCCGACCACCGGCGCCACCAGCGTCGTCATCGACCACATCGCGAGCGCCGACCCGGCCTGGGCCCGCGGGTAGCTCGACAGCAGCAGCGTCTGCGACAGCGGAATCATCGGCCCGGCGACCAGCCCTTGCAGCACCCGGAAGGCGATCAGCATTTCCAGCGTCGGCGCCAGCCCGCACAGCCACGACGACAGCACGAACAGCAGCACACTGGCGGTGAACAGCCGCACCGCGCCGAAACGCTGTGTCAGCCAGCCGGTCAGCGGCAGCGAGATCGCATTGGCCACGCCGAAACTGGTGATCACCCAGGTGCCCTGGTCGGGGCTGACGCCCAGATCACCGGCGATGGCCGGCAGCGACACGTTCGCGATCGACGTGTCGAGCACGTTCATGAAAGTGGCCAGTGACAGCGCCAGCGTGCCGAGCACCAGCGCCCGGCCCTGCAGCGGCACAGGCGCCGCCATGGCCTGAGAGGGAGCGCTCATCGCCGCACCGCCGCTCAGGACCGCACGCCCGCGGCGACGGCCACCGGCCGGGACTTGGCCGAGCCGCCACGCGGCGATGCCAGGGCGCGCACCGGCCGCCCGAGGTGCGTCGCGATGACGCGCTCGACCTCGGCCTGTGCGTCGCGGTCGGCTTCGTCGAACACGGCGGTGGTCGACACCGCGGCGCTGCGTTGCGTGTCGGCGAGGATCTTGCCGTCCTGGCGGCTCACGTCGACGCGCGCCTCCATCGACAGCCCGACCTGCAGCGGATGCGCCTCCAGCTGCTGCGCATCGAGCACGATGCGCACCGGCACACGCTGCACCACCTTGATCCAGTTGCCCGTGGCGTTCTGCGCCGGCAGCAGCGAGAAGGCCGCGCCGGTGCCGGCGCCGAGGCCTGCCACGGTGCCGTGGAATTCCACTGCATCGCCGTAGACGTCGGCCGTCAGCGTGACAGGCTGGCCGATGCGCAGCCGCTGCAGCTGGCTTTCCTTGAAGTTCGCGTCGACCCACACCTGCTTGAGCGGCACGATGGCCATCAGCGGCGCGCCGGCCTGCACACGCTGGCCGACCTGTACGCTGCGCCGGGCGACGTAGCCGTCCACCGGCGCGGGCAGCTCGACCCGCTTGAGCGCCAGATAGGCCTCGCGCACCCGGGCCGCGGCCCGCTGCACGCTCGGGTGTCGCTCGACCGTGGTGCCGTCCGTCAGCGACTGGTTGGAGCCCAGCTGCTCGCGGGCCGCCAGCACGGCCGACTGCGCGGCCGCCGCAGCGCTGCGGGCTGCGGAAAGCTGCGCGTCGGCGTGGTCGAACTCTTCTTTGCCGACCGCGCCGGTCCTGACCAGCGGAGCGCGCCGGGCGACGTCGTCCTGCGCGCGCGCCACCTCGGCCTGCGCCCGCGCGAGGTCCGCCTCACGCGCGGCGATCTGCGCCTGCAGCGCCGAGTTGTTGGCGTACAGCACGCGCACTTCGCGCACCGTCTGCGCCAGTTGCGCCTCCGCCTGCTCGAGCGCGACACGCGCATCGGCCGGGTCGAGGTTGACGAGCGTCTGACCGGCCTTGACGAAGTCGGTGTCGCTCGCGCGCACGGACAGCACGGTGCCGCCGACCTGTGGCGTGACCTGCACCAGGTCGCCCTGCACATAGGCGTTGTCGGTGCTCTCGTAGCGACTGCCGATGAACGCGTGGTAGGCACCGTAGCCCACGCCGGCCAGCAGCACGACGGCCGCGACCAGGGTCAGGCCCTGCTTGCGGCGCGCTTTCATCGTCGGGGCAGCGGCAGGGGCATCGGTCTTGATCTCGGTGTTCATGAGGAGGTCCTTTGCTCTTGTTCGAGGTGTCAGCGCCGGGCGTGCGTTTCGACCGGTAGGGCCACATGACCCCCACCGAGCGATCGCATCAGCGCGATGTGCGTGTCCAATGCGCGGGCCCTGAGGTCCGCGGCCAGCCGGCGCTGGGCCAGCACGTTGTTTTCGGCGGTCAGTACGGTCAGGTACCCGCCCAGGCCGGCGCGGTAGCGCTGCAACGCGAAGTCGTAAGCGGCTTCGGCCGCCGCCTGCGCCGCCTGCCGCTCGCGGCGCTGGCGCTCGACGGAACGGCGCGACGCGAGCTGGTCCGCGACGTCGCGCACCGCATCGATGACGGCAGCGTTGTAGCCTTCGACCGCCGCGTCGAGTTCGGCCGTCTTGCCGCGCAGGTGGGCGCGCAGCCGACCGGCGTCGAAGATCGGCGCCGCAGCGCCGGCCCGGCGCCGTATTGACGGCTGCCGGCGTCGATCAGCCGGTCCAGGCCGATCGACGACAGGCCGACGAAAGCGCTGAGGTTGACGTTGGGATAGAACTGCGTCTTGGCCATGGCCACATCCTGCGTTGCTGCCTCCACGCGCCAGCGCGCGGCTTCGACATCGGCGCGGTGGCCCAGCAGGTCGGCGGGTACCTGTTGCGGCAGCGGCACGTCATGCAGGGCGGGCAGCGCCGGCTGCAAACCGTTCAGTGCGTGCGGCGGCTGGGCCGTCAAGGCGGCCAGCGCGTGGCGGCCCAGCGCGATCTGCTCGTCCAGGCTCTCGAGCTGCTGGCGGATCTCGGGCAGCGCGCCCTCGCCCTGGCGCAGTTCGACCTGCGTGTCCAGACCCGCGCCGACACGCTGGCGGATCAGGCCCAGCACCTCTTGCCGCTGCGCGAGCGAGCGCTCGGCGACGCTGCGCTGCTCGAACAGCCGGCCGAGCTGCACGTACTGGCGTGCGACCTGAGCCGCCAGCATCACGCGAGCGGCCGCGACCTCGGCCCGTGCAGCCCGCTCGATGCCGAGCGCCGCCTGGAGCTGCGCCCGGTGACGGCCGAAGAAGTCGAGTTCCCAGCTGCCGGCCAGTTGCACGGCGCCGCTATCGCGGGTCGACCCGGCCAGCGGGTACGGCACCGCACCGTTCTCGGTGTAGCGCTGGCGCGTCGCGTCGAGCGAGCCGTTCACCTGCGGCATCCCGGCAGCGTCGGCCGCCACGGTGGCCGCTGCAGCGCGCTCGACGCGGGCGCGGGCGGCGCGCAGGTCCGGGTTGCCCTGCAAGGCGCGAGCGATCAGGCCGTCCAGACGACCGTCGTGCAATTCACGCCACCATTCGGGGCTCAGGTCGGCGCTGGTGCCCGTCTCGGCCAGCCCCGCGTCGAGCGCCGGCAGCGCCCGCGCTTGCGGCTCGATGCCGGCGGTGCTGGCGCAGCCTGCGAGTGCGGTCGACAAGGCACACGCCACGAGCAAGGACCACGAAGGCCGTTGTAGGTGCTGTTTCATCTCGTTCAAAGCTTGCTGCAGCTGAATTTGCCTAGGCAAATGTATGGATCAGAAAAACGGGTCCTCATCCGGCCCGCGTTCACTCCGCCCCCTCGCTTCGCCCCGCTTCGCCGTTGGCGATCATGCGCCGCAGGTAGCCCTTGAGGCTTTCCCACTCCTGCACGGAGAAGCCGGCGAGCAGCCCGTTCATCACGTCCGACAGCACGGCCGGCACTTCGTCGGCGATACGCTCGCCGTCCCGTGTCAGCTCGATCTGCACCACGCGGCGGTCCTCGGTGGAGCGCACCCGCCGGCACAGACCCTTGGCCTCCAGCCGGTCGAGCAGCCGTGTCATCGCGCCGGCGTCCATGTGCATCTGTCGCGCCAGTTCGGCCACCGTGGTCGCCTGCGACTTGCGGATCTTGAACAGCGGGCCCCATTGCGCGTTGGTCAGCCCGTGCGGTGCGAGACGCTTGTCGCTCTCCTGCAGCAACAGGCCCAGCGCGCGCTTCATCAGCAGGCCGACGCTCTCCTCGGCGCCATAGCTGCCGGGGTGGTAGAAAACATCGAGAGTACGGTCGGAGCGGGTCATCGGGCCAGGCCATCCGGAGTGCAGCGGAAATTTAATTGCTTAGGCAACAATTGTCAAGGCACCTGAATGGCACCACGGTCTTCACCCTGCATCGGTGGTCCGTGCCTCGCTCGCCTACACTGCCCGCCATGTCTGCCACGAGCCCCGCCAGCCCCGCCGTTGCCGCCTCCAGCACGCCGGTCCCTGCACGATCGGTCCGATCGCTGGCGGGGCTCGGGCCCTTCCTGGCGCCCTACCGCGGCCGCATCCTGCTGGCCGGCCTGTTCCTCGTGATGGCGGCACTCACCACGCTGGTCTTTCCGATCGCGCTGCGCGGCCTGATCGATCAGGGGCTGATCGCGGCCGATCCGGGCGAGCGGCTGCTGGCGCTGCGCGGGCACTTTCTGCTGCTGTTTGCGGTCGGCGCGGCCTTGGGGCTGTTCTCGGCGGCGCGCTTCTACATGGTCAGCTGGCTCGGCGAACGCATCACCGCCGACCTGCGCGACGCGGTGTACCGCCACGTGATCCGGCAAAGCCCCGAATTCTTCGAGAGCACGCAGACCGGCGAAGTGCTCTCGCGGCTGACGACCGACACGACGCTGGTGCAGACCGTCGTGGGCTCCAGCCTGTCGATGGGGTTGCGCAACACCGTCATGGGCATCGGCGCGCTGGCGATGCTGGTGGTCACCAACCCCTACGTGATGACGCAGGTGCTCGGCATCCTGGTGCTCGTCGTGCTGCCCACGCTGTGGTTCGGGCGGCGCGTGCGCAGCCTCTCGCGCGCCAGCCAGGACCGCGTGGCCGATTCCAGCGCCATCGCCGCCGAAGTGCTGAACGCGGTGCCGGTGGTGCAGAGCTACACGCAGGAAGCATACGAGGCGCGGCGCTTCGACGAGTCCACCGAGCGCGCCTTCTCGACCGCGGTGCGACGCACCCGCATGCGTGCGGTGCTGGTCGCGTTCGTCATCAGCGCCACCTTCGGCGCCTTGCTGTGGGGGCTGTACCAGGGCACCCAGGCGGTGCTGGCCGGGGAAATCAGCGCCGGCCACCTCGGGCAGACCGTCGTCTACGTGATCCTGCTCGTCAGCTCGGTGGCAGTGCTGGCCGAGGTGTACGGCGACCTGCTGCGCGCAGCAGGCGCCACCGAGCGGTTGATGGAGCTGCTGGCGACCCGTTCGCCGATCGCATCGCCGGCGCAGCCCCGGCCGCTGCCTGCGGTCGCAGGCGGCTCCGCACTGCGGCTGGACAACGTCGGCTTCCGTTATCCCTCGCGGCCGCAAACGCCGGCGCTGCAGCACGCAACGCTCGACGTGCGGCCCGGCGAGACCGTGGCGCTGGTGGGCCCCAGCGGCGCCGGCAAGACCACCGTGTTCCAGCTGCTGCTGCGGTTCTATGACGCGCAGGAGGGCCGCATCGAGATCAACGGCGTCGCGGTGCGGGACGTCGCGTTGCCCGAGCTGCGCTCGCGCATCGGCATCGTGCCGCAGGAGAGCGTGATCTTCTCGACCTCCGCGATGGAGAACATCCGCTACGGCCGCCCTGACGCCAGCGACGACGAGGTCGTCGCCGCCGCGCGGGCGGCCTTCGCCCACGACTTCCTGATGGCCCTGCCCGAGGGCTACCAGACCTATCTCGGCGAGCGCGGCGTGCGGCTGTCCGGCGGGCAGCGCCAGCGCATCTCGATCGCGCGTGCGATGTTGAAGAACCCGCCGCTGCTGCTGCTCGACGAAGCCACCAGTGCGCTCGATGCCGAGAGCGAGCGCATGGTGCAGGCGGCGCTGGAGGCCGCGATGGCCAACCGCACCACGCTGGTGATCGCCCACCGGCTGGCCACCGTGCAGCGCGCCGACCGCATCGTCGTGATGGAGCACGGCCGCATCGTCGAAATCGGCTCGCACGCCGAGCTGATCGCACGCGACGGCCTGTATGCCCGACTGGCGGCGCTGCAGTTCGACACCGCCTGATAATCACGCTTTTCCGAGAGCTCCATGACGTTCGCCAGCCCCCGTCCGGTTCGTTCGCAATACGAAGACTTCATGCGCCATGTCTACGCACATGGCACGCCCAAGACCGACCGCACCGGCACCGGCACGCGCAGCGTGTTCGGCCACCAGATGCGCTTCGACCTGAGCGAAGGCTTCCCGATGGTGACGACCAAGAAGCTGCACACCAAGTCCATCGTCTACGAACTGCTGTGGTTCCTGCGCGGAGACAGCAATGTGAGCTGGCTGAGGGAGCATGGCGTGACGATCTGGGACGAATGGGCGCGCGAGGACGGCGACCTGGGACCGGTCTACGGGGTTCAATGGCGCTCATGGCCCACACCCGACGGCGGGCACGTCGACCAGATCGCCGAGGTGATCAAGACGCTGAAGTCCAACCCCGACTCGCGTCGCATCATCGTCAGCGCCTGGAACGTCGCCGAGCTGTCGAAGATGGCGCTGATGCCCTGCCACGCGCTGTTCCAGTTCTACGTCGCCGACGGCAGGCTGAGCTGCCAGCTCTACCAGCGCAGCGCCGACATCTTCCTGGGCGTGCCTTTCAACATCGCCAGTTATGCGCTGCTGACACACATGGTCGCGCAGCAATGCGACCTGGGCGTCGGCGACTTTGTCTGGACCGGCGGCGACTGCCATATCTACAACAACCACTTCGAGCAGGTCGAGTTGCAGCTGTCACGCCAGCCCCATCCCTACCCGGTGCTGAACATCAGGCGCCGGCCGGATTCGATCTTCGGCTACGAGTACGAGGACTTCGAGATCCTGGACTACCAGCACCACCCGCACATCAAGGCTCCCGTGGCCGTCTGATGCTCTCCAAGCGTCAGTTCTGGGCTCTGGCCCTGCTCACGCTGATGTGGGGCGTGAACTGGCCGATGATGAAGTTCTCGCTGCGCGAGCTGACGCCGCTGTACTTCCGTGCGGTGACGATGAGCGGCGGGGCGTTGCTGCTGCTGGCCTTCTACGCTGCGCGCGGCGTCTCGATGCGGCTCACACTGCGCGACGCGGCGCTGGTCGGCTGGCTGGCCCTGCCCAACATCCTCGGCTGGCACCTGTTCTCGATCCTCGGCGTGCGCGAGCTGGCTTCCGGGCGTGCTGCCATCCTCGGCTTCACGATGCCGATCTGGACCGTGCTGATCGCCGCCGCGCTGTTCGGTGAACGGCTGGATCGCCGCGTCTGGATCAGCGTGGTCTGCGGCGCGGCGGCCGTCGGGCTGCTGATCGCCCAGGAGCTCAACGCGCTGGCCGGGCGCCCGGTCGGCATCGTCTACATGCAGGTGGCGGCTTTTTCCTGGGCGCTGGGCACGGTGCTGATGCGGCGCACGCGCAGTACGCTGCCGACCGAGGCGATCACGGTGTGGATGATGCTGATGGGCTCGGTCGTCTTCTGGGCCGTTGCCGCCTTGGCCGAGCCCGCACCGGAGTGGCGCTTCAGTGCACCGATGTGGGCGTCGCTGCTGTGGGGCGCGACGATCAACTACGGCTTCGCGCAGATCATCTGGTTCGGCATGGCGCGCCGCCTGCCGCCGTCGGCCAGCGCGTTCTCGATCATGGCCGTGCCGCTGATCGGCACGCTGTCTGCCACGGTGATCGTCGGGGAAGTGCCGCACTGGCAGGACTGGGCTGCGGCCGTCCTCATCATGGGTGCGATCGCCAGCGCCTTGCTGCCGAAACGCATCCGACCCGGATGAACGAACCGCGCCACAATACCGCCATGAACACGCCCGACCTGCCCCAGCTGAGCATCATTGCCGCCGTCGCCCGCAACGGCGTGATCGGGCGCGACAACAGCCTGATCTGGCACCTGCCCGAAGACCTGCAGCACTTCAAGCGCGTCACCATCGGTTGCCCGGTGCTGATGGGCCGCAAGACCTTCGACTCGATCGGCAAGCCGCTGCCCGGCCGGCGCAACGTGGTCATCACGCGCGACCCGCACTGGACCGCCCCGGGCGTCGAAGAGGCGCCGTCGCTGCCGGCCGCGCTCGAACTGCTGAAGCACGCGAGCAAGGTGTTCATCATCGGCGGGGCGCAGGTGTATGCCGAGGCGCTGCCGCTGGTCGACGAGCTGATCCTGACCGAGATCGACCGCGACTTCGAAGGCGACACCCGCTTTCCGGCGTGGGATCGCAGCGCCTTCGACGAAGTCGCGCGCGAAACGCATCAGGCCCCCGAAGGCTGGACCTACCACTTCGTGACCTACCACCGCAAGAAGGACCGCCCCGCCGCATGAAACTCGCGACCTGGAACGTCAACTCGCTGGCGGTGCGCCTGCCGCAGTTGCTCGACTGGCTGAAGCTGCAGCAGCCCGACGTGGTCGTGCTGCAGGAAACCAAGCTCACCGACGACAAGTTCCCGCACGAGGTGCTGAGCGAGGCCGGCTACCACCCCCAGTGGTTCGGGCAGAAGACCTACAACGGCGTCGCGCTGCTGTCGCGCGAACCCGCTCGGGACATCGCCAGGAACATCTTCGGTTTCGATGACGAACAGGCACGCGTGATCGCCGGCACCGTCGGCGAACTGCGCGTGATCGGTGCGTACTTCCCCAATGGCCAGGCACCGGGCAGCGAGAAGTTCGCCTACAAGATGCAGTGGCTGAGCGCGCTGCGCGCATGGCTGCACAGCGAACTGCAGTGCCACCCGGCACTGGTGCTGATGGGCGACTTCAACATCGCGCCCGAAGACCGCGACGTGCACGACCCGGCGGCCTGGGCCGGTCAGATCCACTGCACCGACGAAGAACGCGAGCATTTCCGTCAGCTCATCGGCCTGGGCCTGCACGACGCCTTCCGGCTGTTCGAGCAGCCGCCGAAGTGCTGGTCCTGGTGGGACTACCGCAACCTCGCCTTCCGCAAGAACCAAGGCCTGCGCATCGACCACATCCTCGTCAGCGAAGCGCTGAAGGCGAGGGTCAGCGCCTGCGAGATCGACAAGGCGCCGCGCAAGAACGAACGGCCGAGCGATCACGCGCCAGTGATGGTCACGCTGCGGGCTTGAACGCGGGCGCCGGCGACGTGCGGACGAAGACCCGTTCCCTGCGGTGCTCTGCGGACGCTGCTACCCATCGCTCAAAGTGGAGGCCAATCGACGGGATCGGCACAGCCGCAAGCGGTTCTCACCGTTGTGGGAAGCGCCACGCCATCTGCTCTCGCACATAGTTCTCGGCGTCGCCGATTTCCTTCAGCGCGTTCGTGCGGGCTTCCTGCAGCTTCTGTGGGCCCGAGGGATGGCCTTGCGCGGCACTCGCCAGCGCCTGGACCTGCTGGTCCACGCTTTCGCGATTCGCGCGCAGCCCACCAAGCAACGCCTCCATGTCCTGGCGCTCCGCGCACGACTGGACGAGCATGGCCATGTCCGATGCGTCTGGCACATCACCGAGTTTCAGCGCCTTGCGCCAGTCGCCGCTGTCCAACGCCGCACCGAGGCCCCCGGTTCCTGCCGGCGATGCGCCCGTGGAACGCCCGGGCGAGGCATCGCGCCGCGGCACACCGGCCTCGATCTCTTCCCGAGTGCGGCGGCGGTGCGAACCGGGTGGCGTCGCCGACGTTTGTGAGCCTGCCGTCGGTGACCCCTGAAACGCGGGCGAGGACTGAGCATTGGCAGGGCCGTTTGCCTGGCCAACCGGCGCCCCATGATGCTGCACGCCGGTCTGCGCCGGCCGCTGGATCTGCGGTGGCGGCTGCCACAGCCCGGGCCTTTGCTGCGGCGCGGCCTGCTGCTGCATCTGCGGTGGTGGCTGCCAGAGACTCGCCGGCTGCGGTGGCACCTGCGGTCGGGGTGGCGTCGGCCGGTACGCAACGGAGGGGTGGGCGGCCTGCGGCCGGTGCATCTGCGCGGCAGGCTGGTGCGGCACATGGGCCAGTGTCTGGTGAGGCTGCGGTCGCATGGGCGGCTGCGTCTGCGGTGGCGGCTGCCAGAGACGCACCGGCGGGTGCGACACGGAGGAAGGCGCCTCATGGGGATGCAGTTGCATCGGCGCGTGCATTCGCGCCGGCGGCTGCCACAGCCCGGGCCTCTGCTGCGGCGCGGCGTGCTGCATCTGCGGTGGTGGCCGCCAGAGACCCGCCGGCTGGGGTGGTAGATGCGATTGGGGTGGCGTCGGCCGGTACGGAGCAGAGAGGTAGGCGCCCTGCGGCCGATGGATTTGCACGGTGGGCCGGTGCGGCATATACGCCGGTGCCTCAGGCAGTTGCGGTTGCATCGGCGCTTGCGACTGCGCTGGCGGCTGCCATAGCCCGGGCCTCTGCTGCGTTGCCGGGTGCTGCTGCATCTGAGGCTGCCAGAGGCCGGCCGGCTGATGGGGCGCATAGGCAGGTGCTTGATGGTGCTGCTGCATCTGCGACTGCACCTGGCCCTGGGGTCGTGGCTGCCACGCCCCCCCATGGGTCGGGGGGCGATGCGTTGGCCCCGGCCTCGGCCACACACCAGGCGGCCCAGATGGCAGCTGCGAAGCAGCGTGGGGAGGAAAGCCGGCCGGATGCGATGGAAAAGGCGTCCCCTGCCCTGCGAACACGGCACCGGAAAAGGGTGCGGCCCCGTGATGACCAGGGGGCAAAAGCTGTTGCAACGACTGACGAGGAGGGCCGAAGCCGCCTGCTGCCGGCCCTGGGCGCGCCGGCGGTACCCCCGGGCGAGGAGGAAGCGGTGGCGCGCCGGGGCGCAACAGCGGATTCGCAGCCGGAGCGGACGGTGCCGACTGCGCCGTCAGTCGCAAACGGGCTGCCGTCGCAAGTTGCTGCAAGGGAAGACGCGTGTAAATGGGCGGCACGTTGGTTGCTCGTGGTGCAGCCCGTTTATGCCGCAGACCTCGCGTAGAGGTGCCGGGCTTGCGAAAACTACCACCTCAAAGCGAACCGAGGCCCCCGCAGCCACCTCGTCAGTCGTCCAACCCCAGCTCCTGGATCTTGCGCGTGATGGTGTTGCGGCCGATGCCGAGCTTCTGTGCCGCCTCAATGCGGCGCCCGCGCGTGATTTCGAGCGCGGTGTGGATCAGACAGGCCTCGAACTGGCGCGTCAGCGCGTCCCACACCTCGGGGCGGCCCGACTCCAGCAGATGGCGCGCCTCGCGCTCCAGATCCATGATCCACGCGCCCATCGCAGTGCTCGGCGCGCTGGTGAGGGACGCGATGGGGTCGGGTGCAGGCACCGGCGGCTCGTAGCCGGCCACGGCAGGTGCCGGCCATTGCACCGGCGGCGGCGAGGCGATCGCGGACGACTCGATGCTGACCTGCGGCTTGGGCGACATCGTCGCCTCGCCGAGCAGTTCCGGCGGCAGGTCCTTGTCCTCGATCACTTGCGCCGGCGCCATCACCGTCAGCCAGTGGCAGACGTTCTCGAGCTGACGCACGTTGCCGGGATAGTCGAACGAGGTCAGGCGCGCGAGCGCGGGCTCCGAGATGCGCTTGGCCTCGACGCCCAGCTCCTTTGCGCTCTTCTGCAGGAAAAAGCGCGCCAGCCCGGCGACGTCTTCGCGACGCTCGCGCAAGGCCGGCAGGCGCAGCCGGATCACATTGAGGCGGTGGAACAGGTCTTCCCGGAACACGCCCTGCTTGACGCGTTCCTCCAGGTTCTGGTGGGTTGCGGCGATCACGCGCACGTTGCTCTTCAGCGGCTGGTGGCCGCCGACCCGATAGAACTGCCCATCGCTCAGCACGCGCAACAAGCGCGTCTGCAGGTCGAACGGCATGTCGCCGATCTCATCGAGGAACAGCGTCCCGCCATCGGCCTGCTCGAAGCGGCCGCGCCGCATCGTCTGCGCGCCGGTGAAGGCACCGCGCTCGTGGCCGAACAGCTCGCTCTCGAGCAGGTCCTTCGGAATGGCCGCGGTGTTGATCGCGACGAAGGGCCCGCTGGCACGCGGGCTGTGCTTGTGCAGCGCCCGCGCGACCAGTTCCTTGCCCGAGCCCGATTCGCCGGTGATCAGCACCGTCACGTTGCTCTGGCTCAAGCGGCCGATCGCACGGAAGACGTCCTGCATGGCCGGCGCCTGGCCCAGCATCTCGGGCATCTGCGCATAGCGCTCGTCGCCCACCTCTTCGCGCACGCTCTCGTCGACCGCACGTCGGATCAGCTCCACCGCCTTCGGCAGATCGAAGGGCTTGGGCAGGTACTCGAACGCGCCGCCCTGAAAGGCGGAGACGGCACTGTCGAGATCGGAGTAGGCCGTCATGATGATGACGGGCAGGCCGGGATGACGCTCCTTGACCTTCGCCAGCAGGTCGATGCCCGAGCCGCCGGGCATGCGGATGTCGGAGACCAGCACCTGGGGTTCGTCGTTGTCGTCCAGCGCCGCGAGCACGTCCTTGGGGTTGGTGAAGCTGCGCACCGGCAGTTCTTCGCGCGCCAGTGCCTTCTCCAGCACGAAGCGGATGGATTGGTCGTCGTCAACGATCCAGATGGGTTTCATGCGTCGCCTGCAGTCCTTGTCTTCCCGGGCCTGCCCCGCATTCCCTGCTGGATGAAAACTCACCTCAAGGAAGCGGAATCAGGATCTTGAAGTCCGTGTTTCCGGGAACGCTCTCGCATTCGATCGTGCCGTGGTGCTGCTGCACGAAGGTTTGCGCCAACGTGAGTCCCAGACCCGACCCGCTCTCGCGCCCCGACACCAACGGGTAGAAGATGCGATCGCGGATCGACTCGGGAACCCCCGGGCCGTTGTCGAGGATATGCAATTCCAATGCCAGACGATAACGCTGCTTGCCGAGCGTCACCTGACGTGCGATGCGCGTCTTGAGCTGCAGGCAGGCGTCGCCGCCGGCGATGCGCTCGCCCAGCGCTTCAGCCGCGTTGTGCGCGATGTTGAGCACCGCCTGGATCAGTTGCTCGCGGTCGCCGCGGAACTCGGGGATCGACGTGTCGTAGTCGCGCAGCACCTTCAGGCCCCGCGGAAACTCGGCCAGGATCAGCGAGCGCACGCGTTCGCAGACTTCGTGGATGTTGACGTCGCTGACCACATGGGGCTTGCGGTGCGGCGCCAGCAGCCGGTCGACCAGCGCCTGCAGCCGATCCGCCTCGTGGATGATGACCTGGGTGTACTCCGACAACCCGCGCGACTCGACCTCCATCTGCAGCAGCTGCGCCGCGCCACGGATACCCCCCAGCGGGTTCTTGATCTCGTGCGCGAGGTTGCGGATCAGCTCCTTGGTGGCCTGCGCCTGGTCGAGCGCACGTTCCTCACGGTCCTGCCGGGTCTGCTGCTCGATCTCGACCAGCTCCACCAGCGCGAGGTCCGGCTGGTCGGTCTGGGTGACGATCACGTGCACCGGCAGCGGGTCACCGGATGCGCCGGGCGGCCGCTTGAGCAAGCCTTCGAAGCGGCTGATCGAGAAGTCGTTGCGGGCCACGGCCCCCACCGTCTCACGCAAGGTGTCGGGCTCGACCATCCAGTCGAACAGCGAGCCGCGCAGCATGCTGCGGCGCGACAACCCCAGCACGGTCTCGAACGCCGAGTTGACGAACAGGCAAGCGCCGTCGGTGTGCACCAGCGCCACCATCGTGGCGAGATGATCGAAGGCGAGATAGGGCGAAGACGCCGCGAGGCGCTCCTGCGACGACTTGGCCAAGCGAAGGGTCCCGAGAGTAACGGACAGCCTACTGGGCCGCCGGCAGCTTGGACAGCTCGCGCTTGATCGACGCGATGTCGCTTTCCTTGCGGGCGATGTTGGCCTTCAGCTCGGCCACGCGGTCCAGGTATTTCTGGTAGTTGCGCTCGTTGCCGAGCCGCTCGGGCTCGCCGTTGTTGAACTCTTTCTGCAAGTTGGCGAGCTGTTCTTCCTCGCGCTTGAGTTCGTTTTCGAGGATGCGGCGGGCGTCGCTGTCGCGTGCACGCTGATCGTTGTCGCTGACGCGCGACTCGGCCGACCGGGGCGCCGGCGCAACCGCGGGTGCCTTCGCCGCGGGCGGGCGCGATTGCACCACCGTCACGTTGCCGCCCTCGACCACCTTGCAGCCGCGCTCTTCGGCTTCCTTGGGGGTCAGCGAATTGGTGAAATTGTTGCCAGGGCAGCGATACACCTGCCCCTGGGCCAGCGCAGTGCCGGCAGCCATCACGCTCAGGACAGCGGCGAAAGAGACTTCAAGGCGGCGCATGATCGATTTTTCTCGGATTCCAGCAGTCGCCATTGGACAGCAGGACGGCCCGGTCGGTTCACCGGAAACAGGCGCGAGTATCGGCCAATTCCGGGTGAGCGCCAACTCTGCACGCCCCGTAACGGCCCCAAAAGCGAAAAGGACGGCCGCAGCCGTCCTTTCCGGGGCCCGAACCGTAAGGATCAGAGCGCGTAGTACATGTCGAACTCGACCGGGTGGGTCGTCATGCGGAAGCGGGTCACTTCCTGCATCTTCAGCTCGATGTAGGCGTCGATGTACGAGTCGGTGAACACGCCGCCCTTGGTCAGGAAAGCGCGGTCCTTGTCGAGATACTCGAGCGCCTGGTCCAGGCTGTGGCAGACGGTCGGGATCTTCGCGTCTTCTTCCGGCGGCAGGTGGTACAGGTCCTTGGTCGCTGCCTCGCCCGGGTGGATCTTGTTCTCGACACCGTCGAGGCCGGCCATCAGCAGCGCCGAGAAGCACAGGTACGGGTTGGCCAGGGGGTCCGGGAAACGCGCTTCGATGCGGCGGCCCTTCGGGTTGGCGACGTACGGAATGCGGATCGAGGCGGAGCGATTGCGGCTGGAATAGGCCAGCTTGACCGGCGCTTCGAAGCCGGGCACCAGCCGCTTGTAGCTGTTGGTGGTCGGGTTGGTGATGGCGTTCAGCGCGCGGGCGTGCTTGATGATGCCGCCGATGTAGTACAGCGCGAAGTCGGACAGGCCCGCGTAGCCGTCGCCGGCGAACAGGTTCTTGCCGTCCTTCCAGACCGACTGGTGCACGTGCATGCCCGAGCCGTTGTCGCCGACGATGGGCTTGGGCATGAAGGTCGCGGTCTTGCCGTAGGCATGGGCGACGTTCGTGATGATGTACTTCTGCAGTTGCAGCCAGTCGGCGCGCTGGACCAGCGTGCTGAACTTGGTGCCGATTTCCATCTGGCCGGCGTTCGCCACTTCGTGGTGATGCACCTCGACCGGAATGCCCATCTGCTCGAGCAGCAGACACATTTCGGAGCGCAGGTCCTGCCCGGAATCGACCGGAGGCACCGGGAAGTAGCCGCCCTTCACCGAGGGACGGTAGCCGGTGTTGCCGTGTTCGTATTCCTTGCCGGTGTTCCAGGCGGCTTCCTCGGCCTCGATCTTCGAGAACGAGCCGGACATGTCGACGTTCCAACGCACGCTGTCGAACACGAAGAACTCGGGCTCGGGGCCAAAGAACGCCGCGTCGCCGATGCCGGAGGACTTGAGGTAGGCCTCGGCACGCTTGGCCAGCGAACGCGGATCGCGCTCGTAGGGCTTGCCATCGCCCGGCTCCAGCACGTCGCAGCTCAGGAACAGCGTCGGCTCTTCGTAGAACGGGTCGATGTTGGCGGTGTTGGGATCCGGCATCAGCAGCATGTCGGAGGCTTCGATGCCCTTCCAGCCGGCGATCGAGGAACCGTCGAACGCGTGACCCGACGTGAACTTGTCTTCATCGAAGGCAGAGATCGGCACGGACACGTGCTGCTCCTTGCCACGGGTGTCGGTGAAACGGAAGTCGACGAACTTGACTTCGTTCTCCTTCACCATCTTCATCACGTCGGCGACGGTCTTGTTGGCCATCAGGTGCTCCTAGCGGACGGTTGTGTGAGTGGGGGACATGAATCGGCGGCCCGCAGGCCGCCGGTTCGTAAGGTTCTTGCAGCCGCTCGACTGCCAAAAAACGCACTGGAATGTAGCAGAAAGCATGCCAATTTCTGCCGAACGCAACGCCTGCCCGGCCTCGCGAAAAGGGTGCCTGGAAGCGGCTTCGGACGGTGGGACTGCACGGGATGCCACGCTCGGCGAGGGCCGCGACGGCACACGCCCGCTGCCCGCGCGAAAAGCACCAACATAGTGCATATCGAGGCACCATTCAAGGGCGAGCCGTGTCCCGGTCAGCGCACCAATTCGGGGCCCAGTGGAACGCCGAGCCGATGCAACCCGGCGAGCAGCGCCGGATAGGCGCTCCACACCAGCTCCGCCGCCCCCTTGACGCCGAGTTCGATATGCCTGCCATGCTGTGGGTGGTCCACACTCGGCAGGCTGAACACCTTGACGCCGGCGAAACGGGTTTCGATCTCTTCCATCAGCGGCGTCAACGTCGCTTCCATCGAGCCGTAGACGACGACCGATTTCTCGGTCACGGGGTTGCGATGGAACAATTCGGCATAACGGTGCTCCAGCACCCATTCGATCATCGGCCACGCCATGACGGGAAAGCCGGGGACGAAGTGCACCGTGCCGACGGAAAAGCCCGGGATCTTGTTGTAAGGGTTGGGAATCAGTTCGGCACCCACCGGGAACACGCCCATGTTGAGCCGGTGCACGTTGTCGGCGCGGTCGGGTTCATGCGGCACGCCCTGCTCGCGCGCAACGTCCTGCATGCGCTCGAGGATCAACGCCTTCGCACCTTCATGCAGCGCCAACTCGGCACCGAGCGCCCGGGCTGCGCACTGTCGCGTGTGGTCATCAGGGGTGGCGCCGATGCCGCCGCAAGAGAACACCACATCACCACCGGCGAAAGCTTCTCGCAAGGCAGCCTCCAGGCGCTGAGGATCGTCGCCGACATAGCGCGCCCAGTGCAACGACAGGCCGCGCGCGCCGAGCAGGTCGATCACCTTGGGCAGGTGCTTGTCCTGGCGCTTGCCCGACAGGATCTCGTCGCCGACGATGATGAGTCCGAATGGCATGAGGAAAGCTCCGGGTCAGGGGATGGCAGGCGGTGCGGCCGGCGGGTCGGACTCGATCAGCAACGGCGCAGGTTCGGAACGCGCATAGCCGCCGGGCAGGGGTTGCGCGGCGCGATGGCGCTCGCGCTGCACGTGCAACGCGGCCAGTGCGAAATGCGTGAACCACAGCGACGAGAACGCGAACACCAAGGTGTAGAGCCACACCGACGCGACGATCAGCAGCGGCGCCAGGATCAGCGTCGCGGCACCGAAAGCCCAGATCACCGACGGCGCGGCGCCCGCGTAGCCGGTCAGCACGCCCATCAGCACCAGCGGCCAGCGATGCGCGCGCATCAGCTCGCGGCGCTCGGCCCGCGTGGCGTGCTCGGCCAGCGCATCGAAGCTCATCACGCGGTAGGCCAGCCAGCCCCAGATCAGCGGAGGCAACAACAGGATCAGCGGCGGAATGAGCCACAGCGGCATGCTGACGACAAGAGCTGCCAGCGCGATCGCGGTGGAGCCGAGCATCCACGCCAGACTCTGCCAGAACGAGGCACCCTGCTCGCGCTCCAGCCGCGGAAAGCGCCGCTGCGCCACCAGCCGCACGATGGCCGGCGCCATCAGCATTCCGACCGCCAGCAACGACGCAACGATGATGAACGGCACCGCCACGGCGACCACGATCAGCGGCGGCAGCACGGCGTAGAAAGCGGCGGCGCCCACGCTTTCGAGCCAGTGCCGCGCCGTCTTGAGCAATTCCCATTGCATCAGCGCGCCGGCCACCGCCGACACCGCCGGCTCCCAGAAGAACCAGCCGAGCACGAAGGCCGCACCGGCGATCAGCACCAGCGGCAGCAGCGAGAGCAGGATCACGCGCGGGTGCAGGCAATAGGCCACCGCGCGCCAGAAGGCATCGAACAGCAAGGTCATGGCGCGCAAGTTTAGAGCCCGCTCACCGGGCGCCCTCGTCCTTCGTCATCAGGCGGTCCCAGCCCTCACGGCCCAGTGCGCGCAAGGTCTGCATGTTCGCCTCGTAAATCGCGTCGGTCTCGGGGAAGGCTGCGACCGCACGGTCGATGCTGGCCTCTCGCAGCAGATGCAGCATCGGATAGGGCGAACGGTTCGTGCAGTTCTCGATGTCGGCCTCACCGGTGCCCGCGAACTGGTACCGCGGGTGGAAGCTCGCCACCTGCAACTCGCCCTCGAGGCCCAGGTCCGCCAGCAGGCGGTCGGCTTCGTCGAGGAAGTCGTTGTAGTCGAGGAAGTCCTGCAACACGTGCGGGTGGATCAGCAGCGTCGTGTCGGTCTTGGCCGGGTCGGCTGCGGCCAGCCACTGCAGTTCGCGCTCCAGCTCCGCGCGCAACGCCTCGGCGGTATGCGCCGGGCTGACCACGTAGCGCACCTGCTCCTTCACGTACACCGCCTTCGCAAAGGGGCAGAGGTTGAGGCCGATCACCGCGCGCTCCAGCCATCGGCGGGTGGCGGCGACCGCCAGGACATCATCCGGATCTTGCATGCAGCCAGTGTAGGGCCCGCCGCCGGCCGGACGGAGCGCCCTCAGTACCGGGTTTCGTGCGGGTCGGCCAGGTCGCCGTCGGCGCGGCGCAAGGCGCGGCGAATCTCGGAGCGCATCACGCGCAGGTCCAGCGGCTTGGCGATGTAGCCGTCCATGCCGGCATCGAGGCAGGCCTTGCGATCGGCTTCGCTGGCATGCGCGGTGGCCGCAATGATCGGGAAGGGCGGCAGGTGCCCTTCGGCTTGCAGCAGCCGCAGCCGGCGCGTTGCTTCGAGCCCGTCCATGCCCGGCATCTGCACGTCCATCAGCACCGCGCCCGGCGCCTCGTTCATGCAGCGCTCGATCGCCTCTTCTCCGCCGCTCGCTACGGCTGCCTCGAAGCCGAGCATGCGCAGCATCTCCTCGGCCAGCAACTGGTTGACCGGGTTGTCCTCGACCACCAGGAACAGCCTCCCGCGCGACATGCTCAGCGGAGTGGGTGACGTGTTGCCGGTGCGCTCGCGCGTCAGCAGGCGTCGTGTCAGCGCGAGCTGGCGCATGTCGCCCGGGCTGAACGGCGCCACGTAGACCTTCACGCCGAGTTCGCTGCTGCGTTGCGGCGAGACGCTGGCCGACGAGCGCGCATCGACGAGCAGGATCACTTCGGTCTCGCGCCGCACGCAGTGGCGCAGTTCGAGCAGTTGCTCCTCGCCGAATGCGCCCTGCTCGATCGCGACGACGAGCGCAGGCTGATCGTCGTCGGCCGATGCGAGCGTGCGCGCATGTTCGCGTATGTCGGCCATCGAACCGAACACCCGCGGGCGCCAGCCTTGGCGCGCAAAGCGCTGCGCCAGCAACTCCAGCCCCGTCGGTGGGTCGGCGATCAGCCACACCGGCAGGCCCGGTGCCCGGGCCTCGCCCGGCTCGTCGGCCTCCGATTCGGGTAGCGCACGCGCCAGCGACAGCTCGACGCGGAACACGGAGCCCTCGCCGAGCCGGCTGTCGACCGACACGTGGCCCTCCATCAGCTCGCACAGGCTGCGCACGATGGACAGGCCCAACCCGGTGCCGCCGACGCGACGCGAAACGGTCGCGTCGCCCTGCTCGAAGGGCTTGAACACGCGTGCCGCGGTGGCCTGATCCATGCCCATGCCGGTGTCGGCCACCTCGATCACGACGCGGCAGCGCTCCGGGCCTTCGGCATCGACCTGCGCGATCAGGCTGACTTCGCCGGCGGCGGTGAACTTGATCGCATTGGACAGCAGGTTGGTGACGATCTGGCGCAAGCGTGCCGGGTCGCCCACCATCTGGGACAGCCCGCCGCGATAGTCGAACTGCAGCGCCAGCCCCTTCTCGTGCGCCATCGGCATCAGCGCGCGCGCCGTCAGCGTCAGCACCTCGCCGAGGTCGAACTCGATCGACTCGAGCGCGATCTTGCCGGCTTCGGCCTTCGCGAAGTCGAGCACGTCGTTGATGATCGCCAGCAGCGTCGCCCCCGAACTCTGTGCCAGTTCGAGGTAGCGGCGCTGGGTGTCGGTGGTCGCGGCGCGCAGCGCCAGCTCGGTCATGCCCATCACCCCGTTGAGCGGCGTACGGATCTCGTGACTCATGTTCGCGAGGAACAGCGACTTGGCCCGGTTGGCGCGCTCGGCTTCTTCACGCGCCGCTTCGAGTTTCGCGGTGCGCTCGCGTACCAGGTCTTCGAGCTGCCCCTGGTAGCTGCGCAGTGCCTCGACGGCCTGCATTTCCTCGTGTGCGTCGGTGATTGCGCCGACCAGCACGGCCGGGCGCCCGTCCTCGCCCGGCCATGCCCGGGCCCGGCCGCGCACCCAGCGGTACTCGCCGCTGCGGTGCAGCACGCGCACCTGGTAGCGCCAGTGGCCGCCGTCGCGCAGCGCCGCCTCGTAGGGCCTGTGAAAGGCCTCGAGGTCGTCTGGATGGATGCGCGCGTTCATCACGGCGCGGTCGTTGGGCAGCTCGTGGTCGGCGAAGCCGAGGATTTGCTTGAAGCGAGGGGAATACCAGCTGACGTTGGTGACGAGGTCGCGTTCCCAGATGCCGTCGTGGGTGCTCTCCATCACGCGCCAGTAGCGCCGCGCGGTGTGTCGTTCGGCTTCTTCGGCAAGCTTCAACGCCGTGATGTCGTTCGACACCGCCAGGTAGCCGACGAAGGAGCCGCCGTCGTTGCCCATCGGCGTCGCTTCGACACGCTGCCACCAGGGGCGGCCGTCAGCCAACTGCATCTCGACGTCGACCGTGAACGGCTGGCGCGCTTCGAGCGCCGCCAGCACCTTGGCCGGCGGGGCGTCGCGCCGCACCGAGACCAGCAGCTCCCGCCAGTCCCCGTGCAGCGGATCGCGGCCTCTCGGTACCTCCGCCCAGGCCCGGTTGCACCACACCACCCGACCGCCCGGGTCGGTCACCAGCACCAGGCTGCGGCTGTGCTCCAGCGCGCGCAGGACCGGCACGTGCGGCAGCACCGACGTCGAAGCTTCGGGCGGCACGGGAATGGGTGGCGGCGTGGAGATCACGATCGGGGCCGGCCTCGCGGCGCGGACAGGGCGCGGCGGGGTGCGGCCTTTGTAGCACCGCCCCCTGCACAAAGTGCGCACCTACCCTCAACGAAGCGTGTCGAAGTTCCCACAAACCCTCTCCTTGTTGCGGCGCAGCAGCACCGCCAGCCTCTTGCTAGACTGCCTGCCAAGGTACTCCACTGCCGGTCGGACAACAACAAGCAAAGGCCCCTACATGGCTGCTCCCCTCCCCCAGCGCCCCCGCGTCGTGATCGTCGGCTGCGGTTTCGGTGGGCTGGAAGCCACCCGCGCGCTGGCGCGCACCGATGTCGACATCACGCTGATCGACCGCACCAACCACCACCTGTTCCAGCCGCTGCTGTACCAGGTCGCGACCGCCGGCCTGGCTGCACCGGCAATCTCGGCGCCGATCCGCCACATCCTGCGGCGCCAGATGCAGCGAGGGCAGTTGACGGTGTTGCTCGGCGACGTGACCGGCATCGACGCGCAACGGCGCGAGGTGCAACTCGACGACGGTGCCTGCATCCGCTACGACCACCTGATCGTCGCCGCCGGCGCCACGCACAGCTACTTCGGGCGCGACGAGTGGGCGCGCCACGCCCCCGGCCTGAAGACGCTGGCGGATGCCTTCGAGTTGCGCAACCGGGTACTGAAGGCCTTCGAGCGGGCCGAGCGCTACCCCGAGCAGCGCGAGCACTGGCTGACCTTCGCCGTCATCGGCGCCGGCCCCACCGGCGTCGAGATGGCCGGCACGATGGCCGAGATCGCCCATCACACGCTGCACGACGAGTTCCGCCATATCGACTCGCGCCAGGCGCGCGTGGTGCTGATCGAGGGCGCCGACCGGGTGCTCGGCGCCTTCCCGCCCGACCTGTCGCGGCGCGCGCAAGAGCAACTCGAGAAGCTGGGCGTCGAGGTGCGCACCGGTTGCCGGGTGACGCACATCGATGCGCAGGGCGTCACCGCGCAGATGCAGGGCCAGGACGCGCCTTACGTGCTGCCGGCGCGCACCGTGGTGTGGGCGGCCGGCGTCGCCGCCTCACCGCTCGGCCAGGCGCTGCAGGCCAGCACCGGCGTGGCGCTGGACCGGGCTGGCCGGGTCGTGGTCGAGCCGGATCTGAGCCTCGCGGGCCACCCGGAGATCCAGGTGATCGGCGACCTCGCGGCCGCCAAGAGCCATCCCAAGCGCGGCGAACCGACACCGGTGCCCGGTGTCAGCCCCGGCGCCAAGCAGATGGGCCGCCATGCCGCGGCCAACCTCGTACGCCGGCTGCGCGGCGAGGCGACGCGGCCCTTCCGCTACATCGACTACGGCTCGCTGGCGACCATCGGCCGCAAGGCGGCTGTGGCGCAAGTCGACGTGCCGCTGATCGGCAACCTGCGTTTCAGCGGCTACTTCGCCTGGGTGTTCTGGCTGTTCGTGCACATCTATTTCCTGATCGGGTTTCGCAACCGGCTGATGGTGTTGATGGATTGGGGCTGGGCGTACTGGACGTTCCAGCGGCACGCGCGGGTGGTGGTCGAGCCGCCGCGGCATCGCACGGAGGAGGCGCCATGAATGACAGCATCGCGGCCTTGCAGCAAGGGCTGGACGCCACGCGCGGCGGCACTTTGCCGGTGAACGAGTTGGTGGGGCTGTTCCGCAGCCATGCGCCCCGGCTCGAAGGCCTGCCTGACAGATTCGGGCAGGTACTGGAATCGCTGTTGATGCAGCTTGAATCCGGCAGTCTCTTCACCGAAGAGAGTTGTTCGTTCAGTCAGCAGGATTTGCTGGAGAGCCTTTCGGTGTGGGTGGATCAGGCACAAGTGCGCCTGGGGGGGTGACCTGCTTCGTGCCTTTCGCGGTGGCTTTCGTGGCGGCTTTCGTGGCGGCTTTCGTGGCGGCTTTCGTGGCGGCTTTCGTGGCGGCTTTCGTGGCGGCTTTCGTGGCGGCTTTCGTGGCGCTTTTGATGATGTGTGCTCCGTTGGGCTGCCGCGCCGGGAGTCCGCCCCGGCGGGCGGGTAACTTTCATTTGCTGGCCCAAATGAAAGTCACCAAAGCAAAGGGCCCAAATGCAACACCATGCACTCTCACCGTTGCCCTTCTTCCCCTCGGCCCAGCGGGCGGTCGATCCCTGCCGAATGAGCTAGAACCACCTGCTCGTCCAACGCTACGGGTCCGCTGCGCGTGACCCTGGAGAAAGTCAGGATCGGCCAGGGCGATGCGTAGCGAGCCCGAGCAGGGCTGGCGCCGTTCGTCTTGTCTTCGGTCCCGGTATTCGGTCCGCTTCGGACCGAAACAACAGGTGTGCGGCTCATCGAGCCAGCACGGCTCTCACAGGCCGCCCGCTGGACCGAGTGCAAGAGGCACAACGGTCAGAGTGCATGGTGTTCTTCTTCAGGCCCTTTGCTTTGGTGACTTTCATTTGGGCCAGCAAATGAAAGTTACCCGCCCGCCGGGGCGGACTCCCGGCTCGGCAGTGCAATGTGGCACTTGACCACAAGAAGCAAGCCAAACAAGACGCCGCAGCGCAACGGAGCACATCAAAGGCACCTACCTCACCCCTTTGATGAAATCGACCACCCCCCGTATCGTCCCTTCGTCCTCATCGAACGCCCCATGCGTCGTCGCCGCACTCAAGCCCCCCGGCGACGCATGCACGGTCACGTTCGGCACCCCGGCCAGCACCCGGTCGGCATACTTCTGCATCCCCAGCAGCGGTACCGCCGAGCCCCCTTCGAACGCCTCGGAGACCAGGTAGAGGATCGACCGTCGGTACGGCCCGCAAGTGCCGTCGTCCAACTCGGCCCGATCGGTGAGGTGGAACTGCTGGTACCGCCGCACGGCCCCGCTCAGCAGGTGCGGCCGCACCAGTTGCTCGAAGGTGTCGACCCGCACTCCCGGCGCCATGAAACTGAGCGACTCGAACTGCATGCCGCGCTTCACCAGCCGCTGCACGATGTGGCTGTGCACGACGGCACCTGCCGAATGGCCGGCGAGGTGCATGCGCACCCGCCCGTGTTCGACCGACTGCCTGAAGTGCTGATACAGCAAGGTGCCGCCGACCTCGGCGTCGTGCTCGCTGCTGATCGCCTCGGCGTTCTGCTTGACCTCGCTCCACAGCAGCGTGCCGGGCCGCGCCAGCAGGCGCTCGAGGCGCTCGTTCCACCAGCGTTTGAGGCTGTCACCGAGACCGCCCGTCGTGCGGGGGATGCCCTTGACGGCGTCTTCGAGGGAGTTGATCACCGTGGTCCAGAAGTCGGTCTCCCACATCAGGAAGATCGGGAAGATGCGCTGCTCGTAAAGGCGCGGAACCCAGCGCGCGGCGACCGCGGACGCTTCGGATTCGCTGACGATGCCGCCGTGCGCATAGACGCAGACGTCGACCGGCTCGTTCTCGAGGCCCCAGCGCCGGCGCGCTTCGGCCAGGTGCACGTCGATCATCGCGCGCACGTCGTCGGGCTGGGTGCGGAACACGCCGCTGTTGCTCAGGCGGCCGTTGTTGCCGACGTTGAGGATGAAGGGTGACAGCTCACGGTCGCGCAGCACCTGGCTCGCCGCGAGCTGCACCTTGCCCTCGTCATCGGTGCGCAGGGTCGAGGCACGCGAGATCGCCCGATGCTCCTGTGTCACCACGCCGAGTTGCCCGACCCAGCAATCCATCGCATTGGCGAGCCAGTCGTCGTAGGTGAGGATCGCGTAGCCGTGCGTGCCCCACTCGGTGCCCCACGAGTTGTGCACCAGGAAGCCGTCCTCGTCGTAGCCGACGATGGCGAACGCATGGCCCGGGTGCGCTGCCTTGCCGCCTTGCAGCGGGATCGTCCAGATGCCGCGGCACGACGTCGGCCGCTCGGCACGTGGGGCGAGGTCGAAGCCGTCGTCCCAGCCGGCATGACAGCCGGCGCTCGCAAAGAGAATGCCGACCTCGTTGAGCGCGGCATGCATGTCGCTGATGTTGTCCGGTGCCACGCGGTAGTACGCGCCCAGCGGGCGCTTCACCGCGTCGAGCCACCAGTCTTCGCTGGGGTCGTTCGGCACGTTGGGCATGTCCAGCCGCGGCCCCCACAACGCATGCGAGCACACGCCGTGCTTGAACCAGCCTTTCAGCGCGCCGCGCAGGCTGGACCCTTCGTCCTGCGACGAGCCGGGAAACTCGTCATAACGACGCGCCATCGAGTACAGCATGAAGGGCGACACCTCGATCTGAGATTCACGCTGCGAGATCTTCAGCAGGTGCTCGACCACCGTCGACAACGCAAAACCGGTGCACGCGTTGGTCTCGCCCTGGTGCTTGATCGGCAGGCAGATCCCGGGGAACAGCCGGGCTTTCGGGGCCACCGAGATGTTGGGCGCGAACAGCCGGTCGCGGAAGTCGAGCGCATCCGGCCGGGCCATGCGCATGATGCCGCGCGGGCCGTGGCGATCGCCGGGAGTGACAGGAGAAGGTTCGCGGTCACCCGAGTGGCCGGCAACCATTGGGTCGGGCGTGGTGTGCATGGGGCGCTCCTCTTCGGTCGATGCATGGCATCGTGAGAAGCGCAGCTCGGCGCGTCAATCCCCTCCTCTTCGGGGCGTCGCAGGCCCGAATGAGCCTTGACAAACAAGTGCCCGTCGACAGGTGCTCTGCGCCGCGGACAGTCGCTTCGCCCCGTCCGCGTGCCCTTCGGATGCCGGGGCTCGCACGCCGTCCCTCAGCGACAAGGTGCAAGCCCGATCGCAATGCCCCTGCAGAGTCTTCGAAATGCGGATATTCCGACGCATCGCTTCCTCGGCCCCGCCTGCCAGGGCCGATGGCGGCCCCTCCGAACCGGACACCCGCACGCACCCGTTGGAAATGCAACCCCTCGCCCAGCGCCCGCGCCGTGGCGGTTCGACGGCACGGGACGTCTCGCGACAGCCTCGCAGTGCGACACCTTCCCGGCATAGCGTGGCGGCGTCCGACGGCCCGGACGCGGCCTACCGGCCGTCACCTTCCAGTGCAGTGCCGGAACCACCAGCCCCCTCGTCCCAACAGCGTGCGCCCGCCTCGACGCCGCAATCCGCAAGCTCCGTGACGTCCGACGCGCTCGACGCCAGGCGGTACCCGTTCGATCAAGCCACTGCGGCGTACATCACAAGGTTCTCGAGGTCGGACGAGTCCACCTCCTTTCACTCGGTCATGCAGACCGTTCGGCTGCTGGACCCGACGGACCGGGCGCCACCGATCCCGGGCCCGGCCCGCGTGGGCGGCGAGCTGTCGCTGTCGAGCCTGGGCACTGCGCTGCTGGGTCTGGGCCGGGCCGTCGTCCTGCGCGGCGACGATCAATGGCCGGAGCAGGTCACGCAGATCGTGCAGGCGGCCCGGGAACAACTGCCCCTGGACCAGCAGCACCACGTGATCGATGCCCTCGTCAAAGACGCCGCGCAAAAGGCCCCCAGCGATCGGGCGCTCGGCCAGTGCAGGCAACTCGCCCCCCGGTTGCCCGAACCGTACGGGGCGCACCTGCTGGCCGCATCGCCGCAAACCTGGGTCCACCAATACCCGGCAGGGTCGCTGTACGAACGCGCGTCTGCGGACCTGCTGCGCGAGATCCGGGAGTGCCGCGTTGCCTTCGAGGGTCTGCGCAATCAGGCGGCCGGGGCCGAAGGCGCAGCCAACAACGGGGTCCAGTCGTTCAAGGCGCAGGCGAAGCTCGATCTGATGAGCCGGCTCGGCATTGCGAACGTGCCGCCAGTACCGGACCTGCCACTGCGTTTCAAGAGCGCGGCTGCGGCCACGAACCGGCCCGACGACACCTGAACCGCCCAGCCGTCATGGCCCCGTCACCCGTGGCCTTGACGGCCACGGGTGGGACACGCGCAAGCGGCTTGCCTGAAGCGGCTCACCGCGTGATCGGCTTGTAGCGCAGGCGGTGCGGGCGCGCGCCCTCTTCGCCCAGGCGCTTCTTCTTGTCGGCCTCGTATTCCTGGTAGTTGCCGTTGAAGAACACCCACTTCGAGTCGCCTTCGGCCGCCAGGATGTGCGTCGCGATGCGGTCGAGGAACCAGCGGTCGTGGCTGATCACCATCACCGAGCCGGCGAACTCCAGCAGCGCGTCTTCCAGCGCCCGCAGGGTCTCGACGTCCAGGTCGTTCGACGGCTCGTCGAGCAGCAGCACGTTGCCGCCGGTCGCCAGCGTCTTGGCCAGGTGCAGCCGGCCGCGTTCGCCGCCGGACAGGTTCTTGACCAGCTTCTGCTGGTCGTTGCCCTTGAAGTTGAAGCGGCCGAGATACGCGCGTGACGGCATCACGAACTTGCCGACCGTCAGGTTGTCGAGCCCGCCGGAGACGTCCTCCCACACGGTCTTGTCGCCCTGCAGGTCTTCGCGGGTCTGCTCGACGGCCGAAACCTTGGCGGTGCGGCCGATCGCCACCTCACCGGAATCGGGTTGTTCCTTGCCCAGGATCATGCGGAACAGCGTCGACTTGCCGGCGCCGTTCGGGCCGATGATGCCGACGATGGCGCCGGCCGGCACCTGGAAGCTGAGGTCGTCGATCAGCAGGCGGTCGCCGAAGCTCTTGGAGACGTTCTTGAACTCGATCACTTCATTGCCCAGGCGTTCGGCCACCGGAATGAAAATTTCCTGCGTCTCGTTGCGCTTTTGGTATTCGAAGTCGGACAGCTCCTCGAAGCGGGCCAGACGCGCCTTGCTCTTGGCTTGGCGGCCCTTGGGGTTCTGGCGCACCCACTCCAGTTCCTTCTTCATCGCCTTCATGCGGGCGTCTTCGGACTTCTGCTCCTGCTCCAGGCGCGCTTCCTTCTGCTCCAGCCACAGGCTGTAGTTGCCCTTGTACGGAATGCCGTGGCCACGGTCGAGTTCGAGGATCCACTCGGCGGCGTTGTCGAGGAAGTAGCGGTCGTGGGTGATCGCCACCACGGTGCCGGGGAAGCGCCCGAGGAACTGCTCCAGCCAGTCGACCGACTCGGCGTCCAGGTGGTTGGTCGGCTCGTCGAGCAGCAGCATGTCGGGCTGGCTCAGCAGCAGCCGGCACAGCGCGACGCGGCGCTTCTCGCCACCCGACAGGTTCCGGATCGTCGCGTCCCAGGGCGGCAGCCGCAGGGCGTCGGCGGCCAGCTCCAGCTTGACGTCGGTGTTCTCGCTGCCGGAGGCGGTGATGATCGCTTCCAGTTCGGCCTGCTCGGCCGCCAGTGCGTCGAAGTCGGCATCGGGCTCGGCATACGCGGCGTACACCTCGTCGAGGCGCTTCTTGGCGGCCAGCACGCCGCCGATGCCCTCCTCGACCGCTTCGCGCACGGTCTGCTCGGGGTTGAGCTGCGGCTCCTGCGGCAGGTAACCGATCCGGATGCCCGGCATCGGCGTGGCCTCGCCCTCGATCTCCTTGTCGATACCGGCCATGATCTTCAGCAGCGTCGACTTGCCTGCGCCGTTGAGGCCGAGCACGCCGATCTTGGCGCCGGGGAAGAAGCTGAGCGAGATGTCCTTGAGGATCTGCCGCTTGGGCGGGACGGTCTTGCTCACGCGGTTCATCGTGTAGACGTATTGAGCCATCGCGTGTCCTGAGAGAGATTGGAATGCTGCCGGGAAGCCGCAGCCGGGAGGCCGGGCGAGGCGGCGGGAGCCGCCGAAGGGGGCATTATCGCCAATCGGCGCGGCCCCCCGCCGCGGCCGGGTCCAAGCCCTTGCGCGCTGCTCGCCCCAAGCACCGGCGCGGCCTGGGGTCTTCGCCCTCCCGGCCGCCACCGCAGGAACAATGAGCGCCACCATCTTCAGGAGGCATACGATGAAAACCAAAGCTGCCGTGGCCTGGAAGGCCGGCCAGCCGCTGACGATCGAGGAAGTCACGCTGGACGGCCCGCGCGAAGGCGAGGTGCTGGTCGAGGTGAAGGCGACCGGCATCTGCCACACGGACTACTACACGCTGTCGGGCGCCGATCCCGAAGGCCTGTTCCCGGCCATTCTCGGCCACGAAGGGGCCGGCGTCGTGCTGGAAGTCGGTCCCGGGGTGACCAGCCTGAAGCCGGGCGACCACGTGATCCCGCTGTACACACCCGAGTGCCGGCAGTGCAAATTCTGCCTGTCGCGCAAGACCAACCTGTGCCAGGCGATCCGCGCCACGCAGGGCAAGGGCCTGATGCCCGACGGCAGCAGCCGGTTCTCGCTGGGCGGCCAGCCGCTGTTCCACTACATGGGCACGTCCACCTTTGCCAACCACATCGTCGCCCCGGCCATCGCGATGGCGAAGATCCGCCAGGACGCGCCGTTCGACAAGGTCTGCTACATCGGCTGCGGTGTCACCACCGGCGTCGGCGCGGTGATCTTCACCGCCAAGGTGGAGGCCGGCGCCAACGTCGTGGTGTTCGGGCTCGGCGGCATCGGCCTCAACGTGATCCAGGGCGCCAGGATGGTGGGGGCCGACAGAATCATCGGCGTCGACCTGAACCCGGACCGCGAAGCACTGGCGCGCAAGTTCGGCATGACGCATTTCATCAACCCGAAGAACGTCGACAACGTGGTCGACGCCATCGTGCAACTGACCGACGGCGGTGCCGACTACAGCTTCGAGTGCATCGGCAACACGACCACGATGCGCCAGGCGCTGGAATGCTGTCACAAGGGGTGGGGCCAGAGCATCATCATCGGCGTGGCCGAAGCCGGCGCCGAGATCAGCACCCGGCCGTTCCAGCTGGTCACCGGCCGGGTCTGGAAGGGCTCGGCCTTCGGCGGCGCGCGCGGGCGCACCGACGTGCCGAAGATCGTCGACTGGTACATGGACGGCAAGCTCAACATCGACGACCTGATCACGCACACCTTGACGTTGGAGCAGATCAACGAAGGCTTCGACCTGATGAAGCGGGGTGAGTCGATCCGCTCAGTGGTGGTCTATTGAGCCTCCCCCTACGGCCTTTGGCCGCCCCCTCCCGAGGAGGGGGCGCCACCAGCGGACCGGCGGAGCCGGATCCGCGGTGGCTGTTGGGCCGGCGCAAGCCGTGCGCAATGGATCGAGCACATCGGTCGCCTCGTGTGCACATGGAACCGACCTTGAACCGCTCCCGGGATGGCTGCGATGACGGAATTTGAACTGCTCAGCGAGCACCGCTGCTTCGGCGGGGTGCAGCGCTTTTATCGACAGGCATCGCAGGTGATCGGTCTGCCGATGCGCTTCGGGGTCTATCTGCCGCCGCAGGCCGAATCCGGGCCGGTGCCGCTGTTGACCTATCTGGCCGGGCTGACCTGCACCGAGGAGACCTTCGCGATCAAGGCGGGGGCGCAGCGGCATGCGGCTCGCCTGGGTCTCGCGCTGCTGACGCCCGACACCAGCCCGCGCGGTGCCAACGTACCGGGCGAGGCGGACGCGTGGGACTTCGGCGTGGGCGCGGGCTTCTATCTCGACGCAACCCGCGAGCCGTGGCGGCGGCACTGGCGCATGGAGAGCTGGTTGCTCGACGAATTGCTGCCGAGTGTGGCCGCCGAGTTGCCGGTCGACGTGCAGCGCAGCGGGTTGTTCGGCCACTCGATGGGCGGCCATGGGGCGTTGACGCTGGCGCTGCGCCACCCGGGGCGCTTCCTATCGCTGTCGGCCTTCGCGCCGATCGCTGCGCCCTCTCGCTGCCCCTGGGGCGAGAAGGCGTTCTCGGGCTACCTGGGCGACGACCGCACACAGTGGGCCGAACACGATGCCACCGAGCTGATGGCCCGGCAGATGCAGCCGCCCTACCCCGGCGGCATCCTGGTCGACCAGGGCCTCGCCGATTCCTTTCTTGCGCAGCAGTTGCACCCGCATCTGTTCGAGGCGGCCTGTGCCGCCGTGGGTCAGCCCTTGACGCTGCGCCGGCACGCCGGCTACGACCACGGCTACTACTTCATCGCAAGCTTCATTGACGATCACCTCGCGCACCATGCCGAGGCGCTGCACCGCTGATCGCACACGAGCGCACCGCAACGAGGCGTGCCCGTACCCAGTGCGGTGCACCCTGTGAATTCACCCGGCGCCGTTCTCAAGTTCTCCGTCGTCCACCCGATAGGACTGCATGCCGCCGGCCTCGCATCGCCCGCGGCCGGTCGCGTGTGAAAGGCAGGCATGAGCAGCAAGAGAACGGTCAAGGGCATCGCGTTCGACAGTCACGTCGCGGAGCTGGTCGGGCACATGGAATCGGTCGGTGACTACCGTGAGTCGCTGCAACGGCTGCAAGACGTGTGGGACCAGCTGACGCTGCTCGGTGAAACCAGCGGCATCGCGGCCGACATCACCGCCACCGGCGGCGAGTTCCGGTCGCTGACCGACACGCTGCTCGATGCGCTGGCGCGCCGCCAGCTGGACAACACGCTGCGCCAGCTGCGTGGCCGTGCACAGGTGGCGATCGACCTGCTGGTGCGCAACCTGTTCGAGCGCACCGCCGACGTCGGTTTTCTGGCCGTCGATGCGGTGGTGCGCGCGCACGTGGAAGCGCGGGCATCGCAACGGCACACCGAAGCGATGCGCGGGGAGCTTGAGGCACGCTTTCGGGCCTACGTCGCCAAGTACTCGGTCTATGACGACGTCGCGGTGCTCAGCCGCGACGGCGAGGTGCTCGCCCGGCTGGACCGTTCGTGCCGCGCCACGCACTGCGCGCATGCGCTGGTGCAGCAGTCCCTGCAGGGCGAGGCCGGCTTCGTCGAGAGCTTCGGCGCCATCGATGTGCTCGACGGCCGTCGCGGGCTGGTGTACTCGGCGCCGATACGGGGCGGCCACAACGAGCGCGCACTCGGCGTGCTGTGCCTGTCCTTCCGTTTCGACGACGAGATGTCGCGGGTGTTCGAGCAGGTGGCGCCGGCCGGGCAGAGCGCCTGTGTGCTGGCGCTGCTGGCCGAAGACGGTACGGTGCTCGCGAGTTCGGACCCGTGGCAGATCCCCGCGAACGCTCGGCTGCAGGGCGGCCATGACCATCCGCATCTGCTGCGTTTCGCCGGCCGCGAGTACCTGGCGGTGCGCACCTCCGCCCATGCCTACCAAGGCTATGCGGGTCCCGGCTGGCAGGTCTGCGCGCTGGTGCCCTTGGCGCTGGCGTTCGGCCGCACCGGCACCACGCAGGCGAGCGACGTGCACATGCCGGCCGAAGCGCTCGACCACAGCCCGCTGTTCGACGAGGAACTGCGCCGCATTCCGGCACAGGCGCATCGCATCCAGCGCGGGCTGGAGCGCTCGGTGTGGAACGGTCGCGTGCGAGGGCGTGCCAAGGAGCACGGCGCAACAAGCCCGGGCCGCTTCGCGGCGGCGCTGCTGCGGCAGGTCACACAAACCGGCGAGCGCGTCGAACGCGTGTTCGAGCGGGCCATCGGCGAGCTTCAACAATCCGCCGTGGCCGGGTTGACCGAGGAGGTGCGCGCCAGCGCGGCACTGGCCGTCGACATCCTCGACCGCAACCTCTACGAACGCGCGAACGACTGCCGCTGGTGGGCGCTCGACCCCACGCTGCAGCAGGCGGCCGCAGGGCTCAGGCCGGCCGCGGAAGCGACGGGAGTGCTGGTACACATCAACAGCCTCTACACCGTGTACTCGCAGCTGGTGCTGCTGGACCGCGACGGGCAGTTGCTGGCGAGCTCAAGCACCGGCCAGCCCGACGACCGCGCCCGCCAGACGATCGAAGGCCGCTGGGTGCGCCCCGCTCTGGCGCTGCCCGACGCCCAGGCCTGGGCCCGCTCGCGCTTCGAGCCGCACATGCTCTATGGCAGCCGCCCCACCTACATCTATGCCGCAACGGTGCGTCATGACCAGCAGCCGTGCGGTGCGGTTGCCATCGTGTTCGACAGCGAACCGCAACTGCACGCGATGCTCGCCGATGCGCTGCCGCGCGACGCGAACGGCGCGCCGCTCGCGCAGGCCAGCGCCTTGTTCGTCACACGCGAGGGCCGGGTCATCGCGAGCACCGACCCCGCCTTTGCAGTGGGGCAGGACGTGCCGTTCCGCGACCAGCTCGCCACGCTGGCGCGCGGTGCGTCGCGGCAGCTGGCGCTCGAACTGTCCGGTACCTTGTATGCGGTGGGCTTCGCGATGTCCGCAGGCTACCGCGAATACGACAGCAGCCTGGAATGCGGCCCCGACGACGTGGCCGGCGTGATGCTGCTGCGGGTGTGCGCCCAGGCCTCGGCAGCGGCGCCGGCCCTGCCGGCAGGTTTCGAGCCGCCGCCGCCGGCACCCGGCGCCGCCACATGCGAGATCGCCAGCTTCCGTTGCGGCGGTCAATGGCTCGGACTGAAAACGGCCGACGTGATCGAAGCGGTCGAGGTGCCGCGCATCACGGCGCTGCCCGGCGATGCGCCTCACCTGGCCGGCGTCGTGCTGCGCGACGGCGAGCCGGTTCCGGTGGTGCAGCTGGATGCGCTGCGCGGTGCGGCGCAGCCGCAGCGCAGCGGACTGGTGGTGGTCTGCAGGACACCGGCCGGGCCGCTGCTCGGGCTGCTGGTCGACGAACTCGGTAGCGTCATCGAAGTGGGCGCCACCGCCTTGCAGCCCTTGCCTGCCTATCTCGCCGCGCACGATCCGCTGGCCACGGCCATCGTGCGAGGCGCCGACGGCCGCCAGCCGATGCTGACGCTGCTCGATCCGGCACGCATCGCCGCCGGCGCCTGCGCCCCGGCCACCGCCTTGCCGGGCAGCGCAGCGCTGCCGGCACAGGCTTGCGTCGTCGCCTGATGCTGCGAGCGGGAGCCCGGCAGAGGTCTCGCGTCAGCAGGTTTTTTCGCTTGCTGCTAGGGTGAGCGGCCTCGCCCTTTTTTCGCATCGAGCCTCGCATGCCTCGCCTTCTGCTGCTGTTTTCGCTCATCAACCTGATCATCGGCACCGGCGCCTTCGTCGTCGGCGGCATCCTGGGGCCGATCGCCGAGTCGCTGCAGGTCAGCGTGCCTGCCGCCGGCCAGGCCGTCACGGTCTACGCGCTGTCGACGGCGGTGCTGGCGCCGGTGATGCTCGTGCTCACCGGCGGCTGGCGGCGCAAGCGGGCCATGCAACTGGCGCTGCTGCTGTTCGCACTCGGCAACGCGGTGTGCGCGCTTGCGCCCAGCCTCGGCATGCTGCTCGCCGGGCGCATGCTGATGGGCTTGGGCGCGATGTTCACGCCGATCGCCGCCGGCATCGCGGTCGCGTCGGTCGAGCCGGCACGGCGCGGGCGTGCGCTGTCGGTGGTCTTTCTCGGCATCAGCCTCAGCTACGTGATCGGCATCCCGCTCGGCGCCTGGCTGGGCTTTCGCTACGGCTGGCATGCGCCGCTGTGGGTCGTCACGGCGCTGTCCTTCGTGATGCTCGCAATCGCCAGTCGATGGGTGCCGGCAGACATCGACGCGCCGGGCGCCAGCTTCCAGGGGCTGGGCCGGCTGCTGGCACGCGGCGTGGTGGCCTGGCCGCTGGCGCTGACGCTGCTGTACTTCACCGCCATCTTCTGCGTGTTCTCGTACATCGGCCCGGTGCTGCAGGCGCTGCTGCCGATGTCGAGCGAGCGGTTGTCGTTCACGCTGATGCTGTTCGGGCTGTCAGGCGTGGCCGGTACGCTGATCGGCGGCTGGGCCAACGACCATTTCGGGCCGCGCCGTTCGCTGCTGGTGCAGTTGACGACGCTCGGCACGATGATGGCGCTGGTGCCGCTCACCGAAGGCAGCTATGCGGCGGTCGTCACCGTGTTCGTGGTCTGGGGCATCGCCGGCTTCGGGATGATGACGCCGCAGCAATCGCGGCTGGCGGCCGCGTCACCGGCGCAAGCGCCGCTGCTGTTGTCGTTGAATACCTCGATGCTCTATTTCGGCACGGCCTTCGGCGCGGCGCTCGGCGGCGCTGCCAGCACGTCGATCGGCTTCGAGCGGCTGGCCTGGATCGGCGTCCCGCTCGCGCTGCTGGGTCTGTGCACGCTGGCGTTCGGCCGCGCCCACGCGCCGCAGCCGCTGCAGCCCCGGTCCTCAGCGGGCTGAGGCCGCAGCCTGCATCGACTCGCGCAGCAAATAGCCCAAGCCGCGCACCGTCACCAGCTCGACGCTCGCACCGGTCAGCTTGCGCCGCACACGATGGGCGACGACGTCGAGCGCCTGCGGCAGGATCTCGCATTCGAGCGCGAACACGGCCCTGAACAGCCGGTCCTTGGGCACCACGACACCGGCTTTGGCAATCAACGGGCGCAGGAAGGCCTGCTCGCGCGGGCTGAGTTCGAGGATGGCACCGCCGAGGTAGAACACGCCCGAGTCGAGCTCCAGGCGCAGTTCGCCGCACTGCTGGTGTGTCGCCCGCCGGCCGCTCGAGCGGCGCAGCAGCGCACGCAGCCGGGCTTCGAGCTCGTCCATGTCGAAGGGCTTGGACAGGTAGTCGTCGGCACCGGCGTTGAGCGCCTGGATGCGGTCGCCGACGCCACATCGCGCCGTCAGCACCATCACCGGCACGGCGCACTTCAGCGTGCGCAGGCGCCCCAGCACCGCCAGCCCATCCAGCCCCGGCAGGCCGAGGTCGAGCAGCATGGCGTCGGGCGCCTCATGGCGCAAACGCTGCAGCGCCTCGACGCCGTTGCCGCACGATTGCACCGTGTAGCCGCGCTGCTCCAGCGCCGCCTGCATGCCCTGCGCCAGATGGCGATCGTCCTCGACGACCAAGACTTTCATCACTGCGTGCGCCCCCGTCGCCTCCGTGAATACCGTGCCGTGATGGTGTCCGGCTGGCCACCGCGTCGCATCGGGGATGGTGCGGGGGCAAGGGCGGCAAGCTGTCGGCCCGCTGTCGCTCGCCGCCTCTGTGTCTTTCGAAAAGCTGTCGCGACAAAAAGCTGCCGGCGGCACGCCGCCGGCAGCAACCCCAGGAGCAATGGTCGGGATTCAGAAGGTGTGGATGACGCCGATGTCGTATCCGCTCTTCTGCTCGTCGAACTTCTTGTTGTCGTACCCGATGTCTGCGTACAGCTTGGTGCGCTTGGACAACGGGTAGCGATAGCCGACGCCGAACTTCGACGACGCCGTCTCACCGTCCACACGTGCGCGGCTGTAAGCCGCCAGCAGGTTGCCGCCGCCGAGCGGCACGTCGACGCCTGCGAGGTAGCCGCGCACCTTCACGTCGGCGGCATGGCGTCCGTCGCTGACGCCGCCCGACAGCGTCAGCACGCCGAAGTCGTAGCTGGCGCCGGCCGTCAGCAGCCGATCCTCGCTGTCGGCCGGGTTCTCGAACGACAGGCCCATCCACAACCCACCGGTCTTGTAGCCGCCCGCGAGCGCGAACGCGCGGTCGGACTTGTCGCCGGCATTGTCCGAACCCTTCTCGACGCCATAGGATGCGCCGACGTCGAAGCCCCCGCCGCTGTAGCGGTAGAGGATGGAATCGTTGACCCGGATCTTGCCGGTCCCGAGCAGCAGGTTGGAACGCGACTCGCCGACCGTGTCGCCGCCGAACGGGTCGATGTTGTTCTGCACGATGCTGAACGCCGGGTTGTATTGCCGCCCCAGCGTCACTTGACCGAAGCCGCCCTTCAGGCCGACGTATGAGAGCCCCTTCCAGAACGGCCCCTGCGCCTCGCCGGTGTCGGGGTCGAAGCGGTGTTCGATGCCGAACAGCGCCGATAATCCACCGCCCAGGTCCTCCGCGCCGCGAAAGCCGAGCCGGCTGCCGCTGGCGTCCATCATCGTCTTGGTCTTCGTGCCCAGGGCCTTGCCGAGCCCGAGGTCGAGCTTGCCGTACACCGTGGCCGTCGACTGCGCACCGGCGACGCCGGCCCACAGGCTCAACGCCGCCAGGGCGAGAAGCTGCTTTTTCATTGAATGTCTCCTTGGTTGAACTCACGGACCGGGGCTCACCCTCCCCGGCCGGCCCGCATGGCGCAGGCTGGCGGTATTGCAGCGACGCAGGCAGCACAGGACAAGGAAACGAGGCGTTTGACAGCGATCGGAAACCCAGGCGCCGGCAAACGACAGGTCCACGAAATGTGGGTTTGCGTCGCGGCAAACGGCACCGCGCGGGCAAAGCCGCGTAGAATCCGACCCGCGGCGCCACTTCCAGTCACGGCGCCGCAGTCGTTTTTGACCTTTCCGACACCCATCTGCCTACGACTGGTGCCCTCCTGATGAGCGGCAGCAGGCCGATCCGCAGCTCCTTGGCAGGAGCGACTTCCCACAATGACATTCGCTGAACTCGGCCTCGCCGAGCCCATCGTCCGTGCCGTGCGCGAGCAGGGCTACGAAACCCCCACCCCCATCCAGGCCCAGGCCATTCCCGCCGTCATCAGTGGCGGCGACCTGCTCGCCGGCGCGCAGACCGGCACCGGCAAGACCGCCGGCTTCACGCTGCCGCTGCTGCACAAGCTGAGCGCGGCCAAGCCCGTGCGCGACGCCAAGGGTCGCGTCGCGATCCGTGCGCTGATCCTCACGCCCACGCGTGAACTCGCCGCGCAGGTCGAGGAAAGCGTGCGCACCTACGGCAAGTACCTGCCGCTGAAGAGCATGGTGATGTTCGGCGGCGTCGGCATGGGCCCGCAGATCGACGCGCTGCGGCGCGGCGTCGACATTCTGGTCGCCACGCCGGGCCGCCTGCTCGACCACCACCAGCAGGGCACGCTGGACCTGAGCAAGATCGAGTACTTCGTGCTCGACGAAGCCGATCGCATGCTCGACATGGGCTTCATCCACGACATCAAGAAGGTGCTGGCCATCGTGCCGGCGCAGAAGCAGAGCCTGCTGTTCTCGGCCACTTTCTCCGACGAGATCAAGGCACTGGCCGACCGGCTGCTGAACAAGCCGCAGATGATCGAGGTCGCGCGCCGCAACACCACGGCCGAGACCATCGCGCAGAAAATCCACCCGGTCGACCGCGACAGGAAGAAGGACCTGCTGGCGCACCTGATCAAGCAGAACGACTGGCACCAGGTGCTGGTGTTCACGCGCATGAAGCACGGTGCCAACCGCCTGGTCGAGGCGCTGCAGAAGGACGACATCACCGCGATGGCGATCCATGGCAACAAGAGCCAGGGCGCACGCACGCGGGCGCTGTCGGAGTTCAAGTCGGGCGAGCTACGGGTGCTGGTCGCCACCGACATCGCCGCGCGCGGCATCGACATCGACCAGCTGCCGCACGTCGTCAACTACGAGCTGCCCAACGTGTCCGAGGACTACGTGCACCGCATCGGCCGCACCGGCCGCGCGGGGGCACAGGGCGAGGCGATCTCGTTGGTCTGCGTCGACGAAGAAGGCTTCCTGCGCGACATCGAGAAGCTGATCAAGCGCCAGATCCCGCGCGAGGTCATCGCCGGCTTCGAGCCCGACCCGCACGCGAAACCCGAGCCGATCAAGCTCGGCCGCATGACGCTGCATGGCGGCATCGGCGGTGGCGGCGGCAAGGGCCGCGGCGGCAACGGTGGCGGACAGCGCTCGAACGGCGGCTCGCGCAACGGCGACCGCCATGCCGAGCGCAACGGCCAGGGCCGGCCGGCATCGGCACAGGGCCCGCGCGGAAACGCACCGGCCAAGCCTCAGCAGCCCCAGGGGCAGCAACGCGGGCCGCGTCCGCCAGCACCGGCCAGCGCCACGCAGCGCCATGGCCATGAGGGCCGTCATGCCGCGCAGGGCGCCCGCCCGCAGCAGCCGACGTCGCCGGCCGGCAAGCCGGCGCAAGGCGGTGCCGCGCTGCTCGGAGGCAAGCCGCCGCGTCGCTGAAAACCGGTCCGGTGGTCCCAGGGTGGGCTCCGGCCTGCCGGTCGTCTTCGGTTTCGAAGCGATCGGCGGGCCGGAGCCCACCGTGCTTTGGGCAACGCCCACAACACGTTAAGCTCGGGCTGCCTCGAAAGGAAACGCAGCCGATGCCCGCCTCCTCCGCACGACGCGCCCTGCTCGCCGGTGCCACCGGTCTGGTCGGCCATGCGTTGCTGCCGCTGCTGCTGGACGACCCGGCCTGCACCGACGTGCATCTCCTGTTGCGGCGTCCCTGGAAGGGGCCTGCTCATCCGAAGCTGCATGCGCACGTGGTCGACTTCGACCACCTGGGCGACCTGCCGGCGGTCGACGACGTCTACTGCTGTCTCGGCACGACCCTACGCGCCGCCGGCTCGCAAGACGCTTTCCGGCGCGTCGACGCCACCTATGTGTTCGAACTCGCGCGCCGCGCCCGCCAGGCCGGTGCCTCGTGCTTCACCGTCGTCTCGGCGCTGGGCGCCGACGCCCGCTCGCGTGTCTTCTACAACCGGGTCAAGGGCGAGATGGAAGCCGCGGTGGCTTCGCTCGGCTATCCGAGCGTCGTGATCGTGCGGCCTTCGCTGCTCGTGGGCGACCGCCACGCGCTCGGGCAGCCTGCACGCTTTGCCGAGCGCCTCGCGATGCGTGCACTGGGGCCGCTGCAGGCGCTGCTGCCCGCCGGCGTCGGCCCGATCGAAGCACAGGCCGTCGCACGCGCGATGCAGGCCGCCACGCACGACGCCGGGCCCGGCGTGCGCTCGATCGGCTCCGCCGAACTTCGTCGGCTGGGCCGCGCCGCGCCAGGCACCGCGGCCGCGTGATGACGCTGCAGGAAGCCTGGCCCGGCTTGGCCGTTGCAGCGGGCAGCGGCCCGCAGCGTCAGCCTGCAGGCATCCGCAGCTTCACGCTGGCGGCTCTCGCGGGCGCCATGGCGCCGGCCCACGGAGAGCCGCTGCTGGTGGCCGCCGGCGCGCTCTCGGTGCTGGCCGATGCGCATGCACCGGTGGCGTCGACCGGCGCGCTGTTCGCCGCCGGCCGCCTCGACGACACCACGCTCGTGTGGTGCGTGCTGCTGGCCTGGAGCAGCAACGCCGCGTCACGAACGATCACCGCTGCGGTCGCCGGCGGTCCGCGCTACGCCGGTCTGATCGGCGCGAGCCTGCTGGCCAGCACCGGGCTGGCATGGGGCTTGGCAGCGCTGGCCGGCCACCTGCCTTGAGCCACAGAAAAAGTACAGGAACGATGGAGACCCTCACGAACTCCGCTGCGCCGAATGGCGCGCCGCCGAACCCCGCATGGGCCACGTTGACGATGGCCACCTGCAACCTGCTCAACCTGGCCCTGCCGGGACGCCTTTTCTACGAGAACCAGGAGCCGTACGACGCCGAGGAGTACCAGCGCAAGATCGCCTGGCTGGGCCTGCAATTGCGGCGGCTGAGCGCCGATGTCGTCGCCACGCAGGAAGTCTGGGACCTGGCGGCCCTGAGGGACGCCGTCACCGAAAGCGGGCTGCGCTATCCGGCGGTCATCGCGCCCGGCGCCGAGCAGGGCGCGCTCGGCACGCCGCGTGTCGGGCTGCTGACGCGGCTCGAGGTGGTGTCGGTCCGGTCGATCGCCGAGTTCCCGCCCGGCGCGGCGGTCGACGTGCCGGAGCTCGGGCCGCATGCGCATTTCGAACGGCCCGTGCTGCACGCCCTGCTGAGGCTGAAGCACGGGCAACCGCTGCACGTGCTCGTCGCACACCTGAAGTCCAAGCGGCCGAAGTTCCTGCAGAACGCACGCGGTGAATTGATCGAGGACCGCGACGACCCGCGCGTTGCCGCGCGCGCAACGCTGCGCTCGCTGGTGATGCGCGCTTCCGAGGCGGCCGCGCTGCGCGGCCACCTGGTCGAGCTGCTGCACCGCACCCGCGACCCGGTGGTCCTGATGGGCGACTTGAACGACGCGCCGCATGCCGTGACGTCGCAGATCGTCGCCGCCACCTCGTCGGTCGCCTACGACAAGCAGGCGCGCGACACCGCGCTGTTCCATGCCTACGAGGTGCAGAGCGAGCCCGCGCTGCGGCGAGACGTGGCTTATTCGCACGTGCACCAGGGCTGGCCCGAGACGCTGGATCAGATCTGGGTGTCGGAGGAATTCGTCAGCGGCTCGCGCTTCGCGCTCGGCGACGTGCGGCGCGTCGAGTATTTCAACGACCACCTGCACGAAAGCCGCGAACGCGTCCGCTCGGACCACGGCTTCGTGCGGGCGTTGCTGCGCGTGGCATTGCCGCCTTTCGAGCGCCTCCAGGGCCAGGCCGCCGCCGGCCCGCCCCCCGCGGGTGCCCAGCAGACCCGAGCCGGCCCTGCGCTTGCCTGAGAGCCCTCAGCGCCCTGGGCGCAGCAGCGCCTGGGCGACTGCGTCCAGCGCGGCCGGCTCCAGGCTGGGCAGATGCAGTTCTTCCGCGCGCTCGCCATAGTGCGCGCGGTGCGACCGCGCATAGCACGGGTCATAGTGGTTGTCGACGAGACGCTCAAAGAGCTCGTCGATCCTGCCGGCTTGCGCCAGCTCGCGCCACAGAGTCAGTTCCTGGCCGCCCACGAGCGGCTTCAAGGGCTCGAGCAAAGCGATCATGCGCAGCGGCTCACGGACGAAATGCTGGTATTCGTCACGGCACAACCTGACCCGCTCGCCCATCGGCGCAGAGACGAGCAGCGGGGTGGCCGCATGCATGGCGTCGTGCAACGCCTGCGGCAGTTGCAGATTGCCGATCTTCTTGCTTTCCGCCTCGACCCAGATCGGCTGCGCGGCGTCGAAACGGCGCATCACGTCGAACAACTGGCTGTCGAACCACTTCTGCGACGGCTGGGGCTCGTCGGGCAGTGCACCGATCAGGGAGCCCCGGTGCCTGGCCAGCCCCTCGAGGTCCAGCACCTGCGCCCCCGCTTGCTGCAGCGCCTGCAGCAAGCGCGTCTTGCCGCAGCCGGTCGGCCCCGCCAGGACCCGGAACTCGAACCGCGTGGGCAACTGCTCCAGCCCCTCGCGCACCCAGCGGCGGTAGTTCTTCCAGCCACCGGGCAGCACGTCGATCTTGAAGCCGATGCCGCGCAGCGGCTCGGCCCAGGCCCGGCTGCGCTTGCCGCCCCGGAAGCAGTACACCAGCAACCTGTCGGTCGGGCGGAAGTTCGAGATCACGTCCTGCACGTGACGAGCGATATTGTTCAGTGCATAGCGAGCGCCGACGAGATACGCCGCATGCGGATCCGTGGCATGCAGGGTGCCGACTTCCGCGAACTCGGCGTCGTCCGCGACCGGCAGATTCATGGCCCCGGGGATGTGGTCCTCGGCGTACTCGTGCGGGGTGCGTGCGTCGATGATCAACGCGTAGCGGCCGAACGCCTGCACGTCGAGCTGTGACTCCGTCGGCAACGGGAGGGATACGACTTCGTTTTCCGGCATGGGAGAGATTGTCGCCAAGTTCGGCGCCCTTGTCGGCGGCACAGGGGCCCTCAACCCCGTGACTCCGTGTCGTGCGTTGACAAGGCCAGAGCCCCCCGAAGGAGTCCTGCATGCCCCGCCTGTCCTCTGCCGCACGTCTTGCCGCCGCCCTGCTGCTCACCGTCCTGCTCGCGCCTGCCGCCTTCGCTGTCGGCCACTTGGTCGAGCTCGACATCGTCGACCGCGACAGCGGCGAGGTCTTGCCGGTCTACCGCCATGAAGGCAGGCACTACGTCGCCGGCCGGCCCGGCACGCGCTACGCCGTGGCGGTGCGCAACCGCACCGGCGAGCGGGTGCTGACCGTCGTCTCGGTGGACGGCGTCAACGTCGTCAATGGCGCGACGGCGTCCTGGCACCAGTCCGGCTACGTGCTGGCCCCGTGGCAGCGCTACGAGATCATCGGCTGGCGCAAGAGCGTGAAGCAGGTGGCTGCCTTCGACTTCACTTCGCTCGGCGACGCCTACGCGACCCGAACCGGCCGGCCTGCGCAGGTGGGCGTGATCGGAGTCGCGGTGTTCCGCGAGCACCGGCCCGAGCCGCCCCCGCTGGCGCCGCAGTGGAGCGAAAGCGAACGCCGCGAGGCCCCAGCAGCGGCCGACGCCGCCGGCACCACTGCTGCGCGATCTGCACCCGCACCGGCCGAAAAGCTCGGCACCGGCCACGGCCGGCGCGAGTCGTCGCGGGTGACGCACACCGGGTTCGAGCGGGCGCAGCCCCAGCCGGACGAAGTGATCACCCTGCACTACGACAGCCGCGAGAACCTGGTCGCTCTGGGGGTGATCCCCTCGCCCCACCCCGCGCCGCCGCGTCCCTTCCCCGATTCGCCCGATGAACGCCTCGGTTTCGTGCCCGACCCGCCTCGTCGCCGCTGAAACGCCGCCAGGCCCGTCTTTGCACCGCTCGCCACCGCACGGCCGCATCCGAGCACAATGGCGCTCCATGCAGGAGCGCCAAGCCATTGCCGAGCCGGACGCAGCCCCAGTGACCGACGAGTCGCTGATGCTCGCCTATGCCCGAGGCGACCTGCAGGCGTTCTCGCAGCTGTACGAGCGGCACGAAGGCGGGGTGTACCGCTTCATCCTGCGCTGCGTGGGGCAGCAGTCCGGCAGCGGGGTGGTCGACGAGTTGCACCAGGAAACCTGGTTCGCCGTGACCCGGCAGGCCGCACGCTACGAGCCCAGCGCGCGCTTCACGACCTGGCTCTACACCATCGCCCGCAGCCGCGTCATCGACCATGTGCGCCGCCAGCGGACGGCCGGCGGGCCGATGCGCTCGCTCGACGAGGACGACGCCGACGGTGCGACGCTGGCCGATGCGCTGCCCGCCGACGAAATGCACGAGCCGCTGCGGCAGCTCGAGACCCGCGAGCAGGCACGCGCCTTCCTGCAGGCGGTGGAGCAGTTGCCGGCCGATCAGCGTGAGGCCTTCCTGCTGCAGGCCGAGGGCGGCCTCAGTCTGGAGGAGATCGCCGCTGCCACGGGCGTGGGGTCGGAAACTGCCAAGAGCCGGCTGCGCTACGCGCGCACGAAACTGCGCCAGGCCCTGGCCGCCTGGTTGTGAAGGACTTGCCGTGAAGACCGTCCCGCCCCATCGCCCCGCCGACGACCCGCGCAACGCGCTGGCCGAGCGCTATCGCGAAGCGATGCGGCTTGCCGGCGACGACGAGCGCCGGCCGAGCGACGCCGTGCGCGCAGCCATCCTGGCGCAAGCCGAAGCGCAAGCGCACCTGCGCGAAGAGCCGGTGCAGCCGGTCGCGCCTGCGCACGTGCCGGCGGCCAACGACGGCCGGTGGCGAGCGAGCGCCGTCGCTTCGGTGATGGTGATGGCATTGGCGGGCCTGCTCGCGTGGCAGGTCGAGCGTGAACCGCAGAGCGACGTCCCGCAGGTGGCCATGGCGCCGGCGCCCGCCGCGGCGCCTCCCACCGGCGAAGCCGCCGTGCCCGCCCCGGCTGCGCCGGCACAAGCGGGCCGGGAGACCGCGCGCGAACGTGCCTTCACGCGGCAAGAGCAACGCGCCGCTGCAAAGGCCGCGCCGGAAGCCCAGCGCCGCGAGCGCGAGCCGGCGCGGGAGCGCTACGCGCCGCTCGCGGCGGCCGGCCCCCAGGAGGCCGAGCGCGCTGCACCACCCGCCGCCGCCGATGCGCAGGCGGGTTCGTCGGCAGCGGCACCGATGCCGGCACCCGCTGCGGCACCGATGCCGGCACCCGCTGCCGCACCGCCCGCGCCTGCCGTCGAAGAAGGCCTCTCGCGCCCGCAAGGCATGGCCGCCGACCGCGCGCTGCGCGCGCCGGCCCCCCGGTCGGTGCAGGCCCCGGCCAGCTTGTCGCAGGCCGCGGCGCGCGGCGACGTGCAGCGCGTGCAAGAGCTGCTGGCCACCGGGGCGTCCGCCGACACGCGCGATGCGCAAGGCCGCACGCCGCTGCTCGAGGCCGTGCTGCTCGGCGACGGCAGCCGCCGGTATGTCGACGCAGCACGACTGCTGCTGGAAGCACGCGCCGATCCGAACGCCGCCGATCGCGACGGCGTGACCCCGTTGGCGCATGCGCGCCGGCTCGGGTACGACGAACTGGCGCGACTGATCGAGTCGCACGGCGGCCACTGAAGCGGCACACCCGCCCGTCTGCGGTGTGCCGATCTGCCTGCGCTTTGGCATAGTCGCGGTTCTGCTGCCACCCGCAACGCCATCGTGATGTCTCCGCTGTCCGCCGCCGCCCTCGTCGCGCTGTCCGCCGCCAGTTTTGGTGCAATGGCGATCTTCGCGCGCCATGCCTATGCCGAAGGCGTGGACCTCTACGGCATCTTGCTGCCGCGCTTCGTGATCGCCGCGCTGGTGCTGTGGGCCGTGGCGCGCCTGCTGCGCACTCCGTGGCCGGGCCGCGCACGGGTGCCTGGCCTCGCGCTGATGGGCGCCGGGTACGTCGCGCAGTCGCTGTGCTTCTTCGCGGCGCTCAACTACATCCCGGCCGGCATGGTGGCCCTGCTGTTGTACCTGTACCCGCTGTTCGTGGTGCTGCTGTCATGGGCGGTCGGGCATGAGCGCCTGGGCGCACGCAAGCTGCTCGCACTGGCGATCTGCTCGGCCGGTACCGTGATGACGCTCGGCTGGGCCGATGTGGGTGCGCAGGCGTCGCTCGACTGGCGCGGCGTGGCGCTCGCGATCGGCGCCGCCGCTGTCTATGCGCTCTACATCGTCGGCGGCAGCCGGGCCACGCGCGGCGTCGAGCCGCTGGCAGCGACGGCCACCATCCTCGGCAGTTCGGCGCTGCTGCTCGCGCTCATCGTCGGCGCGCGCCTGGCGCTCGGCGCACCGGTCGCGTTTGCGCACGGCGCCAGCGCCTGGTCGGCGGTGCTCGCGATCGCGCTGGTCTCCACCGTCGTCGCCGTGCTGTTTTTCGTCGTCGGCTTGCGCCATCTCGGCGCGTCGAAGACCGCGCTGATCTCGACGCTGGAACCGGTCGTGACCGTCGCGCTCGCCGCCGTCTTCCTCAGCGAGCACCTGGGCGGTTGGCAGTTGGCGGGAGGCGCGCTGGTGCTCGCCGGCGCCCTGCTGCTGGCGCTCGAGCCCGCCGCCGCCAGCCCGCAGCAGCTGCCGGCCTGAGCGGGGGCGATACCCCGGGCTGGCGCAAGGCCGCAGTTTCGGGCACAATCTCGCCTCTTGAGTGCCGCAGTCTCCTGTATTGCAGGACGGCGGCACTTCTCGTTCATCCCCTCTGACCCTTTCAAGCCGGGCACCGCCGCAGGTGCAACACGCCGCGTCTTGAGTCCTGGTTGGCGGCGATGCCGTCGCGCCACCGACGCGGCCTTGAGCGGAATCCTTCACGGTTCCCCCTCGCCGGCCTTCCTCGATCAGCGACTTCACCCGAACGTCTCGGGCGACTTCTGTCGTGCCCGGCGTTCAAGCGGTGCCATGCCGTGGCCATTTGGCCACCGGGCGCCGTGCTGCTTGAAAGACTGTGATGACTTTTGCTTCCCTGGGCCTCAACCCCGCCATCCTGCAAGCCGTCGAAGCCGCCGGTTACACCGAGCCGACCGACGTGCAGGCGCGCGCCATTCCGCTCGCGCTCGAAGGGCGGGACCTGATGGTCTCTTCCAGCACCGGCAGCGGCAAGACCGCGGCCTTCGTGCTGCCCGCGCTGCAGCGCATCCTCGCGGCGCGCGGCGACAACGCCAAGCGGCGCGAAAAAGGCGTCGTGCACGGCCCGCGCATTCTGGTGCTGGCCCCCACGCGTGAACTCGCCATGCAGGTCGCCAAGGCCTTCGTCACCTACGGCCGCGACGTGCAGGGCCTGCGCGTGACGACGGTCGTCGGCGGCGTGCCGTACGCGGCGCAACTGAAGGCGCTGCGCGGCCCGCTCGACGTGCTGATCGCCACGCCCGGCCGCCTGCTCGACCACCTCGGCACCGGCGCCGCCGTGCTCGACAACGTCGAGATGCTGGTGCTCGACGAAGCCGACCGCATGCTCGACATGGGCTTCATCGACGACATCACCGCGATCGCCGAGACGGTGCCCGCCGGCCGCCAGACCGTGATGTTCAGCGCCACCTTCGCCGGCCACGTCGGCGGCCTCGCGCAGCGCCTGACGCGCGACCCGCAACGCATCGACGTCGCTTCGCACACCGACACCCACGCCAACATCGAACAGCGCCTGCATTGGGCCGACAGCATCAGCCACAAGAACTCGCTGCTCGAGAGCATCCTGGCCGAGCGCGGACTCGACCAGGCCGTGGTGTTCACCAGCACCCAGCGCGACGCCGACTGGCTGGCCGACCGCCTGGCCGAGATGGGCCACGCCGTGGCCGCACTGCACGGCGGCATGCCCCAAGGCCGCCGCAACCGGGTGCTGCAGGGCTTGCGCCAGCGCCAGCTGCGCGTGCTGGTCGCCACCGACGTGGCGGCACGCGGCATCGACGTGCCGACCATCACGCACGTCATCAACTACGGCCTGCCGATGAAAGCCGAAGACTACGTGCACCGCATCGGCCGCACCGGCCGTGCCGGCCGCGACGGCCTGGCCATCACGCTGGCCGAACGCCGCGACACCGGCATGATCCGCCGCATCGAGCGTTTCACGACGCAGCGCATTCCGGCCGCGACCATCGTCGGCCTGGAGCCCAAGTCGCCTGCACCGGTGGAACGCAAGAAGCCCGAGGGCTGGAAACCCGGCATGGGCAAGCCGACCGGCTTCAAGCCGAAGCGCGACTTCGCACCGCGCGGCGAGCAGCGCCCGTTCGACCGCACGCCCTCCGGCAGCGGTGCACCGCGCGATCGCAACCCGTTCGACGCGCGCGCCCAGGCGCCGCGACGCCAGCACGACGAGAACTGGTTCGAGCCGGCACGCAGCTTCGACGCGCCGCCGCACGCCCGCGACGCCGCTCGCGGCCATGGCCACAAGACGGCCGGCTTTGCCGGCAAGCCGCAAGGCGACCGCGGTGCGCGTCCGGGGGCACCCGGCGCCAAGTTCGGCAAGCCGGCCGGGCAGAAGTTCGGTGGCAAGCCGTTCGGGTCCAAGCGGCGCGAGGGTTGATGGGCAGGCCCATCCTGCGCTGAAAAAGGCCGGCTGCTTGCCGGCCTTTTTGTTTTCGCCCTTGCAGGCCGTGATCAAGCCGCCGCAAACAGCGGATGCCTCATCGCCTCCTCCATCCGCAACACCGGCGTCACACAACAGTCCGCCGGCTCGAACAGCGCTGTCCAGTACGCCTGCGTTTCCTGCGCGAACACCGCCGCCACCTCGGCCTGCAACGCCAGCGCATCGGCGCCGCCCACCTCCTGCCCCAGCATCCAGTGCTGCTCGCCCCACTCGGGGTGCCCCAGCACGCCGCAGCACATGCGCCAGAACTTCAGTTCCAGCGCGCCCACCGCCATCCAGCGTGCGTCGCGCGTGCGATAGACGTTGTAGCAAGGCACGCCACCGGTCAGCAGGCCCCGCGAAGGCGGCGGGCTGCGCCCGTCCCGCGCCACGCTCAAACGGGCCAGCAGGTTGTGCTCGTGCACCACGTGTGTCATCGAGATGTCGACGTGCCGCCCGCGCCCGGTGCGCTGTGCGGCGAACAGCGCGGCCAGGACGCCGCTGACGGCCGCCTGCGTGCCGCCGAACAGGTCGCCGATCTGGAAGTTGGGGATCACCGGCTGGCCATCGCGCGTGGCGATCTGCTCCAGCACACCGGCATAGCCGATGTAGTTGATGTCGTGGCCGGCCCGGCGCGCATGGGGTCCCTGCTGCCCGTACCCGCTGATCGAGCACATCACGAGAGCCGGGTTCACCGCGCGCAGTTCGTCCCAGCCGACCTTCAGCTTGTCCATCACGCCGGGGCGAAAGCCTTCGACCAGCACGTCGGCCTCGCACGCCAGCGACAGCAACTCTTCACGCCCGGCCTTCTGGGTCAAGTCGATGCGGTGCAACTGCTTGCCCTGGTTGAGCAGGCGGAAGAACAGGCTGGGCTCGCCCTGTGCCGCTTCGCCGGGGGTCTGCATCATCGTGCGGGCGTAGTCGCCGTCGCCCGGGTCCTCGATCTTCAGCACGTCGGCACCCATCCAGCGCAGGTGCAGTGTCGCGAAGGGGCCGGGCAGCAAGCGCGTCAGGTCGATCACGCGCACGCCGGCCAGCGGCAAGTCCTCCTGGGATGTCATTCGGTGGCTCCGACCATTTCGTTATCGATTTGCACAGGCCACTCTGACCAAGTGGCGCCGACGATCCGGCTCCGCCGGTCGGCTGGTGCCGCCCCCTCGGGGGGGTGCCGCAAGCGTTACGGGGCGGATCATTCAAATTGGCCTTCACGCAGCCACTTGGTCGCCACCCATTTCTCGCCTTCGAGCACCGGGGCGCCTCCGTGCAGCGTGCGCGTCACCGGGTGCGGCCGGTCGTAGCTGAAGAACACCGCGTTGCCCTTGACCGGCGCGACCTCCAGCTTCACGTCGGGGAAGGTGGTCGCTCCGCCCTTGGCCGGGGTGTTGAGGTACATCACCAGCGTGCCGACGCGCTGGCCGCCGCGCTTCAGGATGGTCGGCGTGCCGGGCTGCGCCGGGTCGAAGTAGTCGTAGTGCGGCTTGTACTCGGCGCCGGGCCGGTAGCGCAACACCTGCAGCCCCTCGCCGTTCTCGATCGGCCAGCGCAGCAGCGCAGCGATGCGGCGCTCGATGCGCTCGCACAAGGGGTTCTCGCCGCGCTGGAAGAACATGCCGTCGCTGGTGCGGGCCTCGTTGACCTCGCTGGTGCCGGTGTCGGTCTTGACCGTCTCGGACCGCGCCAGCCGCACGCTGGCCAGCGCCATCAGTTCGTCGCATTCCTCGTCGCTGAGCAGGCCGCCGAAGACGACCACGCGCGGGTCGTGCAGGGTCATCACGATCCGGACGTCGCGGTCGCCGGCGCGCACGGTGCACGGGGCGTCCGCCAGGTCGGGTTCGGGCAACGCCTTGCCGGCCGCCAGCGCAGGCGGCACCGGCAGGTCGCTCGCCGAGACGCCGCGCTCGTCAAGGTAGCTTTTCAACGTCTCTTCCATCGCCTGCGCGGCCACGTCTTCGTGCCAGCCGCTGTCGACCATCGCCTGCAGCACCGCACCGGCGGCGTGGCCGGCCGTTGCCTGGTCGATGATCCACTGGCGGAGTTCGGGGGTGATCTGCTGCGTGCTCATGGCGAGAGGGGGCAGGAGGGTCGCGGGGTGACAGACCGCAATTCTGCCGGACGGCTCACACGATCTTGCGCCGGAACACCAGACGGTCAGGCTGGGAGGCGGCCGCATCGTAAGCGTAGCCGTCCACCGTGAACCTCTGCAGCAGCGAGGGCTTGGACAGCCGCTTCTCGATGGCGTAGCGGGCCATCAGGCCGCGCGCGCGCTTGGCATGAAAGCTGATGACCTTGTAGGCGCCGCCCTTCCAGTCCTCGAACACGCACTGGATCACGCGCGCCTTCAGCGCCCGGCGGTCGACAGCCTTGAAATACTCCTCCGATGCCAGGTTCACGACCACGGGTGCCGGGTCCTCGGCCAGCCGCTGGTTCAGGTACGGCGCGATCGTGCTGCGCCAGTAGGCATAGAGATCCTTGCCCTTCGAGTTGGCGAGCCGGGTGCCCATCTCCAGCCGGTAGGGCTGCATCCGGTCCAGCGGGCGCAGCACGCCGTACAAACCGCTGAGGATGGCGACGTGCTGCTGCGCCCAGTCGAGCTGCTCGGCGCTCAGCGTGCCGGCGCCCAGCCCGTCGTAGACATCGCCGTTGAAGGCCAGCACCGCCTGCTTCGAGTTGGCCGCGGTGAAACGCGGCGACCACGCCGCATAGCGCGCGACGTTGAGCTGCGCCAGTGCGTCGCTCAGGCTCATCAGGCTGGCGACCTGGGCGGGCGACTGCTCGCGCAGCACGCCGATCAGCTCGGCGGCCTGCTTGGCGAACAGCGGTTTGGTGTGGGCAGCCACATGGGCCGGGGTCTCGTAGTCGAGCGTCTTGGCAGGGGACAGCAGAAACAGCATGGAACACGGTGTCGTTCAGAAACGGCGCAAGGTTACCAGCGGGCGCTGCGGCCCGGCGGCGTGGCGGTTTTGCAGTTACTTGCTTTTGTCAAGTAATATGGCGCGACTTCGGCAGAAGGAGGCCCGCATGTCCTTGTCGCCCACCCTCGAACGCCGCATCGACCGGGTGCGCGCCTTCAACCGCTTCTACACCCGCGCGATCGGCGTGCTCGACGAAGGCCTGCTCGCCAGCCCCTTCTCGCTAACCGAGGCGCGCGTGCTGTGGGAGCTGGCGCACCGCGCGCCGCTGACAGCCACCGCCCTCGGGCGGGAGTTGAAGCTCGACGCCGGCTACCTGAGCCGCCTGCTGCGCAGCCTGCGCGAGCGCGGCCTGGTGCGGGCACAGACTTCGCCCGACGACGCCCGGCAGCAACTGCTGTCGCTGACCCCCAGGGGCCAGCGTGCGTTCGCGCCACTGGATCGCCGCTCGCACGAGCAGACGGCCGGGCTGCTGCACGCGCTGGGCGAGACCGGGCAACAGCAACTGGTCGACGCGATGCAGCGCATCGAGTCAGTGCTCGGCACCCCGGCAGCGCCGGCGACCTGGTCGCTGCGAGCGCCGCGCCCCGGCGACATCGGCTGGGTCGTGCAGCGCCACGGCGAACTCTATGGCCAGGAGTACGGCTGGGACTGGCGCTTCGAGGCGCTGGTCGCACGCATCTGCGCGGACTTCGTCGACCACCACCGGCCCGAACGCGAAGCATGCTGGATCGCCGAGCAGGACGGGCGGCGCATCGGCTGCGTGTTCCTCGTCCAGGCGACTCCCACCATCGCGCAGTTGCGCATGCTGCTGGTCGAACCCGGCACGCGCGGGCAAGGCGTCGGCGCGGCGCTGGTGCAGCAGTGTGAGGCCTACGCGCGCCGGCAGGGCTACCGCAAGATCCGCCTGTGGACCAACAGCGTGCTGACGGCCGCGCGCCGCATCTATGAAAAGGCCGGCTATCGGCTGGTGAAGTCCGAGCCGCACGAGAGCTTCGGCCACCGCCTGGTCGGCGAGACCTGGGAGATGAAGCTGTGAACGTTGCTGCCGAGCCCTGCCCCTGCGGCACCGGCGTGCCCTATGGCCGCTGCTGCGGCCGCTGGCACGACGGCCCCGACCACTTGCAGGCCTCCAGTGCCGAAGCGCTGATGCGCTCGCGCTACAGCGCCTTCGTGCGGGGCGACGCCGCCTACCTGCTCGCCACCTGGCACCCGAGCACGCGGCCGGCGTCGCTGCCAGCAAACGAGCCGGGGCTGCGCTGGCTGGGGCTCGAGGTCAAGCGCCACGCGCTGCAGGACGCGAGCCACGCGACGGTCGAGTTCGTCGCCCGCAGCAAGCTCGGCGGGCGTGCGCACCGCCTGCACGAGCTGAGCCGCTTCGTGCGTGAAGACGGCCGCTGGTACTACGTCGACGGCGACGTGCGCTGACCCTCGACGCGAGGCCACCACACGGCCACCCGCAGCCCGCTGCCGGACTCGCGCCGCTCGATCTGCAGCACGCCGCCGTGCCGCTCGGCGATCGAGCGGGCGATGGCCAGGCCCAGCCCGGAGCCGCCGGCCGCCGTCTGGCTGCCGCGCACGAAGCGCCGTCCCAGCAGGTGCAGCTCGTCGTCGGACACGCCCGGGCCGGCATCGACCACGGCGACGCTGCAGCCGAGGCGGTCGGCCGCTGCACTGAGCGTGATCTCGCCCCCCTCGGGCGTGTAGCGAATCGCGTTGTCGGCCAGGTTGGTCAGGGCTTCGCGCAGCAGTTGCCGGTCGCCCTTGGCCTGCGCCAGCCCGGCCGGCACGTCGATGCCGAAGTCCTGCCCGCGGGCGCGGGCGCGCGGCAACAGGTCCATCGCCACCTCGCGCACCAGTTCCCCGATGTCGAAGCCGGTGCATTGCAGCGCAGCCGTGTCGGTGCGCGCCAGCGCCAGCAGCTGGTTGGTGCCGCGCGTCGCGTGGTCGATCTGCAGCGACAGCGCCTGCAGCGTCCGACGCAGCTGTGCCGGGTCAGGCTCGCGCAACGCGTAGTCGACCTGCGTGCGCAGCGTCGCCAGCGGCGTGCGCAACTGGTGCGACGCGTCGTCGAGGAACTGCCGTTGCTGGCGCACCAGCGCCTGCGTGCGTTCGAGTTGCTGGTTGATCGCATCGACCAGCGGCTGAATGTCGGCCGGCAGCCCTTGCGCTTCCAGCGGCGCCAGGTCGGTCGCCGTGCGTCCCCTCACCTGCTCGGCCAGCCGCGACAGCGGCCGCAGCCCGAGCGCGACCATCGCCACGATGGCCACGGCGGTCAGCAGCAGCACGACGCTGTCGCGCACCGCCGCCCGCGCGACGAAACTGCGCGTGAAGGCCTCGCGCGACTGGATGCTCTCGGCCACCTGGATCACCAGGTGTTGCGCGCCCGTGGCCGACAGCGGCCGGTCGAGCGCCCGCATGTAGGCACCCAAGCGCACGGCGTCGCCGAAGTAGCTGGCGTCGTAGAACACCGGCACGCCCAGCTGCAGCGGCCGGGGCGGCGGCGGCAGGTCGGCGCTGCCGATCTCCACCAGGCCGTCGACGGTGGCGACGCGAAAGTGCACCGCGCCGCTCGCGGTGAGCTGGAAGAACTCGAACTGCGCATACGGCAGCTCCACTGCCAGCCCGCCGGACGCGGTGGAGACGTTGGCATCGATCGACTTGATGGCGCCGAGCAGCGAGCGGTCATAGGCGGCGTTGGCCGCCTCCAACGCGTCGCGCCGGGTCATCCACAGCTCCACGGTCGTCACCGCGGCGATGGTGGGCAGAAGCAGCAGCAGCAGGCTCTGCCGCAGACTGAGACGGAAACGCATCAGCCCTCGAGCGCGTAGCCGAGCCCGCGCAAGGTGACGATGCGCACGCCGGTGTCCTCGAGCCGCTTGCGCAGCCGGTGCACCAGCACTTCCACGGCCTCGGGCAGCACGTCCTCTTCGTCGGAGAACACGCGGTCGAGGATCTGCTGCTTCGACAACGGCTCGCCGCTGCGCTGTATGAGCGCCTTCAGCACGGCCTGCTCGCGCGGCGACAGCGCCAAAGGCTCGTGGTTCAGCGTGAACTGGCGCGTGACGGTGTCGAACACCAGCGGCCCGCAGGCGAAGCGCGGGTGCTCGACGCCGCGCGCACGGCGCACCAGCGCCGTCAGCCGAGCCTCCAGCTCCGCCAGCGCGAACGGCTTGGCGAGGAAGTCGTCGGCGCCTTCGTTGAGCGTGCTGACGCGCTCGGCCAGCGAATCGCGCGCGGTGAGGATCAGCACCGGCAGGCGCCGGTCCTCGGCGCGCAGGCGCTGCAGCAGTTCGTGCCCGCCGCGGCCGGGCAAGCCGAGGTCGAGGATCATTGCGTCGAAGTCGTGCTCGGCGAGCGAGCGCTCGGCCAGGCGGCCGTCATCGACCCACACGACCCGGAAGCCGGCCTGCTCCAGTGCCTTGGACAACCACTCGCCCAGGGCGTGCTCGTCTTCTGCCAGAAGGATGCGCATGGCCATTCGCCCGTCGTTCATCGGAGACCCGGGAACGCACTGTACCCCTGCCGCGCGCCGCGACAATGCGGGTCGACATGGAACTGCCCCTCCTCTTTCGCGACGAGCACCTGGTTGCGGTGAACAAGCCGGCCGGCATGCTGGTGCATCGCACGCCGCTGGCCGCGCGCGACGAGCGCTTCGTGCTGCAGACGCTGCGCGACCAGCTCGGCCGGCACGTGTTCCCGGCGCACCGGCTCGACCGCGGCACCTCGGGCGTGCTGCTGTTTGCGCTCGATGCGCTCACGGCCCGGCGCCTGACCGCCCGCTTCGAGGCCAAGGCCGTGCACAAGCACTACGTGGCGCTGGTGCGCGGCTGGCCCGACGTGGCCGGCGACATCGACCACCCGCTGGCCCGGCTCGACGACGAGCTGCCGCAAACCGACCGTGGCGTCAGCGACGCGCCGCAGCCGGCGCTGACGCGCTACCGGCGGCTGGCGACCATCGAGCTGCCCGTCGCGCTCGGTCCGCACCCGACCAGCCGCTACGCGCTGCTGTCGCTGTCGCCCGAGACCGGCCGGCAACACCAGCTGCGCCGGCACCTGAAGCACGCGAGCCATCCCATCATCGGCGACGCGACCTACGGCAAGGGTGTGCACAACCGCTGGTGGGCCGACCAGCTCGGCGTCGCGAGGCTGTGGCTGCACGCCTGCCGGCTGCAGCTGTGCCACCCGGTGAGTGACCAGCCGCTGCACATCGAGGCACCGGAAGGCGCCGAGTGGCAGGCGCTGCGTGCGATGCCCGGCTGGCATGAAGAGGCTTCGGCGGCCGTCACGCCACCTTGAGCCGCAGCGCGCGCCGGCGCAGCAGCGGCGGCAGCAGCACCACGCCGAAGGCCAGCGCCCACAGCGCCAGCGTCACCGGGCTCGACCACAGGATGTGCAGCTCGCCGTTGGTCATCGACAGCGCACGGCGCAGGTTCTGCTCCATCATGTCGCCCAGCACCACGCCGAGCACCAGCGGCGGCATCGGCACGTCTAGCTTGCGCAGGAAGTAGCCGATCACGCCCACCGCCACCATCATCAGCAGATCGAAGGTCGACGCACTGATGGCATAGACGCCGATGAAGCTGATGCACAGGATGCCCGGCACCAGCAGCCAGCCGGGAATCGACAGCATCGCCGCGAACACCCGCACCATCGGCACGTTCATCACGAACAGCATCACGTTGGCGACGAACAGCGACGCGATCAGACCCCACACGAGTTGCGGCTGCGAATCGAACAGCACCGGCCCGGGCGTGATGTTGTAGAGCGTCAGCGCACCCATCATCACCGCGGTGGTGCCCGAGCCCGGCACGCCGAGCGTCAGCATCGGGATGAACGAGCCGGTCGCGGCGCTGTTGTTGGCGGATTCGGGGGCGGCCAGCCCACGCAGGTCGCCGCGGCCGAACTTGGCGTCCTGGTCCTTGCTTTCGCACAGGCGCTTTTCGTTCGCATACGCCACCGCCGAGGCCACGCTCGCCCCCGCACCGGGCAGCACGCCGATGGCAAAACCCATCAGCCCCGCGCGCACCGTGCTCCACCACGTGAAGACCAGTTCCTTCAGGTTGAACAGCTTGCGACTGCTCGGCGGCACCTCGACCTTCTGGCCGGTCAGCAGGTTCTCGAGCATCTGCATCATTTCGGCCACCGCGAACAGGCCGATCACGATGACGACGAAGTCGATGCCGTCGGCGAGTTCCGGAGAGTCGAAGGTGTAGCGGTAGACGCCCGAGTTGGCGTCCACGCCGACGGTCGAGATCGCCAGGCCGATCGCCGCAGCCAGCACCCCCTTGACCGGCTTGTCGCCCAGCAGGCTGGTCAGCGCACAGAAGGCGAACACCATCAGCACGAAATATTCCGCCGGGCCGAAGGCCATGGCCCACTTGGCGAGAAACGGCGCAAACGCCACGATGCCGACGATCGCGATGGTCGAGCCGACGAAGGACGACCACGCCGACAGCGACAGCGCGACGCTGCCCAGCCCCTGGCGCGCCAGCGGGTAGCCGTCGAGCGTGGTCATCACTGCGGCCGCCTCGCCCGGCACGTTGAGCAGGATGGACGTGATACGCCCGCCGTATTCGGCGCCCACGTACACCGCGGCCAGCAGGATCAGCGCGGTCTCCGGCGGCAGCCCCATCGCGAACGCGATCGGCAGCAGCATTGCGACGCCGTTGATCGGGCCCAGCCCCGGCAGCACGCCGACGATGGTGCCGAAGAACGACCCCAACGCCGCCACCAGCAGGTTGACCGGCGTGAAGGCGACGCCGAAGCCGATGCCCAGGTGTTCGAACACGTTCACAGCAGGCCTCCCAGGATGCCGGTAGGCAGCACCACGTCCAGCAGCTTGTCGAACAACAGGAAGAACAGCACCCCCATCGAGACGCCGCCCACGACACAGTTGCGCCACGTGCCGCCGAACAGCCGCCCGACGACCGTCACCATCAGCGCCGTGGCGATCACGAACCCGAGCCACTGGAACAGCAGCGCATACCCCGCCACCAGCCCCACCAGCAGCGCGATGCGCCCGTTGGCCCCCGGCGGGTTGCCTGCAGCGACAAAGCGGCCCTTGACCAGCAGCCACGCGCCGCACAGCGCGATGACCAGCGCCAGCAGCAACGGAAAGGCACGCGGCCCCACCGGCTCATACGCGAAAGGCGCCTGCAACCCCCAGCCCTGCCAGGTCAGATATGCGGCCAGCAGCAGCGCCGCGGCCCCGAGCACACGATCGTTCAATGTCATGGGAATCTCCACGGCGCACCTCGACGAGCAGCCGCATCACGAGGACGAGAGGGGTGCGAACAGCCCGGCGAAGCCCGGGCCCCTTCGAGTGACGCCGCGGATCCGGCTTTGCCGGTCCGCTGGTGTCGCCCCTCGAGGGGCGCGCGAAGCGCGTAGGGGTGGTCTTATTTCATCAACCCGAAGGACTGCGCCAACTCGGCATAGGCCTTGGTGCGCTCCTTCACGAACGCATCCAGCTCCGGCCCGGTCTTGTTGAACGGGAACAGGCCCTGTTGCTGCTGCAGTTGCGCAAAGCCGGCACTGCCCATCGTCTTGCCGAACGCGTCGACCCACCACTTGTAGTCGGCATCCGTAACCTTCGGCCCGACATAGAAGCCGCGGATGATGGGCCACTCGATGTCGAAGCCCTGCTCGGTGGCGGTCGGCACATTGGCCAGCTTGCCCGGCAAACGTTCCTTGTGATACACGGCGAGTACCCGGATCGGCGCGCCGCCTTCGAGCATGGTTGCCGCTTCGGCCGCATCGCCCATGTAGGCCTGGATGTGGCCGCCGCGCAGTGCGGTCACGGCTTCGCCACCGCCTTCGAAGGCGACGAAGCGCATGCGCTTGTAGTCGACGCCTGCGGCCTTGGCCGTCAATGCCGCCTTCATCCAGTCCTGGCTGCCGATGGAGCCGCCGGCGCCGAGCACGATTTGCGTCGGGTCCTGCTTGAACGCGGCCATCAGGCTCTTCAGGTCCTTGTACGGCGAGTCGTCGCGCACCACGGCCACGCCATAGTCGGCGCCGATCGCGGCCACCCAGCGCACGTCGTCGACCGTGTACTTGCCGAACTTGCCCTGCGCCAGGTTGAGCAGCGAGCCGCCTGAGAACGCAACGATGGTGCCGGCCTCGCCGGGGCGTTGCGTGACGATGTTGTTGTACGCCACGGCACCGATGCCGCCCGGCATGTAGACGATGCGCAGCGGGCTTTTCAACGCGCCGCTGTCCTTCAGCGCGCTTTGTGCCAGACGGCAGGTCAGGTCGAAGCCGCCGCCGGGCTTGGCCGGAGCCACGCATTCGGGCCGGGCCGGTTCGGCCGCAGCGGCCAACGGGCCGAATCCCGCCAGGCCGGCGGCGACCAGCACCGCGGCGCCGAAGCGCAGGGTCGAGCGTTTGTTCATTGCCTTGTCTCCTTTGAGTGCAGGTGCGGCCGCTACCGGGCAGCCGCCGAAAGGCCGTCGAAGCGGCTTGCTGCGGAGACTACGAAAGCGCTGCTTTCCGATTCCTTTCAGTGGGGCACGCCGGATGCGCGAAGGGCCGAATCCCAGGGTAAACACTGAGATTCGGCCCTGCTGGCGAGCCCGAAAGAGCCGGCACGGCTTACTGTGCGGCCAGCACCTGCGACGCCGCGTTGACCACCGCCGCGATGCGGCCGATGTCACGCAGTTGCTGCGTGCTGTAGCCCTCCTTCTTCAGCAGGTCGTAGTGCGACTTCACACAGAAATGGCACTTGCCGACGATGGAAGCGGCCAGCGCATAGGCCTCGAACTTCTTCTTCTCGACGCCGCCGCTGGTGGCATAAGCGTTCATGCGCAGTTCGGCGCGCACGGTCTTCAGCTCGTCGTCGCCGGCCATCTCGATATACGGGTACCACGCGTTGTTCATGCCCATCAGCGCGGCAGCCGTCAGCGCGGCGTTGCCTTCGGCTTCCGGCGTGTTGGCCTTCAGCACGTCGATGATGGGCTTGCTCTTCGCCGCGAATGCCGCCGCGAGCGCACAGCCCAGCGCGTCTTCAGCGGGCAGGCTCGAGCGGGCGATGACCGCGTCGATGTTCAGGCGGATGTCCTTGGCGTAGTCGGGAATTTGGTCTTTGATCGAAGACAGAAAGTCCATAGATTTCTCCTAATTCATTGGGCCGAAAAAACCCGCCGCAGCGGGTTTCTCGCAAGGTGCTTACAGCGTCGAGCCGCCGACACCACGGTTGCAGGGGCACAGCTCGTCGGTCTGCAGGCCGTCCAGCAAGCGCAGGATTTCTTCCGGCGAGCGGCCGACGTTCAGGTTGTTCACCGAAACGTGCTGGATGTTGTTGTCCGGGTCGACGATGAAGGTGGCACGCAGCGCAACGCCGGCTTCACGGTCGCGCACGCCGAGCTGGTCGACCAGCGAGCCGGTCACGTCGGCAAAGCTGTAGTGGTTCAGCTTGGACAGGTCCTTGTGCTCACGGCGCCAGCCGAGCTTGCAGAACTCGTTGTCGGTCGAGCCGCCCAGCAGCACGGCGTCGCGGTCGGCGAAGTCCTTCTGCAGCTTGGCGAAACCGACGATCTCGGTCGGGCACACGAAGGTGAAGTCCTTCGGGTAGAAATAGATGATCTTCCACTTGCCGGGGAAAGACTGCTCGGTGATCGTCTCGAACGCGGACTGACCGTTTTCTTCGTGGTTGTTGAAGCCAGGCTTCACGGCCACCACGGAAAAAGCTTCGAGCTTGTCGCCAATCGTTTTCATCAATAACTCCTTGTTTGTCGGTAGAAGGAAGCGATCCACGAATGATAGGCCATGCGTGGGAACCCTCGCATTGGTTTTCCCTAACAGCCTCATTGGATGCGCCAACCGGTGACGTCTTGTTGACGACCGACACGCCCGTCGCGGCGCCGCGCCTGTGCGGCAAGCGCCGTGCCGCGCTCAGTTCACGCCGGGCAAGGACCGCAGGTAGAGATGCAGCGCACCGACGTCGGTGTCGTTCAGCTCCTTCAGCGCCAGGAAGGGCATCACCGGGCTCACCGGCGTCCCGTCGGGTCGCTTGCCGGAGCGCATCATCTCCGCGAACCGCTCGACGCTTGCATAAGCAGACATGCCCCCGCCCGCCACCGCGGTGAGGTTGGCCGCGGGCGGCCAGTCGGGCGGTGCGCCGGGAATCTTGCCGCCGGCGAGCGACGCGCCATGGCAGCCGATGCACATCTGGGCGACATAGGCGCCATGCTCGACGCTGCGCCCCTCGGCCACCGGCTGCGGCGGCGGCAGGCGATGGTCGATCTTCTGCGCAGCGTCCTTCAGCACATGGAACCCGTACAAGGCCTTCACCGGCAGCGGCAGCGAGATCACCGCCGGCCTGCCCTCGGCCGGCGGCATCTGGCGCAGGTAGGCCACCATCGCGGCCAGGTCGGCGTCGGTGAGCCGGTTGTAGTCCTCGCTGGGCATGATCATCGCCGGCCGGCCGTCGGGCTTGACCCCATGACGGATCGTGCGCACCCAGTCTTCGGGCCGGTAGGCGGCCACCGAGCTGCGCGGGCCCGGCGTGATGTTCGGCGCCCGCAGCACCAGGCCCTTGCCGTCGTTGACGAACTCGCGGCCGGCGCCGTCGACGCCATGGCACTCGGTACAGCCGCGCGACAGGTAGAGGTAGCGCCCGCGCTCGACGGTCGCCGCCGTGGCCGGCTGCTCCAGCGCCGGCAGCCCGGGCACGTCGAGCTGCACGACGCGCTGCGCCTTGCGCTCCCCCAGGTAGACGCCCAACCCCAGCGTGCCTGCGGCCAGCACGGCCAATGCCGCCACCACGACGGCACCGATCTTCAACATGCGTTTCATCCCGTACTCCGGTGTCCCCGAAGCACAGGCTTGCGGGCGATGCAGGGCGGGATGCTAGGCGGCGGGCGGGCGTGTCGCCACCCCCGCAAGGGCGTCTCTCCCTAGGGCTGGGGAGCGGTTTCCGGCCGCTGTCCCTCCTTCGCGGGACAGCGGCGGCTCAGGGCAGCAGGTCCGCTCGCAAGGCCTGCAGCGTCTCGGCGGCCAGGCTGATCTCGGCCAGGTACTCGGGATGGTCGACGCCCAGCCTCACGCCGGCACCGGCCAGAACCGCCGCCTGCATGTCGGGGGTGAATTCGAAGCGCAGGAAGTGCACCGACGACGTCTTGTCGGCGCGCTCGCGCGGCAGGTCTTCGTCGGCCAGGGCATACATGCGCGAATAGTCGCTGACCTGCACGTAGACACGATCCTCGATGCCGATCAACCGGCCCAGCGCCAGGCGCCGCTGCTCGACGTCGGTGTACTCGAGCATCATCGTCGCCTTCCAGTTGCTGCCATCGGGCACCAGCGGCAGGTAGGCGTCGAGCTCGTCCTGGATGCCGGTTTCCTCGAAGATCTTCTCGATGCGCAGCATCTCCTGGATCTGGTAGCGAATGGTGGTCTCGTCCTCGAACTGCAGCATCAGGTGTTCACCGAGACAAACCGAGCGCAGGCGCCGGTGCGGGATGACCTGCGCCTTCATCGCGGCTCGCTGCCTGGCATAGGCCTCCAGTGTCAGCAGGCTGTCGCGGGTGATCTTGGGTGCGGTGCTCATGCCTCAATCCTCCAGGCCGTAGGCGATGCGAACCAGGCTCAACGGATGCCTGAGCGGTGCGGCCGGCAGCGCGTTGCGGGCCATGCCCTGGGCGAGGTGATGGCCCGCCAGCGCGCAGTCGGAGCTGATGTAGTCCGGCCCGCGGCCACCGTCATCGGTCTTGCCCATGGCCTTGAAGACCGGCCGGCCGATCTTCATCGCAACCTCGTGGTAGGGCTTCTTCACGCCGTAGGTGCCGGCGTGGCCGGAGCAGCGCTCCACCGTGTTCAACTGCACGTCGACCCGGGTGCCGACCAGCTTCAGCAGCTCTTCGGTCTTGCGGCCGATGTTCTGCACCCGGCCATGGCAGGGGATGTGGTAGCTGACCCGCCCCAACGCCTGCGTGAAGTCGATCTTCAGCAGCCCGTCCTTGTGGCGCGCGACGAAGTATTCGAACGGGTCCCACATCGCCGCCTGCACCTGCTTCACGTCGGGGTCGTGCGGGAACAGCAGCGGCAGCTCCTGCTTGAACATCAGCGTGCACGAAGGAACGGCGCTCACGATGGCCCAGCCTTCGCGCGCGTACGTCGCAAGCACCGGGACGTTGGCGTCCTTGTGCTTCTCGACCGCCTGCAGGTCGCCCAGCTCCAGCTTGGGCATGCCGCAGCACGCCTCCTTGTCGACCAGCTCGTACGGGATCTCGTTGTGATCCAGCAGCTTCAGCAGGTCATGCCCGATGCCCGGCTCATGGTAGTTGACATAGCAGGTCGAGAAGACGGCCACCTTGCCCGGCGTGCGCGCCCCGTTGCGCACCGGGTGGGCTGGCGCGTGCGCAGCGCTCCACCGGAAACGCCGGCTCGCCAGTGACGGCATCCACGCATCGCGGTGCACGCCCAGCGTGCTTTCCATTGCCGTGCGGGCCACGCGCGTGCCGTTGATCGCATTGACCATCTGCACCACCACCGGGATGCCGGCGAACTGCCCGTGCACGTCGGTCGACGCGAGAAACCGCTCACCCGCCTTCACCTCGCCCTTGCGGAACTTGACCGCCTTGGCCCGCAGCATCGTGTGCGGGAAGTCGAGGTTCCATTCGTGCGGGGGCACGTACGGGCACTTGGTCATGTAGCACAGGTCGCACAGGTAGCACTGGTCGACCACCTTCCAGTAGTCGCCCCGGTCGACCCCGTCGAGTTCGCCGGTCTTGCCCTCGTCGATCAGGTCGAACAGGGTCGGAAACGCGTTGCACAGGCTCACGCAGCGGCGGCAGCCATGGCAGATGTCGAAGATGCGCCCCACCTCGGCCAGGCAGGCTTGCTCGTCGTAGAACCCGGGGCTCTTCCAGTCCACCGCGTGACGGGTGGGCGCCTCCAGGTTGCCCTCTTTCGGACTGGGCACGCTCATCGTTGTCTCCTGTGGCTCGCGGTGCTGGCGAGTGTGCTGTCCCGCAGGTTGGTGGAACCAATGTCGAGCGCAGGCAGCGGGTTGCGAAGTTCTGGCGAAAACGGCTGCAGGCTAGGCGCAGCGCACAGCCGGGTGGGGCCACCCGGCGAGCACTGCAACGACGCATGCAGGTGTTTCTCGCCTGAACTTCTTCCACGAACTTGCGGGGCAGCACACTAGGGTGGCGCCCGGCCAGCGGGCACACGCGACAGCCCCGCCGGAGCTGCCGTTCGACGTCGATGGGAAGGCCTCAGTCCTCCAGTGCGTCCAGCGCCTTCTGGTAGCGGTTCGCATGCGAGCGCTCGGCCTTGGCCAGCGTCTCGAACCAGTCCGCGATCTCTTCGAAGCCCTCGTCGCGAGCCATGCGCGCCATGCCGGGGTACATGTCGGTGTACTCGTGGGTTTCACCCGCCACCGCGGCCTTCAGGTTGTCGCGCGTGGCGCCGATCGGCAGGCCCGTGGCCGGGTCGCCCACCGTTTCCAGGAACTCCAGGTGGCCATGTGCATGGCCGGTCTCGCCTTCGGCGGTCGAGCGGAACAGGGCCGCCACGTCGTTCTGGCCTTCCACGTCGGCCTTGTTCGCGAAGTACAGATAGCGGCGGTTGGCCTGCGACTCGCCCGCGAACGCGTCCTTGAGGTTCTGCTCGGTCTTCGAGCCCTTCAGTTGCATGTTCGTCTCCTGTGTGGATCAGCGTGGGATGCGCGCCGCGTGTAGCTCTTGCGAGGCGCGTGTAAAAACTACTCCACGCCGCCGGGAGCGTCCAATAGCCCGCTGCTATACGCCATATAGCAGCGGGCAATCCCTGAGTGCGAGACGATGAAGGCTTGGGGCGTCAGCGCTCGCCCAGCAGTTCCAGCGCCACGGCATGCAGCCGCGAACCCGGCTCGCCCAGGGCGTCGAGCACATCGAGGTGGTGCCGCCCGGGGACGGCCTCGCACACCGGCACCGCACGGGCCCCCCAGGCCTCGCGGATCAGTTCGTTCTGCCGCAGGAACTCCTCGCTCTCGTCGCCTCCGACCAGGGCCGCCAGCGGCACCTGCGGGGCAGGGAATCCCGCCGGGCTGAGCTTGCGCACGGCGTCCGGCGTCAGCCGCAGGTCGGCCTGCAGGAATGGGGTCTGCCGCACCGGCTCCAGGTCGAACAGCCCGGAGATCGCCAGCGCCCCCTGCACCGCCCGCTCCGGCAGGTCGGCGCCCGCCTGCTGCCATCGGCAGCACGCGAGCATGGCCGCCAGGTGCCCACCGGCCGAGTGGCCCGCCACGACGATACGCCGCGGGTCGCCGCCATAGGCCGCGATCTCGCGCACCGTCCAGGCCACGGCGCGCACCATCTGCAGCGTGATGTCCTCGATCGTCGCCGCCGGGCACAGCGTGTAGTTCGGCACCACCAGCGTGACGCCCGCCTGCACGAACGCCGGTGCCAGGAAGGAATGGTCCGCCTTGTCGAGCGCCCGCCACCAGCCGCCGTGGATGAACACCAGCACCGGCGCCCGCGGACCGACGGCGGCAAAGACGTCCAGCGTTTCTTCGGCGGCGGGGCCGTAGCGCACGTCCAGCGCCGGCGACAACGCCTGCCGTGCCCGGCGCGAGTCCTCGGCCCAGCGCGCGAAGATCTGGGGGTGTTCCGGGATGCGCGCGCGGTTGTTGTACTGCGCGTCGAGCCAGGCCGGGTCGAAGGTGGGGGGCATGCGATGTCTCCTGCTGGGTGTGTCAGTGGTCGAACGACCGCATGGTTTCTATACTGCAAGCCTCCAGTCCGCCAGAGGGGCACCCACGATGAACGTCACCGTGCTTGGCATCGGCCTGATGGGGCTGCCGATGGGCAAACGCTTGCGCGAAGCCGGTTTCGCCGTCACGGCCTGGAACCGCACGCAGGAAAAAGCGTTGCGCCTGGCTTCACATGGCGCGCGGGTGGCGCACACGGCCGCGCAGGCCGTGCGCGAGGCCGATGTCGTCATCACCATGCTCGACAACGGCGACGTCGTCGAAAGCGTGCTGTTCGGCCAGGGCGTGGCCCAGGTGCTGAAACCCGGCACGCTGGTGATCGACATGAGTTCCATCAAGCCGGCACAGGCCCGCCACCACGCCAAGCGTCTGGCCGACTACCACGTGGCCCACCTCGACGCGCCGGTGTCCGGCGGCACCGTGGGCGCCGAGGCCGGCACGCTGGCCATCATGGCCGGCGGCGACGCCGCCGACTTCGAGCGCGCCCTGCCCGTCTTCGCCCCGCTCGGCCGCGCCACGCACGTGGGGCCGCACGGCGCGGGCCAGCTCGCCAAGCTGGCCAACCAGATGATCGTCGGCATCACCATCGGCGCGGTCAGCGAAGCCTTGCTGCTGGCAGCCAGGGGCGGCGCCGACATGGCCAAGGTGCGCGAGGCCATCCGGGGCGGCTTCGCCGAAAGCCGCGTGCTGGAAGTGCACGGCCAGCGCATGGTGGAGCGCGACTTCGCGAAGCGCGCCGCGCTGACGGTGCAACTGAAGGACATGCGCAATGCGCTGGACACCGCGGGCGAACTCGACTTCCAGGCGCCGATCACCCAGCTGTTCGAAGACTTGTATGCCAGTGCGGCAGAACACGGCTACGCCGAACTCGACCACAGCGCGCTGTTCCGCGAACTGGCGCGACGCAACGGCATGCCGTGAGCCTTTGAAGCGGCTTGGGAATTTACGTTAGAATGCCGGTCTTTCTGGGGACGTAGCTCAGCTGGGAGAGCGTCGCGTTCGCAATGCGAAGGTCGGGAGTTCGATCCTCCTCGTCTCCACCAGACACTGAAAAGGGCCGCTCTGTGGAGTGGCCCTTTTTCTTGCTGTCGCCGCCCGTCGGCATGCAGCGGCCATCTTGACCGTTGGCGCGCACAGAGAACTGTCGTTGTCGTCAGCCGAATGCAGCCAGCCGACTTGAAATTCTTCAACCACCACGGGTATCTGCGGCTGGAGGGATTCCACCCCAGGCATCGGATGGCGGCCATCAGGCAGAAGCTGCTCGACGAGTTGCAGCGCCTCAGGATCTGGGTCGCCGGCAAGAAGCTGCCGGGCCCAGTGCACAACCTGCCCCCGTTTCAGCAGATCGCCAAGCTGTCCACGCTCGTGAAGCTGCCCCATGTGCATGAAGCCTGGATGACGCCCGAACTGCTGACCGGCATCGGCCGGCTGTGCGGGCGCCCGGCATCCCTGCTGCAAGGGTCGCAGTGGCTGCTGTCCCTGCCGGGCCAGGGCGACTGGACGCTGGACGGTTTGAACTGGCACGTCGATGTGGCAGCGCGGCCCCCCGACGCACTGCCCGGCATCCAGGCCTTCGTGTTGATCGACGACGTCGCGCCCCGCGGAGGCGCCACGCTGGCGCTCGCCGGGTCGCACCGCCTGAGCGGCGCCCGGGCTTCCCTGCGCGAAGTGCTGAACGCGTCGACCCACCTGGAGACCGACCTTCGGGCGCTGGGCGTCACCGTCCTCGAGATGTGCGGCCGAGCCGGCGACGTCTTTCTGATGGACATGAGGCTGCTGCACACGCCGTCCGTCAACTCGACGAGCCGGCTGCGGATGATGGCGACGTCTCGTGTGCTCCTGCGGTCCTGAGTACGCCCCGTGCAAGCCATCGGCCGTGCGCGGATCAGTGCGCGAACCGCCGGCCGCGCCGGTTCGGATTCAGTCCTCGATCGCCTCGACACCCAGTTGCTCGAGCCGCGCAAGGTGGTCCTTCATGGCCTGGAGCTGCTCGGGGGTATGCCCCGTCCACGCCGCCACCTCGCCGATCACCCGCAGCGGGTCTCGGGAGCGGTACGACTTCGTCGGGTTGCCGGGGAATTTCTTGTCTGTCAGATTGGGGTCGTCGGCGATCGGGCCGGTCGGCTCCACGACGTAGATCCTGCCCGGCCCTGCGCCTTGCGCCAACTCGGCGCCCCAGATCGCGGCCTCCAAAGTGGCGGTCAGGTAGACGTAGGCCGCCTTCTTCCTGCTGCCGTAGTTGGAGTCGAAGCCTGGCCGGATCAGGTCACCGGGTGTCAGGTCGGCCTTGGTGCCGTGGTAGTAGCGCTGCGAGTTCGGTTCAACGGTTGCCATCGGTTCTTTCGTCATGCCGTGAGTGCGGGGTGACGCGCCGCGAGAACAACAAGGACCCAGAGCCCGAGCACGGCCAGGAAGTTGACCATGAACACGATGCCCCTGAGCCGGACGTTCGGCGTCAGGATCTGAACGGCACTGTGCACCCCCCTGCCGACGACGAAGATCCACGCCAGCACCACGGCAGCAGGGTGAGTTTGAAACTGCGCAAGTATCAAACAAGCCACGTGGAAGAACAGCGGCCACTCGAACTGGTTCGACAGGTTGGCGCTGATGCGTGGCTCGACGGCGGCCCAAGGGTTGCTGCCATCCGGGCGGCGGCCGATGCCCCACACGCCGGGGGCGCGTGCGAGCGTGAGCAGGGCATAAAGGCAAGCCGCAAGCGCGACGTGCGCTGCCATGGGAAGGATCAGGACTTGCGACATGCCACGCGCATTTTGCCGTGCAACACGAGCGAGCCGACGTGCTTGCGCCAGCGAACGCGCCGCTACGCCCGCCCGATCGGCATCTGTTCGCTGGCGCTTTCCGGTGCCCCGAGACGGAACATGGCCACCATCTCGCTCAGCACCCCGGCCTGACTCTTGAGGCTGTCCGCCGCGGCGGAAGACTGTTCGACGAGCGCCGCATTCTGCTGCGTCATGCTGTCCAGTTGCCCGACCGCATGGTTGATGCGATCGATCCCGCTGGCCTGCTCGCTCGACGCCGCGGTGATCTCGCCGATGATCTGCGTCACGGTGCCGACGCTCGACACCACGTCCGTCATCGTCGCTCCGGCCTCGGCGACCAGATGCGCTCCTGTGTCGACATTCGCGCTGGACGCCGCGATCAGTGTTTTGATTTCCCGGGCGGCTTCGGCAGACCGCTGGGCCAGCGCGCGCACCTCGGCGGCCACCACCGCAAACCCCCGGCCCTGCTCCCCGGCACGCGCGGCTTCGACCGCAGCGTTGAGCGCCAGGATGTTGGTCTGGAAGGCGATGGCGTCGATGACGCCGGTGATGTCGGCGATCTTCTTCGAACTCGCGCCGATCGCACCCATGGTCGACACCACAGCGTCCACCGCCTGCCCGCCGCGCTGGGCGACACAGCCCGCGGCAGCCGCGAGGCGGTTGGCCTCGGCGGCGGCTTGGGCATTGCTGCGGACGTGGCTGGCCAGCTGCCCCATCGAGCTGGCGGTTTCCTGCAGGCTGGCCGCCGCGGTTTCCGTGCGCCGGCTCAGATCGACGTGGCCCAAGGCCACCTCCACGCTGGCCTCGCGGATGCTGTCAACCGATGCCCGGATCTGCGCCACCACCCGGCGCAGCCGATCCTGCATGCGGCCCAAGGCGCTCAGCAGGCGCCTCGCTTCGTCATCTGCAGCAGCCTCGATGGGCACCCCCAGGTCGCCTGTCGCAATGCGCTCGGCGACGGCAATCGCCTGCTCCACCGGCCTGCGCACGCTGCGGGTGATCTGCCACCCGAGCAAGCCACCAAGCCCGATGGCTGCCGCCGCAAGCACGGCTGCGGTTTGCATCGCCCGCGCCTGTCCGCGACGAACTTCAACGTAGCTGGCGTGGTTCAAGCGCTGCTCCAGCGCGACAAGTTCACCCACCTTGCTGCGCCAGAGGGCCTCCCTCGGCCGCACGTCCCGCATCAGCGTCATGCTGGCCTCCATGTTCGCTCCTTCCTGTCCTTCCTGGGCCGCGCGCAGCACCAGCGGCAGGGTCTCGGCCGCCGAGCGGCGGATGTCCTGGAACAGCAAGGCCTCTTCTTCGGTGGCGGCAGCATCGCGCAGCAGCGCCGCCAGCTCGCTCTCGACCGCCGCATAGGCGGCCTGTGCACGCTTCAACTGCGCCACCTCTGCGAGCACGTCCTGCGGATCGGTCAGCAAGGAGATGGAGCGCGCCTGCACGGCCAGCTGGTTGATCTGGTCCTGCATTTGGTAGGCCCGATCGACCTTGCGGTTGTTGACCTCGACCAACTGCCCGAACCGCGCGCCCAGGTTGCGGAACTCGACCGCGTTGACGGCCACCACCGCCAGCAGCAAGACGACCAAGCCGGAAAAGCCCATCGCCAGCCGGCTGGCGATGGAGCGGGCGCGGACAGCGGGCAGGCGCCCGAACACTCGTCGTGCTTTCTCGAACATGCGTACCCCTTGTCGAGTCGATGGAGCGACAGCCGCTCTTTCATCGATTCTGATACGCAGTATCGGTTAGTGATACAACAAACTGAAGTGGTTTTTCCTCGCGTCTCGACTCGGCATGCCGGTCAGGCAAAAACGGATGCCCAGCCGGGCCGCAATGCACCGCTGCGCAGTGACTGCGCACCGGTCTCGCCACCCGCGCCGCGGGCGCGTACTCAGCCGAGGACGGGCTTTTTCGCCGGGCGCTTCTTCGCGGCCGTCTCGTTCGCGGCGACCCGCGTCGGAGCGGCGTGCGCATAGCCCAGTTCGCGCGACAGTTCGCCGGCGCTTCTGACGACTTCCTGCGCCACCATGTCCATGCCTTCGGCGGGGACCCGGCTGGCGGGCACGGCAATGCTGAGCGTGGCGCTCACCTGGCCGGCGCTGTCCCAGATGGGCGCGGCCACGGCGACGATCTCGGGCACCACTTCGGCGTTGGACACCGAGTACCCCTGCGCCTTGATCCTGGCCAGGTCCTGCGACAGTTTGCTGCGCTGGTGGATGGTGCTCGGGGTGAAGCGCTCCATCTCGGCGGACAGCACCGCCTGGCGAATTTCCTCCGGGGCATAGGCGAGCAGCACCTTACCGGAAGCGCCCGCGTGCAGGGGGCGGGGTTGCCCGATGTCGCTGCGGATGCGCAGCTCGTGGGTGGTTTCCCAGCGCGCCACACACAAGGAATGCAGGCCGTCACGCACGCGCACCTGCACGTTCTCGTTGAAGCGCTCGCCGAGGCGGCTCATGTATTTTTCAGCCAGGTGCACCAGGCTCACCTGCTCGCGAGCCGCCAGGCCGATCAACAGACTCTTGTGCCCCAGCCGGTAGGTGGCCGCATCGCCGCTGCGCTGCACGAAGCCGCGTTGCTCGAGCGTACAGAGCAGACGAAATGCGCGAGCCTTGGTATTGCCCGAACGCTTGGCCAGTTCGGTGACCCCGAGGCCGGGGTGGTCGGCAACCAGAATCAGGAGCCCGAGGGCTTCATCGACCGCCGCGACGGTGTATTCCATAGTGCTCCGCGATCACGCCACCCGGAAAGGTGGCAACAAAATCAGCGCAGCATCTTACCGTCCCGGCTCAGTATCGCGATGTCCACGTAGTCGGACCCGCTGCGTCGAGTGGCCGAGTAGCTGATGGTGAAACCGCCCACGTCGAAAGAGGACAAACCTTCCAGCGCCTGGCGTACCCGCGCGCGGGTCGGCTGCGGCCCGGCCCGGCGCAGGGCTTCCACCAGCACTTTCGCGGCCACGTAACCCTCGGCAAAGCCCTGGTTCAATTGCCCGGGCCGTACCGCACCCGCACGCTCCAGCGCCTGCAGTTCGCGCGACAAAGGCAACGTCCGGCTGGCCGGGTCCGGGGTCACGTGGGCGATGCCGAGCCCGCGCGCCGCCTCGGCGCCGATGCGCCGGACCATCAATGCGCCGTCAGCCGTCGACAGCGCGACCACCAGCCCTGGGCCGCCACCCGCCTTGTAGGCTTGGTAGAAGTCGGCGGCCGCCTCGCTGCTGGCCGCCACCAGCACGGCATTGGCGCCGGACCGGATGACGCGCTGCGCCGCTTCTTCGGACAACTGCTCGTCGGGCTTGTAGCTCACCTTCTCGACCAGCGCGACACTCGTCGCCGGCAGTGCTTTCTCCACCAGCGCCAAGGCCTCGGCGCCGAAAGCGGTTTCCTCGTAGTACACCGCCATCCGGCGTGCGCCGATGGTGTCGGCATGCCGGAGGATCTTGCCCACCTCGCCTGCGTAGTTGGCGCGGGTGTGGAACAGCCATCGGCTGCGATCCGGACGGTGCAGTACGGTGGCCCCGGTGCGAGCGCCAACCAGCGCGATGGCCGCCTCGTCGAGGACCTTTGCGTTCAGCAAGGCCTCCATGGGCCCCGTCCCCATGAAGCCGATGAGTGCGATCGGGTTCTCTTCGGACAGCAGCTCCCGCGTCTTCGCCACCGCCTCTTCGGCTCGCGTGCCGCGGTGCCTGGCAGCAAGTCGCAAGCGTGCGCCATGCACCCCACCCTTGCGGTTGACCTGTTCGAAGTAGACCTCGACCCCGGTGCGAAGCTGATGGCCGATGGAGGCGGGATCCTCCATCGGTGCCACTTGCCCCACCACCAGCTCGGCGGCCGAGGCCGGCACCGCAGAGCCGGCCAGCAAAGCTGCGCACGTCCACATCGCGACCAGCCGGCGCTGGACACGCGCTCCACCCATGCGCACAACGAACAACAACACGGCTGTCTTCCCTTCTTGCAATGGCGCAGCACCTGCTGCCGGCCGGCTCGGACGCTCTCTGCGGCGTCAGAAGTTGTGGCGTATGCCCATGTCGATGCCGTGGCGCGTGCTCAAGTCGGCGATCTCGCTGTTGCTGGTCTTCGCGCGCCCGAGGTCGACGTACAGACGCGTGCGCTTCGACAGGTGGTGGTGATAGCCCAGACCGAGCTTCACGGTGGTGGCGCGATTGGCAGGCTCGTCGGTGGTGGCTGTCGTCTTGTCGGTGAGCCGGCTCAACATGGCGAGGATCTCGCCCGAGCCAACCTTCACGACCGCACCCAGACCGATGTGGCGGCGCTTGGACTCCGCGGCCGCGCCGGCATCCACCGCGGCCTCGCCAGGGTCCGACATGCCACTGGCAAAGGTGGCTGTCACGCGCGCCGTGCCGAAGTCCCAGCCGCCCGCCAGTATCCACACATCGACCGTCGGGTTCGCCGCGCCTTCCGCGCCGGCGCGCACCGGGCGCTCGTAGCCCAATGCCGCATAGGCAGGGCCTTGCGCGTACTCGACGTTGAAACCCATGCCGTCACGGGCGCCGGTCGTCGCGGTCTCCTTGAAGGAGTACTGCAGCCGGCTCGTCACGCCATTGAACGACGGCGTCTGGTACATCACCATGTTCGCCGCACGCGAGACGGTACCAGGCACAGCGGCCGCCGAGCCCATCTGGCCGATGGTCGAGAAGCCGAACGGGTCGATCTCGTTTCCCACGTACCAGGCGGGCGTGTAGTCCCGGCCGAGCGACACGGTGCCGAAGCCGCCCGACAGCGCCAGGATCGACTTGCCGTTCCAGAAGGTGGACGAGGTCGAGGCGCCGGTGTCGACGTTGAACCGGTGCTCGATCTGGAACTGTGCCTTCAGGCCGCCGCCCAGGTCTTCCACGCCGCGAAAGCCGAGACGGCTGCCGGAGTTCTGCCGCATCTGCAGCGCGTCCGAGCTGTTGACACCCCCCGCAAGATCGGTGGTGCCGTCGTTCTCTTTCGAGATCCCGGCGTCGACGCGCCCGTAGACCGTGACCGTCGATTGCGCCTGCGCAACGGCAGGCAACAGAAGCAGCGCTGCAGCCGCGCGGAGCAAGGTTCCATTCATCAGTTCTCTCCTTGGTTCAGATGCACCGGACCGGTGACCGCCACCCACATGGCAGTGACCCGAGGTTACGTTCTACTGTTTCAGTGGTCAATACGATGTTTCATTGAATGAATCTAGAGCCGGAATGCGATTTCAGTTCCACAAAGTTTTTGTAGAAGAAATCCAGCAACGATGACGCGTAGCTGCAGGCTTCTCCATGTGGTGATGCAGAAACGATGTTTCTCCCAAAGAAACGCAAGGGACGTGACGATTCGACCCACGAGTGCGCAGCCGCCACCGGCGCCGGGGATCGGCTCACAACCGGGTCGAAGAACGGGGACCGAAGGACGAGACGGCAGCCGCAAGGCACGCGGTGTGCGGCTCGGCCCTCAGTGGTGCGGTGCGGTGCGGGCGCGTACAGGAGCGCGCCGACGGGCGCGTCTCAGGAAGCCTATAAGCTGGTTACGGGCGCGACCAAGGCTGCAATTGGTGTGGGTGCACCAGCGGCAGCACAAGCCGGGACGGATATCGCGGCCCGATGTGGACAGTGTTGGCGGCGACCTGGCATCGACGGGCGTCCACCGCGTTCTCGCCCGTGTTCGGATTGACGTCGTACTTGGGGAAGTTGCTCGACGAGATGTCGAGCCTGATGCGGTGACCCGCCTTGAACAAGTTCGCCGTTGCGAACGCCTCGACGCGGATCTCGCAGACCTCGCCAGCGACCATCGGTTGCGGGTGGTCCCAGCTCTTGCGGTAGCGGCAGCGAAGAATTCCGTCGGTGAGATTCATCGCAAAGCCTTGCGGGTAGTCGCTCGTGGGTGGGTGCACGTCGATCAGCTTGATCGTGAAGTCGGTGTCCACGCAGTTCGACGAAACAAAAAGATGGGCTGCCACGGGACCGACCACCGCCATGTCGCTCGGCAGCGGGGGCGTTTCGAACACCACCACATCGGGTCGTGCCGACAACGGCAAACCGATCGCGTGGCAGCCAAAGAAGCGCTCGCCCTCTCGCTGGTCGAACGCTCCACCCTCGAAGATCGGCTTGCCCGACGTCAATGCGCCGCCTATCGTCGGCACCGGCCGCATCGGGTCGAAGTCGTACGTGAACTGATGGCTTGCGGGTTCCGACGCATCGGTCGCCAGCGTGTGATCAGACCGCAGATAGAACGGGGTCGGTCGTGCCGCCAGCAACGGCCACGCATCGGCACCGACCCACGTCCCGCCGTGCTCCAGACGCCCCGCGGCATTGCGGCAGCCCGAACCGCCCCCCATCAGGAACAGCAGCACCTTCGGCTGATCGTCGATGCCGTTGTTCACGCCTTTCAGCCAGCGGTCAAACCACTGCCGGCGATAGGCGCGCCAGCTTTCGGCCACGTTGGCATCGAACGATGCCTGCGGACCGAACTCCACATCGCCCGCATGCGTGATGTTGCGGTCGCCATGCAGCCACGGTCCCATGATCAGCCGGGCACACGGGCTGCGGCTTTCCAGGCCGATGAAGTTCTCGAGCGTGGAGCGCACGTAGACGTCGTACCAGCCCGACATGTGTACTTGCGGCACCGCGGGAATCCGTGCATACGCCCCCTTCGCGTAGAGCCCCGGCTGTCGCCAGTAGTCGCCGAAGTCGGTGTTGGCCCATTGCTCGAACAGATACCGCTCGTATTCGGGTGCCCAGCGCAGCGGCGAGTGGCGCTTGCGCCACGGCAGCGCCTTGAACCAGGCGTGCAGGTCTTCGTTCTCCAGCGCTTTGCTCATGACGGGGTCGCCGCGCAGGGCTTCCTTGGCCTGCTGCACGGCCCAGGTCGCCTGCTTCATCTCGAAGGCGCCACCTTGCCGGATGCCGCACTGGTATGCGTCGGAGAATCCACCGCAATCGAGCACGAAGGTCTGCAGGCCCGGCGGTGCTTTGGTCGCCAGCGCCAACTGGGTGTGTGCAGCGTAGCTGAGCCCCATGGTGCCGACCCGGCCATTGCACCAGGCTTGCTTCGTCAACCAGTGCAACGTGTCTTCGCCGTCGTCGGCCTCGCGCAGATACTTCTCGAACCGCCCTTGCGAGCCGTGGCGGCCCCTGCAGTCCTGGTACACGACCACGTAGCCCTGCTCGACGTAGTAGGCCGCCAGTTGGTGCCGCGAATACGGCTGCCTCGCCCCGCGGTCCACTTCCGCGCGGGACGGTTCGGTCTTGCCGTAGGGCGTGCGCTCGAGAATCACCGGGAACACCCCGTCCACCGCCACACCGTCGAGTGCGGGCCGGTAAACATCCGTCGCGAGGCGCACGCCGTCTCGCATCGGCACCATCACGTCGGCGACGCGCAGCACGCCGAATCCCGTCTGCATCATGAAACTTTCCTGTCGTTGCCGCCGCGCATGCCTGGCATCCCGCCCAGGCGAACCGGTCAGGCAGCGAGCCTCGGGCCCGCGGCGAGCGACGTCTCGACGTAGTCGGCCAACTCGCGCGTAAACAAGTCCAGGTGGCCTTGCAGCCGATCGAAACCGGCGTGCTTCACGACAGTGGCTTCGTTTATGTAGAGCGCGCGGTTGATTTCGATCTGCACGCTGTGCCGCTGCTCGTGCGGGCGACCATGGGCGTGCACGATGTCGCCCCCCGTATACGGCGTGTTGATGGCCACCTTGTAGCCGTAGCGGCTCAGGCGGTCGGCCACCCACCGGGTGAATTCGTCGGACGCGCTCGGTTCCCCCCGCGGGCTGTTGCTGACGACGATGTCGGGGCGCGGTGCGCCGCAGTCAACATTCATCGCATTGCCGACCGACTTCATCGAATGACAGTTCACGTGCCACACGGTGCCGAAGCGTGCATGTGCCTTGCCGATCGCTTCGCCCAGCGTGCGCCGATACGGTCGATAGCAACCCTCGATGCGGTCGCGCACTTCGCCGACGCTGAGGCGTCGTCCATACATCGGCACGCGGGGCAATGCATAGCGCCGGATCAGACCCATGCCGCGCCGGCTCATTTCGCTGCGTTCGATCGGCTCCGGCCAGACGCCGTCGATGAGGTCGGGGTCGATGTCGCGCTCGTGGCGATTGGCGTCGATGTAGGCACGGTGAAAGCGCGCCGCGAGCAATGCGCCGCCGACCGCCGTCACGCCGCGCCACAACTCGTCCACGTACGCATCGCAACTCGTCATCAGCTGCTCGGTCCGGGCGACAGTCTCCACGTCGGCTGGCCAGTGCGGCCAGCTGTGCGGGGAGTCGAACACCAGCGGGATGCGCGGCTCTGCCGCCTGCGGCAGCCAGTGGTACGGCACGGTCGAATCAGTTTGCAGCGGTGGGGTCATGTTGGAATTTGGGCGGAATGAAACGGACGATCGATTCGCGCGCATCGTTGAGATGGCAGGCCGACAGGTGGCCGGGTGCCAGCTCGACCAGTGCCGGACGCTCGCTCCGGCAACGTGGCATGGCGTGCGGGCAGCGCGGGTGGAACGCGCAGCCCGACGGCGGCTTGTACGGGCTCGGCAGTTCACCCTGGATCGGGCGATGCGTGCTGTGCCCCTTGTCGAGCCTGGGCGCATCGGAGATGAGCGCCTGCGTGTACGGGTGATTGGGCGCACGAAACAGCGATTCGGTGTCGGCCAGCTCGACGATGCGGCCGAGATACATGATCGCCACGCGGTCCGCCAGGTACTCGACCACCGCGAGGTTGTGGCTGATGAAAAGATACGTCAGCTGGTTCGACTCGCGCAGGTCGAGGAACAGGTTCAGGATCTGCGCCTGTACCGACACATCGAGCGCCGAAACGGCCTCGTCGCACACCACCACTTCCGGATGGAGCGACAGCGCCCTGGCGATCGCGATGCGCTGGCGCTGCCCGCCGGAGAACTGGTGCGGGTAGCGGTCTGCGTAGCTGGGATCGAGGCCCACCTGGCGCAGCAGCGCCGCCGCATGGTCGCGCACGACGCGCTTTTCCACCAGGCCGTGGTGCACCGCCGCTTCGGTCAGGATCTGGTCGATGCGCATGCGCGGGTTCAGCGATGCATACGGGTTCTGAAACACCATCTGCACGCGACGGTGTACGCTGCGTGCGCCGTGCCGCTGGGTCGCCGCGCCGTCGATGCGCAGGATGCCGGCGCTGGGCTCCAGAATGCCGGCGACCATGCGGCCCAGCGTCGACTTTCCGCACCCGGACTCCCCCACCAGCCCCAGCACCTCGCCCCGCTGCACCTGCAATGACACATCGTTGACCGCATGCACCGCCTTCGGCAACGGCATGTCCATGCCGACACGGCGAGCGAGCCGGGTCAGCAGACCTGGGGGCGGCGAAAAGCTCTTGCGCAGGTTCTCGATTTCGACAATGGGCTGCATGGTGGTCAGACGGGATGGAAACACCGGAACGACCGCCGGCCTTCGGTGCAGGTCGGCGGAACGGACTGGCATTGCACGCTGGCGGCAGCGCAGCGCGGGGCGAAGGTGCAGCCCGGCGGCAACGACTGCAACGGTGGCGTGGCGCCCGGTATCGGCCGCAGCCGGCGCCCCGTGGCACGCCCGCTCGGCAGCGACTCGAGCAGGCCGCGTGTGTACGGATGCCGAGGGTGGCGTATCACCTCGGCGACGGGACCGTGCTCCACCACGCGGCCGGCGTACATCACGCAAAGGTCGTCGGCCAGGTCCTTCACGACGGCAAGGTCGTGGGTGATCCAGATCATCGCGGTGCCGCTCTCGCGCGAGAGCCGACGGGCTTCGAACAGGATCTGCGCCTGGATGGTGACGTCGAGCGCGGTGGTGGGCTCGTCGGCGATGACGAGTTCAGGCCGGTTGATGATGGCGTTCGCGATGGCGACGCGTTGCCGCATGCCGCCCGACAACTCGTGCGGGTAGGCGTTCATGCGTTCTTCCGGCGCGGGAATGCCCACCGTGCGCAGCGCATCGACCGCGCGCGCACGGGCCTCGTGCTTGCCGGCATGGCCGTGCACCAGCACCGTTTCCATCAGTTGCGCACCGACGCGCATCACCGGGTTCAGCGACATCATCGGGTCCTGGAACACCATGGCGATGCGCCGGCCGCGGATGGCGTTCCACTGCCGCGGTGTCGCCCCTTGCAGCGACTCGCCGCAAAAGCGCAGTTCGTCGGCCTCGACGACGGCCGGCGGGTCCAGCAGGTTCATCAGCGACATCGCGGTCACCGACTTGCCCGAGCCGGATTCACCGACGATGCCGAGGATGCGTCCCTTGTCGAGCGAGAAGGACACGTTGTCCACGGCCGTCACCCAGCCGGCGGGCGTCTTGAAGCGGGTCCGCAACCCGCCGACGGTCAACAGACTCATGGCGTCAGGCCTCCGTCTTGGGGTTGAGCACGTCGCGCAGCCGGTCGCCGACGAGGTTGATCGACGCCACCAGCGTGACCAGCGCGATGCCGGGATAGATGCTGATCCACGTCTGGCTCGACAGCGCATGCTCGAACCCGTTGGCAATGAGCAGGCCCAGTGACGGCTGCGTCTGCGGCAAGCCGATGCCCAGGAAACTCATCGTGGCTTCCATCGTGATGGCATGGGCCGTCTGCAGGGTGGCGGTCACCAGCAGCGGCGCCATGCAGTTGGGCAGCACGTGCCGGAACATGATGCGCAGCGCCGGCAGACCCTGACCCATCGCCGCCTCGACGTATTCCTTCTGCCGCTCGACCATGGCGCTGGCCCGCACGTTGCGTGCGTAGTACGCCCACTGCACGATGATCAGGGCCAGCAAGGTCTTGTCGACGCCCTGCCCCAGCGACGCGAGCAGCATCAACGCGACCAGGATGGTCGGGAAACTCAGCTGCAGGTCGACCACCCGCATGATGACGGCGTCGACGCGGCCACCGAAGTGCGCTGCCGTCAGCCCCAGCGAAACGCCGATGACCACGGCGGCAGCCGCGCTGAACAGGCCGACGACGATGCTGATGCGCAGCCCGTAGAGGATGGCGCTGAGCAAGTCGCGGCCGGCGCCGTCGGTGCCGAGCACGAACAGCAGGCTGCTGTCGGCGCTGCGCGACATCGGCGGTTGTTCGGCATCGAGGATGGACACCACGCCGAGGTCGTAGGGGTCCTGCGGCGCGATCAGCGGTGCAATCAACGCCAGCAGCATCAGCGTGCACAGCACGGCCAGCGCTGCCACCGACAGCCGCCGTGCCGAGAAGCGGCGCCACAGCGCGATCCAGGGCGGCTCGGCCGCCTGTACGGGCGCCGGCGCGGCCAGCTGCGGATGGCGAGAAGGCGCGTCGACGCGGTCTCGGGGTTGGGCCTGTGCCATGGTCACTTGCCCTTCACGCGAAGACGCGGATCCAGAACGACATACAAGGCATCCACGATGAAGTTGAGGGTCATGAAGATCAGCAGCGTGACCAGCAGATAGGCCACCACCACCGGGCGGTCGAGCTGGATGATCGAATCGATGATCAGCTTGCCCATGCCGGGCCAGGCGAACACCGTCTCGGTGACGACCGAGAACGCAATGAGTTGACCGAACTCGAGGCCCATTGCCGTGACGACGGGAATCAGCACGTTGGGCAGCACGTGCCGCCACAACAGCCTCGCGCCCGACACCCCCTTGGCGCGTGCAAAGCGCACGTATTCCTGCGACATCACCTCCCGGGTGCCAGCTTCGGTGAGCCGGATGACGATGGCGATCTTGAACAGCGACAGCGTCAGCGCCGGCAGGACCAGGTGGCGCAGGCCGTCGACGCTCGCGAAGCTGGTCGACCAGCCCAGCAGTCGCCCGGGCTCGCCCCGCCCGCCCGAGGGCAACCAGCCGAGATTGACCGAGAACAGCAGGATCAGCAGCAGCCCGAGCCAGAACGCGGGGACCGTCACGCCGACGATGGAGCCTCCCATCACCGCACGCCGCACGATGCCGTTGGCATGGAGCCCCGCGATCAGGCCGAGCGGAATGCCGATGAGCACAGACAACCCAAGCGCTGCGAACGCCAGCTCGAGTGTGGCGGGCACCCGCTCGAGGATCAGCTCGAGCGCCGGGCGCCCGAACACGAAGGACTCGCCGAGATTGCCCTGGAGTGCCGCGCCGACGAAGCGCAGGTACTGCTGCGGAATCGGCAGGTCGAGGCCCAGTTGCTGCCGCACCTGCTCGACCTCCTCCTGGCTGGCCGTCTGCGGCACGAGCAGGTGCACCGGGTCGCCGACGAGGTTGATGCCGACGAACGCCAGCACCGACATCAGCACCAGAACAACCCCGCTCTGGAGCAGCCGCTTGAGAATGGCATCAAGCATCGAAAGGGCACGTCCTGGTTACTTGACGCTGGCATCGCGAACGTCGGTCGCGAAGGTGAATCCGTCGGCGCGTGGCGTGATCGTCAGACCCTTGCGCAGGGCCCATGACGATTTGAGGTGGTGCACCGGGATGATCCCGAGGTCCTGCGCCACCAGACGGGCGGCGGACCTCTGCAAATTCTCGCGCTCGGCCGGGTTCATCGCGGTGGCGGCCTTGTCGATCAACTGGTCGATTTCGGCATGGCTGTAGCGTCCGTAGTTGTTGGCGCCCTGCCCCTTTTTCTTGTCGTAGCTCTGCACCACGGCCCGCAAGGGCGCGAGCGAGTCTCCCGTGACGGCGCCGATGCCCAGCATGTACAGGCTCACATCCGGCTCGGCGGCCGCCACGCGCGACAGCAGCACCGAATAGGGCATGGCTTGCACGGCCATCTTCAGGCCAGCCTGCGTCAGCATCTGCCCGATCGCTTCGCACACCTTGGCGTCGTTGAGGTAGCGGTCGTTCGGGCAGTGCAGCGTGACCTTGAAACCTTGCGGATAGCCCGCCTCGACCAGCAGTGCGCGGGCCTTGGCCAGGTCACCGGCCGGAGCCACCAGCGCTGCATCGTGCCCGAAGAAGCCGGCCGGAACGATCTGCGCCGTCGGCACGGCGTCGCCCTTCATCACATGGCGGGCAATCGCCTCGCGGTTGATCGCAAGATGGATCGCCTGGCGCACCTTCAGGTTCTGGAAGGGGTTTGCAGGCAGTGCGCGCCCGTTCACGTCGGAAACATGCGGCGAGCTGGTGCGGTGCTGGTCGGTGCCCAGGTAGTTCAACCAGTACGACGGCGTGGAGGCCTGCGTGACCCTGCCGGAGCTGGCGAACGCGTCCGCCATGCCCGCGTGGGTGCCGTCGATCAGGTCAACCGCGTCCGACAGCAAGGCCGAAGCGCGCGCCGGTTCCTTCGGGATGAACTGGAACACCACCTTGTCCCATGGCTCGCGTGCGCCCCAGTACTTGTCGTTGCGCACCAGCACCACGCGCTCGCCGCGTGCCCATTCCGAAAATCGGTAGGGGCCGCTGCCCACCGCCGCGTCGCCCCTGGAAAACGCGTCTTCATCCGCCTGGGCCTTGCTCTTGGGAATGATTGCGATCAGGCTGATGTTGTCGGGCAGGGCCGGGCTTGGCTCCTTCGTCTTGATATGCACCTTCAACGGGTCGGCCACCACCACGCTGTCCACGTCCTGCAGGTAGGTGCGATAGGTGCGCGGCCCGCTCAGGTTCTTGGCCCGATCGATCGACGCCTTCACGTCTTCAGCGGTCAGCGGGCTGCCGTCGTGGAAGGTGACGTTGGGGCGCAGCACGAACTCCCAGGTGGTCGCATCGATTGCCCGCCAGCCCCGCGCCAGCCGCGGCACCGCACGCAGGGTCGCGTCCTGCCCCACCAGCGTGTCGTAGACATGCAGCCACACGTTGCGGTTGGAGGGCGCCAGCACATGCGGGTCGGCGGCGGTCACTTCCGACTTGATGCCGATGCGCAGGTCGGCAGCGGGAGCCGCCACGGTCGTGGCGGCCAGCATCGACATGGCAAGCAGCCGCTTCCATGTGCTCTTCAAATTCGTGAACATCATCCATGGCTCCTGCAGAGCGCGAACCCCACCGGGTCGCATCGAACCGAAAGGGCCCTCACCGAGTGCGATGACCAAGCGAGAGCCCCTTGTCGCCGGCGCGAGCACTGCATCCTGATGGAAAGTTGCCCTGGTCGCCTGCGTGTATCAACAGTCGATACATTGTCTCGTTTATCGATACGACAAATACTGGGGTTTTCCCTGGGTCGACGGGCCGGTGCCCAGCCCCATCCCGTGCCTTGCAAGACCGGGTCTGACGAGGCTCCGGTATGCTGGGCCAGCATGTCTTCCCGCTCCGTACGTACCGTTCTGCCGCTCGCCCTGGTCACCTGCACCAGCATGCTCGCGATGGACCTGTTTCTTCCCGCCTTGCCTGCGTTGCAGCGGGGGCTGGACATCACCGTCGCGCAGGGTCAGTGGGCCGTGGCTCTGTTCCTGGCAGGCTTGGCCGGATCCCAGTTGTTGTGGGGCGAGGCGCTCGATCGCTTCGGCCCGCGCAAATGCGTGGGCGCCGGCATCGTCGTGCTGGTCGTCTCGAGCATCGCGTGCGCGCTGGCAGGGGACTTGACCGAACTCCTCGCGATGCGTCTGCTGCAGGGCGTGGCGGCCGGCGCGTCCACGGTCGTCGCCCCGAGCGTGATCCGCGCGACATTGCCCGATGCCGACGCGATGAAAGGCATCGCGTCCATCGCGATGATCGAAGCCGTGGTGCCGGCAGCCGCGCCGGTGGCCGGGGCAGCCATGCTGCTGGTGGCCGACTGGCGTGCCACCTTCTGGGTGGTGGGTGGGCTCGCGCTGGTGGCGCTGCCCTTCGTGCTGCGTGTCACACCGCAGCAGTTGCCAGGACTCGAGCCGGCGACGCGCACCGGCTACCGGGCGCTGTTGCGCGATGGCCGGTATCGGCGCATTGCCGCCTCGCACGCCTTGTGCTTCGGTGCGTTGATCACCTTCGTGGCAAGCGGCCCGCAGATGCTTGCGAATGCCCTGGGGCTCGGGCCTTCGGCCTTCGCCGCCGCGCAGGTGGTGGGCGTCACCACGTTCATCGTCGTGGCCAGCCAGGCGGGGCGCATCGGCAAACGCATCGGCGCGCCCGGCGCCGTCACCCTCGGCGCCCGGCTGCACCTGCTGCTCTGCAGCGGCTTCCTGCTGCTCGTGCAGCTCGGGCTGGTCGGCTTTGCAACGCTGCTCGTCTTCTGGAGCCTGTTCTGCGGTGTGCTCGCGGTGCGGGGGCCCGCCGCGTTCAGTGAAGCGCTGGCGGTGCCGCCGGCCCAGATGGGCCGCGCGTCGGCGCTGCTGGTGCTTGCGTTGCTGGCAGCCGGTGCCGCGGGCACGCAGATCGCCGCACCGTTCCTCGACCGGGTCGGATTGCCGGCCGTGATCGCCGTGATGACGGTTATGACCGGGCTCAGTCTGCTGAGCGTGACGCCTTACCCCGCGACGGGGCTGGCGAACCCGCCGGCCATGGAAAGCTGACCGGCCATGCCCGCCGACGCGCCCCTGTTGCGACTTGCGCGTGCCCGGGCCTTGCTGTGCGACGTCGCCGTGGAATCCATGCCGCTGGATGCCGTGGCCCGGGAAGCAGGCCTGTCGACCTCGCAATTCATCCGGCGCTTCCATGCGGTGTTCGGCGAAACCCCGCACCAGATGCGCATCCGCATGCGACTCGAGGCGGCAAAACGTCTGCTCGTACTGCACGGCGAAACCGTCACCGCGGCCTGCATGGCGGTCGGCTTCTCGAGCCTGGGCAGCTTCAGCCATCTCTTTGCACAACGCTACGGCGAGCCGCCTTCGGCATACCGCCGGCGCCTGCTGGCCGCGCCCGGGTTGCCGCAGCTGCTGGTGCCGGACTGCGTGAGCCTCATGAATGCCGCGTTCGCAGCCGGGATCGGACCGCAATTTTCGAGAAGCGTCCCGCCTGCAGCCGTCGCAGAATCGACGGCAGGGGTCGCCACGCCGGCGGCACGTATCCCGCAGGAGAAACTTCCATGAAAGTGACGCTGTCGAGCATCCACGTCGACGATCAGAACAAGGCGCTCAGGTTCTACACCGAGGTGCTCGGGTTCCTGCCGAGCCAGGACATCCCTGCCGGCGAATACCGCTGGATCACCGTGAAGTCGCCTGAAGGCGTGGGGGCGGAGCTCTCGCTCGAGCCCAATGCCAACCCGGTGGCTCTTGCCTACCAGCAGGGACTCTTCGAGCTGGGCGTGCCTGTCAACTCGTTCGAAGTAGGGGACCTCCAGGCGGAGTACCGGCGACTGAAGGAGCGTGGCGTGGTGTTCACCCGTGAGCCGGCACAGACCGGGCCGGTGTGGACGGCCGTGTTTTCCGACACCTGCGGCAACCTGATCCAGATTCACCAGGCGACCTGAATGCCGTGTCGCCGGGGCAGGAGCAGCCGGCCGGTTTCACGACGATCTTGTTACTCCCCCTCTGTGCGGCCCCTTGCGTAGAGTGGCCCTCGCGGCGCCGCCCCCCGGTGCGCGCCTCAAGGACCTCCACGACAAGGACACGACACTGATGAGCCCAGCCTATACCGGCGGTTGCGCGTGCGGCGCCATCCGCTATGAGATTTCCGTCGAACCGCTGATGCAGAACGACTGCCAATGCCGCGACTGCCAGCACAAGAGCGGCACCGGCCACGGCTCCTACCTCAGCTTCCCACGCAGCGGCGTGAAGCACAGCGGCCCGGTCACGCGATGGGACGTCGTTGCCGACAGCGGCAACGTCAAGACCCGGGCCTTCTGCCCGACCTGCGGGTCGCCGGTGTACATGACCTTCTCGGACATGCCCGACGTCTTCACCGTGCATGCGGCCAGTCTCGACGATCCCGGCCGATACCAGCCGCAACTGGTGACGTACACCGTGCGCGGGCACGCATGGGATGTGCTGGACGCGGCCTTGCCGAAGTTCGACCGAATGCCGACGATGTGAGGGCCCGCGCAGGCTGCGTGCAGGCCGAGCAATTTCCGCACCTCAAGGTCTGCGGGGACTTGGAAGCGCAGCAGCGAATCTCGTCGACCGGTGAGCCAAGATCAGGTGCCTGCCACCGCAGACCGACCCGCGGCGACAGGCCCCCCTGGAAACTGCGCCAAGGAGATGGCTCATGGAGACCGGTGTGCGGCATCGCCGCGTCATGGTCGGCAAGGTCGACACCTTCTACCGCGAAGCCGGGCCGGCCACTGCACCGGTGGTCCTGCTTCCGCACGGCTACCCTTGCTCGTCCTACGAGTTTCGCAACCTCATGCCGCGTCTGGCCGACCGCTGGCGGCTGGTCGCACCTGACTTTCCCGGCGCCGGCTACAGCGCCACGCCCGAGGACTTCGACTACAGCTTCGATGGCTATGCCGACTTCCTCGACCGTTTCGTGAATCAGCTCGGCGTGCAGCGCTTCGCGCTCTACCTGCATGACTTCGGGTCTCCGATCGGCGCGCGGTTGGCGATCAAGGCACCCGAGCGGGTGGTGGCCCTCGTCATCCAGAACGGCGACATCCCCTACGAAGACGCGTTGGGGCCGAAATACGCGGAGATCGAGAAGACCTGGACCCTCCCCGCCGACGAGATGCGAGCCAAGCTGGCCGAAGCGGTCAACGAGGAAGCGTTCAAGGAGGAGTTCCTCAACGCGCTCAGGCCCGAGTTGTCCGATCGCATACCGCCGGACCTGTGGAAGTTGCACTGGTCGCTGGTCACACCGAAACGCCGGGAGATCGCGGCCGGCCTGATCGCCGGCCTGAAGGACAACCGCGCCTGGTTTCCTCGGCACCGCCAATACCTCAGCGAACACCGGCCACCTGCGTTGATCGTCTGGGGGCCGCAGGACCACTACATGCCGCAAGCATCGGCGCGTGCCTATCTTCGGGACCTGCCCGACGCCGAGCTGCACTTGCTCGACGGCGGCCACTGGTTGCTGGAGACCCACGTCGAAGAGGTGGCCTCGCTCATGCGGGACTTCCTTGGTCGCGTTCACGCACAGTGTGCGTGAGTCCGATGCAGAGGTTTCCCCAGGGTCAGCGCAGACGCAGGGTCAAGCGCCGTCAGGGCATCGCCACGAAGTCGGGGTACCGACGACAGATCTCGTCCACCTGGCTGAGCGTTCCGGACAGATGTTCTCGCAGGCCGTCCTGTGCACGCACGGCATCGCCACGCGCGATCGCGTCGACGATCTTCTTGTGATCGCGCACCACCTTCTGCGCCTTGCCTTCGGCCGGCAGATGGCGGCCACATCGACGTCGACGACCGCCCGATCGCAATGCCGGGCGCTCGTCTGCGAGCAAACGGCGTCAAGGCCGCGCAACGCACGCTTGCGGCTTGAGCACACGTTGCGTGGAGGCCGGGTTGCCGGCCAGTTTCTCGGCCGGGCGCCGGGGCCTCACCACCAGTTCCCCGCCGCAATTGGGGCACGCACCCGCGAGCTTGACCTCGGCGCAGCTCACACAGAAAGTGCATTCGAACGAGCAGATTCGGGCGTCGGCACTCTGCGGCGGCAGATCGATGTCGCAGCATTCGCAGTTCGGTCTCAGTTGGAGCATGTCGGCCCTCCGTTGTCGGTGCACGAGGCTAGCTCGAAGAACCCTCTTCGGGCGGCCCGGTTTCGGACACGAACCGCGCGGATCCGGACACGACGCGACAGTTCGGCGCCCGTCGTTGCACGGCCGCAGGCGGTGGCCTGACGGGGTGTTGCCGAGTCGGCGTGCGTGACATTGCGGATGCGCCGGCGAAGGCAGGGGTGCCATGCTTGTGTTCACCCCGCCGGCGATGGCGAGGCGTGGCCCTTCGCACACTGAGGGCCAACCAGGAGGCTCATGAACTGCCCCGTTTGCCAGTCCCCCCGCACCGTCGAAGGCCGTGTGATTTCAGATGGCTCGGAGGACGGCCGGGCGGAGAAGTTCTTTCCGAGAGGTCTGAAACTCTTCAAGCTCAGACGTGCCGTGCGCCTGTCCGGCGGACACGCCTTTCGCGCATGCTGCCAGTGTGGGCACGTGTGGAATCAGCTGGACCCGAAGGCGCTCAGGGCATTGATCGAAGCTTCGGGGAACGACGCCCTGAAGGACCACGTTCGAGGCGACCATCCGCTCGCCGGTGCCTCGTGATCTGCATCGCGCCGGGCCCGCCTGAAGTGCTCATGACGCCAGCACGAGCGTGTTGCACTCACGCCTTCGCGGGCTCGGTGCGCAGGAATGGCATGACGTTGCGCATGGCGCGCTCGACGTAGTCGTCCTTCTCTCCCACCGGTGCCACATAGTGCATGGCACTTCTGGCCGCTTCGACACCTTCCAGCCGGGCGATCACCCAGGCGGCCAGATACTGCGAAGCGAGGCATCCGCCCGCGGTCGCCACATTGCCCCCCGCAACGAAGGGCTGGCTCAGTACTTCGACGCCGGCTTCCTCGACCCAGGGTTTTGTCGTCAAGTCGGTGCACGCGGCCAGACCGCCGAGCAACCCCAGCTTGGCCAGCACCAGCGTGCCCGAGCACTGTGCGCCCAGCAGCTGGCGCGAAGGATCCAGCTGCAGCTGCGCCATCAGGGCCGCGTCGGCCACCACCTCGCGCGTGCGCATGCCGCTGCCGACGATCACGGCGTCGGCGGCATTCGCCTCGCTCAGCGAGGCCTGGGCTTCGAGCACCACGCCGTTCATCGAGCGCACGCGAGCCGTCGGGCTGGCGATCGACACGCGCCAGCCCGGCTTCCTGATCCGGTTGAGGATGCCCAAGGCAATGAGCGAATCGAGCTCGTTGTAGCCTTCGAAAGTGAGGATGGCGATGTGCATGGTGTCGTCCTGTCGGGGCCGTCATGGGCCATGAGGCATCGTAAGCACGAGCATCAATACAATCAAATGATTGTCATGGATACATCGCCACATGGCCCTCGCCCGCTACAAGCAGTTGGTCGACACGCTGGCCGCCGAGATTCGAGACGGCCGCCTGGCGCCGGGCACCCGGCTGCCCACGCACAGACAGCTGGCCGCCCAGCACGGCCTGGCGCTCGTGACGGCCACACGGGTGTATGCGGAGCTTCGGACGATGGGCCTGGTCAGCGGCGAGACCGGCCGCGGCACCTTCGTGCGCGAAGCCCTGCTGCCGCGCGGTCTGGGCATCGACCAGCAGGCGGCAGCCGCGGGCATGGTCGATTTGAACTTCAACTATCCGTCGCTGCCCGGGCAGTCGGAGTTGCTCCGGGCCGCGCTGCGCCAGCTGGCCGCCTCCGGCGACCTGGAGGCGTTGCTGCGCTATCAGCCGCACGGTGGCCGCTCGCATGAGCGGGCCATCGTGGCGGGCCACCTGGCATGCCGGGGCCTGGCGGTAAGTGCCGACCAGGTCGCGATCGTAGACGGCGCGCAGCACGGCCTGGCCACCACGGTGATGGCGCTGCTGGGGCCCGGCGATGTGGTCGCATGCGATGCACTGACCTACCCGGGGTTCAAGGTGCTCGCCGAGGCGCATCGCCTCGAACTGTTGCCCCTGCCGGCAGCGGGCCAGGGCCCCGATCTGGACGCACTGGAGACCTTGTGCAAACGGCGGCGGGTGCGTGCCGTGTACGCGATGCCCACGCTGCACAACCCGCTCGGATGGGTGACGGCTGCGAGCCGGCGACGGCACCTGGTGGCGATCGCTCGCCGGCACGGGCTGCTCCTCATCGAGGACGCCGCCTATGCCTTCCTGGCACCGGACCCGCCTGAGCCGCTCGCAGCGCTGGCACCGGAAGCGACGGTCTACATCTCGGGGCTCTCGAAGAGCGTGGCCACCGGCCTGCGGGTCGGCTTCGTCGCTGCGCCGACTGCCTGGCTGGCGAAGATCGAGCGGGCGATCCGCGCCACGACCTGGAACACACCCGGCGTGATGACGGCGATCGCCTGCGGGTGGCTGGAAGACGGCACGGTCGCGCGGCTCGAGGCTGAAAAACGCCAGGACGCGGTCTTGCGACAGAAGATCGCCGACGCCGCGCTCGCCGGGCTTCCACACGTCCGCCATCCCGGCTCCTATTTCGTCTGGCTGCCTTTGCCAGAAGAAGCGCGCGCCGACAAGGTGGCGATGGCGCTGATGTCCCATCGCATTGCTGTGTCGACGGCCGAGCCGTTCGCCACCTCGGCGCAGGTGCCTCACGCGCTGCGCCTGGCACTCGGCTCGGTGGCGCCGAGCGCCCTTCGGGATGCATTGGAAACGGTCCGGCGCGTGATCATCGACCAGACGTACTGACTTCGCGTGGCAGCACCGGTTCGGTCTGCTTCTACTCGGCCAGCGCGATCGTGCGGCGCAGGTCTGCGTCTCGCACCGCGGCCCGGCTGCCGCGATGGCTACTCGCCGCGTGGCGAGCAGGACGATGCCGCCCCGCGCCAAGCCCATCGAAAGCACGCCGGCCGACGTGGTGGCTCGCGTCGATGCCGCACGGCCTGCCTCCAGATCGAGCACTGCGGCGCAGCCGGACACCTGGCGCCCGAAGACCGGCCCGAAGCGATTGCCGGGGCACTGACGGCATGGGCCCGCCGCCACAGGCTGCAAGAGCCTCGCGTCGAACACCGGTCGCGACTGGCCGGCCCAGGTCCGGTCAACGCATCAACCGACGCCGCACACCTCGGCCGCGTTCTGCGCGTGCCCCTGCGCGCCTTTGGCGCGCGCCACCTGCACTTCTCCGGGTAGCGCCACGCCGTTCTTGACGGCCAGGATCTCGGCCATCACGCTGACCGCGATCTCGGGCGGCGTCTTGCTGCCGATGTAGACGCCGATCGGGCCGCGCAGGCGCTGAAGCTGTGCTGCGGTCAGGCCGAAGTGCTCCATCATGCGCAGCCGCCGGGCCTCGTTGTTGCGCCGGCTGCCGATGGCACCGATGTAGAAGGCCTCGGTCTGCAGTGCCTCCAGCAGCGCCAGATCGTCGAGCTTGGGGTCGTGGGTCAGCGCGACCACGCAACTGCGGCGGTCGGGCCTGAAGGCCGTCACCACGTCGTCGGGCATGTCCTTCACGAGCGTGGCGCCCGCCACGCTCCAGGCACCGCGGTACTCCTCGCGCGGGTCGCACACGGTGACCGCGAAGCCGCTGAACAAGGCCATGGTCGCCAGGTATTCCGTCAACTGGCCGGCCCCGATGAGCAGCATGCGGTACTCGGGCCCGAAGGTATTGGTCACGCTGTCTTCGGTCATGCGCAGCTCGGCCGGCGCCGTCGCGTCCTGCAACTCGACTCGGCCGTCGGCCAGCCGCACGGTGCGGCTGACGAGACGGCCGGCCGCCAGCGCCTGGGTCAGCAGACCCAGCGCATCGGCATCCGGGTCGAACTCGAGCAGCAGCTCCAGCGTGCCGCCGCACGGCAGTCCGAAACGGTGCGCCTCGTCGGCGCTGACACCGTACTTCACGAAGACCGGGGCACCGCCGGGCAGACGGCCGCCGCTGTCGCGCGCCCCATAAGCTTGCGTGTAGCGGTGGATCAGGTCGTCCTCGATGCAGCCGCCGCTCACCGAGCCCACCACCGCGCCGTCTTCCGCCATCGCCATGATCGAGCCCACCGGGCGTGGCGACGAGCCCCAGGTGCGCACCACGGTGGCCAGCAGTGCGCGCTTGCCGGCCCGGCGCCAGGCGAGCAGCGTGCGCAGCACCATCACATCGAGATTCTCCACGTCACGCTCCTTTCAGCCGTGCACCTTCACCGGTGATCAGCCCTGCTAGGCCTTCAGCGTTTCAGGCGTGATCGGCAACTGGCGCGCACGCTTGCCGGTGGCGGCGGCCAGCGCGTTTGCCACGGCCGGTGCCAGCGGCGGCACGGCGGGCTCGCCGATGCCGGTGGGGTTGGCAGCGGACGGCACGATGTGCACCTCCACGCGCGGCATGTCGCTGATGCGCGCCACCGCGTAGTCGTGGAAATTGGACTGCTGCACCCTCCCGTCCTGCAGCGTGATCGCGCTGTACAGCACCGTCGACAGCGCAAAGCCGACCGAGCCCTCGACCTGCGCGCGAATCACGTCGGGGTTGACGGCGACACCGCAGTCCACCGCGCACACGACACGGTCGACGTGGTAGCTGCCGTCGTCCTTCACCGTCACCTCGGCCACCTGCGCCACATAGGTGTTGAAGGACTCGTGCACCGCCACGCCGCGCCCGCGCCGCTCGCCGGCCTGTCCGGCGGGCAGCGGCGAGCCCCAGCCGGCCTTGTCGGCCGCGAGCTTGAGCACGCCGGCATGGCGCGGATGCTGGTCGAGCATTTCCAGGCGCCAGGCCACCGGGTCCTTGCCGGCCGCCTGCGCCAGTTCATCGATGAAACACTCGGTCGAGAAGGCGGTGTGGGTCGAGCCCACCGAGCGCCACCACAGCACCGGCACGCCGACATCCTTCGGCGTGTGCAGGTCCACCAGCAGGTTGGCTATGCCGTAGGGCAGGTTGGCCGCGCCCTCGACCGAGACCGGGTCGATGCCGTCTTTCATCATCATGGCCTCGAACGGCGAGCCGGCGATGATGGACTGGCCCACCAGGCGGTGGCGCCAGCCGACCAGCTTGCCGTCGCCGTCCAGGCCGGCCGACAGGCGGTGGTGGAACGCCGGCCGGTAGTAGCCGGCGCGCATGTCGTCCTCGCGCAGCCACACCAGCTTCACCGGGGCACGCCCCTTGATGGCCTTGACGATATGGGCGTTCTCCACCAGGTAATCGGAATGCTTGTTGGCACGCCGCCCGAAACTGCCGCCGGCATACAGCATGTGGATGGTCACCTGCTCGGGTTTCAAGCCCAGCACCTGCGCCACGGCGGCCTGGTCGACGGTCTGGAACTGCTCGCCGTTCCAGACTTCGCAGCCGTCGCGGGTCAGGTGCATCACGCAGTTCAACGGTTCCATCGCGGCATGCGACAGGTACGGAAAGTCGTAGGCCGCCTCCAGCTTGCGCGCGGCGCCTGCGAGCGCGCCGTCCGCATCGCCCTCGCGGCGCGCCACCGCACCGGGCGACTGGGCCAGTTCCCGGTACTTCTCGAGGATCTGGGGCGAGCCCAGCTTGAACGCCGCGCTCTCGTCCCATTCGACGCGCAGCGCGTCGCGGCCCTTCTTGGCGCTCCAGGTGTCGCGCGCGAGCACCGCCACGCCGGTGGGGATGCGCACCACGTCGACCACGCCCTTCACGGCCTTGGCCTGGCTGGCGTCGAACGATTTCACGGTGGCGCCGAAGCGCGGCGCGTGGGCCACCACGGCGGTCAGCATGCCGGGCAGGTGCACGTCCTGGGTGAACACCGCGGAGCCGTCGGTCTTGCCGGCGCTGTCCTTGCGCGGCAGCGGCTTGCCGATCAGCTTGAAGTCCTTGGGGTCCTTCAGTTTCACGTCGGCCGGCACCGCTTGCTCGGCGGCGGCCTTCGCCAGTTGGCCGAAGCTCGCCTTGCGGCCCGAAGCCCGGTGCAGCACCTCGCCGTCGGCCACCGCGATCTCGGCGGCCGGCACCTTCCACTGTGCGGCAGCGGCGGACACCAGCATGGCACGGGCCGTGGCGCCGGCACGGCGCAGTTGCTCCCAGGAGTTGGCAATGGCAGTGCTGCCGCCGGTACCCTGCACCGGCCCCCAGTTGACGTTGTTGTAGCGCTGGGCATCGGCCGGCGCACCTTCGACGTGCACCTGCGGCCACGCGGCGTCCAGCTCCTCGGCGACGATGGTGGCCAACCCGGTGTAGGTGCCCTGGCCCATCTCCAGGTGCTTGGCCACCACGGTGACGCTGTTGTCCTCGCCGATGCGCAGGAAGGCGTTCGGTGCGAAGGCCGCAGGGCTCACCGCGCCGGCCGCCGCACGGGCGGGTTTCGCGGCCGCGGCGACCGGCAGATACAGGGCCAGCGTGAGGCCCGCCGCGCCTTGCAGCAGCCGGCGGCGACTGACGTTCTCGAGAGGGATATCGGTCATGGCGTGGCGCTCCTTCAGGCCAGAGCCTGGGCGGCTTCGTGGATGGCAGCGCGGATGCGCACGTAGGTCGCGCAGCGGCAGACGTTGCCGCCCATCGCCGCGTCGATATCGGCGTCCGACGGCCGCGGATTGGTTTCCAGCAGCGCCACCGCGCTCATGATCTGGCCCGACTGGCAATAGCCGCACTGCACCACGTCGAGCCGGCGCCAGGCCTCCTGCACGGCCTGGCCCACGCGGGCACGCCCGACCGCCTCGATCGTGACAACCTTCTTGCCGGCGGCGGCAGAGACCGGCGTGCTGCACGAGCGAACAGCCTGACCGTCCATGTGGACGGTGCAGGCGCCGCACAATGCCATGCCGCAGCCGTACTTGGTCCCGGTCATCTGCAGGGTGTCGCGCAGCACCCACAGCAAGGGGGTGTCGGGTTCGGCCTCGACGCGCTGCGCCTGGCCGTTGATGTTGAGAGTGATCATCGTGAGTGCTCCGTCTGAAGGGCCAGCGGTGAGGTGCCGATTCTTCCCGCACCCGCGCGCGCACCGATAGACCAGTCCTCTCGATTTCTTGCCTGATCCTCCGCCGCACTGGACCGGAGTGCATGGCTTGAATTACCGTTGCGACACCGTGAACAGGAGAACCGCGTGAACCGATCCGCCGCGAATGGCGCCGTCAGTGGAGCCGCCCATGTTCCCGCCCGGGCCGCCCCGCCCGAGGACGTACACCAGTCCTTGGCGGCGTGCGCCGCCCGCTGGACGGCCGGCGGCGAAATCGTCGCCACCGCGGTGCCCGGCTTGTCGCTGTTTCGCAAGGAAACCTCGACCGAGCCGACGAGCTGCATGTACGAACCGAGCCTGGCGCTCATCGTGCAGGGCGCCAAGCGCGTGCTGCTCGGCGAGGAAGCGTACGAGTACCGTGCCGGCCAGTTCCTGATCACGTCGCTCGACCTGCCGGCCTTGGGCCAGGTGGTCGAAGCCACCCGCGAACAGCCCTGCCTCGGCATCATGCTCAAACTCGACCCGCGCGGCCTGGCCGAGATGCTGCTGGACAGCAGCCTGGCCGGCCAGAGCGGCCTGCCGGCAGGCCGCGGCATGGAAGTGGGCCAGGCCCGGCGCCCGCTCCTCGACGCATTCCGCCGCCTTCTTGAGCTGCTCGACTCGCCCGCCGACATTCCCGTGCTGGCGCCGCTGGTACAGCGCGAGATCGTCTACCGCCTGCTGATGAGCGACCAGGGCGGACGCCTGCGCCACATCGCGTCGGCCGGCAGCCAGGGCCACCGCGTGGCGCGCGCGATCGACTGGCTCAAAGGCCACTTCGCCGAGCCCTTGCGTGTCGAAGACCTGGCGGCGCACGTGCAAATGAGCGTGTCGACCTTTCATCACCACTTCCGCACGCTCACCACCATGAGCCCGCTGCAGTTCCAGAAATGGCTGCGGCTCAACGAGGCGCGCCGGCTGATGCTGATCGAGCACTGCGATGCCTCGACTGCCGCCGCGCAGGTCGGCTATGAAAGCCCGTCGCAGTTCAGCCGCGAGTACAAGCGCCAGTTCGGCGTGCCGCCCCGGCGTGACATGGAAGGCTTGCGCCGGCTGCACGGCCTCGGCGAGGCGGGCGCACCGGCCCAGGCCGCCGCCGTTCACTGAGGCGGCGCGCCGCTGCATGGGGCTGCTGGCGCCGGCGGGCGCCGCGCGCCCCGTGAGAACTGACAGGCTCGCCTACCCTGGGGGCGCTTGTGGACTCGGTGTCCGGCGCCTATCGTCGTTCCATACAAACCCAGGAGGACGCGATGGACACGCAAGACCTGCAACCGGGCGACCCGGTCGACCCCTGCCACGACGACCCGACCCTGCGTGCCCGAGCCCCCGGCAAGGGCAGCCCTCCCGACGACCTGGCCCGTTCGACCGGCTACACCAGCCGTGGCTACGTGCAGCACTTCCTGCCGGATCGCGAAGTCAACCTCGCCCAGCTGAACCAGGCCCTGGCCGACGTCTTCGGCGAGCCGGCCTTGCGCATGCTGGACATGAAGCTGACCATCGACGAGGAATACTGGCGGCAGCTGTGCGGCAACCCTTGGAGCGGCAACGTCTACCAATACCGCTTCTTCGCCCCGCGCCAGAACGAACTCGACGAAGTGGCCCGGCTGAGTGCCGAAATGCAGAAACTTGCCGCCGAGGTCCAGGCGCTGAAGCAAGGCTGAACGCCCTCTTTTCCGATCGACAGGGACGCCCGGAGCGGGAGGGTGCGATGCAATTCGTCAACATCGTCAAGCCGACGCATATCTGCAATCTCGATTGCACCTACTGCTACAACGACGACGTGCGCGACCCGGTGATGCGCGCCGAAACGCTGCGCCGCACCGTGGAGCAGACTTTCGCCTACGTGCGCGGCCACGGCTCGATGAGTGCCGCGGAATTCATCTGGCACGGTGGCGAGCCGACCGTCGCCGGCCTGCCGTTCTTCGAGACCGCGGTGGCATTGCAGCGCGAGTTGTCCGATGGCGTGGCATGGCAGAACTCGATCCAGACCAACGGCGTGCTGCTCGACGACCGCTGGATCTCGTTCCTGGCGCGCGAGCAGTTCTCGCTCAGCATCTCGCTGGACGGCCCCGAGCACATCAATGACCGCTACCGCGTCACGCACCGGGGTGGCGGCAGCTTCGCGCGGGTTTTCAAGGCGGTCGCGCGTGCACGCGAGGCCGGCCTGCCGTTCGGTGTGTGCATGGTGCTGAGCCGCGCCACCGCGCCGCACGTCGACGAGATCTACGACTTCTTTTCGCAGCACCAGCTGCCGTTCAACGTGATTCCGATGACACGCTCGGGTGCCGCGCGCGATCGCTTCGAGGACATCGGACTCGATGCCGACGAATACGCCCAGGCCTGGACGCGCATGTACGACCGCTGGCTCGAGTCCGGCGACGGCGGCCACTACGTCTACGTCCAGGACTTCGCGCTCAAGACGCGTGCCATTGCCTCGGGCAAGGCGGCCGATTGCATCGGCCTGGCGAACTGCTCGCACTTCAACGTCTCGACCGACCCGGTCGGCGATGTCTATCCATGCGCGTCACTGTCGGGCAACGCCGCGATGTGCTACGGCAACCTCAACACGCACAGCCTGGCCGCGCTGCTGGACACGCCGCTGGCACGCTCGCTCAAGCACCGGGCCGTCGACCCGCAGTGTGCGCAGTGCAAATGGCAGCACGTGTGCCACGGCGGCTGCGCCTCGCGCGCCTACAAGTTCCACGGCGACGCCGATCAGCGCGACCGCTATTGCCCGGGCCTGTTCCAGATCTACGAGCACATCGACCGCCGGCTGCGCGAACGGAAGGTACCGAGTGGGCTGCGCCATCCGCAGCACATGTCGGACGGCATCGACGGCGAAACCTACCGCGCGCTCGCCGGCCCGCCGCCGACACGAGCGCAAGCAAGTCGGCGAGTGATACCGCTTCGGGCTGCCTGAACTGCGTGCATCGAGCACGGCGAATGAAGGTCGCCGCGTCAGGCCAGGCCTCGCAACAGCAGTTGCAGCGCAGCTTCGAATTCCACTTCCGGCCGGCTCTCGAGTTTCGGCGGTTCGCCGGCTGCCCCGTCTGCAGCTTCCACTTGATGACGATGAGCCGCCGTCACCCTGAGAGACAGGCGGCCGGCCTCCGCCAGGTCGCATCGAAGTCCCTGCGAAAGGCACTTCTTGCAGCGCGTGCACCGCGCGGGTGTACTATCCGCCTCGCAGACATGCACAAGACCGTTTTCTCAGGTCTCCTCTGTTTCCCGCCGCTCGCGGCCGGCTCCGGTCGAACTCCCCGATGATGAACTTGGCGTTTCTGCACTGCGTCAGCATGTGCGGCGCAGCATTCATTGGAAGACATCGACATGACGACGCAAAGCGGAACCGTGAAGTGGTTCAACGAGAGCAAGGGCTTCGGCTTCATCACCCCCGATGACGGCAGCCAGGACCTGTTCGCCCATTTCAGCGAGATCCAAGGCGGCGGTTTCAAGACCCTCGCCGAGAGCCAGCGTGTCACCTTCGAGGTGACGCAGGGCAAGAAGGGTTTGCAAGCTTCGAACATTCGACCGGTCTGAACCGGACGGCTCACACCTGCCTGAGCACGACCGCGGCCACGAGCCGCGGTTTTTTCTTTCTGGGCCCTTGATGAACAACCTGCAAGAAGCGACCGAGAAGATCTGCGAACTGAAGGGCAGCCTGGTCGCGCTCGACGCGTTGGTCAGTGCCATGCTGCGGGTGATGCCATCCGAGGCCAAGGAGATGCTGCAGCCGGTGTTCGATCAGCATGCCGAGGTGGCACGCACCGTGCTGCTGCATGCGCCGATCTCCGAGCACTCGATCAGTGCATTCGAACGCGACGTGCAGCGCAGCGTGCGCCTGCTCGACAGGCAGGTGAACGCATCGTCGGCGGCCTCTGGCCACGCGTGCGATGGCGTCCTGCTGACGGTGGCGCGCATCGAGGCGTTCGCCGGCTCGGACCCGTTGACCGCAGCGACCGGATTCTTCTTCGAGCGCGAGGGCCGCCTCTACCTGGTCTCGTGCCGGCACGTGTTCATCGACGAGCCCACCGACCACCGGCCCGACCGCATCGAGATCGAACTGCACACCGATGGCGGCGACCTGACCCGGGCCACGCGGCTGTCCGTGCTGCTGTATCGAGGCGGCCTGGCCCGCTGGCGGCAGGCATCCGACGCGGGGGGCGAGGTCGACGTCGCCGTGCTCGAACTGGATCGCGAAGCGCTCCCGCCGAATTGCCTGCTGCAAAGTTGGACGCCTGCGCATCTGGAGACCCACCCTGCTGCCGTGCAAGTCGGGGCACCGCTGGCGGTCGTCGGTTTTCCTCTGGGGTTTCATGACACGCTGCATCACCTGCCGGTGGTGCGCCAGGGGCTGGTGGCGTCGTCGTTCGGTCTGCGGTTTCAGGGACAGGGCTACTTCCTGACCGATGCGCGTACGCACCGCGGGACCAGCGGCGCCCCCGTGTTGCGCAACGAGCGCGGCGCGTGGAAATTGCTGGGCATCCATGCCACGCGGCTGGACATGAACACCCGGAATGTCGACGAAAACGAATCGCTCGGGCTGAATTCGGCCTGGTACGCGGGTGTGCTGCTCGCGCTGACCGAGCCGTCCTGAGCCGCGCCGCTGCCCGTTCCCGGGCCTGGGAAGTCTTACGTCAGCCGGGCGAACAGCTGCTTGCAGACGTTGTCGCCGACGGTGGTCAGCCGCAGCGTGCCGCCGTGCCATTCCAGCCAGTCGAGCGCCACGTAGTCGTCGATGTCGCGTTCCGGCACATCGGCCGCGCGGCGACGCCGCAGCAGGTCGACCGTCGCCAGCAGGGCGTCCCGGAGAGCGTCCCGCCGTAAGGCCGTGAGCAACGTGCGAGGAGAGGTCATGAGGACTCCGGTGGTGAGGGTCCACCTTACCACTGTATCGTGCCGATGGATCATCGGCGGTGCTTCTCCACCGTGGCGTCTGCGACACCGCTCTCTGACAGGTTCAGCCGCCCCGGGCCCCCGGGAGCTCCCCGGTCGGCACCCGGGTGCGCCCCCCTTTGGGGGAAACGCGACGGTGGCATCTTGCACGCGCTCGCCGGTGCGGCACACTTTCGGCTTCGACCGGCGGCGGGATGCCGATGTGCACGCCGTCGACCGTCCTCGTCGGGCCTCGTTGAGAAGAATCGATGTATTCCATCCTTCCGGTCGTCGTCGCTGCGCTCTTTCTTGCTTGCGGACTGTACGTCGCGGTCGACCGCGGCCGCAGCCGGGTCACGAATGCCTTCCTGCTGCTGTGCCTCACGACGGCGGTGTGGCAAGGAACCTGGGCGGTGCTGTTCCAGGTGGACGACCCCGACACGGCCTCGGTCCTCGTGCGGCTCGGCTATCTGTTCATCCTGTTCCTGCCCACCACGCTTTACCAGTTCCTGGCAGAAATCGCCGAGGTGCGATCGGAGCGTCCGTACGTCCGTGCGTCGTATGCCATGGCCTGCGGTCTGGCCGTGGTCCTGGTGACGACGGACCTGTTCGTCGCGGGCTACTACGACTATTCGTGGGGGTACTACCCGAAGGCGGGGCCCTGGCACTGGGTCCACATGCTGCAGACCTCTGTCGTGGTCCTGCGGGGGCTGTATCTGACGTCGGTGCGGCAGGCGCATGCCGCGCCCCTGCAACGGACGCGACTGCAGCTGTGCATCGCCAGCATGTTCGTCTACTTCTTCGCAGCCACGGACTACCTCTGCAACTACGGGTTCGACTTCTATCCGGTCGGCGTGCTGTTCAACGCGGCGAGCCTGGCGATCATCGTCGTCGCCATCCTGAAATACGATCTCATGAACAGCGATGTCGTCGTTGCTACCGCCGCGCATGAGGTGCGCACGCCTCTGGCGACCATCCGGCTCCATGCCGAGGCCGTCGAGCGCTCCTGGCCTGAGGTTCTGGCCGGCTACCAGCTGGCGGTCGATCACGGCCTCTGCGCCGCGATTCCTGCCGGGTCGATCGAGGAAGTCGGGCTGTTGCCCGCAAAGATCGCGCGGGAGGTGGACCGATCGAACATGATCGTCGACCTGATGGTTGCTTCGTCGCGGCTGAACCGCGTCGACGAAAGCGACTTCGCGCCGACCCGTGCGCTGGCGTGCATACACGAGGCGATCGAGACCTACCCGTACGGCACCGGAGAGCGTGAGCGCGTACGTTGCGAAGCCCACGAGGACTTCGCGTTCTTCGGCTCGCACGCGCTGCTGGTCAACGTGCTTTTCAACCTGATGAAAAACGCGTTGCATGCCATCAGGCTGTCAGGACAAGGAGACGTCACCATCGAAACCCGCGTGACCGGCCGCTACCCGTGCCTGATCGTGTCCGACTCCGGGCCCGGCGTCGCACGGCACATGCAGCGCCAGCTGTTCCATCCGTTCGCCACCACCAAGAAGGGCCGTGCGGGCGGGCTCGGCCTGGCCTTCAGCCGCAGCGTCATGCGCGCCTTCGGGGGAACGATAGGCTGCACGTCGCAGCCGGGACGCACCGTCTTCACGCTGCGGTTCCCAGCCGCACGAGACACCCGAAGGTGATTCCCGGTCGGTCGTCGCCTGCGGCTGCGCCGGCGGGCGACGTCAGGCTTGCAGCCGCTCCTCCGGAATTTCGTACTCGCGAATTCGCGCCAGGACCTCCTCCGGCAATCGCTGTATGCGTTTGTCATCGCGGGCGAAAACGATCTGCTGATAGCCCGTCGACACGAGCGCATCATCGACCTGGAAGCGGAAGATCAGGTAGAACGAGCAGCGCGACACCTGAAACGTGTTGAGCTGGCAATCCACGGTCTGAAAGGGAAAGGTCTCGTGCACGTACTCCTGGTGCGCGCGCTTCGTGATGAAAACACCCTGAGAACGAAGCAGATCCGGCGCAATGCACTGGTAGAACCAACGTTCGCGACAGACGCCTTGCCACTCGAAGTAGCGCGAGAAGTAGGTATTCGCATAGGCGTTCGAATCCTTGAGATAGATGTCGATGGCGTGATGGAACGTCTTGGGTTCGACGGCCCCCGGACTCTTGCCGAGGAGAACCTGGCGATGTGGGACTTCGGTGCCGTGACGGGTGAGTTCGAGGAACATGGAGGACTCCTTGGAATGTAGATAAAGCCGTGGCGAACGGCGCGAACCGCGGCCGCGCGCCACAGGGATACTGTGAACTCAAGGTCTGCCTCCTGGGAAGAGCCGGCGATGCAGGTGACCGAAAAGGGTCGATCCGGCGGTGGTGCCGTGCCGTCGCACGGCGCAAGCTGCCGGTGGCCGTCAGCGCCACGCGAAGACGTAGCGGATGCGGTGCTCCCAGACCCCGCCCGGCTGCAGCCAGCACGGCGGCTGCGGCCACTCGGGGTGGTTGGGGCTGTCGGGCAGGAACTGCGGCTCCAGCGCGATGCCGGCGCAGTTCGTGTAGACGCCGCCATGCCTCGACGGGATGCCTTGCAGGTGCTGCCCGCCGTAGAACTGCAAGGCCGGCAGCGTGGTGGCGATGCTCATCGAGAGCGCGCCGTCGCCTGACCACAGCTCGACGGCCGGCTCGCGCATCTCAGCGCACCCCGGGTCGAGCAGAAAGGCATGGTCGTATCCCAGGCTGGCCGTCTGCCCCGCATCGGCCAGCCAGTCCTGCGCGATGGGCTTGCCGGCGCGAAAGTCGTAGCTGGTGTGTGCCACCGGCGCCAGCTGGCCCAGCGGAATCAGCTCGGCATCGACCGGCAGGTAGTGCGGCGCGGCAATGCGCAGCCGGTGCGCCCGCACGTCGCGCGCGTCGCCGTCGAGATTGAAGTAGGCATGGTTGGTCAGGCACACCGGCGTCTCGGCGCTGGTGACGGCCCGCAGCGCGATCTCCAGCACCATCGGCTCGACCAGCGTGTACGCCACCCACGCCCGCAGTTCGCCCGGAAACCCCTGGTCGCCGTCGGGCGAGACGAGGGACATCGCCACCTGGGTCTCGTCGACCGTATCGACGCGCCACTCGCGTGCGTGGAAACCGCCGTCCCCCCCATGCAGCTGGTGGGCCGAGCCGGCGTTCGGTGCGAGCCGCACCACGTGCCCTCTGTGCCGGTAGCGCGCATGATCGATGCGGTTGGCATAGCGGCCGATCGTGGCGCCCAGGAAAGCGCGCTGCCGCATTTGCTGCTCCTGCGTCGGACAGGCCAGCACGACGCTGCGGCGTGTGCCGTCAGGCATCGGCACGTGGCAGCCCAGCCAGGTGGCGCCCCTGCTGGAGAGCTCCAGCTCCACGCCGTTCGGCCGCCGCAAACAGAGGGTGTGAGACGTCATGGGGTCCTGCGTTGCGTCCGGCGTCGCGTGCTCATGCGTATCGGTTGACGATGTTCTCGAGCCGCTCCTGCCGGCCCGACACAGGGCGCGGGTCCAGCCCCTGCGACTCGACCCGTGCGGCCAATGCTTCGAGGCTGGCGCCTGCCTCGATGGCGCGGCCCAGCTCGCCATCCCACCCTGCATAGCGGGCGCGCCGCATGGCGCACAGCTCGCCCGACTCGAACAGGGCAGCAGCGGACAGCAGCGCACGTGCCAGCGTGTCGAGCCCACCGACGTGCGCCTCGACGATGTCTTGCGCGTCGATGCTCTGGCGGCGCACCTTGGCGTCGAAGTTCATGCCCCCGGTGGTGAAGCCGCCGGCCCGCAGGATCTCCAGCAGCGCGGGGACCAGTGCGACATGGTTGTTGGGGAACTGGTCGGTGTCCCAGCCCAGTTGTTCGTCGCCGCGGTTGGCATCGAGCGATCCGAAGATGCCCAGTGCGCAAGCCGTGGCCACCTCGTGCTCGAAGCTGTGGCCGGACAGCGTGGCATGGTTGACCTCGATGTTGACCTTCAGTTCGTTCTCCAGGCCGTAGCGCTTCAGGAAGCCGTAGACCGTCGCGGTGTCGAAGTCGTACTGGTGCTTGGTCGGTTCCTTGGGTTTGGGCTCGATCAGCAGCGTGCCCCTGAAGCCGATCTTGTGCTTGTGCTCGACCACCGCGGCGAGGAAGCGGCCATAGTGGTCGAGCTCTCGCGACAGGTCGGTGTTGAGCAGCGTCTCATAGCCTTCCCGCCCGCCCCACAGCACATAGTTCGCGCCCTGCAGGCGATGCGTCCACTCGAGCACGTGCTTGACCTGCGCGGCGGCATACGCAAACATTTCCGGGTCGGGGTTGGTCGAGGCGCCCGCCATGTAGCGCGGGTGGGAGAACAGGTTGGCGGTGCCCCACAGCAGGCGCACCTTGCCGTCCTGCATCTTGCGTGCAGCGGCTTCGAGCAAGGTGTCGAGCCGCGCGTTCGACTCGCGCAGCGTCGCGCCCTCGGGCGCGACGTCGCGGTCGTGGAAGCACCAGAACGGCATGCCGAGGCAGGCGAACAGGTCGAACGCGGCATCGAGCTTCAGCCGCGCCGCGGCCATCGCGTCGGTGTCGTCGAACCATGGACGCTGGAACAGCGGCGTGCCGAGCGCGAACGGGTCTTCGCCGCGCCAGCAGAAGCTGTGCCAGTAGCACACGGCAGGCCGCAGGTGTTCTTCGAGCGTCTTGCCGAGCACGACGCGCTTGGCGTCGTACCAGCGGTAGGCCAGCGGGTTGCGGCTGGCGGCGCCTTCGTAGCGGGCCGGTTCGATGGCGGAAAACACAGAGGACATGGAAGACTTTCTGGTGAGTTCGGGAAGACGGTTCAGGACAGCGCGCGCACCGGCGCATAGGCTGCCCGAAAGCGCTGCAGGCGGTGCTCGCGCTCGTCGGCGCGCCGGGGGTCGGGTTCGAAGCTGCAGGCGATGCGCGGCGGCGCGACCACCTCGGCCAACGGCCGGCCGAGGCCCAGCCATGCCAGCCGGGCGGCGCCGAGTGCCGGGCCGACTTCGGCGCCGGCCGGCCGGTCGACCGGCAGGCGCAGCGTATCGGCCAGCAACTGCAGCCACGCATCGGAACGGGCACCGCCGCCGATCGCGAGCAGGCGCTGCGGGCGGCTGCCGGCTTCATGCAGCGCTGCCAGCCCGTCGGCGAAGACGTGGGCCACGCCTTCGATCACCGCATAGCTGAGGTCATCGCGACCATGGGCATGCGTGAGGCCGAGGAAGCTGCCGGTGGCGCCGGGGTCGGCATGCGGCGTGCGCTCGCCGCTGAGATAGGGCAGGAACATCGGCGCCGCCGCACGCGCCGGCTCCGCGGGCAGTGCGGCCAGCAACTCGGCCGGCGCGGCGCCGGTGATGCCGCTCCACCACGACAGCGCACTCGAGGCCGTGAGCATCACCGCCATGTGGTGCCACAGGCCGGGCAGCGCATGGCAGAAGGTGTGCACGCCCCGCTCGGGATACGCCAGCGGTTCGGCGACAGGGCTGAAGACGACGCCCGACGTACCGAGCGACAACAAGGCCTGGCCGGGCCGCACCACCCCCACCCCGATGGCGCCGGCCGCGTTGTCGCCCGCGCCTGCGGCGACGCGCACGCCGGTCGGCAAGCCCCACCGCTCGGCCCATTCGGTTCGCAGTGCGCCGACGAGATCCGGCCCCTCGTGCACCGCCGGCATCTGCTCGGACCGCATGGCGCAGGCCGACAGCATCGGCTCGCTCCACTGCCGCCGTGCAACGTCGAGCCACAGCGTTCCCGCCGCATCCGAGGTGTCGGTGCTCATGGCGCCGCACAGGCGCCAGACCACCCAGTCCTTGGGCAGCAGGACCTTCGCCGTTCGCTCGAACACGGCCGGCTCGTGGCGTGCCACCCACAGCAGCTTGGGGGCGGTGAACCCCGCCATCGCACGGTTGGCGGTGATGCGGCGAGCGCCGGGCTCGCGGGCTTCGAGCTCGGCACATTCGGCCTGGCTGCGGCCGTCGTTCCAGAGGATCGCGGGCCGCAGCACCTCGCCGGCCGCGTCGAGCAGCACCGCGCCGTGCATCTGCCCGGCCACTGCCATCGCGCGCACGCGCTGCCAGCGCTCGCCCGCTGCCGCGCGCAATTGCAGCATGGCCGCGTCGACCGCCTGCCACCAGTCCGCAGGCGACTGCTCGGACCACATCGGTTGAGGCCGCGACACGTCGAGCGCGGCGACCGCTTCGGCACCGAGTTCGCCCTGCTCGGACAGCATCACGGCTTTCACGCCCGAGGTGCCAAGGTCGAGTCCGACCACCCAGTCCTGCCGTTCGTTCAGGCTCATGCCGGCTCCATCTCGTGCCGTTGCGCCACCCGCGTGAGCGGGCGCCCGCCGATGATCATCGCGAGCACCTCGTCCTCGGTGACATCGGCGGTGCGATAGGTGCCGACGGTGCGGCCGTTTTTCATCACGCACAACCGGTCCGACAGCGCGAAGACGTCGGGCATGTCGTGCGAGATCAGGAAGATGCCGACCCCCGAGGCTTTCAGCGCACGCACCAGGTCGTGCACCATGCGCGTTTCTTCCGGGCCCAGCGCGGCGCACGGCTCGTCCATGATCAGCACGCGCGCGTTGAAGGTCAGCGCGCGCGAGATCGCCACCACCTGCCGCTGCCCGCCCGACAGCGAGCGCACCGGCACGCGGATGTTGCGGAAGTGCGGGTTCAGGCGCCGGAACACGTCCCGCGCTTTCGACTCCATCGCGTACTCGTCCATCGTGCCCCAACGCGTCGTCAGCTCGCGCCCCAGGAACAGGTTGGAGACGCTGTCGAGGTTGTCGGCCAGCGCCAGCGTCTGGTGGATGGTCTCGATGCCCAGCGCCTGCGATGCGGCCGGGCTGGCGATGTGCACCGGCGTGCCGTCCACCAGGAACTCGCCGCTGTCGACGGGGTAGGCGCCGGCCAGCATCTTCATCAGCGTCGACTTGCCGGCGCCGTTGTGGCCGAGCACGGCCACCACCTCGCCGGCATGCAGTTTCAGGTGCACGTCGGCCACCGCCTGCACGCCGCCGAAGGCCTTCGACACGCCGCGGATTTCGATCAGGGGAACCTCGCTCATGCCACCCGCTCCCCGGTCCAGCGACGGAACAACACGTCGAACACCACGGCGACGATCAGCACCTGGCCGATGATGACCATGCGCTTGCCGATGCTCACGTCCATCAGCAGCAGGCCGCTGTCGAGGAACTGGATGATCAGCGCGCCGAGCACCGAGCCGAGCACGCTGCCGCTGCCGCCGCTGAGAGCGACGCCGCCGATCACCGCGGCGGCGATCACGTACAGCTCCATGTTGGTGCCGAGCGAATTGGTGCCGGCGTTCAGGCGGGCCACCGAGACGATCGCCGCCACCGTCACCAGCAGCGACAACAGCAGGAACAGCTTGAGCATCACCCGCCGCACCGGTATGCCGACCAGCAGCGCGGCTTCGGGGTTGCCGCCGATCGCGTAGACATAGCGGCCGAAGCGCGTGCGGCGCACCAGGAAGGCCACGGCGATGACCACGGCGGCCCAGATCACCACCGGGATGGGAACGCCCTGCCCCGGCAGTTCGTCGGTGATGCGGTAGGCGTTGAGGGTGGCCACGAAAGCGAGCAGCACGGCGATGAAAAAGCCGGTGAGCAGGCCGTCCCACCACAGCGGGCGCAGCGGGAACCCGTGCTGGCGGGCACCGCGCCGCCGGGCGGCCGTCAGCCACACCAGCAGGCCCGACAGCGCGATGCCGAGCGTCCAGGACCACGCGGGCCCGAGCGAGCCGTCGATGCCGCCGCCGAGCGCCAGGAACACCGGGTCGGTGATGGGCTGGGTCTTGCCGTCGGCCACCAGGAAGGCTGCACCCCGGAAGGACATCAGCCCGCCGAGGGTGACGACAAAAGACGGCACGCCGATGTAGGCGGTGAGCCAGCCCTGGTACAGCCCGATGCACAAGGCCAGCGCCAGACCGGCAAACGACGCGGCCACCCAGTGCCAACCGTGCGTGTACATCAGGAAGGCGACCAGCACGCCGACCACGCCCATCACGGAGCCGACCGACAGATCGATCTGCCGCGCGACGATGATCAGCGCCACGGCGGTCGACACGATGCCGACCACGGCGGTCTGCTGTGCGATGTTGTAGAGGTTCTCGGGCGTCAGGAAGCTGCCGGTCCCGACATGGAAGACGATCGCCATGGCCGCGAGCACGCCGGCCATGATGGCCAGGCGCAGGTCCTGCACGCTGACCTGCAGCGACTGCGCGGCCGGCACCGCAGCGGGTGCCACCGCGCCGGAAACCGCCGGCGCGGTTTCCGGCGCGGTGCTGGCCGGCACGGAGCTCACTTGCATGCCGCCGGCCCGGTGGCCTTGTCGACGCCGCGGCACAGCTCTTCCTTGCCGATGTGCTCGGCCTCGAGCACGACGTTCAGGTTGTCGCGCGTGATCGGCACGGCCTTCAGGAAGATCGCCTGCATCGGCACCTTCTTCTCGCCTTCGGCCCAGGTTTGCGCGCCTTCGACCTTCTTGCCGGCGGCCAGCGTCACGGCAGCGGTCGCCGCCTGGCGGCCCAGGTCGCGCGCGTCCTTCCAGACCGAGACGGTCTGCGTGCCGAGCGCCACGCGGTTCAACGCAGCATGGTCGCCGTCCTGCCCGGACACCGGCACGCCCTTGAGCCCGCGTGCCGACAGCGCGGCGACCACACCGCCGGCGGTGCCGTCATTGGAGGCCACCACCGCGTCGACCTTGTTGCCGTTGCGCGTGAGGATCTGCTCCATGTTCTTCTGCGCCACCTCGGGTTTCCAGCCGTCGGTGTACTCCTCGCCGACGATGCGGACGTCGCCTCGCTTGAGCGCGTCGGCCAGCACGTCCTGCTGCCCGGCGCGCAGGAAGTCGGCATTGGGATCGGTCGGCGAGCCCTTGATCATCACGTAGTTGCCCTTGGGCTTGGCCGCCAGCACCGCGCGCGCCTGCATGCGCCCGACCTCGCGGTTGTCGAAGGTGATGTAGAACACGCCCGGCTGCTCGATCAGGCGGTCGTAGGCGATCACCGGAATCTTGCGCGCGCGGGCCTTGGCCAGCGCCGGCACGATCGCGTCCTTGTCCATGGCGAGGATGATCAGCGCCTTCGCGCCCTTGGCGATCAGGCTGTCGACGTCGGCCAGCTGCTTCTCGGGCGAGCCGGCAGCGTCTGCGCTGACATAACTGGCGCCCAGCTTGGCGAGCTGCTCCTTCACCGCCTTTTCATCGGTCTTCCACCGCTCTTCCTGGAAGTTGGACCAGCTCACGCCGACGACGGTCTGTGCTGTCGCCAGGCTGCTCAGACCGGCCAGGATCAGGGCGGCGGCCACCCGGGTCTTGTTCAACATGGTGTCTTGTCTCCTGTCGTTCGTAGGGTGCCGGCGGCGGACGGGCCGACGGCGTTTCATCAGAAATCGGGCCGTCTCCCGTTGCTTTCCCTGTCGAAACCATGGCGGGCGACCGACTCGATGATCTCGGCCGATTCGTCCACGCGCTGCAGCACCAGCGAGGCGGCCCCCCGCGCCCATACTTCGTCGCCCTGGTGGTCGATGACCAACGGCACCTTGCCGCGGTGAGGCAGCGCCATGGCCTGCTCCATCGCCACGCGCAGGCCGGGCAGGAACAGGTCGGACGCCAGCGGCGGGCCGCCGCTCAGGATCACGAGCTGCGGCGACATCAGGTTCACGACGTTGCCGATCCACTGCCCGAGCAGGCGGCCCTGCTTCTCGAAGATCGCGTGCGCCCCGGCATGCCCTTCATGGGCCAGTTGCGCGAGCCGGAAATAGGCGCGTTCGGGCGCCGCGCTGGAATGGTCGTCCATCGCGATCAGCCCGGCCTCCTGCCCGGCCGCGGCCACGGCGTAGTGCGCGACGTAGGCTTCCAGGCAGCCTTGCTTGCCGCAGCGGCAGGCGCGGCCTTGCGCTTCGATCTGCAAGTGCCCCAGTTCAGCCGCCAGGCCCGAGTGGCCGCGGTACAGCTCACCGTTGACCACCAGCCCGAGACCGAGGCCGTGCTCGAGCGTCACCACCGCGACATGAGACGCCCGCCCCGAGCGCCCGTACCATTGGTCGGCCAGCGCCAGCATGTTGGCGTCGTTCTCGATGAAGACCGGCACATCGAGGCGCGACGAGAGCGCGTCGTCGAGCGGCGGCGCGTCGGCGCCGGTGCCTTCGGGCGTCAGCACCGGCGACCACAGCACCCGCCCGTGCGGGGAATCGACGAAGCCTGGCACCGCCACGCCGACGCCCGCCAGGCGGCTGCGTTCCAGCCCCGGCACATCCTCGAGGCAGCGCTGTACGGCAGCGGCCAGCGCGTCCAGCAACGCTGCCGGCGACACCGGCGTGCTCCATTCGACGTCTTCGCTGCTGCGCATGCGCCCGGCGAAGTCGGTCACGGTGATGGTGAAGTGGTCCATCGACAGCTTCACGCCGATCACCCAGGCGAAGCCGCCGTTGATTTCCAGTTCGCGCTCGCGACGCCCGCTGCCACTGGACGGCCGGGCCCCCGCTTCCTTCAGGGCGCCGCTTTCGAGCAGGCGGCGTGTCAGCGACGACACCGCCGGCTGGCTCAACCCGGTCGCTTCGGCGATCTCAGCCCGCGAGACCGGGCCGTCCGCCAGCCGCACGGTGTGCAGCACCTGGTACTGGTGCAGGTGGGAGATCTGCCGGGACTGCAGGCGCGCCATCGGGTGTCCAATTTGATTTCGCCATTTTATTTAGGTGTGATTTTTTAGCCTCCGGGTTTTCCTGGGGCCTGCCCGGCCCTGGGTGCCGCCAAGCAGGGGTCCGGGGGCGGGCTCGCCCTCGCGGCTGTCTACAATGCGGCCCCTTTTTGCACCCACAGCCCTTCCCATGGACATCGTCGTCAACGAAGACCTGCAAGCCTATATCGACCCGTTGACCGCCGAGGAGCACGAGGCGCTGGAGCGCAGCCTCCTGGCCGAAGGCTGTCGCGACGCGCTGGTGCTGTGGGGCAACGTGCTGGTCGACGGGCACAACCGCTACGGCATCTGCCGCAAGCACGGACTGCCGTTCCAGACGGTGCAGAACACGCGTTTCCAGTCGATCGAGGACGTGCACCTGTGGATGATCGACCAGCATCTCGGGCGGCGCAGCGTCTCGGACTTCCAGCGCGGCGTGCTGGCCTTGCGCAAACGCGAGATCGTCGCGAAGCGGCGCACCGAGACTCCTGCGGCGCCGCGAGAAGCCGCGCTGGCCTCGCCCGCCGAACTGCCGGCGGCCGGCGGTTCGCCGCCGCCCGAACGGCTCGACACCCGTGAAGCACTCGCGAAGGCCGCGCGCGTCAGCAGCAACCAGATCGTGATGATCGAGAAGATCCGGAAGCAGGCGGCCCCCGAAGTGGTGGCGGCGGTGAAGTCCGGCACCATCTCGATCAATGCCGCCGCCGCGGTGGCGACCCTGCCCGCCGAAGAGCAGGTGGCCGCGGCGGCCGCCGGCAAGGACGAGTTGAAGCAGGCGGCCAAGCGCGCGCGCGAGGCCAGGCGCAAGCCGCGCGGCGAGGCAGCGACCGCCTCGCAGGACACCGCGGAAGCGGCGGCCGACTCGCACGACACGCTGGAAACGCTGCGTCAACGCGTCTCGATCTTGACGGCCGAGAATCGGGCCTTGCGCGAACAGGTGGCCACGCTGCAGCAACAGCTGCAGGCTCGCATGGGCGCCGTGCCCGAGTCGGAGGACGCGGCCTCACCGTTCTGAGCGCTCCCCCATCGTCCCGACCGTGATGGTGGGTCGCCCGGCGCGCGACGAGGTCAGGCTGAACAAGGCCGCCGAAGCGGTCGCGACGCCCGCAAGAAACAGCACCAGGCTGCCGGTGCCCGCAAACGCGAGCAGCACCAGGGCCGCCACGGTCGGGCCCGCCGCCTTGGCAATCAGCACGGGGGTCGCCATCGCCCCGTTGACGGCGCCGTAGACCTCACGGCCATACAGCTCGGCCGGCACCGAACCGCGCACGATGGTCATGATGCCGTTGCCCGCCCCATACAGGGCCGCGAACAGCAGCAGCCCGCCGATCTTCGCGTCGGCTGCGAACAGCAGGTACAGCGAGGCCGGCAACAGCCACATCGCGATGGCGCCCACTCGCGAGGCCGGCGCGCGCGCCAGGAAGGTGAACTCGAGGATGCGACCGAGCACCTGCATCGGCCCAATCAGCGCCCCCACCCACGCTGCCTGTGCGATCGACAGGCCCTGGCCCTGCAGTACCGGGATGAAATGCACCGACACCGCGGAGAACACCAGCGCGTTGCCGGTGAAGGCAGCGCACAGCCAATAGAAGGACGGGTCGCGCAGGATCGCGCCGAGTGCGCTGCGCTGCTCGGGCGCCGCCCCTTCAGGCGCGGCGGCGCGCCGGGTGTCGGCGGGCACGGCCCACACATGCAGCGGCACGCACACCAGCAGGTTGATCAGCGCCAGCGTCCACAGCGCCGCCTGCCAGCCGTGCCGATCCATCAGCACCTGCGTCAGCGGCCAGAACACCGTGCTGGCAAAGCCGCCGAACAGCGTGACGCCGGTGATGGCGCGGCGGTGCCCGTCGCGGAAAGAGCGCACCAGCACCGCAAAGGCAGGGTCGTACAGCGTGGCCGCCATGGCCACGCCGATGCCGGCCCACACCAGGTACAGGTGCAGCGGGGTTTGCACAAAGGCCAGCGCCGCCAGCAGCGCCGCAGCGGCGGCAGAGCCGCAGGTCATGACCCAGCGGCCGCCGTAGCGGTCGATCAGCGCGCCGACCGGCGACGACAGCAGCCCGCAGACCATCAGCGCCACCGAGAAGGCGCCGACCGTGACCGCCCTGCTGGCACCGATGTGCGCCCCCAACGGCTGCATCAGCAGCGAGAACGCGTAATACATCGAGCCCCACGACACCACCTGCGTGATGCCGAGCGCGACGACCAGCGGCCATTGCCGCCTGCTGGCGGCCGCCGTGGCGCTCACCGCAGGCGCCGTCCCTGCCGGTCGACGACCGCCTCGCCGTCTTCCTTGCTGAACGCGCCCTGCTGCGGCGCCGGCAGCAGGTCGAGCACCGCTTCGGACGGGCGGCACAGCCGGGTGCCGAGCGGCGTGACGACGATGGGCCGGTTGATCAGGAGCGGGTGCTGCAGCATCAGGTCGATCAACTCGTCGTCGGTCCACCTGGGGTCGTCCAGACCCAGTTCGTCGTACGGCGTGCCCTTGCGGCGCAGCACCTCGCGCACGGGCAGCTGCATCGCGTCGATCAGGCGCTTCAGCGTGTCGCGGTCGGGCGGAGTGAGGAGGTATTCGACGATGTGCGGCTCGAGGCCGGCGTTGCGGATCATCGCCAGCGTGTTGCGCGAGGTGCCGCACGCGGGGTTGTGATAGATCGTGACCTCCGGCGAGGCCGGGTCGGGAGATGAGGGTTTCATCGAGCGGCAGCTCCTGTTTCGTACCAATGCTGCGAGCGATTGACGACGCGCACGACGAGCAGCATCACCGGCACTTCGATCAGCACGCCGACCACGGTGGCGAGCGCCGCGCCGGAGTCGAAGCCGAACAGGCTGATCGCGGTGGCAACCGCCAGCTCGAAGAAATTGCTCGCGCCGATCAGTGCCGAGGGGCCGGCCACACAGTGTGCAACACCGAGCTTGCGGTTGAGCCAATAGGCCAGCCCCGAGTTGAAGAACACCTGGAACAGGATAGGCACCGCGAGCAGCGCGATCACCATCGGCTGGCGCAGGATGGCCTCGCCCTGGAAGGCGAACAGCAGCACCAGCGTCAGCAGCAATGCAACGATCGAGTAGGGCCCCAGCCGGCTGGCCACCGACTGGAAATGGCCGATGCCGCGCCGCAGCAGTTGCCGCCGCCACAGCTGTGCCAGCACTACCGGCACGACGATGTACAGCCCCACGGACGTGAGCAGCGTGTCCCACGGCACGACGATCGACGACAAGCCGAGCAGCAGCGCGACGATGGGCGCGAAGGCCACCACCATGATGGCGTCGTTCACCGCCACCTGCGACAGCGTGAAGTACGGGTCGCCCTTGCACAGCTGGCTCCAGACGAACACCATCGCGGTGCAGGGTGCAGCAGCCAACAGGATCAGGCCGGCGATGTAGCTGTCGAGCTGCTCGGCGGGCAACCACGGAGCGAACACGTGGCGGATGAAAACCCAGCCGAGCAGCGCCATCGAGAACGGCTTGACGGCCCAGTTGACGAACAGCGTGACGCCGATGCCGCGCCAGTGCGCCTTCACCTGCCCGAGGGCGGAGAAATCGATCTTCAGCAGCATCGGGATGATCATCACCCAGATCAGCACGCCGACCGGCACGTTGACCTGCGCCACCTCGAACGCCGCGACCGCCTGGAAGGCGCCGGGGAAAACCTGTCCGAGCGCGATGCCGACAACGATGCACAACGCCACCCACACGGTCAGGTAGCGCTCGAAGAAACCGATGGACGGGGCAGCCTGGGGCGCGACGTTGCGCGCGAGTGGGGAAGTGGTCATCTTGCGTCAGTTGTGGGCGATGGCATCGAGCGCGCGCTGCAACTCGGCGTCGGTCAGCGTGTCGAACGTCAGCTGGAGCAACTGCAGCATGCGGTAGCCGATGGCTTGGCGCGTCAGCTCGAAGGCCAGCCGCTTGCCGTCGTCGCCGCCCGACGCGTGGGACGGGTCGGCATAGCCCCAATGCACCTTCACCGGGCTGCCGGGCCAGTACGGGCAGTGCTCAGCGGCGGCGCTGTCGCACACGGTGACGACGATGCGCATCTGCGGTGCACCGTCTGCCGTGAACTCGTCCCAGCTCTTGCTGCGGTATCCCGCCGTGTCGATACCGGCCTGGTTCAGCGCCTCGACGGCGTAAGGATTCAAGCGGCCGCTCGGCGCGCTGCCGGCGCTGTAGGCTCGCACGTTCTTGTTCAGGCGCTGCGCCCAGTGATTCAGCATGCCCTCGCCGAGCACGCTGCGTGCGGAGTTGTGGGTGCACAGGATCAGGACGTTGGTGGTCATGCAAGTGGCCTCACTGGCGTCCGATCTGCTGCACCTCGCGCTGCAGCGACAGGCGGTCGAGCGTGTCGATGGGCAGCGCCAGCATCAGGTCGATGCGGCGCTTGAGCGTCACCGCTGTGTCGATGAAAACGCGCAGGCGCTGCTCGTCGGCGCCCTCCGCAGCGACCGGGTCGGGCACGCCCCACTGTGCGGTCATCGGCTGACCCGGCCACACCGGGCAGACCTCGCCGGCCGCCTTGTCGCAGACCGTGAAGACGAAGTCGAGGAGCGGTGCGTCGGCCGTGGCGAACTCGCCCCAGCTTTTGCTGCGCGCACCTTCGGCCGGCACCTTCAGGTGCTGCAGCGCGCGCAGGGCCAGCGGGTCGATGCTCCCCTTGGGCTGACTGCCGGCGGAATAACCGACGAAGCGGCGCCCGCCGGCATGGTTCAGCAAGGCCTCGGCCATGATGGAACGGGCCGAGTTGCCGGTGCAGACGAACAGCACGCGATAGGTCTTGTCGGACACGGCCACCTCGTCAGCAGCACGAAGACGAAGACGACTTCACGGCGATGCCCAGCGGCTTGCCACGCACCGTCGGCGCACCCGGTGCGCAGCAGGCGAACCCGCTGTCGGCAGGAGCCGCGGCTTCGCTGAAGACCGGCACATTGCCCAGCGTGTGGAAATGCTCCCACGCGATGCCCTGCGGGTCGGTGACCCAGTGCTTTTCGCTGCGCGCGTAGCAGCAGGTGGTCTGGCCCTCGTCGAGCAAGGCCATGTCGGCCGCCTGGGCGCGGGCCTTCAACTCGGCGAGTTCAGCGGGGTCGTCGGTCTGGATGCCGAGGTGGTCGATCCCCGATTGGCTCCCGCGCGTGGAGATCGCGAAATTCACCGGCGGATCCTGGAGCATCCACTTCGCATAGTCGCTCTCGGTGCGGGCCGGCTCGACGGCGAAGAGCTTCGAATAGAAGCCGATGCTCTGCTGCAGATCGTCGACGTGCAGGTGGACGTGGAATCGTTTCATGGCGTCAGGCTCCTTCAGCAATCGCAGGTGGGCGGCACCGCACACGGCTCGCCTTGGCAGCAGTGCGCAGTGAGGTAGGCGAGCAGGTCATTCATCTGCTCGTACGAGGCGCGGTAGATCAGGTAGCGGCCGTCGCGCTGCTGGCTGGCGAGGCCGGCAGTGGTCAGCTCCTTCAGGTGGAAGGACAGGCTGGTCGCTGGCACGTCCAGCTGCTCGCACAGTTGCCCGGGCGTCAGCCCCGATGGGCCGGCGACGACCAGGCTGCGGAAAATGCGCAGGCGCAGCGGCTGGGCCAGGGCAGCGAGAGCGCGGATGACTTCCGTTTCTTCCATATTACGAATATATTTGAACTATTGAATAGTTGCAAGGCCCTCACGCGGGCGTTGCACCCACGCTTTGCCCGAAGCCCTGACATGAACCCGACGCTCGCCCCTTCCCCTGCCGCCTGGCTCAACGGCGCCTGCCACTGCATCCGGCTCGATCGGGCTCGCCTGCGCGACAAGCTGGCCGAAGGCCCGCTGGGCGATGCCGTGCTGTCGGCGCTGGCGTCCCGTCCCGGCCTGTTCTCCGACACCGCGGTGTTCATCGATCATGCCGACGCATCGGCCATGGTCGATGCGGTGTCGGACATCGATCGGGTGATGCGCAGCGTGCCGTTTCAGCAGGGGGTGCTGGACGCTGCGCCCGAACTTGCCCGGCACGCACGTGCCAGCCTCGGCGGCATCCTCGGATTCGACTTTCACCTGTCGGCCGAAGGCCCGCGGCTCATCGAGATCAACACCAACGCCGGCGGCATGCTGCTGAACCTGGAGCTGGGTCGTGCCCAGGCCGGTTGCTGCAGCGAAGCCGACCGCCAGTTGCCACCGCTGGCGCCCGAGCAGGGGCTCGCGTGGCGGGTGATCGAGACCTTCCGCCACGAATGGCGTCTCGACCGCGGCGACGCGCCGCTGCGCACGGTGGCCATCGTCGACGACGACCCGCAACAGCAATACCTGTATCCGGAGCTCCTGCTGTTCCAGCAGCGCTTCCAGTGGATGGGGTGGTCCGCGGCGATCGTCGATCCGTCCGGGCTGACGTTTCGCGATGGCGTTCTATGGCACCAGGACACGCGCATCGATCTCGTCTACAACCGGTTGACCGACTTCTACCTCGACGAGCCGCGCCATGCGGCGCTGCGTGCGGCCTACGAGGCGCATGCCGTCGTGCTGACACCCCACCCCGGCGCGCACGCCCTGTGCGCCGACAAGCGCAACCTCGCGATGCTGCGCGACGGCAACCTGTTGGCGGCGTGCGGCCTCGGCGACGACGCAGCGCGCCGCCTGCAGTCGATGATTCCGGCCACCGAACGGGTCGTGCCTCAACTGGCCGACGCGCTATGGCAGCGCCGCAGGCAGCTGTTCTTCAAGCCCGCCTGCGGTTACGCCGGCAAGGCGGCCTACCGCGGCGACAAGCTGACGCGCGGCCGCTTCGCCGAGATGCTGGCCCACCCCTACGTCGCCCAGGCGCTGGTACCCCCTTCCGCCAGAACGGTGTGGCTCGATGGCGCGCCCGCCTCGCTGAAGGCCGACGTGCGCTGCTACGCCTATGAAGGACGCGTGATGCTGATGGCGGCGCGACTGTACCAGGGGCAGACCACCAATTTCCGCACCCCGGGGGGCGGCTTCGCTCCGGTGCTGAGGGTGCCGCCCGCGTTGCACCCCGCGGTACAGCCCCAAGCCGCAGGCGCCTGTTGCAGCGGCTAGCCGCGCTCAATGCGCAAGTGTCTGAAGCGAACCGCATCGCCGTGGTGTTGCAGCACCACATGTCCCTCGCGCTCTTGCGCAAACGTCGGGAAATCCTTGAACTTGCTGCAGGCGATGCGCTCGCGCAGCTCCGGATCCGAGAGATCGCACGCCAGCACGCAGTGCGGGCCCAGCCAATGCTCGACACGCCAGCCGCTCACGACGATGCGGCCGGCAATGAACCGGTCGGCCGCGATGACATCGACCGGCCGCGGCGCCAGCAACCCGTACAGCGCACCGCAGCGGGTGGTCGGTTCGCGCCCGTCGGGATGGCGTGCGTCGTCGAGCAACTGCATTTCGGGGCCGCTCTGCCAAGCGGCTCCGGCCGTTTCTCGCACCCGGTACAACACGCCTGAATTGCCACCGGCCGGCAGCGCCCATTCGAACTCGAACGTGAAGTCGCCATAGCAGGCACGCGACACCAGGTCGACCCGCGGTGCCTCGGGGACGGCCTCGAACACGCCTTCGTGTACGCACCAGCTGGTAGCGGGGAAGGCCTCGGCGCCAAAGCCGTGCCAATGATCGTGCAGGCCCAGATCCTGGCGAGCGCTCAAAGCCGCTCCTCGCGTCGGGCGCGATCGCATGCCCCTTTTGCAAGTAGCACGCCCGTTGCCGGGCAGCGCCGCGCCCGGCACGATATTGGCCCGCATCTCGAGTGCTGCATGTTGCGACGGGAGCCGCACGAATGAACGTCGATACCGAGGTCTATGCCCGCATATCCGAGATCGAGGGAATGGTCGAGGTGGCACGCGCTGCGTGCGACGAGCCGGGCATTCCGCCTCCTGTGGCCGACGGCGTGCAACGGCTGACCGAATGCGCGCACCGCCTGCGCTCGGTCCACCTGCTGGGCGGCGGCAATGCACAGTTGAGCCGCACCCTGGACGAACTGGAACGGATCAGCCGCGACGCGCTGGAACTGGCCGGGAACGACCCGCTGGCGCAGCATGCGATGGCGGCCACGCTCGAGGACGCGCACGCCGAGATCCGCGATCTGCACCGGCAGGTGCACGGCGCATGAGTGCCGCCCAGGCATGCCGTGCCCAGGGTGTCGAAGGAGCGCCGGCACGGCCGGCTCAGGGCAGGTCGTAGGGGCGGCCCGGCCTGCGGGCAGCCGCGAGCAACGCGACAGCGGCCACCGGTGCCGCCAGAGCCACCAGCGGCAGTGCCGCGCCCCTGGCACTGCTGCCGCGCGGCGCGCGGCCGCTGCCCTGCAACTGCGAGATGCCTTGCGCCGACGCATGCGCCGACAGCTGGTTGTCGATGCCGCGCACGCCCCGCATCCCCGATACCGTCGTCAGCAGGTCGTCGAGTTCCTGCGCCAGGAGATCGCCGCGCAGACACACCTGCCCGCCGACGACATCCACCTGCACCGCTCGCGGATGGCTGATGGTGCGGCCCAGACGGGAACGAATGCGCTCGCGCAACTGGGCATCGCTGCTCGGCGCCGACGAACCGGCGATCTGCGCCCACGCGCCCTTGAGCCGGTCGCCCGCGCGCCGGCCCTTGGCCTGTGCAAAGTCACCGGCATCGTGCGAGACCGAGACCAAGCGGTCCCGCGCGACGGCCCTGCGGCGGCGGCCCATCTGCGGGTCGAGGTAATACATCGCGGCGGCACCCGCAGCGAGTGCGGCAAGGGTCGAAAACAGATCTCTCATGAGGTTCTCCTTCCTGGGCCTGTCAGTGACAGTGATCGACGCTGGCGCCCGTCGACGCCAGGCCTATTCGTCGCGTCGCGCCGACGCCGCCGGCACGAAGCGCTCGAACCAGGCCGCGGCCAGCCGCACCACCGCGTCCAGCGTCCCGGCCTCCTCGAACAGATGCCCTGCGCCCTCGACGATCGACAGCTCCTTCTCGCACCGCAGCTGGTCGTAGGCCTGCCGGTTCAGCGGGATCACGGGCGCGTCGAGGCGGCCCACGATCAGCAGTGTCGGCGCCCGCACCTTGGACAGTGCCGGGCCGGCCAGGTCAGGCCGCCCGCCGCGCGACACGACCGCGGCAGCGCCGTTCTCGCCGTGAGCCGCCGCGACGAGGGCCGCCGCAGCCCCGGTGCTGGCACCGAAGTAGGCGACAGCCAGCGGTGCCGTGCGCTCGTCGGTGCGCGCCCATCTCGTCGCGCTGCCGAGCCGTGCCGCCAGCAAGGTGATGTCGAACACGTTCTCGCGCCGACGCTCCTCGTCGGGCGTCAGCAGGTCGAGCAGCAAGGTCGCAAAATGCGCGCGCTGCAGCTCGGCGGCCACATGCCGGTTGCGCGGGCTCATGCGGCCGCTGCCGCTGCCGTGGGCGAAGGCCACCAGGCCACGCGCGCCTTCCGGCACGGCCAGCACCCCGGCCAGACCTTCGGGCGGGATCAGCACTTCTTCCTGCAACTGGCGCCCCACCCGCTCACTCCCGCCGCGCGGGCGCGGCCGCCGAGAACGCAGGCCGAAAATCGGCCTCATGGGCCGCCGGCACGCCACCGTGCGGCAGCGCCAGCACGGCCGGCTGGACCTGCTGGCGTGCGGTCCATGCGCCCGTCGGACGCTCGCCGGTGCCGTGGCGGCCGGCCCGGCCCCCTTCACGCTTGAACAGAGTAGACGGCGCCTGCATGCATGGACAACGGCAACACCTGTGCCCAGTCCGCAAAGGTGGCCCGGCCCCGGGCCAGGTGCGAAGGGCGGTAGGGGCTACACCGCGGTGTAAAAAGTCCTCGCCCGCCGCCGCGGCGGCACGCTCACGCTGACGCCTGCTTGCCTTCGATCAGCTTCACCAGCGTGTACAGCACGCGGTTGGCCGGCGTCGGCACGCCGAGCGCCTCGCCGCGTCGTACCACCAGGCCGTTCAAATGGTCGATTTCGGTGCGTTTGCCGCGCGCCAGGTCTTGCGCGGTCGACGAGTATTGCGCCGGCATGGTCTCGGCGATACGGCGCACCGCCACGGCAACCTCGCCGGGCACCTGCACGCCGTCGGCACGGGCCACGGCGAGGCATTCGGCCACCACGTCGTGCATCACCGCCTCGACGCCATCGCCCTGCACCAGACGGCCATACGGCAGCTGCGAAACCGCCGACAGCGCGTTGTAGGCGCAGTTGAGGACCAGCTTGGCCCACAGCGAGCCGCGCACGTTGTCCGAAATCTCGGTCGGCACACCGGCGCCGGCCAGCATCTGCGCGACCGCCGCACCGGTGCTGGACGGCTCGATCACCAGTTCGCCGCGACCGTGATGCCTGACATGCCCGGGACCGGCCATCTCGGTGGCGACGTAGACGACCGCGGCGGCCACTTCCTGCGTGACCACCGCGCGCAAGCGGTCGGCGTTGTCGACACCGTTCTGCAGGCTGAGCAGCAAGGCGTCAGGGGCGAGGCTGCGCTTCATCTGCTCACCCGCGGCTTCGGTGTCGGTGGACTTCACGCAGAACAGCACCAGGTGCGCACCTTGCACGGCGCTCGCCTCGGTACTTGCCGCCAGCCGCACGCGTTCGTCGAAGGCACGTGTCTCCAGGCGCAGGCCCTCGCGCTCGATCGCCTGCACGTGCTCGGGCCGGCCGATCAGCACCACCTCGTGACCGGCGCGCGCGAGCATGCCGCCGTAGTAGCAGCCGACGGCGCCGGCGCCCATCACGGCGATCTTCCAGCGGCGGCCGTCGCGCGGCCCTGGGGGTGACGGTGTTTGCATGCCTGCCTCGTGCGGGAAAGTCGGTCCGCCGCGATGGTAAGGCCGGCGCTGCGCGGTTGCAGCGCACTGCCCCGGCATGGTGCCCGAAACTTTGTAGGGATACCTGCGCCACGCCTGCGAGGCGCAGCGAGAATGCGCGCCTTTCCCCCACCGCATCCTCGATGACGACGCAAGCATTCCAGGCCGAACCGGCGACCGCTCCGGCCACCCTGCTCCACCACGTTCAAGTGCGCAACAGCCCGGTGCACGGCCTCGGTGTCTTCGCGCTGCGCCCCCTGCCCGCCGGCCGCGTGATCGGCACCTACGAAGGGCGGCGCTACTCGGAAGCCGAGGCGAAATCACGCCGCTGGAACCAGTCGCTGACCTACGTCTTCGGCCTGTCCGACGGCTCGCTGATCGACGGCTCCGAAGGCGGCAACGCGACGCAGCACATCAATCACTCCTGTGCACCGAACTGCGCGGCCTACGAGGTCGACGGCGACGACGGCGTCCCGGTGATCTGCATCGAGACGCTGCACGATATCGAGCCCGGCGAGGAGCTGTTCCTCGACTATTCGCTCGACGCCGAGGCGCCGGAACCGTCGGCGTTCGTGTGCTGCTGCGGAGCCGCCGAGTGCCGCGGCTCGATGCTCGCGGCGGCTTGAGCGCCTCAATTCGCCGCGCCGCGCCGGTTCCGGTAGACGTCGAAGTGCGACACCGGTTCGGCGTCGTTGCCCCAGGCCCCGCGCACGTAGGTGACGACCGCGGCCACGTCGGCGTCGTTCAACACCTGGCTGAACGGCGGCATGCCGTAGGGCCGCGGGTTGCCCGTCGTCGCTGGCGGGTACCCACCACTGAGCACCACGCGGATCAGGTTGGCGGGCACGGCCATCGTCACCGCGCGGTTGCCGGCCAGCCGCGGGTAGGCACCGGCGGCGCCTTCGCCCGACTCGCCATGGCACTGCGCGCAGTGCTGCTCGTAGAGCTTGCCGCCGCGTGACATCTGCTCCCGGTCGCGCACGATGGGCTCGTCGCGCGGCTCGGGTGGCGGCGCCTGCGGCAGGTCTTTCAGGAACACGGCCATCGCCTGCGCGTCGGCGTCGCTCAGATGCTGCGTGCTGCGAAACACCACTTCGGCCATCGGCCCCATCACCGACGCCTGCGGCGAGACGCCGGTCTTCAACAGCTGTGCGACGTGGGCGGCGTCCCAGGCCGCGACGCTCGCTTCCTGCGCGGCCGCGAGCGACGGTGCATACCAGTTCTGCATCGGAATCAGCCCGCCGCCGAGTTCCAGCCCACCGCCGATCGCACCGAACAGGTTGCGTGCACCGTGGCAGGCCGTGCAGTGGCCGAGGCCTCGCACCAGATAGGCCCCACGGTTCCAGGCAGCCGTTTTGCCGGGCTGCGGCTCGAACTCGCCGGGCGAGAAGAACAAGGCCCGCCAGACGGCCAGCGACGCCTGCAGGTTGTACGGGAAGCGCAGCGCATGCGGCCGGTTTTCCTGGGCCACCGGCGGCAGGCTCAGCAAGAAGGCGAACAGCGCGTCGGCGTCCTCGCGGGTGACCTGCGTGTAGTTGGGGTACGGAAAAGCCGGGTACAACAGGCGCCCGTCGCGCGAGCGCCCGTTGTGCAGCGCGCGCCAGAAGTGGTCGGGCGTCCAGCGGCCCAGGCCGGTGTCGGCGTCCGGCGTCAGGTTGCTGGCATAGAGGGTGCCGAACGGCGTGTCGATGCCGCGCCCGCCAGCGTATTCGGCACCGCCGCGCGCGGTGTGGCAGGCGACGCAGTTGCCGGCGCTTGCCAGATAGCGGCCGCGTTCGATCTGCGCCGGCGTCGGCGCGAAACGCTGGTGCTCGCGCACCGGCGACTCGTCGCGCTGGTTGAGCGCCCAGACAGCCGCCGCAGCCAGCACGCACACCGCCAGCACGCCGATCAGTGCATGGCGCCAGCGCCGCTTCATCGCGCCGCCTCCTCGGTGGACACGCCACCGCAAGGCATCGGCAACCGGCCCGGCAGAGCGCCGGCCGGCTTGGCACCTGCACGCACCGGCTGCGACGACAGCCACGTCGAGACCGAGGCGATCTCGTCGGGCGTCAGCGCCGCGGCGATCTTCGCCATGCAATCCGGTGCGGCGGCGCGGCGCTGCCCGGTCTTCCAAGCGCCCAACTGGCCGTTGAGGTAGTCGCGCGGCAGGCCGAGCAGGCCGGGGACCGCCGGGCTCACGCCCATCAGCGCCTCGCCGTGACACTGGACACACGCCGGCAGCCGGCGCGCCGGGTCTCCGCGCAACACCAGCGCTTCGCCGCGTGCGAGCACCTCGGGTGCGGCGGCCACGGTTTGCGGCGGCGGATAGGGAAGGTCCAGCGCAGAAAAGTACTGCGCGATCTCCATCAGGTAGTCGTCGCTCAGGTGCTCGACCAGGTAGGTCATCAGCGCGTAATGGCGCCGGCCCTCGCGGAAATTGAGCAGTTGCTGGTAGAGGTAGCCGGCGGGCTTGCCGGCGATGCGCGGGAAATAGCCTTCGTTGGTGGCCCGGCCTTCCTTGCCGTGGCACACGGTGCAGGCACGCACCCGCTCGGCGATGGTGTCGGGCACCCGGGCCCCGGCAGGTTGTGCAGCGGCTGCGCCGGCGCCGCTCAGCAGCGCGGCCGCCAGCCCCAGGAGAAGTGAAGCGCGAGGCATGCAGCGACGATACCAGCGTGGCGGCCCGCACACGCGCTTGTCCCTGCTGCCCTGCGTCGTCCGGCGCCGACACCCTGCCGTCCGGGGGGCCGACATCGTCCGGCGCGTGCCCGTGGCAGCCTGTCGCCATCCTCAAGGAGAACCCTCCATGTTCATGCGCAAACTTCTCGTCTTCGCGATCACCTCCGGCCTGGCCGGCAAGCTGTGGCGCGCCTACCGCGGCAGCCCTCGACGCGCCGCGCCGCCGCGTCGACGCTGACGGCGCTCCCCCCGGGTGCCCCCTTCGGTGGAACCCCGCGGCTTCATCGCAATAGAAGGTGGAACTTGGCTGCAGCGCGTATCACTGCAACAGCCGGCACCGGCGTAACTTCGTCTCCCCGTAGTACCTCTCGAGAAAGAGGAGGAGACAGGCATGAAGCTCCACCCCTGGGCGCTGGGCGCCGCGCTGCTGGTCCCGCCGGGCGCGGGTGCCGTCGAACTTTCGATCGCCACGGTCGACAACGGCCACATGATCCGGATGCAGGCGTTGACGCCGCACTTCGAGAAAGCAAACCCGGGCATCCGGGTGAAGTGGGTCACGCTGAGCGAAGGCGACCTGCGCGAGCAGGTCAGCGCCGACATCGCCGGCAAGGGCGGCCGGTACGACGTCGTCACCATCGGCATGTACGAAGTGCCGATCTGGGCGCGCAAGGGCTGGTTGCGCCCGTTCCAACCCGACGACCGATACGACGCCGGGGACCTGCTGCCGGCGATGCGCAAGGGCTTGTCGCTGGACGGCAAGCTCTACGCCGCCCCCTTCTACGGCGAAAGCTCGATGCTGATGTACCGCCGCGACCTGCTGCACAAGGCCGGCGCCGCGCTGTCCTACCAGCCGACCTGGGACGAGGTGAAAAAGGTGGCGGCCAAGCTGCACGACCCGGCTGCCGGCGTCTACGGCATCTGCCTGCGCGGCAAGCCGGGCTGGGGCGACAACATGGCGCTGCTGACGACGATGGTGAACACCTTCGGCGGGCAGTGGTTCGACATGTCGTGGCGCCCTCGCATCGACAGCGAACCGTGGAAGCGCGCCATCGGTTTCTACGTCGACCTGCTGAAGAACTACGGCCCACCGCAGCCGGCACACCACAGCTTCAACGAGAACCTCGCGCTGTTCAACGCCGGCAAATGCGGCATGTGGATCGACGCCACCATTGCTGCGTCGTTCGTCAGCGATCCGAAGCAGAGCAAGGTGGCCGACAAGGTGGCGTTCGCGCAGGCGCCCACGGCCGTGACGCCCAAGGGTGCGAGCTGGCTGTGGGCCTGGTCCCTGGCCATACCGGCCGGCACCACCCGGGCGGACGCGGCGCAACGCTTCGTCAACTGGGCCACGTCGCGCGAATACATCGAACTCGTCGCGCGCACCGATGGCTGGGCGCGCATCCCGACCGGCACGCGCACCTCGACCTACAAGCGCCCCGAGTTCCTGCAGGCAGCCGGCTTCGCCTTCCACGAAGCGATGGCGATCGCCTTCACCGACCCCGGCAACAGCACGCTGCCGAAGTCCCCCTACGTCGGCGTGCAGTTCGCGTCGATCCCGGAGTTCCAGGCCATCGGCAACGAGACCGGCCGGCGCATCGGCGCGGCACTGGAGGGGCAGATGTCGGTCGACGAGGCGCTCTCGGCGGCGCAGAAGATGGCCGAGGCCGAAATGCGGCAGGCCGGCGGCCAAGCCGCTGCGAAGTGAGGTGCGGCCGGCCGACGCGCGTCAGGCCGGCTGGCCGAAGCGTGCTTCGGCCTGGCGCCTGAACTCTTTCGGCGTCACCCCTTTGATCTGCAGGAAGCGGCGGTTGAAGTTGGCGACGTTGTTGAAGCCGACGTCGTAGCACACGTTGGTGATGTAGCGGTCGGTCTCCATCAGCAGCTGGCAGGCCTTGTTGATGCGCAGCCGGTTGACGAAGTCGGTGAAGGTGTTGCCGGTGGCGCGGCTGAAGAAGCGCGAGAACTGGCTGGGCGTCATGCCGACGCGCGCGCTGACCTCGGGCAGCGACAGCGGCTCGGTGCAGTGCTCGGTGATGTAGTCGACGATGCTGCTGATGCGCGCGAGCGTCGAGTCGTCCTCGGTGCTCTGCAGCTGCACGGTCGACAGCAGGCGGTAGTCGGTGCAGCTCGCCAGTTCGCCGAGCAGCTCGAGGAAGCGACCCAGCCGCTTCACGCCGTGGCTTTCCTTGATGCGCTGGAAACGCTCGCGCACCTGCTGGCTCATGCCGAAGAACTCGACGCCGTAGCGGGCGCGCTCGAACATCGGCAGCACGTCGCGCAGCTCGGGCAGCGTGTCGGTGGCGTCGCGGATCGGCGCGTCGGGGAACTGCAGCACCACGTCGCGCAGCGGCACGCCTTCCGCGGGCGTGTCGGTGGAGATCCAGTTGTGCGGCAGGCGTGGGCCGGTCAGCACCAGGTGGCCGGGCTCGAAATGCCCGATGTAGTCACCGACGAACACCTTGCCGCGCGTCGCGACGATGAGGTGCAGCTCGTACTCCTCATGGTAGTGCCAGCGCACCAGCTGGTTCGGAAACCCGTGTTCGAGGCAGCGCACGCTGCCGAAGCTGCCCTGCGGCTCATAGCCGAGCTGGGGGTTGCGTGCCAGCTCGTGTTCGAGCTCGGGGGCGCGAGGACGATGAAGGTTCATGTGCCCGCTCCTGCCGGTCCTTGATGTCGTTCGGTTCAGCTCATCACACTACCGCCATCGACGTTCAATGTCTGTGCGGTAATGTACGAAGCCTCGTCGCTCGCGAGAAACACCGCCGCGCCGGCCATGTCGGCCGGCCGGCCCATGTAGCCGAGCGGCACGGCCTTGCCAACCGCCACCTTCTTCTCGCCCGGCGCCAGCCGTTCGTAGCGCGCGAACAGCGCATCGACCTGGTCCCACATCGGCGTGTCGACCACGCCCGGCGCGATGCCGTTGACGCGGATGCCGTAGGGCGCCATCGCCAGCGCCGCCGACTGCGTGTAGCTGATCACCGCCGCCTTGCTGGCGCAATAGTGCGACACCAGCGCCTCGCCGCGGCGCCCGGCCTGCGAGGCCAGGTTGATCACGCTGCCCTTGAGGTCGGCCTCGATCATCTGCCGCAGCACGGCCTGCATCACGAAGAACATGCCCTTGACGTTGACGTCGAACAGCCGCTCGTACATGCGCTCGTCGGACTCCAGCAGCGGCGCCATGTCGAAGATGGCGGCGTTGTTGAAGAGCACCGCGACCGGCCCGAAACGCCCGCGTGCAGCGGCCATCATCGCGTCGATCGACTCGCCGAGCGAGACGTTGGCACTCACATAGTGCAGTTGTGCCGGGTAGCGCTCGATCAGGCCGGCGATCGCCGGGTGTGGCTCGCTCGGCAGGTCGGCCGCGGTGCACCGGGCGCCCTCGCGCAGATAGGCCTCCAGCACCGCCAGGCCGATGCCTCCTGCGGCGCCGGTGATCAGCGCGTGACGGTCCTTCAATCTCTGGCTGTCAGCCATGCAATGCTCCTGCAAATGTCGTGTGCACTTCGTCGAACGCGCCACGCACCGCTGCGGTCAGTCGGGCATCGCCCGCCAGTTCGTGCCACAGCACCGGGTCGGCGCACAGCGCCGCGACCGGGTCGGCGCTCGCGCAGATGGCGCGGGCCGCCGCCGGGTCCATGCCCTGGTCCTGGTAGGCATAGGGCAGCTCGTCCCGGTGCCAGCGCTGCAGGAAGGCGAGAAACAGCGCCGGCAGCCGCGCGACGCCCGCGATCGGCTGCCCGGCCGCCAGGCGCTCGCGCACGGTGGGCGCGATGAACCCCGGGATCTTGGAGTAGCCGTCCATCGCGACGCGCTGGTTGGTGTCGCGGATCGCAGCGTTGCCGAAGCGCGCCAGCACGGTGTCGCGGTACGCCGCGAGGTCGATCGGGCTGGGACTCTCGGGGGAGTGCAGGCACGGGATCACGTCGTCGGTCACGTAGTCCATCGCCATGCGGCGGATCGCCGGCACGCTCAGGCCCTCATGGATGAAGTGACAGCCCGCCAGCGTGCCGGCCCATGCGATGCAGCTGTGCGTGCCGTTGAGGATGCGGATCTTGGCCTCTTCGTAAGGCTGCACCGACGCCACCATCTGGACGCCCACCGTCTCCCAGGCCGGGCGGCCGGCACAGAAGTCGTCCTCGATCACCCACTGGATGAAGCTTTCGCCCATCACCGGCACCGCGTCGTGCCGGCCGGTGACCAGCCGCACCCGCTCGGCAACGTCGGGCGACGGCCGCGGCGTGATGCGGTCGACCATGCCGTTCGGGCAGGTGGTGTGCGCCGCCACCCAGTCGAGCAGCCCGGGCTCGTCGCGCCGCTCCAGGAATTCGAGCAGGCCGGCGCGGAAACGCTCGCCGTTGTGGCGCAGGTTGTCGCAGTTCAGCAGGCTCACCGGGCCGGCGTCGCGGCGCATGCGCTCGCGCAGGATCGCCGCCACCCCGCCGTAGACGGTCTGCTGCGTGCGCCCGTCGAGGTCAGACGCAAGTTCGGCGTTGGACAGGTCGAGCCGGTTCCGCCCGTCGAGGTAGTAGCCGCCCTCGGTCACCGTGAACGAGATGATGCGGGTGCGCGGGTCGGCACCGACGTCGATCAGCCCGGCCAGCGACGGCTCGTAGGGCAGCACGTGGCGGATCGACGTGATCCATTCATAGTCGCGGGTGCCGTCGGGGGTGACGGTCTCCAGCGTGTAGCGACCGCCTTGCCCCGCCAGCGCGGTCAGCGTGTCGGCCATGTCGGGGCGCAGGTTGCCGCCTGCCAGCACCCAGCGTTCGTCGCCGCTGGCGATGAGCCGGTGCAGGTAGACCGCCTGGTGCGCGCGGTGAAAGGAGCCCAGCCCCAGGTGCAGCATCACGAGCCGGTCGGGCAAGAGCGAAATGGCGGTGTTGGAAGATGACATCGCGCAAGCAGGTGTAGGGGTCACACGGCCGGGCGCAGCGCGCGGCCGTCCCGGTCGAAGAAATGCAGCGCCGAGGCGTCGATGTCCACGCCGATCTCGTCGCCGGGGCGCAGCTGCGTGCGCTCGCTCTGGCGTGCAATCAGCTGCACGCCACCGGCTTCGGCGTGGATCAAGGTGTCGGCGCCGAGTGCCTCGACCAGCTCGACGCGGGCCTGCAGCCGGCCGGCGCCGCGCGGGCGCACGAACACGGCTTCGGGCCGCACGCCGACAGAACCGCCGGGCGGCACCCGCGATCCACCGTCGGTGCCGAACTGCGGCACGGCCTCGGCCGCCAGCAGGTTCATCTGCGGCGTGCCGATGAACTGGGCGACGAACTGGTTGGCCGGCCGGTCGTACAGCTCCAGCGGCGAGCCGACCTGCTCGATGGCGCCGTCGCGCAGCACCACGACGCGGTCGGCCAGCGTCATCGCCTCGACCTGGTCGTGCGTCACATAGATGGTGGTGGCGCCCAGCTCGCGGTGCAGCTTGGCGATTTCGACGCGCGTCTGCCCGCGCAGCGCGGCGTCGAGGTTGGACAGCGGCTCGTCGAACAGGAACACTTTCGGCGAGCGCACGATGGCGCGGCCGATCGCGACGCGCTGGCGCTGCCCGCCCGACAGCTCGCGCGGGGTGCGGTGCAGGTAGCGCTCGAGATTCAGTGTCTTGGCGGCGTGCTCGACCTTGTCCTTGATGGTGGCCTTGTCGACCCCGGCGAGCTTCAGTGCGAACGACATGTTGTCGAACACGCTCATGTGCGGGTACAGCGCATATGACTGGAACACCATCGCCAGGTCGCGTTTGGCCGATGGCAGCCGCGTGATGTCGCGCCCGTCGAGGTGCAGGCTGCCGCCGTCGATGTGCTCCAGACCGGCGATCAGGCGCAGCAGCGTCGACTTGCCGCAACCCGAGGGTCCGACGAACACGATGAACTCGCCGGGCTCGATGGACAGGTCCACGCCCTTGATCGCGCGGTGCGGGCCGAAGAACTTCTCGACGCCGCGCAGTTGAAGGAAAGCCATGTTGATGTCTCCGTATACGAGGCGCGTCACTTCACGGCGCCGAAGGTCAAACCCTGCACCAGCTGCTTCTGGCTGAACCAGCCGAACACGACGATGGGCGCGATCGCCAGCACCGAGGCGGCGGACAACTTGGCCCAGAACAGGCCTTCGGGGCTGGAGTACGACGCGATCAGCGCGGCCAGCGTGCCGGCTTGTGCCGACGTGAGGTTGAGCGACCAGAACGCCTCGTTCCAGGCCAGCACCAGGCACAACAGCCCGGTGGACGCAAAGCCGCCGACCGACAGCGGCAGCACGACGTGGCGGAACTCGTGCCACACATTGGCACCGTCCATGCGCGCGGCTTCGAGGATGTCGTTGGGGATGTCCTTGAAGCACGAGTACAGCATCCACACCATGATGGGCAGGTTGGACAGCGTGAAGACGATGGTCAGGCCGGTCAGCGTGTCGAGCAGGCCGCTCCACTGCGACAGCACGTAGATCGGCACCAGTGCGCCGACCGCCGGCATCATCTTGGTCGACAGCATCCACATCAGCAGGTCCTTGGTGTGCCGGGTGCGGAAGAAGGCCATCGAATACGCCGCGGGCGCGGCGATCAGCAGCCCCAGCAGCGTCGACACCACGCTGGTGATCAGCGAGTTGCGTGCATACAGCGCGTAGTCGCTGCGCAGGTTCACCTCGGCAAAGCTCTCCAGCGTGGGCGTGAAGAAGAGCTCCGGCGGGATGGAGATGGCCTGCATCTCGGTCTTGAACGCGGTCAGCAGCATCCACAGCAGCGGAAAGAACAGCAGCAGCGTGGCGCTCCAGGCCGCGATGGTGCGCGCGATCAGGGTGATAGGTGGGGTGTGGGTCATGCGGGCCTCACCGGTCCAGGTTTTTGCCGACCATGCGGATCAGGAAGACGGCTGCGATGTTGGCCAGCACCACCGCGAACAGTGCACCGGCCGACGCCACGCCGACGTCGAAGTTCATCAGCGCCTGCGTGAAGATCAGGAAGGCGACGTTGGTGCTCGCGTATCCCGGGCCGCCGCTGGTCGTCGTGTAGATCTCGGCGAACACGCTCATCAGGAAGATCATCTCGATCATCACGACCACCGCCATCGGCCGCCCCAGGTGCGGCAGCACCAGGTACCAGAAGCGCTGCAGCGCGTTGGCGCCGTCCATGCGGGCCGCTTCCATCTGTTCGCGGTCGAGCGACTGCAGCGAGGTGATGAAGATCAGGCAGGCGAACGGCAACCACTGCCACGAGATCATCACGATGATCGAGAACAGCGGCAGGTCGGTGAGCCAGTCCACCGGCTCCAACCCGAAGAAGCGGGCCACCTGCGCCAGCACGCCGTAGATCGGGTTCATCATCATGTGCTTCCACAGCAGTGCATTGACCGTGGGCATCACGAAGAAGGGCGAGATCAGCAGCACGCGCACGATGCCGCGGCCGGGGAACGGCTCGTTGACCAGCAGCGCGAGCGCCACGCCCAGCACCAGCGTGATCACGATCACCGAGCCGAGCAGCGCGATGGTGTTGAATACCGCCGAGCCGAAGGCAGGGTCGGTGACGAAGTATTCGAAGTTCTCGAGCCCGACGAAGGGTTTGTCGCCGGGGTTCAGCAGGTTGTAGCGGACGGTGGAGAAATACACCGTCATCAGCAGCGGCACCAGCATCCACAGCAGCAGCGTGACGACGGCCGGCGACAACAGCAGGCGAGGCAGCAGGCGGCTGGCGCCGGAGGCCGGGCGGCGGGAGGGCGCGGCGCCCTCCGCTTCGGCCGCTGGCGTCACCGGTGTGGCGGTGACGATGGTGCTCATTTGTAGTAGCCCGCCTTCTTCATTTCACGCTCGGCCACGGTCTGCGAGGCGGCGAGCGCCTTGTCCACGGTGGTCTTGCCCGACAGCGCCGCGGCCATCTGCTGACCCACCGCCACGCCGATCGCCTGGAACTCCGGGATCGCCGCAAACTGCACGCCCACATACGGCGACTTCGGCTTCGTGCTGTCGTTCGGGTTGGCCGAGAAGATCGCCTTGCGCTCGGCTTCCGCGAACACCGCCGCCTTCAAGAACTCGGGGTTGGTGTACGTCGAGCGCCGCGTGCCGGTCGGCACCCGCGCCCAGCCCGACTCCTTGGCCACCAGCTGGATGTACTCGCGCGACGTCGCCCAGCGCACGAACTTCTGCGCCTCGTCCACCTTCTTCGAGCTCGCCGGAATCGCCAGCGCCCACGCCCACAGCCAGTTCGCCCCCTTGGGCGTCACCGCCACCGGCGCCTGCGCGAACGCCACCTTGTCGGCCACCTTGCTCTGCTTCGGGTCGCTCACGAACGACGCCGCGATCGTCGCGTCCACCCACATGCCGCACTTGCCTTCGTTGAACAGCGCCAGGTTCTCGTTGAAGCTGTTGGCCGACGCCCCCGGCGGGCCGTACTTCTTCATCAGGTCGACATAGAACGTGATCGCGTCCTTCCACGGCTGCGTGGTCAGCTGCGGCTTCCACTCCATGTCGAACCACTGCCCGCCGAAGGTGTTCACCATCGTCGTCAGCAGCGCCATGTTGTCGCCCCAGCCCGGCTTGCCGCGCAGGCACATGCCGTACACCCCCGCCTTCGGGTCGTGCACCTTGGCCGCCACCTCGCGCACCTGCTCCCACGTCGGCTGGTCCGGCATGCTCAGGCCTGCCTTGGCCACCAGGTCCTTGCGGTACATCAGCATCGAGCTCTCGCCGTAGAACGGCGCCGCATACAGCGTGTTGTTCACCGACAGCCCCGCCGCAATCGGCGGCAGCAGGTCTTCCGGCGCGTAGTTCACGTCCGGCTTGATCGGCACCAGCCAGCCGCGCTTGCCCCAGATCGGCGTCTCGTACATGCCGATCGTCATGATGTCGAACTGCCCGCCCTTGGTGGCAATGTCCGTCGTCACACGCTGCCGCAGCACCCCCTCCTCCAGCGTCACCCACTTCACCGTCGTGCCCGGGTTCGCCGCCTCGAAATGCTTCGTCAGCTTCTGCATCTCGATCATGTGGCCGTTGTTCACTGTCGCCACCACCAGCTCGCCCGCCTGCGCCCATCCGCTCAGGCCCAGGCCCAGCGCCAACGCAGTCATTGATTTGCGTTTCATGCGTGTCTCCTCTGTTTGGAACGGCATCCGATCACGTTGTCGGTAGGCATAAAGATATCTGTCACCCCCCGGGACCGCCGATATCGATCGCGCACAGACCGGTACTTTTTTGCCGGGTTCGGCTAGGAATTCCCCGGATACGGGCAATCCTGGTACATGTGGATACCGGCGTCCGGCGCAACCCCTGCGCTCGCACGCACCCATGGTTCAGGCCTGGGCGGGCGGCCGGCGGCGCGCCGGTGAACCAAAAAAAAGGCCGCGGATGCGACCTCTTCAAGCCGCCCGGCCCCGGCCGGGCGGTTCGCTCTCCCCTCTCGCCCGATCAGAAGTTGTGCCGGATGCCGGCATCGAAGCGGTTCACGCGCTTGCTGCCATCGGTCTTCTCCACGCCGAGGTCGGTGTACAGCACCGTGCGCTTGCTCATGTCATACCAATAGCCGACACCCAGGTTTTTCGTCTTCACGTCGTCGCCCGCGGTGTCGATCTTGTCGTGGTTGAACTTCGCGCGCAGCGAGCCCGGGCCCATCGGCACGATGGCACCGAGGTCGAAGGTGCTGCGTTCGACGTCGCTGTGGTCGCCGTCGTTGTGAGCCACTGCCAGCAGGGCCTTCGCAACGCCGAAGTCGTAGGTGCCGCCCAGCGCCCACGCCTGGTCGCGGTTGGCACGGCGCGCGAAGGACACGGCAGCGGTCAAGGGGCCGGCGGCGTACTTCAGCACGCCGCTGAGGCCGGTCTTCAGCCCCGGGGCGCCCTCGGACAGCGAAGCCCCCACCGCCGCGCTGAAGCCGTTGAAGTCGGGCGTGCCATAGACGATGCCGTTGTTGTACTTGTCGTCGGCGCCAGCCTTGCGCTCGCCGCGGCCGCCCACGGTATCACCGCCGAAAGCGTCCGGGTCCGGGGCCGCACCGAACGGCCCGCCCTGGCGGCCGAGCTTGATCTCGCCGAAGCCGCCGCGCAGCCCGACGACGGAAATCTCGTCCCAGAACGGCGTGTTGGCCACGCCGGTGCTTGCGTCGAAGCGGTGCTCGATGTGGAAGAAGGCCGACAGCCCGCCGCCCAGGTCTTCCACGCCCTTCAAGCCGAACGCATTGAACGAGCCGGCGACGATGTGGTGCTTGGCGCCACCCGGGCGGCCGCTGTCGTAGCGGTAGCCCTGGTCGACACGGCCGTAGAGCTGCACGTCCTGTGCACCGGCAGCGGCGGCAAAACCGGCCAGCAGCGTGGCGACGGCAGTGGAAACGATGGTCTTCATGAGAGTCTCTCCGATGTGGTGGTGTATGCACTTCGACGGTTTTTCTGTGTGAGGGCTTCCCCCGTCGCTTGGGAAAGGCCGACCCGCACGCACGAGCGCACCCACCGGCGACGCCATCGGCGGCCGTGAGAACAGTCGTGTGTTGGGGAACGGGCCCGGCGGCAAGTGCCGGCCGCCGGACAGAGGCTTGGATCGCGCGAATGCGCGGTTGAACAGCGTGGCTGGGACGGGCAGCGGCGAGCCGCCCTGCGCGGCTTACTTGTTGTAGTAGCCCGCCTTCTTCATTTCACGCTCGGCCACGGTCTGCGAGGCGGCGAGCGCCTTGTCCACGGTGGTCTTGCCCGACAGCGCCGCGGCCATCTGCTGACCCACCGCCACGCCGATCGCCTGGAACTCCGGGATCGCCGCAAACTGCACGCCCACATACGGCGACTTCGGCTTCGTGCTGTCGTTCGGGTTGGCCGAGAAGATCGCCTTGCGCTCGGCTTCCGCGAACACCGCCGCCTTCAAGAACTCGGGGTTGGTGTACGTCGAGCGCCGCGTGCCGGTCGGCACCCGCGCCCAGCCCGACTCCTTGGCCACCAGCTGGATGTACTCGCGCGACGTCGCCCAGCGCACGAACTTCTGCGCCTCGTCCACCTTCTTCGAGCTCGCCGGAATCGCCAGCGCCCACGCCCACAGCCAGTTCGCCCCCTTGGGCGTCACCGCCACCGGCGCCTGCGCGAACGCCACCTTGTCGGCCACCTTGCTCTGCTTCGGGTCGCTCACGAACGACGCCGCGATCGTCGCGTCCACCCACATGCCGCACTTGCCTTCGTTGAACAGCGCCAGGTTCTCGTTGAAGCTGTTGGCCGACGCCCCCGGCGGGCCGTACTTCTTCATCAGGTCGACATAGAACGTGATCGCGTCCTTCCACGGCTGCGTGGTCAGCTGCGGCTTCCACTCCATGTCGAACCACTGCCCGCCGAAGGTGTTCACCATCGTCGTCAGCAGCGCCATGTTGTCGCCCCAGCCCGGCTTGCCGCGCAGGCACATGCCGTACACCCCCGCCTTCGGGTCGTGCACCTTGGCCGCCACCTCGCGCACCTGCTCCCACGTCGGCTGGTCCGGCATGCTCAGGCCTGCCTTGGCCACCAGGTCCTTGCGGTACATCAGCATCGAGCTCTCGCCGTAGAACGGCGCCGCATACAGCGTGTTGTTCACCGACAGCCCCGCCGCAATCGGCGGCAGCAGGTCTTCCGGCGCGTAGTTCACGTCCGGCTTGATCGGCACCAGCCAGCCGCGCTTGCCCCAGATCGGCGTCTCGTACATGCCGATCGTCATGATGTCGAACTGCCCGCCCTTGGTGGCAATGTCCGTCGTCACACGCTGCCGCAGCACCCCCTCCTCCAGCGTCACCCACTTCACCGTCGTGCCCGGGTTCGCCGCCTCGAAATGCTTCGTCAGCTTCTGCATCTCGATCATGTGGCCGTTGTTCACTGTCGCCACCACCAGCTCGCCCGCCTGCGCCCATCCGCTCAGGCCCAGGCCC
>NZ_JAMKFE010000053.1 GCF_023721835.1 Caldimonas mangrovi | reverse complement strand
TCGATGCAACAAGGCCGTCTGTAGAGTGGCAGTCTGTTCTCTGTCTCGGCGCAACTTCGATATCTCGTCTATGCAGCAATGATCCATGCAGACCATCAAGTGCTTGACTGTGAGAGGAGTCCCTGTAGAGTCCCTGTAAGGGGTTAGGCACCGCCGCTCCCCGGCTCTTGAAGCTTATTGACTCCGTAAGGATCGACTTCGAACCCGTGTTGCTCACTAAGAAAGGCAACAGCTGCTCGTGCATCAGTGAGTGACGGAACAAGCAATGGCGAGCATCGGAACGACGACCTAAAAGGTTCGCCAGGCGTGCAGTAGTGCGACACATCCTCAATCTCTACGGATACGTGACTCGCCGGCACTTCACCGCACGCGACCGTAAGCATGAACTGGGGCTGAGTTCCTTGGCGAGCGTGGAAAGACAGGCTCTCTCCCGCCACTGGCCGTACCGAGAACAACTTTCGACTGAAGAGCGCGCACACAACTTCGCCTTGCCCTTCGCTGCGGCACTCCACATCAACCCAAACCTCAAACTCTTGCACGCGCGTTCCCCGTTCAGGTGCCTAGACAAGATGGCTTGACTTGAGGCGGCCCGCCTCCAGGACTACCGTGGATTGCGCACCTGGGGTGTGCCGAGCCACAAGGCGGAGCCCGAGGGCGACCGCATGTTTGTCAAGGAGACGGGCCAT
>NZ_JAMKFE010000052.1 GCF_023721835.1 Caldimonas mangrovi | reverse complement strand
ATGGCCCGTCTCCTTGACAAACATGCGGTCGCCCTCGGGCTCCGCCTTGTGGCTCGGCACACCCCAGGTGCGCAATCCACGGTAGTCCTGGAGGCGGGCCGCCTCAAGTCAAGCCATCTTGTCTAGGGCGCAGGGCCGTTAATGGAAACAGTCGTTGATGAAATCCGCAGGGCCGCTGAGACGCTTGCGTTCTCGCCGAGTGAGCTTCGCGAGTTGCCGGCAGAGGAGAGTGAGGCTGTCTTTCGTGCTGCGCTTGAGCGCTTTGTCGCTTCAGGCGACCGCCGGTGGTGGTGGGAAGACTTCCGCTCTTCCGGAGAGTCGGTGCACTTTCCAGCCGGTGATGGTTGGCGCCACTTGGTTCAGGTTGCGCCAAACGCGGACGAACAAGTGTGGTTCATAGTTGAAGAAGACCACTTGCTGCACTACCCCGTGTACGAAACGACGGTTCGTCATGCCATCGCGGTTGTCGGTGAGTGCTACGGTTTTGAGTTCTACCTGGTCGCAAAAGACCTGAGCTGGCTTCTGTGTGAGACACACCATGATGTCGTGTGTGCTGTTGGTGAGGCGGTAGAAAGGCGGTTGCTCAACCATGCGCCCTAACCCCTTACAGGGACTCCCCCCACAGTCAATCGCTTGATGGTCTGCATTGATCGTTGCGGCATAGACGAGATATCGAAGTTGCGCCGAGACAGAGAACAGACTGCCACTCTACAGACGGCCTTGTTGCATCG
>NZ_JAMKFE010000051.1 GCF_023721835.1 Caldimonas mangrovi | reverse complement strand
ATGATCAACCGTCGCAACAGCAACCGGCTCCGTCGCGTTCCCCGTTCGGCATCGAGCTTCTGTTCATCATCCGCGTCCGCGGAGGGCCGGGCTCGCCCTGTTGACAGAGTTAAGCCATATCAACGTTTGACTTGAGCGGCAGACAACGGCGCCTTGGCGTCAGCACAAGCACGCAAACGTGCCCCGCCGTTGGCTGTCCGCTCGAAGGAATGGTTAGGCGTCGGAACTAGCACACTAAGGCCGCGCATGCTATTCGCTCCTTCTACGCAGCTTCTTGATCCGCTCACGCGCTGCCATGATTTCGGCCGGATTGCGCTGACGAAAGAGCCAGCGGCCAACCAGGACAACAACGAGCAAGAGAACGACCAGCGAGAACACGGACCACATAGCTAAGTTTCCTGCGCTGCGGAGGCGATTTGCTCGGCAGGGACGGTGGCCAACGCATACGAAAGACCACCAAGATGAGACTCCACTTCAAACGCCGCTGCCGCATTGCCGACGGCGTGAACAAGAACAACCGCACCGAAGGTACCGACAGGTAGAACGACGTCCCGAGACTCGCCAAGCACCTGGGCGCTCACGACGCTCAGCGTTACGACGGAATCAAGCTCGGCTATGGCGCGCAACTGGGCTCTCCTCGACGCCTAACGAATAGCGTTTATCCGCCGCTGAGACGAAGCAGAAGAAGCAGGCGAAGGCTGCATGGCGGGGGATAAACCTTGTTGAACTGAAGCGCCGCTACGGCGCGGGCATGGGCAGTGTAAGT
>NZ_JAMKFE010000050.1 GCF_023721835.1 Caldimonas mangrovi | reverse complement strand
TCTTTGAACCATGGCAACGAGCGCAACAGCCGAGGCAAGACCTGTAAGGACCAGGCCGACGCGCAGACAGCGTGCCAGACGCGGCCGGTTCGGTTGATGCGCATCGGTCGTCATGAGGCGTCTAACGATTGACGTGAGCGGCACGCAACGGCGCCGCCGATGCTGACGGAGCTAGCAATCGCCGCCCGCCGTTGTGTGTCCGCTCGACGGAAGGGTTAGGCAGCGGTTCTCCGATGTGCATGACTGCATTCGCATGAGCAGCCATGTTCATCTCGGAGAGCTGAAGGTCAGAGCGAACTTGCCAGAACTCAGTAGCAGCATGTTCGATCCGAAGTCCTGATCGCAGGAGTTCTCATCCACGAACTCCCGCTCGTCACCGAGGAAGACTACAAAAGGGAAACACTCTGTGTTCGTGATCACGTTCACACAGCCTCCAGCAGCACGAAGATGATGGCTGGCCTCGTCAGCCCACAAGCGAACGCCAATGATATTGCCCGTCTTCGTTCTCAGCCAATCGTAGAAGCCCAGCCAATCTCCCGCTCCGGAGTCTTTGAACACTTCGCCCTCGAGCACGAGTTCCGACTCCGATACATCGGGAATCGGGTAAACGCATGGCCGTTCGACTGCGGAGAGAACTACGGCGACTGTTCCGGTCGATTGAAGAGCATTGTTCATGTGCGCTTGGCGGTCGCCGCTGCCTAGACAAGATGGCTTGACTTGAGGCGGCCCGCCTCCAGGACTACCGTGGATTGCGCACCTGGGGTGTGCCGAGCCACAAGGCGGAGCCCGAGGGCGACCGCATGTTTGTCAAGGAGACGGGCCAT